>NZ_JBJDOM010000001.1:0-1900268 GCF_044901155.1 Sphingomonas sp. NPDC079357
CTTAACTTCTGACGAACCCCATGCACCTTGAATGCACAGAACCCGCAGAGCCGCCGCCCACATGTCCCTTCATCTTACCTACAATGTCAAAGAGCGGCAAAAACCGGCGCCACCCTCACGCCTACCTTTCGGTAGCTGAGGCCAGCGCCTATCCTTGCGATCACCGCGGCGATCCAGAACCGGAAGAACCAGTCCGCCGCTGCGGTGACACCCATCTAGGGGAGGCGCCTGAGCGCGTAAAGCCCTTTTTTGCAGTTTTTGTCAAAAAAGTGGAACGACGAAAGCTGCCGGGCTTTATAGGCGCCTCAAACTGCCCCTGCACGCGAAGGCCTCTACGTGGCTGGCACGGCGGCAAGGTGCTCGATTTCCCTCTTGCTCACCGGCTGCACCGAGACGCGAACTGATCAGCCAAAAAAATCGGCCTTGCCTGAGTTCGCGCTCGGTCAAGACTGCGGGAAAGTGATCGTGACCGACAGCCCCGGCGCGGCATCTGCAAGAACTAACACCCCGTCGTGAAGCCGCGCCACCGCAGCCGCAAGCGAAAGGCCTAACCCCGCCCCGCCGCCTTGCCGCGCATCATCCAAGCGGCCGAAGCGCCGAAGTGCATCCTCGTGCCGTGCTCGCGGTATACCCGTGCCACGATCAGCGATCGTCAGCGCAACCGACGTATCGTCGGACCGTAGGGCGAGCGTGATCGGTCCCGCGCCGTATTTCAGTGAATTGTCGATAATGTTGCCGAGCGCCTGCGCCAGCAGTTCGCGGTGCACCGATACAAGGCAGGTGCGCCCGACGTTGACCGACAGGCTGCGGCCCTGATCCTCCGCAAGCGGCGCATACATTTCGCAGATGGCCTCCAGCTCGGCTGCCAAGTCGACAATGGTGAAATATTCGCGCCCGATCCCCGCCTCAGCCCGAGTTATGCTAAGCGCGGTCTGCACGAGCGCGAACAGCCGATCGGCCTCCGCCAGCGCGCGGTCGAGGGACTCGACCGCCGCCGGATCACGAACCCGGACGGCCGCCCGCTCGAGCACCACCCGCAGGCGCGTCAGCGGCGACTTCAGATCATGCGCCAAGCCGTCGGTGGCCATGCGCAATTCGCCCATCAACGTCTCGACACGCTCAAGCGCACCGTTGATCGCCACACCGAGCGTCGCCAGCGCGTCACGCGATCCGTCGGCGGGCACGCGCGCCCCCAGATCGCCCGCTGCCACCGCGTTTAGCGCCGCGAGCGGCTCCTCAAGACGCGCAACGATCGTGCGTGCGGCGATCCACGCCGCCAGTGCCGCGAAGATCAGCGCCAACGGCAGCGCCACGCCGCTCACCTGTTCCAGCATCCGCATCGCGCGCAGCTCGCCGGCGACGATGGTCCCGACCAATAATCGTTCGCCACCCGGGAGACGATTTGCCTCGACGTGCATTGGCTCGGCGATGGTCAACCCAGACCTATACAGCGTCACATCGGTTGCAAGACCGTCGCGAACGACACTCGGCGGCCAGGCGTCAAGATTGCCTGCCAGTCGCGCGCCATTTCGGTCGACGAGCAACAACACCGTTCCCGGCGTAATCAATTGCCCGGTGCGCAGCGCCACCTCGCGACGTAAACCCCCGGCTCCGCCGGCCGCGTAACTGGCACGCAGATCGTCTCTAAGCACCGCCACGGTGCGCTGCGCGTCGACCTGCAGCTGTCGGCGAACCGCCATACCGATCGTCACGATCAACGCTGCGGCACTGACCATCTGCAGTAGAAACACCAGCGCGGCGAAGCGGAAGGTTGCGGAGCGCAACATCGTGAGCGACCGACCTTACGGATCGAGACCGAGCCGGTACCCTGCCCCTCGCACGGTATGCAGCAGCGGCCGGTCGAAGCCGTCGTCCACCTTTTTCCGCAAGCGGCTGAGATGCACGTCGATCACGTTCGTTCCGGGATCAAAGTGATAGTCCCAGACCCCTTCCAGCAGCATCGTGCGAGTCACGACCTGATCAACATGACGCAGCATGAATTCGAGCAGCCGGAACTCACGCGGCTGCAGGTCAATGGCCTTGCCGGCGCGTTTGGTGCGTCGGGCAAGCAGGTCCATTTCAAGATCACCGCAGCGCAGCACCGTTTCGACCGCCTTGGCCGCACCCCCGCGCCGGATCAGCAGCCGGATGCGCGCAAGCAACTCAACGAACGCGAAAGGCTTGGTGAGGTAATCGTCGGCCCCGTTGGTCAGGCCGTGAATGCGATCGTCCGCGGCGCCAAGTGCCGACAGAACGATCACCGGCGTATCGATCCCGGCAGCCCGCACCGCACCAAGAACGCCCATGCCGTCGATGCCGGGCAACATACGGTCGAGCACGATGCAATCGTACGTGCCGTCGGTCGCGTGGAACAGGCCATCGCGTCCGTTTGCCGCGCGATCGACAACGAATCCTTCTTCGGTCAGCCCGCGCGCGACGAAGTCGGCGGTGGCGTCATCATCCTCGATCAGCAGGACCTTGTTGGCCACGCCCGTCTCCCCCGCCTGCGTCCAGATGCAGGTCGACCTCTCTCTTGCCGCGACGGACACGAATGTCGAGACTTTGCCCGAGCAAAGCGTGATCCGCGGCCTCTACGTCGGGGACCGGCGTACCGCCGACGGTCTCGATCACGTCGCCCACCAGCAACCCGCCCCGTCGCGCGGCACCAGTCGCGCGAACGCTGTCGACCACTACCGCGGCACCTCCGAAAGGCGCCAGCGTGGCGCCGATCCGCTCGCTCCCGCGCGGACCGCCCGCGTGCGTTCCGAGCGAGCGGGACCAGAACAGACCACCTATTATGGCGGCAAGGATCACGAGCAGCGCCAACAAGCCGACCGCCCGCAGATCGGGATCGACTGCCGTAGCAAAACCGTCGCGCATCTGATGCTGCCGGGGCGGCATGGTTGACATGACATGAACCTCCGACGGCAACCCCTAACCGTTTGTGACTCGACGCAAGATGAGCCGTTCATGACCGATCGGTCATGAACGCGGATGACCGAAAGGTAATTTGCCCATCACGCTATCTCCATTGATCGGCATCTATACCCCCGATCCTTGGGCAATCTGCCCGTCGGGAGTTGATTCGTGATCGTGAACACCGTCGTCGCGGCGACGCGGGGAGCCCGCTGAGCCATGACCCTGCCGATTTTTTTTGACCCCACCGGCCGGCGCAGCCGTTTGTCGAAGCGGGTGCTGGCGGCGCTGCTGGTGCTCATCGTCATCAGCTCTGCGGTCTTCGCGCTCACGCTGATCCGGGTTCCTCGCGGACGCGATCTGGCCTTGCCGTTGCCGCAGCCGCGCGCTGCCGCATTGAGGATGGAAAAGTCGCTCGGTCGTGGCATCGCCGGATGGCTGCCGCATCGGCCGGCCGCCGCCGATCCGCACTCCCCGCTTTCGATCGGTTTCTACGTTCCCGGCGACGACGCCAGCATCGCGTCGCTGCGCCGGCACAGCGCCAGCCTCGATTGGGTCGTCCCCGCAACGATCAGCGTGTCGGGGCCATCGCACAAGGTCGATCTCGTGCCTGATCCCGCCTTCGACCGCATGATCGCTGCAATGAAGCATCCCCCGAAGGTGTTGCCGATGGTGCAGAACTTTGGCGATCGCGACTGGGATGGCGCAGGCGCCGCGGCGTTGCTGCACGACCCACGCGCCGCGGACGCGTTCGCGCGCAAGCTCGGCCGCTATGTCACGATGACCCGTCGCGCCGGGCTGGTCATGGACTTCGAGACACTGCCCGCCCAATCGATGAGCGATTATCAGCGCTTCCTTCGGCAGGTGCGGGCCGCAATGCCCAAGGGCGCACAGCTCGCCGTGACGGTGCCGGCCGAAGACGATGCCTGGCCACTCGCCGCGCTTGCGCGCGTCTCCGATCGGCTAATCTTCATGGCTTACGACCAGCATTGGGAGGGCGGCACCCCCGGCCCGATCGCCGGTCAGGCGTGGTTCGTCGATCAGGTCGCCAAAGCGATCCGCACCGTCGGTCGCGACAAGCTGGTCGTGGCGCTCGGCAGCTACGGTTATGACTGGCACGGCGACGACACCGATGCGTTGTCGATCGAGGACGCCTGGCTCGCCGCGCACGACAGCCAGGCGCCGGTCATGTTCGATCGGAACGCCGGGAACGCGGGGTTCGCCTATGACGAAGACGGGCAGCGCCATACCATCTGGATGCTCGACGCCGCGACGAGCTGGAATGAACTCGTCGCGCTCAAGCACCTTGGCATCGACGATGTCGCCTTGTGGCGATTGGGTAGTGAGGATCCGGGCTTCTGGGCCGACCTCACCGCCTGGCGGACCGGCGGAAAGCCCGACCTGTCCGCGCCGCGCGCCTTGCTGAACGCCGACGTTGAGGGCAGCGGCGAGATCCTGCGCATCACCGCGACGCCGACCCCGGGCGTGCGCCAAGTGACGCATGACCGGAACGGCATCATCACCGATGAACATTATGTGGCCTTGCCCACCCCGTTCGTCGTTCGCCGAACCGGTGCGCAAGATCCGAAGATGCTGGCGCTCACCTTCGACGATGGCCCCGACCCGACCTGGACGCCGAAGATCCTTAAAGAGCTTGAACAGGCTGAAATCCCCGGCACCTTCTTCGTCATTGGCCAAAATGCCCTTCAGGAGCCGGGCCTCCTCAACCGCATCATCGCGGACGGCGGCGAGATCGGCAACCACACCTACAGCCATCCAAATCTGGCGGCGGTCTCGGATCGGCAGGCACAGCTGGAGATCAACACCACACAGCGGTTGGTGGAGGCATATACGGGGCGTCGCATGACGCTGTTCCGCGCACCCTATTTCGGTGACGCTGAACCGACCACGACGGACGAACTCGGGCCGGCGCTGATCGCGCAAAATCTCGGCTACACGGTCACGGGGCTGCACGTCGATCCCGACGACTGGGCACGCCCCGGCACCGATACAGTCGTCGAACAAGTGCTCGATCAGGTGCACAATGCCACGTCGACCAGTTCGGGCAACATCATCCTGCTTCATGACGGCGGAGGCGACCGATCGGAAACCGTCGCCGCGCTCCCTCGGATCATCAGCACGCTGAAGGGCGAAGGCTATCGCTTCGTCACCGTGTCACAATTGGCCGGACTCAACCAAGCGCAGGCAATGCCGAAAGTCGAGGGGCGCGACCTGCTCGCCGTCCGCACCGACGTGGCGATGTTCGTGGTGCTCGCGGGGATCGTCGCGCTGATTGGGTGGCTTTCGTATCTGGCGATCGGGCTTGGGATGGCGCGCGCGGTCCTGATGGCGGCGCTCGCCTGGGTCCAGAGCCGACGTCGTCGCGGCGAACCACCCGTCTACCGGCCTACCGTCTCGGTCATCATTCCGGCCTTCAACGAGGAGCGGGTGATCGCCAGTTCGGTAGCGCGCGTGCTGTTGAGCGACTATCCCGACCTGCAGGTCATCGTCGCTGACGATGGTTCGCGCGACGGCACCAGCGCGGCCGTGTCAGCCGCATTCGCCGACGATCCGCGCGTCACGCTGCTGACGCTACAGAACGGCGGCAAGGCGGCGGCGCTTAATCGCGCACTTCTTCAGGCTACCGGCGAGGTCGTGATCGCGCTCGACGCGGATACGCAGTTCGAGCCCGAGACGATCACGCGCCTGGTCCGCTGGTTCGCGGACCCGAGGCTTGGCGCGGTGGCCGGCGACGCGCGGGTCGGCAATCGCGTCAATCTCGTAACTCGTTGGCAGGCCATCGAATATATCACCGCGCAGAACCTCGAACGTCGCGCGCTGGCCGGCTTCGATGCGATGACGGTGGTGCCGGGTGCGGTCGGCGCATGGCGGCGCGCGGCGCTCGACGCCGTCGGCGGCTACCCCGAAGACACGCTCGCCGAAGATCAGGATCTTACGATTGCGATCCAGCGTGCCGGGTGGCGGGTCACCTACGATCCGCGCGCGGTGGCCTGGACGGAGGCTCCCGAAACCTTCCGTGCACTCGCCAAGCAACGCTACCGCTGGGCGTTCGGGACGCTGCAATGCCTGTGGAAGCATCGCGCTATCCTGCGCAAGCGCAAGCCTTCCGGGCTGGCGCTGGTCGGCTTGCCGCAGGCTTGGCTGTTCCAGATCCTGTTCGCCGCCATCTCGCCGTTGATCGACTTGACCCTGGTGTTGTCGATCGTGGGAACAGCGCTGCGTATCCACCAGCACGGCTGGGCGCAGACCAGCGGGGACGTCAGCAAGATGGGACTTTACTGGCTGGCCTTTACCGCGGTCGAGGTGCTGTGCGGCTGGATCGCCTTCCGCCTCGACGGCCGCAAGGAGCGCTACCCCGCTTTCCTGCTGATCGCGCAACGGCTGGTCTATCGCCAGATCATGTACGGCGTGGTGATCCGCGCCATTTCATCTGCGGTGCGCGGCATGGTGGTCGGCTGGGGCAAACTTGAGCGGACCGGCCGGGTCGCGGCCCCCGTTCAATGACCGGCAGGCGGCTTCGGCGCGTGCGCCGGAGCCGCGAGGCACCCATTCCCGCATTGCCGTGCGTGGCTTGGAATGGGAAGAACGCTGGCATGCGTCGCGTTCTCCTGCTTTCCGCCTTGATCCTGTCATCTGCGCCGGCACTGGCCCAGTCGCCGCAGTCGGTGCGCGCCGATGATCGCGCCAACTGGGTGCGCGCCGTGGCTGCCGGTTACAAGGCGGCCTTCCTGTGTGGCGGCATCTTCAACGCCGGCCGCAGCGAGCGACAGGTGGAGGCTGTCGAACTCAAGGGCATCTATCCCGAGTATGAAGGTATCGTTCCCACGCTCACTGCCCGTATCGACCGGCGGCGGGGGCTTGTCAGCGTCGCGTTCGACCGGCAACTCCAGCCACGTCATGCGACATGGCGCAAGGGCCGTGGCTGCACGCTGGCGCCGATCGGCGCACCGCCGCTGAGTAGCGATCGTATTCCCCCTGCCCCGCCCGCTGGTCCCGATCCACGTGCATGGCCAATGGGCGACGGTGGATTAGCGCCACGCCCCTCGGCGGCGCTGGAGCGCGTCGTAGAGCGTGCCTTTGGCAGCACGTATGGCGGCGGCACTGACACCCTCGGGGTGGTTGTGGTCCGTGACGGCAGCGTGATCGCCGAACGCTATCGCGACGGTTTCGGCCCGTTTGTCGCCAATCGCACCTGGTCCGTCGCCAAGAGTATTACCGGCACGCTGGTCGGCATGAGCGGTGTCGATCCGAACCGGCCCGCCGACATTCCTCAATGGAGGAGTCGATACGGTGCCGATCCGCGCGGCCGTATCACGCTCGATCATCTGTTGCGGATGTCGTCGGGTTTGCACAGTGACACCGCCGGCAATCGCACCGACGCGATCTACTTCGGCGGCACCACCGTCAGAGAACAGGTACCAGCCTGGCCGCTTTCCTCGCGACCGGGCGAGCGGTTCCGCTACGCGAACAACGATATTTTGCTGGCGGCACAGTCGCTGCGAGCCACCCTTGGCGATGTGCGCTACCGTGCATTGCCGCAGCGGCTTTTTACCGCACTTGGCATGCGCCACACCGTAGCCCAGAGCGACTGGCAAGATGATTTCATCGCCTCCAGCGACATGTGGACGACCGCTCGAGATCTCGCCCGGCTTGGCCAGTTCTGGTTGCAGGACGGTATCTGGCAGGGTCGTCGCCTGCTTCCGGCGGGCTGGATGCGCTACATGACCACCGCGAAGGCCCCGCAGCCGGAGCGAAGCGAAGGCTATGGCGCGTCGATCTGGCTGTTCGGCCCGGCACAGGGCCTGCCGGCCGGCAGCTATTCCGCCCAAGGGAATCGCGGCCAATATGTCATGGTGGTCCCCGCGCACCGTCTGGTTGTCGTCCGACGTGGCGAGGATCCCGGCGCAGCCCGTTTCGACGTGGCGCGCTTCACTGCCGACGTGATTGCCGCTCCTTGATCACGCCCGACCGTTTCACCCGCTTCGCGGCGATCGACTGGTCTGGCGCCCGCGGCGGACGCCACAAGGGAATTGCGGTCGCCTGTTGCAGCGCCGGCACCGCCTCGCCGGTTCTGGTCGCCCCACCCACGGGCACCGCCTGGTCGCGCACCGAGGTGCTCGACTGGCTGCTCGCGCAAGACTCGGAGCCCGTCCTCGTCGGTTTCGACTTCAGCTTCGCTGCTCCGTTCGTTGCGCGCGGCGCGCATCTTCCCGGCGAGACCGACACCGCCGATGCCAGAAGCCTCTGGGCCTATGTCGACGCACGATCCGCCGGTTGTGATCTGGGCGCCGCTGATTTCGTGGAGGCTCGACGCGGCACCCATTTCTATCTCGGTGCAAATGACGGTGCGAAGCGTGACTTTTTGCACTGGCGCGTCTGCGAGCAGCACGGCGATGGTACGACTAAGCCGTCGACGGTTTACGATGCGATCGGAGCAGCACAGGTCTCCAAGGCGAGTTTCGCCGGCATGCGCCTGCTTCACCGCCTTGATGGCCGTATTCCGGTCTGGCCGTTCGATCCGGTCCCCGAAGCCGGCGCAATGGTTGTCGAAATCTACACTGCCATCGCGGCGCGAGCGACGGGATTGCGTGCCGGACGCAGCAAGGTGCGGGACGGCGCATCACTCGACGCTGCCCTGCGTATGCTAGGCAGCGCTCCCCACGCACCGCTCGCCGCCTACACCGATCATGCAACCGACGCACTGATGACCGCCGCATGGATGCGCCACGTTGTTGGTGATCCTGCCTTATGGCAACCCGCAGCAATGACACCTGCCGTCGCCGCGACAGAGGGCTGGACGTTCGGCGTTCGCTGACGCATGGAGAGCGTGACGGCTGGCCGGTTTAGCTCAGCTGGTAGAGCAGCGGTTTTGTAAACCGAAGGTCGCGGGTTCGATTCCTGCAACCGGCACCACCGTCATCCACATCGACCTGACCGTTGAGTCCCATCTCACCGTTCTGGCCTATTTCCGCCGCCGGAACCCCTGCAACCCTGCTGTGTGGCGGCACATCCTTGCGCACGAGCGATCCCGCTGCGACGACACTGCCTCTGCCGATTGTGACTCCCGGGAGGATCACGCAGCGGCAACCGATCCACACCCCGTCTTCCACGATAATCGGTGCGCGCTTCAGCGCACCCGCGCGGCGTGTTGGCGGTCCAATCTCGTGATCGGCTGTGACGAAGGCGGTATGGTGGCCCACCACCACGTCATCCCCGAGCACGACTGGCGCGGACAGGTCGAAAAAGCAGCTGCGATTGATGAAAACGCGATTGCCGATCCGCAATCCATAGCCATTCACCCGCCCACCGCCCTTGATTGTCGGCCTTTTTCCAAAGCTAAAGGCTAACGGGTAATAGACGTACGCCCTGATCCTCGAGCTGAACGGATCATCCGGCAACACCGATGCGACGCCGTTGACCATCGCGACCCACCACGCCCGCGCCGTAGCACGAATCATTACTTCCCCCGCATCACATAAACTTAGGTCATGCATTGTAATGACCAAGCAATTCGCCGCGTTGCTTTTACCCCTCCTCGGCGGTTAAGTCGCCAACGATCCTCGTTTGCATGCTTTGCCCTGCAACCCACGCCCCGTTCAGTCGTTTCGCCGGCAATGAGGTTGAAAGTCGCCAGCTACAATATTCGCAAGGCGATCGGCACCGATCGTCGTCGCAGCCCGGAAAGGGTCCTTCAGGTGCTGCGCGAGATCGACGCGGACCTCGTCGCATTGCAGGAGGCGGATCGCCGGTTCGGGCAGCGCGCCGCTGTTTTGACTCCGCATCTGCTGGAGGAGCACAGCGACTGGCAGGCTGTTGGGCTGGGGACGCGTGCCGCCAGCATGGGATGGCATGGAAACGCAATCCTTGTTCGCAAGTCGGCGCGTATTCTCGACTGTGAGCAATTGCACTTGCCTGCGCTGGAACCCCGCGGTGCCGTCTCGGCGGAGATCGCGCTTGGTGGTGTCTCGGTACGCATTGTCGGCATGCATCTCGACCTGTCGGGGTTATGGCGTCGTCGTCAGGCGGCGGCCATTCTGTCGCATGTCGCATCCAGTGTCCGCTCGATGCCGACTGTAATGATGGGTGACCTCAACGAATGGAGCCGAGCCGCAGGATGCCTGCGCGACTTCGGCTCATCGTTCCGGTTTGCGGATACCGGCGCGAGTTTTCACGCGCGACGTCCGATTGCCCGCCTCGACCGTATCATGGTTTCACCCGAGTTGCGGATCGACGCCTGCGGGGTTCATCAATCCCCTGCCGCCCGGATCGCCTCAGACCATCTGCCGATCTGGGCCGAACTCACCGACACCTGATTACCTGGCGGACCGGCCGCCTAGGTGAGCATGGAAGGCTGAACATCCCGGGGTCGGACATGGTCCAAAAAGCTTCGTTGCACAGCCCTCGCGCCCGCCGGAGCCGTCGCCGCGACCTTCCGTCTCGTGCTTCCTTGTGCAGAGGGCCAAAACCACTGATAAGACGTAATCAGGATGAACTTGCGCCGCACCCGGGTGTTGCGCCATCCAAGAGTAATTCAGGAAGGGAGCTTAACATGGCGAAGTCGGCGGAAAAACGCGGCAAGGACGAAACCAAGGCCGCGGAGAAGAAGGTCAAATCGACCGGCAAGCCCGCCGGCGGCGCACGCGGCGGGATCACCGCGCCCGTCACCCCCTCGGCCGATCTGGCCGAAATCGTCGGCAAGAACGACCTGCCGCGTAGCGAGGTCGTGAGCAAGGTGTGGGAATACATCAAGAAGCACGATCTGCAGGACGCCAAGGACCGTCGCCAGATCAACGCGGACGACAAGCTGGAGAAAATCTTCGGCAAGAAGTCCGCCAGCATGTTCGAGATGAACAAGTTTCTCAGCGCACATCTTACCGCCAAGAAAAGCTGATACAGGAAGTCCACGCGCTCGCCGCTGTCGATCACGACGCGGCGGGTGCGTGCCCGATCAGTCGCGACAAGTCCCGCAAGCTGCGGATCATCCCAATCCCCTTTGGTCCGGCGATGTAGCGCGGCTCCCAGCGGGGGGCGAATTTTTCCTTGTAGCTACGCAGTCCGCGGAAGCCGTAGAAGCGCTCTCCGTGATTGAAGATCAGTGATGCCGCGCGCGCCCAGGCCGGCGCCAGCCGCCGCCCCGAAATGCCGGACAGCGGCGCAATGCCAAGTGAGAAGCGCTGATAGCCACGGTCCTTGGCCCATTGCAGGATATTGACAAACAGGAAGTCCATCGTGCCATGCGGGGCATCGTCACGGTGCCGCATTAGGTCGACTGACGCCTCGGCCTGGTTCTGGGTCAGCCACAGATTGGCGAAAGCGGCGATCCGCTCACCATCCATCACCAGCGCCACGTCGAAGCGCTGCATGTAGTCGCGGCTGAAATGGCCGAGACTGAAGCTCTTTTCAGCATGCCCCTTGGCGCGCATCCATTCGTCCGAAATCTCCGCTAGCTCGTCGACCACCACCGGGACCGCCGCAGCAGGAACGATCCGGAACGTGAGTCCCCGCCGGGCCGCCGCCCGCTCCGCCTTGCGCACCGATCGCAGGCGCGGCGTTTCCAGCGTGAAATTGGGCAGGTCGACGATCGCTTCCTCGCCATATTTGATGACGTGAAGCCCCATGCCGATCGCCAGCTCCAGCACCGGCCCTGTCACCTGGTACAGCATCAATCGACCCTGCGCCTGATCGGCCTTGTCGCGAATCCGCCACAGCAATTCCGGCCAGTCGTCGCTGGAACCGACCGGATCGCCCATTACGATCCAGCTCGCGCCACGCACTTGATACATCAGCATCGCCGCGCCGGACTCAGCAAAGAGCAACCGCTTGTCGTCGATCATCGCGAGCATCGCGTCGGTGCGGTCGGCGAGGCCGAGCACGTGGGCGCGGGCCGCCGGATCGATCGCCCGCGGCTCGGGTGCGCCGGGCGGCTGCATCCAGCGCCAAACCAGCGCCGCGCTGAGCGCCACCGTCGCGGCCAACGTACCGCGCAGGAAGCGAGGCGCATCGCCCTTCAATGCGAAACGCCACCACAAATCGTCTTCGTAGGGGACACGACGATAGGCGAAGAGTCCGATCCACACCGCAGCGGCCAACACGACCAGAACCGCCGACAACCAGCCCGCCGACCAGCGGATTTGGGTCAGCGCGGTGCGTCGATAGAAGGCTCCGCGTGTCCATTGCAGCATCACGGCCAGCGTTAGACACACAATCGCCTCTTCGTAGTCGATGCCCTTGGCCAGCGAGAAGGCCGCGCCCACCAGCAACAGCGCCCGCGTCGCGACGAAGGCACCGTCAAGCCGTCGATAGAGGCCGGGCGCGAGCAACAGCAGCCCGGTGCCGACAAGGCTGCCAGCGATATGGCTCGCCTCGATGAACGGCAACGGCACGATTGATGCCAACGCCCCCATGCGCGCATGAAGCGACGGCAACGAGCCCGACAGGAGCAGCATTGCGCCGCCCATGAAGGTCGCGGCGGAGAGTGCGAGGGGCGCGATCCCATTGGCAACCGCCCGCCCGTCCCGCAGCAATCGCGACGATAGCGGATGGTTGAGCAGGTGGCGCCGTCGCAATCCTTCACGCCACGCGAGGATCGCGACGGCGACAGCCAGCGGCACCAGATAGTAGATGACGCGATAGGCGATCAACGCCGCGAAGGCGACCGAGCGGTCGCCGGGCAACACTGCGAGTACGACCGCCTCGAACACGCCGATACCGCCCGGCACGTGCGCGAGGACCGCCGCGACGATGCCAAGGGCATAGGCGAGGATGAACGCAGGCAGCAGCGACGGCTCGGCACCATGGACGAGCACAAACAGCGCCGCTGCGGCCGTGCCGGTGTCGAGCACCGCCAGCGCGATCTGCGCCAAAGCCTGCGGCACCGTGGGCAGCGGGACACTCAGTCGCCACAGCCGCAACGGGCCGCGGGCATTGCCGCACAGCATGAGACCGGCAATGATCAGCACGAGAGCACTTGCCGCGATCCCGTGCGATACCGCAGCGGGAATCGTGAAGCCCGCAAGATCAATCGGGCCATCGCGTGCCAGCAGCGCGACTGACGCGACCGTGACCACCCCGCTCCAGAAGGTTGCGCTGGCGATGCCAATCACGCGCGCGACATCCGGTCCGTCGAGACCGGCGGCGGTATAGATGCGATATCGCGCCGATCCGCCCGTCAGCAATGACAGACCGAGATTGTGGCTGAGCGTGTAGCTGGTGAAAGACGCCAACGCCGCAACCCTCCATGGCAAGGGGCGACCGATAATCCGGAGCGCGAGAACGTCGTAACCGGTCAGCGTGAGATAGCTGAACGCGGTAAAGCAAAGGGACGCCGCGATCTGCCACGCGGACAAGCCATGTAGCGCCGCGCGAATGTGCGAGAAATGCAGCTCGCGCGTGAGCTGCTGCATCGCGGCGAAGCCAAGCCCGATCAGCACCAATACGGTCACGAGCGACAGGGCGGTGCGATGCCGCGCCAGCCACTCCTTCGCCTCATGCATGAGGAACGTCCGCAATCCGGTGCCATAACTGCGACTTGCAGAGCAGGCCGCCGAGGATACAGCCCTTCACCTTCATCTGATCCGGCCCAACCTGTTGAATGATCGAATAGAAGCGCCGATTCATGTCGGGCACGAACACGGTGCCCGACCACGATCCCGGCTTCTCGACACGGTAATTTTCCAGGAGCGCCGTCCCGATGAGCTTGGGCGTTCCGCCGTCGCGCGCATCAGTCTGCGCTTCCTCGTTCGCCCAGACGATCCAGCCGCACAATCGATCGCCACAGGGTCCGGTACGGACCGCAACGCTCTTGTATGGGTTCATCCATGTGCCGTAGATCGTTGAAGAGGCGGCATTTCCCGGTTGTGCGACGGCGGGCGTGGCAATGACCGTCATGAGCGCGGCAACCGCCGCGGGGAGGCGAAAAGCGAACATGTGTGATCCCCTGTAATCCGCCGATCATAGGCTGCCCTTGATTGCGGGCACGTCGACGACGGCTGAACTATCCGTAATGAAGATGACGGATCAGCGACCGTTGGTGATCGCGGCGCGCAGCGTCCGTGCGATCAGCGGCACGTCGTAGTTCATGAAATGGCCGCCCGGCAGCGCGACGCGTCGGACGTTTGCGCCATGCAGCAAGGGGCACAGACTGGCAGGCTCCCCTTCTCCCTGAATGCAGGTGAGCGGCGCCCAATCGATACGTCGCGCGCTGGGCAGGGCTGGTGCATCGGGTGCACCATCCAGCACGCCTCCGGGGCTTGCCTTGAAAAGCAACGTATTGCCTGGGACGAGCAAAATGATTTGCGCGACAGCCGGGCGCAAACCGCTCGGCAAATGCGCGCTCGCATATTGCAGCATGTCCGCGCCGAACGATTGACCGATCAACACCACCCGGGTCGTACCAGGCGTACGCTCTGCGCGCGCGATCGACGCCGCAACGATCGCTGCCGCCTCGGTCGGCGTGCGACGCGTGCCAAAAGCAGTGAGCGAGTTGAACCCCAGAACGGGTAGTCCATCTTCGTTCAACGCGGTCACCAGCCGCGGGCCCATGCCGGCATTCAGCCCCATGTCGCCGGACAAAAACAGGATCTGCGTGCCGCGCGCCGCCGGCGATGTTCGCGCGATCGCCGGGGAAACCCGCAGGATCGGGCCGCCGAAGTAGCCGAGGTAGCCGACGCCACCCACGACGAGTAGCGCCACCGCGGTGAGCAAGCCGGCGCCGATCGCGAACCAGTTCGCACGCTTCTTCAGCATATCAGGCACTCACGGCATAGGTGATGACGAAACAGGCGGCGGTGAGCAGCAACATCGCGAGAATGAATGTCGCATCCGCTACTTGCTCGAGTCGGTGCAACCACGTTCGCCGTCGCGCATCGGGCGTTCGCACCGCCAAATACGAGGCAAGCATCGCAATCAGGAAGATCAGCGAATCGACCGCAAGCAGATCGTCGGCAAAGCTGGCCCGCTTCCCCCAAGCGATACCGACGTGGAGGAGGCCAATTCCGGTCAGGCATACGCCGACCATCGCCGCCGCCATGGGGCAGATCAGTCGACAGACACGCTCATCAAGCGCCGACTGTGAGCGATGCCGATCAGTAACGTCACGCGGTTGTCGGTCGAGATGAGAAAGATCGCCCATGCTGCGCTTCTGCCCCGCGCGGCTTCGCAACCACCTATCCGCAACATGACTGTTCGGTCATGTTCGCCACCGGTGTCGGCTCTATCTCAGGCCAGCTCGGCCTGTAACCCCATCAGCGCGGCGAGGGCCCGATGGCGTTTCTGTACGGTTTCGCCATAAAGCGCGGGGTCGCCTGGATCGAGCCTGAGGGAACCATGCTGAGCGCTGACCGACGAGCGGGTCAACGGCGCCGCAAGCCCGCCGCTCAGGCGCTGCCCTAGGCGGATGGCGAGCCCCCATTGTGCCGCGCGGCGCAAGCTGGCCTCGCCAGCCAGCGCAGCCAGCGGCGCGGGGCTGTCGATCGCTCCGCCCAGCGCTGTCCAGAGCGCCTGCGCCAGCAGCGCGCGCCCCCGCGCATCGATCGCGACCCAATTGCCGTGGAGCGCGATTTCCACCCCCCGCTCCGCACGAAAATCGGGATTGGCGCGCCAGCCGACATCGGCAAGATGACAGGCCGCGATGCGCAGCCTCGCGTCAGCATGAGGATCGTCGCCGAACAGCGGGGCAATCCAGCGGTCGAGCAGATCTCCATGCTCCGGAAAGCGCCCGCTCCGTCGCCCCTCGTCGCGCGTCGCAACGATCAACGGATCGGCGGCGCGCTGCTCAGGTGAGAGACGCTCGTAGAGTAGCCCCTCGCGCAAGCCATAGGCCGAGACAATGGTGCCGCTGCTCCGCAGATGCTTCAGCATCGCCGCAAGCAAGGCTGCAGCATCAGATAGCGTCGGGATGCGCCCGGACGATAGCCCAGGCACATCCTTCAACCGCGCCTTGCCGACGTGCGATAGCGTGCGACGGAGCCGGGCGATCGTCTGCTGCGACATCGCGTATTGGTGGATCACCGGCAGCGGATAGCGCGTGGCCTCCATGTCCAGCCGCGCCATCGCGCGCCACGACCCGCCGACCAGATAGAAGGGCAGTCCCTTCCCCGTCCCCAGCCACCCGCTCTCGTCCAGCAAGGCACGAACCTGCCGGTCAAGCCGCCCCTTTTCACGCAGCGCGGCGATCCGGAGCACGCCAAGCGGAAAGGATGCGCGCTGGAGCAAGCGGCCACCCCGCACCCTCACCAATTCAAGGCTACCTCCACCCAGGTCGCCGACAATACCATCGGCTTCGGGGATGCCCGACAGCACGCCGTAACCCGCTGCCTCGGCTTCCCTTTCACCGGGAAGAATTTCGACCGTCAGACCTGCCGCCTCCGCGACGGCGATCAGCGCGGCGCCGTTGTCGGCGTCGCGAACCGCTGCCGTTGCCACGGTGCGCAATGTGGTGACATCCATCTCACGGCTCAACGCGGCGAAGCGGTTGAGCGCCGTACGCGCCAGCGCCATTGCCTGCTCGTCGATCGACCCGCTTTCCGCCAAGCTCCGGCCCAAGCCGGCCAGCACCTTCTCGTTGAACAATATGGCCGGCAGCCGTGGAGGGCCCTGATAGACAACCAGACGGATGGAATTGGAGCCAATATCGATGATCGCCGAGCGTGGCTCAGGACGGATGGTCGCGACCACGCCTTCCTCCACGCGCTTGGGCCACCTCAACGCTTGCGCCTTAGCGACAGCACCGGCACCTCGTCGCCGTCCAGAGCGGCCCCTCGTCCCGAAAGTGACGGATTGACCATGAAGTAACGATGCAGATTGAACGGCTTCTCACCAGGCGTGTCGCGAACGTAGCTACCGTCCGCCTCCAATTCCCAGCTCTGTTCATTGTCGATCAGATTGGCCACCATGACTTGATCGAGCACCTGATCATGCACCGTTTCATTATCGAGCGGCAGCAGATATTCGACGCGCCGGTCAAAATTGCGAGGCATCCAGTCGGCTGAGGATATGTAGACCACGGCGCCGTCATTAGGCAGCGCGGCGCCATTGCCGAACGCCGCGATGCGGCTGTGCTCGAGAAAACGCCCGACCACCGACTTGACCCTGATATTATCAGACATGCCCGGCACTTTCGGGCGAAGGCAGCAAATTCCACGAACAATCAGGTCGATCTCGACCCCGGCGCAGCTCGCTTCGTAGAGTTTCTCGATAATGATTGGATCGACCAGCGAATTCATCTTCGCCCAGATCGAACCGGCACGTCCCGCACGAACATGCGCAATCTCGGCGTCGATACACTCCAGCAACCGCTCACGCAGCGAGCGCGGGCTGAGCACCACCATCTCCATGTCGGACGGCTCGACATAGCCGGTGATGTAATTGAACATGCGCGCCGCATCACGTCCGATGCGAGGATTGGCCGTGAAAAAGCTGAGATCCGTGTAGATCTTCGCCGTGATCGGATGATAATTGCCGGTACCAAAATGGCAGTACGTGCGAAACTTGCCGTTCTCGCGCCGGACGACCATCGCCACCTTCGCGTGCGTCTTCCATTCAATGAAGCCATAGACAACCTGCACGCCGGCGCGCTCAAGCGCGCTTGCCCATTGCAGGTTCTGCTCCTCGTCGAAGCGAGCTTTCAGTTCGACAACCGCTGTCACTGACTTGCCTGCCTCGGCGGCGGCGATCAGCGCGCTGATGACGGCCGATTGCTTGCCCGCACGATACAATGTCTGCTTGATAGCGACGACATCCGGGTCGTTTGCCGCCTGTTTGAGGAATGCGAGCACCACATCGAAGGTCTCGTACGGGTGATGGACAATGATGTCCTTGCTTCGGATCGCAGCGAAACAATCCCCTCCAAACTCCCGAATTCGCTCCGGAAATCTCGGTGTAAAAGGGACGAATTTCAGGTCGGGCCGATCTTCGTCCGCCAGAAGGGAGAGATCGCCAATTCCAAGAAACGAGCCCGTCTCGGTCACGATCGTACCGCTGCCGCCCAACTCCTCGCGCAACGCCTGCGCAAGCCGGTCAGGCATAGCCGTTTCCAGTTCGAGGCGGATCACGCGTCCTCGCCGACGCCGCTTGATGGCGTTGGCGAAGTAGCGGACGAGATCCTCGGCCTCCTCCTCAATCTCGATATCACTATCGCGAAGCACCCGGAATTCGGCGGCGCCAAGCACATCATATCCTGGAAAAAGCAAATGGGAGAAGCGCTTGAGGATAGACTCGACGGCGACGTATGATGCTCGATCACTGCCCGGCAGGCGCACGAAACGGGGCATCGCGGCGGGAAGCATCACCAACTCACGGATCGGCTCGGAGTCCGATCGCCGCACCAGATCGAACATTACCGCCATGCCCTTGTTTGGCATAAAGGGAAATGGATGAGCGGGATCAAGCGCTTGCGGCGTGATCACCGGAAACAGTTGCTCTTGAAAATACGTATCGAGCCACGCGCGCTGCTCTCCATCGAGCGACTCGAGTGATTTGCTGCCCAGTACGGAAATACCAGCCTCGTCCATGTCGCGGCGGATATCGCGCCACACCGCCTGCTGGCTCGCCATCAAGGCGTCGGCCTGTTCGACGATCGCCGCCAGTTGCTGCCCGGGCGTAAGGCCGTCAGCAGAACGCGCCTCGACATCCTGGAGTTGCTGACCCTTCAAGCCGGCAACGCGAACCATGAAGAACTCGTCGAGGTTCCCGCCGGAAATCGCGAGAAAGCGAAGCCGTTCGAGCAGAGGATGGGCCGAGTTGCACGCTTCTTCCAGCACGCGGCGATTGAAAGCGAGCCAGGATTGCTCGCGATTGAAGTAGCGGTTACCGTCACGCTGAAGAAATGGGTCGTCCAGCTTCAGCGCCGCTTCGGCATCCTTGCGCGCGATACTCACGGGCCGTGTCATGATGAAAGGTCGCTCCGGTTCCTTGCCGCCTGTTCCGGGTCCAGGGTCTCGCGCGCCAACGGGATCGTCAGCCGGCGGCGCCCTGCCAGCGCGGCACGATCGAGCCTATCGATCGTGTCGATGACGGCGGTGTGACTACGTTCGGTGCGCGCCGTCAACCACGTGATCAGATCGGCGCGCGCGTCGAGATGCCGCCGTGCGAAGCCGTGCTCGAACAATGCCGCGATCAACGTCTCCTCCGGCGGCCCGATCGTCGCTGTGGGGCTCGCCGCGAGGCGAGAACGGAGATCGGGCAGGGACACCTGCCAGTCCGGCATCGTTGCGGCAGCGATCAACAAAAGCGGCCGCGACTCCTCCTGCGCGCGGTTCCAGGCGTGAAACAGCGCGTCTTCGGCGGCGTGATCCGCATCGTCGATGACCGAACCACCGGAACGCGCGGCAAAAATTCGGCCCAGCAGTGATCGGCCAGATTTGGGCGGTCCGGCGAGAACCGCGGTACGTACCGGCCACGTCGCCCAATGTTCAAGCATCCGAACCGCGCGTGCGTTCGATTCGCCCACCAGAAACTCGCCCCGTTCTTCCGCTGGCCACCCAAGCGGCAGCGCGATCTGGTTCATGTCGCCGTCCCGACGCGTGTACTGGGACTTGGCGTCGGTGCCGCGCGCCGAATGCGCAAGGTCGTACCGTTTCCAATGACTTGCCAGCCGCGTGCTTCCAACGCCGCACGCAAGGTCTCGACCGGGCCGGCGTAGCTGACGTTCATTGACGACACCCCGCCGAGCGCAAGGCTGGTGGTGGTGGCGCTGGCGACGCCGGGTACGCCGCGCAGCGTCGCCTCGGCTCCCGTGACGGCACCAACATCCGGGCTATCATATTGAACTGTCACTGCAAGTGATGGCGCGATCAACGCCGGATCGCCTGCAAGAACGTCGGACACTTCTTCGGGGGGCTTCTCCACCACCGGCATGATTGGGTTAAGCCCCGGATCCAGCCCGAGATATCCTTCGCGGAGCGCGCGCTGGTATACGTCGTCAAGCCGCTTCACGCCCGCGTCGAGCAGCGCGGGAATCCCCGCCGCGGTGCCGACCCGTAACGAAAAGCGCTGCAAAATACGGTGGTCAGGACCGTAGCGTGCCTCGAAAGCACCGATAACAGGGCCGCCGGGCCATTGCCGGTACAGTTGAACGGTCGGCATCAACACGTCGCTGGCACCATATTGATCGACCAGCGCCCGCCACCAGCCACGATCGGGACGCTGCGTCTGGCCAACGGTGAGGAGCAGCGAGTCGGGCCCGGTGCCGGTCGGACGGACATAATCGATCGCGCTGCTGCCGGTGCGGAAGCGTGCCCAGGCTTCCTGCCACAAGGTGCGCTGTTCGAAGACGGTCCCGACCCCGGTCGACCATTGCACCGGCACCACCAGGAACGGCGACGACCGCGATACCGCTGCGGAGACGCCGAGCAGCCCGGCGGTGCGCGCGCGATCGAACAGCACGCCCAGCCGCGCGACATAACGGTTGGGACCGATCTGCTCGTTCTCGACGACGATGCTGGACACGATCGAGTCGAGCGTTCCGTCGGGCAGCGCGCCTGCGCCCGCTCCCATCCGCTGCGACAGCAAGCTGTAGGCCTTGCGCTGCGCCTCGCGCCAGCCCGCCAGCCGCGCCGCCTCCGCATTGGGACCGGACACGTCGACGCGGACGCCGGCCACCTCGAAGTCGTTGGAACTGTCGACCGCCGCGACTCCGCGATCTCCGCCATCGATCTGCGCGAGCACGCCACGCGTACCCAGCGCGGCGGCAAGAACGGTCAGGACCAGGGCGATCGGAGGGCGATGGCGCATCGCGACGTCTTTTGGCGAAGCAGACGAGGGAATCCAAGCAGGATGTGGCCAGACGCCGAACTCATTCCGGCGAGGTGCTAATCGCCCGGGAGAGGCCAGCGGCAAGGAGCGCAGCCGTGGGGAGACGACGCCACCCCCAAGCCAGCGACGATGTTCGGCAACCTTTCAGGGGTGTCCCCGAAAGGGCGGCCGGATGTTGGTGCCAAGATCCACCCCGTCACGATCTTGTCCTGATCGATTTTGCACCCTAGTCGGCAACCATGAGCAACGAAGCCTACACCTACGAGAGCGCTGGCGTGTCGATCGCGGCCGGCAACGCGCTGGTGCGCGCGATCGCGCCGCTGGCGCGCGCCACCCGCCGCCCCGGCGCCGATGCCGATCTGGGCGGATTTGGCGGCTTCTTCGACCTCAAGGCCGCGGGATTTACCGATCCGCTGCTGGTGGCAGCCAATGACGGCGTCGGCACCAAGCTGAAGCTGGCGATCGAATGGGACCGCCACGCCGGGGTCGGGATCGATCTGGTCGCGATGTGCGCCAACGATCTGATCGTGCAGGGTGCCGAGCCGTTGTTCTTCCTCGATTATTACGCGACCGGCCAGCTCGACAACGCCGTTGCGGAGAGCGTCGTCGCCTCGATCGCGGAAGGTTGCCGGATCGCGGGGTGCGCGCTGATCGGCGGCGAGACCGCCGAGATGCCGGGCATGTATGCGGCCGGCGACTATGACCTCGCGGGCTTCTGCGTCGGCGCGGTCGAGCGTGGCGACGTGCTGACCGGCACGGCGATCGGCGCGGGGGACGTGATCCTCGGCCTTGCCTCGTCGGGCGTCCATTCGAACGGCTTCTCGCTGGTCCGGCGGCTCGCCACCGACAAGGGCTGGAAGCTCGACCGCCCGGCCCTGTTCGATGCGGACCGGCTGTTGATCGACATTCTGATGGCGCCGACGCGCATCTATGTCGCCAGCCTGTTGCCGCTGCTGCGGGCGCACAAGATCAAGGGACTGGCGCACATCACCGGCGGCGGATTGCTCGAGAATATACCGCGCGTCTTGCCGCATGGCGTCCATGCGCAGGTCGATGCCGATGCGTGGGAGCAGCCACGGCTGATGGCGTTCCTGCAGGCGCAGGGCGCGATCGAGCCCGAGGAGATGGCGCGGACCTTCAACTGCGGGATCGGCATGGCGGTGGTCGTCAGTGCCGACGCCGCCGAGGAGGTGGCGGAGGCGCTGCGCGCGGCTGGCGAGACCGTCCACACGATCGGACGGATCGAGGCGGGCACCCGTGGCTGCACCGTCACGGGCAGCACCGAGACGTGGAGCGCGCGCGCCGACTGGACGGCGACGCACCACCAATGAGCACGTCTCCCGCCAAGGTTGCGGTGCTGATCTCCGGCCGCGGATCGAACATGCAGGCGCTGGCCGGCGAGCAGGGCGAAGCCTATCGCATCGTGCTGGTCGCCTCCGACCGCCCCGAAGCGGCCGGGCTGACGTGGGCACGCGAGCACGGGCTGGAAAGCTTCGCGCTTTCGCCGAAAGGGATCGGCAAGGCCGCGTATGAGGAGGCGCTGGACTCTGCCCTGCGCGACGCGGGGGCGGAGTGGATCGCGCTGGCGGGATATATGCGGCTGCTGTCGGACGCGTTCGTGGCGCGATGGCGTGGAAGGATCATCAATATCCATCCGTCGTTGCTGCCGAAATACAAGGGCCTCGATACCCATGCGCGCGCGATCGCGGCGGGAGACGCGGCGGGCGGCTGCTCGGTGCACGTCGTCACCGAGGAATTGGACGGCGGCGAGGTGCTGGGTCGTGCGGAGGTGCCGATCCTACCCGGTGAAACGCCCGACAGTCTGGCGGCGCGAGTGTTGGTCGAGGAACATCGGCTGTACCCGGCGACGCTGAAGGCATTCGTTCGCTCATGACGGTATCGGAACAGGTCCGCGCGATTGCGCTGCTGCTGCCCGAGGCGGAAGAGCGCACGACCGGCGACGGCGTGAGCTTCATCGTTGACGGAAAATCGTTTGCGACGCTTTCGGGCGAAACGCCGGTGACGTTGCGGGTGCGTGACGACTCGGGTGAGACGTCGTTAGCACTGGATCCCGATGTCGATTGGACGTTGGTAGAGGATCGGATTGCCCAAAGCTGGGAACTGACCGCGCCGCGACGACTGCTGGAAGCGGGCGGGCGCTGACCTTCGCATCGCCCGTCGTCGATCGGCGAATGGGAATTGAGCTGTGAACCCGCCGGATCGTTCCGGATGGGTTTCGGCAATGCCGCTTCTTAATTCCGGATGCGGACGTTGAGATAAAAAGCGGCGCCCCGCGGCCATTCCGGGGGGCTACCATTCAAACGTACGTTTCTGGCGGGTCGCGTCCTCAATAAGCCGTATCGCTGTCGTGCTGAACGATCGTGACATCGATCGGATTGTCGAACGCGATCCCCGTACGACCCTCCGTCTGCCACACGACCCGTCCGGCAACCCAGCCAAGCCCGTTGAGCTTGATCTCGACCGCGCTGTCTGGTGGTAGCGGGTGTGGCAGTTCCGCCATCAACCCGCCGGCGGAAACGTTGCGGAGGCGCACCAGGAAGCCAGCATCCTCGGCATGAACACGCATCCGCGCCGACAGATGGACATCACCGCGCCCGCGCTCGTCGGGCTGACCCGCGACTTTTTGCTCGTCAACCAAGCTGTGTCTCGACTGCCCCATGAAACCCGCCCGTTCGTTCAATCCGGACGGTTGCGTCAAAATGATTGATGAAAGGTTAAGATCCGCGTCAATCGTCCCGCGACACTTTCTCGGCACGCTCATGCCGTTCCTGCGCCTCGACCGTCATCGTCGCGATCGGCCGCGCCTCCAGCCGACCGAGGCTGATCGGCTCGCCGGTCACTTCGCAATAGCCATATTCGCCATCCTCGATACGACGCAGCGCGGCATCGATCTTCGCGATCAGCTTGCGCTGGCGGTCGCGGGTGCGCAGTTCGAGCGACCAGTCCGCCTCGCTCGACGCGCGATCGTTCAGATCGGCCTCACGCAGCGAGTCGACCTGAAGCTGCGAAAGCGTACCCTGCGCCTCGCGGCGAATAGCATCCTTCCAAACCAGTAGCTTATGACGAAAATACGCCTGCTGGCGCGGGTTCATGAACGGCTCGTCCGCACTGGGACGATAGCCATCCGGCATCGGGCTGGAGAGCGCCTCCGGCTCGTCAAACGCGTCTTCGACCTGACTCATCACCGTCGCCATGACCTTCTCCCGCCCACGTGAAGGATGTCGTCAGCATCTCTGCACGCCCCTTTGGGCGCGCCTATAGTCACCTGACCGATCCTCCACAAGCGAATGACTTGGGCGTTATCGATATGAACCGTCGCAAGGACGGACACCGGTGCCGGCGGGGCTACCCCCGCCGGCACCCGACCCGTCAGGCAGAGAGTAGCGCCTTCTCGATGTCGGGGATCGGATGTCCGGTCAGATCCTTGTCGAGTTCGCCGGTCAGTCGCGCGCTGACCTCCTTGTGGTAGTGCTTGCGCAACTCGCCCAGCGTGCGCGGCGGCGCGATCACGATCAGCGACTCGAAGTCATTCGACAGCGCGCGCCGCTTCAGCAGGTCGGCGGCGTCCGCGGCGAAACGATCTTCCTCCAACTGGTGAAAATCGGTCTGCTCGAAGCTGCCGCGCGAGGGCGCGAATTGCGCGCCGCCGCCCTGCGCATGGCCGGAGCCGCCCTGGGCCGCGTTGGGGGCGCCTGCCCCGCTTTGTGTCGAGGAGGCACCGCCGGCCGCATCGGTCGCCTGATCGCGCGTGGCGGGATTGGCACGTTCCTCGGCATGCTCAACCTGAAGGTTGGGATATTCCGCGTCGCCTTCGTTGCGCAGGAACAGCAGCTTGCGGCCATCGGCGACCAGGACAACCGAATTGTGGGGGACCTGCATGGACGTTTCTCCTTCTGCTCGTTGCGTGTCGGGGGGAGAACGCCGCGCGCCCGGCGCGGGTTGCCTAGCGGCGGGCGCAAGGTCATAGCGCGGCCATGCACGACATCCGCCTGATCCGCGACGATCCCGCCGCTTTCGATGCCGCCATGGCCAAGCGTGGCCTGCCTGCCAGCGCCGAGACGCTCGTATCACTCGACCGCCGTCGCCGCGAGGCCGCGACCGAGGCGCAGACCGCGCAGGCGCGCCGCAACGAGGCGTCGAAGGCGATCGGGGCGGCCAAGGCGAAGAAGGACGAGGATACCGCCGCCACGCTGATGGCGGAGGTGGCGACGCTCAAGGAACGGCTGCCGCAGCTGGAGGCCGAAGAGGCGGAGACGGGCAGCGCGCTCGACGCCGCGCTAGCCGCTTTGCCCAACGTCCCCGCCGCCGATGTGCCGGAGGGCGCGGACGAGGATGACAACCAGCTGGTCCACGAACGCGGGCAGCGACCCGAGTTCGCATTTACCCCGCGCGAGCATGATGCGATCGGGCCGGCGCTGGGGCTTGATTTTGAAACCGGCGCGGCGATCGCCGGCGCACGCTTCACGCTGGTGCGCGGCGATGCGGCGCGGCTGCAACGTGCGCTCGGGCAATTCATGCTCGACCGGCTGACCCGCGAGCACGGTTACGAGGAAGTCGCGCCGCCGCTGATGGTGCGCGACGAGGCGGTGTTCGGCACCGGGCAATTGCCGAAGTTCGCCGAGGACCTGTTCCGCACCACCGACGGGCGCTGGCTGATCCCGACCGCCGAGGTGTCGCTGACCAATATCGTTCGCGAGAAAATCCTCAGCCACGACGTGCTGCCGCTGCGCTTCGCGGCGCTGACGCCGTGCTTCCGCTCCGAGGCGGGCGCGGCGGGGCGCGACACACGCGGCTATATCCGCCAGCACCAGTTCGACAAGGTGGAGATGGTGTCGATCGTCGCTCCCGAGGCGAGCGAGGCCGAGCATGAGCGGATGACCGCCTGTGCCGAAGGCGTGCTCGATGCGCTGGGGCTCGCCTATCGCCGCATGAAATTGTGCACCGGCGACATGGGGTTCACCGCGGCGCGCACCTATGATCTGGAGGTATGGCTGCCCGGTCAGGGGCGCTATCGTGAGATCTCGAGCTGTTCGACCTGCACCGATTTCCAGGCGCGGCGGATGAACGCGCGCTATCGTCCTGACGGCGAAAAGACGACGCGCTTCGTTCATACGCTCAACGGCTCGGGCCTAGCGGTCGGGCGGACGCTGGTGGCGGTGATCGAGAATTACCAGCGCGAGGACGGAACGGTGACGGTGCCGGAGGTGCTGCGGCCGTATCTGGGCGGGCTCGACGCGCTGGGCGCGCGCTGATGCGGATCCTGCTCTCGAACGACGACGGCTATCATGCACCGGGGCTGGCGGTGCTGGAGAAGATCGCCGCACAGCTCTCCGACGACGTCTGGGTCTGCGCGCCGGCCTCCGAGCAATCAGGCACCGGGCGCTCGTTGACGCTCACCCGCCCGCTGCGGGTCAAGCAATTCGGCGAGAAGCGCTTTGCGGTTGGGGGCACACCCACCGACGCCGTGATGTACGCGCTAGCCGAGGTGCTGCGGGATACGCCGCCCGACCTGATCCTGTCCGGAGTCAATCGCGGCGGCAATATCGCCGAGGACGTGATGTATTCGGGCACCGTCTCTGCGGCGATGGAGGGCGCGCTGGCCGGCGTGCGCTCGGTCGCGCTCAGCCAGCGCTACGGGCGGCGCGAGCCGGGCGAGGACGTGTCGTTCACCGCAGCCGAGGAATGGGGCGCGCGCGTGCTGCGCCCGTTGCTCGACCATGACTGGGCGCCTCGCTCGGTGGTCAACATCAACTTTCCCGAGCCGGAAGCGGGCGCGGTGAAGGGCGTACGTGTCGTGCCGCAAGGGCTGCGCGATTACGGGCGCGTGCGCTTCGACCGCCGCACCGATCCGCGCGGGTTCGATTACCACTGGCTGTCGATGGGCCGGGTGCAGCCCGCCATCGACGACGGCAGCGATCTGGCGACGATCACGCAGGGGTGGATCACGGTGACGCCGCTGCAACTCGACCTGACGCAGCACGACTCGCTCGCGGCGCTCGGCGACGCCTTCGCCGGGGTGTAGCGCGGCTTGACGCGGCGAGCGGCGAGGTCGGCGGCGCTGATGCTGGTGCTGGCGGGGTGCATCCCTGCCGCCGAACCGCGCTTCGCCCCGCCCCCGCCCCCCGCCGACGTTCCGATCTCGCCGCCGCCGAAGCCCCAGCCGCAGCCGGTAGCCGAGACACCGCAACCGATCGCGCGCCCCCGCCCGGCACGCCGTGCGCCGGTTGAGCAACTCGCCGCACCGCGCCCGGCATGGGAGGCTGCTCCGGTCACCGCCGACGCGCGGCTGGTCCGCACGCAGGACGTGGTCGTCCGCTCGGGCGACACGCTGAGCGCGATCGCCGAACGAACCGGCGCATCGATCGCCGCCATCGCGCGCCGTAACACGCTGTCGCCGCCCTACGCCTTGCGAGCAGGGCAGCGGCTGGTGATCCCCGGCGGCCGCTATCACCGCGTCGATCCGGGGCAGACCGGCATCGGCATCGCCCGCGCCTACGGCGTACCGTGGAGCCAGGTGGTCGCCGCCAACGACTTGCGCGAGCCGTTCGTACTGGTGACCGGACAACGTGTGCTGATCCCGTCGCAACCCGCCTCCGCGGCAGCACGGGCGGCGGCCTTTACGCTTGATGTCGACACGATCCTGACCGGCGGCGAACCGGCGGTGGCGAGCGGGCGCGCGCCGGTGCGTCCCGTCAAGGGCAGGACCGAAGTTCCCGCCCCCACCATCCCCGTCGCGCCGCCAAGCGCCGCGCCGGGCCGCTTTGTCTGGCCCCTGACCGGGCAGATCGTCCGCCGCTTCGGCATCGGGCGCAGCGGCGAGCGGTTCGACGGGATCGAGATCGCAGTACCGTCGGGAACCGAGGTGAAGGCCGCGGCGGCCGGCACCGTCGCTTACGCCGGTGACGGGATCGCCGCGCTGGGTGGGCTCGTCATCGTCAAGCATGGCGACAGCTGGACCTCGATCTACGGTCATGCCGGCAAGTTGCTGGTGCGGCGCGGACAGGCAGTCACGCGCGGACAGGTGATCGCGCTGAGCGGCGCCACCGGGTTCGCCGACCAGCCGGAACTGCATTTCGAGCTCCGCCGCGGCCGGTCGCCTGTCAATCCGGTCACGCAATTGCCGCGCCGCTGACGTGTGTGTAACGACGCCAGCGCTATGACCGAATATCAGTCCGACCTGCTCCGCACGCTGACCGCGCGCGGCTACATCCACCAGATGACCGACGCCGCCGCGCTCGACGCGCTGGCTGCCAAGCAGGTCGTGCCCGGCTATATCGGCTTCGACCCGACCGCACCGTCGCTGCATGTCGGCAGCCTGGTGCAGATCATGCTGCTGCGCCGGTTGCAACAGGCCGGGCACAAGCCCGTCGTGCTGATGGGCGGCGGCACCGGCAAGATCGGTGATCCCAGCTTCAAGGACGAGGCGCGCAAGCTCAACAGCGACGAAGTGATCGCTGCCAACGTCGCGGGCATCAAGCGCATCTTCGACCGCTTCCTGACCTTCGGCGACGGCCCGAGCGATGCGGTGATGCTCGACAATGCCGAATGGCTCGACAAGCTGGAGTACATCCCGTTCCTGCGCGAGGTCGGCCAGCATTTCAGCGTCAACCGAATGCTCAGCTTCGACTCGGTCAAACTGCGGCTCGACCGCGAGCAGTCGCTGTCGTTCCTCGAATTCAACTACATGATCCTGCAGGGCTACGACTTCCGCGAGCTGGCGCGGCGCGCGGGCGTGCGGCTGCAGATGGGCGGTAGCGACCAGTGGGGCAACATCGTCAACGGTGTCGAATTGGCGCGGCGTATGGATGGCACCGAAGTGTTCGGCGTCACCACGCCGCTGCTCACCACCGCTTCGGGCGAGAAGATGGGGAAGACCGTCGCCGGCGCGGTGTGGCTGCACGAGGATCAGCTGCCGCATTTCGATTATTGGCAGTTCTGGCGCAACACCGACGACCGTGACGTCGGCCGCTTCCTGCGGCTGTTCACCGACCTGCCATTGGACGAAATCGCGCGGCTGGAGGCGCTGGACGGCGCGGAGATCAACGAGGCAAAGAAGGTGCTCGCCAACGAGGCGACCGCAATGTGTCGCGGGCGCGCCGCCGCCGAGGATGCGGCGGAAACCGCGCGCAAGACCTTCGAGGAAGGCGCGAGCGGCGCGGGGCTGCCCTCGATGGTCGCGCCGGGCGCGACGCCGCTGGTCGACGTGCTGGTGACGCTCGGGTTCGCGGCGTCGAAGGGCGAAGCGCGCCGGTTGATCAAGGGCGGCGGCGCGCGGATCGATGGCGAGAAGGTCGCCGACGAAGCGGCGGTGGTGACGGTGGCGGAAGAGCCGGTGCGCATCTCCGCAGGCAAGAAGCATCATGGGATGGTGAACCCGGCTTAACGTCTTTACTCACTCCGCGTTAACCCCGGCCGGGCGATAAGGCCGGGTGAGCGTAGGAGGACGACATGGCCGTACGATCGGCGACGATAGCGTATGAGGACCGCGTCGAGCCGCGCGACGAAACCCTGCATCGCACGCGGTTGATCGTTGCGAGCGGCGAGTCGCGGCTGGTGACGATCGTCAACGTCTCCCTCAACGGCTTCATGGCGCGAAGCGACGATGCGTTCGCGGTCGGCGACCTCGTCACCGTCACCCTCCCCGTCGCCGGCAGCTTTACCGCGGAGGTGCGTTGGGCGCTGGGCGGGCGGATCGGCTGCAAGCTCGCGCAGGAAGTGCCCCCGGCCCTGTATCAATTCGTGCTGTCGGCGATGCGGTAGCCGCGAAGCAACCGCCACGCGCTCAACCGCGTCGGAACACCACCACCCCGATCAGCACCAGCGCAATTCCGGCGAGCTTGGTCACCGTTACCGGCTGCTGCGGGAGTTGCAGCAGGCCGAAATGATCGAGCGTCAGCGCCGCGATCAACTGGCTCGCGATCGCGATGCTGAGTGCTGCCGCAATCCCCAGCCGCGGTGCGGCGAAGGCAAGCGCGGCGACGAACGCCGCACCATAGAGCCCGCCCAGCCACGACCACCACGGTGCGCCCTTCAACGCCGACAGCGGGGTACGGTCGAACGTCCACACGATCAACAACGTCGCCGTGCCGATAGTAAACGACACCAGCGCCGCCAGCCACACCGAGCCGGACACACGTGCCAGCGCGGCATTGGTCGGCGGCTGGATAGCGAGGCCCAGCCCCGCGAGCACGACGATGATGATCGGTGTCAGCCCCGCCAAAACGACAATCTCCTTAAGCGCCCTCAACCCGCTCGATGCCTCCCGAACGGTTCGTGCTGAGCTTGTCGAAGCACGTGCACGGTCGCACGCCCTACGACAAGCTCAGGGCGAGCGGTGGGGTATAGACCTATCCACAGAGCGCCTCGTCATCCCGATCGCAGCAACGCGACGCCGGCATCCCGCTCGAACAAATAAAGTGCGGTGCGCGCCGCCTGCCCCCGCGCGCCATTCAGGCCGCCGTCGCGGTCGATGAGCAGCCGCGCATCGTCGGTCGCGGCAGGCAGCAGATCCGACAGCAGGTCCGGCGTCGCCAGCCGGAACATCGCTTCGCCCGACTGCCGCGTGCCGAGCAACTCGCCCGCGCCACGCAGTCGCAGGTCTTCCTCGGCGATCCGAAAGCCGTCGTTGGTCTCGCGCATCAACGCCAGTCGCGCACGGGCCGTCTCGCTCAGCGACCCGGCCCGCAGCAACAGGCATACCGAGCGGCCGCCGCCGCGCCCCACCCGGCCACGCAACTGGTGAAGCTGCGCCAGCCCGAAGCGATCGGCATGTTCGATCACGATCAGCGTCGCATTGGGCACGTCGACGCCGACCTCGATCACCGTCGTCGCGACCAGCACACCGATTTCGCCGGCCGAGAAGCGCGCCATCACCGCGTCCTTCTCAACACCCTTCATCCGGCCATGGACCAGCCCGACGCGATCGCCGAACCGGCTCGCCAGCGCCGCGGCACGCGCCTCGGCGGCTTGCAGGTCGCTGGTTTCGCTTTCCTCGACCAGCGGGCAGACCCAATAAGCCTGCTTGCCCTCCGACAAATGCCGGCCGAGGGCGTTGATGACCTCGTCGACACGTTCTTCGGACAGCACGCGCGTCTCGATCGGTTCGCGCCCCGGCGGCATTTCGTCGAGCCGGCTCTGGTCCATCTCGCCGTGCAGCGCGAGCGTGAGGGTGCGCGGGATCGGGGTCGCCGTCATCGCGAGCAGGTGCGGCGGGGTCTTCCCTTTCGCCTGCAACAGCATCCGCTCGGCGACACCGAAGCGATGCTGTTCGTCGACCACCACCAGCCCGAGGTCTCTATAGCTGACCGCCTCCTGGAAGATCGCGTGCGTGCCAACCAGGATATGGATGCTGCCGTCCGCCAGCCCCATCAGCGTCGCCTCGCGCGCACGGCCCTTGTCGCGGCCGGTCAGCACCGCGATCTCGACCGGCAGCCCGGCGAGCGTGCGCCGCAGCGTCTCATAATGCTGGCGGGCAAGGATCTCGGTCGGCGCGAGCATCGCCGCCTGCGCGCCGGCCTCGACCGCGATCAGCAGCGCCATCGCCGCAACCAAGGTCTTGCCCGAGCCGACATCGCCTTGCAGCAGCCGCAGCATCGGCGCGCTCTGCGCCAGATCACCCTCAATCTCCCGGACGCTGCGTGCCTGTGCGCCGGTCAGCTGGTACGGCAACCGCAGCATGTCGCGCAGCCGCCCGTCGCCCTTTAGCGCACGCCCGCGGCGCTTGCGCGTGTCGGCCCGGACAATCAACAGCGCGAGCTGATTGGCGAACACCTCGTCATACGCCAGCCGCGCGCGGGCTACCGCGTCGGCGGGATCGGCGTGGAGCCGCGTCATCGCCTCGCGCCACGCGGGCCAGTCGCGTTGCGCCTTGAGGCTCGGCTCGATCCATTCGGGGAGGTCGGGCGCACGCGCCAACGCCTGGTCGATCAGCGCACCGAGCCGCCGCGAGGTCATGCCTTCGGTGAGCGGGTAGATCGCCTCACGCTCGCGGAAGTTGTCGTCGTCACCGCCGACCTCCGGGTGGATGATCTGGAGATCCTGCCCATATTGGTCGAGCCGCCCCGAAATGCGGCGCGGCTCGTTCAACGGCAACAGCTTGCGCACCCGCCCCGAACCGCCGCCGAAGAATACCAGCGCCACGGTATTGCCATGCGCGTCGCGCGCCACGACCCGCGTCGGCGCGCGCTGGCTGCTGCTGGTGCGATAATCGGTTGGGGTCAGCGTGATCGCGATCGTCCGCCCGACATCGCTTTGCATCAGCTCGTCGCGTGGCCAGCGGTCGACCCAGCCGGACGGCAGATGGAACAGCAGGTCGAGCACGCGCGCGATTCCCAGCCGGTCGAGCGGCTTCGCGAGCGCGGGGCCAACGCCCTTCAGCGCCTCCACCTCGGCGAACAACGGATTGAGGATATCGGGTCGCATGACTATCTGGTGCCGATACCCTGCCCCGACGGTCGCCGCCAGCGCCCGCCGGTCGTTTTGCATTGGACCTTTGATGGATCACGACATCCGCCTGAAACGCCTCCGCTTCCGCGCCTGGCATCGCGGTACGCGCGAGGCCGATCTGATGATCGGCGGCTTCTTCGACGCGCATGGCGCGACGTGGAACGCGGAGCAGCTCGACTGGTTCGAGCGGCTGCTGGAGGAACAGGATGTCGATATTATGGGCTGGGCGATCGGCTCGATCCCTTGCCCGGCGGAATGGGAGGGCGAGATGATGCAGACGATGCGCCGAGTCGATTTCGTGACGGTGCTCGACACGGGGATGTGACGCGCTGCTCCCTCTCCCCACCGGGGAGAGGGCTGGGGTGAGGGGCTGGGTCTCACGGAGACCGACGCGCTCTGCGAGGCCCCGCCCCCTCACCCAACCCTCTCCCCAAAGGGAGAGGGCTAGAAGAAGAAATATGCCCGACCTTTCCACGATCCTGAAAGCCACCGTCCCGCTCACGCTTTCGGGCGTCCCCGGCGGCTTCCTGCCTTCGCTGCTCGCTGATCTCGCGCGCGCCGCGCCTCGCCGCGCGGTCTTCGTCGCCGCTGACGAGGCGCAGATGCGCAGCATCGCCGCCACCGCGCCGTTCTTCGCGCCCGAACTGGACATTGTTCAGCTGCCGGCCTGGGACTGCCTTCCCTACGACCGCGCCTCGCCGACGCTGCGCGTGATGGCGGAGCGGATCGGCGCGCTGTACCGGCTCCAGCAGAAGCCGAAAGGCCCGCAGCTGGTGCTGACCACGGTCAACGCGCTGACGCAGCGGACGCTGACCCCGTTCCGCATCCGGCAATTGGTCGCCGAGCTGAAGCCGGGCGCGCGGATCGACCGAGATCGGCTCGGCGCGCTGTTGCAGGCGAACGGCTATGTCCGCACCGACACCGTTCACGACGCCGGCGAATATGCGGTGCGCGGCGGCATCGTCGACCTGTTCCCAAGCGGCGAGGAGCAGGCGCTTCGCCTCGACTTCTTCGGCGATGAGATCGAAAGCGTCCGCACCTTCGATCCGGCGGACCAGCGCACCACCGGGCGGCTCGACGGCTTCGTGCTGCTCCCCGCGTCCGAGGCTTTGCTCGACGACGACAGCGTCAAGCGCTTCCGCACCCACTATCGCGAGCGGTTCGGCGCGACCGCGACCGGCGATCCGCTCTATCAGGCGGTCAGCGAAGGCCGGCGGCTGGCCGGCATGGAGCATTGGCTGCCGTTGTTCGAGGAGAAGCTGGCGACGCTCTGGGATCACCTCGGCGACGATGCGATCGTGGTGCGCGATGCTGGAACTCCGGCGGCTGTCGAGGGACGCCTTGATGCGATCGCCGATTATTACGAGAACCGGAAGCGTGCCGAGGCGGCTGAGCCCGGCAGCTATCGTGCGCTGCCTGCCAAGACGCTCTATCTCGACGACGCAGAATGGCGCGCCGAGGTGGCCGGGATGCCTGCGCATCTGGTCACGCCTTTCCATGAGCCCGAATCGTCGACCGTCCTCGACTTCCACGTCGACGGCCCGCGCGATTTCGCGCCCGAGCGCGCCAATCAGGCCAATGTCTATGAGGCAGTGGTCGCGCATGTCGCACGACTGAAGAAGGACGGGCGCAAGCCGATCCTTGCCAGCTATTCGGTCGGTGCGCGCGACCGGTTGAAGACGCTGCTCGACGATCACGGGCTAGCCGGCGCGCGGCTTGCCGACACGTGGCAGGACGCACTAGGGGCCGCCGATCGCGGCGTCGCGCTGACCGTCGTTGGCCTCGACCACGGCTTCACTGCACCTGATGTTGCCGTGCTCACCGAGCAGGACATGCTTGGCGACCGGCTGATCCGCCGCACCAAGCGCCGCAAGTCCGCCGACGCCTTTCTCGCCGAACTCGCGACGCTGTCGCCGGGCGATCTGGTCGTCCACACCGATCACGGCATTGGCCGCTATGTCGGCCTGACGCAGGTGCCGGTCGCCAAGGCGCCGCACGATTGCGTCGCGCTGGAATATGCCGGCGGCGACAAGCTCTACATCCCGGTCGAAAATCTCGAAGTCCTCTCCCGGTACGGCTCGTCGGAGGAAGGCGCGAGCCTCGACCGGCTCGGCGGCGAAGCATGGCAGCGCCGCAAGTCGAAGATGAAGGAGCGCATCCGCGAAATCGCGGGCACGCTGATCGCGGTCGCCGCCGAACGTGCATTGCGCCCGGGCGAAATCGCCGAGCCCGATGCGAGCGGCTATCCGGCGTTCGTCGATCGCTTCCCCTATGAGGAAACCGACGATCAGGACCGGGCGATCTCGGACGTCCTCGATGATCTCGCGGCGGGCAAGCCGATGGACCGCCTGATCGTCGGCGACGTCGGCTTCGGCAAGACCGAGGTGGCGCTACGCGCCGCCTTCGTCGCGGCAATGGCCGGGATGCAGGTCGCGGTCGTCTGCCCGACGACCTTGCTCGCGCGCCAGCATTACCAGAATTTCTCCGCCCGGTTCGACGGTTTTCCGGTTGAGATCGGTCGCCTGTCGCGGCTGGTGACCGCCAGCGAGTCGAAGAAGGTCAAGGACGGGCTTGCCAACGGGACGATCGACATCGTGATCGGCACCCACGCGCTGCTCGCCAAGAGCGTCGACTTCAAGCGGCTCGGACTGGTGATCGTCGACGAGGAACAGCGCTTCGGCGTCACGCACAAGGAGCGGCTGAAGACGCTGCGCGCCGACGTCCATATGCTGACGCTGACCGCGACTCCGATCCCGCGCACGCTCCAGATGGCGATGGGTGGCCTGCGCGAATTGTCGGTGATCCAGACGCCGCCGGTCGATCGCCTCGCGGTGCGCACCTATGTCATGCCCTGGGACCCGGTGGTGCTGCGCGAGGCGTTGCTGCGCGAACATTATCGCGGCGGGCAGAGCTTCCTCGTCACCCCGCGCATCGCCGACCTCCCCGACATCGAGGATTACCTCCGCCGCGAGGTGCCCGAAATCCGCTACGTCATCGCGCACGGCCAGATGGCACCGACCGAGGTCGAGGAGCGGATGAGCGCGTTCTACGACAAGAAGTTCGAGGTGCTGGTTTCGACCTCGATCATCGAAAGCGGGATCGACATTCCGTCGGCCAATACGATGATCGTCAACCGCGCCGACCGCTTCGGCCTCGCGCAGCTCTACCAGCTGCGCGGGCGCGTCGGTCGGTCGAAGACGCGCGCCTATGCCTATATGGTCGCCCCGCCCGAGCGGCAGATGACCGAGGCGGCGGACAAGCGCCTCAAGGTGCTGAGCGACCTCGATACGCTCGGCGCGGGCTTCCAGCTCGCCAGCCACGATCTCGATATTCGCGGTGCGGGCAATTTGCTCGGCGACGAACAATCGGGGCATATCAAGGAGGTCGGCTACGAACTCTATCAGTCGATGCTGGAAGAGGCGATCCTCGAGGCCAAGGCCGGCGGCCTGCGCGAGCGCCAGCGCGACTTCAGCCCGCAGATCAGCGTCGACGCGCCGATCCTGATCCCCGAGGAGTATGTTCCCGACCTCGACCTGCGGATGGGCCTGTATCGCCGCCTCAACGAGGTGGACGAGGTGCAGGGACTCAACGCCTTTGCGGCCGAGATGATCGATCGCTTCGGCCCACTGCCCGAGGCAACCGACAATCTGGTCAAGATCATGGAGATCAAGCTCAACGCCAAGAAGGCTTGCGTCGCCAAGCTCGATGTTGGTCCGAAGGGTGCGCTGGTTGCGTTCCACGACGACAAGCCGCCGAACGTCGCCGGGCTGCTGGCCTATGTCGACAAGCTGGGTGGCATCGCCAAGCTGCGCCCCGACAGCAAGCTGGCGCTCACCCGCGTCTGGGCCGATCCCAAGGCGCGGCTGCACGGCGCGCTGCAATTATCGAAAGGGCTGGCGAAGGCCGCGGGGTAAGTAGCATCAACCCCTCACTGCGAGCGTAACGAAGCAATTCAGGGCAGCGCGCGGAACTTTGGATTGGGTCGCTGCGCTCGCAACGACGTCCCCGGCCTCAACCGCTATGGTCGGAGATGATCTTCCACCCATCCTTGCGGCGTTCGAACAGCAACGTCGTCAGCCCGGTGTGCGGTGCGCCGGTGGCGGGGGTCAGCGTCCAGCGCGCGACGTGCAGGATGTGGACCGCACTCAGCGAGCGCCACGCCATCGGCTGAAAGGTGAGCCGCCCGCGCGTGTTGCCGCCGTCCGCGAAGCTCTTGGCATAGCGCTCGGCGATCGCGGGCTTGCCGCGCACCACCTTGTCGCCAGCGACGTACATTGCGTCGGGCGCATAGATGGCGGTGAAACGCGAAAGGTCGCCGACGTTCCAGCCCGCAGCGCTCTCAGCCATCGCGGCGTCAATCGCTGCCTGCGGCGTGGCGGTGGCGGCCGCTGCCGCGAGCAGTGCCGGAACGATCAGCATGTCTTCTTCTCCCCTTTCACGGCCGCCGCTCGCACCAGATCGATCAGCGCGGCATCGTCGAGCGGGCCGGCGCACAGGAACCCCTGATAGAAGGTGCAGCCGCGCGCCGCGAGCAACTGCCGCTGCGCCTGAGTCTCCACCCCCTCGGCGATCGTCTCCAGCCCCAGCCCTTCGGCGATCGCCAGCACGCCCTGCAACACCACCCGGTTGCGCGCGTCGCTGACCGCGGCGGTCGTCAGGCTGCGGTCGATCTTGATGTAATCGAGCGGCAGCGTCGCGACATAGGACAGGCTGGAATAGCCGGTTCCGAAATCGTCGAGCGCAACGCGGCACCCGGCGGCGCGCAACGCCGCCAGCGCGACGCTCGCGGCGCGAAGGTTGTCGATCATCGCACCCTCGGTGACTTCGGCGGTAACGCGCCCCGGCGCGATCCCCGCCTCGTGTACACGCGCCAGAAAGCGGCTGACGAATGGCGTGCGCGACAGATCGGTTGCGGTGACGTTCACCGCGATCCGCAAGCCCGACAGCGCATCGGGCCAGTCGGCCGCGCGGCGCAGCGCCAGCGCCTGGACGTGATCGGACAACGCCACACCAAGCCCGGCACGATCGGCCGCCGCCAGCAGCGTTTCGGCGCCCAGTTCGCCCAGCCGCGGATGATGCCAACGCGCCAGCGCCTCGACCCCGACGATCCGGCTGTCGATCAAATGCACCTGCGGCTGGAAGCGGACGTCGATCTCCTGCCGCTCCATGGCGCGGTGGAGGTCGGCGGCGAGCGCGGCAATCGGCACCCCGCTGCCCTCGGTCGCAACGCGCGTCGTCACGCCCTCGCTGGCGCGGGCATGCGCCAGCGCCTCGGCCGCGCGGCGGAGCAGATGGTCGGGAGTCTCGTGATCGACCCGCCGCGCCACGCCGATCCGCGCGCCAAGGTGTATGGTTTCGTTACCGATCGTGAACGGCTGCTCCAGCGCTCGCTCGACCGAGTCGACCGCCGCATCACCCACCTGCGCATCGCCGGCGACGATGATCGTGAAGGTTGCGCCGCTGCGTACCGCGGCGCTGCGGTAATCGGCCAGCGCGTCGCTCAACCGTTCGTCGATCGCCTCGACCAACTGATCCCCTGTCATTCGCCCATAGGCGGCATTGACGATTTCGAAGCTGGTCGGCGCGGCTGTGATCGCGGTGACGTCGTGACCGGCGGAGGAAACCAGTTGCAGCTGTTCCTCGCTGGCCGTTCGCTCGCCACGACGCCGGCCGGCGGCGCGTTGCATGGTCCGTGTCTGGCGCTCCATAATGCCGGTGGTAAGCGGTGGAGCGCGGCGCGGCAATCCGATCTTGCCGGACGGTGAACGACTCAATAGCTTCGCGCGTTGTGACGGCAATGAACGAAATCAGCAGCACGGCCGCGCCGCTCATCGACGGCTTCGGCCGCACCATCCGGTATTTACGCGTATCGGTGACAGACCGCTGCGACCTGCGCTGTCGCTATTGCATGGCGGAGCAGATGACGTTCCTGCCCCGTGCGAAGATCGCGACGCTAGAGGAGCTGGCGATCATCGCCGAGCGATTCGTTGCTCGCGGGGTGCGCAAGGTGCGGCTGTCGGGCGGTGAGCCCTTGGTGCGGCGCGACGTGATGCAGCTGGTCCAGCGGCTCGGGCGGCACGTCGGCACCGCGCTCGACGAACTGACGATGACCACCAATGGCACGCGGCTGCGCGACCATGCCGCCGCATTGCGCGAGGCCGGGCTGCGCCGGCTGAACGTCAGCCTCGACAGCCGCGATCCCGCGCGGTTTCGCCACATCACCCGCCACGGCGATGTCGCACAGGTGCTCGACGGCATCGCCGCCGCGCGCGACGCCGGGCTAGCGGTCAAGATCAACATGGTTGCGCTCAAGGGTGTCAACGAGGATGAAATCGCCACGATGCTCGATTGGTGCGTCGCGGAAGGTCATGACCTGACGCTGATCGAAACGATGCCGCTGGGCGCGGTCGACGAGGATCGCACCGATCGCTTCCTGCCGTTGACGGTCGTGAAGGAGCGGCTGGAGACGCTGTTCACGCTGGAACGCGACGCAGCGCAGACTGGCGGACCGGCGCGTTACTGGCGCGTCGACGGCAGCGCGACCAAGCTGGGGCTGATCTCGCCGTTGACCCAGAACTTCTGCGACGGCTGCAACCGCGTCCGGCTGACCACCGAAGGACGGCTGTACACCTGCCTCGGCCATGACGACCATCGCGACCTGCGCGCCGCGCTGCGCGAGGGCGGCCTTGCCGCACTCGACGCCGCGATCGAGGGTGCGCTGACCACGAAGCCACGCCGGCACGATTTCAGGATCGATCGTGACGCCGCGCCTGCGGTCGCCCGGCATATGAGCGTCACCGGCGGATGACCCTTTATCCGCGGCGGGCACTCGTCGCCTCGCCAACCGCCCCCGCGCAGGCCGCGCGCGCCGAACTTGCCGATGCGTGGGACTGGTCCCCGCTGGAGGAGGCCGATCTGGTGGTCGCGCTCGGCGGCGATGGCTTCATGCTCCAGACTCTGCACCTGCTGCTGGAGCGGCGGCGCGCGATCGTGCCGGTGTTCGGAATGAACCTCGGCACCGTCGGCTTCCTGATGAACGAATGGCGGCGCCACGATCTCGACGGCAGGATCGAACGGGCGCGCGCGTTCAAGGTGACGCCGCTGACCGCAACCGCGACCGGATTCGACGGCAGCGTGCACACGATGCCCGCGATCAACGAAGTGTCGCTGCTGCGCGAAACGCGGCAGACTGCCAAGCTGGAGGTGCGGATCAACGATCGCATCGTGCTTGACGAACTGTCGTGCGACGGCATTCTGGTGGCGACGCCGGCCGGGTCGACCGCCTATAATCTGTCCGCGCACGGCCCGATCCTGCCGCTGGGCTCGCACATGCTGGCGCTGACACCGATCAGCGCGTTCCGCCCGCGTCGTTGGCGCGGCGCGATCCTGCCAGACAAGACGCGTGTGTCGCTTCGCGTGCTGGACGCCGGAAAGCGCCCCGTCTCTGCGGTCGCGGATCAGCGCGAGGTGCGTAACGTGGCGCAGGTGGACATTGCGATGGATCGCGCACGCGATCTGACCTTGCTGTTCGACCCGGAGCACGCACTCGACGACCGGATCACGATGGAGCAGTTCGTCGCATAAGTCGGAAAGATGAAATAAGGGTCTTGCGCGTCGAAAATCCGGCTTTATAGACCCCCTCCACGACGTTGAACGCCGTTCCCTGATAGCTCAGCGGTAGAGCTCTCGACTGTTAATCGAGCGGCCGTAGGTTCGAATCCTACTCAGGGAGCCACTTCTTTTATTGCGGTCCGTCGTGGATGCCAAGCAACTGATCACCCGTGATGGGCCGCAGGATGCTTCCCGCGACCCACGGTCACAGCGCGCCTTGTGCGATCAGGCGTAGCGGCTTGCTGGCTGCCGGCGCATCGAAAAGCCGATGATGCCAAAGCCCAGGATCATCAGCGCCCATGTCGCGGGTTCCGGCACGGCAGCGGTAACCGGCCCGACGTTGACGGTGAAGGTATCGGCGCTTGCCCCCTGCCCCCAACTGAACTTGTAGCTGCCAGTCGCAAGGCCGAGCGATGCGAAGGATTTACCCGAATAGGTGCTTTTGCTGACGCCGAGGTCGCTCCCTGACACATAGCCATAAGGGACAAACAGGCTGTCGGTGTTGGAGATGATGCCGACGATGGCGCCGGTCGGCGTGACCGGGCTGTAAAGATTCGGGAGCGTCAAAAGGCCCGTGCCGAAGCTGCCCGGTCCGGTGACGTTGCCATATTGCGTGATCGGCACGGGATCGAAATCCCCGCCGGTGACGATATTGCCGACCGCCGCATAGAGCTGCGACCCCGACAGCGCCGACGGCAAGGTGATTGTAAGAGCGCTCAGATTGAGCGTCCCGCTGCCGGTTGCCACGACGCTGCCGCCGCTTTCGACGACGTTGATCGTATAGGCGGCATGCGCTGGCGCTGGCAACAAGATGGCCGCTGTACAGAACGCCAGGACAGCCTTGATGGAACGGATCATGATCTCACCCCTGTTCAATGAGGGCGAGGATGCGCTTTCCGCGACTCTCCCCAGAACCGACCCGCCGCAAAGGATGGTAAATGCCAGATTTGGTGATCGCAACTGTTATACTTGAGCGTTCCTTACAATTAATCCCGAGAATACTACTTCCACTTGGCAGCGGCGTCTCTACCCCGCCGAGTGGCCAGCCGGTGAGCAGCCCGGCCGCCGAACGGAGCGATTTCGTTCATCGCACGTTCCACTCATCTCGGCTATGCGACGGCTCGTCGCACCGCCCGGGTGCGTTGGAGAGTACGCCATGATGATGAAGTTCGGCCGCTCAGCGTTGGTGGTGACGCTGGCGGCCAGTACGACGCTGGTCGCGGCCTGCGCCACCGAAACCGCCTATCGGCCCGCCACCGGCAGCGGCTTTTATCGTACCGGTTACAGCGACGTTCGGATCGAGCCGAATCGCTATCGCGTGACCTTCGCGGGCAATACCGTTACCGACCGTGACGTCGTCGAACGCTATCTGCTGTTCCGCTCGGCCGAGCTAACGTTGCAGAATGGCTACGATTATTTTGTCATGGCGGATCGCGACACCGATCGTCAGGCGCGAACCTATTCGACACCGGGCTTCGGCGGCGGCTGGGGACCAGGATTTGGTGCGTTTGGTGGTGGGCTGTGGGGGCCGCGCTGGGGCTTTTACGGCCGCGGCTTCGGCTATCGCGCGTGGGATCCGTTCTGGGGTGGCCCATGGGGCGGCTTCGGTGGTGGCCAGGACATCCGCACCGTCGATCGCTATGAAGCGTCCGCCGAAATTGTGATGTTCAAGGGCACGCCCGACCGCGGCAACGTGCGCGCCTTCAACGCGCGCGCGGTGGTCGAATCGATCGGACCAACGATCCGTTTGCCCAAGGCGTCATAAGCCACGGTTCCGCCATATGGCGGTTGGGGCGTCGGTCCGGGTGACCGATGCCCCTTTTCATGCCCTCAGTGCGGGGCCACGCCGAGTTCGACGCCGGTCTTGTCATGCAGCGCGAAGCGATCAACGAGATCGGCACTGGCCTCGTTATAGCCCACGACCTCGACCGACGCGCCATCGCGCCGCAACCGAGCAACGATCTTGTCGAGCGCGGCGACCGCGGAAATGTCCCAGAAGTGCGCGGCGGACACGTCGATCACCACGGCGGACGCATCCTCGACCGCAAAGGCGCGCGTGAACCGGTCTACCGACGCAAAGAAAAGCTCGCCGCGCACCAGGTAACGTACCGGAATGCCGGATTCACGTTCGACCACGAACATCCGCCGGACTTTTCCGGTGAAGAAGATGCCCGAAAGAAGCACGCCGGCAACGACCCCTTGCGCCAGATCGCGGGTCGCGACGACGACAGCGACGGTGACGAGCATTACGATCGACGACGTTATGGGGTGGCGGCGCAAATTGGGAATCGAGTTCCAGCTGAACGTGCCGACCGACACCATGATCATGATCGCAACGAGGGCCGGCATCGGCACGCGCCCGACCACCGGGCCCAGAACCGCGAGCAGGAAGAGCAGGAACGCACCAGCGGTGAAGGTCGACAGCCGCTTGCGACCGCCTGAGGTGACGTTGATGACCGACTGTCCGATCATCGCGCACCCGCCCATGCCGCCGACCAGCGCGGCAGCGAGGTTCGCGCCCCCTTGCCCCATGCACTCGCGGCGCTTGTCGCTGTCGGTATCGGTCATATCGTCAACGATCTGCGCGGTGAGCATCGATTCGAGCAGCCCGACCGCTGCCATCGTCAGCGAATAAGGCACGATGATCCGCAAGGTGTCGTATGTGAGCGGCACCTGCGGCAGCGCGAGCGACGGAAGTCCTTCAGGCAGCCTCCCCATGTCGCCAACAGTGCGCACCGGCAGACCGAACATAATCGCCAGCATCGTCAGCACGACGATCGCCACCAGTGGGGACGGTACCACTTTCGTCACGCGCGGCAGGAGGTAGATGATCGCCAATCCGCCTGCGACCAAGACATAGCTGTGCCAGGTCACGCCGGTGAGCTGCGGCAGCTGGGCCATGAAGATCAATATCGCCAGCGCGTTGACGAAGCCGGTGATAACCGACCGTGACACGAACTGCATCAGCAGGTCGAGCCGCAACAGCCCGGCGATGATCTGAATGACGCCCATCAGGATGGTGGCGGCGAAGAGATAGTCGACGCCATGGTCGCGGACCAGCGGCGTGACGACGACCGCCACCGCGGCGGTTGCGGCGGAGATCATCGCCGGTCGGCCGCCGAGCAACGAAATAATGATCGCGATGGCGATCGAGGCATAAAGGCCGACACGCGGATCGACCCCGGCGATAATCGAAAAGCCGATCGCCTCGGGGATGAGCGCAAGCGCGACGACGATGCCCGCGAGCACCTCGCGGCGCGCTTCGCCCGCATTTGCGCACCAAGCAGATCGGAAGTGAGAAATAATGTTGGTCATGAGCCTGTTGAAACCACAACACGCATCGGCGCCCGCACGGGACGCTGTGTTCAGGACGATACGTGGAGGTTGCCCGGCGGATCGGCGGCCGGGATAGCCACCCGGAGTTGCACCGGGTCCATGCGGATGCCGGTGCCTTTAGGCGCGTTCGGGCGGTTCGGGCAAGAGAGTGCAGCAGATTAGACGACGCTCCGGGCTTGATCCGGGACCCCGCTTCTACCGTGCGCGAGATGAGAAAGCGGGATCCCGGATCAAGTCCGGGGTCAGGTTGAGTGGACGCCTTTTACCTCACGCCGCGCCGTGGCAATGCTTGTACTTGCGCCCCGATCCGCACGGGCACGGCGCGTTGCGGCTGACCACACCCTCCCAGCTCGCCGGATCCTCGCCGAGATCGGCGGCGGTCGGCTGCGGGATTTGGAGCGGCGGGATCGTGGTCGTCACCAGCCCGCGTGTGCCGGCGTCGATGTCGTTCGAATTGTCCTCGCCCGTGAACGGGTCGAAGTGGGTGGTGATGAAGTCGGGCAAATCCGGCAGCGGCGGCGGCGCCTGCATCTGGAATTGCGCGAAGGCGATCGTCCGCGTCACGTCCTCACGGATCGCGTCGAGCATCCGCTGGAAGAGGTTGAATGCCTCCTGCTTATATTCGTTGATCGGCGTCTTCTGCGCATAGGCGCGCAGGTGGACGACCTGACGCAACGCGTCGAGCATCGCGAGGTGCTCTTTCCAGTGATGGTCGAGGTTCTGGAGGAGGATCGACTTCTCGACCTGCGTCCACGTCGCGGTGTCCAGTTCCGCCGCCTTTGCCTCGACCATCGCGTCGGCTTCGGCCAGCACGCGCTCGGTGACGATCTCGGGATCGAGCGCATCCTCGTTCAGCCAGTCATCAATCGGCGGGGTGATGTTGAGCACCTCGGCGAGCCGCGTCTTCATTCCCTCCACATCCCATTGCTCGGGATAGGAATTAGGCGGGCACGCCTCGCCGACGATCGCGTTGACCGTCTCGGCGCGCATATCGGTCACGACGTCACCGACCGCGTCGGCATCCATGATATCGGCGCGCTGTTCGTAGATCACCTTACGCTGGTCATTCATCACGTCGTCATATTCGACGACCTGCTTGCGAATGTCGTAGTTGCGCGCCTCGACCTTCTTCTGCGCGGTCTCGATCGCCTTGGTCAGCCACTTGCTGCCGATCGCCTCGCCATCGTTGATGTTGTTGCGCATCATCTTGGCGAACAGCGTGTCGGGGCCGAAGATTCGCAGCAGATCGTCGTCGAGCGACAGATAGAAACGGCTCAGCCCAGGATCGCCCTGCCGGCCCGAACGACCACGCAGCTGGTTGTCGATGCGGCGGCTCTCATGCCGCTCGGTCGCGAGCACGAACAGGCCGCCGGCTTCCAGCACCTTCTGCTTCTCGGCAGCGATCTCGGCGCGGATCTGCTCGATCGCCGCCTCGCGCTCGGGTCCGTCCGGCATCCCGGCCAGTTCGTCCTCGACGCGCATCTCAGGGTTACCGCCAAGCTGAATGTCGGTACCACGCCCGGCCATGTTGGTGGCGATCGTCACCGCGCCCAGCCGCCCCGCCTGCGCCACGATATGCGCCTCGCGCTCGTGGTAGCGCGCGTTGAGCACCGAATGGTCGACGCCTTCCTGCCGTAGGAACTCGCTCAGCAGCTCGGACTTCTCGATCGACACGGTGCCGACCAGCACCGGCTGCCCCGTCTCGGCATGTTCGCGAATCTTCTTGGCGATCGCGCGGAATTTGTCCTGCGTGTCCTTGTAGAATTCGTCTTCCTCATCGACGCGGTGCACCGGCTTGTTCGTGGGGATCGTCACCACGTTCATCTTGTAGATATCGTAGAATTCCGCCGCCTCGGTCGCCGCGGTGCCGGTCATGCCGGCCAGCTTCGGGTACATGCGGAAGTAGTTCTGGAAGGTGATCGAGGCCATCGTCTGGTTCTCGGGCTCGATCTGCACGCCCTCCTTGGCCTCCACGGCTTGGTGGAGACCGTCCGACCAGCGACGCCCGTCCATCATGCGCCCGGTGAACTCGTCGATGATGACGACCTTGCCGTCCTTGACGATGTAATCGGTGTCGCGCTTGAACATCGCGTTCGCGCGCAGCGCCTGGTTCAGATGGTGGACGACCTGCGTGTTCTCGAAGTCGTACAGGTTCGCGCCCTGCAACAGCCCGGCAGCCTCGAGCATCCGCTCGGCGCGCTCGGTGCCGTCTTCGGTCAGGACGATCGACTTCTGCTTTTCGTCCTTCTCGTAATCTTCTTCGTTCAGCTGCTTCACGATCGCGTCGACGCCAATGTACAGCTCGGACTTGTCGTCGGTCGGGCCGGAAATGATCAGCGGCGTGCGCGCTTCGTCGATCAGCACCGAGTCGACCTCGTCGACGATCGCCATCGAAAAGGCACGCTGCACCATCTGACTGCGCTCATACTTCATGTTGTCGCGCAGGTAATCGAACCCGAATTCATTGTTCGTGCCATAAGTGATGTCGGCGGCGTACGCGTTTCGGCGCTCTTCGTCCGACAGGTTCGGCACGATCACCCCGGTGGTTAGCCCGAGGAAGCGGTAGACGCGGCCCATCCAGTCGGCGTCGCGGCTGGCGAGATAGTCGTTGACGGTGATGACGTGGACGCCCTCGCCCGGCAGCGCGTTGAGATAGGTGGCCAGCGTCGCGACCAGCGTCTTGCCCTCGCCTGTCCGCATCTCGGCGATCTCGCCGCGATGGAGCACGATGCCGCCGATCATCTGCACGTCATAGTGACGCTGCCCCAGCACGCGCTTCGCCGCCTCGCGCACGGTCGCGAACGCTTCGGGGAGCAATTGGTCGAGCGTCTCGCCGTTCGCCAGCCGCTCGCGGAACAACACGGTCTGGTTCGACAGCGTGGCATCGTCCATCGCCTGCAATGCCGGCTCGAAGGAGGCGATCTTGGCGAGGATCGGGTTGAGCGACTTGACGTAACGGTCATTGGACGAACCGAAGAGCGACTTGGCAATACCGCCGAACATGGGCGTAATCCTGTATCTGGAAGCGTCGCGGCGACGCCGGTATCGGGCGGCCGCGCGAAAAAGGGCGTGACGGAGCGGCGGGGGCGCTATTCGCGCCGGCGGCCCGAGAAGATCGGCTCGATCGCGACCAGTGCGAAAACACGCGCGATCGGCGCGTCGCGGCTGGTGGCCGGCGTGAAGCGTGCTGCAGCTGGCCGCGTGCCCAAAAGCCGTGTGCCGGCGGACGTCGCGATGGACTCGATCTGCTGCGCCACCGCCTGCGCGACCTGCGGCTGACGCACGCTGCCGACAACGCCGGTCAGCGCCGAAAGGAGTGCGGAAAAGAACAGCAGCAGATTCACGGCGATGGACATAGGATGAGGCAGCGCTCACGTCCACCGCCTCAACGTCTCAATTGTCCCAAGGCAATGGGCGATAGGGAATGGAGGTCGATTGCGGCACGAAATCCTGGCGCGACGCGAATCCGGGACAGCCGGATCGATCGTAGACGGGTAGCAGCGTACATGGACTCTCGAACGCCCCCTCGGCCCTGTAACGCCGGTCCTTGATCGCCCGCCGGCCATCCCGCCTCCCCCTGATCGCTGCTAGGCTCGGTACAGGTGGCGGGTATATGACCCGAGACGATCGGGGGCCGCGTCACGGGGCAAGACCTCTGCCGATCGGCTTCGCCCGCCCGACCAGGATTTCAGGAAGCCATCCCCTGCCCTGCTTCCAGCTCGGCCCCCTCACGCACCTGCCGCTCGGCGGTGCGCTTGGCGCGCCGCGCCGCGTCGGCATCCGCGCTGACTTGCTCGGCGATCCCCATGCCAAGCCCGAGATACAGGAACATGAGATATTGCACCGGGTAGATGACGAAGGCCCATTCGTATTTCAGATGCAATCCGGCGGTCAGCAGCGACATGCCGATCCCCAGCAAATACTCGCCTCGCCTGTCTTTGCGGTTTTTGAAAGCGGTCCGCATAATCTTCAGGATGCCGCCGCCGATGAAGACCATCAGCAGGATCACGCTGACCATCCCGGTTTCGGCGGTGACAAGCAGATAGCTGTCATGCACGTTCGTCGAGCGGCTTCCCGAGGTGGCATTAACGCCCGCGCGCGAAGCGTAATTGCCGATGTTGCTGATCACCACATAGCAATTTGCCCCGACGCCGGCCGGGTAATCCCGGATCATCATCCACGCCGCCGCCTTGAAGGCTTCGCGCTCGGCATTACTGCTTTCGACGTTGTTCGAATGTGCGCGCTTGCTGATCGTGGTGATCGCGATCGGCGCAACCACCAGCGCGGCAACGCCCGCCAGGCCGAACAACTGCGCCTTGCGCGACGTCCACCGCCACTTGCTCGAGACCAGCAGCAGCGCGGCCATGCCTGCCGCGCCGAAGGCCAGCGTGGCGCGTGAGGCGGTGAGAACGTCGATGACGAGTGCCATGATCGGACCGGTCTTCGCTGACCAGCCACGCACATTCGCCAAGGCCAGCGCCAACGCCGGAATGGCGATGAGATTGGTCATCAGCCCAAGCAGATTTTGCGCGCCCAACGTTCCGGTTGCCTGCAGCACGCCGGAAAAATGCTGCTGTACCGAATAGCCGAGCTGGATCACCAGCGCACAGACACCCCCGGCGACCACGGCCTTGAAGCTGTCCGGATGAGCGGCAAGCCGGCGTGCCGCCATGAACACGAGCAGCATCCTGATCAGCTGCGCCGTGTATCCAACCGCCGCCAGCTTGTCGATTGCCCAGGTCGCGGTTAGGGCGACGACGACAATATAGGCGATGAACAGCCACGGCAGCCGGCCGCGCGGCTTGCGTCGCGGCATTCCGATCAGGATCGCGATCGCCAACGCGTCGATGAACGAAACCTCGATGCCCTTGGTGTGACCGGGCCAATAAGGAAACGACACCGGCGCGACGTAAAGATGCAATAGTCCCAGCAGGAAAGGCAACGCGCCCATGGCGAAGCCGAACGCCGGCTGATAACGCGGCTGCCGCGCGTAGGAGGCAAGCGCGGGGCTCAGGCTCAGCAGGAGTAAGAGAAAAACCCACTTCAAGGCGACGCATCTCCGACATTGGGGCGGAGCCTTTGCGGAACGGCCTGGGCCGCGTCCGCCGTCGTCCGGCACCGTGGATGGCCGATACAGGGCCGCAATCGTGATTCAATCTAAAAGTTCACCGTATCTTCAACGAAGATAATCGATGGGGATGAAATGCAGACTCTCCGGTTAATGAACAGTGACGATCGCCTCCCCATCGCGACGCAGCAGCCATCCGATCACTTCGCCCTTCTGCAGATCCTGCGCGGGGTTGCCGCGTTGTGGGTAGTATTCTTCCACATGTATACGTTGCGGCTCATCCAGCCATTTTACGATGAACTCCCAGCGATTCTTCAGAGGTTGGTGTTCGATTACGGGCGCGGAGGGGTCGCCGTCTTCTTCGTGCTCAGCGGTTTCGTCATCACGCACAGCCTGTGGAACAAGCCCGTGGATGGCCGGTACGCTCGCGGGTTCATGATGCGACGGATTATCCGCCTCGACCCGGCCTACTGGGCGTCGATCGCAGTGGCCTATGCGTCAGCGGCGATCATCGCGGCGGCACATGGCAATGTTTTCGAGGGACCAACGTTGCGCATGCTGATCCTGCACTTCTTCTACCTGCAGGAGCTTATTCCCACCGAGCAGATTCAGTACGTCTACTGGACCCTGACTTATGAGGTTCAATTCTACCTGCTGACACTGCTCGGCGCCTGGGCATGGTGCCGCGCGCGCGGTCGCATGACGGGCTGGCGCCGCGCGGTTCTGGCCATCCCGACCATTTTCGTCGCTACAGCGATCGTCTCAGCGATGGGCGATCACGACGTCACCATTCATGGCCTGTTCCTCAATTACTGGTTTGCCTTCGTCATGGGAGGTCTGGCGTATGTCGCGGGATGGCGTCGTGGCGGGTGGCTGTCGCTCGCGTCGCTCGCCATCCTGATCATGATCACGCTGGCGCGGGCGCCGCTCACCGAACAGGTCTTCAACACGCCCGCAGCGTTCACCGCGATCCTGCTCTATGCCGGTGCGCGCTTCAATTTCCTGCGGATCGGCGCGTCCAGTACGATCCTCAACGGCCTCGGAAAGATCTCCTATTCGCTTTACCTGGTCCATGTGCCAATCATGATGATCAGCGGCGGCTTGGTCACGCGCATGGCCGATAACGGCACGCCGAGCCATGTTCTGCAATTCGCAATTCAGACTGCGCTGTGCGTGAGCGGTGCGACGTTGTTTTGGTTCTTCATCGAAGCTCCAACGCATCGGCTGGCGCAGCGGTATGGGCGATCGAGGCAATCGGCCCAGCAACCGCAACCGGCCTGAGGGACATGATCTTCAAAGGGCTGGCCACTGGTCGTGCGGATCGTATACGAACACCTCATTGCTAGACGGATGCCTTCGCACCCGTCGGGACGATGTGCAGAGAGGATTGCGCGTGACGATCGGCGCTCATATTCGGCGGCTGGGGCTGAACATTACGGGTGCGGCCCTGTTGGTGGCAACACCCGCCGCGCAGGCTGAGGCACAGTCCGCCGCAACGCCGCCGATGGGCTGGAACCCTTACAACGTCTTCGACCTGAATTACGGTGAAGCGGAGGTGATGGCGCAGGCCGATCTGCTGGTATCACTGGGGCTTGCGCGCCTCGGCTACGTCCATGTCAATGTCGACGACGGCTGGTGGCTGCGGCGCGAAGACGACACGATCCGCGTACGCACCACCATCTATCCGTCGGCAGCCTTGCCCGACGGCAGCACCAGCCTGCGACCGTTCGTGGATCGCCTGCACGCAATGGGGCTTAAAGCCGGCATCTACACTGACATCGGGCTGAATACCTGCTCGCAGCGCTGGCGTCCCCGCACTCCCAACCTTCCCGAAGGCACGGTGCGACAGCGTGAGGTCGGCACCTATGGCCATCATGCACAGGACGCCGCGCTGCTCTTCGCCAGATGGGGATTCGACTTCATCAAGGTCGATGCCTGCGGCGCGGCCGATTACGGCGCGGACGTGAAGGAAGTCCGGGACGGCACGTTCCGCGCCTTTACGCCGCTGATCGTGCGCGAGCGACCGCAACGGTCCGACGCCGCGGAACTGGCGCGGCAATATGCCAGCTTCGCCGATGCGGCGCGGCGCGGCGCATCGGGACGGTCGCCCCTTATCTCGATCTGCGCCTGGGGGCAGGCGGACGTCAATGACTGGGCCCGCCGCTATGGACAGATGTCGCGCACCAGCTTCGACATCGCCCCGACCTGGGACGCGATGCTGTTCAATTTCGACAGCGCAGCGTCACGTGCGCTATTCGCCGGACCAGGCCACTGGAACGATCCCGACATGCTGGAGGTCGGCAATGGCGCCTTCGACGGCGCTCACCTGACTGCGGCGCGCGCGCATATGAGCCTGTGGGCGGTGCTCGCCGCGCCGTTGATCCTCGGCAACGATCTGCGCCGAATGACCCCGGAGATCGCCGCGATCATCAGCAATCGCGAGGTAATCGCGATCGATCAGGATCCTGCGGGCCACCAGGGCGTCGTCGTGTCGCGCGACGGCGACGGGCAGGTTGTTGCCAAAGCGCTGGCTACGACGGGTCACAAGGCAGTCGCGCTGATCAATCGCGGCACCAACCCACTGACGCTGTCGGTCGAGCTCGCCGACCTCGGCCTGTCCGCAACCGCCCCCACGACGGCACGTGACGTGTGGAGCGGCGAGACGCGCGCCGTGCGCAACGGCCGGATCAGCGTGAGCCTGAAGCCGCAGGAAACCGCCTTGTTGCGGGTGGAGGGTCGCCCGGCAGAGGACAATGTCGACCGCCCCGCCGACCTTCCGGCGCGCTTCGACGTTGCCGACGCAGGATACAAGGCACCCGATCGCACCCCGGCGCGACAATGGGTGCTGGCGCAGATCGGCTTTCGCCCCGATGGCCAACCGCTGATGCTTGATGGCGTGCAGGATCATGCCGGCCTGGGTGTCACCGCGGGATCGCGGATCCGTATCGATCTTGCCGGACGCTACGATCGCGTGTCGGTCGATCCGCGAATGCCGGGGAAAGCGAACGGGACTTATCTGATCCGGGTCGACGGGCGTATGCTGGCGGAAGGCGTCGCGTCCCCGCAGGCCCATCCGATCGTGCTCCACGTTCGCGATGCGCGGCAACTCGAGCTAATTGCGCCGCCACCGTCGGGCGGCAACACGCAATTCGCCTGGCACAACCTTCGGCTCACCCGACGCGTCACCACCCGATCGTGACCGTCGCTATTGCTATCATCAGGTAAATGGTCGTCTTTACGGTCGCCACGCGTCGACTTGCCCCCCATGATCGTTATGAAACGGTGCCGTGTCGCGCGTCGGCATCGGCGCACCGGCGGTCCCGGCGTTCGATGGGGGTTCATCAGGTGGCAGATGTCGTCATCAGCGATGTGAGCAAGCGTTTCGGGACGGTTACAGCGCTGGCCCCGAGTGATCTGACAATCGCGGATGGCGAATTCGTTGCCATCGTCGGACCATCCGGTTGTGGCAAGTCGACCTTGCTTCGCCTTATCGCAGGGCTTGAGGAGCCGAGCACCGGGCGCATTTCGATCGACGGTCGCGATGTCACCCACGCCGCCCCGGCAGATCGCGGACTGGCGATGGTGTTTCAATCCTATGCGCTCTATCCGCACCTGACCGTCGCCGAGAACATCGCCTTTCCGCTCCGCGTCGCCCGGACACCACGCGCCGAGGTGACGAAGCGTGTGGCGGACGTAGCAGAAACGCTGGGTCTGACAGCGTTTCTGTCGCGGCGCCCCAAGGCTTTGTCGGGTGGACAGCGACAACGCGTGTCGATCGCGCGCGCCATCGTCCGCGAACCCAAAGTGCTCCTGCTCGACGAGCCATTGTCCAATCTGGATGTCGACCTGCGTGTCCGGATGCGACATGAATTCGCCCGGCTCCACGCACAGCTCGCTGCGACGATGATCTACGTCACCCACGATCAGGTCGAGGCGATGACGCTTGCCAACCGCATCGTCGTGATGAACGCCGGCCGGATAGAGCAGGTCGGTGCACCATTGGCGCTGTACGACACTCCGGCGACATTGGCAGTGGCGCGCGCGATTGGATCGCCGCGCATGAACCTGCTGGCGGGCACGATCGCGACGGACGGGCCAGGTGGCGCCGGCGTACGCCTGACGACCGGCGAGACCGTGCCTGTCCGGGTTCAGGGCGAAGCAGGCGAGCCGGTGACGCTCGGTATCCGGCCCGAGCATCTGGTGCCCGACGACGACGGTCCTCTCGCGGGGAAGGTCGAGCTGTTCGAGCGGCTGGGGCCGCTGTCGTTCGCGCATCTTGGATCGCCTGGGCTCGGAACGACGATTGTCGCGCAGTTGCCGGGTGATCGCCATATCACGCTCGGACAAACGCTCCGCTTTCGCGGTTTATCGCAGCGACTGCATGTCTTCGGGGAGGACGGCCACGCGCGCGTAACGGGCTAGCCCTTGATACTGCCACCCAGCAGGCCGCCGATATAATAGCGCTGGAGCGAGAGAAACAGCATCAGCACGGGCAGCGTCGTCACCACCGCCGCCGCCATCATCAACTCGCCATCAGCGGCATGTTCGCGCGAGATCGCCGCGACCGCGACCGGTAGTGTATAATGGTGCTGGTCGGACAGAACGATCAGCGGCCACAGGAAATCGTTCCAGCTGCCCAGAAACATGAACAGCGCGAGCGTCACCGTGACCGGCATCAGCAGCGGCAGCACGATCGACACGAAGATTCGCAGTTCCCCTGCGCCGTCGAGCCGTGCAGCGTCGATCATTTCGTCGGGAATGCCGAGCGTGGCCTGCCGGACGAACAACACCGCGAAAATGCTCGCCAGGCTAGGCAGGATCACCCCGGCATAGCTGTCGATCAAACCAAGCTCACGAAAGATCAGGAACAACGGCAGCATCGCCACCTGCCCCGGCACGACGAGGCTGGCGATCAGCACCTTCAGCAGACGTTCGCGCCCCCGGAACCGCAGCTTGGCGAAGGCGTAGCCCGCCGGAACCGTCAGCAGCAATCCGAGTAGCGTCGAGATCGTCGCGATGAGCAGGCTGTTCCCCATGGCAGGAAGGATGCGGTAATCGAACCATGCCCCGTCATATTGCCGCCGCATCAGCAATTCGTGGTAGTTTTCCAGCGTCCATCGACGCGGCCAGAACGGCGGCGGATAGCGGCTCGAGTCATAGCGCGGCATGAACGACACCGTCACCATCCAGACGAACGGCACCAATGTGCCGCACGTCACCAGCGCAACGGCCAAGTTGAGAATGATCGCGCGGAGGCGGCGGGGCGTCACAGCCATTCGTAGCGCCGCCCGATGCGGGCCTGCACCAGCGTCAACGAGAGGATGAGCAACAGCAGCACGAACGCGACCGTCGACGCCTGACCGAGGTTCCACCATTTGAAGCCTTCGTCGAACATGAAGTAGAGGATTGTCACCGTCGACTGCGAGGGGCCGCCCAGCGTCATCACATAGGGCTCCGCGAAAAGCTGCAGGAAGCCAGCGACGCTCAGCACGGCGGCGAGCAACAGGGTCGGCCCGATCGCCGGCAAGGTCACATGGCGGAACCGCGTCCACGCCCCCGCCCCGTCGAGCCGCGCGGCTTCCATCAGATCCTGCGGCACCGCGGCGAGTGCGGCGGTAAAGACGATCATATTGTAGCCGAAGACCTTCCACGTCACAAACAACAGGATCGCCGGTATCGACCAGCGCGGGTCGCCGAGCCAGTCGACCGGCGCAATGCCGATTTGCGCCAGCAGCCAGTTCAGCAAGCCGAAGCGCGTATTGAGCAGAAAGCGCCATACCACGGCGGTGGCGACGATCCCGGTGACGTAGGGAGCGAAGAGCGCCACCCGCCACAATGGTTTCCAACGTATTGTAGCATCGTTGAGCAACAGTGCCGTAAACAGCGACGTCCCGATCGCCATCGGCACGCCCAGTGCGGCGAAGATCACGGTATTCCGGAGCGCCCGCCAGAACAGGGGCGTGCCAAGCAGATCACCGAAATTGCCGAGGCCGACGAAGCGCAGGTTCGACCAGTCCGCCAGCGCATAGATGCTGTAGTCGGTGACGCTCAACCCGAGCGCGAGCAGGGTCGGTAGCACGAACACCAGCGCGATCACCGCCAGCACCGGGGCGGCGAAGAGCCAGGCCGAGCGCTCCTGCCGGCTCACGCGATCTTTCCCGCCGCGACCAGCCGCCGGCGTTGCGCCAGCAGTACGTCGACACGCCTGTCCATCGCTTCGAGCCCTTCATCGACCGTCATCTCGTTACGCACAACTCGCTCGGCGATGATCTGCACCTCCAGCCGGATGCGCTCCCATTCGACGATCGCCGGCTGAAGTGCCGGTTGCTCGATCTGTTCGGCGAAGGGGCGCAACACCGGATCGGCAAGCTGCGGGCTGTTCCATGCGCTCCGGCGCGCCGGCAGGACGCCGATCATCCGCTGAAATCGCAACTCGCTAGCCACCGAGGTCAGGTGACGCGCCAGCGCCCAGGCGGCCGCCGGCCGGTCGGTCGTCGCCGAGACCGCGATACTGTTGTTGATCGTCGAGACGGCCGCGGGCCCTTTCGGGCCCGGCATCCGCGACACGCCCCACTGATCCGGCGCGATTTCACGCGCGCGGCGGTGAAGATCGGTCAGCAGCGTCGCCCCGTTGGGATAGATGGCGAACCACCCTTGCGCAAATGCCGCCAGCGGGTCCTGCAATTCGTTCGAGGCGATGCGCGGCGCATAACCGTCTGCGAATAACGACACGTAGAAGGCCAGCGCGCTGCGATAAGCCGGGGTGCGAAAATTGCCGCGCGTATCGTTGGCGGTGAGCGGGTAAGCTCCGCCCTGCCCGGCGAAGGTCGTCAGCGTGTCCCACCAGTTGAGGAACAGCAACATCGTGTAGCGATCGGGGTGGCGGCGCTTGAGCTTGGCTCCCAGATCGCGCCAGCCATCCCAGCTGGTCGGCGCTTCGTCATACCCCACCTCGCCCAACAGATCGCGGCGATAGAATTGCACCTGGCTCCCCACCGACCACGGCATCGCATAACTACGACCCTCGTAGGTGAGCGGTCGCATCACATCGGGGAATGTGTCGCGGCCGAGTTCGGAGTGCGGCAATGAAGCGAGCGCGCCGATCATTGCGAACTCGCGAACCCATCCGGCCGGTAGCATCATTACATCCGGCAATGATCCGCCAGCACGCGCGGTCAGAAATTTCTCATGGGCGGCGGTTCCGGGCAACGACTGCGTTTCGACCGCGATCCCCGTCCGGGCTGTAAACGCCGTCATCAGATGTGGCGCATAGTCCCCCTCATAGCCGGTCGCCCAGAACGTCAGCGCACTCGGGTCGCGGCGCGGGATGCAGGCGGGCAACAGAGCAGTGATGCCGACCGATGCCATCGCACGCAGCGCGCGTCGTCGCGTCCATCTCTCCCCGACGTCATCGTCCATCCCTGAGCGTTGTGACAGCGCGTTCAGCCCGCGAACAGCGGAAAACGCCTTTTAGCTATCTATATCGATGATTTAAATTATTCCTTGGAGCGGCGAGCCTGCTCATTCGTATGAAGCATCGAGAAAGGCGCAGTCTGTCGAACTGGCCGCTCAGGGTGGAGGGGGACAGAACGACATGACGAAGATCACCATCGGCGCGCTCCTGGCGTGCACCTCACTGGCTTCGGTGTCAGTCTCAGCTCAAACGGCGTCCACCGCAACGCCCGAAACCGCATCAATGCAAGCTGACGACCAGCCCTCCGATATCGTCGTAACCGGCTCGCGCATCAGGCGCCCCGACTATGAGGCGCCCAACCCCCTCATTTCCAGCGATGCCGCAGAGATCCGTCAATCAGGCAACACCAACCTGACCAACTTCCTGGTGCGCGTCCCGGCGCTGGTCAATTCGCGTGACAGCACGCGTGCCGGTGGTGGCGACGCGGTGTCGAGCGCGCAGTTCGGCCAGACTGGGCTGAACCAGCTCAACCTCCGAAATCTCGGTGCCAATCGGACGCTGACGCTGGTTGACGGTCGCCGCCACGTTGCGGCCGAGGCAAGCAATGCCGCGGTGGACATCAATGCCATCCCGACGGATCTGATCAGCCGGGTCGACGTGCTGACCGGAGCGGTATCGGCGATCTATGGCGCGGATGGCGTCACGGGCGTCGTCAATTTCGTACTTCGTCGCGACTTCGACGGCGTCGCAGCGCGCGCGCAGATGGGGGTGTCGCAATATGGCGATGGTGCGACCCGCTTCGCCTCGGTTATTGCCGGTCGAAATTTCGCGGACGGACGCGGCAACGTCACCCTGGCCTATGAATATAGTGCCGAAGAACGCATCCCGTACGAAGCGCGAGCGTATCTTCGTCAAGGCAACCGCCGCTTTCTGGTCCCTAACCCCGCCGATCAGCCAGACGATCCCAACGTTCCCGATCAGATCCTGGCCGGGAACCTTCATTATACCTATGTTTCACCGCTCGGCGCGATCTTTGTGGGCGGTGAATCAAATCCCAGTTTTGACGGGCTGGGCCGGCCCTATGACCCCGGCACACCGATCGCTTATTACTGGCAGGGTGGCGTCAGCACCGACGTGCCCGGTTTCTACCAGGGAGATCTGGCGCCGGGCATCGAGCGCCATCTGGTCAACCTGTTGTCGTCGTTCGAGGTGTCAGACGCACTGAAGCTATCGTTTGACGCGAAATACGCGCGCTCCGATGCGACGACCTTCGGACAATATCCGGAAACCTATTATCTGCCGATCGCGCTCGACAATCCGTTCGTGCCGCAGGCCATTCGTGCGGCCGCAGGCGCTGCGGGCGCGGACGGTCTGTTCTTCAACCGGCACAACATCGACTTCGGCCGGCTGGGTGAGAACGATTTGAGACAAACCTATCGCGGTGTGCTCGCGGCTACCGGGCGCCTGTCCGATCACGCGACTTATGATGCGTATTATCAGTACGGCCGCACCGACCTGCGCATCACCCGGCTCGGCAGCCGGCTGGCCGAGCCATATCTGGAAGCGCTCGATGCGGTTTCGGGTCCGAATGGAAGCGTGGTCTGCCGCTCGACGTTAACCAGCCCCGCGAATGGCTGCCTGCCGATCAATCCATTTGGCGCCGGTTCGACAACCCCTGCGCAGCTCGCCTATTTCCAGCGAAACGACCAGAGCTTTGCCCGGATCGACCAACATGTGGCCAGCGCCTCGATCAGCGGTGACTTCGGCCAATTCTTCAAGCTGCCCGGCGGGCCGGTGCAATTCTCGTTCGGTGGCGAGTACCGACGCGAAAGCAGCCGGTTCGATCCCAACGCCAATCTTGTCGCCGGCGCCTATTTCGGCAGTGACGAGCCTGCCGTGGTCCTGCCCAGCCGCGGCAGCTTCGACGTGTGGGAAGCCTTCGGCGAGCTGAATGTGCCGATCGTGCGCGAACGTCCCTTCGCCGAACTGCTGTCGGTCGGCGCCGCGGGGCGCTACTCGCGATACTCGACGGTTGGCAGCACGCAAACGTGGCAGTTCACGGGCATTTACGCGCCGATCCGCGACGTCTCATTTCGTGGCTCTTATGGGCAGGCGGTGCGTGCACCCAATATCGGTGAATTGTTCCAGCCGCGCAGTACCTCGCAAGGCTTTCTTGACGACCCCTGCACCGCCCGATCGATCGGCAATGGCACGCAATTCCGCGAGGCGAACTGCCGCGCACAGCTCGCCGCGGCCGGTCGCAATACCTTGCTCGGCGAGAGCGACACCGGTTTCGTCATCAATGGCGTCTCGCAGGGCAATTTGAGCCTTCGCCCTGAACGAGCCCGCACCTGGACGGCGGGTATCGTGCTACGCCCACGATTTTTGCCGGGGCTGACGGCGTCGGCTGACTGGTATGACATCACGTTGAAGGACGCGATCAACACCGTGCAGGCCGGCGACCTCATCAACCTGTGCGTTGATCAACCGACGCTCGACAACCCCTTCTGCCAGTCCTTCACCCGCGCGTCGGGAACCGCTCGGATCAACGGCTTCACCGTCACCCCGCAGAACGTCGCGAGCTTCCGCACTGCCGGGCTCGATCTCAACATCGCCTACCACCTGCCGACCGATCATCTCGGCACGTTCGACCTGCGCCTGATCGGCGGGTATCTGAACCGCCTGTCGTTCATCGCGATTCCGGGAGCACCGGAGACCAACAATCTCGATACGATCGGTGCGCCGCAATGGAATGCGAACCTAGCGCCGAGCTGGACGCTTGGTCGCGTCGCGGTGAATTACAACCTTCGCTGGTTCAACGCTGTGCGCGCGTTCACCCGCAACGAAACAGCCGCCAACCCCGACATCGCCGCCGCGGAATATCTTCGCTACTCCCCGCTGTGGCAGCACGATCTCCAGATCGCCTATCAGGTTCCGGACGGCTTTGGCTTCTACGGCGGCATCACCAACCTTACCGATCAGAAACCGGATCCCGCCGCCTATTTCACCAACACGCCGATTTCGCCGCTGGGCCGCTTCTTCTACATTGGGGCGCGGATCGGGCTTACGGGGAGATGAGTATATCGTCGGCCGGGGTAATGCGATTTTACGGTCGCAATCCTCTTGCCGCGCCCGACATCTGCCGTATCGTGCGGCTATGATGACCCGTCGCCAAATCGTCGCCTCTACGCTCGCCCTCTCCGCCACGGCCGGATCGTCGGGGATCGCCGCCGCCCCGCCGCGGACCGGACGACTGAAACAGTCGGTGAGCCGCTGGTGCTATCAGAACATCCCGCTCGACAAATTGTGCGCGGCAGCGGCGGGGATGGGGTTGCAGGGCATCGATCTGCTACAGCCCGACGAATATGATGTGCCGCGTCGTTACGGGCTGCGCTGCACGATGGGTTATGCCGCCGACGTCATGACGATCCCCAACGGGCTGAACCGGCGGGAGAACCATGATGCGATCGAAAAGGCGTTCCGCGTCGGCATCCCCCAGGCAGCCAAGGCGGGCGTGCCGAACGTCATCGCCTTTTCGGGCAATCGCAAGGGGATGTCCGACGAGGAGGGCGCCGCCAATGCGGTAATCGGCCTCAATCGCGTCAAGCGGATCGCCGAGGATCATGACGTCACGATCTGCATCGAACTACTCAACAGCAAGGTCGATCATGCCGACTATATGGCCGACCACACCGCCTGGGGCGTGCGCGTTGCCAAGGAAGTCAACTCGCCACGCGTCAAGCTGCTGTACGACATCTATCACATGCAGATCATGGAAGGCGACCTGATCGCGACGATCAGGAAGAACATCCAGTGGCTTGGCCATTTCCATACCGGCGGGGTGCCTGGCCGCCACAATCTTGACGCGACGCAGGAAGTGAACTGGAGTGCGGTGGCGCGCAGTGTCGCCGATCTCGGTTTCGAAGGCTATTTCGCGCATGAATTCGTGCCGGTCGGCGATCCGTTGACCGCGCTGGCGCAGGCGGTTCGCACCTGCACCGTGTGATTGCCGGTGCGACGCCTTAGTCGTGCAAGATCGGGCCGATCGCGTTGATCGTCAGCTGCAGGCTCAGCGCATGTTCCATTACCGGCCGCGCGCCGGCGCGGCCGAAGCGGAATTGGTTGAGATAGCCGATATCCAGCATCGCCTTGCGCGCTATGAACGGCACCGTAATGCCCAGCATGTTACGCATACGCTCATAACCCGATCGTTGACCCCAACGGGTCGAATTTGGCAGCAAAAAGCTTTCGTGTGAGGCGAAGAAAACGAGCTTCTTGCTCGCCAGCGGAAAATTCCGACGCAGCAGCGGTCTGATCCGCACGCCAATCTCGGAGCCGCCGGGATTGAACCGCTCATCGACGCGGAAGCGGCCGAACAAATTTCCGCGGGTAACGACCACCTGCTGGCGTAGGCGATTTTCATGGACTGACGGGCCAGTCGCCGTGAACAGCCCGACCCGGCGATAACCCAAACCGAATTCAACGGTCTTGCTGGTCTTCCAGCCGAGCAACGCGCCATATTCCGTCTGACTGATGCCGTCGGCGCGATCGCCCCAACGTCCGATCTGCTCAAGCGTGATCCGGGCTTCAGGCGTCAACGGCACGTTGACATTGACCTGTTCCCAGAACTGTTCGTCCTCGACCTGCGCCGCTGCGGGTGCCGCAAACAATAACGCACTGGCAAGACATACTGCGCAACGCACGATCGACACGAATATTCCCCCGGCAACGCTTTGCGCCGCTATAGCAAGACCGAAGGATTTGGCTATCCGTCGAGAGGCGTGATGCACTTGATCAGCTTGCCGAAACTCCGGTTTTTTAACTGATCGATAGTGGGTCAAGGCTTGCACGTAATCGCGCCTGGCCGTCGGGCGTCCTAATAAAAAACGGTCATTTCTGCCCGCGCCGGCGAGCGCGAGCCTCAGCTCGGGCGTGGACGGCGCGCAGATAGGCGCTAAACAGCCCTCAAGAATCCTGGGGAGGAAAATCGAATGACGTTGCAAACGATCGATCTGATCGTCGTGATCGGATATGCGATCGGCATTTTCGTTCTGGCCCAGTGGGTTAGTCGCGACAAGGCCGGTGAGAGCAAGGACACGTCCGACTACTTCCTCGCCTCAAAGGCCTTGCCGTGGTGGGCGGTCGGTGCATCGCTGATCGCCGCCAATATTTCCGCCGAGCAGATCGTCGGCATGGCCGGCTCGGGGTATGCAATCGGATTGGCAATCGCCTCCTACGAATGGATGGCCGGCGCTACGTTATTGATTGTCGGCAAGTTCTTCCTGCCGATCTTCCTCCACAACCGCATCTATACGATGCCGCAATTCCTTGAGCAGCGCTACGGCACGTCAATTCGCACGATCATGGCGGTGTTCTGGCTGGCGCTCTACATTTTCGTCAATCTGACCTCGATCATTTGGCTCGGCTCGATCGCGGTGACGCAGGTGGCCGGGATCAACCAGGATCTGGCGTTGGTCGGGCTTGGCGCTTTTGCCGTGCTTTATCAGCTGCGTGGCGGGCTGAAGGCGGTGGCCTTGACCGACATCGTGCAAGTGACGCTGCTGGTGTTCGGTGGTTTGCTGGTGTCTGCTTTGACGTTGCGGGCGATCGGCGGGGATGCCGGGATCATCGGCGGCTTCGGCGAACTGACGCGGCGCGTTCCGGATCACTTCGACATGATCCTGTCCCCCGACAACCCCCATTATAAGGAGCTCCCGGGGCTCGCGGTGCTCATCGGTGGCATGTGGATCGCAAATCTGAGCTATTGGGGGTTCAACCAGTACATCATCCAGCGCGCGCTGGCGGCGAAGAGCCTGCCGGAAGCGCAAAAGGGCATCGTGTTCGCCGCGTTCCTGAAGCTGCTCATGCCGCTGGTCATCGTTCTGCCCGGCATCGCGGCGGTGGTGCTGGCGCCCGACCTCGCCAAGCCCGATGAGGCGTATCCGGCGATGCTGCGACTGTTGCCCCCCGGCCTATTGGGGCTGGTGTTCGCAGCGCTGATCGCGGCGATCATCGCGTCGACCGCCTCGAAGATCAACGCGATCGCGACGATCTTCACGCTCGACCTGTACGCCAAGCAATTCGGCCGCAAAACCGTCACCGAGGACGGACGCGCCGACCCGGCGCAGGAGCGTCGGCTGGTGCTGGTCGGGCGGATCGCGGCGTGCGTGTCGATCGTGATCGCGATGCTGACCGCGCGGCCGCTCATTGGTCAGTCGGATCAGGCGTTCCAGTTCATTCAGGAATTCTCCGGGTTCTTCACGCCGGGGATCACGGTAATTTTCCTGCTGGGCCTGTTCTGGAAGCGGGCAAACGAGGCGGGGGCGATCGGCGCGGCGGTGGCGTCGGTGGTGTTGTCCTATGTGCTGCGCGCGGCGCTGCCCGACCTGCCGTTCCTCAACCGCATGAGCCTCGTCTTCCTGCTGAGCCTCGCGCTTGCGGTGGTACTGTCGCTGCTGGTGCCGTCGCGCGCCGACGCCAACCGCGTGACCGTACAGGACGTCGATTTCCGCACCACGACCGGGTTCAACGTCGCGTGCCTCGGCATCGTGCTGATCCTGATCGCGCTCTACGCGACCTGGTGGTGAAACGGGATCGGGGCGGGAGGCCGAGGCCCCCCGCCCCTTCTGCGATCAGAACTTCACCGCCACCCGCGCGTACCCGAATTGGTCGGGCAGATCGTAAGTGGTCGGATCAAACCCGCCGCAGCTCAGACAGTCGGGCGCGCGCTTGCCAAGGATGTTGTTGACGCCGAGTGTCAGCGTCAGACGATTGTCCCACATGCCCGGCGACCAGCCGACCTGCGCATCGAGGTAGAGGGTCGGACGCATAACATGATCGTTATAGGCCGGCTCGATCACGCGCCCAATGTAGCGGCCGGTGATCGAGGCGGTGAACGTCGGGCTCGACCAGTCGATCGTCGCATTGCTCTTGAAGCGCGGATAGGCTTGATCGCCGCGCTCGGTCCCCTGACGGCTAACCGTCTGGCTGCCGTCCGCGGTGGGCAAGGTCGTCGAATATTCGAACAGGAAATTGTTCGACCACAACAGCCCGAACGTCCCGGCCCCGACCGAGGGCGAACGCCACGTCAGGATCGCGTCCAGCCCCTCGCTCTTGAGCGAGGCGATGTTCTGGAGCAGCCCGCGGATCTGGGTGATCGCGCCCGACGTGGAACGGGTGATCGCACCGCAGGCGACCGGATCGTTGGTCTGCGTGCAATTGGCGAGCAGCACATCGGCACCGATCGACGAGATCGCGTTGTCGACCTTGATCGTGTAATAATCGACCTCAAGCGACAGACGGCCGACGCCGCTGGCCCATGACGGGCTGTAGACGCCGCCCACGATCCAGCTTTCCGACGTTTCCGCCTTCAGCGCGCGATTGCCGCCGGTCAGGATCGGCAATTGCTGGTTGGTCTGCACATAACCGGCAGGGACGCCCTGTGCAGCGCAATTCTGCCTTACCGTCGCCGAGGTGCCGCTGGCGTCCGCGGAACATGGATCGATCACGCCACCATCGAAGCGCGACGGCGTGCCAAACAGCTCACCAATCGACGGGGCGCGGAAGCCTTGCGCCCAGGTGCCGCGCAAACGCAGATCGTCGACCGGCTTCCAGCTAACGCCCCCCTTCATCGTCGTCCGGCTGCCACTGGTCGAATAATCCGAATAGCGTGCCGCGAACGATCCTTCGAGCAACCGGAAGAACGGCACGTCCTTGAGCACCGGAATGCTCAGCTCGCCATAGACTTCGTTGACGTCGAAGCTGCCGCTGGTCGCCTGCGCCGGGATGTCCGAACCCAGCCCGGCAGCCACGAGCGGATCGGGGGTGAATGAGCCCGACTGACGCCGGTATTCGTACCCGGCCGCCAGACCCAGCGGCCCCGCCGGCAGCTCGAACAACGTCCCGGTGACGTTGAGCGTCGCATCGACCATCGACTGTTCGCTGCGGTCACGTTGCTGGAAAGTGATGTAATCGATCATCGCCTGCGTGATCGAGCCTTCACCGCCGAAGATGTTGAACGGCACACAGTCGCCGGTGCAATAGGCAACCGGCCCGAGCGCGCGGGCGAGGTTGGCGGCGTTGACGTTCCCCTGAACCACCTGCTTCGCGGTATTCGAGGCGTAGATGACGTTGGCATCCCAGTACCACGTCCCATTGCCCACGGCGAACTTCCCGTCCAGCGTGCCGCCGAGATACATCGTCTCGACCTTCTGGCTATAGTGACGCGGCCCGTTCTCGACGAAGCGCCGACCGATGAAGTCGTAATTGCGCGGCACGCCGGCGTTGCCGGTGGCGAGCGTCACGCCGAACGGATTATAGGGGTTGGTCGCGTCGATCGAGATCGTGTCGAGCAGATTGCCGTTGCCCGCATCGGGGCCGACGAACAGCGGCAGCGGCGCAGCCTGATTGTCCGAGGTGCGGCGGTTGTAGATCATCCGGGTGGTCAGCCGGACGTTGTCGCCGAGATCGCCCTGAAAGTTGACGAACGCGCCGAACCGCTCCTGCGGGGTCAGCAGATAGTTATAGGGACGGAAGTTGAACCGATCCGCGACGGTGAACTGCTTGAAGTCGCTGTTGGCACCTGTCGGGTCGGTCGGATCGAAGCGCGGACGACCCAGCGGATTCGACTTGAGCGTCAGGTTCATGCCCGCGCCCGTAACCGGATTGTTGATCAGGAAGCGGCCATTGGGCGTACCCGAGCTGCAGCTGGTGGTGCACGCGGTCGCGCCAGGATCAGGGAAGGCGTAGTAGCTACGATCCCCCGCAAAGACAGAGCCTTGCTTGATATAATTCGCACCTGCCACGAACGAGATGCCGGCCTCTTCGTCGCGATGGCCCCAGCTGAGCTGGTAATTCTGCGTCACGCCATCGCCCTGCGGATAGGCACCGCCCTGCGCGGAAGCGACGAAGCCGTTCTGGCGCTTCTTGGTGATGATGTTGACGACGCCCGCGATCGCGTCGGAGCCGTAGATCGTCGAGGCGCCATCGCGCAGCACCTCGACGCGTTCGATCATGCTGTCGGGGATCGCGTTGAGGTCGACCGCACCGGGCACGCCGCTCGCCGCGCTGCCATTGATGAAGCGCAGACCGTCGACCAGCACGAGCGTCCGGCGGCTGCCGAGATAGCGCAGGTCGATCTCGGACGAGCCCGCGCCGACGCCACCGCCATCGGGCGGGTTGCCGTTGTTGCCGGAGCGGTTGAAGCGTGAATTGAGGCCACCGGCCGCGCCGGGCAGCCGCTGCAGCACATCGGCGATCGACGACAGGCCGGTACGCGCGATATCGGCGCCCTCGATCGAGGTGATCGGCGCCGCCTGCGCCAGCGGATTTTGCCGGATGCGGGAACCGGTGACGACGACCGTTTCGCCCTCGCCTGGATCATTGGCCGGATCGGCGGCGGTCTGTGCGGTGGCCGGCAGTGCGGCCGTCAGCGCACACCATGCGACGCCGATGATGGCACGTCGCCGCACGTTCGTGGTCTTCCCGGTCATTTTCGGCTTTCCCCTTCTTGGTTCGTACTTCCCTGTTCCTGCTGCGGTTTATCCGGACGCGTGCCTCTAAGTGCGGGCCGCTTTCCCCTGGACTTCAGTGATCGGCTGCCTCGCGCGCGCGCGCGACCAGTGACAGCGGCATGATGCCGGGCGAGGCGAGCGTGGCGATAGCGGCAGCCGCGTCGAACGGTTTGCCTGCGCGGCTGGCGCGCTCGGCCTCCCTCGCGAGCAGGTCGTCGAGCTGGATCTTGCCGACGATGTAGCTGGCGCCGTAGCCGGGCTGGCGAAGGTAGAGGAGTTGCTCGAAACCGACGAGGCGGCTGTCGGGGTCGGACCAGCCGCGCGGCGTCCAGCGCGCGTGAAAACGGCCCGCCTCCGCCAGCGTCATGCGATTGTCCTGGACGTACAGCGAGGCGAGCCCGCGCGCGGCACGGTTGGCGAGCATGATCCACACCAGTTCGCGCCCGCGCGGCAGATCGTCGTAGAGGCCCGCCTGCATCGCGAGTTCCTCCATCGCCGTCGCGACGCCTTCCGACCGGTCCTGCCAGATGTTGAATGGCAGCGGCCCCTGGCGCAACGGATCGGCATGCGGCTCGTGCGCCATCCGCGCCAACTCGATCCAGTGATAGAAGTGACTGTAAAGCGGCAACGGATCCTGCGCGACGACGTGGCCGAAAAAGTCGCGCTCGCCGGGCGCACGATATCTCACCAGTTGAGCCGGGATCGCGGCGCGATACCATGGGCGGTCGGCGATCATGCCGCGGTCGATCAGGAATTGCGTGAAGCGCGCGGCCTTCTGCAGCGACAGGTGGTCGAAGGCCGCGGCGTCCTGCGGCATTGCCAGTGACGGCAGCGCCCGGTTGCGGACTTCCTCAAGCGCAAGCCCGGCCCAGGCGCGTGACAGTTCGCGCTTGAGCAACACTTCCTGCGCCGACCAGTCGTACGGCGAGAGATAGACGTTGCGCGCGGCCCAGTCATAGTCAGCGCGGCCGATCCCCGATCGCCCGGTGCGGCGCGGCGCCTCGGTCTCGACCCATTTGGCGAATCTCTCCGTCGCGACACGGGCGGCGCGAATGGCAGGCCGCAGGCGCTGGCCCTGACCCGACAGATCGGCGCGGCGATGTCCGGCCAGCGAGCGCAGGTCGAGCGTGCCCGCCTCGAGTTGCGCGAGCATTTCTGCCTGATCGTGGAAGGCGCGGGCGCCATAGGCGAACAGGTCGTGCGCCTGGCTTCCCGCGAGATTGACACGGGCGGCATCCAGAAGCGCGGGAATAGTGGAGAGCTGCGCGTTCAGGCGTGTCGCGTCGGCAGCAGACAGCGGATAATCGACCCGCCAGAGATCGATTACCGGCGCGTTCGGCCCCTCATGCGCAGGCACGTCGCTCTGTTCGGCCCAGACGGTCGCATAAAAGCCGGGATCGCGCGCCCACGGACGCAGCACTCGCAAGTGGAAGTCGAGCCCGTTCATTTCCGCGTCAAGCAACGCCGCATCGATCGCCGCCGCCGGGCTTAGCCGCGACCTGTCCACCGCCGCGAGCCGTGCCCGCGACGTCGCCAGCCGCTGCGTCCAGCGTGCGACCGCCGCGGGAGAGTAATCGGGAACGCCGTTGATCAGCGCTGGTTCGGCGGCGCGGTGCCAAGCGCTAGCGATATCGGCCAGTGGCGCGGGAACCTGAGCGATGGCAGCATGTGCCGTCAGCGATGCGACCAGAGGGAACAGGGCCTTTTTCACGATGTATGAAGCTGATGGTATACTAATGGCTTGTCAATCTTTGTGATTGGCACCTGCGAATATGCCGAAACGCGCCTGCGGTAGCGCTATCTCTCTTGACGGAACGAGTGGGAAATTTTTGAGCTGCTGTGGGCAGTGGCGTCGTGACGTGGATAGCGCTATCACCGACATCGGATGATAATCGAGAACAAGGCAGGCGGGGATGACGATGCGGGGCGTGAGCTATCTGGCGGTGGCGGTGATGACGGTCGCGGCAAGCGGGGCGATCGCGCAGGTCGAGCATCCAGACCGCTGGCCGGTCGCGAAAAGCACCGGACTGATCGACGCGGCGACCGAGGCGAAGGTCAGCGCCCTGCTCGCGCGGCTGTCGCTGGAAGAGAAGATCGGCCAGATGATCCAGGCGGATATCGGCGCGATCAAGCCAGAGGATCTCCGCCGATATCCGCTCGGCTCGATCCTCGCCGGTGGCAGCTCGCCGCCGCTCGGCAGCCCGGATCGTTCGCCCGCCGCGCCCTGGGTGGCAACGTCACGCGCGTTCAACGCGGTGGCGATGGAACAGCGCGCCGGCCACACCGCGATCCCGCTCATGTTCGGGGTCGATGCGGTGCACGGCAATAACAATGTCGTCGGCGCAACGCTCTTCCCGCACAATATCGGGCTGGGCGCGATGCGCGACCCGGCGCTGATCCGACAGATCGGCGCGGCGACCGCCGCCGAAACCGCAGCGGCCGGGATCGACTGGGCGTTCGGTCCGACGGTCGCGGTGCCGCAGGACGATCGCTGGGGGCGCAGCTACGAGGGCTATTCGGAAGATCCGGCGGTGGTCGCGTCCTATTCGGGCGCGATGATCGAGGGGTTGCAGGGCGTCGGCGCCGGCCGCGGCATCCAGCACGGCCATGTCGCCGCGAGCGTCAAGCACTTCCTTGGCGACGGCGGCACCAGGGACGGCGTCGACCAAGGCGACACCCAGGTCGATGAAGCGACGCTGCTCCGGATCCACGCCGCCGGCTATCCGCCCGCGATCAAGGCCGGCGCGATGACGGTGATGTCGAGCTTTTCGAGCTGGAACGGGCAGAAGATGCACGGCAACCGCTCGCTGCTGACCGACGTGCTGAAGGGCCGCATGGGGTTCGAGGGGTTCGTCGTCGGCGACTGGAACGGCCATGGGCAGATCCCCGGCTGCACCAACACCGATTGCCCGGCGACGTTCAATGCCGGGCTCGACATGGCGATGGCACCGGATAGCTGGAAGGGCCTGTTCGACACGACGCTCGCCGCCGCCAAATCGGGCAAGATCCCAATGGCGCGGATCGACGATGCGGTGCGGCGTATCCTGCGCGTGAAGATGAAGCTAGGGCTGTTCGACCCGGCACGCCCGTATGAGGCGCAGCCGCAGCAGGTCGGATCGACGGCGCACCGCGCGATCGCGCGCGAGGCGGTGGCCAAGAGCCTCGTGCTGCTCAAAAACAATGGCGTGCTGCCGATCAAGGCAGGCGCCACTATCCTCGTCGCGGGCGCCGCCGCCGACGACATCGGACGTCAGTCGGGCGGCTGGACGCTGTCGTGGCAGGGCGACGGCAACACCAACGCCGACTTCCCGGGCGCGACCTCGATTTTCGCCGGGATCGCCGCGGCGGCAAAGGCGGGCGGCGGCAGCGCAACGCTGTCGACCGACGGCCGGTTCGCGACCAAGCCCGACGTCGCCATCGTCGTGTTCGGCGAGCAGCCTTACGCCGAAATGCGCGGCGACGTCCGCACGCTGGAGTTCGAAGCAGGCGACAAGCAGGCGCTGGCGTTGCTCAAGACGTTGAAGGCGGCAGGCATTCCGACCGTCTCCGTGTTTCTGTCGGGACGGCCATTGTGGGTGAACCCGGAGTTGAACCAGTCGGATGCGTTCGTCGCCTCGTGGTTCCCAGGCTCGGAGGGCGAAGGCGTCGCCGACGTCCTAATCGGCGGCAAGCGCGACTTCACCGGCACCCTGTCGTTCAGCTGGCCGAAGACGGCGGGGCAGTTCACGCTCAACAGGGGCGCACCCGGATATGATCCGTTGTTCCCGCTCGGCTACGGGTTGAGCTATGCCAAGCCCGGCAAGGTCGGCGCGCTCAGCGAGGTTGCGGGTGTCGACGCCAGCCTGGCGAATACCAGCCTGTTCTTCGCGCGCGGGCGGGTGCCTGCGCCGTTCCGGCTTGACCTTGATCCGGCAGTGACGCGCGAGGCGGTCGACAGCGCGACCGCGCAGGAAGGCGCGCTACGTCTAACCTGGAAGGGCAAGGGGGCGGCACGGATCACCGGGCCGGAGCTGTCGCTGGTGCGGGAAACCAATGCCGACCTGAACCTGCAGATTACCTATCGCGTTGACACGCCTGCGGCGGGTGCGGTCGGCGTCTCACTTGCCGGCGGGCGCGTGAATGTTGCGCCGATGCTCGGCAAGAGCGGGTGGCAGGTGCTGCGCGTGCCGCTGAAATGCTTCCGCGAGCGCGGTGCCAGCGTCGAGAAGGTCGCGGCACCGATGACGATCGACGCCGGCGCGCCGTTCGCTCTGTCGATTTCGGACGTGCGGCTCGCCACCGATCCGGCGGGAGCGACCTGCCCCCCGGCGTGACGATCGACGGGCGGGCGGCAGGCCCGCCCGCTGCTGTTTGACCTCGTCTGCCGCACGGGTCATCACAGGCGCATGAACCAGCTCGTATCTCGCCGCGACACTCTGATCGGCCTGACCGCCGTTACCGCTGCCCCCGCCGGGGCCGCGACACGTTCCGAAAGCGCGCAGGCCTTTCTGGATCGGGTAGCGTGGCAGTTGCTCAACCTCCAGCCCGAGCGCGCGACAACGCTGGGCGTCGACGAAGGTGCGCATGCCGGCTTGCGACGACGGCTGGAAGACCGCTCACCGGCCGGTGTCGCCGCGCGCCAACGCTTTCTAACCGCTGCGTTGGCCGATCTGGCGAAGCTGCCGCGCAACGGGCTCGACGCCTCGACCGCGACCAGCCTCGCGGTGGTCGAGAGCGCGTTTCGCACGGCGCTCGACGGCATGGCCCTTCCCTATGGCGTGGCGACGATCGGTGACTGGCGCAACACGCCCTATGGCGTCGTCCAGAATGTCGGCGCATGGCTCGACGTGCCGCAGATGCTGGACGGCGACCAGCCGGTTCGCAACACCGCGGACGCCGAGGCGTATCTGGCGCGGCTCGCGGCGATGCCCGCGCAGCTCGATGGCGAGACGGTGCGAATTCGTCAGACGCGCGCGATGGGCGTGGTGCCGCCGTCGTTCCTGCTCGACAAGACGATTGCCGGAATGACGCGGACGTTGGCCGAGGCGGCAAACGAGGACGGCCCGCTGATCGCGCCGCTGGTGCGCAAGAGCGCCGCGGTGCCGGGAGACTGGAGGAGGCGCGCCGCCGCGATCGTGCGCGGCGCGATCGTGCCCGCGCTGGAGCGGCAATTGAGCGAGATTCGGGCGCAACGTGCGGTCGCGACCGGCGCGCCGGGCATGAACGCGCGCCCGCACGGCGAGCAATGGTATGCCTGGGGGCTGCGCGCGGGCACGACGACGCGGCGCAGCGCTGCCGATCTGCACGCGATGGGGCGCGCTCGGCTCACCGAGTTGCAGGCCCAGATGGATGTGATCCTGCGCAAGGAAGGATTGACGCAGGGCAGCGTCGCTGAACGCACGATCGCCTATCAACAGCGTCCCGGCGTCGGCTTCCCGGACGGCGACGACGGTCGCCGCCAGATCATCGCCTATATGCAGGGCCGCATCGACGCGATCCGCCCCAAATTGCCGCAGGCGTTCCGGCGGCTCGCACGGGGGCATCTGGAGATCCGCCGCATGCCGCTGGCGCAGGAGCCAGGTGCTCCCGCCGCCTATGGCGGTCCGGGTACAATCGACGGGCGTGAGCCGGGCAAGGTGTGGATCAACCTCGGCGATCCGTCGATCCACAATCGCGTGACGATCCCCGACCTCGTCTATCACGAAGGTATCCCCGGCCACGTCTGGCAAGGCGAATATGCACAACGGCTGCCGCTGATCCGCTCGATCCTGGCGTTCAACGCCTATTCGGAAGGCTGGGCGCTCTACTCCGAGCAGCTTGCCGACGAGCTGGGGATGTATGAAGGCGATCCCGCCGGACGGCTGGGCTATCTGATGGGGCTGGCGTGGCGCGCGGTACGGCTGATCGTCGATACCGGCATCCACGCGATCGGATGGTCGCGCGACAAGGCGCTGGCGGAATTCATCTCGGCCACGGGGTTGCCGCGCAGCAATGCCGAGAGCGAAGTCGATCGTTACTGCGCGTGGCCGGGACAAGCGTGCGGCTACGAGGTCGGACGCGCCGAGATCGTCGCGCAGCGCACGCGCGCGCAAAAGGTTCTGGGCGCGCGTTACGACCTGCGGGACTTCAATCAGGCGGTGGTCGACGGCGGCAACGTGCCGCTGAACGTCCTTGCCGACAACGTGTCGCGCTATTGCGGCGTGCGGCCGGGCTGATCCCTCGCGCTCGTGCCGCGTCGTCGCTCTCACCGCATCATTGACGCTTTGATCACGCCCAGTTAACGCGACTTATTCGCACTAGCGGGGGCATGCGGGTTGATGTTACGGTCGGTACTGTTTCAGCTTCATTGGTTTCTCGGAGTTACCGCCGGGCTTGTCCTGGCGGTGATGGGCGTGACCGGCGCGCTGATGAGCTTCGAGCCAGAGGTCATCGCCGCGCTAAATCCCGGCGTCGTCACGATCGCGCCGTCGCCGACGCCCGCCCTTCCCGCGCCGGCCCTGATCGCACGCTTCAAGGCGCAATTGCCGGACGCGAAGATCAGCCGGCTGGTGGTCGAGCGTGACCCAAAACGCGCCGCGGCGGTGACCTTTACCGTCAAGGGATCAAAAGAGCGGCAGCGCACCTTCCTCAATCCCGCGAGCGGCGCTGTGCTTGGCGCGCCGTGCGGCGAGCGCTTCTACGGCGTGGTAGAGAATTTGCATCGCTGGCTTGCGCTACCCGGGAACGGCAACGGCTGGGGACGACAGATCACCGGCTTCGCGGCCTTGTCGCTGATCTATTTCGCGCTCTCCGGCCTTTATCTGCGCTGGCCGCGACGGCCGCTCGACTGGCGCAACTGGCTGGTCATCGATGTCCGGATGACCGGGCGCAACCTGTACCGCGCACTCCATGCGGTGGTCGGCGGCTGGGTGCTCGTCTTCTATCTCGTGAGCGCCGGGACCGGTCTTTGGTGGTCGTATGACTGGTACCGCAGCGGCGTGCAGCATCTGCTGACGGTCGAACGCAGCCATGAAGCGCGTGGACGCGCCGTCAAAGGACAGGAGGCGGACTGGCCGCGTGCCTGGCAGACGTTTGCGCGCGCGACCGCCGGGCGCCCTTATGACAGCGTCACCGCGAGCAGCCGTGACGGTGCGATGGTGCAGTTCCGCGCCAAATTGCCCGGCGCGCGGCACGACCGCGTTTCCGACGAACTCACCGTCGACAGCCGCAGCGGCAGGATCGTCGCGGACACGCGCTATGCCGCGCGTCCGCTGGGCGAAGACCTCGTCACCAGCGTTCTGGAAATTCACCGCGGCGCCTATTTCGGGACCGTCGGCCGGATCGCCATGATGCTGTCGAGCATGACGATGCCGCTCTTCACCATTACCGGCTTCCTGCTCTATTTCGCGCGGCGACGCCGCAAGCGTCTTCTGGTTGCGGTCGCTCCGGTCGCCGCGACGGTAGAGACGACCACCCTGGTCGCCTTCGCCAGTCAGACCGGCACGGCCGAACGGATCGCGCGACTTACCGCGCGGGCGCTGCCCGGTGCTGCGGCGCTGCCGATCGCGGCACTCGACGCCGCATCGCTGAAGCGCGCCGAGCGGCTGTTGGTCGTCGCGAGCACCTATGGCGAAGGCGAGCCGCCCGACGCTGCGCGTGGCTTCGCGCGCGCCATGGGCGCGACCGCCCCCGACCTGTCGCATCTGTCCTATGCCGTGCTGGCGATGGGCGACCGCGAGTATCGTGACTTCTGCGCCTTCGGCCACCGCGTCGATCACTGGCTCCACGATGCGGGCGCCGGTCGGCTGTTCGACACGGTCGAGGCGGATGGCGACGACGCGGATGCGCAGCGCCACTGGCAGCAGCAACTCGCCGGGCTGGGCGCGCGTACCGATCAGCCGGACTGGGCGCCTGCCCCGATGGGGACGTGGCGCCTGGTCGAGCGGCACCTGCTCAATCACGGCAGCGCCGGCGACCCGGCATGGCACATCGTGCTGGAGCCCACCGACGGCCCGGCCGATTGGGTGGCCGGTGACATTCTGGAAGTCCTGCCGCAGCAGGACCCGGCGCGGGTACAGGCCTTTCTGCGGGCGAATGACTTGCCGGACACGCCCGAAATGCGGGCAACGCTGATGACGCGATTGCTCGGCCCCGGGTATATTGACGCGGTCGATCCGGACATGTTGCAGCCGTTGCCGCATCGCGACTATTCAATCGCCTCGGTGCCGGGGAGCGGACGCGTCGAGTTGATCGTGCGCGCCTGTCGGGCGGCCGACGGCTTTGCGGGGCTGGGCTCTGGCTGGCTGACGCAGGGTGCCGCGGTGAACGGCCTCGTTCAAGCGCGCATCCGCAGCAATCCCGCCTTCCATGCACCTGCCGATTGCGCGACGCCGCTGATCCTGATCGGGAACGGCACCGGCCTTGCCGGGCTCCTCGCCCATCTTCGGCAGCGCGCGAGCGAGGGCGGCGCGCCCGCATGGCTGTTCTTCGGCGAGCGGCATCCCGCGCACGACGATTTCCTCGCCGACGCGCGCGCCGGCCTGACCGCCGACGGCATTCTGACCGAGACCACCGCCGCCTGGTCGCGGCTTGGCGACGGACCGCGCTATGTACAGCATGCCGTGGCTGCGGCGAGCGAGCGCATCGCCGCGGCCGTTGATGCCGGGGCCGCGATCTATGTATGCGGCAGCATCGCCGGCATGGCGCCCGGCGTTCATGCGGCACTCGCGGAGATCGTGGGAGCGGAAATGCTCGAGCGAATGCTCGAAGCGGGTTGCTATCGCCGCGACATCTATTGAGGTGTTTTCCGCATCAGCATCGGAAGAGCATTGACGTAAAGCCCTCGGATCACCGGCCATTTGTCCGAGGTCGAAGCAAAATGACCTCAAACGGCAAACCGTCGGCCTTGCCGCTGTGTCGATAACGCGGCGTGGCGCGGCGATCCTGCGACACGCTCCTTCTCGGTGGTCTACCTACACGGCGGACAGGTGATCGCGGTCGATGCGGTGCGATCGTCGATCATTACCGCGCGGAGGCAAGTCGCGGCGCCCGAGGACACGGTGGCGGGCGACAGCAATGGGCATTGGAGCTGATGCGCCACAGCATGTGCGCCAAAATCGCCGCCAGCGACACACTGTCGCTAGCGGCGTGGCTTCAGCGCGCCTGAGGTTCCTTGTGCCCAGCGCGTCGGCGTGTCGGAAAGCACGAGCCGCAGCGTGCCGCCACGGGTGATGTCGCGCTGGTGGATGAACGGTGTGTCGATGGCGCGACCGTTCAGCGACGCTGAGGCAATGTAGATGCGCCCCGCCTGCCAATTGTCGGCGACAATCGTGAAGCGCTTGCCCCCCGAACCGGCGATCGTGCCGCGCGGCTGGTGCGGGGCGTGCAGATAATAGAGGTCGGTCGTCAGCTTCGGAAACAGGCCCAGGCGGTTGAAAACATACTGCGAACTCATCGCTCCATTGTCCTCGTCCCCCGGATAGGCGTCGGCAGTGAAGCGTCGGAAGATCCGGTCTGCCCAGAAACTCGCCAGATCGGGACGACCAACTTCGCTGAAGAGCCACGGCGTCGCGAAGCTCGGTTCGTTGGTGATATCGATCAGGCCCGTATCGAGTGCGTGACGGAGCCGATCGGTGAACAGCGCGCGTCCGCCCATCGCGTCGATCATGCCCGGCACGTCGTGGAGCATCGCATAGGAATAAACCCATGCCGTGCCCTCGTAGAAGCCGACGTTCTCGTACTTTTTTCCGTCCCATCCGATCTTGGGATCGAGCGGCTGGAAGCGTCCGTCGGGGTAGCGCGGAATGATGAAGCCACGATAGCCATCGCTCGTCGCCTCCGGATTCCAGACGTTTCGCCAGCTTCGCGAACGCTTGCGGAGGCGCGCGGCGCTGGCGGTGTCGCCAACCGCTTCGGCGAGGCGCGCGGCGTAGAAATCGTTGAGTGCGAAGGCGGGCGTCGAGGAACCCGAGCGGGCGCGTTGGTTGTCGGGCTCCGGGCTGCGGTCGCCGACCGCGAACCAGCCCTGCGAGCGGTAGCGGGAACTGCGTTCTTCCAAGGCGTTATGGAGCGCGACCGGGGCCGCGCTGCGCCAGTCGATGCCGGGCACGCCGCGGATCAGCGCCTCGCCCAGCACGTTGTCGACCTCGTCCCCGCCCTGCCCGACGTGGTAATTTCGCCCTGCTATGAAGGCGGTATGCGCCGCGCCGAAGCGGCGATAGGTGCGGACGATCGAGGCGACATTGTCGCGGTAGACGCCGGGGCGTAGCAGCGACATCAGCGGGAAGCCGGTGCGGTAAGTGTCCCACAGGGTGTAATAATCGTCCCAATACGGGGTCTTGCGGTCGGCGAGCAATTGATCGCGGGTGCGGTCGCGTGGCTGGACCGCACTATGGTATAAGGCAGTGTAGAAGCGGCGCTTTTCGGTGTCGGGAACGCCGTCGATCGTGGCGCGCGCGAGTTCGCGGTTCCATGCCGCCTGCGTGCCGCGACGGACCGCCTCGAAGTCCCAACCGGGGATATCTTCGTCGAGCAATTCGGCGGCGCGGGACGCGCTGCTGAACGAAATTGCCACCTTCAATTGCACCGGCGTCACGGCTTTGGTGTCGAACTGCCACCAGCCGGCGAGTTGGGTGTCGCCCGGTGCACTCGCCTGCGTCACGCCTTCGCGATCTGCGCCGCCGACGTGGACGCCCCAGCGCGTCGGCTTGCGATCGAGCTGCGCGACGAACCAGATATCGACCTCAGCCGGGTTCCAGTAATTGCGCGTCCGCACCCGCCCGGTGATTCGGCCGCGCACCGGGTCGATCGTCACGTCCGAACCGGCGCTCGCCAATTCGCCGCGGATCTTGCGCGTGAGGTCGAAGACCATCGTCGCCGGCTGTCCGGCGGGATAGCTGAAGCGATAGATCGCCGCGAAAGGCGCGGGCGTCACCTCGGCGCGAATGCCGTAGCGGGTCAGCGTCACCGCATAGGCGTCCGCGGCGACACGCTCGTCAGCCTTGGGCGAGAGGTGGCGGGCCTCGTCGAAAATGGGCGCGCCGGTCTGCGGCGAGATCAGGAAGGTGCCGTAGGTAGTGCGCCCGCCCGACCCTTGCGTATGAAGCTGCGCGAAGCCGCTGATCGGTGCGTCGCGATCGTAGCCCGCGTTGCTGCCGACCAACGTCTGCGGGCTGGGATGGATCGAGCCGGCCGGGCGTGTCGGGCCCGGCACCGTGTCGCCCTGATCGTCGTTGCCGTTGCCGACGCGCGGATCGACGTAGCGAAACAGGCCCGGTCCGTCGCCGGACACCGCCATCGACGAGCTGGCCGCGAGGAGGAGGCCGAGGGCGACGCCGGTGCTGGTCTTCATGCACGTTCCTTTGTTCGACGGCTGTCCGGGCCGTAGCAAAAAAAGCGGCGCTTCCGGAAACGGGAAGCGCCGCAGTCGCCCTCAGGGAAGGGACTCAGAAAGTGGCGCGGGCGGTGACGGTGAAGGTGCGCCCGTCATAGTCGGCGCGACGGATCAGCCGCGGATCGTTTTCGTACTCGACGCGGATCGCATTGGTGAGATTGTAGGCGTCGAACGACAGCGACACGGTGTCGGTGAGGTTGGCCGAGGCCGACAGATCGAGCTGTCCACGCGCCTTCACCTGCCGCGCCGCGCCGGTGAAGGTGCCGGCCGAGGCGAGATCGTATTTGCTGCGGATGTTGTAGACGAGGCGGATGCCGCCGGCGTCGGTTTCGTAATAGCCGATGACGTTGGCATTGTGCTTCGACACGCCGGGCAGCGTCGCGGTGGCGCCGGTCGCGGTCTTGCCGCTGATCCCGGTGAAGGCATAGTTGAAGCCGCCGCCCAGATGCCGCAACGCGCCGGGCAGGAAGTCGAGCGACTGCTGGAGATTGAACTCCAGCCCGCGCACCGTGACCGGATTGTCCTGGTTGACGAAGCCGGCGGCGGTGACGAGGAACGGCGTCGGCACCGCGCCGCCGGTGTAGATCTGATCGCTTTCGCAGCGGTCGCCGTTCACGCGCAGGTTGCCCAGACCCAGCGCCGCGCCGTCGGCGGGGCACAGGCGGGTCGGATCGGTAATCTGGGCGATCAGCCCGGTGATCCGCTTCTGGAAGGCCGCGACCGAGATGATGCCGTTCGGACGGTTGTACCATTCCAGCGAGGCGTCGAACGAGGTCGACTCATAGGGCTTCAGATCGGGGTTGCCGAGCGTCAGCGAATATACGCCGTTGATCGGATTGCCGACGATCGTCGAGGGCGTGAACTGGCGCGGCTGCGGGCGCACATAGGTGCGATAGGCGGCACCGCGCAGCAACAGCTTGTCGGTGAGGTCGGCGACGACGATGAACGACGGCAGCAGCTTGCCGTAGCCCTGCCTGTAGGTGTTGGTGCGGAAATCGGCGGGCGAACCGATCGTCCCGGTCAGCGAGATCCGGTCGAGCGCGTCGATGGTGTTGCGCGCATATTCGTAACGGAGGCCGCCGTTGCCACGGATCCGGATGCCGCCGATGTCGAAGGCATATTTCGCCTGCGCATAGCCGGAGGCGATGTCGGTCTGATTGGTAAAATTGTAGAGCGCGTAATTGTTGTCGTTGTAGCGGATGTTGAACCCCGCCGGCGACAGCGCGCCGCCAGGATAGAGCGTGACCGGCAGCAGCTTCGACAGCGCATAGTCGAAGCGGGTCGCCTGCCAGTTGGTGCTGTACGTCCCCAGCTTGCCGCCGAAGAAGTCGCCCGCGACCGGCGCGGTCTGGACGAAGGAGCCGTCGATGTTCTGCGTCTGAAGCCCGAAGCCCGAGGTGCGATAGCCCTGCGAGATGAACTTGTTATGCTCGAAGCGGAAACCGGTCTGGATGCCGCTGATGAAGCTGTCCTGGAAGGTCCGCTCGACATCCCATTGATACGCGAGCAACTGGTTCTCGGCATAGCTCTGCGTGCCGGTCAGCTGGAAACGGTTGGTGCGCGCCGAGGCCGTGGACGAGTTGTAATATTGGGTTGGATCGGACACGCCGCCCCAGATCCACGTCGGCACCGCGCTGGTGATCAGCGGCTGCGGCGCGAGCGCGTAATACATGTTGCCGACATCGCCAGCCCCGGTGCGCAGCGTCCCGCTGCCGCCGTTACCGGCCGACGTCTGAAGCCGGTCGAAGTCGATCGAGGTTTCTTCGGAACGATTGTTCGCGCGCGACGCGGTGAACACGGTCGACAGCCGCCAGGAATCGTCGCTCCACTCCGCCTTGCCGTTCAGCCCCCAGCTGCTCTGGCGGATGCCGAGCCGGCGGGTCGAGGCGCGCGCATCGGGGTTGGTGAAGTCGTAGTCGGTGACGACATAGCGACCGTCATCCAGCTTCACCGGCGCGCTGGTCGGGGTGAGGAAGCTGGCGTCGTTCTGGCTGATGATCGAAATATATTGCGTCGTCTTGGGCAGACGACGGTCGGTGTAGAAACCGGTGAGGCTGACGCGCGTGCGATCGTCGGGCTTCCATTCGGCACCCGCCGCGCCGGTGTAGAGATCACCGGGGTTGAGCCGCGAATATTGGCGAAGCTGCGAATTGTAGAGCACGCCGCTGGTCGACGTCGCCCCGGTGCACGACGGGCAGGCCGCGGACCTGGCATAATAGCTGCCCAGCGTGCTGGCATTGGCCTGTGCCTGTGCGGCCGAGAAGCTCGAATAGCTGTTGAACTGGACGGTATCGCGGCGAAAATTCTCCTTCTTGTACGCGAGCACCGCGAACACGCCGAAGCTGTCGGAGAACAGGTGGTTGTAGCCGACGGTTGCGGCCGGTGCGAACTTGTCGCCAAGCTGGTTGTATTCCAGCGCAGCCTTGGTGAAGCCGCCTTCCTTGCGGCTGAGCGCGGGGGCGATCTGCAGGTCGACGTTGCCTGACAACCCGCCCGACTGGGCGTTGGCGAGCGGCGATTTGTCGATGACGATCGCGCTGAAAATATCGGCGTTGAACGCGCCGAGCGGCGCGGCTTCGGTCAGGATCGGTTCGGCGAAAGCGACGCCGTTCAGCGTCAGCCGCGCATATTCGCCGGGCAGGCCGCGCAGGTTGATCGTGGCGTTGCGACCCTCGGCCTCGCGGTTGATCTGGACGCCGGGCACCCGTTGCAACGCCTCGCCGACGTTAAGGTCCGGAAAGCGGCCAAGACCATCTGACGAAATGCCATCAGTGATCGCAATGTCGTTCCGCTTCGAGCGAATTGCATCAGCGTAGCTTTGCCGGAAGCCGGTGACGACGATGTCGCCTTCCGGTTGCGGTATCGCTTCCGGCTGCGACTGCGGGTCGGCCGCCGTGGTTTGATCGGGGTTGGCGGGCGTGGCGACGGTGGGCGTCGGCGGGTTCGCGGCTGCATTGTCCTGCTGCGCAAGCGCGGGCGTACCGGCCAGCATCGTGGCGGCGAGTAGCACGGCATCGAACGACCGATGCCGACGTGCGGCGAACCCCATCAAACTTCCCCTCCCCTGCGGAGCTATGCTCCAGATCTCCATCCGGGCCGGTTCGCATCACGCCTCAGCGTTTGGCCAGCCCTATTGGTAAGGCCAATTAGGTCCAGCCATCTCGAATTGTCAATCTGCTTTATTAAATTCGATTATCGTCAAACCGGATGCTTCTAGTTCGGGTACGTCATTGCAGGCGTTGCGGTTTTTGCCGCTTCCGCTCGACTGCGTCAGGATTCGATCGACGAGTTGCCTAGGGCCGGCGCGAGCTTGGCCGTGGCTGGAGGGCGTCGAGCGCATCGGCGTTGTCGCGCCCCCAGGCATACAGCGCCTCGATCGGCTCGACGAAGCGGCGACCAAGCGCCGTCAGGCGATACTCGACCATCGGCGGCATCGCATTGCGCACATGCCGCGTCAGCAATCCGCTCGCTTCCATGTCACGGACCGTCTGGGTCAACATCTTCTTGGAAATGCCCGGCAGGCTGCGCTGGAGCACGCCGGTGCGTGCCGCGCCGTCGTGCCGCACATGGAGCGTATGCAGCACCATGCTGGTCCATTTGGTGGCAAACAGCTCGAGCACGCGGCGGGGGGCGCAATCCTCCCGCCATGCTTCATCATCGGTACCGGGCTGCATCTGGTTACCTTTCGGTGCCTGGGGAGGGAGACAGTGCCGTCTAGAAGTGCGGGCGAACGCTGCCTAGCTTCTCACCACACAAGGAGATTTTATGTCGAAGACGGCTTTGGTGGTGGGTGCGAGCGGGATCGTCGGCGCGGCGACGGCGGCGTTGCTGGTCGAGCGTGGCTGGACCGTCCATGGGCTGGCGCGGCGGCCAGCGACGCAACCCGACGTACAGCCGATCGCGGCCGACCTGCAGGACGCCGACGCAACCAGCGCCGCGCTGCGCGATCTTCATCCCGACGCGGTCTTCATCACGACCTGGGCGCGTCAGGACAGCGAAGCCGCGAACATCCGCGTCAACGGTGGCATGATCCGCAACCTGTTGAACGCGCTCCCGCGTCCAAACGGCCCGCGGCATGTCGCGCTCGTCACCGGCCTCAAACACTATCTCGGGCCGTTCGAGGCCTATGGAAAGGGAGTATTGCCGCAGACGCCGTTTCGCGAGGAACAGGGCCGGCTGGACGTCGAGAACTTCTATTATGCGCAGGAGGACGAGGTATTCGCCGCGGCGGCGCGCGACGGCTTTACATGGAGCGTTCACCGGCCGCACACCGTGATCGGCCTCGCGGTCGGCAATGCGATGAACATGGGTACGACGCTGGCGGTCTATGCGACGCTGTGCCGTGAGAGGGGACGTCCCTTCACTTTCCCCGGTTCGGCGGCGCAATGGTCGGGGCTGACGGACATGACCGACGCGGGTCAACTTGCGCGGCATCTGCTCTGGGCCACCGACACGCCCGCGGCGCACGATCAGGCGTTCAACGTGGTCAACGGCGATGTCTTCCGCTGGCAGTGGATGTGGGAGCGGATCGCGCACTGGTTCGGCGTGGAGGCAGCGGCGTTCGACGGCGTCGTGCGCCCGCTGGAGCAGCAGATGGCCGACGATGCGGCGCTGTGGCGCGAAATTGCGATGCGAGAAGGACTAGCCGAGCCCGATCTGACGCGGCTCGCCTCGCCGTGGCACACCGATGCCGATCTGGGGCGACCGATCGAGGTCGTCACGGACATGAGCAAGAGCCGGCGGCTGGGCTTTACCGGCTACCAGCCGACCGACGATGCGTTTTTTGCGCTGTTCGATCGGCTGCGCGCCGCGCGGCTCATCCCGTAAGCCGCCGACGATCCTATCTCCTCACCGGGTCAGGCGGCGAGACGATCGACACGCGGCATCCGCCGGTCGGTCGCGCCCGCCGCCTCGACCGCAAAGCGCGACACCTGGCGCGACAGTTCGTCGGCCTCGCTGGCCAGGCTGCGCGCCGCGGCGGTCGCTTCCTCGACCATCGCCGCATTCTGCTGGGTGACGCCGTCCATCTCTGAGACGGCGGTGTTCACCTGCTGAAGCCCGATCGCCTGCTGCTCGGCCGCGGCGCTGATGGCGGACATCAACGCGCTGATATCGCTGATCCGCGCGTTGATCGTCTGCAAGGCGGTGCCGGCCTCTGCGACCAGCTCGACCCCGAGATCGACCTGCTCGGACGAGGCGGTGATCTTGGACTTCACGTCCTTTGCGGCGTCGGCGGAGCGTTGCGCCAGCGCGCGCACCTCCTGTGCGACCACCGCGAACCCCTTGCCAGCGTCACCCGCCCGCGCGGCCTCGACCCCGGCGTTGAGCGCCAGCAGATTGGTCTGGAAGGCGATGGCGTCGATGACGCTGATGATATCGCTGATCTCGCCCGACGAGCGCTCGATCCCGCCCATCGCCTCGACCGCACGCCGCACGACATCGCCGGAGATCGCGGCCTCATGCCGCGCCGCGGCGACGATCTTGTCCGCCTCCGCGGCGTCCTTCGCGGTCTGTCGCACCGTGCTGGTGATTTCCTCCATCGCGGCGGCGGTTTGCTCAAGGCTGGCGGCCTGCTGCTCGGTGCGTTGCGACAGATCGTCGGAGGCGGAACGGATATCGGCCGCGCCACTCTTGATGTCGCTGGAGGCATGCATCACCGCCGACATAACCTGCGCCATCGCCTCGATCGCTCGATTGAAATCGCTTTCAAGCCGCGCGAAGACGGGCGGGAAACCAGACAGCCGCGTGCCGAGGTCGGCGTTCGCCAGCCGCTGGAGCCCCGCTGCCATATCGTCCATGACCGCTTGCCGTTCGTGGTCGGCGCGCTGTTTCTCGACGGCGGCATCGCGGAAGACGAGCACCGCCTTGGCGATGCTGCCGATCTCGTCGCCGCGATCGGTGCTGGGCACCGCGATGTCGGTGCGGCCCGAGGCCATCTCCCCCATGATCGCCGCGATGTCGACGACCGGCTTCGCCATCGACCGCGACAAGAGCCAGCCGAGTGCGCCGGCCAGCGTGATCGCGAACAAGCCACCCAGCCCGAGCGCCAGTTCGACCATCCGTTCGGCATGTTGCTGCTCGACATCCTGCCGCGCGACCCATTCATCCTGAGCGGCCTGGATGGCCTTGTGCACCTTCCGGATGCCGCCAAGCTGTTTCGAGCCGGCCAGTTCACGCGCGGTCTCCCGGGTCGCCGGATTTTCATAGGCGGCGAGCGTCGGCGCGACCTTCTTCGTCTGCCACTTGGTAACCTCGCCGATGAAGTTATCGACGCGTCGAAGCTGATCGGGACGCGGCGCGCTCTGCCGCAAGCGGGCAGCGGCAGCGCTGATGGCGGCACGATTTTCCTCATGGGTGTCGAGGAAGGCCTTCTGGCCCAGCAGGACGTAGCCACGCACCGCGCTTTGCCCCTCGACGACGCCGCTCAGCATGTCGTCCGCATGATCGGACGCGAGCTTCGCCTGGTCGCGTTGCACCGCGACCTCGTGCAACCGTGTGACGTTCACGAACACGACCACACTGACCGCGGTGAAGGTCGCGATGAGCGAGGCGAAGGCAAGCGCAAGCTTTCGAGGAATGGAAAGATTACGAAAAGTCATGACATCCCCTCGGCTTATGCCAAGGACGATAGCGTTACACCGGTTAATGCCCGGCTAAACGCGCAGGTACCAGCCGCGCCGGTCCATATAGGCGATCGGATACCAGACGATCGTGACGAACAATGCCACAGGGGCCAGCGCCGCGACCTGCGTGCCGACGAGCGGTGCCAGTACCTTGAACGGCAACTGGATCGCGTCACCGGTCAGGATGATCGACGCGACCTCGTGCAGCACGTAGGCGGCGATGGCGTTGCGCCCGAAGCTGCCGAACAGATCGCCCTTGCGCGCCGGACGATCGTCGCGATCGAACCACCAGTGGAACAGCCCGAGCATCGCCACGGTCAGCCCCGTCGACAGCAGCACGAAGCTGCTCGTCCACAGGTTCTTCGCGATCGGGAACAGCATCCCCCACGCCAGTCCGGCGGCGGCCCCGGCCAGCCCGGCGATGAGCAAGGCCTTGCTGGTGCGCACCACCGGCAATCCGCGACGAAGAAAGTCACCCGCCAACGTCCCCAGCAGCGCCTGTGCCACCGCCGGCAGCGTCCCGAGCAGTCCTTCGGGATCGTAGCCGAACGGGCCCTTCACGTAGCGCCACTCGCCCAGGACTATCCGGTCGACCCACGATACGAAATTGTGCCCCGGCACCCAGAGGTCGGTCGCTTGGCCCCCCGGCACCGGCAGCAGACACAACAGCCAGTAACCAAGCAACAGCGCCACCGCCACGATCGTCCGCACGCGGGTATCGGTGCGCGGGTAGAGCAAGGCGCAGATTGCGAAGACGATCCCGATCCGCTGCAGCACACCCGGCAGACGAACGCCATATTTGTGGAAGTCTGCCAGGAAGAACATGTGCCCGAGCAGCAATCCGATCAGAATCATCCGCGCCGCCCGCGCCAGCACGCGCCGCGTGGCTGCCGCGCCTGCCGCATCACCGCGCGACGATATCGCGATCGACACACCGACCATCGTCAGAAAGGCGGGGAACACGGTGTCCGCCACCGTGAAGCCGGTCCATTCGGCGTGGAGCAGCGTTGCAAACACCGGCTTGTCGAGCGACTGCACCCCGGCGGTGGCGTTGACGGTGATCATTCCCGCGACCGTCACCCCACGCAACAGGTCGAGCGATCGTAAACGCCGCCCAACTCGATCGTGCGGATCACGAGGGCCGGTGGCGACCGCCCCGGTCGACGGAGCGGTATCGGACGGCGCGGCTGCAGTCATAGGCGATCTCCCCTTCGATCCCGATCAATAGGTCACCCGCACGCCGACGTAAAAGGTCCGCCCGTTATCGTAATAAGAACGCGGGATCGCACGGTCGCCGACGAAATAATAGAGTTTCGCATTGCCGATATTCTGCGCATCGGCACTAAGCGCGAGATGTCGCGTCACATGCACCAGGAGCGATCCGTCGAGCTGACCGTAACCGTCCTGCCACATCGGCGTCGCGCGATCGATCCCAGAGCGAAACTTGGAACGATAGCTGTAGGCCAGCCGGGTGCTGACCAGATCATTCTCGAAATAGCCGGTCAGATTCCAGGTATGCTTGGAATTTCCGTCGATATCCCGACCGAGACGATCCCCGTCGGCGACTGCGCCAAGGTTCCGCTTCGCGTCGGAATAGGTGTAGTTGGCGATGACACCAAAGCCGCCCCAGATCGGCTGTTGCCAATTGACCTCGGCCCCCTTGTTGAACCCGCCGCCGCCGTTCACCGGCTCCTCGACAAGGAAATTGGCGCCGTTCGGATGGAGAACGGTCCGGTAGAATCGCTTGCTCGTGGTGGTGGTGATGTAGTTGCTGATGTCGAGCGCAAACAAGCCGATCGAGAACAACGACTGCGGCGCGTAATAGAATTCGGCGGCAAGATTGAATTGCCACGCGCGAAAGGGATCGAGCCGCGGATTGCCGCCCGCGCTGCCGGTCAGGCTGAGATCGTCGACCGAGAAAGCTCCGGCGAGCTGCGCATAGCCCGGACGCGACATCACCTTCGCCACCGCGCCACGCAACAGCAATCTGTCGGTCGCGTTGTAGGTCAGGTTGGCGCTGGGCAGCACGTCCCAATAGGCGCGCCCGTCCCGCACCGCGCCGAATTCGCCAAATTTGTTGACGATCGTCGGCGCCACGTTCGGCGAATATTGCAACGTGTCGATATCGGTCCGAACCGACCGAAGCCCGAGATTGCCGCGCCAGTTGCTGTCGTTGCCGACCCGCGCCATCGCGTAGAAAGCGGTGTCGTTTTCCTTTACCGAAAAGCTCGACGGCGGATAAAACGCCTCGCTGGTTCCGCCGCGCGTCGCGAGCACCGCCTCCACCTTGTCCAGATCGGCGAGCGAGTAACGGCTCGGCACGCCAATCCGGCGGTTGAAGTTGCCCGGTGTGGTTGCGCCGGCATATACGTCGAACAGGCCGATCTGGCGGGTATCCACCGCGCCGTATACCGGATCCGAAAGCGCGGTCTCGTTGCCCGCCCACAGGATCCCGGTCGAGTCGACTGCGCGGCGATGGCTCGTAAAGCGCGCACCGGTCTTGATGGCGCGAAGCCAGCCCGAGTCCGGGAACTCCTGCTCGAGATCGCCCTGCGTGTAAAACTCCTTGTCGGGCGAAATCGTCGACCCACCCCAGACACCGCTGAAGTAATTCTTGAGATAGGCCGCTGAGGTCGGATCGGTCGGCAGGCCGGGATAGGTCAGAACCGCGCCCTTGCCCTGAAGCACGTAGCTCATGCCGGTTTGCCAATAGGTTTCCCAGCCGCGTTCCTGCGTGGTCGCGCCGCGCCCCTCGGTATAGCCGATATTCGCGTGGACCGTCATGCCGTCGGCGGGCTTCCACTTAGCCTCGAGCGTGCCGTTCCATGTCGAGGAAAAGGCCGAGCGGAAGATATCGTCCTGCACCCGCCCGTATGATGGCAAGCCGCCTGCCCCGGTTGCGCTCCATGACGCCGAGGTAAGATAGGTCACGCCACCGTACGCCTTGGTGGTGTATTCGCCGAGGGCGTAGCCCGGCGTACCCGGCGTCGAGCTGTCGCCGACCAGCTTGCTCGTCCACGCCATGCTGTTCACGTTGACGTTGTTCGCGCTCATCCGCGTGTAGAGCCCGGTGGCGGTCAGCTCCAGCCGGTCGGTCGGCTTGAATTGCACCGACACGGTCCCGCCCTTACGGATACGTTCCTGCGTGAAATAGGCCTCGCCGATCAGCGCCGGATAGGCGACCTCGACCCCACTGTTGTTGAAATTCTCCTGCGTTGCATAGCCGAGGAACTCCTGTCCATCGCGGCGGAAGGCGCGCGCCTCGTAGAAGCCCGCCGCCAGCACGCCGAACGTCCCGGCCTTGTTCTTCCAGCTCGCCACCGCCGACACCTGCGGCTTCCACTTGGCGGACAAGTCGTTGTAAACGCCCTGCGCGGTGAGATTGAACGTGCCCGCAGGCAGGTCAAGCGGCAGGCGGCTGTGGACGTTGATCGTGCCGCCAATCCCGCCTTCGGGGATGTCGGCTTGCGCACTTTTGTAGACCTCAAGACTGCCGACAATTTCAGACGGGAACATGCTGAAATTGAAGCTGCGGCCGCCGTTTGCCTGATCGAGCACGAACCAGTCGCCAGTGGCGAGGCTGTGCCCGTCGAGCAAGGTCAGGTTGAGTTCGGGATCTGTGCCGCGGATGGATACCGACTGGTTCTCGCCGAAGCCGCCGCCGGCCGACGAACCAGTGACGACGTTGACGCCGGTCAGCCGCCCGAGCGAGTCCGCGACGTTCTTGTCGGGAAACTTTCCGATGTCCTGTGCGGTGATCACCTCCGATACCATGTCGGATTTTCGCTTTTGAGCGAGCGACGCCTCGATCGAGGCGCGGATGCCGGTGACGACGATGTCGTCGCCCGTGTCGCCGACCCCGCTGCGTATCTGACCGGCCGGGGGGATCGGAGGCAAGGATTGCGTCGTGGTCGGCGTCGTCGCGTCCTGCGCCCACGCCGGCGCCGAGACGATGAGCGCCAGCACGCTGGCCGATGACAATACGTCTCTCACGATCATGACTGCCCCCTTTCCAGTTGTTTTATTTTGGTCTTCTTCGCCAGTCGGAAGCTGCATCCCACCACAGCATTCGGATCTTATTTTCGAGCAACAAACCGCTTCGGCGGGCAATTTGCAAGCTGAAATGTTACCCGTTTGTGTCTGATTATGTCGAAGGTGCTTTTTTGGTATTGTTGTGATGAAAACGACGTGACACGATCGCGTTTGTCGGCGCCTCGAGGCGCGAACCAAAAAGAAGGAGAAACATGGGCATGCTGGCGATCGCAGTGCTGCTTGCGTCCGCGGTACCGGTCGGTGCCATGCCGGCCTCGTCATCCGCCACCGACCTCGATCGCCTCGCCGCGCAGCTCGGCTACCGCGTCACGATCGTCGACAATCGCCCGCCGTACTGTCCGCCGCTGCCGGTCGATCCCGGCGCTCCGCCGCCGCCGACCCCGGCACCGCCGCGCAAATGCATGGTGCTCGACATCGATCTCGATCTGCCGGCGGATGTCACCCCGGCGGCCGGGCTGGAACTGCATACCAGCCTGATCGGCAGCGTGCTGAACGTCGATAGCCCCGAATTCACCAGTCGGGTGGTGAACGGGGATGTAACGATCTTTGCACTGAAGCCCGGCCAGTCGTTGGCGGCGGGGCAACATTATCGTATCCGGCTGATCTCCAGCGTGCCGTTCTTCTCCCGCGCGTTCGTGTTGCCGAATGCAGTGCTGGCCGCGCCGGGAAGCGCCCCGGCAGTGATCGCCGCGACCCGGCCCGGCACCGATCCCGATACCGGGCTCGAGACCCTGCCCCATGTCGCGCCGATGACCGACGAAGCGGGACTGGCGACCGCCGCCGCTGCCGATCGGAATGTATGGCTGACCGCGCCGCGCGCCTTCGCGCGCTATGCGGCGCGTGGCACCTCCGCTGCGCCTGACATCATCATCCTCCCGGCCCCGGCTGAGGCTAGCCGCCCGCAGGGAGCGATGCTGGACCTCACCCGCGGAGTCCGCGTCGCCGTTGCCGGTGGAAGGCGGGATGCGCTCGCGCCGGCGCTGGCCGAACTGACGAGGATCGGGATCGGCGCGGGACGTGTTCCTCTTTCGATCACGATCGGCGACGCGGCGCTGGCCGCCGAAGGCTATCGTCTGGACGTGACCGCCAGCGGCATCCGCATCGCCGCGCGCGACAGTGCCGGCGCGGCCTATGCGTTGCGCTCGCTCGCGCAGCAAGCCGCACATGAGCGATTGCGCATGAAGCCGCTGAGCGTCGCCGATGCGCCCCGCTACGGCTATCGCGGACTGCACATCGATGTCGCGCGCAACTTCCATGACCGCGCCGAGATCCTGCGGCTGCTCGAACAAATGGCGGCGTTGAAGCTCAACACGCTCCACCTGCACCTGGGCGACGACGAAGGCTGGCGGATGGAGATACCGGCGCTGCCCGAACTCACGCAGGTCGGTGCGTACCGCTGTCTCGATCTGTCGGACGACAAGTGCCTGCAGCCACAGCTCGGTGCCGATCCGGCGCGCGATGCACCGACCAACGGCTATCTGACGAGCGGCGACTATCTGGCGATCCTCGCCGCCGCCAAGGCGCGCCAGATCACCGTGGTCCCGTCGTTCGACATGCCGGGCCACTCGCGCGCGGCGATCAAGGCAATGGAGGCGCGCTATCGTCGGCTGACGGCGGCAGGACAACGCGCGGCGGCGGACCGTTACCGACTTGTCGAGCCAGCCGACACCACCCGCTATCGCAGCATCCAGAATTACGACGACAACACGCTGAACGTCTGCATTCCGCAAACCTACCGCTTCGTCGACACGGTGATTGCGGAAATGGCGCGGCTGCACGCGAAGGCCGGCGTGCCTTTGCGGCTGTACCACATCGGCGCCGACGAAACCGCCGGGGCCTGGCGCAACTCGCCGGCCTGTCAGGCGGAGGCCGCGCGGACGAACACTCCGATCGCGCATCTCGGCGCGCGCTTCGTCGAGCGGGTCGCGACGATGCTGGCCAAGCGCGGCATCCGCGCCGGCGCATGGAGCGACGGGCTGACCCATGCCGATCCCGCCGCCCTGCCGCCGCAGACGCAATCCTATGTCTGGGGCGGGATATTCGATCGCGGGGTGACGGAGGCGCACACCCACGCAAATCACGGCTGGCCGGTGATCCTGTCGATGCCGGACGTGACCTACCTCGACATGCCGCAGGCGGTGTCGCCCGACGAACCCGGTGCGACCTGGGCCACGCGCGAGATCGATCTGTTCCGTCTCTATGCCTTCATGCCGGGCAACCTTCCCGCCAATGCCGCGACGATGACCGACATCCTCAACCGGCCGGGGTCGATCGAGGATCGAACGCCGCTCGCCGCCGGGCGGCACGTCATGGGCCTGCAGGCACAATTGTGGAGCGAGATGGTCCGCCGTAATTCACAAGTGGAGTATATGCTGTTCCCGAGACTGTTCGCGCTGGCGGAGCGCGGCTGGTCGCGGGCGGCGTGGGAGCCGGCCTATGCGCCGGGCGCGCGCTACAGTTATGGCGACCAGCGAGTCGATAGCGGCGCCGTGCTCGCCGGGTGGCGCGACTTTGCCGCGCGGGTCGCCGAACGGCTGCCCGCGCTCGATCGCGACGGCATTACCTATCGCCTGACCCCGCCGGGCGCGCGGATCGTCGGCGGGCGACTGGAGGCGATCGGCGAGCTGCCGGGAACGCGGATCGAGTATCGATCGGCGGGCGGGGCGTGGACGCGCTATGTCGATCCGGTTGCCGCCGAGGGCGCGATCGAGGTGCGCAGCACGACGCTCGACGGGCGCCGCGCCAGCCGCACCGTTGTGGTGCAGCCCGAGCGCGCCGCGTGGCAGTGAGCGGATAACGCTCCTCACGGCACGGCTTCTCCGTCCCGCGCAACCCGGCTATCGCCACGGTGGCGGAGGAAAATATGGGTTCGATCAAGAGCACGCTGTCGGACCGACAGGCCATCTGGGCCTTCGTCCTCGGCTGCGTTGCGGTGACGATCGGCGTGGTCGCGCACCTGCCGATGTTCGCGATGGCGCGCGCGATGCACTATCAACTCGCCGGCATGCCGATGGACAATCTGATGCTCGGCGGCATGGCGCTGATCGTCGTGGGAACCCTGATCGCGGCCTATGGCCTGCTGCCGCGCAACGTCGGTGCGCAGCGGGCGGCGGCAGCGGAGATCGTCGTCGCCGCTCCCGAGGACGCCACGCTGGGGCCGGCGCACTGGGGATTGATGGCGGTGCTGGTCATCGCGCTGGTGATCGACGTCATGAAGCCCGCATCGCTCGGCTTCACCGTGCCGGGCATGATCGCCGAATATGGCGTGCCCAAAAAGACCGTGTCGCTCGTGCCGTTTTTCGCATTGGCGGGGACCGTCACCGGATCGGTGCTATGGGGCTGGATCGCCGACGTCTACGGTCGCAAGGCGTCGATCCTGCTGTCGGCGGTGATGTTCGTCGGCACTTCGATCTGCGGCGCGATGCCGAGCCTGGCATGGAATATCGCCATGTGCTTTATGATGGGCGCGGCGGCAGGCGGCATGCTCCCCGTCACCTATGCGCTGCTCGCCGAGATGATGCCGAGCCGCCATCGTGGCTGGAGCCTCGTCCTGGTCGGCGGACTGGGCGCGGTCGGAGGCTATTTCGCTGCAAGCGGGATGTCGGCGGTGCTGCAACCGCTGTTCGGGTGGCGGATCCTGTGGCTGGCCAACCTGCCGACCGGGCTGACGCTGGTGCTGCTGGGGGCATTGATTCCGGAATCCGCCAAGTTCCTGCTCGCCCGCGGGCGCATCGCGGAAGCCGAGGTGGTGATGCGACGCTTCGGCGCGACGGCGCGGGCAGCGCATCCGGCGCGTATCGCGACGCCGCGCGCGGAGGCGCTGCACGGGCGGCATCTGTACGGAAAGCTGGCGGCGCTCAGCATCTGTGCCCTGTCATGGGGGCTGATCAATTTCGGGCTCCTGTTGTGGCTGCCCGCCGATCTGGTCGCAAAGGGATATTCGGTCGGCGTGTCGAGCCGGTTGCTTGCCGAAAGCGCGCTGATCGCCTTTCCCACCGTGTTCGTCGCGGCGCTGCTATACAGCCGCTGGAGCACGAAATGGGCACTGACCACGATGATCGCGCTGACGCTGGCGGGACTGCTGCTGGTGCTGCGCCTTGAAGTCGCGGGGGCCGGAAGCCCGGTGCTGCCGGTGGCGTTGCTGATCGTGGGAACGAACGGCATCATCGCGATCGTGCTGCCCTATGCCGCCGAGAGCTTCCCGTTGCGGGTTCGCGCCCGCGCCACCGGCTGGGTCGCAGCCTGCACCAAGGCGGGCGGCCTGATCGCGCAGGCTCTCACGATCAGCGGCATGGCAGTGTCGATCGGCAACGCCGCGTTGCTGGTCATGGTGCCGACGCTGCTGTCGCTGGTGCTCGTCGCATGGTTCGGTCGCGAGACGCGTGGACGCGACCTGCGCGATCTTGATCGGGTCGCCGACACCTCGCCAGCGGTTTAGGGTTCAGGTCGGCACCCCCTCCGCGCGGTGCGACTGTCCGCCTTCGAGCGCAAGGTCCGGTCGAAAAAGTCGATCAGCACTGCGTTGACCGCATCGCTTGCCTCCTGCTGAACCCAATGCCCGACGCCGGGCAACACCGTCGTGCCGAGCAGACCCGGCACCGTCTCCGGCAGCGCGTCGAGCGCCGGCTTGACGAACGGCAGGATCGGATCGCGGTCGCCGATGATGAACCATGCCGGCTGTGTGATCGACAATCCCGCCAGCGGCGCGGTCAGCGACCAGTTCCGGTCGATGTTGCGATACCAGTTGAGCGGGCCGGCAAAGCCCGCAGCGCCGAACGCCGCGCTGTAGTGAGCGAGATCCGCGTCGCTGAGCCACGGCATTGCGTGTTCGGGCTCCCGGAAGGCGGCCAACGCGCCCTCTGCACCGATCATGCCGCTCCATAGCGACGCCGGCCCGGCGGAAAGAGTCCACATGATCCGGCGCATCGCGGCCGGCACGTCCGCCTCCAATTCGCGCTCGGCGCGGTCCGGCGTTTGAAAATAGAGTTGATAGAAGGCGTCGAGCCCGGCGCGGCGCAATTTGTCCAGGCTGCTGATCGAGCCGCGACGGGCGAACGGCACCGACATTCCCAGCACCACGGGGAACAGATCGGGGCGGAGCTGCGCAGCCGTCCATGCCACCGGCGCACCCCAGTCATGGCCGACGATCCCCGCCTGCGCCACGCCGAGCGCGCCGAGCAAGGCGACCATGTCGCCGGTCAGGTGGAAGATCGTATAGTGTTCGGCGCCACGCGGGGCCGTCGTGCGGCCATAACCGCGCATATCGGGCGCGATCGCGCGATAGCCGGCCTCGGCCAGCGCCCGGAGCTGATATCGCCATGAATAGCCGAGTTCGGGAAAGCCGTGGCACAGCAGGATCGCAGGCCCCTCGCCCGCCTCGGTCACGTGCTGACGGATGCCATTGGCCTCGACCGTATATTCCCTGAACCCGTGCATCGCCGCTCCTTTTACGGAACGACGCTAGACAAGGCGCAGCAAGGCGTCGAGCAGCAGGACGAATACCAGGCCGAACAATCCGACCAGCGTCTCCATCAGCGACCAAGATCGGAACGTATCGCGCAGCGACAGGCCGAAATATTCCTTGAACATCCAGAAGCCGGAGTCGTTGACGTGGCTGCACATCAAGCTGCCCGCCCCGATCGCCAGCACCATCAGATTGGCGTCCGCCCCCGTCGCCACGATCACCGGCTGGATCAGTCCGCCCGCCGTCAGTCCGGCAACCGTCGCCGAACCAACCGCGATGCGGATCACGCATGCCAGCAGCCAGCCGAGTGCGAGCGGCGGCAGCGGCAGACCGGCAAGCTGCGTCGCCAGGAGCTTGTCCGCACCGCTTTCGACCAGCACCTGCTTCAACGCGCCGGCGCCCGCGATGATGAGCAGGATCGGGGCGATGTCGCGGATCGCAACCGTGAAGCCGTCCATGATCTCGGCGCGAGTCAGCCCCGCGCTGCGCCCAAGCGCGAGGATCCCGACACCGATCGACAGCAACAGCACGTTGGTGGGATGACCGACGAAAGCGATCGCGATGGCGGTCGCGGGCGACACCGGCGCATAATGAAGCGCGGTCGCGCCGGCGATGAGGATGACCGGCAGCAACGCGCAGGCGAAGCTGGCGAATGCTCCGGGCAACGGGCGCCCGCGCGATACCGCGGCCGCCTCGAACAATGGCGAAGGCGGCGTGGCAATCCCCTTCAGCGTGGTCGCGAACAGCGGACCGGCGATCGCGAGCGTCGGCAGCCCGACAATCAGACCGTAGATCAACGTGACGCCGAGATCGGCACCGAGCTGCGCCACTACCGCGGTTGGCGACGGATGCGGCGGGAGGAAGCCGTGCGCGATCGACAGGCCGGCGAGCAAGGGAATGCCGACATGCACCGCCGGCAATCCCGAACGCAGCACGATCGAAAAAATCAGCGGCACCATCAGCACGAAGCCGACATTGTAGAACAGGGGAATACCGACCAGAAAGCCGGTGGCCGCCATCGCGATCGGCAGATGCGCCGGGCCACACCAGCCGATCAACGTGTCCGCGATCCGCTGCGCCGCGCCGCTGTCGGCGATCAGCTTGCCGAGAAATGCGCCGAGCACGATCGTGATGACGACTGGCCCAATCGTATCCCCGATGCCCTTCTCGATCGCGCCGGAAATATGTTCGAGCGGCACGCCGAGCAACAAGGCGGCGCACAGCGCGGAGACGACGAAGGCCAGAAACGGGGGCGCGCGCAGTGCGACGAGGAGGATCAGCAGCGCCAGCGCCGCAACGATTGAAATTAGCATCATCAGAACAGACAAGGCATCGAAAGCCGCCGCGTCAATCGCGACCTTCGGCGCAATGGAGCGGTTCAGCCCGGATTGTCGCGCCGGATACGCTCTGCAAGCACGGTCGCGAAGGTCACCCAGGCAACGAACGGGATCGTCAGCGCAGCAGCGGGCCGATCGACCCTGGCAGCGGTCGCCGCAAGCCCGGCGCCGGTCACGATCATCGCCCCCGAAGCGATGGCGCTCGCCTCCAGCCGCTTGTGCCGGAAGAACAGTTCCGTCCAGCCGCCGACCATCGCGCTATTGGCAAACCATAGCCCCAGCGCGGCGTTGCGCGTCGGGGCCGGGGCGTGCCGCAGCAGCCGGTAACCGCCGACGGCCAGCGCGATTTCCAGCGTCGGCCACACCGCGCCGAATGCCGCATCCGGCGGTGTAAAGCGCGGCTTGTCGAGCCGGCGATACCAGCGGCGGATGCCGGGATGGGTGCGATCGGGCGCATTGCGCCGGCCGACCAGCGCGCTCATCCCCAGAACAGCGCCCACAATGCCCAACGCCGCCCCGCGTGAGACGGCACCGGCGCGCTTGTTGTATCGGTCGTCGACAATGCCGGCATCTTCTTTGGTCACGATCGCTGCTCCTCTTCGGCGGCATCAACGTCGCGGCGCACGGAAGGTACCCACCGACGATCCACTATGACCTGAACTCGTTTCTCACCTGCGCATGCGCGAGCAAGGCGAACAGTCCGGTGCCGCCGAGAATGTTGCCCAGCAGCGCCGGCAGCACGAACCCGCCGAGCGCCCAGCCGACACTTGCCTGCCCCGCCCACATCAGCAGGAACGCCTCCGACGCGCCGGCGACGACATGCGCAAAACCGCCGAGCGCGATCGCGTAGGTCACGGCGAAGACGATCCAGAAGTCGCCGCCATTCACCGCCGAGCGGATCCAGGCAATCGAGGCGATCAGGAAGCCGGCCGGGATCGCCTGCATCATCGTATCAATCGGTGCGCGCTCCATCAGCTTGGCCGATACCGCAACCATCCCCCTCAACGTGTCCGCCGGTTGAATGTGCGCGTAAACCGCCAGCATCGTCGCGATGAGCGCCCCCAACATGTTGGCGATGAAAATGACGCTCCATAGCCGCGCGAGCAGCAGGAGGTTTCGGCCGGTCGGTTCGCGCACCACCGGCAGGACGGCCACCGCGGTATGCTCCGTAAAAAGCTGCAGTCGGCCAAGGATCACGATCAGGAAGCCGGCCGGATAACCAAGCGCGACGATCGGCTCGACCCACCGCGCCTCGGGCAGATAGTGACGCAGCGCACCACTGACCCACAGCGACGCCATGATCGCGATCCCGGCCGCGAAGCCGGACCAGAAAAGTGAAGCGACCGGCCGAGCGAGCTCATCCTCGCCTTGCTCGGCGACCGCGGCATGAACCACCCGTGCGGCGGGCGCCGTGCGTTCCTCGGCCTCTTCCTGTTCACCACGCGGGTCATCATCATGGCCGGCCATCGTCGTCTCCCATCGCGCCGTAACGTCCGGTCGGTTCGGATCGCTCAATCACCGACGGATCATTTTACATAGGTTGCGTCATGCCCCTCCGCAGGAGGTCGCGGCTTGACCAGGCTCCCCGCATCGGCATCGTGGCCGCTCACGACCCTGCGAGGAATCAATGCCTTACCCGATCGATCGACGCGCCGTGCTGGCAGGTGCCATCCTGGGCGGCATGACACTCGCCACGGCCGATGCCGCCGGTCAGGCACGCGGCTCGACCAGCACGCCCGAATTCTACGAGCTGCGCACCTATCATCTTGTCAACGGCCCGATGCGGGCGCGGCTCGACACCTACCTGCGAGACGCGTTCATCCCGGCAGCGCGCCGTGCCGGGTGCGGGCCGGTCGGCGTCTTCACGATCAGCATCGGCCCGGCCAGCCCGAGCGTGCTCGTGCTGATCCCGCATTCCACGCTCGCCGACTTCGCCGCCCTGCCCGGCCGGCTCGCCGCCGATTCCCGACATACGCAAGCCGGCGCGGCCTTTCTCGACGCACCCCCGACCGACCCCGGGTTCACGTCGATGGACGTCAAGCTGATGCGCGCCTTTCCCCATTTTCCGCGCGTCGAGGCGCCGGCTGGCGGCACTGCCCGGATTTTCGAGCTACGCACCTATTTCAGCCCGAGCGGGAAAACGGGCGCGACCAAGATAGGAATGTTCGATACCGGCGGCGAGATCGAGATTTTCCGGCGCACCGGTTTGACGCCGGTCTTCTTCGCGCAAGACCTGACCGGCGAGCGATTGCCGAGCCTTACCTATATGCTAACCTTCCCGGATCTGGCGACGCGCGAACAGAACTGGCGGACGTTCGTTGCCGATCCGGCGTGGAAACGTCTGATCGCGACGCCGGGACTGACCGATCCGGAGATCACCACCGGCATCGACAATCGCATCCTGGGCCCGACGCCTTACTCCCAAATCTGAGCCGGCCGGCTCGTCAACCGCGGGCCGGAGTCAGGCGCTGCGCCATCGCACGTTCGACCGGAGTAAGCCCGGCGAGCGGATCGTCGTTGATACGGCGCTTGGGGCTCGTGGCCGGCTTGGCAGTGCCGAACAGGCTAAGGGTCGTACGGGTCATATTCGTCCTTTGGGGTGGGCGGCGCGAGATGCGCCGGACACGGGAGGAACCGGAATGTTCGGGCTTGGTTCCAAACAGCGACGCACAGGGAGCCGCCGATGGACAAGGACCGCTACGAACACGATCTCGAAGAGGCACAGCTCGCGCTGGTCGAGGCGCAACTCGCCGCGGTGAAATCGGGTGAGCGCGTCGTGATCGTACTGGAGGGACGTGACAGCGCGGGCAAGGACGGAACGATCAAGCGGATCGTCGAGCATCTGTCGATCCGCTACACGCGCGTCGTCGCGCTGCCCAAGCCTTCTGACCGCGAGCGGACGCAATGGTATTTCCAGCGCTATGTCGCGCACCTGCCCGCGGCTGGCGAGATCGTGATCTTCAACCGCTCCTGGTATAATCGCGCCGGGGTGGAGGTGGTGATGGGCTTTTCGACCGAGGCCGAGCAGGCCGAGTTCCTCCGCGACGCGCCCGATTTCGAGCGCATGCTCGTCGAGAGTGGCATCCGTCTGGTCAAGCTGTGGCTCGACATCGACAAGGACGAGCAGGAGGAGAGACTGAAAGCGCGCCGCACCGATCCGCTCAAGCAATTGAAGGTTTCGGACATGGACAAGGTCGCACAGTCACGCTGGGATGATTATTCGGCGGCGCGCAACACCATGCTGGCCCGCACGCACACGCCACTCGCGCCTTGGTATTGCGTGCGCGCCGATCACAAGAAGACGGCGCGGATCGCAGTGTTGCGCCATCTCGTCCACCATATCGCCCCGGCGCAGGTCGCGCAGGCGGTGCCGGTCGCCGATCCGAAGGTGTTGTTCACGTTCGAGCAGGCGGCACTGAACGACGGACGGCTGGCGAAATGAACTGATTGCGGTTAGGTCTGCCGGGCATGGGCATCCTGTGCGTCCTTGGGCTCCATCGCTGGGCCGGCAAGCCGACCGCGCGTGTCGGTACAACCGTCTATCGTTGCGCGACCTGCGGCCAGCGACTGGTGCTGCACGGCCACCGGACGCGGTGGCGAAAGCGCGCCTGGGTCGGGGCGGCGCTCCTGGCCTCGGCGGCGATCTGGTTCGTCAGCTACAATCTGGTGTTTCACGGTCGGACGCGCGTGCTCCACACCGCCTCGGCCGCCGCGCGCAAGGCGGAGGTCGCCGCATCGCGCGGGCGCGCCGCGATCCACCGCGCGCAGGGGGATAGCGGCGCCTATGTCGAAGGCGACGACAAACCCTAGTGACCTGACGCCGCTGCCGCGCCGATCCCGGTTTCGGCGCGAACCTGTTGCGCAGCGAAGCCGCCGCGGTCCAGCGCCGCCCGCCCGCTACGATCGAGCACCGATACAAGCCAGATCGTCACAAACGCCGCCGGCATCGAGAAGATTGCTGGCGACGAATAGGGGAAGAGGGCGGCCGGATAGCCGAGGATCTTCTCCCATACCGCCGGCGACAGCACGGTCAGCACGACTGCCAGCACCAGCCCCAACGTCCCGCCCGCCACCACGCCGCGCGTCGTACAGCCGTTCCAGAACAGCGACAGCAGCAGCACCGGGAAATTGCCCGACGCCGCCACCGCGAAGGCAAGGCTGACCATGAAGGCGACGTTCTGCTTCTCGAAGATGATGCCGAGCAGGATCGCGACCACCGCCAGCACCAGCACGGTGCGACGCGACACCCGCAGTTCGGCCGCCGGATCGGCCGCGCCCTTGCGGAGCACGGTCGCATAGAGATCGTGGCTGACCGCCGAAGCGCCCGACAGCGTCAACCCAGCGACCACCGCCAGAATCGTCGCAAACGCCACCGCCGAGATGAAGCCGAGGAACAGATTGCCGCCGACCGCATGCGCCAGATGAATTGCTGCCATGTTGCTGCCACCCAGCAATGCGCCAGCCGGATCGAGATAGCGTGGCGCGGTCGCCACCAGCACGATCGCGCCGAACCCGATGATGAAGGTCAGCAGATAGAAATAGCCGATCCACCCCGTCGCCCACAGCACCGACTTACGCGCCGCGCGCGCGTCGGGCACCGTGAAGAAGCGCATCAGGATATGCGGCAAGCCGGCGGTTCCGAACATGAGCGCAAGCCCGAACGACACCGCCGAGATCGGGTCCTTGATGAAATTGCCCGGCCCCATGATCGAACGGCCCTTGGCGGCGGCGGCGGCGGGATCGGCACCCGACGCCGCGGCCAGCCCGGCCTTTACCGCGACAGCCCGCGCGAACAGCGCCTCGAACGAAAAGCCGAACTGCCACAGCACCGCCAGCGCCATGAACGTCGCGCTGCCCAGCAGCAGCACCGCCTTGACGATCTGCACCCAGGTCGTCGCGGTCATCCCGCCGAACAGCACGTACAGCGTCATCAGCACGCCGACGATCACCACTGCATATTCGTAGCGCAGGCCGAACAGCAATTTGATGAGCTGCCCCGCCCCCACCATCTGCGCGATCAGGTAGAACAGCACGACGGTCAGCGTGCTGACCGCGGCGAAGCTGCGCACCGGGGTCTGTGCGAAGCGGAAGCTGGCGACATCGGCGAACGTATAGCGGCCGAGATTGCGCAGCCGCTCCGCCATCAGGAACAGGATGATCGGCCAGCCGACGAGGAAACCGATCGAATAGATCAGCCCGTCATAGCCATCCGCGAAAATCTGCGCCGAGATGCCGAGGAACGACGCCGCCGACATGAAGTCGCCCGCGATCGCCAGCCCGTTCTGAAAACCGGTGATACCGCCGCCTGCGGTATAAAAATCGCCGACCGTTCGTGTCCGCCGCGCGGCCCAGCGGGTGATGCCGAGCGTCAGCAGCGCGAAGGCCGCGAACATCAGGATCGCGGTCCAGTTGGTCGGTTGCTGGACGCTCTGCCCGGCGAGCGCATCGGCGAAGGCCGGCGCGGGCGCGACCGCAATGGCCACCGCTATCAGGATCGTACCACGCCTCATGCGCCCTGATCCGCCCGCAGCGCCGCGACGAGCGGATCGAAGTCACGCGCGGCACGGCGGACATAGACGCCGGTCAACACGATCGCGAGCATGATCACCGCGAAACCCGCGACGATCCCGATCGAGGTGACGCCCGTGCCGACCGGGCGCGCCATGAACGCCTTGTCGAACGCGATCAGCAGGATGAAGCCGAGATAGGCGACCAGCATCACGCCGGTCAGCGCCCAGGTGAACCGCCCGCGCCGCCGCACCAGTTCGCGATACCGTGGGTCCGCCGCCACGCGTGCCGCTTTCGCGTCATCCATCCCCGCCCCCGTTTGTTTGTTGCCGCTACCATGCAGTAATGCGGGCGGCGCGCAAGGGTGTGATTGTGCTCAGGGGAGCTTTGGCGCGGCGGCGCCATCGGTCATGCGGACGGGCAGGATGCGACCGTCTTTCGCGTAGCGCAGCCGGTCGATCGCAACCTGACGCTCACCCTCGAACGGCGCCGGTCCCCGCGGGTTTTCCCAGCGGTGATAGACGATCAGCCACTTACCGGCAGCGGTCTGGACGAAGCTGTGGTGCCCCGGCCCCTTGTGCGTCGCGTCGCTGGTCAGGATCGCGCCCCGATACCGCCACGGACCGACCGGGGATGGCGCGGTCGCGTAATGGACCGAATAGTCCGCGGCGTTGAAGCGGCCGTGGCTGTACGACAGGTAATAGGTGCCGCCGCGTTCGTGCATGAACGCGCCTTCGGTGAACTGCGGCGGCGTCGCTACCAACACCTCGCGCGCGATGCTGACCATGTCGGCCTTCAGCTCCCAGACGCGCAGCTTCGCGCCCGCACTGCCGCCGGCGTAGAGATACGCCTTGCCGTCCCTCGGATCGACGAACACCATCGGATCGATTGCCTCGAACCCCTGCCCGCCCGTCACCAGCAGGCGCCCGCTGTCGCGATATGGTCCGCCTGGACGATCGGCGACCGCGACGCCGATCCGGCTCGGGGTCGGGTTCTGCGGCCCGACCGAATAATAGAGGTACCATTTGCGATCACGCGTCGCGACCCCGGGCGCCCAGAGAAAGTGTTCCGGCGCGCCATCGGCACCGATCCACGCGATCTGATCGCGGCGGATCAGTTCGCCACGCGGTTGCCACGTCTTCAAGTCGCGCGAGGAAAAGGCGCCGAAGCGATCCGCCGCCCAGCTACCGCCTGGCCCGCCGGTCGGAAAGACCCACAGCTCGCCGTCGATCATCATCGCGTGCGGGTCGGCACCCTGGAATTGCGGATTGTCGGCCAGCGCGGACGAGGCGGTGAGCAACAGGGCGGCGGCAAGGGCGGGACGAAGGTTCATTTCCAAATCATAGGATAATTCCTCGCCTTTGCCGATAGTTGAGTTGTATGCCCGGTGCGGAAACCCCGATAAGAGAGGAGAGGAAGCGATGAACAGACAGCTTCTGACGGCGCTGCTTACCGTCGCCACGGTGACGATCGCGCTGCCCGCCGACGCGCGGGCGCGATGGACCGAGGCGGAGGCCAAGGCATGGTATCGCGCGCAGCCGTGGCTGGTCGGCGCGAATTATACGCCCGCTTCCGCGATCAACCAGCTCGAGATGTGGCAGCGCGAAACATGGGATCCGCAGGCGATCGACCGCGAACTCGGCTGGGCGCAGGGCATCGGCATGAACACGATGCGCGTCTTTCTGCACGACCAATTGTGGCAGCAGGACCCGGCGGGCTTTCAGCGGCGCATTGACGAGTTCCTGACGATCGCCGCGCGCCATGGGATCAAGCCGCTGTTCGTGCTGTTCGACAGCTGCTGGGATCCCGATCCCAAGCTGGGGCCGCAACATCCGCCGATCCCCGGCGTCCACAACTCGGGCTGGGTGCAGGGTCCCGGATTGCCCGGCCTGCGCGACAAGCGCCGTTACCCCGCCTATAAGGCCTATGTGCAGGGCGTGATCGGGGCGTTCCGCAACGATCCGCGCGTCCTGGGCTGGGATGTCTGGAACGAGCCCGACAACGGTGCCGACCAGTATAAGGGGCAGGAGGGCAAGGAACCGCTGGTCCGCGCGCTGCTGGCGCAGGTGTTCGTCTGGGCACGCGATGCCGATCCGTCCCAGCCATTGACCTCGGGCGTGTGGCAGCATGACGACTGGACCCCGACCGGCGGCAAACTGACTCCGATGGAAACGCTACAGCTTCGTCAGTCGGACGTGATCTCGTTCCACGACTATAGCTGGCCCGAGACGTTCGAGGCGCGCGTAAAGCAGTTACTGCCCTATGATCGTCCGATCCTGTGCACCGAATATATGGCACGCGGCAACGGATCGACATTCGACGGATCGCTCCCGATCGGCAAACGCTATGACGTGGCGATGATCAACTGGGGGTTCGTCGACGGCAAGACGCAGACCCGCCTGCCCTGGGACAGCTGGAAGAAGCCGTATGTGCTGGAGGAACCGGTGATCTGGTTCCATGAGGTGTTCCGCAGCGATGGCCAGCCTTACCGCCGCGCAGAAACCGACCTGATCCGGCAACTTAGCAGCGCTCCGCGAGGCGCCGTGCCGGCTGTTCACGTGACGAAAGATTAAGAAAGGGTAAGCAAAAAACTGCAATCTTCCTCACCTGCCATTGTGACACCCTAATCGAAATCACGTAATTGTCGGTTCATGGACATGTCATGGCGCGTCTGATCGCCCGGCTTCGGGAGCTTCGGCATTCGGATCATCGCATCACCGCCCAGGTGCGGGCGGTGCTGGTCGAATCGCTTTACGCCTCCACACAGTCGCTGGTGATCGGCGCGCTTACCAGCACGACGATCGCGGCAGTGGTCGCTTGGGCGGCGCGCGACGCGTGGCTGGCGTCGGGGGCGGCTGCAATTGGACTGGTTGGCGCGTTGCGGATCGTTGATGCGATGCGCGTGCATCCGGCCGATGCGGCAGCGGCCGCGCGGCAGGAATTCGGCTATCGCGCCGGGGCGCTCGCCTATTCCGGGCTGCTCGGGCTGTTCGGCTTCATGGCGCTGACACGCAGTGGTGACGGCGTCATCCAGTTGCTCGCCGTCACCACCGCGATCGGCTATGCGGCGGGGATCGCCGGGCGCAACGCGGGTCGACCGCGCATAGCGCTGGCGCAACTCTGCCTCGCCTCGCTGCCGCTATCCGCCGGACTGACGATCGGCTTCGAGCCGCTGAAACTCGTGCTGGCGGTGGTGATCGTGCTGTTCGTCATCGCAATGATCGACATCACCTTGCAGACGTACAGCGCGCTGCTGAAGGCAACACTGGTCAGCCATGAGAATGCCGCGCTGGCCGCGCATCATGCCGCGCACGCCCGGCGCGACGATCTGACCGGCGTGGCCAATCGCACCGCCTTTCGCGAACAGTTCGAGGAGCGGCTGCGGATGTTGCCCCACAGCGGGCGCAAGCTGGCGCTCTATTGGCTCGATCTCGACCGGTTCAAGGAGATCAACGATACGTTTGGACACTTGGCGGGCAATGCGTTGCTCGCCGCGGTTGCGGGGCGGTTGCGGGCGCATTTCGATCACGACAGCGTCGTGGCGCGGCTGGGCGGTGACGAGTTCGCGATCCTGTGTCCGGTCGGCGATCGACAGGAAGCCGCGACGATCGGCGCGGCGATCCTCGCGCTCGTCCGCCGCCCGGTCGCGCATGACGGACACAGCCTGCGCAGCAGCGTATCGATCGGCGTCGCGATCGCGCCCGAAAACGGGCGTGAGGCGGACACGTTGCTCAAGAACGCCGACCTTGCGCTCTACCGCGCCAAGGAAAGCGGGCGCGGGCAGCTTTATTTCTACGAGCCGGTCATGGACGAGAAGATCGAGCGACGTCGCCAGCTCGATTACGAGCTGCACGGCGCGCTGGACCGTGGCGAGTTCCACCTGCTGTACCAGCCGATCTTCGATCTCGGCGCGGCGCGCGTGTTGTCGTGCGAGGTGCTGCTCCGCTGGACCAACCGCCACCATGGCGCGGTGTCGCCGGCGGAGTTCATCCCAATCGCCGAGGACAACGGGCTGATCGACGCGATCGGCCATTGGGTGCTGTATCAGGCGTGCGACGTCGCGCGCGCCTGGCCCGCCGACGTCTCGATCGCGGTCAATCTGTCCCCGATCCAGCTACGTTCGACGCACTTGCCTGCCGTGGTGCTCGCTGCGCTGAACGCCAGTGGGCTCCCGCCCGAGCGGCTCAACCTGGAAGTGACGGAAACCGTGCTGCTGGAGGATGTCGAGGCATCGCTGGCAGCGCTGGAGGCGCTGAACCGGTTGCGGGTACGGACCACGCTCGACGATTTCGGCACCGGCTATTCGTCGCTCAGCTATCTGACCCGCTTCCCGTTTCAGACCCTCAAGATCGATCGTTCGTTCGTCACCGATCTGGCCCGCAGCCCGGCGTCGATTGCGATCGTGCAGACCGTCGTCGATCTCGGCGCGCAGCTCGGGATGCGGACGATCGCGGAGGGCGTGGAGACGCAGGCGCAGCTCGATCAGCTCCGCCGGACGCGCTGCGACGCGGTGCAGGGCTATCTGCTTGCCCGGCCGATGCCGGCCGCCATGGTCTCCGCCATGTTGGCCGGCGATACGGGCGAAGAAGCCACCGGCTGAACGGTTACCACCGTGCCGGAGAGCCCCGGCGCTCCCCGACACGAATGGCACGATCGCAGCCGGCGCCGCGTCAGCGCGTCTTCTCCAGCAGCCGCTCCTGCGCACTGACCAGTCGCCGCATCAGCTTCAGATCACCCTCTCCCAGCCGCAGCGCCGCATCGGCCCACAGTTCGACCACCGCCTCAAGTTCCCCAAGTGTCAGCGGGTTCACCGCCCGTGACGCCTCATAGATGGCGGCGTGCGCGCTGTGACGGCGGCGATTGGCGCGGATATAGTCCTCGACCACGCGGCGCCCCTCGCCGGGCGCCGCCAGCGCATGCACCAGGCCCATCTCATAGAGTTCCTCGGCGCGGTACGTCCGGCCGCTCAGGATCATCTGCTCGGCACGCGCCGCGCCGAGCCGGCGCGAAAGGAAGCAATGCGCACCCATGCCCGGGAACAGACCGAACAGCGTTTCCGGCAATCCGAAACCGGTGCCGCGTTCCGCGACGACGACATTGAAGGACATCAGCGCCTCGAAGCCGCCGCCCAGCGCGTCGCCCTCGACCAGCCCGATCGTGACGATCGACCGCTCCAGTCCCAGCATATTGCGGTGCAGGATTCGCACGCATGCCTTGCCATAGCGGACCAGCGCCGCCCGGTCGCGCGCGCGGATCAATTGCGCGAACAGATCCAGATCGCCACCCAGCGAAAAGACGCCCGGAAAGCGCGAGCCGAGCACGAGATAACGGATCGGCATCACGCCACTGCCATGCGCGATCTCAATATCCTCCTGCCACTGAACGAAGTCGTGCAAGAGCGCGGGATTGAAGCTTGGGCGGACACGCGGGCGCATATAGGTCCACAAGGTATCGAGCCCCGGATCGAAGGTGGCGTCGAGCTGGTCGAACGCGAAGAGGGGGCGGGCGTCCGACGTCGTCGGGGCGATCGTGGTGTGTTGAATCGTCATTTGCGACTTTCCTCTTTCCCGACAGCGCGTTGCTGTCGGTCAAGGATAACTCACGATGGCTTCGCTGTCGGTGGGATACGGCGCTGGTCGTCATCGCCGCGAAATGGCATGTGGCGCCACATGACGCTTCAGCCGCGCATCCTCGTCGACGCCGACGCCTGCCCCGTGAAGGAAGAGATTTACCGCGTCGCCTACCGTGTGGCCGTGCCGGTGGTGGTGGTCAGCAACGCGCATCTGCGGATTCCCGTGCATCCACTGATTTCGCGGGTGGTGGTCGACGACGGCTTTGACGCGGCGGACGACTGGATCGCGGCGCAGGTCGATCCCGCCGCGCTGGTCGTTACCGCCGATATCCTGCTCGCCGACCGCTGCATCAAGGCCGGCGCGGCGGCGGTGCTCGCCCCCAACGGCCGCCCGTTCACGACCAGCTCGATCGGCAATGCCGTCGCGGTGCGTGCGATCATGAGCGACCTGCGCGCGGGCGGCGACCGCATCGGCGGGCCGCCGCCGTTCAGCAAGGAAGATCGCTCGCGCTTCCTGTCCGCGCTCGACGCGGCGATCGTCCGCGTCCGCCGCCTGACGGGCGGCTGACCTTCAAGCGGGAGCCACGGCGCGCCTGTATCGTTGGGCAGGCATGACCGATCCCGACCATCCGCTCCGCCTTGGCTTCCCCGTCAAGGTGATGGGCCGGCCCGAGCTGAAGACGCAGGATACGCGCCGCTGGCACAAGAACCCGCATCTCAAATGTTCGCTCGAACTGCTCGACCCGGTGCTCGACTATCTCAGGTCAGAGCGGCTCGACATGTACCGGCTTTCATCGGACATCGCGCCCTACGCCACCCACCCCGACATGCCGCAATTCCATTCGATGGTCGCCGACAGCGATGCCGAGTTGCGCGCGTTCGGCGCGAAGGCGCGGGACTATGGCATTCGTCTGTCATTCCACCCGTCCCAATATGTGCTGCTTAACGCGCCCGACCCGGCACTGACCCGCAAGAGCATCTGGGATCTCGCCAGCCAGGCCGAGATGCTCGATCGCATGGGGCTCGATGACGAAGCGGTGATGGTGACGCATGTCGGCGGCGTCTACGGCGATCACGAGGCGAGCCGCGCACGCTGGATCGAAGGATGGGAGCAATGCCCCGAGCACGTCCGGCGGCGGCTGGTACTCGAAAATGACGACATCCGCTTTTCCGCCGCCGATGCCTTGTGGATCCACGAACGCACCGGCGTGCGGCTGATCTTCGACTATCAGCATTTCTGGTGCCTCAACCCCGAGCGGCTCGACATGCGGGAAACGCTGGAGCGCTTCCTTGCGACCTGGCCAGTGGGCGTGCGGCCGAAGATCCACTTCTCGTCACCGCGCACCGAACTGCGCGAGATCAAGCAGAAGATCACGCCCAAGGCGCGGGCGGCGGCCAAAGCCGGCGCCGTGAAAGCGAAAAAGGGCGAGTTGCTCAAGGCACCGGTGAAGGCAACCGCGCGGGTGAAGACGGTGCTGCGTCCGCCGATCTGGACCGGCCATGCCGATTTCACCAACCCGTTTGAGTTTGCGACGTTCATGCGGATGGCCGAGGGGCTGGTGTTCGACGTCATGCTGGAGGGTAAATCCAAGGATCTTAGCCTGCTGCGGTTACGCCCCGACCTGCTCCGTTTCGCGCCCGACGTGGCGGCGCGCTTCGGCATCACCGACGCCGACCGCGAGGCCTTGATCGAGGATGAGGAACTGCTCGACGAAGATGCGCGGGCCGAGGACGAAGTGGATGTCGATGAAGGTGCCGGCGTGTAGCAGTCGTCGGTGACAGGAAGGTTCGGCGCCGCGCAGGACGGAAAACAGCTATCCGGCTGACCTGCCGTCGCGCACAGGACCTTTGGGTCATCGCGTCACGGGATGCTGACCGCTGTCTCGACGACTGCCGGATACGCACTGAGCGCTGCCCGGCTCAACTGCATCGCGAGCCGCTCGGCCGCCGGGCCGGGTCGCACCGTCACCGCGGCGCCATGCCACAGCACTGCATCGTCGCCACGCTTGTGGATGCGCACCTCGATCATCACCCGCTGCATCGTCACCAGCGACGAGCGATTGCCGGACAGCGGAATGTTCACGCCCGACCCCATCACCGCCGGAGCGGCCCCGCGCGTGCGGGCTACCGAGGTGCCTACTGCGGTTCGGCTGGTTCGTACGTCGGCGATATAGGCGGCATGGTCGGAATCATCGAGGATCGTAAATCCCTTGTCGCCGAGCGCCGCCATCGTCGCTTCGCGCGCGACCGCAGAGATTGCAGCATCGCTTTCCGCATCGGTCGTGGAAACAACCGCGATCGTCCCACCGCCCGGTGGCGCGGCGGCGATGGTTGGAGCAAGTGCCAGCAACGTCGCACTGCCCAACGTCGTGAGGGTCATGAACATCACGTCGCCTTCCCTCCCTGGTTATCAGGCGGCGCTACCATCCGCTACGGCTGCCAATTTGGACGATAGGACGGATCGAGGCGGCGGTCGATAAAGTAAGCGGCGCTGATGAAGGCCAGGTGGGTAAGCGCCTGCGGGTAATTGCCCAGCGGCTGCCCGCGCTGGTCGACCTCCTCGGAGAACAAGCCGAGCGAATTGGCATAGGCCATGCCCTTGGCAAGGATCATCTGCGCCTCGTCCATCCGCCCGGCGCGGGCCAGACATTCGGCATACCAGAAGGTACAGGTCGTGAACGCTCCCTCGCCACCCTCGAGTCCGTCGGCGTTGCAATAACGATAGACCAGTCCGTCGTCGCGCAGCGTGCTGCCGATCGCGTCGAGCGTCTTCAGCCACACCGGATCCGTCGAGGAGACGAAGCGTACCAGCGGCATCATCAGCAGCGCCGCGTCCAGTTCGCGACCGCCCCGTTGCTGCACGAAATAACCATGTTCGGGATGGCGGAAGTTGGCCCACACGTCCTCGACAATCGCATCGCGCGCCTCCGCCCAGGCGACCAGCGGGGCGGGCAGCGAGCGCTGGTGCGCCAGCCGGATCGCACGATCCAACGCCACCCAGCACATCACCCGCGAGTGAAGGAAGTGGCGCGGCGCGCTGCGCATTTCCCAGATGCCGGCGTCCGGCTCCTGCCAGTGCGCAATCACATGGTCGACGATCCCACGCACGTGTTGCCACCCCTCGTGGCTGATCGCGTGACCATATTTGTTCGACAGGTACACGCTGTCGAGCAGTTCCCCGAAGATGTCGAGCTGCGTCTGCGCGTGCGCCGCATTGCCGATCCGCACCGGGCGGCTTCCCGCATAGCCGGCAAGATGCGGCAATTCGTGTTCGTCCGCCGCCTCCGACCCGTCGAGCGCATACATGATACGGATCGGATGCTCGGGGTCAGCCGCCATGACACGCTTCGCCGCCCAGCTGTTGAAATGCTCGGCCTCTTCCACATGGCCCAGCCGCAGGAAGGCGTAGACGGTGAAGGACGCGTCCCGGATCCAGGTGGCGCGATAATCCCAGTTGCGCCCTGCGCCGGTCGCCTCGGGCAGGGAGAAGGTTGCCGCCGCCGCGATCGATCCGTGCCGCGCGGAGGTCAGCAGCTTGAGCGCGAGCGCCGAGCGCGTCATCATCTCGCGCCAGCGTCCGGTATAGGAAGACCGGCTGGTCCAGTCGCGCCACGCCGCGGCGGTGGCGGCCATGTCCTGTTCGACCGCCTTGTCGTCCGGGCAGGCAAGCGCGTCCTCTCCCAGCACGAACCACGCGCTTTCACCCGTTTGCAGCGTAAAATCGGCGGTCGCGGCGTCGTCTGCTGTTGCAAGCGGCACCGACGCGAACAGCCGCAGCGCGAGCGCGTGTCCGGTGAAGCGGATGCCGCCATCGGCCGCCGTCACCGTCGGCACCTCACGCGCATAGTCGAAGCGCGGAGCGCAGCGCATCGTGAAGCGAACGCGTCCGCGTGTCACCGTTACCCGCCGCATCAGGCAACGCGCGGCGCGGTCGGGATGCACGCGGGCGTCGGGCAGCGGCATGACGTCGCGCACCTCGGCGCTGCCGTCTTCCGACATCCATCGCGTCAGCAGAACGTTGGTGTCCGGGACGTAGAGTTGCAGCCGCTCGGGCCGGTCGAGCGTGGGGGCCAACGTAAACGCCCCACCCTTCTCCGCATCGAGCAGCTCGGCAAAGATCGTCGGGCTGTCGAGCGACGGCCAGCAGAGGTAATCGATCGTCGCGTCGCGCGCGACCAGTGCGGCGGTTTCCAGATCTCCGATGATGCCATGATCACCGATCGTGCGCGGCGGCTCAGCCATTGTCGCGGAACTCGGGATATAAGGTCATGCCGCCGTCGACGAACAGTGTCGTTCCCGTGACATAGTCCGCCTGATCGGACGCCAGCCACACCGCGGCGCGTGCCACGTCCTCGGGCTCACCGATCCGCCCGTAAGGGATCAGCCGCAGCAGTTTCTCCAGCGCGGCATCGCTGCCCCATGCGTCCTCGTTGATCGGCGTGCGGATCGCGCCAGGCGCGATGCCGTTCACGCGGATACCGTCGACGGCGACCTCCTGCGCCAGCGTGCGCGTCAACATGCGGCTGCCGCCCTTCGAAGCGGCATAGTTGACGTGCCCCGCCCAGGGAATGACCTCATGCACCGAACTCATCGTGATGATCGCACCGGCGCTGCGCGCCGGCCGTGCCTCCCGGGGTTGCGCGCGGAACCGTCGTACCGCTTCGCGCGCACACAGGAACTGGCCGGTCAGGTTGATGTCGATGACGGTGTTCCAGTCCGCCAGCGTCAGGTCGGCGATCGCGGCGTCCTTCTGCACCCCGGAGTTTGCGACCAGTACGTCGATACGCCCGAATGCCTCTGTCGCAGCATCGAACAGTCGCACAACGTCCTGTTCCTCCGACACATTCGCGCCAATTGCCTCCGCCCGCCCGCCGGCAGTGCGAATCTTTGCGGCGAGCTCCTCTGCCGGCGCCGCGTCCGAGTGGTAATTGACAACCACCGCCGCGCCAGCGTCGGCCAGCGCCTCGGCCACCGCCAGGCCGATTCCGGAACTCGCGCCGGTGACGATTGCGGAATGACCGGCGAGCAAGTGCGTGGCTGTCGACTCCATCGCCTCAGGCGCCGGTCGGCGGAGCGGCATTGACCGGCGTCGGGGCTGATACCGCCCGCAGCGTCTGCTCCTGCGCATCCGGGTCGATCCGCCGCGTGCGGCCTGACGGCTCGATCTGCACCGACCCGCCCGACTTCAACGCCGCGACGATCGCCTCGATCACCAGCAGGTCGGCCAATCCTTCCTCGCCGTCCGGCTCGGGATCGCGCTCCTCCAGGATGCAGTCGGAGAAATAGCGCAGTTCGCCACCGAATTGGTCGGTGGCCTTATAGGTCTCGTGCGACTGCTTTTCGCCGATCTGCCGATGATGTTCGAGGCCCTGCCCGAATCCGAACGCCGGGTTCATCTCGATCGACCCCTTGGTCCCGGCGATGATGAGACTGTCGACATTGTTGGCATAATAACTGACGGTGAATTGCGCGATGCGCGCACCCGGCAGCCGCAGCGTTACCGCGATCGTGTCATCGAAATCGCCGAGCCCCGACGCTGCGTGGCGAAGGCCGGTTGCGGAGATCACCTCCAGCGGCTCGGCGCCGAACAGATAGCGGATCGCGTTGATCGGATAGGCGCCCATGTCGAACAATGGTCCGGCCTCGATCCCGTTGGTCGCGCGGTGGTTGGCGGGGTCGACCATCTGCGTGAAGCAGGCGGTGAACGCGATCAGTTCTCCCAGCTCACCGGCGCGAATCCGGCGGATCGCATCCAGCGTCGCGGGTTCGAAGTGCAGGCGATAGGCGGTCATCAACCGTGCCTCGCCCCGCTTCGCCGCCGCGATGATCGCGCGCGCCTTGTCCGACGAAACATCGAGCGGCTTCTCGCACAGCACGTGAATACCCGCCTCTAGTGCCGGGATCGCGAACTCGGCGTGCCGCCAGTTGGGCGTGGCAAGGTAGATAGCGTCGATCGTGCCGGACGCGAGCAATTCACCGAACTGCTCATAGGAATAGCGGCCCTCCACGTCGTAGTGCTTGCCCAGCGCTTCCAGCTTCTCGGGATCGCCGGATACCAGGGCGGTCATCTCGGAATTGCCGGTGTGCGCGACACCGGGCATCAACGCTTCCTGTGCGATGTCACCCAGCCCGACGATCGCGTAGCGGATCTTGCGGCCGCCCAATCCCAGTGCCGAAGCGATGCTCATCGATTGTATCCACCTGTTATCCAATGAGAGCCGCAACCGCCCCACGGTGCGGTTTGGTTCCATGATGTTTCTGGCGATTGCACCTTGGTCGCCCGCATCGCTCCGGTGCTTCCGAGAAGCCGGAAGCGTCATTTCGGGCGCAAGCGGCTGGCGTTCACGTTGGTCGTGCTGCTAGGTCGCCGGGTTCTTTCGACGGTCTGGGGCGTATGCCACGTTATGGAACAACAAGCTCTCGTCATCGCGCTGATCGGCGCGCTGGGGATCGGCGCGCAGTGGATCGCGTGGCGGACCGGCTGGCCAGCCATCGCGCTGATGCTCGTCGCCGGCGTGATCGCCGGACCGGTCCTAGGGTTGATCGACCCGCACCGGACCTTCGGCGAATTGCTCGAACCGTTGGTGTCGGTGGCGGTCGCGATCATCCTGTTCGAAGGCGGGCTCAGCCTCAACTTTCGTGAACTCCGCCGCACCGACGGCGCGGTCACGCGATTGCTGTTCGTCGGCGTTCCAGTCGGATGGCTGCTCGGCGCGCTGGCCTGTTACTATGTCGGCGGGTTGGTGTGGCCGGTCGCGATCCTATTCGCGGGGATTCTGGTCGTGACCGGGCCGACCGTCGTGCTGCCGCTGCTGCGCCAGAGCAACATCGCGGCACGCCCGCGCGCGATCCTGAAATGGGAAGCAATCGTCAACGACCCGATCGGCGCCCTCTGCGGCGTCATCACGTTCGAATATCTGCGCCGCGCGGGCGAGGGCGTGACGATCCCGGCGCTGCTCGGCTCACTGGTCGCTGCCAGCGTCGTGTCCGGTCTGATCGGCTATGGCGCGGCGCGAGCGATCGGTTGGTCCTTTCCGCGCGGGCATGTGCCGGAATATCTCAAGGCTCCCGTGCTGCTGGTCGCGGTGATCGCAACCTTCGTGGTGTCCAATTTGGTGCAGCAGGAAACCGGGCTGCTGGCGGTGACGGTGATGGGGATCGCACTGGCGAACATGCGGCTGGACTCCCTCCGGGACATCCATCCGTTCAAGGAAAACGTCACCGTGCTGCTCATCTCGGGCGTGTTCGTGCTGCTATCCGCGACGCTGAACCTCGGCGTTCTGGAACGGTTCGAGTGGCGGTTCCTCGCCTTCCTCTTCGCCTTGCTGTTCCTGGTGCGCCCCGCGACGGTGCTGCTCAGCCTCGCCTTCACGCGCGTGCCATGGAACGAGCGGCTGCTCGTCGCCTGGATCGCGCCCCGCGGCATCGTCGCGGTCGCGATCTCCGGCCTGTTCGCGCTGCGGCTGGGCAATCTCGGCTATGAGGACGGTTCAATCCTCGTCACGCTGTCGTTCGCAGTCGTGGTCGCCACGATCGTGGCGCATGGTTTCTCGATCGGCCCGGTCGCGCGATTGTTAAAGGTGACGGGCGCAACGCAACGCGGGCTGCTGATCGTCGGTGCGACCCCATGGAGCAATGCGCTCGCCGCACAGCTTCGCCAGCTCGACGTGCCGGTCACGATCTGCGACACGAGCTGGCAGCGCCTCGCGCCTGCCCGCCGCGCGGGGCTGCCGACCTACCATGGCGAAATTCTCGCCGAAGCGACCGAGGAGCGCCTCGAACTCTCCCAGTTCGAGGTACTGGTCGCGACGTCCGATAACGAAGCTTACAACGCCTTGGTCTGCAACGAATTCGCCCCGGAGATCGGTCGCGACAACGTTTATCAGCTCGGCGGCGGCACGCAGGACGACGATGTCAGGGCGCTCCCGGCTTCGCTCCGCGGTCGCGCGCTGTTCACCAGTGGGCACGGCGTCGAGGAAATCGTTCGGCGGCTCTCCGACGGCTGGGTGTTCCGCAAGACGCGGATTACCGACAAGTTCGATTTCGACACCGCGCGCGCGGATTTGGCGGACGAGGCCGACATGCTGCTGTTGCTGCGCAAGGGCGGGTCGTTGCGCTTCTTCTCGCATGCCAGCCGCCCGACACCGCAGTCGGGTGATACGATCATCAGTTTCGGGCCGCCGACCGGCTCGCGCCATGGACAGCAGGAGGTGAGCGCATGATCGCGATCAAGCAGAGGACCGGTGCGGCGATCGCCGCGACGTGCGCGGCTCTGGCGGCCTGCTCCCCCGCCAGCGAACGCCATGGCGGCAACGACGACGCCGTCGTGAACACCCGCGTGGTGGAGCCCGCCGCGGTCGAGACGACCGCCGGGGCGCCGACAAAATCGATCCTTCGGCCCGAGGTGGTCGAACCCACGCCCGAGCCGACGCCGGTCCAGCCGATCGACCGCGTTATCCCGATGGACGGCCCGGTCCTTGGCGACGCCGCCCGGCAGGCGCTCGACGAATTGATGACAAATCCGCTGGTACAGGCCGGCGGCGCGTTGACGTTGCGCGGTCACAGCGACACGCGCGGGAATGACCGATCCAATCTGCTCGCGTCCCGCAAGCGCGCCGAGACGGTGCGCGACTATCTCGTCAGCAAGGGCATCGCACCCGATCGGCTGACCGTGATCGCGTTGGGCGAGACCACCCCGCTCGTCCCCAACGCCCAACCCGACGGCAGCGACGACCCGGAAGCGCGCAAGAAGAACCGCCGCGTCGAGGTGCACGTCGCCCTGCCCGCCGCGCCGGTACCCGCCGACGACACGGCAGGCGGGAACGTCGCCGCGCCGGCGGACTGAACGCACCAGCGCCATCTTCGCGGTAGCGCTTTAACGGCAACACTGACGGGACAATCGTTCCGCCAGTGGGCTGATAACGCGTGACCTTTCACGAAAGTGTCGCAAAGCGGCGCAAAGCGGCGCAAAGGGCCGCACCCGTTACAGCCCAAGGGGAAGAGACAATGAATACTGCCAAAATCGTGCTGCTGCGGGGAACTGGCCTGACGCTGCTGGGCATGGCTGCGGCCGCATTGTCGGTCGGCATTGCCGCCGCGCAGACCACCACCCCGCCCCCAACCCAGCCGACCGCCACTTCGACCACGACGGCGCAGGCCGAGGGCGCGGACGCCGCGGATGATGCAGTCGGATCGGACATCATCGTCACCGGTTCAGCACGGCGTCAGCGGCGTTTCGACGTTTCCTATGCGGTCAATTCCCTAGGACAGGAGGACGTGAAGCGTCTCGCCCCGCTCAACTTCGCCGACCTTCTCGGAAAGCTGCCCGGCATCCAGGTCGAGGCCACCGGCGGCGAAGTGCAGAACGTGACCCGCATCCGCGGCATCCCCACCGATGACGGCTATGCGGTGTTCCAGCAGGACGGCCTTCCGCTGTTCCACGACATCAACGGCAATTTTTTCCGCGGCGACAGCCTCAACCGTTTCGACCTGATGACCGAGCGGGTCGAGGTGGTCCGTGGCGGCCCCGCGCCGATCTTCGCCAGCCAGGCGGCGGCGATCGTCAACAACATCACCGTCACCGGCACCGAGACGCCGCGCGGCAAGGTCCAGATGACGATCGGCACCACCGATCTCTACCGCCTCGATGCGATGCAATCCGGCCCGCTGGGTGAGCGGACCTATTACGCTATCGGCGGCTTCCTGCGCCGTGACGGCGGGCAGCGCGACAATGGCTTCCCCAACGATCGCGGCGGGCAGATACGCGCCAATATCAAGCACGACCTCGACAATGGCTCGGTGCGGGTCAGCGTTAACTACCTTAACGACCATAACACCTTCTATCTGCCGATCCCGGTCGCCGATCCGCGCAACCCGTCGGTATCGCTCGATCCGTTCATCGACTTCTTCCATGGCACGCTCAACTCGCCGGCGTTCCGCGGCGTGACGCTGAAGTATCGCGATGCGGCAGGCGTGACGCAGAGCGAGACTCGCGACCTGGCCGACGGTCGTCACATGGAATATGGCAATATCGGCATCCAGTACGATGCCGAGTTCGGCGGCTGGCAGCTTGCGGTGCGCGGCGGTTATACCAAGGGGCGACTGAATTTCGACGCGCTCTATTCGACCTCGAACCCGGTGGACGCCACCACCTTCGCCAACGGCTTCCGCGCCGCCGCTACCACCGCGTTCGGCACCACCGCCACCCCGGTCGCGCGGCTGGGCTATGCGCTGTCGGGCAGCAACGGCGCCACCGCCTACGACCCTTACGGCGCCTCGGGGCTCGTGGTGCAGGCACAATATCGTGGTGTGGGCTCTAGCTTCTATTCGGGTCAGGGCGACGTCAGCGTCACACGCAAGTTCGAGACCGGACTCGGTACGCACGACCTGCGCATCGGCGGCTATGCCTCGGCCTATGGGCTGACGAACAAGGCCGTCTATCAGGATTATCTGATGGAGGTGCGGGGCCAGCCCCGCACGCTCGATCTGGTCGCCTATGACGCCAACAACAACGTGCTCGGCTCTGTCACCGACAAGGGTGTGCTGCGTTATGGCACGACGCTCAACCAGGGTGACGTGGATTCGACCGTCTACTCGCTCTACGCGAACGACACGTGGGAAGTGGTGCCGGGGCTGCGCGTCGACGGCGGCATCCGCCAAGAATGGTATCATATCGACGGCTACGGGCTGACCACACCCACCAACGGCGTGAACCTCGGCGATCCGACCACGCTGGCCGACAATGCGGTCCGCACCTTTGATGGCGGCCGTCAGTCGCGCAAGGACAATCCCACCGCGACCAATTGGACGCTCGGCGTCAATTACGACGTCAGCGACCATTTCGGCGGCTATGTGCGCGCCTCACACCTTGAAGTGCCACCGCAATCGTCGAGCTATTACAACATCAATCCGGTGCTGGTGAAGACGCAGGCCGATCAGTACGAAGCCGGGCTAAAGGCATCGTTCGGGCGCAATTATCTGTATCTGACCGGCTTTTACACTAAGTTTGATCCGTTTAACGCTTCGTTCGTCGCGTTTAACCCGTTGACCGGCCGCAATGATCAGGCCGTGCCGTTTATCGGCCAGGCCGAGGTGAAGGGTGTCGAGGTCGACGGCACGTTGGCACCGACGCGCTGGTTCTTCGTGTCGGGATCGTTCACCTATCAGGATCCGCAGTACAAGAATCTGCAGAACAGCTCCGGCGCCGATCCGGCGGCGGTCAACGGCAACCAGATCATTCGCGAGCCCAAGGTCTTCGGCAATGTCCGCCCGACCTTCTCGTTTGATGCCGGCGGCGATCGGGTCGAGGTGTATGGCCGCTATGAATATGTCGGGCTCCGCTATGTCGATCTGTTCAACCGGACCCGGCTGCCGTCGTACAACACCTTCGGTCTGGGCGGGACGCTCACCCACAATGGTTTCCAGTTCCAGGTGGTCGGCGATAACATCTTCAACAACAAGGGGCTGACGGAGGGCAACCCGCGCACCGACCAGCTTGATGGCCAGACGACGCGCGATGCGATCTACGGTCGCCCGATTTTCGGGCGCAGCGTACGCTTCATCGTCAGCAAGGCCTGGTAAGCGCCAGCGTGGTCGGGGTGGAGCGACGGCAGCCGCTGTCGCCATCCGCCCCGGTCGCGCCCGCTCTTAGTCGACCTGCCACTCCAGCCGATAGCGCACCCGCAATCCGTCATGGTCCGACAGGCGCGGTTGGCCGGCGGTTCCATCGAACATCGCCGCGATCGCCACCGGCGTCGCGCTGACCTCGGCACCGGACCGGAACAGCTGAAGGTCCTCGGTATCGACCCATGGTTCGTCGCCGTCCCACGACAGGCGTACATCGCATGGCGATCCGGACGCCGCACAGAACCGATGCACCATCGTGTAACGCGACAGCGCCGCCTCCAGCTTGCCGAGCCGATCCGGCGTGCCCGCCATGTTGAAGTCGCCGCCGACGATCGCGGGCAGACGTTCCGATCCGGCTGCCGACAGAAAGCCGACCAGGTCGGCACGCTGCAGGCGCTGGGCGACGCCATGCCGCTCCGCGGGGACGCGCGATTCCGCCTGGGAGTTCAGGTGGGTGTTGAACAGGTCGATCGCGGTCGGCACGCCCGGCACCATGATGCGCGCGTGCTGCGCACCCTTGTTGCTCAAACAGTCGAAGCCGGCACAGTGGCGGCTACCGAACGGCTCCGCGTCGGCGGCGACGATCGGATAACGGCTGAGGATCGCCAGTCCCGACCCGACCAGATGGAAACCGGTCTCGCCCTTGCCCCAGCGACGCGGCCCCGGCATGCGCCCGACCGCGACGGAGGTCCGCCGCTGCGTCCGTGTCGGCCCCCACACGCGATACGGGTAGCCGGCCCGCGCCAGCGCCCGTACCGCCGCCGGACTGAACATCTCCTGCACCAGAATGATTTCGGGAGCCGTGCCGCGTGCGTTCAGCTCCGCGAGAATCCGTCCAATGTGCGCCAGCGACGATGCCCGCCCGCGTCGCGCGGGCCAGGCAAGGCCTTCGACATTGAAGCTCAGGACATCGATCGTGGTGCTCGCCCGGCCGCGCTTGCTGTCGGTGACGATCTCCGGCGCCGGCGTGCCGGCTGACATGGCCAGCGCCATTCGCGCCGGCGGCAGCGCGGTGCAGCCGGCGCTCGCCAGCGCCGCCGCCAGCGCGAACAAACCACGTATCATGCGCCGTTACCGCGCCGGGATGACGCCATTCGCCAGCATCAGCAGCACCGCGGCACCCGCCGCCACCCGGTACAGGACGAACGGCAGGAAACTGCGGGTCCGCAGCAGACGCAGGAAGCCCACGATCACCGCATAGCCGACCGCGAAGGCGATGATGGTTGCGAGGAACGTCGGGCCGCCGCCGATCGGGTTCGGCTTGTGCAGGCTGTCGATCAGCTCGAAAAACCCGGACGCCAGCACCGCCGGAACGGCCAGCAGGAACGAATAGCGCGCCGCCGCCTCGCGGGTATAGCCCAGCAGCAACGCCGCACTGATCGTGCCCCCCGACCGCGACACGCCCGGTACCAGCGCCAGCGCCTGTGCAAAGCCCAGCAGCAAGCCATGCCCCCAGCCGAGCCGCTCCAGCGGCAGCCGCCGCGCGCCGATCCGGTCTGCCGCGCCGAGGATCAGTCCGAAGCCGATCAGCATTGCCGCCGTGATATAGAGGTTACGCAGGCCGCCCTCGATCTGGTGCTTGAGCAACAGCCCGAGGATCGCGATCGGCAAGGTGCCGAGAATGATGAGCCAGCCGAGCCGTGCGTCCGGCGAGAGTGTCGCGGGTCGCTTCAGCACCGCCGTCAGCCACGCCAGAGCGATACGCCAGATGTCGCGGCGAAAGTATAACAGCACGGCGGCTTCGGTCCCGATCTGGGTGATCGCGGTGAAGGCGGCGCCGGGATCGGTGCCGGACGGCAGCAGCGCGCCGGCGATCCGCAAATGCGCGCTGGACGAGACAGGCAGGAACTCGGTCAGCCCCTGCAACAGGCCGAAAAACGCGGCCTCCAGCCATTGCGCATTGGTATAGGTCGTCATCAAAACTCCAGATGTGTTCAGCCGGCGCGCGGACGGCGCAGCGTCACGATCTCGTGGCCGGCAAACAGCAGGACCCCGATCGCGAGCGGGATCAGATAATAGACCAGCCGGAACGTCAGCAGCGCGGCGACCAGGCCGGTGCGATCGATCTGTGGCAAGGCGGCGATCATCACGACCTCGAACACCCCGAGCCCGCCCGGCGCGTGGACGAGCAGACTGGAGATGATCGCCAGCAGATACCCGACCAGCACCGCAGGATAAAGCGCGATGTCGGGCGCGGGAAGCAACACGAACAGCACCGCGGTCGCGGTCAGCAGGTCGAGCGTGCCGAGCAGGAACTGGGCGATCGCCATCCGCCACGTCGGCAGATGCACCTGCCAGCGCCACAGCCGCACCGACCGGCCATCAAGGATCTTCAGCGACACCATATAGCCGGCCAGCAGCGCCAGAGTCGCCAGTCCGGCGGCAGTCTGAAACGCCGGCGGCACGGCGCGATCACCGATCGCCGGCAGGTCCGGCATGATGACGAAGGCCAGCCCGAGGAGCAGGAATGCGCCGAGCCAGAAGGTGATGCCCGCGACGATCATGATCTGTCCGACGTCGCCCAGCGGAACGCCGTATCGGCCATAGATACGATAGCGCGCCGCGCCCCCCGTCAGCGCTGCAAAGCCGAGATTATGGCTGAAGATATAGCTGGTGAACGCCGCCAGGGCCGTCACCTTGTAGGGCACCCGTCGCTCCACCAGCCGCAGGGCGAGCACGTCGAAGCCGGTCAGGATGAAATAGCTTGCCGCGGTCAACATCGCCGAGGCGGCGAGCGCAGCCCGAGGGATGGCGTGTACGGCCGTAACGACGTTGTTCCAGACCATGCCGGCAAGCAGATGGTGCAACGCCACGCCTGACACTGCCAGCACCACGATCGTCGCCAGAACGACCAGAATGTTACGCAAGGACACGTCGAAGAAGCTCAGGGTACCGGATGGCAGGCAGGACATGTCCATCTAGCCCGACTGGCGGCGGTGTCAAAAGCGCTCATGCACCCGGCGCTACACGCGATCGGGTGCAAAGTCGCCCCGCTATCAGCGAGGTCTCGGGCGGGAGCGAGCGGCATGCGCTGCGCGCCCCTTCGCGCCCGAAAGCCGCTAGCCGCCGGGGCGTTTAGCGTTGCAGCACCACGCGGGGCGCGGCGGGCAGCCCGCGCCACACCATCGGCGTTTCCAGCACTTCGATCTTGCTGATCGGACGCCGACCCGGAACGTTGATCGCCCATGTCCTGAAGCTGCCATCGCTGGCGGCGTCGCTCGCCCGCGCGGGCAACGGCTTGTCGGCACCGATGAAGCTGCGGAACGCATCCTTCAGCACCCGGTACGCGACGACGCCGTCCGAATAGGTGACGCGCAGCGTGTAATCGCATCCACTGTTCTGGCAATACTGGCGATACTTGCCGCCCTTGATGTCGATATCAGCACGATCCTGCGCGTTGAGCGGGTCGAAACCGCGGATCAGATTACCCTTGAACTGCAACGTCGGATAGATTTGCGAAGCGCCTGGCGTCCCCGCCAGACTATAGGTGATGACAATTGCGTACACCGGCACATCGCGCTCGACCGGCAGGTTGAGATTGACGCCGTAGAGCCCCGCATCTTCGGTGACGTCCCCTTCCAGGGGCACGCGCGATTGCGTGATGCTGTTCCAGCGCGAATAGCCGTCCGGTTCGGCGAACACGCGACCGCGGGAATAGCCGGGACGCCCCGCTTTGTCGGTGGTCGTTGTTCCCTCGAACCAGCGCTGCATCAGGGCGGTATTGTAGTCCGAGAACATGGCGAAGCGGTAGGCCGGGTCCTGATCGCCCGCGCCATTCTGCATCGGATCCTGCTTGTAGCATCGCCCAGCCGCGTCGGTCTGGTGATCCCGGGCGCATGCGGCGTAATTGGCCGCCGTCATGGGTACCAGAGGCGACAGGAACTGGCGCGTGCCGTCGTCATATCCCCACGCCGAGCCCGCCAGACTTCCCGCTGGATAGGGATAGGCAGGCTCCTTCGCGGCGTGTCCCAGACCGAAGGCATGACCCTGTTCGTGGAAGAAGATGCTGCCGAACCGGTAGGTGCCGGCACCGATGCCGCCGCCCACGGTGCCCAGCCCGCCGCCCGACCAGCGATAAGTGCCGGCGGCGCCGACCGGCAGAAGCGAGGCATAATATTGATTGTCCGTCCGGCTATCCCCGTTCGCCCTGCGCAACGCGCCCAGGACCCCCAACACCGCCCCCAGCAATTCGAAACCGCCCTGCTCCTGATCGGCATTCGTCATGACATACGCGGGGCGGCCTTCGTTGGGTGACACGACGAGATGATCCCAACGCACGAAACCTGCCGGGTGCGGCGCGACCGTCAGGTGCGCGACCGGCCATTTCGCCGCCAGCTCCCGCTCGACCACCGGGTCGGGTCGCTGCGCCGCCGCGAGCGGCTGCGTATTCGTTTCATTGCCGCCGAACAGGTAGAAGGGCAGAACCCGCAACGTCAGCGAGCTGTCCGCACCCACGACCGGTACCACCGGCGCTGAGGGAGCGTAGTTGGCGGCGGTGACGACGAATTCTGTTCCGGGCTTGATCCACGCGCGCGGAAGCTCAGCGCTCCATGCGTCCGACGCAAAGGATGTCCCGCCGCCTTCCGATGGCGGCAGGTCCGACGGCGCCGCAAGGTCGATCGATCCGAGGACCACGCCATCGCGCCGCGCCTCGATCGCCGGGGCGATCGCCGCGTCCACGCCCAGCCGGACCAGCGCCAACGCCTGACGATCGCCGATCAAGTGAAGGTTGGCGGTGCCATCCCTCGACGTCCAGGACAGCCCCTCCGCGGGGATAACATGGGTCTGCGCGAAGGCCACCGTCGCGATCAACGGGACTTCCACCGGCGCAGCCCCGGACGGCGTCAGCGATCTTGCGGTCGTCGCGGCCACGACCCTGACTTCAGTGGACAGTCTCGCGCCGGCCGACGGTGCCGAGCTTTCCGAAGATAACGATAAGGAAACGCCACCGATCGCGACGATCGGCACCGCCAATGCCAGCGCGGCTTTCACGCTTGCATACCCGCCAAGCTTGAGATCAATCGTCATCTCCGCCCCCGCTCTTTCCTTTGAACAGGCACTGATCTTGACGATTTGTTGGTTAAGAGAAGATCACCGGTTACAGATCTTCGCTATTTGAAATAAGTGTCTGCCGCACACGACGTCAGAAACAACAGTCTTGATTTTTCACGTCCGTCGGACGTTAGACGTGGGCCGCCCGTCGACCCTTGCTGGACAACCGGTCCTGCGTCGACCCCGCCCGCCTCAATCGCCGTCCAGTTCGGGATAATGACGAAAGATGCCGTCGGTGTTGAACGCCACCCGCCGGTCACTCGCCAGATAGGCGGCGATTGCGGGCAGCGCGGCGACCGCGTCGCGTAGCGCCATCAGGCGCGGATAGTACCCGGCGAGCGCCGCCATCCGCCGCGGGAACATGTAGCGCAGCCCTTCGACGATCTGGAACAATGCCGTATCGAACCCGCTCCACGCCGCGCCGGTGACGAACGCACCGTCTTCGGCCCCAGCCGCCGCTTCGAAATGATCGAGGAATTTGGGGATGCGCCTGTTACGGAATTGCGCCGCCGCCCGCACCGCCTCGTCGCGCTGATCGTCGTAATAGGCCATCGGATCGACGGGATGATGCACCGCATGAACCTCCGCGACGAGATCGGCCACCGTCAACTGCAGTTGATGCAGCCAGTAACGCGTCGGCGCGTCACTTGGGCCGATGTCATGGCGATCCTGCACGAACAGCAAGATGTCCGCGACCTGGGCCACGGTCACGTCATCCGCGACCAGATATGGCGGCGCGAACGGCCCGCGCGGGCCGCGGGCCGCCATGTCGCGCATCATCGTTTCCACCCCGTCCTCGCGCGCCCGGTCGCGATAGTCGATACTCGCCGCCTCCAGCACCAGCCGCACGAACTCGCCGCGCCCCTGAATGGTCGGCCAGTACCACAGGTCGTAGCTCATTCGCCCGGCGCAGTGGTCTGGATCGCCAACGCATGGATGCGCTCGGCGAGCAGGTCCGCGAGCGCGCGGTTCACGAGCCGCTGCCGCGCCACCCGCGACTGCCCGACGAACGCCGCGCTTTCCACGATGACGCGGAAGTGGCTCTCGCCGGTGCCGTCATCGCCGAGATGCCCGCGGTGCTGCGCGCTTTCGTTGATGACCTCCAGCCGGGTCGGGGCGAGCGCGGCGGTCAGCCGCTGGGTGATTTCGGCGGCGATCGTGCCGGTAGCGATGTCGTTCATGACACCCCATATAGCGCGTCTTGTGCGTCAAGCGACGAGTGAGTGGTGAAGCCTCAAAACGATCGACCCCATACGCGTTTTCATGGACGGATGGCGGACTCTGACAAACCATGCGCGCATCCCGGTTGTACCGAACCGGGTGAGTTCCGTGCACCCCCGCTGGAGGGCGCCGGCGCGCACGACGGCCCGCCGCGGTTCCGCTGGTTCTGCCTCGACCATGTCCGTGCCTTCAACGCCGGTTACAATTACTTCGACGGCATGACCGCCGATGAGATTCATCAGGCGCAGCGGCCGATGGCCGGCTGGGAAGGCGAGACGCGCGCCTTCTCGCGAACGCGGATGGGCGATCAGGGCCCGCGCTGGGCCGACTTCACCGACCCGCTGGACGCGATCGGCGCCAAATACGCCCGCCCTGCTCCCCGGGCGGACGGCCGCGCGCTCACCGGCGAGGATCGACGGAGCCTCGAAACACTAGGTCTCCCGCACGATGCCGATCGTAGCGCGCTGCGCAAACGCTATTCGGAGCTGGTCCGCCGCTATCATCCCGATCGCAACGGCGGTGATCGCAGCCACGAAGCCGCGCTACGCAAGGTGATCACAGCCTATCAGCAGCTTCGCCGCGCGCCGGCCTTCGCGTGACCGCTCAGATGATGTCGAGGACGAGGCCGAGGTCGCGCGCCTCGGCTGCCTCGATATACCAGTTGTCGGGGGCGCGCTTCTTCAGCTCTTCCAGTGATACCTTGCTGCCGCGCACCAGATCGGCAAACCCTTCTTCCTGAATACGGATCGAGTCCTCGATCTCGTTCAGTTTGGCTTTCAGAACGGGGGCCAGCGTGTTCAGCGGACCGGAGAGCTGGATCGTCGAGTTCATCAGCCGCTCGTGAATCATGATCCGCGAGTTGCGCGTCAGGAAACGCTTGTCGACCGGGAATGCGGACATGAACGTCGCCCCCGCCGAATAAACCGCGACCTTGCCGAGGAATAGCGCCTCGCGCCCGGTATAGTCGCGCAACAGCCGGATTGAATCACCCATCGCGCGCGCCATTTCAGGGTCGCCGCCTAACGTCGTGATCGACACCACGATCGGCCCATCACCGGGAGCGGCGGCAAGCTGATCCTTGAAATTGGCGTACATCACCTCGTCCACGGTACCGTGGAGCTGGATGTGCGGGACCGCGAGCAGCGGATAGGAGTTGGCGTTTTGATCGGTCATGCCGCGCTCAAGCCGCGAACGCGCCGCGAGTTCCGCCGCATCCTGCGTCCTGCCGACGCGGCCGTCGGAACGTCACCTTCGCACACGCTCCGTCGCGGCGGCGACACGCACCGCAGCTCATACAACCCGTCGCCCCGGACGTATGCCGGAGCGACGGTCGTTCCTCAGTAGACCCGCTTCTTGGGCTTGATATACTCGGCGTCGTCGGTGAGCGTGTAATCGTGCACCGGGCGATAATCGATCGCTGTCGCGCCCCCCTTGCCGCCCCATCCATCGAAGGTGGTGATCGTGTGCTTCATCCAGTTCGCGTCGTCGCGCTCGGGGAAGTCCTCGTGCATGTGTGCGCCACGGCTTTCCTTGCGATTCTCGGCGCTCTTCATCGTCACGACCGCCTGGCCGATCAGATTGTCCAGCTCCATCGTCTCGACCAGATCGGTGTTCCAGATCAGCGAACGATCCGCGACGCTGACGTCGTTCATCCCCTGATAGATCGTCTCGATCTTCCCGACGCCCTCGCGCAGCAACTCGCTGTCGCGGAAGACCGCGCAGTGGCGCTGCATCGTGCGCTGCATCTCCGCGCGCAGCTTGGCGGTCGGCGTGCCGCCCTTGGCATGGCGGAAGTGGTCGAGCCGGCCGAGCGCCATCTCTTCCGAGCCCTTGGGCAGCGGATTGTGCGGCGTATTCGGCTTAAGCATTTCCTTGAGCCGCAAGCCGGTCGCGCGCCCGAAGACGACGAGATCGATCAGCGAGTTCGAACCGAGCCGGTTCGCACCGTGCACCGACACGCACGCTGCCTCGCCGACCGCGAACAGCCCCGGCACGACCGTATCCGGATCGCCATCCTTCAGCCGCACGACCTCGCCGTGATAGTTACACGGAATGCCGCCCATGTTGTAATGAACCGTCGGCGTCACCGGCAGCGGCTGCCGCGTCAGGTCGACGCCCGCGAAGATCTTCCCCGTCTCGGTGATCCCGGGAAGCCGCTCGTGCAGCACCTTGGGATCGATATGGTCGAGGTGGAGATAGATGTGGTCCTTGTCCTTGCCGACACCGCGCCCTTCGCGCATCTCCATCGCCATCGAGCGCGCGACGACGTCACGGCTGGCGAGATCCTTGGCGGACGGGGCATAGCGCTCCATGAAGCGCTCGCCCTCGGAGTTGGTCAGATACCCGCCCTCGCCGCGCGCGCCCTCGGTGATGAGCACGCCCGCGCCGTAAATACCGGTCGGGTGGAACTGCACGAATTCCATGTCCTGCAATGCCAGACCCGCGCGCAGCGCCATGCCGTTGCCGTCACCGGTGCAGGTGTGCGCCGAGGTCGCCGACTGGTAGACGCGCCCGCCGCCACCGGTTGCCAGCACGACCGCATGCGCGCGGAAACGGTGGATCGACCCGTCTTCCATGCACAGGGCGATCACGCCGCGGCACTGGCCGTTCTCCATAATGAGATCGAGCGCGAAATATTCGACGTAGAAGTCGGCGTCATACTTCAGGCTCTGCTGGTAAAGCGCGTGAAGCATCGCGTGGCCGGTACGGTCGGCGGCGGCGCAGGTGCGCTGCACCGGCGGGCCCTCGCCCATGTTCTGCATATGCCCGCCGAACGGCCGCTGGTAGATCGTGCCATTGTCGTTGCGGCTGAACGGCACGCCGGCGTGCTCCAGCTCGTAGACCGCAGCCGGCGCCTCGCGGACCATATATTCGATCGCGTCCTGGTCGCCGAGCCAGTCGGAGCCCTTGACGGTATCGTACATGTGCCACGACCAATGGTCCGGCGTGTTGTTGCCCAGCGAGGCGGCGATCCCGCCCTGCGCCGCCACGGTATGGCTGCGGGTCGGAAACACCTTGGTGATGCAGGCGGTCTTCAGCCCGCTCTCGGCGATGCCCATCGTGGCGCGCAGCCCCGAGCCGCCCGCACCCACGACGACCGCGTCATAGGTGTGATCGATGATCTTGTAAGCGTCGGCAGACATCAGGCGGTGGCTCCGAAAGCGACCTTGAGGATCGAGAAGATGGCGATGCCGGCGGTCGCCAGCGTGAAGACGTTGACGAGCACGGTCAGCACGAAACGGCTTTCCCTGTGCGAATAATCCTCGATCACCACCTGGAGGCCGAGCCGGAAGTGATAGAAAACCGAGACGATCAGCAACGTCATCGGGATCGCTGCCCAGGCCGAATGCAGCCACAGCCGCACGGTACCATGATCGTAGGACGGCAACGTCGCGATCGACGCGAGCAACCAGACGATCAGCAGGAAGTTGGTGCCCGCCGTCAGCTTCTGGTGCCACCAATGCTGCGCGCCATGCCCGGCGCTGCCCAGCCCGCGGACGCGGCCGATCTCGGTACCCATTACTTGACCCCCAGATAAAGCCAGAACGCGACCGTGAGCAGCGTCGAGGCGACGAAGGTCAGCAACGCCAGCCGCTGGTTGACCTTCAGCTCGAACGCGGCGCCGGTATCCATCACCAGATGGCGGATGCCGCTCATCATATGCTGGAACACCGACCAGGTCAGCGCGACGCCAACGATCCAGCCCAGCACGTTCAGCGACCCGGTCGAGGTGGTGAACACGTCGAGGAAGACGCCATAGGCCGCCGGACCCGCCGCGATCGCCGCCAGCCACCAGACCAGCAGCAGCGTGCCGACGGTCGCCATGCCGCTACCGGTCGCGCGATGCATGATCGACGCCGTCATCGCCGGGCTCCAGCGATAGTGCAACTGCATGGGTCCGCTGAACAGATGCGGGCTGCGCGGGCGGGCGGGTTTCGAGGCCAAGCGCGAAATTCCTTGAATATGGGCCGGTGCTGGCGAGTTTGCGGCGGTCTATGCGTCCACGGCGCGCGCGATGCAAGCGCGGTGGCCTGATCGGCTCCGGCAAAGTCGGCGCGGCTCCCTAACCCACTGTTAACGGATCGGCGCTACTCCGATGCCGGTCCATCCATAGTGCACGGAGCAGGTGTTGCCCAACGATTTGCCACCGATCGGATCCGTCGCCGCCGCGCTGGATCTCAACGCACGTTTCAACGTGTTCGATCTGGACGGCGAGCTGACGCGCGCCGCGTGTGACGCCTGGGAAACGTTGCGCCCGGAAGCGCGCACGATTGCCGGTGCCTATTGGTCGCACTGGAAGCGCTGCTTCGGCACTGCCGCCAATCACGCCGCCTATGAAAACGAGCGGATGATCGACCTTGGTGTCGCGTTCCTCGAAGATCGCTTTCTGCGCACCCGTGAGCGGTCGTGGATCGAGTCGATCGAGCGTTCGGTGGCATCCGCCTATGCCGCCAACGTCTCGCCCATGGCCTTGCTGGCGATGATCAGTGCCAGCGACCGCGCCGCACTGGGCGTGCTGATGACGAAGGTGGCGCGGGACGATGTCCGCCTGCCTCAACTTATCGACACGCTGATGCGGCTGTCGGCGCTCGAAGGTGAGATCACCGTCGCGATCTATTCGGTATACAGCACGCACAGCGCGCAGGGCGCCCGCGACAAGCTGGCCGCCGATTTCCGCAACGAGATCGCTGCAACGGTCGAGGCGACAACGTACGAGGGGCACAGCCTGCGTTCGCAGGCGTCGGTCGCCTCGTCCTCGGCACGCGGCATGCTGGGAAAGACCAGCGAAGTCGCCGCCGCCGCCGAACAATCCGCCGTCGCGATGCGCGACGCGGCCTCCACCGCCGCCGGTCTGATCCGCGCGATCGAGGACGCGCGCGCCGAGGTCGAGGTCGCCGCCGACGTCGCCACACGCGCTGCGTCGCAGGCCGGCGACGCGGTCGCCGTCTCGGGCGCGCTCAGCGATCACGCCAAGTCGATCGAGTCGATCCTGGGCCTGATCCGCGACATCGCCGGGCAGACCAACCTGCTCGCGCTCAACGCGACGATCGAGGCGGCGCGTGCCGGCGACGCCGGACGAGGCTTCGCGGTGGTGGCGCAGGAGGTAAAGAGCCTCGCCAACCAGACCGCGCGCGCCACCGACGACATCGCTGCCAAGATCGCCGCGATCCAGGCCGCGACCCGCGTGACGGTCGACACCTCCGCCTCGATCCGCAACACGGTAGCCGAGGTGCAGGATTCCGCGACTCGCATCCGTAATGCAATGGAATCGCAGGCGCAGACCGTCACTGCCATCACTGCCGCGGTCGATGAAACCGCGCTCGCCGCCGACTCGATGTCGCACACCATCGCCACGATCCGCAGCGATACCGAAGCGGTCGCCAGCGAGATCGATCAGCTTGGCACCGGCTTCGAATCGCTCGCCAGCCGGCTGGGCGATCTCGACACCCGCGCCGGAAATTTCGCGACCCGCGTCGCGGCCTGACGTTCTTCCGGAGGGATCGTCACCGTGAACACGCTCGTCCACCATGATCTACGTCCGCTTGCGGAGCGAGCGCGCGATTTCGATCCCGACGGCTGCGTGATCGAGAGTTGCGCGCAAATCGCCACGATCCTCGACGCACGGGGTGCCTGGACGGAAGTCGCACAGGATTTCTGGACGCATCTATCTTCGCGCGTCAACGTGCCGGCGCCCGTTCGCGACCTGTCGGGTGCTGAGCGACAGCGGCGGGTGAATACTGCAGTCCGCTACACGCAGTTGCGCTACCGCGAGCCGCTCGGCACCGCGTGGCACGAGATGGTCGCCTCGCAGGTCGACGATTCGCAGGAGGCGGGCATTCCGCTCACCGCATTGCTCTCAAGCCTGTCGGCAGCGCATTGTCGGGTTACGGCGATCGTCGCCGAGGCGGTCGGCGACGATACGCCGCGCCTGCTGCTGCTGGGCAACGCCCTGCTTCGCCTGGCGATGCTCGAATCCGATCTGTTGACCACGCAGCTCGGCGTGATCGGTGTTGCCCGCGCGCGTGCGCAACGCGCCGAGCACGCCGCCGCCTTCCGCGCGCGGATCGGCACGGGGATCGATTCGATTGCGGCACGCGGCCGGGTGGTGCGCGACCGCGCCCGCTCGACCGGCGAGGCGGCGAGCGGCATGATCGACAAGACGCGCGAAGTCTCGGTCGCGGCCGAGCAGTCGGCGCTGGCGATGCGCGATGCCGCTTCGACCGCCGCCGGGCTGATCAACGCGATCGGCAGCGTTCAGCGGGACATGCAGGTCGCCACCCGTACGCTTACCGCCGCAATCGATCAGGCAGAGGGAGCTGTGGCGGCGTCGGCGGCGCTCGACGAGCACGCCACGTCGATCGAGTCGATCCTCGGCCTGATCCGCGACATCGCCGGGCAGACCAACATGCTCGCGCTCAACGCGACGATCGAGGCGGCGCGCGCCGGTGATGCCGGCCGCGGTTTCGCGGTCGTGGCGCAGGAGGTGAAGAGTCTCGCCAACCAAACGGCCCGCGCCACCGACGACATCGCCGCCAAGATCGCCGCGATCCAGGCCGCGACCCGCGTGACGGTCGAGAAATCCGCCTCGATCCAGACCAGTATCGAGCACCTGCGCGGTGCCGCCACGCAGATCAACGACTCGATGTTCGAACAGGCGCGCACCGTCACCGCGATCACGGCTGCGGTGGACGAAACGGCACTGACCGCCGACTCGATGTCGCACACGATCGCCGCGATCCAGGCGGGCACGCAAACCCTCGCCGGCGAGGTCGATTCACTCGGCCAGTCGTTTGAGATGATCGCGCAGCGTTTCGAGACACTGCGCGCCGAAGCGGACGGCTTCGCCAACGTAGCCTGATCATCGCGGTGTCGTTACAGACACCGCCATGACGAACATCCTCATCACCGGCGCGAGCCGTGGCATCGGCGCCGCGATCGCCGAGGCGCTGGCCGTGATCCCCGACGTGGTGGTCGCGGGACAGGGCACCAGCAGCGGCATCGCCGTCGATTTTGCCGACCCCGCCGCGCCCGACGCGCTCTGGGCCGAGGCGCTTGAGCGGCTCGACGGGCGGATCGACGTGCTCATCAACAATGCGGGCGTGTTCGAGGCCAATCCGCTCGATGCCGACGATGCCGACTGGCTCGCCGGCTGGGAGCGGACGCAGCGCATCAACCTGACCGCCGCCGCGCAGCTTTCGCGCCACGCCGTCCGCCACTGGCAGGGCAATGGCGGCGGGCGGCTGATCAACGTCGCGAGCCGCGCCGCCTATCGCGGCGACTCGCCCGCACACTGGCATTATGCCGCCGCCAAGGCCGGGCTGGTCGCGATGACCAAGACGATCGCGCGCGGCTATGCCCGCGACAATATTCTCGCCTTCGCGATCTGCCCGGGTTTTACGATGACCGGCATGGCCGACGATTATCTCGCCAGCCGCGGCGGCGACAAATTGCTCGCCGACATCCCGCTCGGCCGCGTCGCGCAACCCGAGGAAGTCGCCACGCTTGCGCGCTTCTGCGCGATCGACGCCCCGCCGTCGATGACCGGCGCGGTCCTCGACATCAACGGGGCCAGCTATGTCCGCTGATATCGACAGCTGGCGCGTCACCCTCCCCTGCACCCGCGCCGAGGCGGAGGCGATCGACGCCGCCGACGATTTGGCGATCGACGCGGTGCTGATGACCACCGAGGAGGTCGAGGACGACCGCGAGCATTGGCGGCTCGACGCGTATTGCGAGCATGAGCCCGATGCCGCGATGCTCGCCGCACTCGCCGCTTTGGTGCCGAGCGCGGCGGGCACCGTGCCGACCGTCACCCCGCTCACCGCGCAGGATTGGGTGACGATGAGCCAGGCCGGGCTCGAGCCGATCCGCGAGGGCCGCTTTGTCGTCCACACCAGCGCGCATCCGGTCGATCCGCCCGAGGGTGGCCGCGCCTTCCTGATCGACGCCGGGCAAGCCTTCGGCACCGGGCATCACGCCACCACCTCGGGCTGCCTCGCGATGCTCGACGGACTGGCTGACCGTCCCGTCACCAACGCGATCGATCTCGGCACAGGCACCGGACTGCTCGCCTTCGCCGCCGCGCATCTCTGGCCCGCAGCGTCGATCACGGCCACCGACATCGACCCCGCCGCGATCGACGTCACCCGCGAGAACATGGCCGCGAACCATGTCGACGGCATCGAGCTGATCGTCGCCGACGGTGCCTTGTCGGAGGCGATCGCCGCGCGCGCGCCCTACGACCTGCTGATCGCCAACATCCTCGCCGGCCCGCTGATCTCGATGGCCCCCGAAGTTGCCGCGATCGCCACGCCGCATGCCGCGATCGTGCTCGCCGGGTTGCTGGAAACCCAGCGCGCCGAGGTCGAGCGCGCGTTCACCGCCTGCGGCTGCACGGTCGAGGCGGTCGATCGTCGTGGCGACTGGTCGATCCTGCGGCTGACCGCCGGAGCGGAGCGTTACGTCCCCACCCGCCCGATCGATCCGAAGGGCCGCGACGGCTGGGCGCTCGACCTGTGACATGGTGCCGCGGGCGGTGAAACGGATCGCGACACTTGCCGCACGCGCGCTCGGCGTGCTCGCGGTCGTTGCCTTCATCTACCTGCTCGCCGGCACCGCGCTTTCGACGATCCCGCGCAATCGCGACTGGCAGCCGCCGACGACGGGCGGGGTGACTATCTGGATCGAGGACAATGGCGTCCATACCGGCATCGTGATGCCCAAGGTCGCCGCTGGCGTCGACTGGCGAGACGACTTCCCCGCCGCCGATCTTCCCGACCCGCGCTATGCCGCGAACGACCATGTCGCAGTCGGCTGGGGCGAGCGAAATTTCTTCCTTGGCACCCCGACCTGGTCGGATGTGCGCCCTGCCACCGTTTTGCACGCGGCTTTCGGCAGCGACGAAACGCTGCTCCACGTCGAACACATCCCCCGCCCGCAGGTAACGACGGACGCACGCGCGGTCGTCTTACGCCCTGACGAATACCGCCGCCTCGCCGCCACGATCCGCGCCACTCGCGCAAGCGGTGCTGCGATACGAGGCTATGCCAGCTACGACGCCTTCTACCGCGCGTCAGGCCGCTACGACGCGATCAGGACTTGCAACGCATGGACCGGCGACCGCCTCGCGAACGCCGGGGTCCGCGTCGGCTGGTGGACGCCGTTCTCGGCGTCCGTGATGCAGTGGTTCTAAGGTAATTCACACGGGCGACCAAACCCGGTCGCCCTGAGCCTGTCGACGGACGTGCGATATGGCACGTCCTTCGACAGGCTCAGCACCAGCGGGTGCAACCCCTCACCCGTTCGACGACCCTGTCTGATTCGCCATCTCGCCACGCGTCGCCGCCAGCGTCGGCGCCGGACCGGTCGCCGGTCGCAGCCCTTCACGCTCCGACGCCGGCACCGGCGCGGTCGGATCGGGACGGAACGCCTCCGGCGCGCGCGTGGAGCCGGGCGTCGGCGCGTCGGCCGCGAGATCCGGCGCATCATGCTCGGCATTGCCAGTCGGCAGGAAGCGGTCGAGCCATCCCATGCCGAACGCCGCGCCCACGCCAGCGATCACCGCGCCGACCGCGCTCGCTGCGACGATCGCCCGTGTCCGCCGGGCTTCCTGCGCCTTCACGGCGCGCGATTGCTGCTTTTTCTTGGTCATGGTCACTCTAACCCTTCCATCGGGGTCCGCGTTCCCGTCACGCCAATGCCGGCTCGCGCACCGGCAACGGCGTGCCCGTGTCTCCGTCCAGCCCGCGCGCGGTCAGCATGTCGAGCGCCGTCGTCGCCGCCACGAACGCGATCATGCCCCAGATCGCGCGGTTGCGCGGCGAGCGACTCCCGGCAAGCGCCAGCGAGAACAGCCCCAGCCCAACAATCAACCTCTTATAATGATTATCGATTCTCCCGCGGATCATCATCCGGGCGGCTCAACCGCCCCCGTTCCGGCCGGTTCCGCACACGCGACTTCGCTGCTAAGCGGCCGGAAACGCTGACGGAGGAAGCGCATGTCGACCCGCGACGATCTGGTGCTGCAGACGCTGGAGCCCGCCACCCACGACCTTGGCGGCTTCAAGGTCTATCGCACCTTGCCGCATCGTGATCGGACGATGGTCGGCCCGTTCCTGTTCTTCGATCAGATGGGGCCAGCGCACCTTCCACCCGGCAACGGCGTCGACGTGCGTCCGCACCCGCATATCGGGCTGTCGACCGTCACCTATCTGTTTGAAGGCGCCTTCCAGCATCGCGACTCGCTCGGCAGCGACATCCGCATCACGCCGGGCGCGGTAAATCTGATGACCGCCGGCGCGGGGATCGTCCACTCGGAACGCTCGCCCGACGACGTGCGCATCGATGGCCCGCGGCTCGACGGCATTCAGACCTGGCTCGCGCTCCCCGACGGACAGGAGGATCGCGCCCCCGCCTTCGAGCATGTCGCCGCCGAAAAGATGCCGGTGATCGACGCGCATGGCGCGACCGCCCGCGTCGTGATGGGTTCGCTCTGGGGCGCGACCTCGCCGGTCACGGCCTATGCCGAGACGATCTACGCCGACATCGTGCTCGCGCCCGGCGCGGCAGTGCCGATCGACGACAGCACCGACGAACGAGCGATCTATCTGGCCAGCGGTGACGCGACGCTCGACGGCCTCGCGCTCGAACCGCAGCGACTTTATGTGCTGCGCCCCGGCATCGCCGCGACGCTCTCCTCGCAGCACGGCGGCCGAGCGATGCTGGCGGGTGGCGCGGCGTTCGCGACCCCGCGGCATGTATGGTGGAATTTTGTCCACTCCTCGCGCGACGCGATCCGCGAGGCCAAACGCGCGTGGAAGGCCGGCGAATTCGCCAGCGTCCCCGACGACAGCGAATGGATCCCGCTGCCCGAGGTCCCGAAGACCGTCAGCTATCCGTGAGTTTGGCGCCGTCGAGCAGCGCGTCCTTGCGCGCCTGCTCAACGGCATCGGCGGCTTTCTCCGCCTTGGTCCGTCCGAACGCGGCGCGGTTGGCGGCGGCCTGTGTCTCCTTCGCGGCGCGCGCTCTGGTCTTGCGCGCCTGTTTGAAGGAGACGACCTCACCCATGGTCAGGCGCGGACCTGCTTGCTGATCGCGTCGAGCAGGCCGTTGACGAACCCCGCCTCGCGCTTCTGATAGAAAGCGTGCGCGACATCGACATAGGAGCTGATCGCCGCGCCCACCGGCACGTCTGCGCGCGCCAGCAGTTCGTAGGCGCCCGCCCGCAGGATCGCCTTCATCGGCTTGTCGAGCCGCTCCAGCGTCCAGCCAGCACTCAGCTTGCCCTCGACCAGCACGTCGATCTCGCCGGCGCGCGCGGTGACGCCCGTCACCAGATCGTCGAAGAAGGTGACGTCGGCCTCGGCATATTCGACATCCTCGATCGTCGCGCCCAGCCGGTGCTGGTGGAATTCGTGGAGCAGCACGGGGACGGCGGTGCCCTCCATCTCATGCTGATAGAGCGCCTGGACGGCGGCGAGGCGCGCGGCGGCGCGGGCCTTGGTTCGAGCAGCGGTGCGGGACATAGGCCGCGCGCCATAGTCGCTTAGCGCGCGCTCGTCACCCCCTGGCGCGCGACTGACCTCGATCAGCGAGTTTGTCCGCAACGCTCGCGTCGGCCTCTCGTTCGGTCAGCGACGCTCAATTGAGGAGATGGAACATGGGCCTGTTCACCAAAGATATCGCGACGCTTGAGGATTTGTTCCTGCACCAGTTGCAGGACATTTATTATGCCGAGAACCAGATCACCAAGGCGCTGCCCAAGATGATCGACAAGGCGACCGCGCCCGAGCTGAAGAAGGGCTTCGACAACCACCTTCGCGAAACCGAAGGCCAGATTGCGCGACTGGAACAGGTGTTCGAGGCGCTCGACCAGAAGGCGAAGGCGGTCACCTGTCCGGCGATCGACGGCATCATTAAGGAAGCCAACGAGGTCGCAGGCGAGATCGCCGACAAGGCGGTGCTCGACGCGGCACTGATCGCCTCGGCGCAGGCGGTCGAGCATTACGAGATCACGCGCTACGGCACGCTGATTGCCTGGGCGAAGCAGCTCGGCCACGACAATGTCGTGTCGCTGCTACAGGCGACGCTCAACGAGGAAAAGGCCACCGACGACAAGCTGACGACGCTCGCCGAGAAGAAGCTGAACAAAAAAGCCGAACTCGCCAGCGCGTGATTTGAGGCGGGAGGGCCCGCCCCTCTCGCTTGTCGCCCCTGCGCAGGCAGGGGCGACGCTGCGCTATCGATTGCTCCGTATCCGCAACGCCACCGACTGCGCATGCGCTGGCAACCCTTCTGCCCGCGCCAGTGCGATCGTCGCCGGCCCCAGCTCGTTCAGCGCCGTCTCGTCGAGTTGCAGGAAGCTGGTCCGCTTCATGAAATCGCTCACCCCCAGCCCGCTCGCGAACCGCGCGCGACGCCCGGTCGGCAGCACATGGTTCGGCCCCGCGACATAATCCCCGATCGCCTCCGGCGTATGCCGCCCGAGGAACGCCGACCCGGCGTGCCGCAACAGGTCAAAAAACGCCTGCGGATCGTCGCACGCCAATTCGACATGCTCGGGCGCGAGCCGGTCGACCAGCGGCATCGCCGCCTCCAGCGACGGCACGATCACGATCGCGCCATTGTCCTCCCATGCCACCCGCGCGACCGCCTGCGTCGGCAATGCCTGCAACTGCCGTTCGACCGCTTCGGCGACCCGATCGGCAAAGGCGGCATCGTCGGTGAACAGGATCGACTGGGTGGTCGTGTCATGCTCGGCTTGGCTCAGCAGATCCGCGGCGATCCATTCGGGATCGTTCGCGCCATCGGCGACGACGACGATCTCGCTCGGCCCTGCGACCATGTCGATCCCGACCACGCCATACACCTGCCTTTTGGCCTCCGCGACCCACGCATTGCCCGGCCCGGTCACGACATCGACCCGCGCGATCCGCTCGGTGCCATAGGCGAGCGCCGCAACCGCCTGCGCGCCGCCGACCCGCCACACCTCGTCCGCCCCGACGAGATGTGCCGCAGCGAGCACCAGCGGATTGACTTCGCCGTCCGGTGTCGGCGTCACCACCACCAGCCGCTCGACCCCCGCGACCCGCGCCGGGATCGCGTTCATCAGCAAGGTCGAGGGATAGGCCGCGCGCCCACCCGGAACATAGACGCCCGCCGCGTCGACCGCGCGCCACCGTGCGCCGAGCCGCACCCCCGCCGCATCGGTGTAGCTAACGTCCTCGGGCCGCTGCTTCTCGTGATAGGCGCGGATGCGCGTCGCCGCCAGTTCCAGCGCCGCGCGTAATTCCGGCTCCAGCCCGTCGAACGCCGCCGCGCACGCCGCCGCATCGACCCGCCACCCGGTCTCGTTCAGGTCATGTCGGTCCAGCTTCTGCGTGAAGGCGTGAAGCGCCGCATCGCCCTCGTCGCGCACCGCGCGCACGATCGTCGCCACGTCGCGCGCGACGTCGCTTGCCGCCTCGCGCCGCGCGTCGACGAGGCTCGCGAAGCGCGCCGCGAAATCGCCGTCCTGCGTGTCGAGCCGGATCATGCCGCCACCGCCGCGCGGAACGCCTCGACCAGCGGGAAGACATGCGCGCGCGTCTTCATCGCCGCCCGGTTGACGATCAACCGCGCCGACACCTCCATGATCCGCTCCACCTCAACCAGCCCATTTTCCTTCAGCGTCTTGCCCGACGACACCAGATCGACGATCCGCGTGGCCAGCCCCAGCGTCGGTGCCAGCTCCATCGCGCCGTTCAGCTTGATGCACTCCGCCTGCACCCCGGCGCGCGCAAAATGCTGCGCGGTAACGTGCGGATATTTGGTCGCGACCCGCACATGGCTCCACCCGCGCGGATCGTCGTTCATCGCCATGTCGGCGGGCTCGGCGATCGAGAGCCGGCAATGGCCGATGTTCAGGTCGACCGGCGCATACAGCTCGGCATAGTCGAACTCGGCGAGCACGTCCGACCCGACGATCCCCAGTTGCGCCGCGCCATGCGCGACGAAGGTGGCGACGTCGAACGCGCGGACGCGGATCAGCTCGATCCCGTCGCGATCGGTGCGAAAGCGCAGCGCGCGGCTTTTCTCGTCGCCGAACGCCGGCTCGGGGACGATCCCGGCGCGCGCGAGCAGCGGCAGGGCTTCTTCGAGGATGCGCCCCTTGGGAACAGCGATGACGATCGGGTTGGGGATAGGCGGCTCGGACATGCGCGCGGCTTTACGAAGGCACTGCGACCGGCGCAATGAGGCGCGCATGGCAGACGAGTCGACCAACCGCGCCGCCTTCGAGGTCCAGGCGCAATATTGCGACGCGATGGCCGCGCCGCAGACCGCCGCTTTGTGCCGCGCGCTCGCCCGCGTGCTGACCCGCGACACCGCAACCGGCGCACGGCTGCTCGACTGGCCGGGCGAGCCGGTCGCCGACGCGACCGTGCTGCGCATCGTCGGCGGTCTTCACGCGCTTGCCCGCCGCGGCGTCGCCGCCCCCTTCGCCGCCGACGACGCGACGCTCGCGACGATCCTCGCCACCCACGATGCCGCGCTGCTGCCGTGGCTCGATGGCCCGCCGCAGACCAACGAGGCGCAGCGCTCGGCGGGGCTGATGACCGGCCTGCTCCACGTCGCCGCCGCGCACGGTCCGCGCATCGAGGTCCTGGAGATCGGCTCCAGCGCCGGGCTCAACCTGCTGATCGACCGAATGCGCTTCGATCTCGGCGGGGTGCACGTCGGCCCTGCCGACTCGCCGCTCGCGATCGTCCCCGACTGGCGCGGCCCGCCCCCACCGGCCGCGCCGATCGAGATCACCCGCACCCGCGGTGTCGACATCGCCCCGGTCGACGTCCGCGATCCGGCGCAGGCGGAGCGGCTCGCCGGCTATGTCTGGGTCGACAATCACGAACGCCTCGCGCGCCTTTCCTCTGCCCTCGACATGGTTCGCGCGCGCGCGGTCGATCTGGTGCAGGGCGACGCCGCCGACTGGGTCGAGGCGCGCCTCGCCGAGCCGCAGGAGGAGGGCGTCACGCGCGTGCTGATGCACTCGGTGGTCTGGCAGTACCTTCCCGCCACCTCACGCGACCGCATCCGCACCGCAATGTCCGCAGCCGGTGCCCGCGCCACCGCGGAACGCCCGCTCGGCTGGGTGATGATGGAGCCCAACCGCGACCTGCATCGCCACGAGGTGCGCGTACAATATTGGCCGTCGGAGCAGCCGATGCAGCTGGTCGCGCTCACCCATGCCCACGGCGCATGGGTCGAGGGGCTGCCCGCACCCTATGAGACCCGCGACTATGTCATGCGCCGCGGTGCCTATGAGTGACACCGTCCCAACGTCATTCCCGCGAAGGCGGGAATCCAGACGCGCGGGTCTTCGCAAAAGTCACAAACGTCAGAGATTCTGGATGCCCGCCTGCGCGGGGATGACGATGGTGGGCGGGCGGTAATCACATGACCGAAGCCGACTTCCTCGCCCGTCTCCGCACGCTCCCGCTCCACCCCGGCGCGCGCGGGCTCACCGACGACACCGCCACGCTCGCCGGCCTCACCATCACCACCGACACGCTGGTCGAGGGCATCCACTTCCTCCCCACCGACCCGCCGCAAGATGTCGCGTGGAAGCTTGTCGCCACCAACCTCTCCGACCTCGCCGCCAAAGGCGCGTTGGTCGAAGGCATCCTCCTCAACTACCCGCTCCGCGACGCGGCATGGGACGCCGCCTTCCTCGACGGCCTTGCCGGCGTGCTGACCGAACTAGACTGCCTGCTCCTTGGCGGCGATACGGTGACGCTCCCCCCGAACGCCCCCCGCATCCTCACCGTCACTGCCTTCGGCCGCGACGCCCCCGCCCCGCCGCGCTCGGGCGCGAAGGCCGGCGACGCGCTTTACGTCACCGGCACGATCGGCGACGCCGGTGCCGGGCTCGCCATCGCCCGCGCCGGCACCGGCGACGCCGTGCTGCTCGCCCGCTATCGCCGACCGGTCCCACGCCTCGCCGAAGGCCGCGCGCTCGCCTGGCAGGTCCATGCGATGATGGACGTCTCCGACGGCCTGCTGATCGACGCCGCGCGCATGGCCGCCGCCAGCGCGCTCGCGGTCACGATCGACCTCGCCGCCGTCCCGCTCGCGCCCGGCGTCACCGACCCGCTCGCCGCCGCCACTGCCGGCGACGACTACGAGCTGCTGTTCGCCGCCCCTGTCGACCGCGCGCTGCCCGTCCCCGCCACCCGCGTCGGCAGCTTCGCACCCGGCACCGGGCTGACGTTGACGCAGGATAGCCGAACGGTCCCGCTCCCCGCGTCGCTCGGCTACCAGCACGGGTTGCGCTGACGCGGCCACCTGTTAGCCTCGCCTCCCGCGCGACGTACCGGCGACAGACCGGACGCGCCACAAGGAGGGATGAAGGGCATGACGATCGTCTATCTTGCCATCGTCTGCGGCCTGATCGCCGTACTCTATGGCTTCGTGACCAGTCGACAGGTGTTGTCCGCTTCGCCGGGCAACGAGCGGATGCAGGATATCGCCGCCGCCATCCAGGAGGGCGCACGCGCCTATCTCGGGCGGCAATATACCACCATCGCGATCGTCGGCGGCGTCGTCGCGGTCGTGCTCTTCGCCACCCTGGGCACGTTGTCGACGATCGGCTTCGTCATCGGCGCGCTTTTGTCGGGGCTCGCGGGCTTCGTCGGCATGAACATCTCGGTGCGCGCCAACGTCCGCACCGCCGAGGCGGCACGCGGCTCGCTGCAAGGCGGGCTGACGATGGCGTTCCGCTCCGGCGCGATTACGGGCATGCTCGTCGCCGGGCTCGGGCTGCTCGCGATCGCGCTGTTCTTCTGGTATCTCACCGGCCCATCCAACCTCCTCCCCAACGACCGCGCGATCATCGAGGCGTTGACCGCGCTGGCGTTCGGCGCGTCACTGATCTCGATCTTCGCGCGGCTCGGCGGCGGGATCTTCACCAAGGCCGCCGACGTCGGCGCCGATCTGGTCGGCAAGGTCGAGGCCGGCATCCCCGAGGACGATCCCCGCAACCCCGCGGTGATCGCGGACAACGTCGGCGACAATGTCGGTGACTGCGCGGGCATGGCCGCCGATCTGTTCGAAACCTATGTCGTGACGCTCGGCGTGACGATGGTGTCGATCGCGCTGCTGATCCAGGCGAGCCCCGCCGAGCTGATGCGGCTGATGAGCCTGCCGCTCGCGATCGGGGGCGTGTGCATCATCACCTCGATCATCGGCACCTATATGGTCCGGCTCGGGCGCGGCTCGATCATGGGCGCGCTCTACAAGGGCTTCTGGACCTCGGCGCTGCTGTCGGTGCCCGCGATCTGGGCGGTGACGCAATGGACGCTCGGCGACATGCACAAGGTAATCGGCGGCGCGGGCTTCCTCGACGCCGACCACGACGCCGCCTTCGACGCGATCACCACCGGCAGCGCCGATGCCGCGACCGCCGGCGTTCCCGCCGCGACGGCGTTCACCGGCACCGACCTGTTCTGGTGCATGATGATCGGGCTCGCCGTGACCGGGCTGATCGTCTGGATCACCGAATATTACACCGGCACCAACTATCGCCCGGTCAAGTCGATCGCCAAGGCGAGCGAAACCGGCCACGGCACCAACGTCATCCAGGGCCTGGCGATCAGCCTTGAGGCAACCGCGCTGCCGACGATTGTGATCGTCATCGCGGTGATCGCCGCCTACAAGCTCGCGGGAATCATCGGCATCGCCTTCGCCGCGACCGCGATGCTCGCGCTCGCCGGCATGGTCGTCGCGCTCGACGCTTACGGCCCTGTCACCGACAATGCCGGTGGCATCGCCGAAATGGCCGGTCTGGAGGACGAGGTCCGCGAACGCACCGACGCGCTCGACGCGGTCGGGAACACCACCAAGGCAGTGACCAAGGGCTATGCGATCGGCTCGGCGGGACTGGCCGCGCTAGTGCTCTTCGGCGCCTACACCACCGACCTGAAAACCTACTTCCCCGATCTCACCGTCGATTTCTCGCTCAGCAACCCCTACGTGATCGTCGGGCTGCTGCTCGGCGCGCTGCTCCCCTATCTGTTCGGCGCGTTCGGGATGACCGCGGTCGGTCGTGCGGCCGGTGCCGTCGTCGAGGAAGTCCGCGAGCAATTCCGCGACAATCCCGGCATCATGCAGGGCACCAGCCGCCCGAATTACGGCCGCACCGTCGACCTCGTCACCCGCGCCGCGATCCGCGAGATGATCGTGCCGTCATTGCTCCCGGTGCTATCGCCGATCGCGCTCTACTTCATCGTCCGCGCGGTCGACGGGCAGGCGAGCGGCTTCGCGGCGCTCGGTGCGATGCTGCTCGGCGTGATCGTCTCCGGCCTGTTCGTCGCGCTGTCGATGACCAGCGGCGGCGGCGCATGGGACAATGCCAAGAAGTACATCGAGGACGGCAACCACGGCGGCAAGGGTTCGGAGGCGCACAAGGCCGCGGTCACCGGCGACACGGTCGGCGATCCGTACAAGGACACCGCCGGCCCCGCGGTCAATCCGATGATCAAGATCACCAACATCGTCGCGCTGCTGCTGCTGGCGGCCTTGGCAGGCCACGGCTGAGCCTCGCGCCAACGTCATTCCCGCGCAGGCGGGGATCCAGACGCGCGGTCCTCCGATAAGGCGCGAGACCTGCGTTTCTGAATCCCCGCCTCCGCGGGGATGACCTTGGTGGCAGATTGATCCATTCTTGCCGCATTCGGCCGCCTACCGTCAAAACGGCCCCACCTCACCGCGACAACCCCGCCGCACCCCGCTCCAGTCGCGCTTATGTCCAGCGCGAACCGACCCACCAACCACCTCTATTACGGCGACAACCTCGACGTCCTCCGTCGCGAGATCGGCGATGCCTCGATCGACCTCGTCTACCTCGACCCGCCGTTCAACTCGAACGCCAGCTACAACATCCTCTTTCGCTCGCCGACCGGCGACAGCGCCGACGCCCAGATCGAAGCCTTCGAGGATACGTGGCGCTGGAACGACCGCGCCGAGGACGCCTTCGATCAGGTCGCGCGCAGCGGCCACACCAAGGCGTTCGACCTGCTCAACGCAATGCGCACGTTCCTCGGCGAGAACGACATGATGGCGTATCTGGCGATGATGGCGGTGCGCGTGATCGAGCTGCACCGCGTGCTCAAGCCGACCGGAAGCCTCTACCTTCACTGCGATTCAACCGCGAGCCATTACCTCAAATTGCTGCTCGACGGCGTGTTCGGGGCCGAGCGCTATCGCAATGAGGTCATCTGGAAGCGCACCACCGCGCACGCCGACGGCGGACGCTGGGGCCGCAACCTCGATACGCTGCTGTTCTATACGCGCGGTGCCGATTACGTCTGGCACCCGCCCTACACCGCCTATGATGCCGACTATGAAGCGCGCTTTCGCCAGCGCGACCCCGACGGTCGGCGCTGGATGGACGACAACCTTACCGCCAAGGGGCTGTCGGGCGGCGGCTACACCTACGAGTATAAAGGCGTAACCTCGCTGTGGCGGATGCCCGAGGAGACGATGCGCCGCCTCGACGCCGAAGGCCGGCTCCACTTCACGCGCAGCGGGGGCATCCGCCTCAAACGCTATCTCGACGAGGCGAAGGGGATGCCGGTGCAGGCGTTATGGGCCGACATCCCCGCGCTCAACTCACAGGCGCAGGAGCGGCTCGGCTATCCGACGCAAAAGCCGCTCGCCCTGCTGGAGCGGATCATCGCCGCCTCGTCGAACGAAGGTGACGTCGTGCTCGACCCGTTCTGCGGCTGCGGCACCGCGGTCCACGCCGCGCAGAAGCTCGACCGGCAATGGATCGGGATCGACGTCACGCATCTCGCCATCTCGCTGATCGAGAAGCGGATGCAGGCCGCCTTCCCCGGCGTCGCCTTTACCGTCGAAGGCACGCCACGCGACCTCGCCTCCGCCGAAGACCTCGCCCGCCGCGACAAATATCAGTTCCAATGGTGGGCGGTCTCGATGGTCGACGCCATGCCCTACGCCAGCCGGAAGAAAGGGGCCGATGGCGGCGTCGATGGTATCATCTATTTCAAGCCCGATGGCCGCCGCACCGAGCGTGCGCTGGTGTCGGTGAAGGGCGGCGACCATGTCGGCGTGACGATGATTCGCGACCTCCATTCGGCGATGATCCGTGAGAAGGCCGCCGCCGCGGTCTTCGTCACCAAGGTCGCCCCCTCGCGCCCGATGGAAAAGGAAGCCGCCGCTGCAGGCCGCTTCACCGCCGCCGCGACCGGAAAAAGCTATCCGCGGGTGCAGATCATCACTTTGGCCGAGCTGTTCGCCGGCCGCCGCCCCGACCTGCCCTATGTGGACCCCACCGCCGCATTCCGTCAGGCTCCGCGCGAAAGCACCGTCCGGCAGGGGTCGCTACTCTGATCCGTCGCCTCGGACTTGATCCGGGGCCCAGCTTCTCTTCCAGGCGTGAATGAAAAGCGGGACCTCGGATCGAATCCGGGATCACCAGATCACTTCTTGTCAGCCGCCCCGTCGATCGCCGACCCGGCCTTGTCCGCGGTGCTCTCGACGCTCTTCGCTGCCGAGGTGATCGCATTGTTCTTCGCGGTCTCGCTGTCGCCACGCGCGATCATGAAATAGGCGGCAACCGCCACCACGATCAGCACCGCCAGCCCGATCAGCAACCCGCCACCACCGCCGCTGCGGCGCTCAATGATCGTGGTGTGCGGGGTCTGCGTTACGCGATCGTCACTCATGGCTCTCTCCCTTTCGTTGGATGAGGCCATGAATGCGACCGCCGCAGCAATGTTCCGTTACCGGAAGGATCGGCGATGTGCCGAATCAGAACGGCAGCTTGAACCCCGGCGGCAACGGCAGCCCGCTGGTCATCTTCGACATTTCGGTCGACGATGCCGCATCCGCCTTGGCGCGCGCATCGTTCAGCGCCGCCGCGATCAGGTCTTCCAGCATCTGCTTCTCGGACGGCACGATCAGCGAATCGTCGAGTGCGACCGCGATGATCCGCCCCTTGGCCGAGGCCTTGATCTTCACCAGCCCGCCGCCCGCGACGCCTTCGACCTCGATCGTGTCGAGGCTGTCCTGCGCCTTTTGCAGTTCGTTTTGGACGTTCTGGGCCATCGCCAGAATGTCGTTGAGATCCTTCATGTAATACTCCTCTGCGCAGGTTTCGGATCGATCAGTTCGGCGCCCGGAAACGCATCGAAGGCGGCGGCGACGATCGGGTGCGCGCGCGCCGCGTCATGCCGCGCCTGCACCACGTCCTGCTCGGCCTCGAACATCGTCGGCGCGCCGGGCAAATCGGCCATCGCCAGTTTCCACGGCGTGCCCGTCGCCTCGCGCAGCACCGCCGCCAGCTCGGTCAACGTATCGGTCGACAGCGGCCGCGTCCCGCTGAACACGATTTCGGGCGGGGCATAGCGCACCACGCTCGCGCCGCGCCGCAGCCGCACCAGCAGGTCGAGCTTGCCGCGCTCATCAAGCAACGCCAGCATGCCGGCGAATTCCTTTGGCGCACGGTCCTCCGGCGCCGGCGGCGCGGCCGGCGGCGCCGGCGCGCTCGTCGCCGCCACCGGCACATCCCCCGCCGCCAGCCGCCGCGCCAGCTCGCCCGGATCGGGCAAGGTCGAGGCATGGATCGCGCGCAGGATTGCCATCTCGGCGGTTTCGATCGGCAGCGCCGCGCGCCCCACCTCCTCATGCCCCTTCAGGAACAATTGCCACAGCCGGTGCAGCGCCGGGAACGACAGCTTTCCCGCCCACTCCCGATAGGCCGCACGCTCCTCGGCCGGCTGCGCGGCATCGTCCGGCGCGCCCACCTTCACCTGCGTCACGCCATGCACCGCCTCGAGCAAAGCGCGCATCACGCCGAGCGGATCGACCCCCAGATCATATTGCCGCCGCAGCGCCGCCAGCGCGCCGGGCGCATCCGCCGCGAGCACCAGCGCGAGCAGGTCGCGCACCGCATTGCGGTCCGACAGCCCGAGCATCTCGCGCACCGCCTCGGCACGCACCCCGCCGCCCTCCAGATCGGCATGCGCGATCGCCTGATCGAGGATCGACAGCCCGTCGCGCGCCGACCCTTCCGCGGCGCGTGCGATCAGCGCCAGCGCCTCGGGATCGGCCTGCGCCCCCTCGGCCTCGACCACCCGCCCGAAATGCTCGGCAAGCAATTGCGCCGGGATGCGCCGCAAATCGAACCGCTGGCAGCGCGACAGCACCGTCACCGGCACCTTGTTCACCTCGGTGGTGGCGAACAGGAATTTCACATGCGCCGGCGGTTCCTCCAGCGTCTTGAGCAGCCCGTTGAACGCCGCCTTCGACAGCATATGGACTTCGTCGATGATATAGATCTTGTAGCGTGCCGATACCGCGGCATAGCGCGACGCCTCGATGATCTCGCGGACATCGTCGATGCCGGTGTGGCTGGCGGCATCCATTTCGATCACGTCGATATGCCGCCCCTCGGCGATCGCACGGCACGGCTCGCACATTCCGCACGGATCGATCGTCGGCCCACCCTGCCCGTCCGCGCCGACGCAATTGAGCGCCTTGGCGATCAGCCGCGCGGTCGAGGTCTTGCCGACCCCGCGCACGCCCGTCAGCAGAAAGGCGTGCGCGATCCGGTCGCGCTTGATCGCATTGCCGAGCGTCTGGACCATCGCGTCCTGCCCGATCAGCGCGGCGAACGTCTGCGGCCGATACTTGCGCGCCAGCACGCGATAAGGCTGCGCGCTTGCCACAGGCTGCGGCGGCGTGCCGAGGTCGAGAGAGTCGGACATTGCCCGCGGATATAGGAGCGCGCGTGCGGCTTGTCGAAGGCTTCTCCCTGTCGAAAGCGAGCGTGACGCTCCTCCCTCTCCCCCTCGGGGGAAAGGCAGGGGTGAGGGGCGGCCGTCACCGGAACACCCGCCGCAAAGCGACCGTCGGATTTAACAAGCCGTCGCCCCTGCGCAGGCAGGGGCCCATGTCTGTGCCGTCTAGCGATCCGCTCGCCAGCCAAACAGACGCCGCTGTGTCATAAGAACCGCCGCGGCAAAGCCGCGTCATCGGTCGGAGCTGCGCCCCGCCGGCCGCGCTTGCCAGCGTGGAGCGGCATGGCCGCTCTCTCGCTGTCTACGCGGTGGGAGCCGGAACGACCCGCGGCGAAATCGTTGTGGCTGCTTCCGTCAGGACCTGACCAGGTTGGCGACGACCACGTCCGCCCGACTCCCGCGCGCCATATGGCGGAGCCGGGCGGCTCGATCAAGTCAAAGCGTCACGCCGTTAGCGACGTACGCGGAAACAGCGACGCTCCGGCCCGTAATAACCGTCTACCCAGCGACACACCGTCTGCGTACGCGCACCGCGGTAGCCGTTCCATGCATAACGGTCGCCCCGCCAGCCACGGTCGCCCCGCCAGCCGCGATCACCGCGCCAGCCGCGGTCACCACGCCAGCCGCGCCGATCGTCATACCCGCGACGGTCATCGCGACGGTCGTCCCAGCCGCGACGGTCATCCCAGCCATGCCGCGGTCCCGGCTGTGCCGTCGCCGCGGTCGGAACCAATGTCATCGCCGCCATCAGGCCGGCGAAGCTCAAGGTCATCAGTTTCATACGCTCTACTCCCGAAATCCCCTGCCCTATTTGACAAGATGCTCCGGGAGCACTGCACCGACCCTGAACCCTATGGTAAGCTGACAGAAAGCTTGTCGAATTCCGGCGTCAGCACGATCTGGCACGCCAGCCGGCTGGTCCGCCGCGCGTCGACGACGAGGTCGAGCATGTCCTCCTCCTCCTCGCGCGCCGCCGGCAGCTTCGCAAACCAGTCGGCATCGACGATCACATGACAGGTCGCGCATGCCAGATCGCCGTTGCACGTTCCCTCCAGCGGCAGCCCGTTGCGGCGCGCGACGTCGAGCAACCGCTCGCCCGCGCTCGCCGCCAGCTCTTCGCCGTCGACAAGCACCTTCATGCCGCCACCTTCTGCTTATCCGCCGCTGCCACCAGCCGGTCGAGCGCCGACGCCAGTTCATCCTCGCGCGTATACCGCCCAAAGCCGATACGGATCGTCGATCGCGCCTGCGCATCGTTCAGCCCGATTGCGCGCAGCACGTGGCTGGTCCGTCCCGACCCGCTCGCGCACGCCGACCCGGCCGAGAACGCCACGTCGCGCACATCGCTCATCAACCGCGCGACATCCAGCCCGTCGCGCCGCACGCTCAGGTTCCCCGGCCAGCGTGCCTCGTCCGAACCGTTGAGCGTCCACCCGCTCAGCCGCGCCTGCGCCACCGCGAACAATCGCGCCGCCTCTGCTCCATCCTCCACCATCCGCGCCTTGGCCAATGCCGCCGCCGCTCCAAAGCCCGCGCACAGTGCCGGGCTCAACGTCCCCGACCGCCCAAGCTCCTGATCGCCGCCATGCAACAGCGGGGCGAGCGTCACGCCATCCCGCACCCACAAGGCGCCAATTCCCTTCGGCCCGTAGATCTTGTGTGCGGAGATCGCGACCATGTCGCACCCATCCGGTACCGCGACGCGCCCGAACCCCTGTACCGCATCGCACAGCAACAACGCGCCGAGCGGCCTCACCGCCGCCGCGATCTCCGCGATTGGCTGGACCGTCCCGATCTCGTTATTGACCAGCATCACCGCGACCAGCCGCGCGCCCGTCTCGCGCACCGCCGCCGCGGCGGCGTCGGGTGCGACCCGCCCGTCGCGATCGACCGGCAGCACCATCTTCGCGCGCCCGCTCGCCGCGACGGTATCGAGCACCGCGGCATGTTCGGTCGCCTGCGTCACGATCGCGCCCCCGACTCCCTTGATCGCCCAGTTGAGCGCCTCGGTCGCCCCGCTCGTGAACACCACCCGTCCGCCGGCCGGCAGCAGTGCCGCGACCTGCGCGCGCGCCACCTCCACCGCCGCCTTCGCGGCACGCCCGGCACGATGCGGCGAGTGCGGGTTGGCGTGCTGGTCGCGCAGCCACGGCAGCATCGCGTCGAGCGCCTCGGGAGCCAAAGGCGTCGTCGCCTGATAATCGAGATAGGTCACGCCGCGAACCGCCCGGTCGCCCGCGCCACCCCGCGCCACGCCGCGATGAAGCGCTCGACGTCGGCATCCGTCGTCGTCCGCCCGAAGCTCACCCGCACCACCTCGCGCGACGCCTCCTCGCTCCACCCCATCGCGCGCAGCACATGGCTTGGCTTGAGGCTCCCGCTCGCGCAGGCGCTCCCCGCCGACACCGCGATCCCGGCCAAGTCGAAGCGGATCAGCTGCGCCGCCGACGCGACCCCCGGCATCCTGTACGCCCCGATCGCCGGATGCCGCGCGGTGTCCTCCGCCACGACGATCCCGCCCGAACGCCGGATCGCATCATCGAGCCGCGCCCGTCGCTCGCCATGACCCGGCTCCCCCTCGGCCAGCGCCGCGTCATGTCCCAGCACGCCGGGCAGATTCTCGGTTCCCGGCCGATAGCCGCGCTCCTGCCCGCCGCTCGGATGCAAGGTCGCGACGTCACGCACCAGCAGCGCCCCCGTCCCCGGCGGCCCGCCGCGCTTGTGCGCCGACACCGCCACGAAGTCCGCCAACGCCGCCAGCGCATCCGACGCGGGCATCTGCGCGGCATCGACCAGCAACAGCCCGCCCCCGTCATGCACCGCCGCCGCGATCTCCGCGATCGGCTGCAACACGCCGGTCTCGCTGTTGCACCATTGCACCGCCACCAGCGCGCCCGCCACGTCGCCCAGCGCCCCCGCATCGACCCGCCCCAAAGCGTCGACCGGCAGCACCTCCGCGCGCCCGCCCGCGCGCAGCACCGCGTCATGCTCCACCGCCGACACGATCCGCCGCGCCACGGTGCAACGCCCGAGCGCGATCGCCAGCGACTCGCTCGCCCCGCTCGTCAGCAACACCTCGCCCGTCCATCCATAAGCCGCGCCGATCCGCCCCCGCGCCGCCTCCAGCGCCGCGCGCGCCGCGCGTCCGGCGGCGTGCGGCGAGGACGGGTTGGCCCATATCGCCATCCCGTCCCGCACCGCCTGCACGGCCGCAGGGGTCATCGGAGTCGTCGCGGCGTGGTCGAGGTACAGCGGCTCGGTCAAGACACATTCCATTTTCGGCGTTCGGGCCTATATAGCGCGCTTCCCGCCGGCCCCAACGGCTGCCTGCCAAAGCACAAGGTCATCATGCCAGAAGTCATCTTTCCCGGACCCGAAGGCCGCATCGAGGGGCGCTTCGCCCCCGCCCCGCGCCCGCGCGCTCCCGTCGCGATGATCCTCCACCCGCACCCGAACGCGGGCGGCACGATGAACAACAAGATCGTGCAGGAGCTGTACAAGACCTTCCAGCGCCGCGGCTTCGCGACGCTGCGCTTCAACTTCCGCGGCGTCGGCAAGAGCCAGGGCACGTTCGACAACGGCATCGGCGAGCTGTCCGACGCCGCCTCCGCGCTCGACTGGGTGCAGAGCTTCCATCAGGAGGCGCAGACCACCTGGGTTGCGGGCTTCGGCTTCGGCGCGTGGATCGCGATGCAGCTGCTGATGCGCCGCCCGGAGATTCGCGGCTTCATCTCGATTGCGCCGCCCGCGAACCTGTTCGACTTCTCGTTCCTTGCGCCATGCCCGTCGTCGGGGATCATCATCCAGGGCGCCGAGGACGAGGTCGCCACCCCGCTTGCCTCGCAGAAGCTGGTCGACAAGCTGCGCACGCAGAAGCACATCACGATCCACCACGACGTGATCCCGCGCGCCAACCATTTCTTCGAGCACGAGATGGACGACCTGATGAAATCGGTCGACAATTACCTCGACATGCGGCTGGACCCGAACTCGCCGATCAAGTGAGCCGCGCGGAAGCGCAGGCGACCGCCTGCGCCCGCGTTCCGCGGCGCACCGGCCGGCGGCGCGCCGCGCCGACCGACGACGCGGGCTTTGCCCGCGTCCGCCCCCGCGGTATAAAGTCAGCGGAGGTATATGATGCCGTCACACCCGCAAAAGCCATGGTTCGCCCCGAAGCGCTACGGTTACGGCGCGGGCATGCCGGTCGCATGGCAGGGCTGGACATTATTGGCGCTCTTCTTCGCGATCCTGACGCTCGCGAACATTTTCCTCGACGATGGCGCACGAACCGCCACGATCCTTACCGCCGCGGTGTTGCTGGCGGTCGTCGCCGCCTTCAAGACCGACGGCGGCTGGCGTTGGCGGTGGGGCGAGCGCGAATGACGCCGCGGCGCTGAAAGCAAAGCCGGTACGCCACCTTCTCCGTCGCCCCGGACCTGATCCGGGGCCCCACTTCTTGTCGACGCCGAGAAGAAGAAGCGGGCGCTCGGGTCATGCTCGACGGGCACAGGTGGATCGCTCCCCCTCCACGCAGCCGGCCTGTCCTACACGCTCCGACAAGGCGTATCTGCGGGCCGTCATGCCTGCCCCGCGCCCTCACCCCCGCGATTGCCTCAACCTTCGCAAGCGCTCCGCCCGCGCCACCCCCGCCAGCGTCTCAACATTCGCAACATTCGCGCGGGTGTCACACCGTCCAGATCAACACATTCCCCACCAGTACCGCCGCCATCACCAGCATCAGCACACCCTTCAGCCGCTGCCGCCGCTTGACGAGCAGATACCCTCCGCCGATCGCGCACGCGAACGCCGCCAACATTGCCACCGCCGGTGCGACCGCCGCAATCCCCGTCAGCGTTCCGTTCATGCCACCTCCCCCGCCAGCACGCGCGCATAATTCTCCATGTCGACGTTCCCGCCCGACAGGATCACCAGCATCCCCGGCTCGACCGCGACCCGCCCCGCCAGCACCGCGGCGAGCGCCACCGCCCCGCCCGGCTCCACCACCAGCCGCAACTGCGTCGCCACCCACCGCTGCGCGACGCGCACCTCCGCCTCGCTCACCGCCACCCCGGTCGCATCGCGCCGCGACAATACGTCGAAGGTAAGCGGCGAAACCCGCATCGTCTGCAATGCGTCGCAGGCGGTCGGCGGCGGCGCGTCGCCGACCGGCTCGATCCAGCTTGCCTCCAGACTGCGGCGCATGTCGTCCCAGCCCTCCGGCTCCACCACCGTCACCCGCGCCTCGGGCAGCGCCAGCGCGAGTCCCGCCGCCAGCCCGCCGCCGCCGCACGGGCTCACGATATGCCGCGGCGCGCCGAGACCCGCCGCCACCATCTGCGCCGCCGCCTCGACCCCGGCGCTGCCCTGCCCCTCGATCACCCATGGATCGTCGAAGCTCGGTACCAGCGTCGCGCCGCGCGCCTCGGCCAGCCGCGCCGCGATCGTTTCGCGCGACTCGGTGGCGCGGTCATACGGCACCACCTCCGCGCCGAGGGCGAGCGTCGACTCACGCTTCGCGGCGGGCGCGTCTCTCGGCATCACCACCGTGGCCGGGATGCCCAGCCGCCTTGCCGCCCAGGCGATTCCCTGCGCGTGGTTGCCCGACGAGAAGGCCACGACCCCGCGCGGTCGCGATTCCTCGCTCAGCGCGGTCAGCCGATGCCATGCGCCACGCACCTTGAAGGCGCCGACCGGTTGCAGACACTCAGCTTTAAAGGTTACGTCGATCCCATTGATTTCACGATTGAATATCGGGGAAGGTGGCAGCACTGCGGCAACCTTGGCGGCAGCATCGCGAACCCCTGCGCGGGTCGGTTGTCGCGTAATCGTCACAAATACACCTTTCGTCGCAATGGACACTTTACATTAGGGTCCTGCGATCATATTTCGCGCCTCCGCTGCCCCATGGGACTTCCAACCGCAAGGCAGCTTTTTGTCACCGTATGCCGCAAGGCAATTGGAGGTCCCTTGAGTTGCACCAGCATCATCGCGCGCTGGGGTTAGCGCCCCTCTCGACCGTTCCCGCCGATTCCGTCGCCGGGGCCATCGACATCGCTATTCGTCAGCCGGTTCAGCCGGTGACGATCGTTCGTCCGCACGCCGCGGCACGGGCCGCCCGCTTCTTTACGGAGAAGTTTCCGGGCCGGACCATGTATGCGGTCAAGGCGAACCCGAGCCCGGAGCTGCTACGCACGCTCTATGACAATGGTGTGACGACCTACGACGTCGCCTCGATCGCCGAGGTCCGTCTGGTCGCCCGCACCTTGCCGGACGCGACCCTGTGCTTCATGCACCCGGTCAAGGCCGAGGAAGCGATTGCCGAGGCGTATTTCACGCACGGTGTCCGCACCTTTTCGCTCGACAGCATGGAAGAGCTGGCGAAAATCGTGCGTGCCACCCGCAGCGCGGCAGACCTCACGCTCTGCGTGCGGCTGCGCGTCTCGTCGGAGCATTCGAAGCTCAGCCTCGGCGCCAAGTTCGGCGTCGCACCGGACGAGTCGAAGGAGTTGCTGATCGCGACCCGCCAGGTCGCCGATGCGCTCGGCATCTGCTTCCACGTCGGCTCGCAGGCGATGACTCCGGATGCCTATGCGCAGGCGATGGAGCGCGTGCGTCAGGCGATCGTCGGCGCGGCGGTCACGGTCGACGTGATCGACGTGGGCGGCGGTTTCCCCTCGGTCTACCCGGGCATGACTCCCCCGCCGCTGGAGCGGTATTTCGAGACGATCCACCGCGCGTTCGAGAGCCTGCCGATCAGCTATTCGGCCGAACTCTGGGCGGAGCCGGGACGCGCGCTCAGCGCCGAGTACAGCTCGGTCGTGGTGCGCGTCGAGCGTCGCCGCGGCGAGGAACTGTATATCAACGACGGCGCTTATGGCGCACTGTTCGACGCGGCGCACATCGGCTGGCGCTATCCGGTCGCGCTGCTGCGCGAGCCGGAGTCGACGGTCCGCGATCATGCGTTCAGCCTGTGGGGTCCGACCTGCGACGACATGGACTATATGCCCGGTCCGTTCCCGCTGCCCGCGGACGTGACGGTCGGCGACTATGTCGAGATCGGGATGCTCGGCGCCTATGGCGCCGCGATGCGCACCGCGTTCAACGGCTTCACCTCGGACGAGACGGTGGTCGCCACCGACGAGCCGATGGAGTCGCTCTACATCGAACTGCCGCGACAGGTTACCGGCAACGTCGTGAAGCTGTAACCTTACGACTTCAGTGATCCGGTGGCGGCGTGCGGATGTTCCGCACGCCGTCATCGTTCGGGTCTTCGCGTCCCCATTGAACGACGTGTATTTCCCTGTGGGAGCCCCCATGACCGACACCAAGATCAACGACCACCGCAAGGCGGAACTGCTGTCGAAGCAGGTCAAGCACATCGACATCAAGAGCTTCGACGCACGCCCGATCGTCGACGCGATGAGCGACATGAGCTTCACCAGCCGCGACCTCGGCCGCGCGACGAAGATCTACAACCAGATGCTGGGCGACAAGGATTGCACCGTCGTCCTCGTCATCGCCGGATCGACCTCGGCCGGCGGCTGCATGGACCTCTATGCCGAGCTGGTGCGCAACAACATGGTCGACGTGATCGTCGCCACCGGCGCGACGATCGTCGACATGGATTTCTTCGAGGGCCTGGGTCACAAGCATTATCAGGCGCTCGAGGTGCCCGATGACGACACGCTGCGCTCGCTCTACATCGACCGCATCTACGATACGTACATCGACGAGGAGCAGCTTCAGGACTGCGACCACACGATCTACGAGATCTGCAATACGATCGAGCCGAAGGCTTATTCGTCGCGCGCCTTCATCCGCGAGATGGGCAAGTATCTCGTCGAGCACGGCAAGAAGGAGAACAGCCTCGTCAAGCTCGCCTATGAGCATGATGTGCCGATCTTCTGCCCGGCGTTCGTCGACAGCTCGGCGGGCTTCGGCCTCGTCAAGCACCAGGTCGACCGTGCCAAGGAAGGCAAGCCGTATCTGATGATCGACGCGGTCGCGGACTTCCGCGAGCTGACCGACATTAAGATCAAGGCGGGCACCACCGGTCTGCTGATGATCGGCGGCGGCGTGCCGAAGAACTTTATCCAGGACACCGTCGTCTGCGCCGAAATCCTCGGCCACGAGGATGTCGAGGTGCACAAGTACGCGGTGCAGATCACCGTCGCCGACGTCCGCGACGGCGCGTGCTCGTCCTCGACGCTGCAGGAAGCGGCGAGCTGGGGCAAGGTCAACACCGGCATCGAGCAGATGGTGTTTGCCGAGGCCGGCTCGGTGATGCCGCTGCTGGCTTCCGACGCTTACCACCGCGGTTTGTGGAAGGACCGCCCGACCCGCAAGTGGGCGACGCTGTTCGACACCAAGTGATGTGATGCAGGGGAGGAAGCAGCCGTTTCCTCCCCCTCATCCTTCCCGCAAAGTCGGACATCCGGAACCTCCGACGCCCGTGGCTTTGACGAAGACCTGTCCTCACTCGTCGCCCCGGACGTGTTCCGGCCCGTTGGCGGGCACGGTTGCCCCCGCTCCCCCATCCCTGCCATAACGCCTTCCGAAACAACGGAGGGACATGGATGCCAATCGACCGGCGCGCAGTGATCGGCGGAGCGGCGGGCCTTGCCACCCTCGCGATGACATCGCCAGCCACCGCGCAGGAAGCGACCGTTTGGCCCCCGCGCGAGCATTTCCCGCTCTGGCCCAAACGACCGCCCAACAGCCCGCGCCACCTTCCGACACCCAATAACGAGATGAGCGGCCAGCCCCCGCGCCGCGAACTCCATCTCAGCGGCGTCGCCGCGCCTGTTGTCGGCGTCTACCGCCCGGCGAAACCCGATGGCCGGGCGTTGCTGTCGCTCCCCGGCGGCGGCTACCGCTACCTGTCGGTCGAGAACGAAGGCATCAACGTCGCGCGCACCTTCAACCCGCTCGGCGTGACGGTCTTCGTCCTCGCCTATCGCCTCCCCGGCGAGGGCTGGCTGGAGCCGCAGGACGTACCGCTGCAGGATGCGCAGCGTGCGATGCGGCTGATCCGCGCGCGCGCGGCCGATTTCGCGATCGACCCGGCAAAGCTCGGCGTGGTCGGCTTTTCGGCCGGCGGCCTGCTCGCCGCCAGCATCGCCACCGCCTTTGCCGATCCCGTCTACGCGCCGCTCGACGCCGCCGACGAGCTACCCGCGCGCCCTGCTTATGCCGGCCTCGTCTATCCGATCATCACCGGCGACAGGATGCGCGTCGGCGCGCTCGGTGCGGCGCGGTTCGACACCGACCGGCGCGTCAATCGCGACACCCCGCCGATCTTCATCACCCACGCGCTTGACGATCCGATCGTCCCCGCCGCGCAGCCGATGGCGATGCTCGCCGCCTGTCAGGCAGCGCGCGTGGCGGTCGAGGCACATTTCTTTCAGGAAGGCGGTCACGGCTTCGGCCCCGCCTATCTCCCGCCCGAGCTTCCCGGCTCGCATTGGCCGCAACTGTTCGACCTGTTCATCAAGCGGACGCTGGCGAGCCAAACAACCGGGTAAGGCTTCGCTCGAGCACCAGCACCCGCCACAACAGCGCAGCGTGCCCGTCATCGCCACCGCGGTGCCGCTCGATAGACGCGGCGATGTGCGCGGTGTCGAACCAGCCCAGCTCGGCCAGGAACCGCGACCGCTCCAGTTGCGCCACCTCCGCGCGCAGCGGCCCGCGCAGCCATTGCGAGACCGGCGGCGGCGGCGCGGTAACGGGCATCGCCGGCAAGTGCCGCGCCATCGCGCCGACCAGCGGCGATGTCCGCGCTCCCCGCACCCCGGCCGGCAACGACAGCACGAACGTCACCAGCTTCGGATCGGCGAACGGCGTCCGCCATTCCGCGCCCGCCGCCATTCCGACGCGATCCGCGATCGTCAGCACCTGTCCGGGCAGGCGCGTCGCTAGATCGGTGCGCAGCGCGGCATCCAGCGGATCACCCCCACCCCACGCCGCCGCGAACCGCTGCGGCACCTGCTGCCCGCCCGCCGCGCTCCACACCGCACCCGGATTCGCAGCGCCGACCGCCAGCGCATAGTCCACGGCCGCCTCACCCAGCCCCGGCAGCGTCCAACGCCAGCGCCGCCAGCGCTCGCGCCGAGCGAAACGCCGCCAGCGGGCGCCCTCCATCATTACGGATGCGCCCGCCCCCGACATCACCACCGGCCCACTTCCGCGCGCCGCGGCCATCGCCGTCAGCGCCGCCGGGTCGCCGCATGGTTCGTCGAAGGCGGCGACCAGATCGGTGAGCAACGCCGGCAGGTCATCGAGCGCGGCGCGACGGTGCGCGGTGGCGAACCGCGCCGACACCCCGGTGTCGTCCCCGACGCCGACGGTCGAGACCGCCCTCGCGCTCGCCTCCGCCGCCAGCGCGACCACCGCCGCATCGCCGAGACCGCCAAGCAGCAGCGCCACCGGCCGTTCCCCGCTTGCCCCCCGTGCCGTCGCGGCGCGCAGTTCGCCCAGCAACGCCTCGCCCGGTGCGTCCCCACCGCCGGGCAAGCCCCACCAGCGCCGCGCCCCACGCAACGGTCGCGCCCGCTCGACCAGCAGGAAATGCCCCGCCGCCAGCTTCTCGACCCCGGCGATCACGCAGGCATCGTCGGGCACATAGCTCAGCGTCAGGTAATCCCCGACCGCCGCCGCGTCGGGCGCGCGCCGCAGCAGCGGGTGCGCGAGCAGCCCCTTCAGCTCGGAGGCAAAGATCAGTGCACCATCGGGCAGCATCGTCAGATGCAGCGGCTTGGCCCCCAACCGGTCGCGCGCGAGAAACAGCGTCTGCGTCGCCGCATCGTGCACCGCGATCGCGAAGGCGCCGTCCAGCCGATCGAGCACCGCCGGCCCCCACGCCGCAAAGCCATGCAGCACCACCTCCGCATCGCCCTCGCCGACGAAGCGATGCCCCAGCGCGCGCAGCTCCGCGCGTAGCGCCGCGTGGTTCAGGATCGTGCCGTCAAGCATCGCGGCATAGCGCAGGTCCGGGGTCGCGACCGGCTGCGTCGCCGCCGCCCCGCCGACGATCGCCAGCCGTCGATGCGCGAAGCCGACCCCCGGCGCGGTCCATTCGCCCGCGCCGTCCGGCCCGCGATGCGCCATTGCCGCCGCCATTGAGCGGACGCGCGCCGGATCGACCGGCTTTGGGGTCGAGGGGTGAAACAGCCCGGCGATCGCGCCCATCTCAGCCGCGCCCCGCTGCCACGCCGTCACTCACCGTCGAACCTCCACGCCCACTCACCGACCGCCCGATCACCGCCGCGCGCGCTATCACGCGCCGCGCGGTTCAGCGACCCCGTTCGGCAGTCAGAGGACCCGGCGGTGCGTCGGATCCCCGCCGCACCAGCGTATAGTCCAGCGTCACCTGCTTCGCGTTGCCACGCCCGGTCTCGCGACGATCGGCCAGCATCCCGGCCAGCAGCTCGATGGCGGCGCGGCTCATGTCCGCGATCGGCTGGCGGATCGTGGTCAGCTCGGGCCAGATCGTCGTCGCCAGCGCACTGTCGTCGAACCCGCACACCGTCAGGTCGCGCGGCACGTCCAGCCCGCGGCGATGCGCCACCGCTACCGATGCCGCCGCCATATCGTCGTTGCTTGCAAAGATCGCGGTCGGCGGCTCGGGCATGTCGAGCAAGTGCTCGGCCGCCGTCAGTCCGGAGCGGTAATCGAACAGTCCCTGCGCGATCAGCCTCTCGTCCGGCGCCTGCCCCGCCGCGATCAGCGCCGCGCGATATCCGGCCAGCCGCTCGGCGCTGGCATGGATATTGTCGTTGCCGCGGATGAAACCGATCCGGCGGTGCCCCAGTGCGAGCAGATGCGCGGTCATCGCCTCCGCCGCGCCGCGGTCGTCGATCGCGACCGCCCCGACCTGCGGCGGCGGCGCGCTGGTCGCCACCGCGACCGTCGGGATGCCCGCCGCCAGCAGCACGTCGAGCACCACGGGCGAATCGCATAATGGTGGCGGCAGGATCACGCCGTCGATCCCGCCCTCGATCAACCGCGCCGCGACATCGCCCTCATGATCGTCCAGCTCGCATTTCTGCACGATCAGCTGGATATCGGACCGTCCCGCCTGATCGAGGCTGCCGAGCAGGAACGCGCTCAGATACGATTCGCTGGGGTTGCTGAACAACAGGCCGATCCGCAGCTGCGCCGCTCCCGCCAGCCGCCGCGCCGCCGGGTTGGGCGAATAATCGAGCTGCCGGATCGCCGCATTGACGGTCTCGCGCGTCTCGGCGCGAACATTGCCCTCGGCATTGATGACGCGCGACACCGTCATCTGCGACACGCCGGCCAGCTGTGCCACATCGGCGATCGTCGGCACGCCCGAGCGTCGCTTGCGTCTCTCCCCCGTCATTCGCCCTGCTTAGCACCAACCTTGCCGCAGGTAAGTCATTCCCGCACATTTTGATGATAGCGGTCACAGATGACCTGATCCGGGGCCCCGCTCCTTCCCCCGCCACGTGAGGAAGCGAATTTCGCGATCAAGGCTTTCCTGAGCTTGTCGAAGCGTCCGGGATGACGTCTTCCACCATCACAACCTTGTTGCCACCACGCACAAACCCTAAGCGAAGCGCGATAATCCTCGGAGAGAGATAGCATGGCCGCGACGATCGACGCCCCCACCCGCCGCACGTTGCTCGCCGCCTTCGCCGCCGCCCCGCTCGCACCCGCGATCGTCGCCGCGCAGCCGGGCGACGAGACGCTTCCGCTCTGGCCCGGCTCGCCCCCCGGCGCTCCCGCCACCCTGCCGACCCGCAAGGTCGAGCAACGCTCGAAGACTTCCGGCTTCAACGATCGCTGGCTGACCGGCATCGCGATGCCGACGCTCACCGTCCGCCGCCCGGCACAGCCGAACGGCGCGGCGGTGATGCTGATCCCCGGCGGTGGCTACGGCTTTCTCGCCTTCGACAATGAGGGCGAGGAACAGGCGCGCTGGCTGAACGCGCGCGGAGTCACGTGCTTCATCCTCACCTACCGCCTGCCCGGCGAGGGCTGGCGCGACCGTGCGCTGGTGCCGCTGCAGGACGCCCAACGCGGGTTGCGGCTGATCCGCGCCAACGCCGCCCGCTTCGGCGTCGACGCGAAGCGCGTTGCGGTCATCGGCTTTTCGGCGGGCGGGCACCTCGCCGGCAGCCTCGCCACCCGCCATGCCGAGCGTACCTACGCGCCGGTCGACGCCAACGACCGGCTGTCGGCGCGCCCCGATCTCGCCGGGCTGATCTACCCGGTCGTGTCGCTCTCAGAACCGTTCACCCACGTCGGCTCGCGCGACAATCTCCTCGGCACGCCCTCGGACGAAGCCACGCGCCGCGCCGCCTCGGTCGAACGCCATGTCGATGCGCAGACCGCGCCGATCTTCCTCGCGCACGCCAGCGACGACGGGCTGGTGCCGATCGCCAACAGCCTCGCGCTCTATCAGGCGCTTCTCGCGGCGCAGCGCCCGTCCGAACTGCACGCCTTCGACAAGGGCGGCCACGGCTTCGGCGTCCGCCTCCCCGCCGGCACGCCCGCCGCGGCATGGCCGACGCTCTTCTCCGCCTTCGCCGCGCGGCTCGACATTTTCCCCACGGCAGCAGCGACCTGACCGGCGCTGCCGCCCGGAGACGTTACATGAAGCATCTGTCCATCGCCCTGCTGCTCGCCGGCACGCTCACTGCCCCGGCCGCCGCGCAGGAGGGCGAGGAGGTGGTCGTGCGCGGCCGCGGGCTCGCCCCGCGCCCCGGCGACAAGGCCGCCTCGGTCGTGACGCTCGACGCCGCACGAATTCGTGAGAATGCGAGCAACCGGCTCGAAAGCGTCCTCGCCGACGTCGCCGGGCTCCAGCAATTCCGCCGTGCCGACTCGCGCTCGGCGAACCCGACCAGCCAGGGCATCTCGCTGCGCGGGATCGGCGGCAACGCCTCCAGCCGTGCGCTGCTGATCCTCGACGGCGTGCCGCAGACCGATCCGTTCGGCGGCTGGGTGCCGTTCCCTGCCTATGCGACCGACCGGATCGGCGCGATCCGCGTCACGCGCGGCGGCGGCAGCGGCTATTTCGGTCCCGGCGCGCTGGCGGGAACGGTCGAGATCGACAGCAGCGGCCCGCGCGACCAGCCGGCGCTCGCCGCCGACCTCGCCTACGGGAGTCGCGATTCATTGGACGCCACCGGCTCGGCACTGCTCGAACGCGGCGCAGGCTTCGCGACGCTCTCCGCCGCCTATGCGCGCGGCGATGGCTTCATCCCCACGGTCGCGGGACAACGCGGCCCCGCCGACCGCCCCGCCCCCTACGAGCAATTCTCCGCCGCCGTACGCACCGTCGTCACCGTCGCGCCCTCCACCGAGTTGCAGGCGAACGTCTCCGGCTTCACCGACACGCGCGAGCGCGGCACCGCCTTCACCGCCAACCGCAGCGAGGGTGCGGACGCCAGCCTGCGCCTCGTCGGGCGCGGCGCACTCGGCTGGTCGGCGCTCGCCTATCTCCAGACCCGCGCCTTCGCCTCGCAATTCGCAAGCGTCGACGCCGCGCGTCAGACCGCGACGCAGACGCTCGACCAGTACAACACCCCCGCGACCGGCCTCGGCGGCCGGATCGAACTCGCACCGCGAATTGGCACCGGCCGCGACCTGCGCTTCGGCGCCGACATCCGCCGTGTCGAAGGGCGGACGCAGGAACACTACACCTATGTCGCCGCGCTTCCGACCCGCCGCCGCGTCGCAGGCGGCGCGGCGCTCACCTGGGGCCTGTTCGGCGACGGCACGCTCACCGCCGGCGCGCTGACGCTGACACTCGGCGGACGCGTCGATCGCTGGCAGCTCACCGACGGCAGCCTGCGCGAGGTCGCGCTCGCCACGGGCGCGGCGCTCACCACCAGCGACTTCGCCGACCGCAGCGGCACCGAATGGATCGGACGCGCCGGGGCGGCGTGGACGATCGCGCCGCCACTGACGCTGCGCACCTCCGCCTACCGTGGCTGGCGACTCCCAACGCTCAACGAACTCTATCGGCCGTTCCGCGTCGGCACCGACGCGGTCGCCGCCAACGCCTTGCTCTCGCCCGAGCGGCTGACCGGCGTCGACGGCGGCGTGACGCTCGTCCCGGTCGGCGGCGTCAGCCTGACCGGCACGCTGTTCTGGAACCGCCTCACCGACGCGATCAGCAACGTCACCGCCGGGCGCGGCCCCGGCACCTTTCCCGGCGTCGGCTTCGTCGCGGCCGGCGGCACCTACCGCGTCCGGCAGAACCTCGACGCGATCGAGTCGACCGGCGTCGAGCTGGACGCGCGCTGGGATCACGGCCCGTGGTTCGCCAGCGCCTCGTGGAGCCATGTGAACCCGCACGTCCGCGCCTCCGGCAGCGCCGCCCCGCTCGACGACCTGCGCCCCGCGCAGACTCCGCGCGATCTGGTCTCGACCGCATTCGGCTGGCGCCAGCAGGACGCAGCGTTCTCCGCAACGCTCCGCCACAGCGCTGCGCAGTTCGAGGACGATCAGAACAGCCGCACCCTCGCCGCGGCAACGACGCTCGACGGCTATGCCGCGCTCCCGCTCACCCGCCGCATCTCGATCGAGGCACGCGCCGAAAATGTCTTTGACGCGCGCGTCGAGGCGGGGATCAGTGGCACCGGCGTCGTCGAGCGCGCCACCCCGCGCACATTGTGGATCGGCGTCCGCCTCCGCTCGTGATGACAAGCCCCGGTCCGCGCCCGTAAGGGGGCGGCATGAACGAGCATCTCGACGTGCTGATCGTCGGCGCCGGCCTGTCGGGGATCGGCGCGGCCTATCGGATCGGCCAAAACCGTCCCGACCGGCGCTGGGCGATCTTCGAGGCCCGTGACGCGATCGGCGGCACCTGGGACCTGTTCCGCTATCCCGGCATCCGCTCGGACTCGGACATGACGACGCTCGGCTTCCCCTTCCATCCGTGGCGCGGCGAGAAGACGATCGCGGATGGTGCCGACATCCTCGCCTACCTCCACGATACCGCCCGCACCTTCGGCATCGACCGCCACGTCCGCTTCCGCCATCGCGTCGTCGCCGCCGATTGGTCGAGCGCCGAAGCGCGCTGGACCGTCAGCTACGAGGTCGACGGCGTTTCCGCGCGATTGACGTGCCGTTTCCTGTTTTTGTGCGCCGGCTATTACGATTATGCGCGCGGTCATGCGCCCGAATGGCCGGGCATGGGGGTATTTTCGGGCCGCATCGTGCACCCGCAGGCATGGCCGGACGACCTTTCCGTCACCGGGCGGCGCGTGGTGGTGATCGGTTCCGGCGCCACCGCCGTCACCCTCGTCCCGGCGCTGGTCGCGCAAGGCGCGGCGCACGTCACGATGCTCCAGCGTTCCCCGACGTTTATCGTCGCCATGCCCGCCCGCGACCGCCTCGCCGCCGCACTTCACCGCTTCCTCCCGGCGCGGCTCGCCGACACGCTAACCCGCTGGAAAAGTATCGCTTACGGCGTCGGCAGCTACACGCTCGCGCGCCGCCGCCCCGAATGGGTGAAGCGCCAGATCGCCAGGCAACAACGCGCCGCGCTCGGCGACGGCTATGACCTCGCCAAGCATCTGACGCCGAACTACAATCCATGGGATCAGCGGCTATGCCTCGTCCCCGACAGCGACCTGTTCACTGTCCTCCGCGACCGCCGCGCGACAATCGTCACCGACACCATCGATCGCTTCACTTCGGACGGTATTCGGCTGACATCAGGCGATATTATTCCCGCCGACGTGATCGGCACCGCCACCGGCCTCCGCCTCAAGCTGATGGGCGGCACCGCCCTCTCGGTCGACGGCCGCCTGATCGAACCGCACCGCCACCTCGTCTACAAGGGCGCGATGCTCAGCGACGTGCCGAACATGGCCTTTTCAACGGGTTATACGAACGCCTCCTGGACGCTGCGCAGCGACCTCAGCGCCCGCTTCGTCGCCCGCCTGCTCGACCACATGAACGCAACCCGCGCCACCGTCGCCACTCCCGTCCCTGAAGCCGCGGAGCAAGCCACCACTCCCCTCCTCGACCTCAATTCCGGCTACATTCAACGTGTTGCCGAATGGCTCCCTCGCCAGGGCAAGCGCGTGCCGTGGCGCGTGCAGCAAAATTATATCCGCGATGCACTGACGATGCGCCGCCGCCTCGACGACGGCGTGCTGCATTTTCGCTAAGTTTATTCGACCGTTACGCTCTTGGCGAGATTGCGCGGCTGGTCGACATCGGTCCCCTTCGCGACCGCAACGTGATACGCGAGCAATTGCACCGGCACCGCATAGACAATCGGCGCGATCAGCGGGTGGACCTTCGGCATCGTGATCGTCGCGACGCAGCCGTCACCCGCCGCCTCGACCCCGTCATAGTCGCTGATGAGCAAAACTTTTCCGCCGCGCGCCTGAACTTCCTGCATGTTGCTCACGGTCTTGTCGAACAATGGCCCGGAAGGCGCGATTACAACGACAGGAACATTCTCGTCGATCAACGCGATTGGCCCGTGCTTCATCTCACCCGCCGCATAACCTTCGGCATGGATGTAGCTGATTTCCTTCAACTTTAGTGCACCCTCGAGCGCCAGCGGGTAATCGGTCCCGCGCCCCAGATACAGCACATCGCGCGCCCCCGCGATCACCCCGGCAATCGCCTCGATCGACTCGTCATAGGCCAGCGCACCGTTGATCGCGGCAGGTGCCTCGGCGAGCTGCCTGACGATGCTACGTTCCTCGCTCTCGCTCAGCCGCCCCTTCGCTTTCGCAAGGTTCGCCGCCAGCGCCGCCAGTACGGCAAGCTGGCAAGAGAAGGCCTTGGTCGAAGCCACGCCGATCTCCGGCCCGGCATGGGTGGGCAGCAGCAGGTCCGCCTCGCGCGCCATCGTGCTGGTCGGCACGTTGACGACGACGGCGATCGTTTGCTTCTCCGCACGCGCGTGGCGGAGTGCTGCCAATGTATCAGCAGTCTCGCCTGACTGACTGATAAATAAAGCTAATCCACCCTCTTCCATCACTGGCGCGCGGTAACGGAACTCGCTCGCGACATCCAGGTCAACCGGCACGCGCGCGAACTGCTCGAACCAGTATTTGGCGACCATCCCGGCGTAGAAGCTCGTCCCGCATGCCACGATCGTGACGCGCTTGATGCCCGACAGGTCGAAGTCGGGGATCGGCAGCACGATCTTGCCCTCGAACCGCTGAAGATAGCTGCGCAGCGTCTGCGCGACCACGATCGGCTGTTCGTAAATCTCCTTCTGCATGAAGTGGCGATGATTGCCCTTGTCGATCAACGCCCCGGTGACGCCCGAGATCGTCACCGGCCGCTCGACCGGCTGGTTGTCGCGATCGTACACCTGCGTGTCGTCGCGCGCGCAGACCACCCAGTCGCCCTCTTCCAGATAGGCGATCCGCTGCGTCAGCGGCGCCAGCGCCAGCGCGTCCGAGCCAAGATATGTCTCATCATCGCCATAGCCGACCACCAGCGGCGACCCCAGCCGCGCGCCGATCAGCAGTTCCGGGTGGCTGCGGAACAGAATCGCCAGCGCAAACGCACCGTGCAGCCGCGGCAGCACCTCGCGCACCGCCTCGGTCGGCGACTTGCCGCCCTCGACCTGCTCGCTGATCAGGTGCGCGACGACCTCGGTGTCGGTCTCGCTGGTGAAGACGCGCCCGCGCGCCTGCAACTCTTCACGCAGAGTCTTAAAGTTCTCGATGATCCCGTTGTGAACGACCGCAACTTCGTCCGTCGCGTGCGGGTGCGCGTTGTTGGTGGTCGGCCCGCCGTGGGTCGCCCAGCGGGTGTGCGCGATCCCGGTGGTGCCGGGCAAAGGATGCGCGGCGAGCTCCTTGCCGAGGTTGACCAGCTTGCCCGACGCGCGCCGCCGCTCGATCGCGCCATCGACGATCGTCGCGATCCCGGCGGAGTCATAACCGCGATATTCCAGCCGCTTCAGCCCGTCGAGCAGGCGATCGGCCACATCGTCGTGGCCGAGGATTCCGACGATACCGCACATCTTACTTCTCGCCCTTCTTCTTGGCCGTCATCGCATCGCGAAAGCGCTTCGCCCAACCACCGCGCTCTTCCTGCCGGCCGCGCGCCAAGGCAAGTGAATCTGCCGTAACATCGCGGACAACAACGGAACCTGCCCCGACGATCGCCCCCGCCCCGACCGTCACCGGCGCGACCAGCGCGCTGTTCGATCCCACGAACGCGCCCTCGCCGATCACGGTGCGATACTTGAAAAAGCCGTCGTAATTGCAGGTGATCGTCCCCGCGCCGATGTTCGCGCGCGCGCCAACCTCCGCATCGCCGATGTACGACAGGTGGTTGACCTTCGCACCGACCCCAACGGTCGCCTTCTTGATCTCGACGAAATTGCCGACCTTGGCCGCCTCGGCCAGCACCGCCCCAGGCCGGAGCCGCGCATAAGGGCCGACATCCGCGCGCCCCCCGATCGTCGCCCCCTCCAGATGGCTGAACGCGCGGATCGTGGCGCCATCGGCGACCGACACGCCGGGGCCGAACACCACGTTCGGCTCGATCGTCACGTCGCGCCCCAGCACCGTATCATGCGCGAACCACACGGTTTCCGGTGCAATCAGCGTCGCGCCGTCCGCCATCGCCTGCGCGCGCCGCGTCTGCTGCCACATCGCCTCGACCGCCGCGAGTTCACCGCGGCTGTTGACGCCGGTCACCTCGTCGGCGCTCGCCTCGACCACCACCGCCGCCCCCGACAGCTCGACCACGTCGGTGAGATAATATTCGCCCGCCGCATTGTCGTTGCCGAGCCGCGCGAGCAGGTCGAACAGCAACTCGCCGCGTGCCGCCATCAGCCCGGAGTTGCACAAGGTCACTGCGCGCTCGGCGGCGTCGGCATCCTTGAACTCGACGATCTTTTCCAGGCGGTCGCCGCCTTCGGCGACGATCAGCCGCCCGTAAGCGCCTGCATCCGCAGGACGAAACCCCAGCACCACGACGGCGGGCGCATCGTCGGCGTCGAGCCGGTCGAGCATCGCCCGCATCGTCTCCGCGCGCACCAGCGGCACGTCGCCGTAGAGGATCAGCACGTCGCCCGCGAACCCCGCCAGCGCTTCGCGCGCCTGCATCACCGCATGACCGGTACCGAGCTGTTCACCCTGCACCGCGATCTTCGCCCCGAGCGGCGTCACCGCCGCCTCGACCTGCTCGCGCCCGGCCCCCGTCACCACCACCGTCCGCTCGGGCAACACCGTCGCGGCAGTGGCGAGCAGGTGCAACAGCATCGGTCGTCCCGCGATCGGGTGCAGTACCTTGTGCAGGTCGGATTTCATGCGGGTGCCCTTGCCCGCGGCGAGGACGACGACGGCGATGTTACGGCTCGACATGGCCCCGCCCTGCCACCCTTTGCTTGCCAATTCCAGTATCGCACGGCAACCCGCGCAATCCATGGCTAACTTCCCCTTTCGCATCGTCGGGTTCGATCTCGACGGTACCCTGCTCGATACGTCCGGCGATCTCGCCGCGGCGCTCAACCATGCGCTCGCCAGCGCCGGCCGCCCGACGCTCTCGGTCGAGCAGGTCAAGCCGATGATCGGCGGCGGCGCGCGCCATATGCTCGCGCAGGGCATGGCGGCGACCGGCGGCTGCACCGATGCGGAACTCGACGTGCTGCAGCGCCGCTTGCTCGACCATTACGAAGCAAACATCGCCGTTCTCACCCGCCCCTTTCCGCACGCGCTCGATGCGCTCGACGAGCTTGCCGCACGAGGCGTGACGGTGGCGATCGTCACCAACAAACTCGAGGCGCTCGCCCGTCAGATCCTGGCCGAACTCGACCTCGCCGATCGCTTCGCGACGATCATCGGCGGGGACACGATGGGGCCGGGCAACGGCAAGCCCTCGCGGCTGCCGATCGACGCAATGGTGGAACGCTGTGGCGGCGGACGCGCGGCGTTCGTCGGCGATTCGATCTACGACATCACGGCCGCGCACGCTGCCGGGTTGCCTGCGATCGCCTGTTCGTTCGGCTTCCTGATGCAACCGGTCGAGGAACTCGGAGCCGAGCTGGTGATCGACAGCTTCGCCGACCTGGTCCCCGCGCTGGAGCGACTGGCATGACCGAAGTGCGCGTTCCCTGGTTTTTCGCGCTGATCGTCGCGACGTGCTTCGCGGTGGGCATGGCGCTGATGCCGCATCCGGTGCAGATCGTCGAGGTCGGGGATAAATGGCAGCATATGGCGGCGTTCGGCACGCTGACCCTGCTGTCGGTGCTCTCCTTCCCCCACGGATCGTTGTTGCGGATTGGCGAACGTTTGTCGTTCCTCGGGGCGATGATCGAGGTGTTGCAGTCGATCCCCGCGCTGCACCGCGACTGCGATATCATGGACTGGGTGGCGGACACGACGATCATCATCGGCGTGCTCGTGGTGGTGCGGATCGGACGCGGCGCACGGCGACGCTGAAACGCTCTGCCTTTCGTAACACGGCTGCGCTATCCCGACAGGCGTGATCGACGAAATTCCCTTGCGTGCCTGGCTGGCGGTGGCGATTGCCGTCGCTACCGCGGCGGTGGTCCTGCTGCTCTCGCATGACGGTCAGGCGGCGCTTGCCGCGCTTGCCGGGGGCGCGGCACTCGTCGTCATCATCGCCACCATCCCCGAAGAGCAGACCGCCGGGGAAGATGAAACACCCACCACCCCGCACGATCTGCCCGCGACCGCGATCGTCGAAGCGGTGGCGGAACCGGTGCTGGTGCTGCGCGGCGGCAGGGTCGCGCTGGCCAATGTCGCGGCGAGGACGCTGCTGGGCGCACATATCGTCGGCGAGGACGCGCGGGTCGCGATCCGCCACCCCGGCGCCGCCGCGCATCTGGCCGAGGGTGCGACCCAGCCGGTCGACCTCGTCGGGATCGGCACGCTCGATCAACGGTGGGAGATGCGCGCCGCGCCGATCGGCGAGGATGCGCGGCTGGTGCAGCTGGTCGATCGCACCGGGCAGCACGCCGCCGAAAAGATGCGCGTCGATTTCGTCGCCAACGCCAGCCACGAACTGCGCACACCGCTCGCCTCGATCCTCGGCTATGTCGAGACGCTGGCCGACGAGGCTGGCGACGATCCGGGCTTGCGCAAGCGCTTCCTCGCGATCGTCTTCGACGAGGCGCGGCGCATGGAGCGGCTGGTCGAGGATCTGATGAGCCTGTCGCGGATCGAGGCCGAGAAGTTCCGCGAACTGCGCGCGGCGGTCGACCTCGCCGACCTCACCCAAGAGGCGTGCGACGCGCTTATCACGACGCATGGCGATCGTGGCGAGGACATCCATCTCGATATCGCCGACGACCTGCCGCCCGTCACCGGCGATCCGATCCAGTTATCACAGCTGATCCACAATCTGATCGGCAACGCGATGAAATACGGCCGCGCCGGCACCCCCGTCGAGGTAACACTCTGGACGCAGGCGCAGAATGTCTGTTTGCGCGTCGCGGATCACGGCGACGGGATCCCGCCCGAGCATCTGCCGCGCCTGACCGAGCGCTTCTACCGCGTCGATCCAGGCCGCAGCCGCTCGATCGGGGGCACCGGTCTTGGCCTTGCGATCGTGAAGCACATCGTCGAACGCCATCGCGGGCGGCTCGACATCGCCAGCACCGTCGGCGTCGGCACGCGCGTGACGGTAACCCTTCCGGCGCCAGCGCCGAAGCCGCTGTCATGAAGGCGTAACCTCTATGTCACACGGCGCGCTGCATGAGGGCTGCCGTGTTGGCGAACGCCCGTGCGGGGGATCCATGTCGCGCTTCGTTCAGGCGCTTGCAGCCATGCTGCCGCTCGCGTTGGCGGGCGGGCTGGCGGCGTGCGTCGATCAGGCGGCGGGCGGCGGCGCAGGTTCGCGTGACCAGATCCGCGCGGTCGGATCCTCCACCGTCTACCCATTTACGACGATCGTGGCAGAGCGCTTCCTTGCCACCACGCCGCACGCCCGCCCGCCAGTGATCGAATCGACCGGCACCGGCGCGGGTATCCGCTTGTTCTGTGCCGGGATCGGTGCCGCGCACCCCGATCTTGTCGACGCCTCCCGCCGCCTGCGACGCGGCGAATATGCCGAATGCGCGCGTCGCGGGGTCGACCAGATCCTTGAGGTACAGATCGGCATCGACGGCATCGCCTTTGCCGAGGCGCTGCAAGGACCGGGCATGGCGCTGACACCGGCCGACATCTACCGCGCGCTCGCCGCCGCTCCGCTCGGCCAGCGCAACCGGGCGCGGCTGTGGCGCGACGTTAATCCGGCGCTGCCCGCGACCCCGATCCAGGTCTATGGTCCGCCCGCGACCAGCGGCACCCGTGACGCGCTTGCCGAGCTGGTCCTCGCCAAAGGCTGCGAAGCGGTCGAGCCCGATACGATCGGACTGCACGAACGCGATCCCAACGCCTTCGCCACCCGCTGCCAGCGGCTCCGCGAGGACGGCGCCTATGTCGATGCCGGCGAGAACGACAATCTGATCGTCCAGAAGCTGCGCTCGAATCCCAATGCGCTCGGCATCTTCGGCTATGGCTATCTGGAGCAGAATGCCGGCGTCGTGCGCGGCGTGCCGCTGAACGGCGTCGCCCCCACCTATGCGACCATCGCCAGCGGCGCCTACCCGGGCGCGCGTCCGCTGTACATTTACGTCAAGAAGGCCCATCTGCGCGCCATCCCCGGTCTGCGCGCGTTCCTACGCCAATACGCTGTCCTGTGGGGGACGAGTGGTCCGTTGGTAAAGCGCGGGCTGATCGCCGCGCCGCTGCCGGTCCAGCGTCGCGCCGCCGCGATCATCGCCAACGAAACGGCGCTTGATCCACGCGAGCTGCACTGATGTCGGCGCTAGCGCTCCTGTTCCTGATCGCGGCACTCGGCCTGATCGGCTGGGTCGTTGCCCGCGCCCGCGCCGCACGCTTCCGCAGCAGCCCGGCGCGCCGGTTCAGCTCGCTGCCCCAGCATCACGGTTGGTACGTGGCGATGTGGACGCTGCTGCCCGCGCTGGTGTTCCTCGCGATCTGGCATTCGGTCGCGCCGGCGCTGGTCACCGATGCGGTCCTCGCCACCCCGATGGCCGCGGCGCTGCCGCCGCCGGGGCTCGACCGCGCCGCGATCCTGTCGGAAGCCCGCAATCTTGCCAATGGCGACGCCTGGGGGGCATTTCATCCGTTATCGGAACGGCTCGCTCCCGCTTATGCCGCGGCGCAGTCGCGCTACGACTGGACCGCCACCACGATCGCGCTGCTGCTCGCCTTTTCAGGGGGGGCGGTCGCCTTCCTCCGCGTGCGTCCTGGGTTCTCCGCGCGATCGCAGGTGGAGCGGGTCGTGATGGGGCTGCTGCTCGTCGCCTCGCTGATCGCGATTCTCACGACGGTCGGAATTATCGCCTCGCTGCTGGTCGAGAGCGCGCGCTTCTTCCAGATCGTCCCAATCACGCAATTCCTGTTCGGCACGCACTGGAGCCCGCAGGTGATCGACGCCCGCGATCCCGGCGCTTCACTGGGCGCGATACCCTTGTTCTGGGGCACGTTCTTCATCGGTGCTATCATCGCCATGGCGGTCGCTGTCCCGCTTGGGCTGATGAGCGCAATCTACCTGACCCAATATGCCCATCAGACCACCCGCCGCTGGATAAAGCCGATGCTGGAGATCCTCGCGGGCGTACCGACCGTGGTCTACGGCTATTTCGCCGCGCTGACCGTTGCGCCCGCCGTTCGCGACCTCGGCGTCGCGCTCGGCGTCCGCTGGGCGTCGTCGGAAAGCGCGCTGGCTGCAGGGGTGGTAATGGGGGTGATGATCATCCCGTTCGTCTCCTCGATGGCCGATGACTCGCTTTCCGCGGTTCCCGCCTCGATGCGCGACGGCAGCCTGGCGATGGGTGCGACCAGTTCGGAGACGATCCGCCACGTGCTCGTCCCGGCCGCGTTGCCCGGCGTGGTCGGCGGCGTGCTGCTCGCGGTCAGCCGCGCGATCGGCGAGACGATGATCGTCGTCATGGCCGCATCGGGGGTCGCTTCGCTGACGCTCAACCCGTTTGCCAGCACCACCACCGTCACCAAGCAGATCGTTGATCTGCTCACCGGCGAAGCCGAGTTCGATTCGGCCAAGACGCTCGCCGCCTTCGCGCTCGGGCTGACGCTGTTCGTCATCACGTTGCTGCTCAACGTTGTCGCGTTGATCGTCGTGCGCCGCTACCGCGAAGCCTATGAATAGGCGCGCCGCCCCCTCCCCGCGCCAGCCGACCGACTGGCAGACGCCCGAGATGCAGCGCCGCATCCGTCGTCGCTATGCGGCAGAGCGTCGTTTTCGCCTGATGGGCGCGGCAGCGGTGTTCGCCTCGGCGGCGTTCCTCGTTTATCTGCTCGCCACGATGATCGTGCAGGGGGCAAGCGGCTTCACCGAAACCCGCCTCGCGCTCCCGCTCGACCTTCGTACGCGCGTCGTCGTCAGCCCCGCGCAGCTCTCCGGCACCACGGCAGATCTCGCGCTGGCGGGGGCCGGGCTGGAGAATGCGGTCGATGCCGCCGCCGATCGCGCCTACCCCACGCAGGGCGGCGCCACGCTGCTGTCGGACGGCGCATGGCTCCGCGTCCGCGATGCCATCAAGCGCGACCCGCAAGTGCTTGCCACCCCCACCACGATCGACGTCCCGGTCGCGACCGGGATTGACATGGCGTACAAGGGCGTCGGGACTCAGGAGAGCGAGGCCGTCGTCGCGGCACTCGGCGCGCATCTGTCGCGTGGGCTGAACGTCAGCTTCTTCACCGGCGCTGACGCCACCGACCCAACCCGCGCCGGTATCTGGGGCGCGCTCAAGGGTTCGCTGCTGACGATGATCGTCACGCTGGCACTTGCCTTCCCGATAGGGGTGCTCTCGGCCTTGTACCTGGAGGAATATGCACCGCGAAACCGCTGGACCGATTTGATTGAGGTCTCAATCAACAATCTTGCCGCGGTGCCGTCGATCATCTTCGGATTGCTGGGTTTGGCGGTGTTCCTCGGCACGTTCCACATGCCGCGCTCCGGCGCGGTCGTCGGCGGGCTGACGCTCGCGCTGATGACGATGCCGGTGATCGTCATCGCCGGGCGTAACGCGATCACCGCCGTGCCGCCGTCGATCCGCGACGCCGCCCGCGCGCTCGGTGCCTCGCCGATCCAGGTCGTCTTCCACCACGTCCTGCCGCTCGCATTGCCCGGCATTCTGACCGGCACGATCATCGGCATGGCGCGCGCGCTCGGCGAGACCGCGCCGCTGCTGATGATCGGGATGCGCGCGTTCATCGCCGCCCCGCCCGGTCGCCTGACCGATCCCGCCACCGTGCTGCCGGTGCAGATCTTCTTGTGGTCCGACGACGTGCAGACCGGCTTCGTCGAGAAGACCTCCGCCGCGATCATCGTCCTGCTGGTGGTGCTGCTCACCATGAACGGCCTCGCCATCTACCTTCGCAACCGTTTCGAGACCCGCTGGAAATGAGCAACGCCGCGCCGAAAATGACTGCCACCGGCGTCAACGTCTTTTACGGGCGCAAGCAGGCGATCCGCGACGTGTCGATCAACGTGCGGCGCGAGGACGTCACCGCATTCATCGGCCCGTCGGGCTGCGGCAAGTCGACATTCCTGCGCACGCTCAACCGTATGAACGACACGATCCCCGGCGCGCGGGTCGAGGGCGACGTGCGGCTTGACGGCGAGGACATCTACGCCAAGGCGATGGATGTCGTGCAGCTGCGCGCCCGTGTCGGCATGGTCTTCCAGAAGCCCAATCCCTTCCCCAAATCGATCTTCGAGAATGTCGCCTACGGCCCGCGCATTCACGGGCTCGCACGTTCCAAGGCCGATCTGGCGCAGATCGTCGAACGTTCGCTGACCCGCGCCGGGCTGTGGGCCGAGGTCAAGGACCGCCTTTCCGACAGTGGCACGGCTTTGTCGGGCGGCCAGCAGCAGCGGCTGTGCATCGCACGTGCGATCGCGGTCGACCCGGAGGTGATCCTGATGGACGAGCCGTGCTCCGCGCTCGATCCGATCGCCACCGCGAAGATCGAGGAATTGATCCATGAACTGCGCGGCCGCTACGCGATCGTGATCGTGACCCACAACATGCAGCAGGCCGCGCGCGTCAGCCAGCGGACCGCCTTCTTCCACCTCGGACAGCTCGTCGAATACGGCGACACGTCGGATATCTTCACGAACCCACGGCAGGATCGCACGAAGGACTATATCACAGGCCGCTACGGCTAAGGATCGCAGGCATGGGCAATACGCAGGAACATACGGTCAAGGCGTTCGACAAGGACATTGGCCAGTTGCGCGGGCTGATCTCGCAGATGGGCGGACTTGCCGAAAGCGCGATCGCCGACGCGATGATCGCGCTGCAACGCGGCGACGCCACGCTCGCCGCGCGGATTGCCGCCGACGACAAGCGTATTGACGCAATGGAAACCGAGGTCGAGCGCACCGCGGTCCGCATCATCGCCTTGCGCGCGCCGATGGCCGACGACCTGCGCGAAGTGGTCGCCGCGCTGAAGATCGCCAGCGTGATCGAACGGATCGGCGATTATGCCAAAAACATCGCGCGCCGCGTGCCGCGGATCGAAAGCGAGCATCGGATTGAGCCCTTGTCGATCCTCCCCGCCATGGGTCGGATGGCCGCCGCGATGGTGCATGACGTCCTCAACGCCTTCGCCGCGCGCGATCCCGAAGCGGCGCTGGCGGTGTGCGAGCGCGACAATGCGCTCGATGATTTCTACGACAGCATCTTTCGCACCTTGGTCACCTTCATGGTCGAAAACCCGAAGACGATCAGCGAATGCGCGCAATTGCTGTTCGTCGCCAAGAATCTCGAGCGGATCGGCGATCACGCCACCAACGTCGCCGAGATGGTCTATTTTGCCGCAACCGGGGTGCGGCTCGTGGAACGCGAAAGAGGAGTTGATTGATGGCCAAGGCCCGCATGTTGCTGGTGGAGGACGACGCCAGCCTCGCCGAGCTGCTGGTGTGGCATTTCACCCGCGAGCATTTCGACGTTCAGCACACGATCGACGGCGAGGAGGCGTTGCTGCTCGCCCGCGAAACACCGCCCGACATCGTGCTGCTCGATTGGATGGTCGAGGGTATCTCGGGAATCGAGGTCTGTCGTCGGCTGCGGCGCGCCGCCGAGACCCAGAACGTGCCGATCATCATGCTCACCGCGCGCGGTGAGGAGGAAGATCGCGTCCGCGGGCTTGAAACCGGCGCGGATGATTACGTCACCAAGCCGTTCTCGCCGCGCGAATTGGTGGCACGTGTCGGCGCGGTGTTGCGCCGCGTGCGTCCCGCACTGGCCGGCGAGCAGCTCACCTACGCCGATCTGGAAATGGACACGGTCGGCCACAAGGTGCGCCGCGGCGGCGACGTGGTCGCGCTCGGGCCGACGGAATTCCGACTGCTCAAGCATTTCCTCGAACATCCCGGTCACGTCTTCTCGCGGGAACGCCTGCTCGACAGTGTCTGGGGGCATGACAGCGATATCGAAAGCCGTACGGTCGACGTCCATATCCGCCGCCTACGCAAGGCGATCAACGAAGGTGGCCGCCCGGACATCATTCGCACCGTAAGATCAGCGGGTTACGCGCTCGACACCGGAAACTGAGTCTTTTCGCTTTCGCAACAATGGACCTTTTTTCTGTCGTGGGGCGTTGCCCGGACCGCGTGATAAAACCGCGTTTCTGACCGAACGCACACGGCAGGAGAAAGACAAGATGAAGGCCATTCTTCTCGCGGCAGCGGCCGTGATTGCCATCCCGACGATGGCGATCGCGCAGGATACCCCGCAGACGACCACGACCGCGCCTGATACCGGCGCAGCGCCGGCCACAACCGCGGACCCGAGCATGTCCGCCGACCCGGCCGCCGCACCGCAGACCGACGCCACGGCACCGATGACGCAGGCCGATCCCGCGGCTCCCGCCCCCGAAGCCAACGCGCCGATGACCCCGCCGGCCGGTGGCGCGATGACGCCGCAGTCGGGTGGCAGCATGGGTACCGAAAGCGCCGGGGGCTACCAGCCGTCGCAGCCGGCCGTTTCGGGCACGCCGCAGCCGGGCGCGACCGTCCGCTTCCAGCCCGCTCCTTCGCCGTCGCAGGCGTTCCCGGCACCCGCCGCCAAGGAAAGCTACCCGATCTGCAAGAAGGGTCAGTATGACGGCTGCATGCAGGCCAGCGACGCGCGCAAGGCGCCGCGCCGCCGCCGCTAAGCCGATAGGGTTCGGACGGGCATTGCACCCGTTCGATGATTAGGTATGGAAGGCGCTTCGTCCGTTCAGGAGGGAGCGCCTTTTCCATGTCGATCCGTTTCGATGATCGCGTCGCCATCGTCACCGGAGCAGGTGGCGGCCTGGGACGACATTATGCGCTCGAACTCGCCAGGCGCGGCGCGCGTGTCGTCGTCAACGATCTCGGCGCCGATCGCAGCGGCCAAGGCGCTTCCGATGCCGCACTGACCGTTGTCGAGGAAATTCGCGCCGCCGGCGGCACCGCAATGGCAAACGGCGCCAGCGTCGCCGATTACGATCAGATGGTCGAGATGGTCGCGCGGGTCACCGAGGCATGGGGCAGCGTCCATATCCTCATCAACAACGCCGGCGTGCTGCGTGACAAGTCGTTCGCCAAGATGGACCCGGCCGACTTCGCTTTCGTCGTGCAGGTTCACCTGCTCGGCAGCGCCTATGCCACCAAGGCGTGCTGGGAGACGTTCCGCGCCCAGAACTACGGCCGCGTGCTGATGACCTCGTCATCTTCCGGACTGTTCGGCAATTTCGGGCAGGCCAATTACGCCGCTGCCAAGCTCGGCATCGCAGGCCTCGCGCGCACGCTCCATCTGGAGGGCGCAAGGAACGACATCCGCGTCAACACAATCGCGCCAACTGCCGGCACCCGTATGACCGAGGGACTGTTCCCCGATGCCGCCTTCGTCGCCTTTGCTCCCGAAAAGGTCGCCCCCGCCGCACTCTATCTGGTCAGCGAGCACGCGCCATCCGGGCAGATCGTCGGCGCGGGCGCTGGCGTGGTGCAGGCGAGCTACATCACGCTCACGCCCGGCGTGGCACTCGAAGGCGACGACCTCTCACCCGAAGGCGTGGCGCACCGCTGGGCTGCGATCACCGATCGTACCGGCGAGATCGTCCCTGGGTCCGGCACCGAACAGGCAATGCTGATCGGTCAGACACTGCAGTCCACACGGTAGCGGCGCTGCGAGCGGAAGCTATTCTTCGACGAGCTTCATCAGTCGCCGCTCGACGGGGGCGAGCACCGGCCCGAGTTCATGCCCGCGCCGCACCACCTGCCCCGCCTCACCGACCAGCGCCCACATGCCCTGTCGATTGCGCAGCGCAGGCCGTTTTTCGACCCGGAACTCCGGTCGCTCTGTCGCGCGACGAAACGCCGAGAACACCGCGGCTTCGCGTCCCAGATCGATCGCGTAATCGCGCCAATGCCCCGCCGCGACCATGCGGCCATAGAGATCAAGGATACGCATCAGTTCCGCGCGGTCGAACGCCACCTGGCCCGGCTGGCCGGCACCGCCCGGAAAGGGTGTGACAATCCCCATCAGGCGCGGTCACGCTCCTGCGCCGGCCTTCCGTCCTGCTGCTCCTCGATCAGCGCGTCCAGCCGCTTCTTCATCGCTTCCAATTCACAACGCAGCGCTTCGACCTTTTGCGTCGCCGGGTCGAACAGCTCGCGGCAGGGCGTGCCGTAAGGAACGAAGCGCGGCTCCGGCGCAGCTCCCCCCTCCACCACTGTAGGCCGCGCCGGTATCCCGACCATCACCGCACCCGCCGGCACGTCGCGCGTGACCACCGCATTGGCCCCAACCCGCGCGCGCGGCCCGACCGTGATTGGCCCCAGCACCTGCGCGCCCGATCCGATGATCGCACCGTTTGCGATCGTCGGATGGCGCTTGCCCGCAACGCCATTGTCGGGGCTGGTGCCGCCGAGCGTCACGCATTGATAGATGGTGACGTCATCACCGATTTCCGCGGTCTCGCCGATCACGACGAAGCCATGGTCGATGAAGAAATTGCGCCCGATCGTGGCACCGGGATGGATATCGATCGCGGTCAACGCACGCGAAAAATGATTCACGATCCGTGCCGGCAGGTAAAAACCGGCACGGTACAGGCGGTTCGCGACCCGGTGCCATGCCAGCGCCCACACGCCCGGATAGGTCAGTACTTCAAGACGCGAATGTGGCGCCGGATCACGCGCACGGATCGAATCCAGATACTTGGTCAGTCGCGACATCCGCGTTCCCTTTTCTTCTCGCCGCAAGATAGAGCGTCATGACGCGCGTTTCCATAAGCAGCGCTATCAATCGAGAAACCGTATTTTCCTATTGCGCTTATGGGATATGACCCATGAAGAGCGCGAGCGATCCGACGATCGCGCTGGGGAGATTGGATGGAAGCGCTGACGCATCTGGATTTTTCGGCATTGTGGCCCTTCATCGCCGTGGGCTTCGGCGCGCAGTTGGTCGACGGGGCCCTCGGCATGGCGTTCGGCGTCATCTGCAATACCCTGCTGGTCGCGGTCATCGGGCTGCCCCCGGCGCGCGCCTCCGCCAACGTCCATATTGTCGAGACCTTCACGACCGCCATTTCCGGTCTCAGCCACGCCATCACCGGCAACATCGACAAGGGATTGTTCCTCCGCCTGCTCGTTCCCGGGGTTATCGGCGGGGTGGCCGGGGCCTATGTCCTGACCAACATCGACGGCGCGGTCGTAAAGCCCTTCGTGCTCGCCTATCTCGTCATCATCGGCATCTATCTGCTGGTGCGCGGGCTCATGTTCCCGCCCAAGGTCAGCAAGCCCAAGGTGGTCGAGCCGCTCGGGCTGCTCGGCGGCTTCATGGATGCGGCAGGCGGCGGTGGCTGGGGGCCGATCGTCACCTCGAACCTGCTGGTGCAGGGCGTCGAGCCGCGCAAGGTCGTCGGAACGGTGAGCGCGGTCGAGTTCTTCCTCACCGCCGTCGTCTCGGCGACGTTCATCTACAATCTCGGAATCAAGGATTTCGCGACCGCCACCGTCGGTCTGCTGATCGGTGGCGTGTTCGCCGCGCCGCTCGGCGCGTTCTTTGCCAAGCGCATCCCGATGAAGGTGATGCTGGTGATGGTCGGAACCGTCCTGACGATCACCAGCACCTATGGCTTCGTCCGCGCGGTGTTGATGTAACCGACACGCCCGTCATCCCCGCAACGGCGGGGATGACGCCGTCGATTAAGCGCTGACCGCGTGGACCGTCGCGACGGCCTTCATCACCGAGGCGATGCGCGCCGCGGTGTGGATCACCTCGGCGGTAACCCCTGCCTTCTTCAGCACCTGCTCATGGCTGTCGATGCACATGCCACAGCCGTTCATCGCGCTGACCGCCAGGCTGAACAGCTCGAAATCGACCTTGTCGATCCCCGGCGCCCCGATCACGTTCATGCGCAGCTTGGCCGGCATCCGGCTATATTCCTCGTTGCTGGCGAGGTGGGTGAAACGATAATAGACGTTGTTCATCGCCATCACCGCCGCCGCGGCGCGCGCCGCGGTCGCCGCCTCGGGCGACAGCTTGTCCGCGACCTCGGCCTCGGTCGCCTCGACCAGCGGCTTGTAGCCCGATCCATGCGCGCAGGCGAGCAACGTGCCATACTTGCGCTGGTCGTTGAGCACCGTCTCGTTCAGCAGCGAGCCGACGTTGAGGCGGATGTCCTTGGCAAAATCGGGCAACGTGCCCGCGAATTCCTTGAGAGCCATGTTTCTCTTTCGTTAGGGCGCACGCGAGACAAGCCCTCTCCCCGTCGGGGAGAGGGTTGGGTGAGGGGCAGATGTCTCGCAGAGAGGATGGCCTCGATGAGCCCCCGGCCCCTCACCCCGGCCCTCTCCCCGGCGGGGAGAGGGAGTAAGATGTCAGGCCGCGACCTGCAGGACGTCGTCGCCCTTGTTCCAGTTGCACGGGCACAGTTCGTCGGTCTGCAGCGCATCGAGCACACGCAGCGTCTCGGCCGGGTTACGACCGACATTCAGGCCATTGACCTGCACCGCCTGGATGACATTGTCGGGATCGACGATGAACGTGGCGCGGAACGCGACATGCTCGTTCTTGTCGACGATGCCCAGCGCGTCGGCCAGCTTGCGGCCATTGTCCGCCAGCCACGGGAAGTCGGCGGCGGCCAGATCCGGGTCCGACTTGCGCCAGGCGAGGTGGACGTGCGCGGTATCGGTCGACGCGCCGATCAAAACCGCGTCACGATCCTCGAAGTCGCCCTTGATCTGGCTGTAGCCGACGATCTCGGTCGGGCAGACGAAAGTGAAGTCCTTCGGCCAGTAGAACAGCACCTTCCACTTGCCCGGATAGGCAGTGGTCAGGTCAAGCGTCTCGCCGTTCGGCAGCGCGCTCGTGCCCTGCTGGACGGGGACGGTGATGGCGGGGAAGGTATCGCCGATGGTCAGCATGTCTGGCTCCTGTTGTGAATGCGGAGTTCCAGTCATCCTCTCTGCCGGGGCCGCGTCGCCGCGCCGCCTCTCGTTGCAAAGCTGATATAGGGGGCTTCGCTTGATCGAGCAAATCGTCTATTCCATCCCCGGTGATCGACGGAGACGATGAATGGCCGCAACCTACCTGCCGACGCTCAAGCAATTGCAATATCTCGTCGCGCTGAAGGATCACGGTCATTTCGGGCGTGCGGCCGAAGCGTGTTTCGTCACCCAGTCGACGCTGTCGGCGGGCTTGCGTGAGCTGGAGACGCTGATCGGCGTGACGTTGGTCGAGCGCACCCGGCGCGTCGTGCGCTTCACCCCGCTCGGCGAGCAGATCGCGACCAAGGCGCGAGTCGTGCTGCGCGAAGCGGAGGAACTGGGTGATCTCGCCCGCGCCGCCGGTCGCCCCCTGTCGGGTGAGATGCGGCTGAGCGTGATTCCGACCATCGCCCCGTTCCTGCTCCCGCGCATATTGCCGCGACTGCGGCGCGACTATCCCGATCTGAAGCTCTATCTCCGCGAGGAACCCAGCGGCCCGGCGTGCGAGGCACTGCACAACGGCCGCACCGATTGCGTGTTGCTCGCGCTGCCCTACGCCTGCGGCGAGGTGACGGCGCTCAAGCTGTTCGACGACCGGCTGTTCCTCGCCTTCCCGGAAGGCGAAATGCCCTCCGATCTGTCGGCGGTGCGCCCCGACGAGATCGACGAAACACGGCTGCTGCTGCTCGAGGACGGGCATTGCCTGAAGGAACATGCGCTGGCGGCGTGCAACCGCGCCGAGCTGCGCGCCGAGGCGACGATGCTCGGCACCTCGCTGCATACGATGGTGCAGATGGTCGACAATGGGCTGGGTGTTACGATGCTGCCCAAGATCGCGCTCGACGCCGGCATCCTCGATCACACCAGGGTCGTCGCACGACCGCTCGACGCCGCCGCGCCGGTCCGTACGCTGGCGCTGGTCTGGCGCCGCGCTTCCCCGCGCGAACGCGACTTTCACCTGCTCGGCGAGGTGCTGAAGGCGGCGGCCTGAATGAATCACCGCCGCGATTGACGCGCAGTCGCAGTCGGCGCAGCATCGCGATCTGGAGCTCGTCGTTCGTCGGGCAATGTGTCCGTCGTGGCGCCTCCGGTCGGGAGGTTGGTCGCATGGCCTATGCAAATCGGATCGACAATTCACGGCGCTTCACCACGATCGCGGGTGTCGCCGCAATCCACGGCCTGATCGGCTATGTCTTCATCAGCGGCATGGCGGCCAGCTTCGTCCAGTCGGTGTCGAAGCCGTTCATCACCACCAACATTCCGATCGAAACCCCGCCGCCTCCCGAGATGACGCCGCCCAAGCTCGAGAAAGTCGCGCCACAACAGCCGGCCACGACCACGCCACCACTCACTACCGTCACACCGGTCGTGACCACTCGGACCAACAGCGACAACGTGGTGGTCATCACGCCGCCGATGCCGCCGGTCGACTTCGGCAGCGGCACCGTGACGGTTGACCCGCCCGCGCAACCCGCAACGGTCAGCAAGGCCAGCGGCGTGCTCGCGCGCGGCAACCGCAATGACTGGATCAGCACCGACGACTATCCGCCCTCGGCGTTGCGCGCCGAAGAGGAAGGAGTGGTCGGCATTTCGATGCGAATCGGTGCCGACGGCCGCGTTGAATCCTGCACGGTGACCGCGCCCAGCGGCCATGCCTCGCTGGATCAGGCGACGTGCCGCCTCTACCAGCGCCGTGCCCGCTTCACGCCGGCGCGCGACGATTCCGGGACGGCGATCGCCGGCACATTCACCGATCGTATCCGCTGGGAATTGCCGCGGTAATCAGCGCCAGCGCGCCGCCGCGTCATCGTCGGCGGCGCGCGCCTCGACCCAGCGCGAGACGCCGTCGACGGTCTCGCGCTTCCAGAACGGTGCATCGGTCTTGAGCCGGTCGATCAGAAACGCACAGGCGTCGAGCGCCGCCGCGCGATGGGCGGAACAGGTACCGACGAACACGATCCGCTCGCCCGGCGCCATCGCGCCGACGCGATGGACGATCGTCGCCGCCGTCAGCGACCAGCGCGCGGTCGCATCCTCCGCCAATTGCGTCAGCGCCGCCTCGGTCGCCCCCGGATAATGTTCCAGCTCCAGCGTCGCGACGCCGTCGTCGGCGCGCACCAGCCCGGTGAAGGTCGCCACCGCCCCGTCCTGCTCCAGCCGGGCGAACTCGCCGGCGATGTCGATGGGATCGCGCGCGACGAGGATGCGGATCATCCGCCCGTCACCGGCGGGAAGATCGCGACCTCGCGCGCGCCCGCGATCGACGTGTCGAGCGGCACGAACGCTTGATCCACCGCGGCACGCAGCCGCGCCGGATCGGCGAAGGCGGCGGCATGACCCGCGCTGCGCGGGACGAGCCACGCGACCAGATCGGCGACGGTGGCGATGTCGGACGGCGGCGCAACGTCTTCCTCGGCTAGGCCGATCCGTTCGCGCACCCAGGCGAAATAGAGTAGTTTCATCGGCGTCCCAACGTTCCGTTCCTGCTGAGGAGGCATTGCGCCTGTCGAAATGCCGTCTCGAAGCATTCGTGGAGACGAGGCTTCGACAAACTAAGCCTCTCCTCGGTACAAACAGCGGAGGGCTCTGCCCCCTCAGTCCATGTGTTTCAAACCGACCCGCAGATAATCCCAGCCGGTCACGATCGTCAGCGCCGCCGCGCCCCACAGGCTGGCCAGGCTCGCCACCTTGATCCACCCCTCACCCGGCAACGCCCCCGAAAGGATCAGCCCGCCCAGCGAGACGAGCTGCAACGTCGTCTTCCACTTTGCCAGCCGCGACACCGGCAGCGACACCTGCAGCCCGGCAAGGAACTCGCGCAACCCGCTGACCGCGATCTCGCGCAGCAGGATCACCAGCGCGGCGATGATATGCACCCCTGTGATCGCGGCGACATCGTCGTGCCGCGTGCCGACCAGCATCAGGATCACCGCCGCGACCATGATCTTGTCGGCGATCGGATCGAGGAACACGCCCAGCTTCGATACCGTCCCCTGCGCGCGCGCCAGATAGCCGTCGAAATAATCCGTGATCCCCATCAGGCAGTAGAGGCCGAAGGCGACCCCGAACCCGAACCGCCAGCTCGGCCACCAGAGGAATGCCACCAGCAGCGGCACCGCGACGATCCGCGACAGCGTCAGGATGTTGGGCAGGGACAGCATGGTGGCGACGTGGACCTGTCACGCGGGCAGCGCAAGCGCCTGTCACACGAAAATCAACGTTGGATCGTGACGGTCCAGCCGCTATGGCTCGGCGAATTGCCAACAATCCGGGGGCCCGGTCCCGCGTTATGATCAATGCCCTCGGGCTCCTCAAGCGGCGGCGTTTTCTGCCGCTGTTCACCACGCAATTCCTCGGCGCCTTCAACGACAACCTGTTCAAGACCTCGATGGTGCTGTTCGCCACCTATGAGATCTTCGCCGACGAAACGCAGGAGAGCTTCTTCAACGCGCTGACCGCGGCGCTGTTCATCCTGCCGTTCTTCGTACTCTCCGCCTTGTCCGGGCAGCTCGCCGACTCGAGCGACAAGGCACGGATCATCCGGTTGGTGAAGACGGTCGAGATCGCGATCATGGCGGTCGGCGGAGCCGGGCTGATGCTGGCGCGCACCGGCGCGGTGACGCTGCCGCTGGTGTTGATGCTCGCTGCGGTCACCGGGCTCGGCGTGCACTCGACCTTCTTTGGCCCGATCAAATATGCGATCCTGCCGCAGCATCTCGACGAGGACGATGTGCTCGGCGGCACCGGGCTGGTCGAGGCGGGGACGTATCTGTCGATCCTGCTCGGCACGATCCTGGCCGGCTTCGTCTACAAATCGCCTTTGCTCGTCACCGTGCTGACGCTCGCGGTCGCGCTGCTCGGCTGGCTGACCGCGCGCGCGGTGCCGCCTGCGCCGCGGCTCGGGCCGAAGCTGGTGCTGGACTACAACCCGATCCGTGCCTCATGGCGGCTGATCGCCGAGACGATGCACATCCCGCGTCTTTTCCTGGCGATCTGCGCGATCAGCTTCTTCTGGACGATCGGGTCGGTGCTGATCATCGTCTTCCCGCCATTGGTAAAGAACGTGCTGACCGCCGATGCCAGCGTCGCCAGTCTCGTGCTGGCGGTGTTCTCGATTGGCGTCGCGATCGGATCGGTGGTCATCAACCTGATGTTGAAGGGGCAGATTTCAGCACGCTTCTCGCCCGCGTCAGTGATTGCGATGGGCCTGACGGTACTGGCGTTCTGGTGGGTGGTCGGGCTGTGGACCGCTGCACCCGAAGGGCATCTGTTCGACATGGCCGCCTTCATCCGCCAGCCGCATGCGGTGCTGGTATTGCTCGCGCTGCTGGGCGTCGCGATCTTCGGCGGGATGTTCGTGGTGCCGCTTTACGCCTTCCTGACGACGACCGTCACCAAGGACCATACCGCGCGGACCGTTGCGGCGAACAATGTCGTCAACGCGGGCGCGATGACGTTCGGCTCGATTGCGGTCGCCGGGATCACCGCGCTCGGCGTCACGCCGTCGCAGCTGTTGCTGCTGGTAGCGGGAATGTGCGTGGTATCGGCGATGATCGCGCAGCGGCTGCACCGCGCCTGCGACTGAGCGCCTAGAAGATCATCGTCGAGAAGGTGACGAAGAACGCCGCGAAGCTGAGCAGGAACAGTCGCACGTCATGATCCCCGGTCTCCGCCTCCGTAGCGACGGGCGGCGGCGGCAGGGTGCGGCGGAAGGGGTGTCCGGCACCCTCGTTCGTCAGGACCAATCGGCGTTGCATAGCCAGGTCTTAACGCGCTGTTTACGATTCCGGCTACAGCCGACCGTCGGCGTCCATGTGTCGCGACGGGACATCAGGGAGAGAAGCGATGCCGCTCTATGCCTTCAAGGGTCACCGCCCGACCCGACCCGCCTCCGCCTGGGTGGCGCCCAGCGCCGATGTGATCGGCGACGTCGTGCTCGGCGAGCATGTCGGTATTTGGTTCGGTGCGGTGATCCGCGGCGACAACACCACGATAACGGTCGGCGCGCGCAGCAACGTGCAGGAAGGCGCGATGCTTCATTCCGATCCCGGCGCGCCGCTGACGATCGGCACGGAATGTACGATCGGCCATCACGCGGTGCTTCATGGCTGCACGATCGGCGACCGCACGCTGATCGGTATGGGTGCGATCGTCCTCAACCGCGCGGTAATCGGGGCGGACTGTATCGTCGGCGCCGGCGCGCTGGTCACCGAAGGCAAAGTCTTCCCGCCACGCTCGCTGATCGTCGGCAGCCCGGCGCGCGTGGTGCGCGAGCTGGATGATGCGACCATCGCGGGGCTCAGGGTGTCGGCGGCGCACTATGTCGCCAATGCGCAAGCAGCAGCCGAGGGGTTGGAACGGGTGGAATAGTCCATCCGTCCTCCCGGCCCGGGCGGGCACCAGACGCGCAGGTCTTCCCGAGAACCGCAACGTCAGCGGTTCTGCGTTCTCAATTGCGCGGCATGACGAAAAACCTGTCTGGCGTGACGTGGCGTCAACCTTGCCACACCCTGACTCGCCCCACATAACCCGTTGCCATGTCGATCCCCCCGCTCCTGTCGCACCTGCGCCTGCCGATCATCGGCTCGCCGCTGTTCATCATCTCCAACCCGGATCTGGTGATCGCGCAGTGCAAGGCGGGGATCGTGGGGTCGTTCCCGGCGCTCAACGCGCGCCCCGCCGCGATGCTCGACGAATGGCTCCAGCGCATTACCGAGGAACTCGCCGCCCACGACCGCGTGCATCCCGATGCCCCCGCCGCGCCCTTCGCGGTCAACCAGATCGTCCACAAGTCCAATGACCGGCTGGAGGCCGATCTGGCGGTCTGCGCCAAGTGGAAGGTGCCGATCACGATCACCTCGCTTGGCGCGCGCGAGGAACTCAACCAGGCGGTTCACGCCTGGGGCGGGATCACGCTCCATGACGTCATCGACGATCGCTTCGCACACAAGGCGGTTGAGAAAGGCGCCGACGGGCTGATCGCGGTCGCGGCCGGCGCGGGGGGGCATGCCGGCCGGCTCTCGCCCTTCGCGCTGGTGCAGGAAATCCGCACGTGGTTCGACGGCCCGCTGGCGCTGTCGGGTGCGATCGCCAGCGGTGACGCGGTGCTGGCGGCGCAGGCGATGGGCGCGGACTTCGCCTATATCGGTTCGGCGTTCATCGCTACCGACGAGGCCAATGCCGACGCACGGTACAAGCAGGCGATCGTCGATGGACGTGCCGCGGACATCGTCTATTCCGACCTGTTCACCGGCGTCCACGGCAATTACCTGCGCGCCTCGATCGTCGCCGCCGGGCTCGACCCCGACAATCTGCCGCAGGGTGATCTGAAGACGATGAGCTTCGCCTCGGGCGGCGCGGCGAAGGCATGGCGCGACATCTGGGGCTCGGGCCAGGGCATCGGCGCGATCGAGACGATCCTTCCCGCCGCGGAGCGGGTCGCGCAACTGGCCGAAGAATATCGCGCCGCACGCGAGCGATTGATGGCGCGCTGATGCGCCCGAGCGACCCTAGAAAGCGGTTGCGAGCCGGTCGAGCATCGAGCGCGCCGGGCTGACGACCGGCATCTCGCGCGCGTGCGCCGCATCCAGCAGCGCGACACGCCGGTGCAGATCGATGCTGCCGCCGATCAGCCCGCGCGCCTGCGCCGGAAAGCGTGCGAGCATGTCCAGGTCGCTGGCCGGCGACTCCCCCAGCCGTCGGGTGGGATCGAGCGCCTGAGCCGCCGGCAGCTCACCCGCCGCGATCGCGCGTTGCGTCAGAAGCCAGGCGATGACGTGCATCAGACGCGTCGTCACCTTCAGCGACTCGCAACTGAACGCCACGCGCTCCATCGGCGGCAGCGCCTCACGCTCCACGCGTCCGCCTTCGTCGAAATAATGCCGCGCCTCGTCGGCCAGCACCATCGCCTCCGTGTAGAAGGAATCGATCAGGCGGCGGTGCAATCGTGGATCATGCGCGTGCTCGGCCATGTCGGCGTCCTTGCCACGACCGGTCGGCGACCGCCAAGCGCGTTCATCACGTTTCCATCGTCGGGAACCCGTCAAACCGTCCCGAAATGCACCGTTTTTGGTGCTGCCCGTCAGGCGATGATATCGGGGATCATCTGATCCTCGAGCAGCGCGATCTCGTCGCGCAGCCGCAGCTTGCGCTTCTTTAGCCGCATGAGCTGCAACTGGTCGGACGCGCCGCCTTCCGCCAGTGCGGCAATCGCGGCATCGAGGTCGCGATGCTCGACGCGCAACGTCTCCAGCCGCGTCGCGACCGCCGCATCATCGCCCATGTCGTTCATCGCCCGCACTCCCGCCCCCGAGTCGCGCCTGCATAGCCGCCGCATCCGATCGACGCGACCCGTCGTACGAAAGTCGCAGATGATCGCGTGAAAGCAAAAGTCACGGGACATATGTCCCATTTCGTGATTTCCTTCCTTTCCCTCTCAACCACGAAGGAGACTGCCATGCAGACCGCGCACATCTCGGCCCTGGAGGCCAAGCATGCGACGATCGACCAGCGGATTGCCGCCGAGTCGCAACGTCCCGTGCCCGATACGATCGTGCTTGCGGAACTGAAGAAGCAGAAACTGCGGTTGAAGGAGGAAATCACCTCCTCGCACTAGGCTGAGCAAGGTGGCGCCCGGTGGACACGTTCCGCCGGGCGCTTTCGTTTCTGGCTAGCCGGCGCAGCCGACCAGCCCCGCGAGCGGCACCACCACCGTGTCGCGACCGTCGCGATCCAGCCGCAGCGTTGCCACCGGCACCGCCGCCCCCGCGGTCAGGTTTTGCCGCAACTCCACGGTCATCTGCACCGTCGCGACGATATCGCCCAGCCGGTAGACGCTCTCCGCGTTGAGGCCGAGCTGTGCGTTGCCGGTCGCCCCGGTACGCGGCAGGTCGATCATCTTGCCGTCGACGGACAGCCGCAGTGTTCCCGGGTCGGCGGTCGCCATCGCCGCCAGCGTTCGCGTCGTGCCGGTCGAGAAGAGATAGGCGGCACAGCCCCGCGCCGGCAGCGCCTGTTGCGGCAGCGCGCCGATCGGCAGTCCGTCGATACCGGAGGATGGCGCGGCCACCTGCGCCGCGAGCAGCAGAAACGCGAACTTCATGCCGCCATGCCTACCATGAGCAGCCACGCCGGGTAAGCCGCGATCGCCAGCAGCGTCCCGAGCGGCAGCGCGTCGTCGGCGGCGACCGCCTGCCCGCGTGCCTTCTGGAACACCACCCAGCCGAGACCGACCAGCCCTGCCACCAGCAGCACCGCCGGCAGCATTCGCCACCCGAGCGCGAGCCCGATCGCGCCAAACAACTTCGGATCACCCCCGCCCAGCCCCTCGCGCCTGCGCCAGCGTCGATAGCCCGCGCCGATCGCCCACAGCACCGCAAACCCACCGGCCGCGCCGATCAGTCGCTCGCCGAGCGCAGGTGGCGCGACCCACGCCCCCGCCGCCGCGACCAGCGCCAGCGCCGTCACAAGCGGATCGGGCAGCCAGAAGTCACGCGCGTCCATCACCGCCAGAACCAGCAACAGCCATCCGAACGCTGCACCCGCCAGCGCGATCGCCGGCGGGGCGACCAGCGCTGCCGCCATGCCGACCAGCGCACAGCCGGCCTCGATCAGCGGGTGGAGCGGATCGATCCTTGCGCCGCATGTCCGGCATCGCCCGCGCGTGACCAGCCACGACCAAAGCGGCACCAACTCGCTCCCGCGCAAGGTTCTGGTGCAACCGTCACACGACGAACGCCCGTATTTTACCGATCGTCCCTGTGGCCAGCGGATCGCGATCGTGGCCAGAAAGCTGCCGATGATGGCACCCAGCACGCCAAACGCCGTCACCCACATCCACCGTCTCAGCCCTGCTTGCGAATCAGGTACCGATACACGCCGAAACTGTTGATGCCGAGCAGCACGCAATTCTGCGCGCCCAGCGGCTCGTCGCCGGTCAGCCACGCGCCGGTAATCCACGCGATCGACGATGTGACGAAGATCGCCATCCCCCAGCCCGTCACGCGCCGACCGTTGTCGAGCGACACCATGAACGCCGCCGCGACGCCGCTTGCTGCCGCATACCATTTCAGGGCTTCGTGGAGAGGCGGCATAAAGGTTGGCGTAGTCGTTTGCGCCCTGCCGCACGAGCGCTTACACGCCGATCGAGATCAAGCGAGGAACCGCGGAATCATGGCTACCGATCCCATCGTCATCCTGTCCTATGCGCGCACCCCGATGGGCTCGATGCAAGGCAGTCTCGCCGCTTTGTCGGCCAGCGAACTGGGCGCGGCGGCGGTGAGGGCCGCGGTCGAGCGCGCCGGTGTCGATGCCGCCGCGATCGAGCGGATCTATATGGGCAATGTTCTGTCGGCGGGTGTCGGCCAGGCACCGGCACGACAGGCCGCGATCGGCGCGGGCCTTGGCGAGCATGTCGAGGCGACGACGCTCAACAAGGTTTGCGGATCGGGGATGCAGGCCGCGATCCTCGGTGCCGAGGCGCTGGGCGCGGGCTCGATCGACCTGCTGGTCGCGGGCGGCATGGAGAGCATGACCAACGCGCCGTATCTCTCGAAGGCGCATCGCGGCGGCGCGCGCTTCGGGCATGACCGGCTGTTCGACCATATGGCGCTCGACGGGCTCGAGGATGCCTATCAGACCGGCACCGCGATGGGCGTCTTCGCCGACGACACCGCGCGCGAGTATCAATTCACGCGCGAGGCGCAGGACGAATTCGCGATCGCGTCGCTGACCCGCGCGCAGAAGGCGCAGGCGTCGGGCGCATTCGATCGCGAGATCGTCGCGGTCGAGGTAAAGGGGCGGAAGGGCGTCGTCACCGTCGCGACCGATGAGCAGCCGACCAAGAGCGATCCCGCCAAGATCCCGTCGCTCCGCCCCGCCTTCAGCAAGGACGGCACCGTAACCGCCGCCAATGCCTCGTCGATTTCCGACGGCGCTGCGGCGCTGGTCCTGACCCGCCTGTCGGTCGCCGAAAAGCTCGGGATCACACCCGTAGCACGGATCGTCAGCCACGCCGCGCACGCCCACGCCCCGGCGCGCTTCACCACCGCGCCCGTCCCCGCGATGCGCAAGGCGCTTGAGAAGACGGGCTGGTCAGTCGGCGACGTCGACCTGTGGGAAGTCAACGAGGCGTTCGCGTGCGTCGCGATGGTGGCGATGCAAGAGCTCGCGCTCGATCACGAGAAGCTGAACATCAACGGCGGCGCGTGCGCGCTCGGCCATCCGATCGGCGCCTCGGGCGCACGCATTCTCGCCACCTTGCTTGGCGGGCTGCAGACCACTGGCCAGCGGCGCGGCGTGGCGTCGCTGTGCATCGGCGGCGGCGAAGGCGTTGCGATGGCGGTCGAACTGATGAGCTGAGCCTTCCGTCGCCCCGGACTTGATCTGGGGTGACACCTTCGTTGCGAGCGCAGCGAAGCAATCCAAGGCGTCCTGATCCGACCCTGGGTTCCTTCGTTGCACTCGCAACAACGTGGCGTTCCCGAGACAAAACGTCGCATCGACCCAGATCAGCGCTATGAGCGGTTGCGCCTCGCGCCACTTCCGGCGATCTCCCCTCCATTCGCGTCTCGAAGGAGGTTGCTCGCCTTGGAAGTCGTCTCGGTCGTCCTGTTGTTACTCTTCGCCGTCGTCGTCAGCGGCGCGATCACGCGCATTCTCCCGATCAATATCCCAGCTCCCCTCGTCCAGATCGCCTTCGGCGCAGCGATCGGCATGGCGGCGGACCTGCGCGTAACGCTCGACCCTGAAGTCTTTTTGATCGTCTTCCTGCCGCCCTTGCTGTTCATCGACGGCTGGCGCATCCCCAAGGACGAACTGCTAAAGGACGTGCCGGCCGTCGTCGAATTGGCGCTCGGGCTGGTCCTGACCACCGTCGTCGGCGTCGGCTTCTTCATCGACTGGCTGATCCCCGCGATGCCGCTCGCGGTGTCATTCGCGCTTGCCGCCGTCGTCTCGCCGACCGATCCGATTGCGGTGTCCGCGATCGCCGCACGTGTACCGATCCCACGCCGCATGATGCACATCCTCGAAGGCGAGGCGCTGCTCAACGACGCGTCGGGGCTCGTCTGCCTGCGCTTCGCGATCGCCGCCGCGCTCACCGGCGCCTTCTCGCTCGCTGATGCCGCCGCCAGCTTCATCTGGCTTGCGGCAGCGGGGATCGCGATCGGCGTCGTCACGACGCTGTCGATCACACGTGCAAAGGCGTGGGTATCGCGCCGCTTCGGCGAGGATACCGGGTCACAGGTTCTGGTCAGCCTGCTGATCCCGTTCATCGCCTATATCGCCGCCGAGCATGTCCACGCCTCCGGCATCCTCGCGGTCGTCGCGGCGGGCGTGACGATGACCTTCGCGGAGCTGTCCCGACAGGCGCTTCCCGCCACGCGAATGCGCCGCAATTCGGTGTGGGACACGATCCAGTTCGCGCTCAACGGCATCATCTTCGTGCTGCTCGGTGAGCAATTGCCAGGCATCATCGCCGGCGCGCGCGAGACCGTGAAGCTGACCAACCATGACAGCCCGTGGTGGCTGGCGCTGTACGTGCTGGCGATTGTCGCGGTGCTCGCCGGCCTGCGTTTCTTGTGGGTGTGGGTGTCATTCCGGTTGACGGTGCTGCGGCGCGGGGTGGACGATTCCCCGTTGCGCAGCCCGGATTGGCGCGTGTTTGCCGCAATGTCGCTCGCCGGGGTGCGCGGGGTGATCACGCTGGCCGGCGTTCTCACGTTGCCGCTCGCGCTGAGCGACGGATCGCCCTTCCCGGCGCGCGATCTCGCGGTCGCACTTGCCGCCGGCGTCATCATCGTCTCGCTGGTCGCGGCAAGCATTGGGCTGCCGCTGGTGCTACGTGGCCTTGCCCTCCCGCCCGAGCCCTCGAAACAAGGGGAGGAAAATCGCGCCCGTGTCGCAGCGGCGCGCGCCGCGATCCGAGCGGTCGACGGCGCGCAACACGACCTGTCGCGCGACCGCGACGACGTCGACGTCTATGCCGAGGCGGCGACACGGATCATGGACCTGTACCGCGAGCGTATTCGCGTCCGCGTCGACGGCGAGCCCGAACTGGCGGTGATCCAGCAGAACGAGCGCATCGATCAACTTCTGCGGCTGGCGGCGATCCGGGCGGAGCGCGAGGAGGTGTTTCGGCTGGAGCGCGCCCGCGCAATCGGCAGCGAGACCGGCCGCAAGCTGACCCGCGAGCTTGATTTGCTGGAGGGGCGCCTGCGGGGGTGACGGTAAACTCCGATCGTCCCGGGCTCGCCCCGGAACCCCGCTTCTTCATCACGCGGGCCGCAAAAAGCGGGGTGGCGGATCAGGTCCGGGACGACGGGTGAACTACTGCTCCGCCAGCGAGAAAATGCGCCGCGCCGCGACCCACTTAATCCCTGGTTCGGCCCACGGCAGACGTCGCTGATAGGCGTCCATCTTCGCCTCCCACGCCTGCACTTCGGGATCTGCAGCATCCGCCGCCGCCTTGCGCGCGGCGTCGAAGGTCGCGTCGGTTTCCATCACCATCACCAGCCGACCGCCGGTGCGATAGATGTCCATCGCCACGATCCCCGCCGCCCGGATACTCGCGACGATCGGCGCGGGGACCGCCCCGGCGGCATGCCACGCCTCATAGGCCGCCACCGCCTGGGGCTCGTCGGCGATATCGACCAGCAGGACGTGGCGCTCGGTCACGCCTTGTACGCCACGACGCTCTGGCGCTGCTGCCCCAGCCCTTCGATCCCCAATTCCATCACATCGCCCGCCTTCAGGAACACCGGCGGCTTCTGGCCCATGCCGACGCCCGGCGGGGTGCCGGTCGAGATCACGTCACCTGGCTGCAGCGACATGAACTGGCTGACATAGCTGACGAGAAACGCCGGCTTGTAGACCATCGTCGACGTCGACCCGTCCTGATAGCGATGCCCGTTGACCTCCAGCCACATGCCCAGCGCGGTCGGATCGGCAACCTCGTCGCGCGTCACCAGCCACGGCCCGATCGGCCCGAACGTGTCGCAGCCCTTGCCCTTGTCCCACGTCCCCTGCCGCTCAAGCTGAAAGGCGCGCTCCGATACGTCGTTGATGACGCAATAGCCCGCGATATGCCGCTCGGCATCGGCCTCGTCGACGTAGCGGGCTTCGGTGCCGATCACGATCCCCAGTTCGACCTCCCAGTCGGTCTTGGTCGAGCCCTTCGGGATTTCGACATTGTCGTCGGGGCCGATGATCGCGCTGGTTGCCTTGGTGAAGATCACCGGCTCGGTCGGCACGGTGGCGCCGGTCTCTGCGGCGTGGTCCGAATAGTTGAGCCCGATGCACAGGAACTTGCCGACCGCGCCGACGCACGGGCCATAGCGGTCGACCGCGACCACCGGCAGCGACGCCGGATCGATCGCGGCGAGCCGCGCCAGCTCGGCATCACTTAGCGCCGCCCCCGCGATATCCGCGACATGCGCCGACAGGTCACGGACCTGACCGTCGGCATCGACCATCCCCGGCTTCTCGGCGCCCAACGCCCCGTAACGTACCAGCTTCATGCGCTTTTCCTCAATTGACCCAGCCGCCGTCGATGACATGCACCGCGCCGGTCGTGAAGGCGGCGTCGTCGCTGCCCAGATAGGCGACCAGCGCCGCAATCTCTTCCGCGCGCCCCAGCCGCCCCATCGGTTGCCGCGCGATAAACGCCTGTTGCGCCGCCTCATAGTCGCCGGTATCGCGCAGCCGCTGCTGGAGCGACGGCGTGTCGACCGTCCCCGGACAGATCGCGTTGCAGCGGATGCCCTGCCCGACGAAGTCAGCCGCGACCGCTTTGGTGATCCCGATCACCCCCGCCTTGGTCGCGGTATAGGCGAAGCGGTTGGGGATGCCCTTCACCGAGCTGGCGATCGACGACATGTTGACGATCGCGCCGCCGCCCGCCGCCAGCATCCCCGGCAGCACAGCGCGGATCGTCCGCATCATCGCGGTCATGTTGATCGCAATCGCCTGATCCCACTCAGCATCGCTCATGTCGAGGATCGTCCCCGCGTGAACGATCCCCGCGATATTCGCGAGCACGTCGATCCGCCCGATCTCACCGACCAGCGCCGCGATCTGCGCCGCGTCGGTGACGTCGAGCGCGTGCTGCTCGCACCGGTCCAGCCCCGCCAGCGCGCCCGCATCGATATCGGTCGCGATCACCCGCGCACCCTCCGCGGCATAGCGTAGCGCGGCAGCGCGCCCGATCCCGTTGCCCGCCGCGGTGATCAGCGCGACTTTGCCCTTCAACCGGCCTTCCATTGTTCAGCTCCGTGCAGCGACCGGCAGGCACGCCGGTCCCACCGGATCGAACGCCTTGTAGGTCAGGATGAATTCGCGGTGCCCCAGCGCCTCGGACACGCTCGGCTGTCCGCCGGCCACCGCCATGATGACATCGACGATCTCGGTGCCGACCTCGTCGAGCGTCGCCTCACCTTCGAGGATGCGCCCGGCATTGATGTCCATGTCAGCCGCCAGCCGCCGCGCCGTCTCGGGGTTGGCGCAGATCTTGATGACCGGCGCGATCGCCGACCCAACCACCGAGCCGCGCCCCGTCGTAAACAGCGTCAGGTGACACCCGCACGCGATCATTTCGACGATCTCGGCATTGTCGGAGATGTTCGGGAAGCCGAAGCGCGGCTCGCCGTCCGGCACGACGTCGAGCAGATACAGTCCGCCCGCCGGCGGCACGTCGCCGGGCTTGATGATCCCGCTGATCAGCGACGATCCCGATTTGGAATAGGCCCCCATCGACTTCTCTTCCTGCGTCGTCAGCCCGCCCTCGGCATTGCCGGGCGCAAAGCTGCCGAAGCCCATGATCGTGTAATATTCCTCGGCCTTGCGGACGCAGGCGACGATCTCCTCGCCCAGCTCGGGGGTCAGCGCGCGATCGGCCATGATCCCCTCGCACCCGACCAGCTCGCCGGTCTCCTCGAAGATGCAGGTCGCGCCGTCCGCCACCAGCCGGTCGAAGGCGCGCCCGACCGCGGGGTTGGCGGTGATCCCGCTCGTTCCGTCCGACCCGCCGCAGATCGTTCCGACGATCAGCTCGTCGACGCGCATCGCCACGCGCGGCACGTCGGCGATCTGCGCCTTGACGCGCGCGACCGCCTCCAGCCCGGCGGCGATCGTCGCCGCGGTGCCGCCGGTCTGCTGGATCACGTACAGCTCGACCGGACGCCCGCTGTCGCGGATCACCTGCTGCAACCGCTCGCGATCGAAGCTCTCGCAGCCCAGCGACACGATCACCACGCCGCCGACGTTGGGATGCGTCGTCACCGCCTCCATCACCCGCGCGGCATAGGCATTGGGATAGCAGCCGGGAAAGCCGATCAGGTGCACGTCGGCGTCATCGGCCTTGTCGACGATCTTGCGCGCCACGTGATGCGCGCACTCGACCAGATAGGCGACCGCGACGGTATTGCGGATGCCCTTGCGCCCGTCGGCGCGCTGCCATGCCGCGATCATGCGCGCTGCTCCGTCACGGTGCTGCGCGTGTGGCTGGCGATATAGTCGCTCTTCATATTGTGCATATGGACCCATTGTCCGGCCGCCGCGGCGTCGGTCATCGACCCGATCGGCGCGCCATATTTGATGACCTTGTCGCCTGCTTTCAGCGGGTGTCGCGCGATCTTGTGCCCGACCGTCACGCCCTCGCGCGCCGGGATCGTCCCCCCCGACACCGGCAGCAGGTCGCCCGCCGCGATCGGCGCGACGCAGATCATCACATTGTCGTCGGGGTGAAGCAGGATCAGTTGCTGCGGCGCGCGCGCCTCCAGCGCCGGCCACAGATCGTCGGGGATCGGCACGGCGATCCGCTCGCATAGGTCCGCGACCTCCGCCGGCGAGCCGAGCCCGGCGAGCACGCACGCCACTGCCGGATGCTGCAACGGAAACTGGATCGCAGCCGCGGGCAATGACACGCCGGCAAGCGCGCACGCTTTCGCCAACCGCCGCGTCCGTTCGACGAGCGCGGCGGGCGGCTTCGCATAATCGTAGTGCGACTGCGCCGGATCGGCCTCCCGTGGATCGCGCGCCAGGATACCACTGTTATAGGCGCCACCGATGATGACGCGCACGCCCTGCGCGGCGCAGCGATCGAGTAAGGACTTCGCGCTGCGATCGAGCAACGTATAGCGCCCCGCGAGCAGGATGACGTCGAGCGGCACGCGGTCGAGCACCTCTTCGCACACCGCAACCTCGTTGACCCCGATGCCGATCGCGCCGACGGCACCTGCGTCGCGCAACGCCACCATGGCCGCATAGCCACCGTCGAAAAACGCGCCGAAGTGCCGCTCGTGCGCATTGCCATGCGTCAGCTGCCCGAGATCGTGTGCCAGCAACACGTCCACCCGGTCACGTTGCAACCGCGCCAGGCTCGCATCGAACGAACGACGCACCCCGTCCCCCGTATAGTCGAACACCGGCTCGAACGAATCGGCATCGACGAAGCCGTGCCGCGTACCCGCCACGTCGGTCGGCGCGAGCAGCCGCCCGACCTTGGTGGAAACCGCGCACATCCGCTGCGGATCGCACCGCGCCAGTGCCGCACCCAATCGCCGCTCTGCCAGTCCAAAGCCATAATGCGGCGCGGTGTCGAAATATTGCAGTCCTGCGTCGATCGCTGCCGATACGGTCGCTTCGGCCGTTGCATCGTCGATCGCCCGGTAGAGATTCCCGATCGCCGCCGTCCCCATGCCGAACATCGGCAACGTCTCGCCATCCCTGTCGAGCGGCGCCTCGCGCGGAGACAAGTGCTGGAACATGCAAGCTTCCTCTCTCGGCGCCACCCTGTCGTTTTATCGCCGGCGCTGCAATCTAAGCGGCTGGTATGATAATTGAAATGTGAAAAATGCTTTTATTGACGCGATGCGGCTCGCGCTGGCGCCTAGCTGTGGGGACGGCTAGGTACGGCGACCATGACGAACCCGCCCCGCTACCAGGCGCCAGCCCTCAAGAAAGGGCTGGAAATACTGGAACTTCTCGCCACATCCGAACAAGCGTTGACGATGTCGGATATTTCCGGAGCGCTTGGCCGCTCGGTGGGCGAGATTTTCCGAATGCTTCAGGTGCTCGAGGAGCACCGCTATATCGCGCGTGATGATGACGGCTACCGGCTCACCAACCGGTTGTTCGCGCTCGGCATGGGGCGGCCACCGGTGCGTGACCTCACCGTCACCGCGTTGCCGGTGATGCAGGGGCTCGCCCGCGCCACGGGACAAAGCTGCCACCTCGCTGTCGCCTCGGGCGCGGAGATGGTGGTGATCGCCGGGGTCGAGGCGCCCGGTCTGTCTGGCTTCGCGGTACGCGTCGGCTATCGCCGCCCGCTCCATCGCTCGAACTCGGGACGGGTACTACTCGCCTTTCAGTCCGCACCGATCCGCGCGGCGATGATGGCGGACATCCGGGAATCCGGCGGCGAGGTTGACCCGGCGATCGACGGGCAACTCGATGCGCTGGTCGCCGTCGGCGATGCCGTTACGCCCAGCCCGATGCTGGAGGGGATCACGGATCTGTCGGCACCCATTATCGAACATGGCATGGCGCGCGCGGCGCTGACAGTACCGTTCGTAGCCGGCCGGGCGGCACGCGTATCCCTCGATGAAACCCGCGCGCTGCTCCGCGATGCGGTCGGCACGATCAGCGCGCAGCTTCAACCGAAGCTTGACTGAGCGCCGCTGTGGTCATCGCCCGCGCGGTGAAGCGATGACGATCCGCCGGGTTCGTCATCCCACCATCGCCAGCATGATCCGCGTCGAACAGATCGAGCAATGCAGCGCGCGCGCCGCACCCTCCGGGCAGTTGATGCACGCCCGCTGCGGCCGCGATCCGTCGAGCAGGTCGATCAACATCCGCTCGTCCGTCGAAAGCGCCGCCTCCGTCCCGACCATGAAGTCGCGCCCGAGCGCCACTTCGAACAAGGTCATCAGGCTGTCGAACACCGGTGCCAGCATCCCGGCCCCATGCGGTGCGAGCAAGCGGTGCAGCCGCTGCTGCGTACAGGCATGACGATCCCGCGCCGCGCGCCAGCCGCGCGCCAGCGTCGGCAACAGACATAGCATGCCGCGCGCGGGCGACGATGACGGAAGCGCGACGACACTCATCCCTGATCCTCCATGACCAGGTAAGCCTTACGCTAGATGCGAATGATTATCAATATATCAAACAGCGCCGATCGCTTCCAGCGAGCGCTGCTTGGTCTCGGGGAAGAACACCCACACCACCACGAATTGCACCGCCATCATCGCGGCGAATACCACGAACGGCAGTCCGCGCGTGTGCGCCGCGATCACCGGGAACGCCATGGCGATCACCGCATCCATCGCCCAATGGGTCGAAGAACCGAGCGCCTGCCCGCGCGCCCGCACGTCCGTCGGGAAGATCTCGCTGATATAGACCCAGATCACCGCGCCCTGACTGAACGCGAAAAAGGCGATGAACGCGATCAGCAACGCGAGCAGATAGTGCTGCCCCTGCCCGGTCAGGAACACCGTTGCGGTCCCGCCCAGCGCCGCCGTCAGCCCCACCGACCCGATCAGCAGCAGCGTCCGCCGCCCCAGCCTGTCGATCACCAGCAACGCCAGCGCGGTGAACACGAAATTGCACAGCCCGATCGTCACCGCCTGCCGGTCTGCCGACACCGCATCATACCCCGCCGCCGCGAAGATATCGTTGAGGTAATAGAGGATCGCATTGATCCCCGAGAGCTGGTTGAACGACGCCACCGCGAAGGCGAGCAGGATCGGCTTGCGATGCCGCGCCCACGACAGCCGCGGCGCGCTGCCCACCGCCACCGCCGCGGCGGCGCGCGCATAGCTGTCCAGCTCGCGGCGCGGATCGGCGACGCCCAACCGCACCAGCACGTCTTCGGCCTCATCCTCGCGCCCCTTCGCCGCCAGCCAGCGCGGGCTGTCGGGAATCGTGAACATCAACGACAGAAGCAACAGCGCCGGCACCGCGCTGACGCCCAGCTTCACCTGCCAGTCGCCCGCGCCCAGATCGAAGCTGCCGACGATCGCATTGCTCAGATAGGCGGCGAGAATTCCCAGCACGATGTTGAGCTGGAACGTTCCCACCATCAATCCGCGTCGCTCGGCCGGCGCGATCTCGGCAAGATAGACCGGCGCCAGCACCGATGAGGCGCCGACCGCCAGCCCCGCCATCACCCGGAACATGATCAGCGCCGGCCAGCTCCACGCGATCAGGCACCCCAGCCCCGACAGGCAATAGAGCAGCGCGATCCCCTTGAGCGCGTTGCGCGCGCCATAGCGATCGCCCGGCAACCCGGCGAGCAACGCTCCCGCCAGCGTCCCCCACAAGGCCGCCGACACGGTGATACCCACGCCGCTGGCATCGAGCGCGAAGGCGGTGCGGATGCCCTCGGTCGTCCCGGCGATCACCGCCGTATCGAAGCCGAACAACAGCCCGGCCAGTCCGCCCACCAGCACGCCGCGCAGCAAGGTCGTGTTCAAAAGATCGTGCTCCGTCCGCATCGTCCGCCCCGCGCGGCCCGGTCGCGCACAGGGACCGCAAAGCGCGTTCGCCGTCAACCCGCACACGCTCTTGGCAAAGGCGGAGCCACCCGATACTTGTCTTACAAAATGACTTAATCGGGAGGATTATCCGTGCATCACGTCGGCCAGCGCCGGAGCGCCGTTCTTGTCGCCGCGTTACTCGCCAGCGTTTCGGGCCATGCCGCCGCGCAGAGCGGCCCCGCCGTTCCGCTCCAGCCGCAGATCGACCCGCAGCGTCCCGACTGGGAAAATCCTGGCGTCAACTATATCGGCCGGATGCCGGCGCACGCCACCGGCTTCCCGTTCGAGACGCGCGACAAGGCGCTCGCGGGTCATCGTACGGAATCGAAGCGCTTTCTGTCGCTGAACGGCCAGTGGCAGTTCAGCTTCTCGCCCGACGCGGACAAGCTCCCGACCGGTTTCGAGCGCCCCGATTTCGACGCCTCGCAGTGGAAGACGATCAAGGTCCCCGCCGACTGGCAGACCGAGGGCTATGACCAGCCGCGCTACAACAACATTACCTACCCCTTCCCCGCCAACCGCCCGCTGATCCCGCACGCCACCAACCCGGTCGGCTCGTACCGCCGCACGATCGACCTGCCCGCCGGCTGGTCGGGGCAGGACGTGGTGCTGCACATCGGCGCGGCCGGTTCGGCCTATAAGGTGTGGGTCAACGGTCAGCAGGTCGGCTATTCGGAGGACAGCAAGCTCCCCTCCGAGTTCGACGTCACGCGCTTCGTCAAGCCGGGCGCGAACACCGTCGCGATCCAGGTCTTCCGCTGGTCGGACGGCAGCTATCTCGAGGATCAGGATTTCTGGCGCGTCTCGGGGATCGAGCGCGAGGTATACCTGATGGCCGCGCCGAAGACGCGCATCCGCGACTTCTTCGTCCACGCCGGGCTCGACGAGAACTACCGTGATGGCAAGCTCGCGGTCGACCTGTCCGTCGCGCCGGGCGCGGCGGTCAGCGCGCGCTACGTGTTGATGGACGGTGACCGCATCGTGTCGCAGGGCCGCGCGCCGCTCGCCGCCGGTGACGCCGATCGCAAGACAACGCTCTCTGCCACCGTCGGCGGCGTCAAGCCGTGGAGCGCCGAGACGCCCAACCTCTACATGCTGCTCGTCGAGCTGTATGATGCCAAGGGCGCGATCATCCAGTCGACCTATCAGCGGATCGGCTTCCGCACCGTCGAGATGAAAAACGGTTTGGTCAGCGTCAACGGCAAGCCGATCACGATCCGCGGCGTCAACCGCCACGAACACGATCCCGAAACCTTCCACGTCGTCAGCCGCGAGTCGATGGAGCACGACATTCAGCTGATGAAGCGCAACAACATCAACGCGCTGCGCACCTCGCACTATCCGAACGACCCGTATCTCTACGAACTCGCCGATCGCTACGGCCTGTACGTCATGGACGAGGCCAATATCGAGAGCCACGCCTATATGGAGGCGGGCAACAACAACCCCCGTCAGCGCAGCGTCTACCAGCTCGGCTTCGACAAGGCGTGGCAGTCGGCGCATGTCGACCGCGTGCTCAACATGGTCGAGCGCGACAAGAACCATCCCTCGATCATCTTCTGGTCGCTCGGCAACGAGGCGGGGATCGGGCCCAACTTCGCCACCGCCGGCACCGCCGCCAAGCAGCGCGATCCGGGCCGCCTGATCAGCTATCTCGGCTGGGGTACCTATGAAGGCGTGCAGCAGCACCGCCCGAACTGGTTCGCCGACATCTACGCGCCGATGTACGATCCGGTCGCCAAGATGGAGGATTACGCGACCAACTGGAATTACAAGCAACCGATGATCCAGTGCGAATATGCGCACATGATGGGCAATTCGGGCGGCAACCTGAAGGAATATTGGGACACGATCTACGCCCACCCCGACAAGCTGCAGGGCGGCTTCGCGTGGGACTGGGTCGATCAGGCGATGTATCGCTATACCAAGGACGGGCGCCGCTATTGGGGCGACGGCGGGGAATACGGCCCCAACCCCGGCGGCGACATCGAATTCGGCGACGGCATGCTCCAGGCCGATCGTACTCCAAACCCGCAGCTGTACGAGGTCCGCAAGGTCTACGCCCCGGTCCAGTTCACCGGTTACGATGCCAACGCCGGCCAGCTGACCGTCGCCAACCGCCACGACTTCCTCGGCGCGGATGCGTATGACTATAGCTGGGAAGTGCTGGAGAACGGCGTCGCGGTCGCGCGCGGCACGCTGGCGGCCCCGACCGTCGCCGCGCATCAGAGCGCGCGCGTCGCGCTCGCCCCGACCGGCTTCACCCGCCGCCCCGATGCCGAATATTTCCTCACCGTCAGCTACCGCGCCAAGGCCGGCACCGCCCCCGGCGTCGCCGCGGGGACGCTGGTTGGCTGGGAGCAATTCCCGCTCGGCGCGATGCCGGCCACCGTCGCGGCGGCGGACAACGGCCCGGTCAAGCTTGACAATCGCGGCGGCACCGTCCGTCTCTCGGCGGGCGACACCGAGCTGGTGATCGACCGCAAGACCGGGCTGGTCGATCGCTATGCGACCGGCGGGCGTATGCTGCTGTCGGGCGGCGCACCCAACTTCACCCGCGCGCTGACCGACAACGACCTTGGCGTCGGCAGCGAGAAGCGCAACGTGCCGTGGCAGCGCGCCACTGACGAGCGCGTCGTCGAGGGCATCGACACGCAGAAGCTGCCGGGCGGCGGCGCGGCGGTGACGGTGCGCTGGCTGACCGGCGGCAATGTCGCGCGCTTCTCGACCCGCTACCAGATGGCGGCGGACGGCAGCGTCGCGGTGACCGGCGACTTCCAGCCGCTCGACACGACGCTCGGCGACCCGTTGCGCGTCGGCCTGTCCTACGTCACCCCGCGCGACTACCAGATTGTGCAATGGTACGGGCGCGGGCCGCATGAAAGCTACAGCGACCGCAAAACCTCGGCCCCGATCGGTCTGTGGCGCGGCGACATCGCGGCGCAGAACCACGATTATCTCCGCCCGCAGGAGACCGGCAACAAGGTCGACGTGCGCTGGATGGAGCTGGTGCGGGGGTCCGACGGCGGGCTGCGCGTCACCGGCGACCAGCCGCTGTCGATGAATGCGCTGGCCTTCCCGTACACCGAGCTGAACCGCCGCACCCCCGGCACGCGCAAGAGCACCGACATCGTTCCCGGCGCGAACGGCAGCCTGCTGGTCGATGCGGTGCAATCCGGCATCGGTGGTGACACGCAATGGAGCGACTGGGGTCGTCCGCTCGAGCAATATCGCATCAAGGTCGCGCCGCTGCGCTATGGCTTCACCCTCTCGCCGATCAGCAGCGACGCGCACGGCGCCGGCGCGAAGCCGGCCAGTGCGACGGGCGAGGAGTAAGGACGCTTCCGTCGCCCCGAACCTGATCCGGCGCCCCGCTTCTCTCGCCCGACCGAAGTTGAAGAAGCGGAACTCCGGCTCGGGGCCGAGTGACGAAATTCAATGCACAATCCGTCATACTCGCGCAGGCGGGGATCCAGACGCGCAGGTCCGGCGATTGAGCCGGAACGTCGGAGGTTCTGGATTCCCGCCTGCGCCGGAATGATGGTGTTGGCGATCGCTACGCCCCCATCACGGCACCGTTCCACCACCAGAGACGTTCCCCTCGCACCACGGAGGAACTGAGACGATGGCGACCGATCTCCCCGCCGACCCGATCAAGCCCGGTCGCCTCCACGCCGCCGCCCGCTACGGCTGGCTGGCGATCGGCTTCTTCTTCGTCGCGCTCGGCGTCGTCGGCGCGCTGTTGCCGCTGATGCCGACCACGATCTTCCTGATCCTCGCCGCTGGTTGCTTCGCACGCTCGTCGCCGCGCCTTGAGGCTTGGCTGCTCGACCATCCGCGCTTTGGCCCGACGCTGCGGGCGTGGCGACGTGAGCGCGCCATCCCACGCAGGGCCAAGTGGCTCGCCTGCATCGGCATCACCGTCGGCTATGCGATCTTTGTCGCCACCGGTCGCCCGCACTGGCCGCTTGCCGCGGCCGTCGCGGCAATGATGATGGCATCCGCACTTTTCATTCTGTCGCGCCCGACGGCCACGGCATGGTCGGACGCATAAGGCGCAAGGCCGGGCTCGCCGAAGCCGCGGCGCTTGCGCAGCAGGCTGACGTCGCGCCCGTCACCTGCGCCCTGTGTGGTCGTCCGCTCGGCACCCGTACCGAATGGCACCATGTCATTCCGCGCAGCGAAGGTGGAACCGATACCGCACCGCTGCACCCGATCTGCCATCGCGCCATCCATGCCGCTGCCGACAATGCCACGCTCGCTCGTGCCGGAACACTGGACGCCATCCGCGCCATCCCGGCGCTGAGTCGCTTCCTGCGCTGGATCGCCGACAAGCCCGCGGACTTCCACGCGCCGACCCGTCGCGCCCGCGAGCCGTAGCAATAAGGCCTCTTTGCGGCGACTATCATGGAGTGTGGCCGCGATGCGGCACGATCGTTCATGTTCTCGCCAGATTGCGTGACTTTTGCGCAACAGTAAGAATTTTCAATGCCAGACTGGCGCTTTTCCGCGCAACCAAGCCGGGGAGGCGTGGTTAGAGCAGTCCCCGGCCCGGCCGCATCTGGTGCTGCGACAAACCGGGCAACGAAACTGTATTGAGGTTCTATTATGCGTAAGCTCGTTCTTGCGGCCGTTGCCGCATCCGCCGCGTTCGTCGCCACCCCCTCGCTCGCGCAGGACATGTCGACCACCGACACCACGACCGCGACGGCGCCGGATGGCACGCGCGCGTTCGGGATCGAGCCCTACGTCGCCGTTCGTGGCGGCTGGGAAGAGTTTCAGAGCGACAGCGTTCCGGGTGCCCCGCGCCAGAACAAGCTGAACGGCTCGCTGGTCGAAGGTCTCGCCGGCGTGAACATTCCGCTCGGGCCGGTGTTCGTCGGCGCCGAGGGCAATGTCGCCAAGGGCGTATCGGGCGATATCGACTGGCAGTATGGCGCCGCCGGCCGCTTCGGCTTCCGCGCGGGCGACAGCGGCCTGATCTACGGCAAGGTCGGCTACCAGTGGGTCAACTTCGACAAGCGTGTCGACACCACGCGTGACTTCCATGACGTGACCTACGGCATCGGCTTCGAGGTCGGCCCGAAGGACATCGGTCTGGGCGGCATCACCAGCAACTCGGGCATCCGTCTGCGCGGTGAAGTGTCGAGCTTCGGCTGGACGAACAGCTTCCGCCCGACGCTGGGCATCGTCGCGCACTTCTGATGCGCTGACGAACGAGTTTCCGGTCGCCAAGGGAGCACCAGGCGACCGGACCGCACCAGTTGCGTTTCGTGCGGGGAGAAAGGGCGGGGCCGGATGGCCTCGCCCTTTTCCATGTTCGGGCGAGTGTCAGCGGCAACCCGGCGGCCTCGCGCGAAGGCCCGACTGCCCTTCGCAATTTCTACCTGCTGCACTCAGTGGCCAACGGCAGCGATCCGGCGGATCGTGACGGCGGGCACGAACCCCTAGACACGCTCAAGCGTCTCCACCTCTGGTGTTTTGTCCTGATCGCCCGGATGATCAGCGCCATGACCGTCCACTCCCTGTCTCTCCTTCCTCATTGAAAATGAGGCAGGAAAAGCAGGCAGGTTATTCTACTCTATAGCGTAAAATGACGTTCGGGCCCTTATCGCGACCGTCGGACCTACCGCCGTCGCTTGCGCCGTGGCGCCGCCTGCGCGCTCAGCACTTCCAGCAGCACCTGCGCAGCCGCGGTCTCCGCCTCCTGCTTGCTCGCGCCCTCTGCGCTCACCTCGTCCTTGCCGACCGTTACCCGCACCTTGAAGCGCGGCGCGTGCCCCGGCCCGGACCGGTCGAGCAATTCGTATCCGGGCACCGCGCGCCGGTTCGCCGCCGCCCATTCCTGCAACGCCGACTTCGGGTGCTGCGGGGCCTTGTCGTCGCTGTGGATGCGATCCGCCCACAGCCGCCGCACCGCAGCGCGCGCCGCATCGAGCCCGGCGGTGCGATACAGCGCGCCGAGCAGCGCCTCCATCACGTCGCCGAGGAGATTGTCGCCATGCTGCGCGCCATCATCGCGTGCCTGCTTGCCGAGCCGGACATGCGCCACCGCGCCGATCCCGCGCGCAACCTCCGCGCACACCGCACCCGTTACCAGCGCGTTGAAGCGCTTCGACAATTGACCTTCGGGCTCGTCGGGAAAGACCTCGCTCAACCACTCGGCCATGATAAGCCCGAGCACGCGGTCGCCGAGGAATTCGAGCCGCTCGTAGCTTTCGCCGGTGTGGCTCGAATGCGTCAGCGCCCGCCTGAACAGCTCGGGGTCCTCCGGCCGGACCCCCAGTACCTCGCTCACCCATGAAGCGACGTCGTCGCTCACGCTCAGAAGCCGTGCCCGATCCGGCTGAACCGCGCCGCCGACACCCAGGTCCACGGTTTGATCCATTCCGCCGAGCCGTCGGTCGACCAGAAGGTCACCAGCGCCTTGCCCTGAATCCGCTCCATCGGGATATAGCCCATGCCTTCCGGCGGCGCGAAGCGGCTGTCGGCGCTGTCATCGCGATTGTCGCCCATCAGGAACACATCGCCAGCGGGCACGGTGTACAGGTCGGTGTCGTCGGCGATCGGCAGATTGCCCTGATCGAGCACCTCATAGCTGCGCCCACCCGGCAACGTCTCGCGGAAGCGCGGATAGCGGCAGATCGGCTGCCCCGCCTTGTCGACGTCCTGGAACTGCGCGCCGCATTTCTCGGCCGGAAAATTGGGCGTCAGCGGGACGATGAAGTCGGCGACGCGCTGCTTCGGAATTGCCTTGCCGTTGAGGAACAGCTGCCCATTCTGCATCTGGATCGTGTCGCCGGGCAGTCCGATCACGCGCTTGATGACGTCATGATCGTCCGGCCCCAGCGAGCGGAACACCACCGTATCGCCGCGCGTCGGGGTGCTCGCGAAGATCCGGCCCGGGATCAGCGGGATACCGCCCGGCAGCGACCAGCGCGAATAGCCGTAATTCCACTTCGACACGAACAGATAGTCACCGATCAGAAGGCGCGGGAGCATCGATTCGGACGGGATCGAGAAGGGCGAGAAAATGAAGCTGCGCAGGATGAACACGAACAACGCCAGCTTCAGAAGGAAGCGGACCGTCTCGCCGGTTTCGGAACGCGCGGGCTTGCCGGGGGCAGCAGGGGTGGCCATGAAGCACCGCGTCGCGCAACCGCTCGCCTTCGTCAAGCGGAGCCTTGGCTTGCGCGAACGGTTGTGACCCGCAATTGCTCGGAAGGAAGACGCACATGGCGGATTGGTCGAAGATCGAAGCGCTCCCGAAGGAGCGGCTGGAGACACTGTTCGCAAACGATCCGGAGCGACTGGCGAAGCTGTCGCTCGACGTCGCCGGCATCCACTTCGACTGGTCGAAGACGCATTTGACCTCCGATGCGGTCGCCGCGTTCGAGGCGCTGGCGAAGGAAACCGATCTCGCCGGCAAGCGCGAGGCGATGTTCGGCGGCCGGAACGTCAATGTCACCGAGGATCGCCCGGTCGAGCACACCGCCGAGCGCGGCGAGGGCCAGGACGAGAGCGTCGCGCGCGCCGCTTCCTATCACGCGCGGATGCGCGCGGTGATCGACGCCATCGAGGCCGACGCCTTCGGCCCGATCCGCAGCGTCCTCCACGTCGGGATCGGCGGCTCGGCGCTCGGGCCGCACCTGCTGATCGACGCGCTCGGCCGCGACAGCGACCGCTATGACGTCGCGATCGTCTCGAACGTCGACGGCATGGCGCTCGACGACGTGTTCGACCGCTTCGATCCCGCCACCACGTTGCTGGTTGTCGCCTCCAAGACCTTCACCACCACCGAGACGATGATGAACGCCGAAAGCGTCATCGCGTGGATGACCGGTGCGGGCGTCGAGGATCCCTATGGTCGCGTCATCGCGCTGACCGCCTCGCCCGAAAAGGCGATCGAATGGGGTGTCGACGAGACGCGCATCCTGCCCTTCTCCGAAGGGGTCGGCGGACGATATTCGCTGTGGTCGTCGATCGGCTTTCCGGCGGCAATCAAGCTCGGCTGGGAACAGTTCGAGGAATTGCTCGATGGCGCGGCGGAAATGGATCGCCACTTCCGCCTGACCGCGCTGCACGAGAACGCCCCCGCGCTCGCCGCCTTCGCCGACCTTTATTACACGCAGGTCCGCCATGCCGAGACCCGCGCACCCTTCGCCTATGACGAACGGCTGCGGCTGCTCCCGAGCTATCTCCAGCAACTCGAGATGGAGTCGAACGGCAAGGGTGTGACGGTCGACGGTCAGCCGGTCGGCCGCCCCACCGCGGCGATCACCTGGGGCGGCGTCGGCACCGACGCGCAGCATGCGGTGTTCCAGCTGCTCCATCAGGGCACGCACCTCGTCCCCGTCGAGTTCCTCGCCGTGATCGAGGCGGGCGACACGCTCCCCGCAGAGCATCATCGCCAGCTGCTGCTCAACGCCTTCGCGCAGGGCGCGGCGCTGATGAAGGGCAAGCAGGTCGACGATCCCGCGCGCAGCTATCCCGGCGACCGGCCGTCCTCGACCCTGCTGCTCGACCGGCTCGACGCGCGCACGCTCGGTGCGCTGATCGCCTTTTACGAGCATCGCGTGTTCGTGAACGGCGTGCTGCTCGGCATTAATTCCTTCGACCAGTTCGGCGTCGAGCTGGGCAAGGAAATGGCCAAGGCCGCGGCGAAGGGCGGCGGCGACTTTGACCCCTCCACCACCGATCTGATCGCGCGCGCCGGTCTGGCATAAGCACGCGACGCCGATTATGTGTATGGCTCTGCGGAGCCATACACATGCGGACCAATATCGACATCGACGACGCGCTCATGGCGGAAGCCATTGAAGCGCTGGGTGTAAAGACCAAGCGCGAAGCCGTGACGAAAGCACTCGAGGAAGTTGTGCGAATCAAACGGCAACTTCGCGCGCTGGAGGAGCTGCGCGGCAGCGGTTGGGAAGGCGATCTCGACGACATGCGCACCAGCAAATATATTCCGGCCGCGTGAACGTTTTCGTCGACACCAGTGTCTGGATCGACCTTTTCGCCGATCGTGACACGCTACAGATCAGAGCGTTGCGCGAGATCACGGCACGAGCGGACAGATTGCTGGTCGGCGACCTCGTTCTGACCGAGGTGCTGCAAGGGACACGCGACCGTCGTGACTTCGAGCGCAAGCGGGCCCGGCTGGTCCTGTTCGATCGCCTCGCCGTCGTGTCGGAGCCGGTCGCCATCCAGGCCGCCCGCAACTACCAGACGCTGCGCGCGCTCGGCATCACGATCCGCAAGACGATCGACACATTGATCGCCACGCGCTGCATCATCGACGACATCCCGCTTCTCTACAGCGACCGCGATTTCGATCCCTTTGTCGAACATCTCGGCCTTCGCTCCGCCATGACCTGACACCTCACCTGTCCTACTCCGCCCCGTCCTGCTAACAGCGGCACCATCCGGCGTGCCGCTGGTTCACCACCCAAATGCAACGCGCGATCGTCTCAACATTCGCAACATTCGCGCCCAACGGAGCCTGTTCATGTCCGACTTCGACTACGACCTTTTCGTCATCGGCGCAGGCTCCGGCGGCACGCGCGCGGCGCGCGTTTCGGCGGCGCACGGCGCGAAGGTGGCAGTGGCGGAGGAATATCGCGTCGGGGGCACCTGCGTGATCCGCGGCTGCGTGCCCAAGAAGCTGCTCGTCTACGGCGCGCACTTCGCCGAGGATCTGCGCGATGCGCGTCACTTCGGCTGGGACGTGCCTGATGACTGCGCGTTCAGCTGGCCGCGGCTACGCGACAATGTGCTGAAGGAGGTGGATCGCATCAACAAGGCGTACACCACCACGATCGAAAGCTCGGGCGCGGAGATCATCCACCAGCGCGCCATCGTCTCCGGCCCCAACGAGGTCACGCTCGCCGACGGCACGAAGAAGACCGCGAAGACGATCCTGATCGCGGTCGGCGCGCATCCCGCCATTCCGGAATGCCCCGGCCACGAACACGGCATCACGTCAAACGAGGCGTTCCATCTTGACGGCATCCCCAAGCGCATCCTGATCGCGGGGGCGGGCTATATCGCCAATGAATTCGCGGGCGTCTTCCATCAACTCGGCGCGCACGTCATCCTGATGAACCGCACGAAGGAAATCCTGCGCGGCTACGACCTGCAGATCCGCGACCGGCTCCTTCAGATCAGCATGATGAAGGGACTCGAGTTCCGCTTCGACGCCGCCTTCCAGGGGATCGACAAGGGCGAGGACGGCTGCCTGACCGTCCATATGTCCAATCATGAGCCGGTGACGGTCGACCTCGTCATGTTCGCCACGGGGCGCAAGCCCAACACCCATGGCCTCGGGCTGGAGACCGCCGGGGTCGAGCTCGACGATCACGGCGCGATCAAGGTCGATGACGACAACCGCTCGACCTGCGCGTCGATCTACGCGGTCGGCGACGTCACCAATCGTATCCAGCTCACCCCGATCGCGATCCGGGAGGGGCAGGCGTTCGCCGACAATATGTACGGCGGCAAGTCGACCAAGGTCGATTACGACTGCGTCCCCTCGGCGGTGTTCAGCCACCCGCCGCTCGCCGGCGTCGGCTTGACCGAGGCGCAGGCGCGGCAGAAGCTCGGCTCGGTGAAGGTCTATTCGTCGGACTTCCGCCCGATGAAGAACGTCCTCGCCGACCGTGACGAGCGCGCGCTCTACAAGATGGTCTGCGATGGTGAAACCGATCGCGTCGTCGGCATCCACATGATCGGCCCCGACGTCCCCGAAATCATCCAGGCCGCCGCGGTCGCGGTAAAGGCCGGGCTGACCAAGGCGCAGTTCGACGCCACCGTCGCGCTCCACCCGACGATGGCCGAGGAACTGGTGCTGCTGAAGTAAACCGTCAGCGCGGCGGTGACGGACGCGGCGGGGTCACCCCACCCCACCCCGCCCCGCCGCGATCACCGCCGCGGTCATCCGCGCGAGGCACACCAGCCGCTCCGCCTCGTCGGTCACGCGGATCGTCCACACCTGCGACGTCCGCCCACGCGCCTCGCTGATCGCGGTCGCATAGACGAACCCCTCGCCGACCGGGCGCAGATGGTTGGCGTTGATCTCCATGCCGACCGCGGCGGCAATAGCCGGATCAAGCGTCGCCATCGCCGCGACCGACGCCACTGTCTCGGCCAGCGCGACCGAGGCGCCGCCGTGAAGCCGCCCATACGGCTGCCGGGTCCGCTGATCGACCGGCATCCGCGCCCGCAACCAGTCGTCCCCGGCGTCGACGAACGTGATCCCGAGCAGGCCCGGCATCGACCCGGCACAGGCAGCGGTCATCGCATCGAGATCGAGGGGGGAATGCCAGATGCTCACGCGTGATCTCCGAACGGAAGAATAGTCTCATAGCGTGCCAGCGCCGGCGCGCCCGGCACGATTGCACCATGCCGCAACAGAAAGGCGTGACGGACGATTTCGGCCTGCTGCTCGATGCCATAGCGCTCCAGCCGCCAGCCGGGCCGGATCGCATAATCGTAACGACAGAAGGGATGGCGCTTCAACGGCAGGAAGACACCACGCTGGTGCTGCCAGATATGGCACAGCTCATGGATGAACAGCCCCTGCCGATCGAGCGAAGCGGCGGCAAAGTCCTCACACCACAAATCGCCGCGCGGGTGAAAGTGGATGCAGCCGCGCGGCGCCATCACCACGTCGCGCGGCTGGAAGAACGCCCATTTGCGGTTCGCCAGCGACACTGCGGAATAGTCGATCGCGCCGCCGTACATCGAGCGCGCCAGCGCGACCTCGCCGTCGGTGAGACAGCGTCGCGCGATCACAAGGCGATCTCCAATAGCAGCCCGACCGGGCTGTACCCGGCTCGCCAATGGCAGGACAACTCCAGCCAAACGATCGACGATCCGCCGATCACGATCGGAACGGCGATGCCCAGCGCCGCCATCACGTCGATCGTCTCACGACTTGCGTAATGAAGCACAATTACCGCAAGGACGGCGGCGATCGCAAGCTCGGCGAGAAGCGTCAGAACGAAGCGACCAGCCGCCGGGGCTCCGCTCAGCGCCTCATCCACTGGCCGGAGCCCCGGCTCACTCCGGGGCGACATCGCCCGCCGCGATTACCTTCGCCTCCAGCTTCGCCGCCGCACCATCGGCGAAGCGCAGCGTCAACGGCATCAGCGACCCCGCCCGCACGCTCTGCGGCAGATCGAACAGCATCACGTGTCGACCGCCCGGCGCGAAAGCGACCTCGGTCTTCGCCGGCACTGGCACCTTCGCCAGCGATTCCATCGTCACCATGCCGTTGGCGGTCATCCGGCTGCCGTGCATCTCGGCACGCGATGCCCCCGGCGCTTCAACACCTACCAGCGTGGTGTCCTTCGCCCCGCCGCGCAGCCCAAAATAGCCCGCCGCCGGCCGTCCCGGCACCGCCGCCAGACGAACATAGGCATCGTTCGCCACCGGCACCGCTGTCTGCGCCGAACATCCCGCCGCAAGGATCGAAACTGCCATTATCAAACGCCGCATGGTCGTCCTCTCCCTTACGCCGCCGGATGTACGATCGCCCCACGACGCGGGCAAGCATGGTGCGACTGCGCCCAGATCCAGCACCTTGACGACGATCCGGCAAGCGTCGCCGCCTCACCGGAAGGCAGGTCACCTGTTCCGTCGCGCATCCGCGTTCTTCGTCCGCAGCGTCGGCGCGGCCGCGGCGGGGTCATCCGGCCACGGATGCCGCGGATAGCGCCCCCGCATCTCGCGCGCGACGTCGCGCCAGCTCCCCTGCCAGAAGCCGGGCAGGTCGCGCGTCGTCTGAATCGGACGCCCGGCCGGTGAGGTCAGCGACAGCACCAGCGGCACGCGCCGCTCGCCGACCACCGGATGCTCGGCCAGCCCGAACAACGCCTGCACGCGCAACTCGACGGTCGGTCCCGCCTCGGCGGCATAGTCGATCGCGTGGGTCGATCCCGCCGGGCTGGTAAAATCGGCCGGCGCGAGCCGGTCGATCTGGCGCAGCGCGTCCCAGCCGAGCAACGCACGCAGCGCCTCGGTCAGCGCGCCCGGCGCGACCGCATCGAGCCGCCGCTTGCCCGCCACCAGCGCCGGCAACCATTCGTCGAGCCGCTCGGTCAGCACCGCATCGTCGAGCGCTACGCCCGCATAGGCCGCACGCGTCCGCAGCGCCCGCGCGCCCTCCGACCATGGCAGCAGATCGACGCCATGCACGCGCACCCCCTCGACCAGCGCCGCCGCCACCACCGCCGGGTCCGCCTGACTATCCGGGCCGCTTGACACGCGGATGGCGCCGATGCGCCGTTCGCGCAGCGGCTGGACGCCGCCGGTCGCCGGATCGAACACCGCGGTCCGCCGCGTCTCGATCCGCTCTGCGAACAGCGTCTCGACCTCGGCGGCATCGATCGCCGCGCCCGACAGGATGCGCGCCCCCGCCGCCATCCCCTGTGTTTCCGCGACCGCCAGCCATTCGGCGCGCGCCAGCGACGACGTCGCATCAAGCCGGAACCCGCGCCCGCCCGCCGAGACCCAGCGCTCGCCGCTCGCATCGCGGCGCCGCGCCACCCGGTCGGGGAAGGCCAGCGCCACGCACGCCGCGATCGTGTCGCCGCTGCCGTCGTGCCCCGCCATCGCCGCCCAGCGCTTCGCCAGCCCGCGCGCAGTCTCCGCCTTCGGCGAGCGATCGCCCCGCCAGCGTCGCAGCCGCAGTTCAAGGTCGGCATCCTGCCCGCCCAGCCCACGCTCCTGCAACAGCACCGCGATCTCCGCTGCGAGCCGCTTGTCGCCCGCGCGCAGCAGCATGTGCGCCAGCCGCGGCGTCATCGGCAGCCGCGCGATCCGGCGACCATGCGCGGTCGGACGCCCGTCGCCGTCGATCGCCCCCAGCGCCGAAAGCCGCGCGCGCGCCTCGTCGATCGCCACCGCCGGCGGCGCGTCGATCCAGCGCAGCGCGCGCGGATCGGCGACGCCCCACAACGCACACGCCAGCACCAGCGCCGACAGATCGGCCTCCAGGATCTCGGGCGGATCGAAACGAGGGATGCCGGCGGTCGCCGCCGCCTCCCACAGCCGATAGGCGACCCCCGGGCCCTGCCGCGCTGCGCGACCGGCGCGCTGCGTCGCCGCTGCCTGGCTCGCACGCTCGGTCACCAGCCGCGTCATCCCCGCAGCGCGATCGTAGCGCGGGCGGCGCGCCAGCCCGCTGTCGATCACCACGCGGATGCCGTCGAGCGTCAGGCTCGTCTCCGCGATCGAGGTCGCCAGCACCAGCTTGCGCGCGCCATCGGACTCGGCGCGGATCGCCGCGCGCTGCGCCGCAGGGTCGAGGCTGCCGTGCAGTCGGTGGAGCCGCACGCCGGGCAGATCGCCGACGCGCTCGGCAGTACGCTCGATCTCGGCGACGCCCGGCAGGAAGGCAAGCACCCCGCCCGTCTCCTCGGCCAGCGCGCGCCGCACCGCCGCCGCCATCGCATCCTCGATCCGCGCCTCGGCAGCGCGCCCGATGTGCCGCAACTCGAGCGGATGGCTGCGGCCTTCGCTCTCGATCAACCGCGCATCGTCCATCAGCGCCGCGAACCGCGCGCCGTCCAGCGTCGCCGACATCGCCACCACGCGCAGATCGGGGCGCAACCCGCCCTGCGCATCCAGCGCCAGCGCCAGGCCGAAATCGCCGTCGAGGCTGCGCTCGTGAACCTCATCGAACAGGATCGCGGAGACGCCGTTCAGTTCGGGATCGTCCTGCAACCGCGCGGTCAGGATGCCCTCAGTCACCACGGTGACGCGCGTCGCCGCCGAGCGTTTGGTATCGAGCCGCGTCGCATAGCCGAAGGTGCGCCCGACCGACTCGTCCGCCTGCGCCGCCATCCGCTCCGCCGCCGCGCGCGCGGCCAGCCGGCGGGGGCTGGTGACCAGCACTTCCCCGGTACACCACGGCTCACCGATCAGCGCCGGGGCGACCGCAGTGGTCTTCCCCGCCCCCGGCGGAGCGACAAGCACCGCCGACGACCGCTCGCGCAGCGTAGCGAGCAGGTCGGGCAGGACGGCATGGATCGGCAGCGAAGTCACGCGCGGGCCTGTGGCAGATCGGCGTGCGCTTGAGAACCGCTACCCCAATCGTCGCTCCCGCGCAGGCAGGGGCGGCGAGACGGATCGCCGATTAAACCCCGGCGGTGATCGCCTTCAGGTCGACGATCGGCCGCGCGCCGAAATGCTGGATCACCTCGGCCGCGCAGATCGCACCGAGCGTCAGCGACGCCTCCAGCGACTTGCCCTGCGCCTGCCCGTGGAGGAAGCCCGCCGCGAACAGGTCGCCCGCGCCGGTCGTGTCGACCACCTTGTCGATCGGCTGCGCAGGCACCACCGTGCGCTCTTCGCCCGCCACCGCCATCGCGCCGCGCTCCGCCAGCGTGACGACGACCAGCGGCACCTTGCCCTGCACCGCCGCCACCGCCGCGTCGACCGTATCGGTCTGCGTCAGGAACATGATCTCGGTCTCATTGGCGAACAGCACGTCGATCAGCCCCTGATCGATCAGCGCGTGAAAGGCGTCACGATGCCGGTCGATCACGAACTCGGCCGACAGCGTGAAGGCGATCTTGCGCCCGGCCCCACGCGCGATGTCGATCGCGGCGCGCATTGCGGCGCGCGGCTCTTCCGGGTCCCACAAATAGCCTTCGAGATACAGATAGCGCGCGTCCGCGATCAGCCCGGCGTCCAGCGCCTCGGCCGGCAGATAGTGCGAGGCGCCGAGGAAGGTGTTCATCGTGCGCTGCCCGTCGGGCGTCACGAAGATCAGGCAGCGGCCGGTGGTCGGCGCCCCCGCCCGCGCGGCGGTGTCGAAGCGGATGCCCGCCGCGCGAATGTCGTGCGCGAACACCTCGCCGAGCTGGTCATCGGCGACCTGCCCGATGAACGCGCACTGGCTGCCCAACGCCGCCATCCCCGCGATCGTATTCGCCGCCGACCCGCCCGACACTTCCTGTCCCGGCCCCATCTTGGCATAGAGCGCGTCGGCTTCCTCCGGCGAGAAGACCAGCGCCATCGCGCCCTTGGTCATGCCGTTGTCGGCGATGAACGCATCGGCGGCGGGCGAAAGGATGTCGACGATGGCATTGCCGATCGCGACCACGTCATAGCGGGGTTCGGTCAAGTTCGTACTTCCTGGAAGCGCGGAAAGCGCCCGACTAGAGCGCGTCCGTCACTTGCGCAACGGGCAAGCGTGGCGCATCCCCCGGCGATGGCGCGCGCGTTCTGGCTTTCGGTGCAGCAACTCGGCGACCCCGCGATCCTGCGGGTGCTCGCACTGTCGCTGGCGATCACGCTTGGCATCTTCGTCGCGCTCGGCGCCGGCGCGTGGTGGCTGATCGACACGGCGCTGAACGGCATCGTCTGGCACGGCGCGCTCGCCGGGTTCGCCGCGACGTTGCTGACCGTGCTCGGCGGCTGGCTGCTGTTTCGCGGGGTGGCGATGCTGGTCGTCGGACTGTTCGCCGACACGATCGTCGCGGCGGTCGAGCGGCGGCATTACCCGCAGGCGCTGGCGGGTGCGCGCGCCGTCTCGCTGGCGCGCGGGTTGCGGATGGGGCTCGCCTCGGCGGGGCGGTTCATCGCGGTCAACCTGCTGGCAGCGCCGGTCTATGTCGCGCTGCTCGTCACCGGCGTCGGTACCGCCGCGGCGTTCTTCGTCGTCAACGGCTGGCTGCTCGGGCGCGACCTCGGGGAGATGGTCGCGGCGCGCCACCTGCCGGCTGCGGCGATGCGAGACTGGCGCGCGGTGACCGCCGGTCGGCGCTTCGTGCTGGGACTTGCCGCGACCGGGCTGTTCGTGGTTCCGCTGCTCAACATCCTCGCGCCCGTACTGGGCGCGGCGATGGCGACGCACCTATTCCACGGAACCCGCCGATGAAGCCCCTCGCCTCTGCCGCGCTGCTCCTCCTGCCCGTGCTGGCGGGATGCGCCACGACCACCGCACAACGCCCCGCCGTGGCGCGCGCGATCCCGGTCGCGCTGCCGACGCTGGGGCTGGAGGCGGTGATGGGACAAGATGCCGCGCATCTGACGCGCACCTTCGGGCAACCCGACGCCGATGTCCGCGAGGGCGCCGCCCGCAAGCTGCAATTCTCCAGCGCGATCTGCATCCTTGACGCCTATCTCTACCCCACCCCCGACCGCGCCGAGCCGCACGTCACCTGGGTCGATGCGCGTCAGCGCGACGGCAACAGCATTGATCGCGCCAGCTGCGTCGCCGCGCTGAACCGCCGGGCGGGCGGCCGGTAGCGTCAACATCCTCGTTGAGCGCACACGCCTCACCCGTTAGCGTTCGAAAAACGGGGGAGGATTCGACATGGCACCGGCGCAGCTCAGCGTGCTGTTCTTCATGCAATTGTTCGCGATCGTCGCGGTGTCGCGCGCGGTCGGGTGGCTGGCGAAACGCTATCTTGGTCAGCCGCAGGTCGTGGGCGAGATGATCGCCGGCGTGCTGCTCGGGCCGTCGCTGCTCGGGCTGGTCGCCCCCGAGTGGCAGACATTGTTGTTCCCGACGGAGACGCGCGGGTTGCTCTATGCGGTCGCGCAACTCGGCGTCGGCCTCTACATGTTCATCGTCGGGCTCGGCTTCCGCGCCGACCATTTCCGCAGCAACGCGCGCAGCGCCGCCGCCGTCTCGCTGTCGGGCATGATCGCGCCGTTCGCGGTCGCGGTCGTGCTCGCCCCCTGGCTTCGCTCCATCCCCGGTCTGTTCGGACCGACCGTCACCGCGACCCAGGCGGCGCTGTTTCTCGGCGCGTGCATCGCGATCACCGCCTTTCCGATGCTAGCGCGCATCATTCACGAGCGCGGCCTGTCGGGCACGCCGCTCGGCACGCTGTCGCTTTCGTCGGGCGCGATCGACGATGCCGGTGCCTGGACGGTACTGGCGGTGGTGCTGGCGACGTTCGGCGACGGTGCGGGCGTCGCGATCAAGGCGATTGGCGGCGCGGCACTGTTCGCGGTTGTCGTGCTCGGCTTCGGCCCGCGGCTGCTGCGCCCGCTGCGCGCCCGCGCCGAGCGGACGGGGATCGTGGGTCAAACCGAGACGGGCATCGCCGTGATGCTGTTCCTGCTCGCCGCCTTCGCGATGGATGCGGTCGGGATGCACGCGGTATTCGGCGGGTTCCTGCTCGGTGCGGCGATGCCGCGCGGCGCCTTTGCCGACGGCCTGAAGCGCCAGCTCGAGCCGCTGACCGTCCTCCTGCTGCTCCCGTGCTTTTTCACCTTCAGCGGGCTCAATACCCAGCTTGCGCTGGTCGCCAACCCGGCGCTGTTCGGTGTCGCGCTGGTCGTGCTCGTCGCTTCGGTCGTCGCAAAGGGTGGCGCGTGCTGGGCGGCGGCGCGGCTGACCGGTCAGGACAATGCGACCGCGCTGGGCGTCGGCGCGCTGATGAACGCGCGCGGGCTGATGGAGCTGATCATCATCAACATCGGGCTGGCGCGCGGCATCATCGGGCCCGCGTTGTTCTCGATGCTGGTGCTGATGGCGATCGCCACGACGCTGATGAGTTCGCCGATGTTCGAGTTCGTGTACGGTCGCCGCGCCCGCGCCCGTGGTGAACTCGGCGTGCTCGACGAGGAGGCCGCCGCGCCCGTGCCGCGGCAGGCGCGCTCCTGATCGGCGCGCGTGCCGATCGCCTTAATACAGGATCAGGAGCGGCGAAGCACCCGGCGGACCGGATAGAAGACCGCGCCGGGTGCTATCGACAGCGCCAGCACCACCGCCACCGCCGCGATCGACGCGCAGGTCAGCAGCCGCACCCAGCGCTCGCCGTCCAGCGGCGTACCGACCCGGACGAGCGCCAGCGCGATCAGCACCGCCGCGCCGCTACGCAGCGCCCGCACCGCGCGCTCTCCGGAGATCCCCGCCTCGCGACGGAATTTGTATGACGCCGCGGCCAGCAGCACGAACGCCAGCGCACACAGAACCACACCCTCAAACATGCACCACCTCTTGTAACCGTCGCGCAGCGCGCACTTTCTGCGGCCGTGCCGCGCGCCAGGCCGCGATCCCCAGCAGCGCCGCGATGCCGAGCATCGCGAGATCGAAGCCCATGAACAGCCCGTCACCCGCTCGCCACGATGCCAGCAGCCCCCGCGACGTGGTCAGCGCATTCGCCATCGGGATCGCCAGGTAAACGACGGACCCGGTCGCGAAAAGGATCGCCCACGCCTGCTTGGCCGGGCGCAGCGACTGCAGCACCGCCGCAACGCCCCACACGTAGAACATCGTTGCTACCTCGACATCGGCACGCCCCTCGGCCGCCGCGGGGATGACGCGGTTGGAAAGCAGGAACGCCCCCATGCCAAGCGGCAGCCCGGCGATCGTCGCGATGTTCAACCGTTCGACCAGCCGCAATCCGAAAATGGGTGCCATGCCCGGCTTGCGCCGCGCCGCGGTCCACAGCAGCAATCCGGTGCCGACCATCGCCGCCCCGGTCAGGCCAAGCAGGAACAATACCCAGCGCAACGCGGGCGCCGCGAAATGCGCGATGTGCAATCCCAGCATCACGCCGGCTGTCGATACCGCGGCTCCGGTGCCGCTTGGCGACTGGAGCAGTGCACCCGTCGCACCCGAATAGACGACCGTGCCCGCGCGTGCGTTCAGGCGCGTGTCGGCCGCACCGCTGACCGCGACGATGGCCGCCGCATCGCCCGGCTGCTGCACCAAGACGCGCGCCGCCGGCATGCGCAGCCGGGCTTCGGCATCCCGCACCAGCGGCGCGATCGGCACCAGTGACGCGCCCCGCCCGCTCGCCTCGGCATCGCGCGGCAGACCATAAGCCTCGCGCCCGAAATCCAGCGGCTGTTTGTAATTGATGGCAATGGGATACGGAAGATACATCAGCACCAATGTCAGCAGACCGGTGTAGGTGATGACTGCATGATACGGCAGCGCCAGCACCGCCGACACGTTGTGCGCGTCCAGCCAGCTGCGCTGCCCCTTGTTCCAGCGCAACGTGAAGAAGTCGGCGAAGATGCGCTTGTGCGTCACCACGCCCGAGATGATCGCCGCCAGCATGAACATCGCGCAGATGCCCGCCAGCCAGCGCCCCCACGGATGCGGCAGCTGCAACTGGAAGTGGAAGCGATAGAAATGCTCGCCGCCCCGCGTTTCGCGCGCGTGGACCGGAGCGCCGGTCGCGGGATCGAGCACCTGCTCCGCCGCGCGCTTGCGCCGCTTGGCCGGCCCGGCGTCGGGGGTGTCGTGCTTCGGTGTTGCATAAACGCGCGTCACGACATCACGGTCGTTCGGCAGCTGGATGAACCATTGTTGGTCGGTGATGCCATCACGCGACAAGCTGGTGACCGCAGTCTGCGCCGCATCAGCGGGGGCGGTACGGTTCATCGGCAGCTCGGGCTGCATCCAGCGCGTGATTTCGGGACGGAAATAGCTCGCGGTGCCGGTCAGGAACATCGCAAACAGGATCCAGCCGGCAAGCAGCCCCAGCCAGCTGTGGATCCACGCCATCGACTGACGCAGCGAACGGATCACGGACGGGTGCCCAGCAGCCACACCGCCCCGCCCGCAACGATCGTCGCGCCCCACACCCAGCCGGCAACGCGCGACAGCCGCGGCTCATGAAAGCACCACAGGCCGACCACCGCATAGAACAGGAAGGCCGGAATCATCGCCCAGACGGTCGCTTCGACTCGCGCGATCGGCAGCAGTCGCGCGATCAGGGTCGCGACGATCGCGGTGAGTGCATAACCGCCGAGGAACGCCGTGAAGCAGCGCGCCACCATCGCCAGCGCAGCACCGCGGAGGCGGCGCGTGCGCGGTGCCGACGTCATGGGCGGTCCCACCCGCTGCATCAGCATTCGCCACCTTCCCCTTGCCCTCGCGTCGCACCGCTATACCAGCGATTGCGACTGACTAGCAATAGTAGGGCGGAATTTTCGCTGGGTTACCGATTCGCTGACTGGTTGGCCGAAATGCCCGACATACCGAATGTCCGCGATGATCCCGCATCGCACCGGCGCTTCCCGCCGGTCGCAATGGTAGTAATTTCTTCAACCATTTCTGCGATATGGGCGGCGGGAGAGGGATCACCAAACCGTCGCACGGGGCCACTCAGTCAGCTGACGGAGTCCGCACGTACCCGGTCGCTTTGACGAAACGTTGATGCTAGGCGTTGGTTCCATGATGATAACCACGAATCCGGGTGCCGAAGGTCCGATGCGGGCGGCGCTGTCGCTGTGCCGCCGCCATATCGTGGCGGCGTTCGGGTTCAGCGCGCTGGTCAACATCCTCTACATCGCGCCGACGCTGTACATGCTGCAGGTCTATGATCGGGTGGTACCGACGCACGGCCGGCTGACCTTGTGGTTCCTGACCGCGGTGCTGCTGTTCGCGCTCGTCACCTTGTCGATGCTCGACCGGATCCGCACCCGGTTGCTGGTGCGCGCCGGGGTCCGGCTCGACGCGACGCTCGCACCCGTGCTGCTCGACGCCACGCTTGGCCGCCCCGATCAGCCGGTCGCCCGCCAGGCACTGCGCGAGTTCGACACCGTCCGCCAGACGCTGAGCGGGCCCGGCGTGCTGGCGCTGTTCGATGCGCCCTGGACGCCGATCTATGTCGCCGTCTGCTTCCTCGTTCATCCGGTGCTCGGGATCGTCGCGCTGGTCGGGGGCACGATCCTGCCCGTGATCGCTTGGCGCAACGAAAAGGGCACGCGCACCGCGCTTGAGCGGGCGCAGATTGCCGCGACCACCAGCTACGCCAGCCAGGAGTCGATGCTCGGCGGCGCCGAGGCGGTTCGCGCGCTGGGGATGCGGCGCGCGATGGTGACGCGCCAACTCCGCTATCGCGAGACGATGCTGGCGCTCCAGACCCGCGCCGGCTTCACCGGCGGCAATTACATGACCGCCACCAAGTTCGTCCGCCTCGCGCTGCAAAGCCTCGCGCTCGGGCTCGGCGCGTTGCTGGCGATCGACAACCAGATATCGGGCGGCTCGATCTTCGCGGCGTCCTTCCTGATCTCGCGCGCGCTGGCCCCGATCGAAATGCTGATCGGCAGCTGGAAGAGCATTGCGCAGGCGCATGGCAGCTACCTGCGACTCGACAAGCTGCTGACCGAAACGCAGACCACCGGCGTCGTCACCCAGCTTCCCGCCCCAAGGGGCGCGCTGCGGCTCGAGAACGTCACGCTCTTTAACGACACGCGCGACGGCACGATCGTCAGCGACGTCTCGCTTCCGATCGCGGCCGGCGAGGTGATCGCGATCGTCGGGCCGAGCGGTGCGGGCAAGTCGACGCTGGCCCGGATCATCGCCGGCGCGATCCGCCCCGATCGCGGCCGCGTCCGCATCGACGGCGCCGACGTGACCGACTGGGACCCCGAATTGCTCGCCGAGCATATCGGCTATCTGCCGCAGGACCCGTCGCTGTTCGCCGGCACCGTGAAGGAAAACATCGCCCGCTTCCGCACCGAGCTGGCGCATGATCCCGCCGCGATCGACGCCGCCGCGATCAAGGCCGCCGAGCGCGCCCGCGCGCGCGAGCTGATCCAGCGACTGCCCGGCGGCTTCGATCACGAGCTGAAGCCCGGCGGGCGTGGCCTTTCCGCGGGTCAGGCGCAGCGCGTCGCCTTGGCGCGCGCGATGTTCGGCGATCCGGCGGTGCTGATCCTCGACGAACCCAATGCGCACCTCGATGCCGAGGGTGACAGCGCGCTGCTCGCCGCGATCGATCATTACAAGAAGGCCGGGCACACGATCCTGGTGGTCAGCCACAAGCTCGGCATCCTGCCCGTCGTCGACAAACTGCTGGTGATGCGCGGCGGACGCGTGGAGATGTTCGGCCCCCGCGACGAGGTATTGCCCAAGATCGCGCCGCAACGCCCGCGCGCGGTGCCGCGCCCCGGCACGCCCACCACGATCACCGCCCCCAGCGCGAGCGCCTGAGCCATGGCCACCCTCCCCCTAGCCTCCCCCCCTGCCCTGACCGGCGACGACGCGGTCCACCTGCCCGCTGATCCACGCGGCGACATCCGCACCGGTCTGATCGTCGCGGCGCTGTTCTTCATCGGTTTCCTCGGCTGGGCCGCGTTCGCGCGCCTCGACGCAGCGGCCTATGCCGAGGGCGTGCTCGCGGTGTCCGGGCAGCGCCAGGCCGTCCAGCATCGCGACGGCGGCGTGGTCGACAAGATCTTCGTCCGCGACGGCCAACGCGTCCAGCAGGGGCAATTGCTGATCCGCCTCGGCTCGCCGGAGGTGCTCGCCAGCGAGCGCGCGCTGGCGTCGCAGACCATCCGCCTGCTCGCGCAGCGCGCGCGGCTTCAGGCGGAACAGCTCGGCCAGTCGCACATAGCGCCCCCACGCGAATTCGCGACGCTCAACGCCGAGGATCGGGCCGAGGCCGCGCTCGCCATGCGACTCCAGCAGACCGAACTCAACGCACGCACCGCGACGCTCACCGCGCAGCGCGACGCGCTCGGCCAGCGCGCCGCGCAGTCGAACGAACAGGGCCGCGGCTATGGCGAGCAGGTGCTGTCCGCACAGGAGCAGTTGAAGCTGCTCGACGCCCAGCTCGACGCGCTGCGCCCTGTCGCCGCCAAGGGCTTCGTTTCGCAGACCCGGCTCCGCGAGCTGGAACGGATGCGTGCCGAATTGCAGGGCCAGCGCGGGCAATATTCCGCCAGCGTCGCGCAGACCCGTGAGGCGGCGCGCGAAAGCCAGATCCAGCGGCTCGAGGCCGAGCGCACCTTCACCGAACGCACCGCCGCCGACCTGCGCGATGTCGAGGTCCGGCTCGGCGAGCTGATGCCGAAGCTGGGCGCGGCGCGCGAACAGCTTGCGCGCACCGAGATCCGTGCCCCCGCGACCGGCGCGGTCGTCGGACTGACCGTCTTCACCCCCGGCGGCGTGATCCAGCCGGGGCAGAAGCTGATGGACATCGTCCCCGAAGAGGCCCCGCTGCGCATTCAGGCGCGCATCTCGCCCGACGACGCCGACGACCTGAAGGTCGGGCAGCACACCACGGTCAAATTCCCGAGCCTCCACGAACGCGACATCCCGCCGTTGGGCGGCACGATGACGCGACTGTCGGCGGACAGCTTCACCGACGAAAAGACCGGCGTCAGCTATTTCACCGCCGAGATCACCGTGCCGCCCGAGGAGCTGCATGTCCTCGCCAAATTCCGCGGCGAACAGTTCAAGCTGCGCCCCGGGATGCCCGCGCAGGTGCTGATCCCGCTGCGCAAGCGCACCGCGCTCGATTACGCGCTGGAGCCGCTGGTGGGCGCGTTCTGGTCGTCGTTCCGCGAGCATTGATCCGTGCTTCGTCGCCCCGGACTTGATCCGGGGCCCCACTTCTTCTTGCCGTCCGGGGCATGAAGAAGCGGAATCCCGGACCACGTCCGGGATGACGTAAGTAGAGCGTCGATTGCGCCTCTCCGCTCCCCCGATCACACCTTCCGTTAACCACATTCCCTTACTGCGCCCCCTGTCGGACGTCGCACGCGGCTCCGGCGCGCTCCTCATTACTGATTCGTGAGTTGGCCATGCCCCTGTCCGCCGAACGCACCCGCTCGCCGCATGTCGTGCTCCGCGCGCTCGCGCTGCTCCGCCCGGAACGGCTGAAGGCCGGCTCGCTGCTCGCCGCCGGCGCGCTGGTCGCATTTCTGCAGGTCGCGGAGCCGCTGCTGTTCGGCAAGGCGGTCAACGGCCTCACCACCGGCGCCAATCCGATGCGCTACGTCGGCCTGTGGTGCGCGATCAGCGTCACGGTCTTCGCCGCCGGTGTGGTGATCGCGCTGCTCGCCGATCGCATGACGCACCGCCGCCGCTTGATCGCGATGTCGACCTATGTCGAGCATCTGCTCGCGCTGCCACCCGCGTTCCACACGCAGGCGCGGTCGGGCCGGCTCATGCGGATCATGATCTCGGGGTGCGAGGGGCTGTTCAACCTGTGGCTGCCGCTGCTGCGTGATCAGATCACCAACCTCGGCATCCTCGTGCTGCTGCTCCCGATTGCGATGATGACCAACTGGCGGCTCGGGCTGGTGCTGGTCGTGCTGATGCTCGTCTATTCGATCGTCAATCTGATCGTGATGCGCCACACCGCCACCGGGCAGGCACGCGTCGAGGATCGCTTCACCGACATCTCGGGCAATCTCGGCGACCTGTTCGGCAACGTCACCGTGCTCCAGAGCTTCCTTGCGGTGCCCGGCGAGATGGGCAACGTCCGCCGCTCGCTCCACGATCTGCTCCACGCGCAATATCCGGTGCTCAACTGGTGGGCGGTGTCGGCGGTGCTGACACGCGGCGCCTCGTCGATCGCGATCGTCTCGGTATTTGGCTTCGGCGCGGCGCTGATCGAACGTGGGCTGGCGACGATCGGCGATGTCGTGTCGTTCGTCGGCTTCGCGACGTTGATGATCGCACGTCTGGAGACGGTCACCGGTTTCATCGTCAACGTCGCGCAGCGGCTGCCGGCGCTCCGCCAGTTCTTCGAGGTACTCGACCAGCAGAGCCACATCACCGAAGCCGCCGACGCCGCGCCGCTTTCGGTCGCGGACGGCCGCGTCACCTTCGAGAACGTCTCGTTCCGCTACCCGACCGGCTCGGGCGCGGTGCACGATCTCGATTTCGAGGTCGCCCCCGGCGAAACGGTCGCGATCGTCGGCCCGACTGGCTCGGGCAAGTCGACCGCGCTCGGCCTCTTCCAGCGCGCCTGGGACCCGGAGAAGGGCCGCATCCTCGTCGATGGTCAGGATATCAGCGGCGTCACCCTTGCCTCGTTGCGCGCGGCGACCGGCGTGGTGTTCCAGGAGGCCGGGCTGTTCAACCGCTCGATCGCCGAGAATATCGCGATGGGCAATCCCGATGCCACGATGGAGCAGATCGAGGATGCCGCGCGCATCGCGGGCGCCTGGGACTTCATCATGCGCAAGCCCGATGGCTTCGCCACCGCCGTCGGCGATCGTGGCGCGGGCCTGTCGGGCGGCGAGCGCCAGCGGATCGCCATTGCCCGCGCGCTCTTGAAGAACGCCCCGATCCTGCTGCTCGACGAAGCGACCAGCGCGCTCGACGTCGCGACCGAGGCGCGGCTTCAGGAAAGCCTCGAACGGCTGCGGCAGGGCCGGACCACCTTCGTCATCGCGCACCGCCTCTCGACGGTGCGCGCCGCGGACCGGATCGTCGTGCTCGATCAGGGACGCATCGTCGAACAGGGCGGCTTCGACGAGCTGCTCGCGGCGGGCGGCGCGTTCGCGAAGCTGGCGCAGGACGGCGGGCTCAGCACCCCGGCCGCCAACGACGACGCCGGCGCACGCGCCGCCGCCTGACGTCAAATCCTCACGATCGTCCTTTACGTTCCCCGGCGCAGGCCGGGCTCCAGTTTGGAGACGCCTGCAACTATTTGTCAGGTCTTCCCGACGGGGCCCCCGGCCTCCGCCCGGCACCTCTGCCGACGCTTTGACCTGCTCCGGGGTTCGCTGCGCCACAACAGCTTGCACTCACGCCGACAAGTGGATGCCAGAACAAACCTCTCCTGCGCATATCGAAGCACTCGTTATGACCGGTGACACGTCGCCACGGCCTCACCCGACGTGGCAATAGCGATTGGCGGCGTGAACGCGCGCCGCTACGCTGCGTTGCGACAAGGGGAAGCACGCGTGGCATCGAACGATTACGCCGTCATCGCCGACGGGCTGGTGAAACGTTACGGCGAGCGGCGCGTGGTCGACGGGGTCGATCTGACGGTGCCGGCGGGAATGATCTACGGCGTGCTCGGCCCCAACGGCGCGGGCAAGACGACGACGCTGCGCATGACGCTCGGCATCATCGAGCCCGACGAGGGCTCGCGCACGCTGCTCGGCAGCGCGCACCCGCGCGACGTCGGCGACCGGGTTGGCTATCTGCCCGAAGAACGCGGGCTGTATCCGTCGATGAAGGCGCGCGAGGCGGTTGCGTTCATGGGCGCGCTGCGCGGGCTCGACTGGCAGACCGGCCGCGCACGCGCCGCCGAGATGCTGGAGGCCGCCGGCCTCGGCCATGCGATCGACGAGAAGATCCGCAAGCTGTCGAAGGGCATGGCGCAGCTCGTGCAGCTGCTCGGCGCGATCGTCCACCGGCCCGACCTGCTGGTGCTCGACGAACCTTTTTCGGGGCTCGACCCGGTCAATCAGGAACGGCTGGAGGCGCTGATCCTCAGCGAGCGCGATCGCGGCGCGACGATCCTCTTTTCGACCCATGTCATGCAACACGCCCAACGGCTGTGTGATCGTCTCGCGGTGATCGCAGGCGGCAAACGGCGTTTCGAGGGCACGGTCGACGAGGCACGCGCGCTGCTGCCGCAGCAGGTCCATTACGTCCCCACCCATGCCGATGCGCACCTCGCCGCGATGCTGCCGCCGGGCGCGCGACACGAGGCGGAGGCGTGGCGCTTCGCCTTGCCGGAAGAAGGGATCGAGGGACTGCTCCACCGCCTGATCGACGCCGGCTACGGTATCAAGGGCCTGTCGATCGAACGCCCCGGCCTGCACGACGCCTTCGTGCGGATCGTCGGGCAATCCGCTTCGGAGTCGAATGCATGAACCCGCTGCGTCGCCAGATCCGCCAGACGCTGACGATCGCCCGCCGTGATTTTACCGCCACGGTCTTCACGCCGATCTTCCTGCTCTTCCTGTTCGCGCCCGCCATCATGGGCGCGCTGAGCGTGATCGGCGGGGTCAGCGCGGCATCGGTCACGCAGGGCTCGTCGGACAAGGCCCGGCTGGTCGCGATGCTGCCGCCCGCATCGGCAAAGGCGCTGCGCAGCGCCGATGCGCAATTGCGTCCGCTCGTGCGCGGGGACGCCGCGCCGCCGCCGTTGGCGCTGCACCCTTCAGTCGAAAACGCGCAAACAATGTCCCGCGCGATGCTCGATGCGCCCGGCGCCGACGTCAGTGCGGTTTTATACGGCACGCTTGCGCAACCGAAGGTGGTATTTTCGGCCGGAAACCGGAACGACGCCCGTTATCTTGCCGCCGTAGCGCGACAGGCCGCGTTGATCGAACGTGCCGGCACCGACGCGCCGCCGGTGCGCATGGAGGCAGTCAAGACTGCCGCCCCGACGCCCGGCGACCGCAACGCCGCGGCGTTCCTTACAGTGTTCGGTATCTTCTTTCTGACCCTGTTCCTCTCCGGTCAGGTAGTGGGCACGATGGCGGAAGAGCGCAACAACAAGGTCATTGAAATTCTTGCCGCTTCCGTGCCCCTTGAGAGTGTTTTCCTTGGCAAGCTGCTTGGCATGTACGGCGTCGCGCTGTTGTTCGTTACATTCTGGGGTACGGTGCTCAGCCAGATCGGCGCGCTACTCCCCGGCGATGTCGGTCGCGACCTCGCGCAACTGCGTCCGGCGATCGGGATCGTGCCCTTCGCCGCGCTGTTCGCGGCCTATTTCACCACCGCCTTCCTCCTTTTAGGCTCGGTATTTCTGGGGGTTGGCGCGCAGGCCGCAACAATGCGCGAGGTTCAGATGCTCTCGCTACCGATCACGATCATCCAGGTCGCGATGTTCGGCCTCGCCTCCTCGGCCGTGTCCCACCCCGGTAGCGCGCTTGCGACCGCCGCCGAGCTTTTCCCACTATCTTCGCCATTTGCGATGGCCGGACGCGCCGCTTCGGGTGCAGAATGGTGGCCGCACCTGGCGGCGTTGGCGTGGCAATTGCTGTGGGTTGCGGTGTTCATCACGATCGGCGCCCGCCTGTTCCGCCGGGGCGTCCTGCAATCGGGAAGCGCCAAGCCCGCCTGGAAGCGCATCTTCGCGCGGCGCTAGGCCGCGGTGGCGCAGCATTGCTGTCGCTTTTTTGCAACGCCGCAACAGACTCTTGCAGCGGTGCAGCAATCTACTCGCAACTGTCACGCAACCTTCACATAGTGCGGTCATCGGCGCCCCAACGACGAAGCCGTCGCGGGTCGCGCTGCGGCGAAAAGGGGAACAAATTTCCGATGCGAAACAATCTGTTCGTAGGCGTGGCTGCGGTCGCGCTGGTCATTCCGGCCGCCGCGATGGCGCAGGAAACCACCTCTTCGATCCGGGGCACGGTCACGGCGAATGGCGCGCCGGTGGCGGGCTCGACGGTGGCAATCCTCAACGTCCCGACCGGTGCCACGACCACGGTCACGACCGATGCCAGTGGCAGCTTCAACGCCACCGGCCTGCGCGTCGGCGGTCCCTACACCGTAACCGTCACCGCTCCTGGTTATTCCTCGACGCAAGTCACCGATATTCAGACGGTCGTCGCGCAGAGCTTCGAGCTGCCGATCGAACTGACGGCGGAGAGCGCGGGCGGCGGGGACATCGTCGTGACCGCGTCGCGCCTGCCAAACGCCCGCAACTTGAGCCAGGGCCCGGCTACCGTCCTCTCGGCCGCGCAGATCGCCAGTGTCGCTTCGGTCAACCGCGACGTACGCGACCTCATGCGCCGCGATCCGTTTGCGCGCCTCGACTATTCGGAGGGCAGTGGCCGTGCGGTGAGCTTCGCCGGCCAGAATGCGCGCTTCAACCGCTTCTCGGTAGACGGCGTGCCGGTCACGGACAATTTCGGCCTTAATCCTGATGGCCTGCCCACGCGCCGCTCGCCGGTGCCGTTCGACGCGATCGGTCAGTTCCAGACCAAGGTCGCGCCTTATGACGTCCGCGAGGGCAATTTCCAGGGCGGCGCGATCAACGCGATCCTGAAATCGGGCACCAACGAGTTCCACGGCACCGGTTTCTACGCCTATTCGGCTGATGAGCTGACCGGCAAGCGCACGAAGGCCGGCCCCGGCGTGCCGACCGGCCGCGTGACCGTACCCGACTTCAAGTACGAGAATTATGGCGCTGAGCTGTCGGGCCCGATCATCAAGGACAAACTGTTCTTCATGGTCGCGGGCGAGCGCATCCGCGCCGGCACGCCGATCACCGAGGGCACGCCCGGCAACAACGCCGGCACCATCATTCCAAACATCACCGATGCCGCGGTCGCGCAGATTCAGGAAATCGCGAAGAGCCGCTACGGCTATGACACCGGCGGGGTGCTCAACAATTCGGACGATCGCGACGATCGCCTCGTCGCAAAGCTCGATGCGAACCTCTCAGACACGCAGCGCGCCTCGGTAACGTACATGTACACAAAGGACGCGATCCGGTTTAACCAGAACACGCAGGTGGGGCCGGCGTCGGGCACCGCGAACGCACCGGGGCTCGGCCTCGCCTCGAACGGCTATGTCGGCTCCAACCGCCTGCATGCTGGCGTCGTCCAGCTGAACTCCGACTGGTCGGACGAATTCTCCACTGAAGTCCGCGGCTTCTACAAGGACTACAAGCGCGGTCAGGATCCGATCCTGGGTCGTGGCTTCGCGCAATTCCAGGTCTGCACCGCTGCGCAATCCGACCGTGCTGGCTTCGCCAGCGTGGGAAGCACCGCGACTGGCATCGATCTGTCGACCAATTGCGCCAACGGCTCGGGAACGGTCTCGTTCGGTCCGGATATCTCGCGCCAGTCTAACGAGCTGACCAGCCGCACCTGGGGCGGCACCGTTCAGGCACGCCTGACCCGCGACGATCATGACCTCCGCATCTTCGGCGAAATGTCGGATACGAAGATCGTCAACCTGTTCGTGCAGCGCAGCGCCGGCGATTATTACTTCGATTCCATCGCCGACTTCGCGGCCGGCAACGCCCAGCGCCTCCGCTATCAGAATGCCGTTCCGACGCTTGATCCGATCAACGGCGCGGCGCGGTTCCAGTATCAATCGTACGCGTTCGGTATTCAGGACAATTGGCGGATCAGCGACCTGCTGACGTTGTCCTATGGCGCGCGCTACGACATGTACGGCGGTCACAGCCGTCCGGCGCTCAACCAGAATTTCGTCAACCGCTATGGCTTTACCAACCAGACCTACATCTCCGGTCGTGGCGTGTTCCAGCCGCGCATCGGCTTCGACTTCAAGCCGACGTCGCAGCTGACCTTCCGCGGCGGGATCGGCATCTTCTCGGGTGGCTCGCCGGACGTCTATGTTTCGAACAGCTTCTCGAACACCGGCTTCCTGACTAACAGCATCGACGTCACCCAGTCGAACAACGGCAGCTATTCGGTGGGCACCGGGGCGCAGGTGCTGAGCAACGTCAACGGCACGACCATACCCACAGCGGCCAACGATCTGGTGACCAGCCCCGCCAACACCACCAACGCGCCGACCAACGCTCTCGACCGCAACTTCCGCCTGCCGTCGCAGTGGCGCGGAACGCTGTCGGCCGATTACGACACCGACTTCGGTGGCTTCCTGGGCGGCGGATGGCATCTCGGTGCGGACTTCCTGTGGTCGGACGTGCGCGATCAGGTCTATTTCGCAGACTATCGCGTCGTCGCCAGCGGCCTGACCACGCCCGATGGTCGCCCGCGCTATCAGGCCGTTACGAGCTTCGCCGATCGCTTCCAGGACATTGTCCTGAACAACACGAGCAGCGGTCGGTCGCTGATCGGTGTCGCGCGTTTCGACAAGTCGTTCGACATGGGGCTCAGCTTCTCGGCGAGCTATGCCTATCAGGACGTCAAGGACAAGACGCCGGCCACCTCGTCGACGGCAGGCTCGAACTATGCCAATGGCGCGTTCTTCGACGGTTCGGGCGCGGCATACGGCATTTCGAACGATCAGGTTCGTCACCTGATCAAATATGGCGTCACCTTCGATCACGCCTTCTTCGGCGATTACAAGACCAATATCGCGCTGTTCGGGGAAACGCGCATCGGCAAGCCGTTCAGCTATACGATGCAGGACACGTCGTCGAACCGCAGCCCGATCTTCGGCAACGTCGGCACACAGCAGCGTTACCTTATGTATGTGCCGGTTTCGACCACCGATCCGCTGGTCAGCTACGGCAACACGGTCGTGAACGGCGTCGTCACGCAGACCGCCGCGCAAACCGCCGCCAATCTCGACGCGCTGATCAATTCGAGCGGATTGTCCAAGTTCCGCGGCACGATCGCGCCGCGTAACGCCTTCAACTCGCCGTGGTTTACGAAGATCGACCTGCACATCTCGCAGGAAATTCCCACCGGGCTCGGCGGCAGCCGCGTCACGCTGTTCGCGGATGTCGAGAATGTCGGCAATCTGATCAACAAGAACTGGGGTCAGATCCGCGAATATTCGTTCCCGTACACCACCGCGGCGATCCAGGTGCAGTGCCTACAGACCGCCGTCGCGACCGGCACGAACCCGACCAGCGCGCAGACGACGGCAAATTCGTCGCAGGCGTGCGCGCAATATCGCTACACCGCGCCGCGCGTTGCGCCGGATCAGCAGAACGTGATCTCGTCGCGTCAGTCGCTCTACTCGGTACGGATCGGCGCGCGCTTCACCTTCTAAGCGTCAATCCTTCCCAAAGCTGGGCCGCCGTTCTTCGGGACCGGCGGCCCTTCTTTTTGCGCGCGGCGCGCAGGCGGTGTACAGAGGTCGCGATGGCGACTTCCGCGACTTCCGTCTCCGCTGCTCCTGCCTCGTCCGCTTATGCCGGCACGCCGGAGCGCCCGCTGTTCGTCCGGCCGTTCTTCGAGAACAAGGCATCCGCGTTCTGGAAACTCCAGGCGGTCGGCTGGACCGGCTATCTGGTGCTTCGGCTCGTCTCGTCGCTGAGCAGCAATGCCTCGTTGCAGGTGATCGGCTCGGTGCTGATCGAATCCATCATCGGTTATTGCATCACCTTGCTGCTCTCGGTGCTCTACGGGCACTATCGCCAGCTGCCGCGGGTCACCGGAATCCTGCTGTCGATCTTCACCCTGGCCGCCGCGACATTCCTCTATGCGACGCTGTACGCCTTTTCGTTCAGCCTGATCCGGCTGGCCGCGCCGGGGGTGGACCTGACGCTGCTGCTCGCTGCGCTGTTCCTTTGTTTCACGACTTTGGCCGGCTGGTCGGCGCTCTACTTCGGGATCAACTTCTATCTGATCCTTGAGGATCAGATCGACCAGATGGAGCATCTGGAGAACCAGGCGTCGTCGGCGCAGCTCGCGATGCTGCGGTACCAGCTCAACCCGCACTTCCTGTTCAACACGCTCAATTCGATCTCTACGCTGGTGCTGTTGAAGCAGACCGAGCGGGCGAATGCGATGCTGAGCCGGCTGTCGTCGTTCCTGCGCTACACGCTCGCCAACGAACCGACCGCGCACGTCACCGTCGCGCAAGAAGTCGAGACGCTGAAACTGTATCTCGAGATCGAGAAGATGCGGTTCGAGGACCGGCTGCGCCCGAAGTTCGAGATCGATCCAGCGGCGGAGAAGGCGCGGTTGCCGTCGCTGCTGCTCCAGCCGCTCGTGGAGAATGCGATCAAATATGCCGTGACGCCGCAGGAGGACGGCGCGGAAATCTGTGTTACCATTCGGCTCGTCGGTGACAGGGTGCTGCTCGGCGTATCCGATACCGGACCGGGTTTGATGCCGACGAAATCGCGGCCAAGCCTTTCAACCGGCGTGGGCATCGCCAATATCAGGGAGCGGCTGGCACAGGCTTACGGGCCGGACCACCGCTTCGATGTGCGGGCCATGCCGACGGGCGGGTTCGGGGTCGAGATCGAGATCCCGTACCAGCTCGAAGTACCGAACAGAGAGGTGTGATGACCATTCGTACCATCCTCGTCGATGACGAGCCGCTTGCGATCCAGGGGCTCGAATTGCGGCTACAGGCGCACGACGACGTCGAGATCATCGCCAAGTGCCAGAACGGCCGCGAGGCGATCAGCGCAATCAAGACCCACAAGCCCGACCTCGTTTTCCTCGACATCCAGATGCCGGGCTTCGACGGTTTCTCGGTCGTCCAGGGCCTCATGGACGTCGAGCCGCCGCTGTTCGTGTTCGTGACGGCCTATTCCGATCATGCGATCCGCGCGTTCGAGGCGCAGGCGACCGACTATCTGATGAAACCGGTCGAGGAGTCGCGCCTCGCCGACACGCTCGACCGCGTGCGCCAGCGACTCTCGGAGCGGCAGAGTGCGGGCGAGGCGGAAAAGCTCAAGGAGGCGCTTGCCGAGCACGCCCCCGAAGCGGCGGCGGAAATGGCTGATGGCGGCGATGCGGTAAACGCCAGCCGCTTCGAGAAGATGATCAACATCAAGGATCAGGGGCAGATCTTCCGCGTCGACGTCGACACGATCGAGCGGATCGACGCGGCGGGCGATTATATGGTGATCTACACCGGCGACCGAAATTTGATCCTGCGCGAGACGATGAAGGATCTCGAAAAGCGGCTCGATCCGCGCCGCTTCCAGCGCATTCACCGTTCGACGATCGTCAATCTCGATCTGGTTAAGCAGGTGAAGCCGCACACCAACGGCGAATGCTTCCTCGTGCTCGATTCGGGCGCGAACGTGAAGGTCAGCCGCAGCTATCGCGACGTGGTGGCGCGCTTCGTCCATTGACCCCGCCCGAGAACATCAGGGTCTCCGCACTCTATCGCTTTGCGCGATTTGACGACCCGCACGCGCTGCGCGAACCGCTGCTCGCGGTGGCGCGCGCGGCGGGAATCAGGGGCACGTTGCTGCTGGCGGGCGAAGGGATCAACGGAACGATCGCGGGCGCGCCCGACACGCTGGACTCGGTGATTGCGCACATCCGCACGCTGCCGGGCTGCGAGGCGCTGTCGCTCAAGCATAGCTGGACGGCAGCGATGCCGTTCCACCGGCTGAAGGTAAAGGTAAAGCGCGAGATCGTCACGATGGGCGTGACGGTCGATCCCCTGACCGACGCGGGCACCTATGTCGCGCCCGCTGAGTGGAATGCGCTGATCGCCGATCCCGAAACCTTGGTGATCGATACCCGCAACGACTATGAAGTCGCGGTTGGCACCTTCGCAGGCGCGGTCGATCCGAAAACTGCCGGGTTCGCCGACTTTCCCGACTGGTTCCGCACGCAGCGGGAGACGCTGCTGGCGGGGAAGAAGCGGGTGGCGATGTTCTGCACCGGCGGCATCCGCTGCGAGAAATCGACCGCCTTCCTGAAGGCGGAAGGCGTCGAGCAGGTCCACCACCTCGACGGCGGCATCCTGCGTTATCTGGAGGAAGTGCCGGCAGCCGAGAGCGCGTGGCAGGGCGAATGTTTCGTGTTTGATCAGCGAGTTGCGGTCGGACACGGGTTGGCGCCGGGAACGCATCTGCTGTGTTTCGCCTGCCGGATGCCGGTCAGCGCGGCCGATCGCGCCTCGCCCGCCTTTGTCGAAGGCGTCAGTTGTCCTGCCTGCGTCGGCGAACGCACCGCGGAGGAACGCGCCGGCTATGCCGAACGGCATCGCCAGGAACGGCTCGCAGCGGCGCGTGGCGAAGCGCATATCGGCCGGATGTACGATCAGGCGTGATGGGTCACCAGCAGGGTCCCCGCCCCCCTCGCGGACCTAATCAAGATCGGTAGCGTTTCTCTCCTGTAACGACATGGCGATACCGGGGCTTGTTCAATGACGATCGATCGACAGCGCGTCGAGAATGGCGGGCTGACCCTTTTCCTGCTGCTGGTATCGGTCGGGCTGCTGCTGGTCGTCTCCGGGTTTATCGGCGCGCTGCTGTGGGCCGCGCTGGCGGCGTTGCTGTTCCAGCCGATCTTCCAGCGCTTCGCACGGCGCTGGCCGGCACGCCGCAACCTTGCCGCGGCGTTGACGCTACTGGTCATCACCTTCGCCGTGGTGATCCCGGCGCTGATCCTCGGCAGCATGATCGTCGATCAGGCTGCCGGCGTTTACGAACAGATTCGCGGCGGACAGATCGACTTCGCGCAATATTTCAAACAGGTGCATGACGCCCTGCCCGCCCGCTTGCAGCAGTTGCTCGATAACGCCGGGCTCAACAGCCTCGAGCGCGCGCAGGCGCGGGTTACCGCAACGCTGAGCAGCAGCGCCAGCGTCCTCACACGGCAGGCCTTGTCGATCGGCGCCAATGCTGCAGCCTTCCTCCTGGCGTTCGGCGTTGGGCTGTACGTCACCTTCTTCCTGCTCCGTGACGGCGAGCACGTCGGCCCGGCGGTTGTGCGCGCCTTGCCGTTGGAGCGGCCTGTCGCGGAGCGGCTCGCGGAGAAGTTCGTCACGGTGGTTCGCGCGACGATCAAGGGCTCCGGAGTCGTGGCGCTGGTGCAGGGCGCGCTGGGCGCGGTCACCTTCTGGATCGTTGGCCTGCCCGCTGCGCTGTTGTGGGGCGTATTGATGGCGGTGGCCGCATTGCTGCCAGCGATCGGCCCGGCGATCATCTGGGGACCAGTGGCGGTCTACCTGCTCGCCACCGGCGCGATCTGGCAAGCGGTGGTAGTGATCGTCTCGGGCGTTTTCGTGATCGGGCTGGCCGACAACGTGTTGCGCCCGATCCTTGTCGGGCGCGATACCGGTCTGCCCGACTGGCTGGTGCTGGTGACGACGCTCGGCGGAATCGACCTGCTGGGATTGAGCGGGATCGTCGTCGGGCCAGTGGTGGGGGCGCTGTTCCTGACCGGCTGGACAATCCTCAGCGAGCAGCGCGGGGTTGCGACCCCGGCAATGGAGGACGGCACCGGCTGATATCCGCCGTCGCGCGCAGCGCGGAGGCTTGGCGGCGCACCGGATCGATGATCGCTGCCTCCCTTTCCCCTTTCCGCGCGATCGGCTACAGGCGCCGCCATGCTTTCTCTCAACGGCATCACCGTGCGGCTCGGCGGGCGCACGATCCTTGATCGCGCCAGTGCCGCCCTCCCCCCCGGCAGCCGCGTCGGGCTGATCGGGCGCAACGGCGCGGGCAAATCGACGATGGTGCGCGTCATCGCCGGGCTGCTCGAACCCGACGAAGGCTCGGCCGACATGCCGCGTGGCGCGCGGATCGGCTATATCGCGCAGGAAGCGCCCGCCGGTGACTCGACTCCCCTGAAAACGGTGCTCGCCGCGGACACCGAACGCGCCGCGCTTTTGGAGGAGGCCGAGGCGTTCGACGGCACCGGCTGCATGGACCGGCTCGGCGAGGTCCACGACCGGCTCATTGCGATCGACGCTTATGCCGCACCATCGCGCGCGTCGCGCATCCTGGTCGGGCTGGGCTTCGACGAGGACGCGCAGAATCGCCCGCTCGACAGCTTCTCGGGCGGATGGAAGATGCGCGTCGCGCTCGCCGCCCTGCTGTTCTCGCAGCCGGACCTGCTGCTGCTCGACGAACCGAGCAACCACCTCGATCTCGAAGCGGTGATGTGGCTGGAGGATTTCCTCAAGAGCTATCGCGCGACGATCGTCGTCGTCAGCCATGAGCGCGATTTCCTCAACAACGTCGTCGACCACATCCTGCACCTGCAGAACGGCAAGACAACGCTCTATCCCGGCGGCTATGACGCGTTCGAGCGACAGCGTGCCGAGCGGCTGGCGCAGCTTGCGGCGGCCAAGGCGAACCAGGACGCGCAACGCGCCAAGCTGCAGGACTATGTCGCACGCAACTCGGCGCGCGCCTCGACTGCGAAGCAGGCACAGAGCCGCGCCAAAATGCTCGCGAAAATGCAGCCGATCGCCGAGGCGGTGAACGATCCGACGCTCAGCTTCGACTTCCCCAACCCGACCGAATTACGCCCGCCGCTCATCACGCTCGATCACGCGGCGGTCGGCTATGGCGACACCCCGATCTTGTCGCGGCTCAACCTGCGGATGGACCCGGAGGATCGCATCGCGCTGCTCGGCCGCAACGGCAACGGCAAGACGACGCTGGCGCGGCTGCTCGCCGCGCAACTGACGCCGCTCGCGGGCGAGATGAACGCTACCGGCAAGATGAAGGTCGGCTATTTCACCCAGTATCAGGTCGAAGAGCTGGAGGCCGATGATACCCCGCTGGCGCATATGACGCGGGTAATGCCCGGCGCGACCCCGGCGGCGGTGCGCGGACAGCTCGGGCGGTTCGGCTTTTCGGGCGACCGCGCGACCGCGCGCGTCGGCAGCATGTCGGGTGGCGAGCGCGCGCGGCTGGCGCTGGCGCTGGTCACGCGCGAGGCGCCGCACCTGCTGATCCTCGACGAGCCGACCAATCACCTCGACGTCGACGCGCGCGAGGCGCTGGTGCAGGCGCTCAACGCCTATACCGGCGCGGTGCTGCTGGTCAGCCACGACCGGCATATGGTGGAGCTGAGCGCAGACCGGCTGGTCCTGGTCGATAACGGCACCGCGAAGGAATTTGACGGCAGCCTCGACGATTACATCGCGTTCGTGCTGGCGGGTGACGGCAAAGGCGCTGACAAGCCGAAGGGAAGCAAGCAGGACCGCAAGGCCGCGGCTGCCGCGCGCGAGAACGACAAGGCGCTGAAGAAGGAAGCGCGCGATGCCGAAGCGGAACTGGCGAAGCTGACGGCAGAGCGCGCCGCGGTGGATCAGGCGATGTTCGATCCGTCGAAGGCGGAGGCGAAACTCGCCAAGCTGACGATGACCGAGTTGATGAAGCGTCGCGCCGAGCTGAACGACCGGATCGAGGCGGCTGAGGCGCGGTGGATGACCGCCAGCGAGGCGCTGGAAGCGGCGTAGAATCGGAACCTACGTCATTCCCGCGCAGGCGGGAATCTAGAACCTCTGGCCTCCGACTTCTTTCGGCAGACCTGCGCGTCTGGATCCCCGCCTTCGCGGGGATGACAGTAGAGGTAAGGCGACGTTACGCCTCTTCCCGATCCCCGTCGCCCTCGCCACCCTCGGCGGCATTCTCGAAATATGCCTCGACCGGGCCGGTCAGCTTGATCGTCAGCGGCCGGCCATGACGGTCGACCTTCTTGCCGAGCGCGACGCGAACCCAGCCTTCGGACATGCTATATTCCTCGACATCGCGGCGCTCGACGCCCTTGAAGCGGATGCCAACGCCGCGTTGCAGGGCGTCCTGGTCGAAGAACGGGCTCGACGGATCGATCGACAGATGGTCGGGAGGAGTATCGCTCATGCCGCGCCCTTGCCGCAAAGCGGAACGGACGGCCACAAAAAAACGGCGCGAGGATTGCTCCCCGCGCCGCCGTTCGCCTTACCAGCCGTAATAGCCGGGCGTGTCATAGCCACGATAGTAGCCGCGCGGCTCGTAATAAACGCGCGGGGGCGGCGGCGCGTAATAGCGCTCACGATAGATAACCCGCGGCGGGGGCGCGTAATAGGAACGATCGTCATAGTAGTAACTGCGGTCGTCGTAGCGGCGGTCGTAGTACCGATCGCGGTTGCTCGAGGCGATCGCCGCGCCGAGCCCCAAACCGATGACGCCACCGATCAGCGCGCCCGCCGCAGTGTCGCCACCACGATCGCGGTGACGCCAGTAACGTTGCGCCTCCGCAGGCGCGGCACTGGCCAGGGCTGTCGCCATCAAGCCGGTGGCCAAAACGGTCTTCTTCAACGCAGACATAAACCGGACCTCCTGCACTCGCTCGCTAGTTGAACTGAACGCATATCTGTACGAGCCTGTGCCATCGCTATGGGGCTGGGCGGCTGAACCGGCGCGGAATGGTGCATTCATCAGCGGTTTAGTCGCCTCGCCGGCAGGACAAGCCAAGCGCTGGCGCGCCCACCCCGCCCTGCGCCTTCAACTGCACAGCTACACAAGAGGGGGAGCGCTGCAAGCGAAGTGCCGGAAATATTCCGCAATATTTCATGATCTCGACACAATCGCCGCCTAGCCGCCGCGGACAGGAAAGCTGTCGAACCGCCGGGGAAAATGCCGCAGCAGCCGGCGTGCCAGCGGTGCCACTTTCCTGTCGTATCATAAGGGGTTCTCATGCGTCGTTCGTCGAAATCGATCCTGCTTGCCGGCCTTGCCGCCGGCGTTGCGCTGTCCGCCATCCCCGCCGCCGCGCAGACCGGCGGCACCGCCCCTGTCACGACCGACGCGACGCAGGACGCAGGCGACACCGGACTGGGCGATGTGGTGGTGACGGCCGAGCGTCGCACCGAAAACCTGCGCCGCGTGCCGGTGTCGGTCGCGGTGGTCAACGGCGACGATCTTCGCACCTTCCAGGCAGGTGGCGAGGACGCGTTGGCGCTCGCCGGCCGCGTGCCCGGCCTGTATGCCGAGACGACCACCGGGCGTATCTTCCCGCGCTTCTACATTCGCGGGCTTGGCAATATCGACTTCTATCTTGGCGCCTCGCAGCCGGTGTCGATCATCCAGGACGATGTCGTGCTGGAGCACGTCGTCTTGAAGTCGAACCCCGTCTATGACGTCGCCAATGTCGAGGTGCTGCGCGGGCCGCAGGGCTCGCTGTTCGGGCGCAACACCACCGCGGGCATCATCAAGTTCGACACGATCCGCCCCGGCCAGGCGTGGTCGAGCCGCTTCAACGCCTCCTACGGCTCGTACAACACCGTCACCTTCGACGGCGGCGTCGGCGGGCCGATCGTGCAGGACAAGATCGCGGTGCGGCTGTCGGGGCTGTACCAGCATCGCGACGACTGGATCGACAACAGCTACACCGGCGTCAGCCGTGACGGCACGCGTCCGGGCCGCGACGCTATGGGCGGTTTCGACGAGCGTGATGCACGATTGCAGGTGCTGCTGACCCCGACCGAGACGCTGTCGATCAACCTGTCGGGCCATGTCCGCTCCTATGAGGGCACGTCGACGGTGTTCCACCGCGGGGCGCTGATCAAGGGCCAGAACAACATCAATCTCGAAGCGCGCGACCGCGTCGCGCTCGATGAGGGCGCGAACAACCCGCAGGCGTACAAGACCTATGGCGGATCGGTGAACGCGGCATGGGATTTCGGCGCGGCGACGCTGACCTCGATCACCGCCTACGAGACGACTTCGGGCTACAGCCGCGGCGATACCGACGGCGGCGCGGCGACCAACTTCGGCGGAGCCGGCTATGGCGAGAGCATGGGCCGGGTCCGCGATCTCGATCAGTGGACGCAGGAAGTGCGGCTGGCGAGCAATGGCGACGGCGCGTTCAAGTGGCAGTTCGGCGGCTTCTATTTCGACAGCCGCGACGTCACCGAGTTCTACCAGCGCGGGTATTTTCTCCTCCCGAATGATCCCCAGCGCAACGTCAACAACTGGGTACGGCTGCATAACGTCAACACGAGCTGGGCGGTATTCGGTCAGGCGAGCTATCGCCTCGCCGAGCGCCTGACCCTGACCGCCGGCGCGCGCTACACCGAGGACGACAAGGAAACGCAACTGATCCGCGCCGGGCGCAACGCGGCGGGCACGGCCGACACCTTCCCGGCCACCGCGCCGCGGGCGGTCAAGCTGACCGGCAAGGAGCCGAGCTGGGATCTGTCGGCGCTGTACGAGATCGATCCGACCGCGAGCATCTATGCCCGCGTTGCGCGCGGTTTCCGCGGCCCGACGATCCAGGGCCGTTCGGCGGTATTCAACACGCCGTTCTCGACCGCGAACAGCGAGACGATCATGTCGTACGAGGCGGGCGTGAAGACGCAGCCGACCTCGAAGCTGCGCCTCAACGCCACCGCCTTCACCTATCGGGTCAACGACATCCAGCTGAACGGCAACGACGCGAACGGCAACGGCACGCTGTTCAACGCCGACCACGCCAATGCGTACGGTGTCGAGGCAGAGATGGACTGGCGGCCGATCCGCAACATCACCTTCTCGCTGGGTGGCAGCGCGATCCATACCGAGATCAAGGACAAGAACGTCTTCGCACAGGTGTGCCAATTCGGTCGCGACCTGACGTGCACGGTGCTGAACCAGACGGTGCCGGCCACGATCTTCGGCCAGCCCGCTACGCTGGCGCGGATCGACGGCAACCCGCTGCCCAACGCGCCGCGCTGGCAGGTCGATGCGGCGGTTCGCTACGATATCCCGCTTTCGGATCGCGGCAACTTCTTCGTGGCGGGCGACGTCAACATGCAGGGCTATACGAACTTCGTCCTGTACAAGACCCGCGAGTTCTTCGCCGACGACAACCTGGAGCTGGGATTGAAGGCCGGCTTCACGACTGCCGACGGGCGCTACGAAATCGCGGCATTTGCGCGCAACATTACCAATGAGAAGAACCTGAAGGGCGTAATCGAGAACTACAACGCCGCGGTGTTCAACGAGCCGCGGATCGTCGGTGTGTCGCTGAGCGGCAAGTTCGACTGAAACCGAGCTTGGGGAGGCGTCTGCCTCCCTTCTTCCACGCTATTTCCGCGGCGGCGGCAATCCAGACGCGCAGGTCTTCGCGAGAAGCGACAGGCCAGAGGTTCTGGATACCCGCCTCCGCGGGAATGACGATTATCGATTGCCCCCAATTTCGTCGATCCAGTCCGGCAACTCCGCCAGACGCGCAAGCTGACGAAAGCGCGGGTGATCGGTCGGCGCGGTCGCCACCTCGTGCGCCCAGGCCAGCGGCTGCGGGATGTATGCGCCCCATGCCCCCGCCTCCAGCGCGGGCAGCACGTCGGAGCGCATCGAGTCGCCGGCCATCACCGCGCGTTCGGGTGCGCAACCGTAGCGTTGGAAGACGCGGACGAACGTCTCCGCACGCTTGTCGCTGACGATCTCGACCCCGGCAAACAGCTGCCCCAAACCGGAAGCGGCGAGCTTCACCTCCTGATGGAGCAGATCGCCCTTCGTCACGAGCACCAACCGCCCCAACGCCGCCAGCCGTTCGAGAGTCTCCCCGATGCCGTCGAGCAATTCGACCGGATGCGCGAGCAGCTCGCGGCCGATCGCTAGGATATGGCGGACGCTAGTTGCGGGCAGATCGTCGCCCGCCAGTTCCAGCGCGGTTTCGATCATCGACAGCGTGAAGCTCTTCGCGCCATAGCCATAGTGGCGCAGGTTGCGGATCTCGATCGCCTGCATCCGCTCGCGCGCCGCGGTATCGTCAGCATAGGGCGCGACAAGATCGGCGAACGCCTGCTCGGCGGCAGCGAAGAAGCGCATGTTGTGCCACAACGTGTCGTCGGCATCGAGGCAGATAAGATCGATCGGCATGGCGGCGCTTCTACCGATCTCAAAGTTCGCGCACCAGCCGCACGCCAAGCGTCGGGCGCGCGCGATGGTGGCGATGCTTCTCGACACCCGCCGCGGCCTGCACGTTGACCTTGCCGGCCACACGCTGATGAAGCTGCGGCGCGACCCGCACCAGCCGCTCGCGCCCACCCGCGACGTTCAGCTCCACCCCGGCGATCGTGCCGGCAGTAACGTCGTAAAAGGTCGCATGGTTGAGCAGCAACGCATTGCGTCCGGCCCGGCGCTTGAACGCGATATCGTCGACGCCGATCATGTTCATCATGCTCCACCGCGCGTTGAAGCGACGCCCCGCCATGTAGAGCAGGGAATTGCTGTAGCGGCCGGTCTCCCGGTCGTAGATGCCGAGATATTGCACGCCATGCGCGCTGCGCCCGTCCGCCGACGCACCGAACGCCGCCTGTAGCCCGAGCTTGAACGCCTCCAGCGTCGCGCCGTTGAACGGCAGCTCGAATTCGATCGCCTTGCCGTCGGCGAAGGCATATTCGACCTCCGGCGCCCATTCGGCGGCGCGCGGGCGGAATGGCGCGGTGGTCATCGCCAGCGCATTGACCTCCATTTCGCCCTTCTTCGCGCCAAGCGGGCGCATCATGTCGAAGATCATCGGCTCGGGAATTACGGGGTAAGCGGTCTGCGCTGCCGCGCCGGTGGCGGCGAGAAGCGTGGTTGCGAGCAGGGTCGTGGCGGTGGCGATACGCATCGGAGGCTCCGCTGAAAGAGAGAACCCTGCCCCTATCCGCGTGCCGCGACGCGGGCGTGGATAGCTGATGACAATATGTTGCCGATCCAGTGGGTTGCCGGCGCGAATGTTGCGAATGTTGAGACGGTAGCGGGGTACTTTCGTGAGCCGCGGCGGGGCGATGAGGGCGTGCAGCGGGGTTGGCGAGCGATTGGGCATCACCGGAAATTACCACGCGGTTGCTGACGTAGGACAGGTGCGCGGCTGGCTTCATCGTGGGTGACCGGCGATCCGCCGGCCGCACGATCCGTCGCTCCTGCGCAGGCAAGGGCCGATGGCTGTCCTCTCATGCGGGTCGGCTGAGAACGGCGCGACGTTTATGTGTCGGCCGCATCGACGCACGAGACGGGCACGGGCCCCGGCCTGCGCAGGGGCGACGGTGTAGGTGGCCAGGTCGCGCCTTGGTCTCCAAGTGGCCGCGATCATGCCATGTCGCGATGGAATGCCGGCGCCTCGGCAGCGTCGGGGGAAGGTAAGTGCGCAAAGCTTTTTGGATCACCTTCAGCGTAACAGCGCTGCTGCTGACGGGCGTCATCTATGAGCGCCGCGCCGAACGGATCGACGCGCCGCGCCATCCCGCGCCCGGTCGGCTGATCGCAGTCGGCGACCACCGCCTCCACTTGTGGTGCGTCGGACAGGGATCCCCAACCGTGCTGCTGCTGTCGGGCGACGGCACGCCGTCGGTGACGATGTACGCGGCGCAGCGCCGGATCGCCGTCGACACGCACGTGTGCAGCTATGACCGCGCCGGACTGGGATGGAGCGCCCCGGCGACGCACGCGATGGGGCTGCGCGATCAGGTCGACGATCTGGAACAGCTGCTGGCGCGTGGCGGCGTCGCGGGGCCGCTGGTGCTGGTACCGGAGTCGGGCGGAAACGTCATCGCGCTCGCGTTTTTCCGCCGCGCGCCGCGGCGGGTGGCGGGAATGGTGATGGTTGACGGGTCGGAGCCCGCTTTGTGGTTCCGGGGCAGCCCGGATGAGTTCCCGATGCTGCGGCTCACCGACCCGCTGTGGCAGGCTGGATGGCACCTGGGGATCGTCCGGCTGATCCTGTCCTTTGCAGTGCCGTCTTGGGTCGAGGACCTGCCGCCCGATCTGCGCGGGCAGTTCGACGCGGTCTGGTCACGCGCGATGCCGGGACAGGCGCGCGATCCGCTCGACCGCTGGGAGCGGACCGCGGTCGCGGAACGGCCGAGGACGATCTCCGGGATGCTGGGCGATCGGCCGTTGGTCGTGATCCGGCATGGCCTTGCTGGCGGAATGGGCGTGCCGGAAAAGTATGAGGCCGAGTGGCCGGCGGCACAGGCGCGCCTCGCGCGGCTGTCGCGTGTCAGCGAAATGGTGGTGGCAACGCGCAACCATCACCCGATCGCCGAGGAGAATCCGGCGCTCGTCAGCGCGCAGGTCCGCAGGGTGGTGGCGCGCGTGCGGGCGCACAAATGAGAACGGCCACCGCCGGGTGGGCGGTGGCCGTCTGATCGCTCGCTGAGCCCGCCACGAGCAAAGCCCGTGGCGTTTGACGACGCTGTAGCGCCGCCGCCCGGGCAAGGCTTGAGCCCGCAGCGTTGCTGCTCGCTCGCCGCCTCGCCTTACGCCGCCTTCGAACGGCTCGCGCGCTTGCGCTCGTTCGGGTCGAGGTAGCGCTTGCGCAGGCGGATCGTCTTCGGGGTCACCTCGACCATCTCATCGTCGTCGATATAGGCGATCGCCTGTTCCAGCGTCATCTTCTTCGGCGGAGTCAGGCGGATCGCATCGTCCTTGCCGCCCGAGGCACGGAAGTTGGTCAGCTGCTTCGCCTTCATCGGATTGACCTCGAGGTCATCCGTCTTGGCGTTCTCGCCGATGATCATGCCCTCGTAGAGCGCCTCGCCGTGGCCGACGAACAGGATGCCGCGATCCTCAAGCGGGCCGAGCGCATAGCCCTGCGCCTCACCCGCACCGTTCGAAATGAGGACACCGTTCTTGCGACCCTCGATATTGCCCTTGTGCGGGCCGTACTTCTCGAACAGCCGGTTCATGATGCCGGTGCCGCGCGTGTCCGACAGGAACTCGCCGTGATAGCCGATCATGCCGCGCGACGGGGCGGAGAAGGTGATGCGCGTCTTGCCGCCGGTCGACGGGCGCATGTCGGTCATCTCGGCCTTGCGGAGGTTCATCTTCTCGACGACCGTGCCCGAATGTTCTTCATCGACGTCGATGATGACGGTTTCGTACGGCTCGGTCTTGTTGCCGTTCTCGTCCTCGGCGAACAGCACGCGCGGGCGGCTGATCCCCAGCTCGAAGCCCTCGCGGCGCATCGTCTCGATCAGCACGCCGAGCTGAAGCTCGCCGCGCCCGGCGACCTCGAAGCTGTCACGGTCGGCGGCCTCGGTCACCTTGATCGCGACGTTGGTCTCCGCTTCGCGCATCAGGCGGTCGCGGATCATGCGGCTGGTCACCTTGCTGCCCTCACGCCCCGCCATCGGCGAATCGTTGACCGCGAAACGCATCGACAGCGTCGGCGGATCGATCGGCTGCGCCTGGATCGGCACGCTGACGGTGGTGTCGCAGATCGTGTTGGCGACGGTCGCGACCGCAAGGCCGGCGAGCGAGATGATGTCGCCGGCGCGCGCCTCTTCGACCGGAACGCGCTCCAGCCCGCGAAAGCTCATCAGCTTCGACGCGCGACCGGTCTCGATCACATTGCCCTGGTTGTCGAGCGCGTGGATCGGCTGGTTGAGCTTCACCACGCCCGACTGGACGCGGCCGGTGAGGATACGGCCGAGAAAATTGTCGCGGTCGAGCAGCGTGACGAGGAAGCTGAACGGCGCATCCTGATCGAGGTTCGGCGGCGGCACGTGATCGACGATCTTCTGGAACAGCGGGGTCAGCGTGCCCTCGCGACGGTCCATGTCCTCCGACGCATAACCATTGCGGCCCGAAGCGTAGAGCACCGGGAAGTCGAGCTGCTCGTCATTCGCCTCGAGCGCGACGAACAGGTCGAACACCTCGTCGAGCACTTCCTGGATGCGCGCGTCCGAACGGTCGACCTTGTTGACGACGACGATCGGGCGCAGGCCCAGCGCCAGCGCCTTGCCGGTGACGAACTTGGTCTGCGGCATCGCGCCTTCGGCGGCGTCGACCAGCAGGATCACGCCGTCAACCATGCTGAGGATGCGCTCCACCTCGCCGCCGAAGTCGGCGTGGCCCGGCGTATCGACGATATTGATGCGCACGCCTTCCCACTCGATCGACGTCGGCTTGGCGAGAATGGTGATCCCGCGCTCCTTTTCGAGATCGTTCGAATCCATCGCGCGCTCTTCCACGCGCTGATTGTCGCGGAACGTGCCGGACTGACGGAACAACTGGTCGACGAGAGTGGTCTTGCCATGATCGACGTGCGCGATGATGGCGATATTGCGCAGGTTCATACGGGTTCCTGAGGGTGGCCCGCTTGTCCGCAGGCAGTTTCGCCGCGCCGCATAGCGGAAAGTTGCGCCCGACGCCAGTGGGGGTTCGCCGACCGAGCGCGCGAAAAGGCGCAACGGCATCGCGGGATCGATCCGGGGCGGACGGCGGGAAGTGCCCTCCCCGCCGCATTATGATAGGTCGATCCCCTGCCCCCTCAATACCGTGCCGATACTTCGAGGCCGTAGAAGCGCGGCTCGCCGGCGATGTACGATGGCACCCCGAACCCGCCACCGGTGTTGCCGGCATCGAGCAAGTAGCGCTTGTCCGTCAGGTTTCGCGCGAAAGCGCCGACGGTGTAGCGCCCGTCCGCCAGCTCCACCCCGGCGCGCAGGTTAACGAGCGTGTAGCCGCCCTGGCTGATCGCTTCGCTGTTGGGCAGCTCGAAGAAGACCTTGCTCTGGTAGGTGGCCGAGGGCGTGGCGTAGAAGGTGGCGCCCGATCCGACCGGCAGGCGCACCGTCGCGCCGCCCGCGGCGGTGAATTTCGGCTGCAACCGGAAGTGCGCGCCCGAGAAGGCCGGAGCGAGCGCAGCATTGCGGTCGATCTTGCCGTCGATAAAGGCGAAGGAGCCGAACATCTGGAGCGGCTTCGCGGGGCGCCACGTCGCTTCGAGTTCGACGCCGGGGTTGGACGCGGCGCCCGCGCTCTGCGTCCGCGCCACGCCGTCGCTGCCGACGACCGACACCTGAAAGCCCTTGTACGACTGATAGAAGGCGGAGAGAGTCCCGCTCAGCGTCGCGGTCGCGACCTTTAGCCCGGCCTCATAGTTCCAGACGTTTTCCTCCGGCACCAGTTGCAGGCGCGGGATCACGCCCGCCGCGCCGGCCTGCGCATCGAGCTGCACGACGGGCGAGCGCCGGCCCTTCGAGATGGTGGCGTAGAGATTGAACGCATCGGTCATGCGGTACAGCGCGTTGAACCGCGGGAGGATCGCGGAGTAGCTCTGCTGCGCGACGAAGCGGACATTGTTGGTGTTGGGGACGCCGAGCAGGCCGGTGTTGATGCCAAGCCCCGCCAGGATGCGCGAGTTCGGCTGCGTGTTGACATAGCCGGACCGGCGCTTCTCGATCAGGACGCGCGCGCCGGCGGTGAATTCGAGACGCGGATCGGGCAGCAAGGTGGCGTCGGCGAAGATCGAATAGGCCGCGTTGCGGCCATCGTTGGCGAACACCGATGCATAGGGAAGCTGGGTGGCCGCGCCGCGTGTCAGCAACGCGGTGGCGCGGGTCGCCGGGATGGTGCCGTTAGCGGCCACGCAGCCCGTGCCGGTCGGCACGCCCGCGGCGTTCAGCGCACTTCGCAGCCGGGCGAAGCCGGCATTGACGGAGCAGGCGATGTACGTCCCCTCTTCCGTGGAAAACGGAACGCGCTGGATGCCGTTTTCGAAGAAGCCGTTCCAGCCGATCGAGGCGCGGGCATGCTCGCCCTTGAAGTTGAAGCGATCCTCGTGGCTCCACTGGTCACCGCGCGCATCCTCGGCAAACTCCAGATACCAGGCGGGACCGCCATCGGCGTCGAACACTTCCAGACTGTCGAAACGGCGGTAGCCGTTGACGGTCGTGAAGGTGACGCCCGGCGCGATGTCGACCGCGACGGTCAAATTGGCGTCGTAGACGTCGCGGTGCAGGCCGAGCTTGCGACGCCCGAGGACCTCGCGGCTGTACGGCGACCCCGACAGCTCGGCGTATCCGAAGTCGCCGGTCTGACCGCCGGTCGGCGCGAAGGCACGGCTCTTGAACGGCGTGCCGGTGTTGCGCTGACCGTCATAGGTCAGCACCAGATCGGCGGTGACGGCGTCGGACGGCAGGTAGCGCAACGACAACCGCGCGCCGGCCTGCTTCTGCCCATAGAGATCATCCTGGTCGACGCGGCCCTGATTCTGGTTGGGCACGCCGGGATCGCCCGCGATGTTGCGGACATAGCCGTCCCGATACTTCACCCCGAACGCCAGACGAGCGGCGAACGTATCGTTACCGGCGTTGACGAAACCCGACACCTGCGCGCGATTGAAATTGCCGTAGGACGCCTGGATGACGTCGGAGAAGCCCGGTTGTGGCCGGGCGGAGATGATCGAGACCGCGCCGACCGCGGCGGCAGTGCCGAACAAGGTCGCCTGCGGCCCCTTCACTACCTCGACCCGCTCGATATCGTAGAGGTCCTGATAGGCCCCGCGCGAGCGCGAGATATCGACGCCGTTATAATAGAGCGTGACGCGCGCGCCCTGTTGCGCGGAGCCGCTGTCGGAAGTGATGCCGCGGATCACGATCCCGGGATTGTTCGCGCTCTGCTCCTGAATGCGGAGGCCGGGCACGTACATCGCAACCTCGGCGAGCGAGTTGACGCCGATATCCGCCATCCGCTGCCCGGTCACCGCGCTGACGGTCAGCGGGACGTCCTCGATCCGCTGCGCGGTCTTCTGCGCGGTGACGATAACCTCGTTGTCGTCACCGCTGGCGGCAGGCTGCGCCATCGCCTGCGCCAGCACCGGCGACGACACGGTAAGCGACAGCAGCGCGACGACGCTGCCGCGGAAGAAGCGCGACATGAAGGTTCCCCTGTTCGTTTGTGGTCTTTCGAGCGCGCTAATTGCGGTCCATGACAGGTGCATGTCGCACTCGACTTCGCGGGCGCAGCGTCTTACATTGGCAACACAGTTGATCTGTGCGCGCGCGCCGTGGAGTATGGAGCGCGGTAAAGTGAGCGAAGGAAATGACGATGGCCTCCACGTCCGAGACCGCAGAACCGGCGCTGGTGCTCACCCCGCCGGACCCGGTGCCCGAGGTTCGCGCCGAAAAGGCCGCCGGGCTGGTGCCGGTCGACGACAGCAAGCGTAGCGAGCTGGAGCGGCGTGTCGATGCCTTCGTGGAGCAATTGATTGCTGAAGACGTCAACTCGCCCGAGTTCGGCAAGCGCGTCGATGCGATTACCGCGATGGGGCAGAAGGAAATTCGCGACGCGGCCGGCCAGTCCAACCGCTTCCTCGATCGACCGGTGCGCGCGATGGATCAGGAGGCCGGTGTCGGCAAGGATCTGGCCGAGCTGCGCCGCGTCGTCGAGGACCTCGATCCCGGCAAGAAGGGCAAGCTGACCACGCCGCAGAAATTATTCGGGGTGATCCCGTTCGGCAACAAGGTCCGCAATTACTTCGATGGCTACAAATCATCGCAGACACATATCGCCTCGATTCTGAAGAGCTTGGGCAGCGGCAAGGACGAGCTGCTGATGGACAATGCCGCGATCGATACCGAGCGCGCCAATCTGTGGACCGCGATGGGGCGGCTGGAGCAGATGATCCACCTGTCGCGCACGATGGATGCGCGGCTGGAGGACAAGGCCGACGAGCTGGATCATACCGACCCCGCCAAGGCCAAGGCGATCCGCGAGACCGCCTTGTTCTACGCGCGACAGCGGACGCAGGACCTGCTGACGCAGATGGCGGTGACGGTGCAGGGCTATCTGGCGCTCGATCTGGTCAAGAAGAACAATGTCGAGCTGATCAAGGGCGTCGATCGCGCGAGCACCACGACGGTCGCCGCGCTACGCACCGCCGTGACGGTGGCGCAGGCGCTGACCAACCAGAAACTGGTGCTGGAGCAGATCACCCAGCTCAACACCACCACCGCCGGACTGATCGATTCGACCGGCAACCTGCTGCGCCAGAACACCGCGCGCATACACGAACAGGCCGCGGCGTCGACGATCCCGCTGGAGACGCTGCAACGCGCGTTCCAGAACATCTATGACACGATGGATGCGATCGACACCTTCAAGTTGAAGGCGCTCGACACGATGAAGGTGACCGTCGACACGCTCGGCAACGAAGTCGAGAAGTCGCGCGGCTATATAGCGCGCGCCGAGGGCGCGACGCAGAACCGCGTGGCGGGCGGTGCCGAGCAGTTCAAGCTGGAGTCGCTGTGACAGACGTCGACGACGCGATCGCGGTCGCGCAGGTCGCGCGCGAGCGGCGACGCGGCGGCGCGGTGATCCCGCTCCAGCGCCGCCCGCGGCGCGGGCGCGGGGGACGGCGCAAGCGTGCGGCGGCGGTGGCGATCGGCGCGGGACTGATCCTGACGGTGGCGATGCTGGTGGGGCTCGGCGCGTTCGGGATGGTGGCGGTGGCGACGCTGATCATTGCTTTGACAATGCTGGTGCTGTTCGCGCCCGCAACGCCCGTTCCGACGCCCGAGCGGATCGTAAGGTCGGAAGTGAAGGCGGTGCCCGCGCAGGCGGCGCGCTGGCTCGACGCGCGGCGCGCGGCGCTACCCGCGCCGGCGGCGGGAGTGCTGAACCAGCTCGACGTGCGGCTCGACACGCTGGGCGTACAGGTCGCGACGCTCGACGAGGACAGTCCGCTCGCGGCGGAGTTGCGGCGACTGGTCGGCGAGCAATTGCCGAGCTTCGTCGCGGATTACACGCGCGTGCCTCCGGCGATGCGCGGCACGCCACGCAACGGGATGACCCCCGACCAGCAATTGGTAGAAGGGCTTGCCGTGATCGAGCGCGAGCTGAATGACATCAGCGAGCGGCTGGCGCAGGGCGATCTCGATGCGCTGGAAACGAAACGGCGCTATCTGCAGGTCAAGTATCAGGAGGATGCCGGATCGGAGGGGTGACGGGCGTTCGTCGGCCGGCGCTCGTCCGTCCCCTCGCCCCACCCTCGGCATAGACTGAAGAAGCTGCCCCCCCGGCTGCCGTCGTGACCGACGCGCAGAGGCCTTGATCCGCCACCACAGGCCTGTATGGAGGGCGTTCCGGCGGGTCGTCATCGAGCGACGTCGCACCGGGCGCTTAGCTCAGCTGGTAGAGCGGCTCGTTTACACCGAGTAGGTCGGCGGTTCGAACCCGTCAGCGCCCACCATCCTTACACTAATGGCAGGCGAGCCTCCGCCAGCGTGGTGACATAGCGGTGCATCGCGTCGCCCGCTTCGTGGCTCAGCGTCACGAAGGCGCGGCGGCCGTCCTGGGGATCGGGCGCTCGGACGAGCAGACGCGCGGCAGTCAGCTTGCTGATCCAGCGCAGCGCGGTGGTCGGCGCGACTGCGGCGGCGATGCACAGGCTCGACACGGATACGCGCGTGCCCTCCAGTCGCGCTGCGAACAGGTCGAGCAGCATATCCCACGCCGGGTCCTCGAACAGTCCGTCACCGAAAAAGCGATCGCGCAGCCTGCGCGCGCGCAAGACGTTGCGGACGTCCGTTGCCGAAATGTCGCTGGTCGTCTCGGCCAGTGCGAAGGTACGGCGGCGATCCTCGGCACGACTGCCGGCGTCGCGCGTCGACATGCGTGTCAGCATCTCTGCGATCCGCGCAACCTCGGCGCTCAGCCGCGCCAGTTGTTCGCGATCCTCATCGGCAGCGCGCACCGATCCGGCGCCGCTGGCCGCAGCGACCGCCAGCGTGCCGATCCATTCCGCCTGGTCCGGCGTGCAGAGCAAATGCACGTCCTCGGCAGCGTCGCCCAACGCGGCGATCACCAGATCGATTTGCGCCACGCTCATCGCGACAACGCACCGCCACGCCTGCGCCTGCGCCAGCATCGCGACGATCGCCACGACATCATGCGCCAATTCGTCGGGCGCGCCGTCAAGATCGACAATCGCTACCGGCGCGGGATCGGGCAGCGCAACCAGCGCCACGGGTGCTTCCTGCAACGCGAGATGGCCGGTCAGGTCGCCGCCGATCATCGCGATCGCATCCAGCGCGGCGGCGCCGCCACGCGCATCCATCGACGCCAGCACGAAGCAAACCGTGCGCGCGCCGGCAAAGCCGAACGGGGTAGCCACGGTTCAGTCCAGCGCCTTGACGATATCCTCGACCATCTTCTTCGCGTCGGCCAGCAGCATCATGGTATTGTCCCTGTAGAAAACGTCGTTGTCGACGCCAGCATAGCCGACCCCGCCCATCGAACGTTTCACGAACAGCACCGTTTTGGCCTTTTCGACGTCGAGCACCGGCATCCCGTAGATCGGCGACGTCTTGTCGGTCTTTGCCGCCGGATTGGTGACGTCATTGGCGCCGATCACGAACGCGACGTCTGTCTGCGCGAACTCGGAGTTGATGTCCTCCAGCTCGAACACCTCGTCGTAGGGAACGTTTGCTTCGGCCAGCAAGACGTTCATATGTCCCGGCATCCGACCCGCCACCGGGTGAATGGCATATTTGACGCGGACGCCCTCGGCCTTCAGCTTGTCGGCCATTTCGCGCAGCACGTGCTGCGCCTGCGCGACGGCCATGCCATAGCCCGGGACGATGATGACCTGCTCGGCCTGGCTCATCAGGAAGGCGGCATCCTCGGCCGAACCGCGCTTCCACGGTCGATCCGTTTTGGCGGCATCTGCACCGCCGCCGCCCGCCTCGGCACCGAACCCGCCCGCGATCACGCTTATGAAGCTACGGTTCATCGCGCGGCACATGATGTAGCTGAGGATCGCGCCCGACGAGCCGACCAGCGCACCGGTGATGATCATCGCGCTGTTGTGGAGCGTGAAGCCCATCGCGGCGGCGGCCCATCCCGAATAGCTGTTGAGCATCGACACCACGACCGGCATGTCCGCGCCCCCGATCGGGACGATCAGCAGGAAACCGATCACGAACGACAGGACCGTGATCGTCCAGAACACCCACGGGCTCTGGTCGAGCGTGAAATAGGCGACCAGCGCGACGATCGCGGTGAGCACGCCGAGATTGATGACATGCCGCGCGGGCAGCAGGATCGGCTTGCCCCCCATGTTGCCGTTGAGCTTGAGGAAGGCGATCACCGAGCCCGAGAAGGTGATCGCACCGATTGCGACCCCCAAGCCCATCTCGATGCGACTGACCGGGTTGATGAGCGCGACCGCGCCGTCCGGGGTGAGCACCGGCAGCGCGATCCCGAACGCCACCGGGTTCAGGTACGCCGCGGCGGCGACCAGCACCGCGGCGAGACCGACGAGGCTGTGGAACGCCGCGACGAGCTGCGGCATCGCGGTCATTGCGATCCGTCGCGCGGTGGTCAGGCCGATTGCGGCACCGAGTGCGATCGCGGCGACGATCTCGAACACCGCGACGGTGTCGATCGCCGACAACAGCGCGGCATAGTCATAGCCTTCGACCAGCACGGTGATCGTCGGGACGTGCGTTACGAGCGTCGTCAGCACCGCGATGCCCATGCCGATCATGCCGAAGCGGTTGCCGCGTTGGCTGGTGGTCGGGCTCGACAAACCACGCAGCGCGAGGATGAAGCACACGCCCGCGACGAGGTACGCGAAGGCGACCCATGGATTGACGGCGTGTTGCACTAGGCTCTGCTCCCCCGACCTTGTCGCCCCCGCGCAGGCAGGGGCCTATATCTGTTTCTTCTTGCGGGCGGTTTGACACATGAAGCACGCATCTGTGTCGGACCGTCTTCGTCTACTCTACAGCCATGGGCCCCTGCCTTCGCAGGGGCGACGGTCACTTGGCCGCCGACCGTTCCTTCTTCTTGTACATCGCCAGCATCCGCTGCGTGACCGCGAAGCCGCCAAAGATGTTGATGCTTGCCAGCACCACCGCCAGCAGCCCCAGCCATTTGCCGCCCACGCTCCCCGCCGCCGCGCTGGCGATCAGTGCGCCGACGATGATGACGCTGGAGATCGCATTGGTCACCGCCATCAGCGGCGTGTGCAGCGCCGGGGTCACCGACCAGACGACATAATAGCCGACGAAACACGCCAGCACGAAGATCGACAGGATCGCGATGAAGTCCATGCTGGCCCCTTTCGTTCAGCGCGGCGTCGCGGCCGTGCGGTCGCGCAATGCCACCATCTCGGCGAAAATCCGATCGCCCTCGGTGAAGATTTCGGTGCGGTCGCGCTTTGCCTCGGCGGCGACGAGCCGGGCGGCCTCGCGCTCGGCACGACGACGCTGGGCCGCCGTTCGACCGGACGGCGCGGGGCGGGGAGTCGCGGTCGGCTGACAATCATAGACGGTCTTGCGATCGTGCTTCTGCCGATCCGCCACCGCGCGCGTATAGACACTTGCCAGCTTCGTTCCTTGCAACGACTGGACGAAGGCGGCGTCGCGCGCCGCATTCTGCGTCCGATAGGCGTCGATCGTCGCCGGGTCGCAGTGCGGCACGACGAACATCTGGTAGCGATCGACGAGGTCGTAGAAGGCCTTACGATGGGCCTTGTCGGGAGATTGCGCAACGGCGGTGCTCGCAAGCAGTAGTCCGATCAGCGCGCCCCACCCCAACCTCACGACAGCAGCCGGGTGTTTACGACCTTCCCGTCCTTCGTCAGCCGGATCGCGTCGCCGATCTCGTCATCGAGCACCGGGCGCCCCTGTTCCTTGTCCCAGAAGGTCGAGAGGAAATTGTAGAGGTTGCGCGAAAACAGCGCCGACGCATCCGCCGGAAGCCGGCCCGCGACGTTGCGGTGCCCGACGATCTTTACGCCGTGCCGCTCCACCACCTCACCCGCGACCGCACCCTCGACATTGCCGCCCTGTTCGACTGCGAGATCGACCACCACCGAGCCCGCGCGCATTGACGCGAGCTGTGCATCGCTGACCAGCCGCGGCGCGGGGCGGCCCGGGATCAGCGCGGTGGTGATGACGATATCCTGCTTTGCGATGTGCGCCGACACCAGTTCGGCCTGCGCCGCCTGATATTCGGGCGACATTTCGCCGGCATAGCCGCCGGAGCCCTCCCCCTCGATCCCGGCAACATTCTCGACGAAGATCGGCTTGGCGCCGAGCGACTGGATTTGCTCCTTGGTGGCGGAACGGACGTCGGTAGCCGATACCTGCGCGCCCAGCCGCCGCGCGGTGGCGATCGCCTGTAGCCCTGCGACGCCAACACCCATCACGAACACCCGCGCGGCGCTGACCGTGCCCGCCGCGGTCATCATCATCGGAAAGGCGCGGCCATATTCGGCGGCGGCGTCGAGCACTGCCTTGTAGCCGGCGAGGTTCGACTGCGACGACAGGATGTCCATCGACTGCGCGCGGGTGATGCGCGGCATGAACTCCATCGCCAGCGCCTCGAGCCCGGCCGCGGCATAGCCGTCAACCCGCGCGCGGTCGCCGAACGGATTAAGCCCGGCAATGACCCAAGCGCCCGACGCCACTCCGGTGAGCGAGGCCGGCTCCGGCCCCTGTACGCCGAGCACGATGTCCGCGCCGGACAGCGTGGCGGCGCGGTCGCCCACCGTCGCGCCCGCGGCGGCGTAATCGGCATCGGCAAACGACGCCGTCGCGCCCGCGCCGCTCTCGACCGCAAGCGCCGCGCCCAGCGCAACGAACTTCTTCACCGTTTCCGGCGTGGCGGCGACGCGGCGCTCGCCGGCTGCCTGCTCCCGAACGACCGCGATCTTCACCGCGCGACTACGAGATGAGCCAGATGACGAGGAACGCGAGCAGGAAACAGGCGACCGCGCCATATTTGAGCAGACCAATCATGCTCGTATACGTTGCCTCATGTGCCTTCAGATCGGCAGGTTCGGCCATGATGATCCTCTTCCCCTTGAATGGTTCCTGAGACCGTAGTTAAGCCATCAGCAACAGGCAATATGGTGATAGCCGCATGACAGTCCGATTTAAGTCCCCCTTTACTCAAGGGCGCTAGGGCAGCATCGGACGAAACATGGGGCCGGGCCAGAACATGACGCGCAACGGACAACGTCTGCTGATGCTGATCGACGCCGAAGCCGCGCAGCGGCGGGTCGTGGCGACGATCGCCGCGCGCAGCGGCTGGCGGACGATCATGGCCGAGGACGCCGCCAGCGCGCTGGCGACGCTCGCGACCGAGGACGGGATGCAGCTCGATGCGATCCTGCTCCACCATGCCGAGGCGGACGTGGAGCCCGCACCGGTGATCGCGCAACTGCGCGCCTATCGACCGCAATTGCCGATCCTGCTGCTCACCGCACATGCCTCGGTGGCGAGCGCGGTCGAGGCGATGCGCGCCGGTGCCACTGATTATCTCAGCAAGCCGCTCGCTCCCGAGCGGTTGCTCCATGCGCTGGAAGCCGCGGTGGGCGCCACCGCGAGCGGCGAGCTGCGCCCGCTGACCGAGAAGATCCCGGCGATGCTCGGCTTCGACGAGATCGTCGGCACCGCCCCCGAGTTCCGCGCCGCGCTGTCGATCGCTGCCAAGGCGGCGCGGGCGCGCGTGGCGGTGCTGATCGAGGGCGAAAGCGGCGTCGGCAAGGAAGTGGTCGCGGAGGCGATCCATGCCGCTTCGCCGCGCAATACATTGGAACGTGTCACCGTCAATTGCAGTTCGGTCGCCGCCAACGCGATCGCCAGCGAATTGTTCGGGCATGAGCCGGGGGCGTTCGCGGGCGCCTTTGAGCGGCGTCAGGGTCGCTTCGTCGCCGCACATGGCGGGACGTTGTTCCTCGACGAGGTCGACTGCCTGCCACTTGAGGCACAGGCGCTGCTGATGCGCGTGCTTCAGAGTGGTGAGGTGCTTCCGCTGGGCGCGCGTCATGCGCAGGCGGTCGATGTGCGCGTGATCGCCGCCACCAACAAGCGACTCGCCGACGAAGTGGCAGCGGGGCGGTTCCGCGAGGATCTGTTCTTCCGGCTGAACGCCGTGACCGTCCCGATCCCGCCGCTGCGTGAGCGGGCCAGCGACATCCCCGCGCTCGCCCGCCACTTGCTCGAGCGAATCGCCAGGCAGCCGGGCTTGCGCCACCTCAACATCACCGACGATGCCTTGACGCTGCTGATGCTCTACGACTGGCCGGGCAACGTTCGCCAGTTGCAGAATGCGCTCTTCCGCGCGGCGGTGCTGTGCGAGGGCGATACGCTGACCCGCGCCGACTTTCCGCAGATCGCGGCGCTGGGCAGCCGCCCCGCTCCGCGCGCACGCGGCGAGATGCCGGGGGTCGCGCTGTTCGGTCCCGATGGCCATCTGCGCCCGCTCGAGGACATCGAATCGGACATTATCCGGCTGGCGATCGCCCATTATCGCGGACGAATGACCGAGGTGGCGCGGCGGCTGGGGATCGGTCGTTCAACGCTGTACCGCAAGCTGAACGAGCTCGGGATCGACACCGCCGCGTGACCGGGGCACGATCGCGGGCATGACCTTGCCTTATGCCAATCGCACCTATCTCGTCACCGGTGCGGCGTCCGGGATCGGAAAGGCCTGCGCACAGCATCTGGTCGCGGGAGGCGCGACGCGACTGGTGCTGGCCGACCGAGACGCCGAGGCGCTGGCCAGGCTTGATCTCGGCTGCACGCTCGACCTGCTGCCCGGCGATGTTGCCGACGAAGCCTTGTGGGACGAGGCGGCGGCAGTGCTGACCGGGATCGACGGTGCCGTGATCAACGCCGGGGTGGCGGGCGCCGGTACGATCCCCGCGCTGTCGTTCGCCGAATGGCGGCGTATCCTTTCAGTCAATCTCGATGGTGCGTTCCTGACGCTACGCGCCGCAATGCGCGCCTTGGACGGCCGCGCAGGAGCGATCGTCGCGGTCGCCTCGGCGGCAGGGATCAAGGCCGAGCCGGGCGTCGCCGCCTATGGCGCGTCGAAGGCGGCCCTGATCCAGCTCGTGAAGGTCGCGGCGAAGGAAGGCGCGGCGCAGCGGCTGCGCATCAACGCGATCGCACCCGCGGGAGTCGAAACGCCGGTCTGGGACGCTGTACCAATGTTCGCGGAGCGCGCCGCGGCGATCGGGCGCGACGCGGCGTTTGCGGAACTCGCGGCAATGGCAACGCCACTTGGGCGCTATGCGAAGCCCGAGGAGATCGCGGCCCAGGTCGGCTTCCTGCTGTCCGACGCCGCGGCATTGGTGACGGGGTCGGTGCTGGTGAGCGACGGCGGATATCTGCTTTAATCGTCACCCCGGACCTGATCCGGAGCCCCGCCACTTAACCCTGCGGCCTGGAAACGAGCGAGCTCCCGGATCACGTCGGGGGTGACGACAGGACCGTCACCACAGCACCCCGGTCTTGTCCGGCACCATTGGTTCCGGGGCTTCGTCACCGATCGACTGCAGCAGGTCGATTTCGATCGTGCGGCACATCGCGTTCAACGGCAGATCGTGAACGGTGTTCGCGAACGGATCGACCAGATCATCGCCGATCGCCAGCACCGCGAGGAACATCAGCCCCGCCACCGTCGAGCCGAGCGGGGTCGCGAAGCCCAGCGTCTCGACCAAACCGATCGGCAGCAGGATGCAGAACAGATGCGTGAAAATCATCGGAAAGAAGCGGTATTGATTGGGGAGCGGCGTGTTCTTCAGCCGCTCCATTCCGCCCTGCGCATTGGCGATATCGATCAGCACGCTTTCCATCGAGGTCTGCTGGATGGTGTCGATCCAGCCCTTCTCGCGCGCCTCGTTGATGCGGCGACCGGTACCATCGACGATGCCGTTGGCGGTATTGGTGCGCGAGAGCGCGAAATCCGCCTCGCCCTTTGACAGGAAGCGCAGAACCTCGTCGTCGACCTTCTGCTTGCGCAACTGACAGCGCAACGCATTCACATAGGCGATCTGGCGCAGGACGATCGTGCGCTTCATGTCGCGTGCCTCGGGATCGGGGAGGAAATTCCGCGCAGCACGCGCCAGGTTGCGGCTGGCGTTGATCATCAGCCCCCACAGCGAGCGCCCTTCCCACCAGCGTTGGTAGGCGGAGTTACTGCGAAAGCCGAGGAACAGCGCCAGCGCCGAGCCGAACAGGGTCAGCGGCAGTTCGGGCGCGTGAAACGGCAGCACGTAATAGGTGATGGTGACGATGACGTCCCAGACGAACAGGACGATGAGCGGTTTCCAGACCTCACGAACGATCTGGGTGAGACTTGGTACGGCGGTAACGATCATGCCCGGCAAACGCACATCTTGAGAATCCGTGCCAGTGTCATTTCATTGCCGTCACGACGGTGCCGAGAGGGCCCGGTCGCGCAATCCACGCCAGACCCGCAAGGCCTGCACGGTCTCCGCCACGTCATGCACCCGCAGCAATTGCACCCCCGCCTGCGCGCCGGCCATCGCCAGCGCGACGGACCCGCCAAGCCGCGCCGCGACCGGCGCTTCGTTGTCGAGCGCGCCGATCAACCGCTTGCGACTGACGCCGAGCATGATGGGGCACCCGAGCCCATGAAGCAGCGCGAGGCCGTTGAGCAACGCGAGATTGTCGGCGAGCGACTTGCCGAAGCCGATCCCGGGATCGACCATGATCCGCGCCCGATCGACGCCCGCCGCGACCACCGCCTCGACACGCGCCTCCAGCCAGTCGAACACCTCGGTCACGACATTGCGGTACGTCGGACGCCCGTGGCCGCCGGCCTTGGGATCGGGCGAGTGCATCAGGATTACCGGGGCGGCGCTCTGCGCGACGATCTCCACCGCGCGCTCGTCCCACAGCAATGCCGACACGTCGTTGACGATCGCCGCCCCCGCGCCCAGCGCCGCCTCGATCACCGTCGCCTTGCGCGTGTCGACCGATACCAGCGCCCCGGCGCGCACCAGCCGCTCGACCACCGGTGCCACGCGGCGTGCCTCATCCTCTTCCCACACCAGCGCCGCGCCGGGGCGAGTCGATTCGCCGCCGACGTCGATCACCGCCGCCCCGGCTGCCGCCATCGCCATGCCGGCGGACGCCGCGCCGGTCGGATCGTCGACATGCGCACCGCCATCGGAGAAGCTGTCGGGCGTGACGTTGAGGATCGCGGCGACCTGCGGCTGGTCGAAGCGCAAGGTGCGCTCGCCGAGCACCCAGGGCGTGCGCGGTGCGGTGACGCGCGCGTGGAGCGTCGCGGCGCGCGCGCCGAGCTGCGCGATGTCGGCAACGGAGACGATCCGGCGAGTGGTTGACTCGATGACCTCATAGGCCGCGAACCACTGCAACCCGCCCGCCAGTCGCGCGACATGGCCGTCGGGGTAGGCGAAGGGCGCGTCGGTGAAATGGGTCGGACGGAGGTGCATCGTGCTTACTCCCCCCTCCCGTTTAAGGGAGGGGTCGGGGGTGGGTAGCGTGCTCGCGATACGGTAATCGATCGCGCATAGGGAGCTGTATCACCAAGCCTCGACCCACCCCAACCCCTCCCTTGAAAGGGGGGGCTTTCGCTAACACGCCGTCGCGCCTGCGCAGGAAGGGGGCCTATGACGGTCCAGTTGATCGTGTCGTCTGCCCACACAGCCGACGCTTATGTCTTGCCGTCGCGCCACGACGAAACAGCCGTGCCCCCCGCCTGCGCCGGCTCGACGGTGGTTACGGCTGGGTCGCGAGCAGGTACGTCTGGCGCAGCGCGTCGATCGGCTTGAGCGCGCCCTCCGCCTCGTAATGCCAGAAGGTCCACCCGTTGCAGGCCGGCGCGCCCTGCACCGTCGAGCCGACCTTGTGGATCGATCCGTTCGCGCCGCAGGGCGACGACAGCGAGCCGTCGGCGCGGACCATCGCCTGCCAGCGGCGCTTGGTGTCGACCAACATCGTACCGGGCGCGAGATAGCCGTTCTCGACCAGCACCCCGAACGCGACCTTTGGCTGCGACTTGGGGCTCTGCATCGTCGCCAGCGCCGATTCGTCGAGCGGTAGCGCGGCGGCGATCCGCTCCTCGGCGGCGGCGATGTAGTCGCCCTCGCGCTCGATCCCCATCCAGCGGCGGCCGAGCCGCTTGGCGACCGCGCCGGTGGTGCCGGTGCCGAAGAAGGGATCGAGCACCACGTCGCCCGGCTTCGTGCAGGCGAGCAGGATGCGGTAGAGTAGCGCCTCTGGCTTCTGGGTCGGGTGAACCTTCACCCCGTCCTTCTTCAGCCGCTCGCCGCCGCCGCAGATCGGGAATTCCCAGTCGGAGCGCATCTGCAGTTCGTCGTTCAGCGTCTTCATGCTGCGATAGTTGAAGGTGTATTTCGCCTTCTCGCCCTTCGACGCCCAGATCAGCGTCTCGTGCGCGTTGGTGAAGCGGGTGCCGCGGAAGTTGGGCATCGGATTGGCCTTGCGCCACACGATGTCGTTGAGGATCCAGTAGCCCAGATCCTGCACCGCCGCGCCGACGCGGAAGATGTTGTGATAGCTGCCGATCACCCAGATCGTGCCGTCATCCTTGAGGATGCGGTGCGCCTCCGCCAGCCACGCGCGGGTGAAGGCGTCATAATGCGCGAAGGTGTCGAACTTGTCCCACTCGTCGGTGACCGCATCGACATGGCTGCCATCGGGACGGAACAGCTCGCCACCGAGCTGGAGATTGTACGGTGGATCGGCGAAGATCATGTCGACCGATTTGGCCGGCAGCGCCTTCATCTGCGCGATGCAATCGCCACGCAGGATCTGGTCGAGCGGCAGCACGACCGGCGTTTCCGCAGGCGTCGCGTAACGCCCGCGCACGACCTTTTCCAAAACCCCCATCGAATTCCTGCTCCCCGTCTGCGAGCCCCAAAAGGGCGGGAAAGCGCGAGTCCGTCAAGAGTCGTGCGGCGAAGCGAGTCCGTGTTCCACTCGTTGTCAATGCGGAACAAGACGAGTCCGTTTCTACATATTGAGTCAGGGGCGACTCGACAGACTCAAGGGGTGGTAGTGTGGCCGAAACGACTCAAAACGGCAAAATGCACTGTGCGACCGGTGCGAAGCTGCGGCGGTGGAGCGGCGATGGCCCGTGCTCGCGCAAAGCGGCGAGGTGCTGGGCGCTGCCATAGCCCTTGTTGGCATGCCAGCCGTAGTGCGGATGTGATTCGGCGGCGGCGATCATGATCTGGTCGCGAGTGTGCTTGGCGACGATCGACGCGGCGGCGATCGAGCGGCTGTGCGCGTCGCCCGAGACGATCGCGGTCGCGGCATAATTCCAGCGCGGCAGACGGTTGCCGTCGACTAGCACGTGGCCCGGTGCGCAGCCCAGCACCTCGGCCAGCCGATCGACCGCCAGCGTCATCGCCTTCATCGTCGCCCAGTAGATGTTGAGCGTATCAATCTCGGCCGGCTCGACGATCCCGACGCCCAGCGCCGCGCAGTCGGTGAGCCGCGCATACAGCCGCGCGCGCTCGGCGGCGGAGAGCTTCTTCGAATCGTCGATCCCGCGCGGTACGCCTTTGGCGGGCAGCACCAGCGCGCAGGCGACCACCGGCCCGGCGAGCGGCCCGCGTCCGGCCTCGTCCACCCCCGCCACCGGCGGCAGGCAGGCGCGTTCGTGCTTCAGGCCCGGCATTCGCGCTCCCACCGCTCGAACGGCGCGTCGCCGAGCGCGTGACCCATCGGCCCATGCCCTGCTCCCAGCCCCGGCGCGGCAAGCAGCGCGGCGCGGACATAGCGGATCGCGCGCGCGACCGCGGGTTCGAGCGTCATTCCCGCCGCAAGCCCGGTCGCGATCGCGCTGGCCAGCGTACAGCCGGTGCCGTGACTGTGCCGCGTGTCGATGCGCGGGTTGGCCCATTCGGCGATCACGCCCTCGGCACCGATCAACCGGTCCACCACCGTGTCCCCCATCGCGTGACCACCCTTCACCAGCACCGGCGCGCCGATCTTCGCGGCATAATCGCGCGCCGCCGCCTCGACATCGGCGCCGTCAAGATGGTCGCGCTCGACCAGTGCCGCCAGCTCGGGCAGATTGGGGGTGACGAGCGTGCTCATCCGCGCGAGCCGGGCGAAGGCGACAATCGTCGCCGCATCGGCGAGCGTCGCGCCACTGGTCGCGACCATCACCGGATCGAGCACGATCGGTGCTGCATACAGGCCGCTCGCCAGTTCATCGGCCACCGCGGCGGCGATCCCGGCCCCTCCGAGCATCCCGATCTTGACTGCATCGACGCCGAGGTCTTCGACGACGCTCGTCATCTGCCGCCGCACCATGTCCGGCGAGAGCGCGCTCATCGCCTGAACGCCGAGGGTGTTCTGCGCGGTGATCGCGGTGATCGCGGTCATCGCGTGGCCACCGAGCATCGTGACGGTCTTCAGGTCGGCCTGAATCCCTGCGCCACCACCCGAGTCCGATCCGGCGACGATCAGGACGCGCGCGATCGTCATGCGCGGTGATGCCGCTCGGTGGCGGCGGGATATTTCTTCAGCGTCTTGCCGATGCGTGCCGGCCGGTCGAGCAACTCGCCGCCGCAATTCGGGCAGGTTTCATCGAGCGCATCGACGCATTCGGCGCAGAAGGTGCATTCCATCGAGCAGATGAAGGCGCCGCCTTCGTCGGCGGGCAGGTCAACGCCGCAGCGTTCGCAATCGGGTCGCATCTCGAGCATGGCAGGCGTTTAGCGTCACGCATCCATCATTGCGAGCGCAGCGAAGCAATCCAGCGCCGGACCAGGACGCCTTGGATTGCTTCGCTACGCTCGCAATGACGAACAGGCGGTCAATCGACGAACGCGCGCTCGATGACGAACTGCCCCGGATTGGCGTTCGAACCCTCGGTCAGTCCGAGATGTTCGAGCATCGAGGCGATCTCGCGGATCATCGCGGTCGAGCCGCACAGCATCACGCGGTCATTCTCGGGATCGAACCGCGGCTCGCCCTCCAGCCCGTCGAACAGCCGTCCACTCTCGATCAGCGCGGGGATGCGGCCGGTGGTGTGGAAGTCCTCGCGCGTAACCGCGGGGACGTAATGGAAGCGCGTCGCCGCCTCGTCGGCCACCAACGGATCGTCGGCCAGCCGCGCGCTGAGTTCGTCGTGGAACGCCAGATCGTTGACCCGACGCACACCGTGAACGATCACGACCTGATCGAACCGCTCGTACACGTCCGGGTCGCGCGCGACGCTGAGGAACGGCGCAAGGCCGGTGCCGGTCGACAGCAGGAACAGCCGCTTGCCGCCGAGCAACGCGTCGAGCACCAAAGTACCGGTCGGCTTCTTGCCGAGATAGACCTGATCGCCCGGCTCCACCGCCTGCAACCGCTCGGTCAACGGGCCGCCGGGAACCTTGATCGACAGGAATTCAAGCTCCTCGGCCCAGGCCGGGCTCGCGATCGAATAGGCGCGCATCACCGGCTTGGTGGGCTTATCCTCAGTGCCGCCCTCGCCGGGCAGGCCGATCATCACGAACTCGCCCGAGCGGAAGCGGAACGACGCGGGCCGCTCGACCGCGAAGCTGAACAGATGCTCGTTCCAGTGACGCACCCATTTCACCGCGACGCTGTTGAAGGCGGTCGATTCAGGGATAAGCACTGGCGCACGCAGGTCGGTCATCGGCGATCCGGTCTGATATGAGGATTTCTTGCGAATGGCGCGCATTATGGTGCGTGGCGGGAAGGGTCAACCATAGCTGGGCTTGGGGCCGGGCAAGCGGCATCAGCCGCGCGCCGCTGTCCCGCGCGAAAGCGCAAAGCGGAACACATCGTCAACACGCCCTTTCGCCACGCTGCGGCTGCGCCCATATTGCGCGCATGGCGATCCAGATCCGAACCAACCTTGCCGAGCCCGAAACCGACGAGGCGTTTGTCCCGCACCGCCCCGCCCGCCCGCAGAAGGTGGAAGGCGGCAAGCGGTTCACGCTGGTCAGCGAATATCAGCCCTCGGGTGACCAGCCGACCGCGATCCGCGAACTGGTCGACACCGCACGCGCCGGCGAGAAGGATCAGGTGCTGCTTGGCGTCACGGGCTCGGGCAAGACCTTCACGATGGCCAAGGTGATCGAGGAAATGCAGCGCCCAGCGCTAATCCTCGCGCCGAACAAGATCCTCGCCGCGCAGCTTTACGGCGAGTTCAAGTCGTTCTTTCCCGACAATGCCGTCGAATATTTCGTCAGCTATTACGATTACTACCAGCCCGAGGCGTATGTCCCGCGCTCCGACACCTATATCGAGAAGGAGTCGAGCATCAACGAGTCGATTGACCGGATGCGCCATTCGGCGACCCGGTCGTTGCTGGAGCGCGACGACGTGATCATCGTCGCCTCGGTATCGTGCCTGTACGGCATCGGCTCGGTCGAGACCTATTCCGCGATGATCTTCGACCTGAAGAAAGGCCAGACCGTCGACCAGCGCGAGATCGTCCGCAAGCTGGTCGCGCTGCAGTACAAGCGCAACGATGCGGCGTTCCAGCGCGGCAATTTCCGCGTGAAGGGCGACAATCTCGAAATCTTCCCGTCGCATTATGAAGACAGCGCGTGGCGCGTGTCGTTCTTCGGCGACGAGATCGAGGAGATCGTCGAGTTCGATCCGCTGACCGGCAAGAAGTCGGCGAGCCTCAACTCGATCCGCATCTACGCCAATTCGCACTATGTCACCCCCGGCCCGACGATGAAGCAGGCGACCGAGGCGATCAAACACGAGCTGTCGGAACGCCTCAAGGAACTGGAGATCGAAGGCAAGCTGCTGGAGCGTCAGCGGCTGGAGCAGCGCACCAATTTCGATCTCGAGATGATCGCCGCGACCGGCAGCTGCAACGGCATCGAGAATTACAGCCGCTTCCTGACCGGACGCTTGCCCGGCGAGCCGCCGCCCACGCTGTTTGAATATCTGCCCGAAAACGCGTTGCTGTTCGTCGACGAGAGCCACCAGACGATCGGCCAGATCAACGGCATGTCGCGCGGCGACCACCGCCGCAAGATCACGCTCGCCGAATATGGCTTCCGTTTGCCGTCCGCGATCGACAACCGCCCGCTGCGCTTCAACGAATGGGACGCGATGCGCCCGCAGACCGTCTGCGTCTCGGCCACGCCCGGTGCGTGGGAAATGGAGCAGGCCGGCGGCGTGTTCGCGGAACAGGTGATCCGCCCGACCGGGCTGATCGATCCGCCGGTCGAGATCAAGCCGGTCGAGGAACAGGTGCAGGATCTGATCGTCGAGTGCGGCAAGACCACCGCGCTCGGCTACCGCACGCTCGTCACCACGCTGACCAAGCGGATGGCCGAGGACCTGACCGAGTACATGCACGAGGCGGGGATCAAGGTCCGCTACATGCACTCCGACGTCGAGACGCTGGAGCGTATCGAGCTGATCCGCGACCTGCGGCTGGGCGTGTACGACGTGCTGATCGGGATCAACCTGTTGCGTGAGGGGCTCGACATCCCCGAATGCGGACTGGTCGCGATCCTCGATGCCGACAAGGAGGGCTTCCTGCGCTCCGAGACCTCGCTGATCCAGACGATCGGGCGCGCGGCGCGCAACGTCGATGGCCGCGTGATCCTCTATGCCGACCGCATCACCGGCAGCATGGAGCGCGCGATGAACGAGACCGCGCGTCGTCGCGAGAAACAGGAGGCATATAACGCCGAACACGGCATCACCCCAACGACGATCCGCCGCAGCATCGGCGACATCATCGCGCATGTCTCGTCGAAGGATCAGGTGACGGTCGAGATCGACGAAGACCGGCCGCACATGGTCGGCCACAATTTGCGCGCGTACATCGAGGAGCTGGAGAAGAAGATGCGCAAGGCGGCGTCCGATCTCGAGTTCGAGGAAGCCGGCCGCCTGCGCGATGAGATTCGCGCGCTGGAGCAGGAGGAGCTGGGGCTTCCGGTCGAGCAGCAGAAGCTGCCGCTGATGGGGCGGAGCAACGAAGGCAAGCCGGGGACGCGCAAGACTCGTTTCGGCAAAACGCAGCGCAAGTTCGGGAAGAGGTAGGGGCGCTTCTCTTGCCCGTCACCCCGGCGAAGGCCGGGGTCCAGTTGCGGAGCGCCTGAAGAAGAAGCGAAGCGATGGTTGCGGGTTAATGCGGCGACGGCCCCCAACTGGGCCCCGGCCTTCGCCGGGGTGACGGTTGAGGATAGGGTGTTGGTGAGCACTGGACGATCACTCCCGGTTCAGCCACCCGCCCCTATATCCCGCATCATGTACGCGCAGCCTCCCCGCGAGCGGATCGGTCCGGCCATCGCCGCCGCGGCGATGAGCGCGGCGCTCGGCTGGGCGCTGTTCGTCGGGCTCGCAGGCGCACCGCTCGCGCAACGCTTCGAGGACGGTCTGGCGGTGTTCCGCGTCGCGCCCCCGCCGCCGCCGCCCGCCAAGGTGACACCCAAGCGTACGCATACCTCACGCCCGTCGGGCCGCGCCGCACCTCCGAACATCCGCTCGCAGGCGACGCAGGTCGCCGCGCCGAAGCCGATCGTCGTCGTGCCGCTGCCGCCGCCGCCGATCACGGTCGCGCTCAAGCCGTTTGCGGGCAATGACGCGACACAGGGTGCGACCAGCAAGGTCGGGCCGGGCACCGGCGCGGGCGGCGTCGGCGACGGGACCGGCAGCGGCGGCTGGGGTGACGGCGATGGTGGGCCGGGCGACGAGACGCCGCCGATCTGGAAGCGCGGCCGCCTGACCGACGCCGATTACCCACGCGACATTGGCGACGCGGGGTTTCAGGGGACCGTGGCGGTCAAGTTCCTTGTGTGGAGCGACGGGCGCGTGCACGACTGCCAAGTGACAAAGAGCAGCGGCAATACGACGCTCGACGCAACCACCTGCCGGCTAATTCAGCGTCGCTTTCGCTACGATCCGTCACGCGACGCGGAGGGGCGCGCGGTGCCGGCGTGGATTGTCGAGAACCACGAGTGGGTCATCGTGCCCGAACCGGCCGCGGGTGGTTGAGGCCGATACCTGAAGTTGGTCCGGGACGACGCTTCTTCACCGCGTCAACGAACCGTGCCCCGGATCAACTCCGGGGCAATGTGTCAGCGGTCCTCGGCCGGCTCAGCATCGATCGTCTGCGGCGGCGGCGTACTGCTGCCCTTGTCCGGCGCATCCGGGTCGGTCAGCAGTTCCTCGACGGCTTCCTGCACATCGTTTTCCTTGCGCTCGCTCATCGCTACGCTCCTTATGCGACGTTCAAATTCTCGCCCTGCACCTGATAGTAACTGGCGACGCGATCGGCGTAGGCCTGATCGAACACCGGGGCGTTGTTCGCCCAGCTCGGTCCGCCTTCCAGCAGGCGGCGGTCGATCGTCACGACATAGCGGTCACGCACCGGATCGAACTGCAACAGCGAGAAGGGCAGCGGATAATAGCTTTTCCCCATCCCAAGAAAGCCGCCAAGGCTGAGCACCGCATGGGTCGCCCGCCCGGTCGACTTGTGGACCATGAACGCCTGCACGGTGCCGAGATGATCGCCGTCACGCGTATCGACCTTCATCGTGTCGGTAAGGGTGGACTGCACCAGGATCTGGGTCGGCGCGTCTTCGGCCATGACAGAATTCTCCTATATCAAGCGATCTCGCGCGGTGAACCGTCATGCCGGCGCGGCGGTTCCGGGCGCAGCGGTTGAGCGCGCGACGGCAATCCGTCATAGCATCACGCGTGAACCGTTATCTTTCCTCGCTCCCGCTCGCGGCCCTGGTGGTGGCGATCGCCGCCTGCGTTCCGCGTGCCGTGCCTCCTGCCCCGGTCGCGCCGCCGCCGGTCCCGACGACTCCGGCCCCCGCTCCCACGCCGACGCCCGTCGCGGATTGGCAGGACTGGCCGTGGACGCCGGGCGCGTGGCGCTATATCCGCGACGCTGCCGGGACGCGCGCCAGCTATGACGTAATTGGACAGCCGCCTGCCGCCGAGTTGCGCTGCGATCGCGCTACGCGCGCCGTGCTGCTGTCGCGACCAGGAGGCAGCGCAACGCCATTCACGATCCGCACCAGCGCGATGACGCGCAGCGTGCCGACACAGCTTATCGCAGGTGGCACGCCGCAGGTGGCGGCCCGGTTTGCGGTCGACGACCGGCTGCTTGACGCGGTGGCTTTCACGCGCGGACGCTTTACCGTCGAACAGCCGGGCACGACGCCGCTGGTGCTCCCGCCCTGGGCCGAAGTGGGTCGGGTGATCGAGGACTGCCGCCGCTGAAGACTAAGACTCATGCGTCGAAGCACGAAGACTGGAATCTTCGTCCAGAACCCGACGCATTACAAGCCTTGTATCGCCATCGCTTCCCCGTCACATTGCGGATGCGACTGACGCGGTCGCAACTGTTATCAACCAGCGAAAGGAGGTGATCCGATGTCTCATGGTTCAGCAATGGGGTCGGTTCAGTTCGTTCGGGAGATGCGCTTCTAAGCATCGCCGACCCGCTGCGGGAGGATCAATCCTCTCTTCAACGTAGCGGAACAGGTGGTTCTTGGAGGCCCACATGGTCTCCCGGGCTGGAGCTCTCCGGCCGCTGACCATGTCAAGGGGTTGTCGGGCGTCCGTTAGCGGGCGTTCGGCAACCTCTTCTCATATTTGGGGTAGGCTGGAGCGCAGGCGCTTCCCCCACGCTCCGTTACCCTGCGCAGGCAGGGGCCCGTTTCTTTGTGGTGTGGCGGACCATCCGACAGAGACGGGTTGTTTGCAGATGCACCGTCGGTGCTGAACGAGACAGCCATGGGCTCCTGCCTTCACAGGAGCGACATCTCAACGTCAGCCCAGCGACTAAAAGGTTATTGATACTCACTCGCACTCACGATAGAGCCCGCCCCGATCAAAGGGGTTCTCATGTTTGTCCGTAAGTCCAGCAGCTTCCTCACCCTCGCAGCCATGCTTGCCGCCACCCCTTCTGTGGCGCAGCAGCGGAGCGACACCACGACTCCTGACGATGTGATCGTGACCGGCAGGCAGGTGCCCGATCTCGCCAGCGCCGGGACCAAGTCGGCGCTGCCGCTTGCCGAGACCGCACAGTCGATCACCGTCGTGACCGGCGACCAGATCGAGGCGCTTGGGCTCCAGAACCTCAACCAGGCGCTGCGCTTCGTCGCGGGCGTGACTCCCGAAACACGCGGATCGAGCGCCGAGGTCTATGATCAGTTCAAGCTGCGCGGCTTCGACGCGCCCGTGTTCCTCGACGGGCTGAAGCAGTTCGGCAGCACTACCGGCTATGCGATCCCGCAGGTTGACGTGTCGCGGCTCGCGCGCTTCGAGGTGCTGAAGGGCCCGGCCTCCACGCTCTATGGTCAGTCGAGCCCGGGCGGGCTGGTCGCGCAGTCGAGCAAGCTGCCGGTCGATGTGCCGCTCTACGGCTCGATCGCGGGAACCTACGGCGAATATAATCTCTACCGGGTCGACGCCGATGTCGGCGGCAGCACCAGCGACGTGCTGTGGCGCGTCTATGGCAGCGCGAACGGCAGCGACACGCAGCAGCGCTTCGCCAAGCGCGAGCGGCAGACCGTGTCCGGCGCGGTGACGATCGGTAACGGCTCGCGCACCACCTTCACCCTGCTCGGCACCTATTCGCACGATCCGCACAACGGCGCTTACGGCGTCTTCCCGGCGCTCGGCACGCTGGTCGACAACCCCAACGGCAAATTGTCGACGCGCTTCGACGGTGGCGAGGCGGGCAATCGCTACCAGCGCGAACAGGCCGCGGGGACGTACATCTTCACGCACGATTTCGGCGGCGGCTGGCGCTTCCGCTCGTCGGGCCGCTACCAGAATGTCACCGCGCAGCTCGGGCTGGTCTATGTCAGCGGCGCGCCGGTGGCGGGCAGCACGCGCGTCTACAATCGCGCCAGCTATGCGACCGACGAGGAGCTGAACAACTGGACCTATGACAATCAGCTCGCCGGGGTCGTGCGCACCGGTCCGATCACGCACCGGCTGTTGTTCGGCGTCGACCGGCAGGTCGCGCATTCGAGCGAGGTTTATCAGTTCGGCGGCGCGACCGCGCTCGACGTCTACAATCCGGTCTATGGCACGATGGCGGTGCCGCGCACCCCGGCACAGGTGCCGAACGGCTTCGGCGTTGATACGATCGACGCACGCCTTCGCCAGCAAGGCGTGTACGCGCAGGACCAGATGGAGCTGGGGGCGCTGCGTGTCACGCTCGGCGGCCGGCAGGACTGGGCCTATGGCAAGCAGATCACCACTGTCGGTAGCAGTGACAAGAAGGACGACAAGTTCACGTGGCGCGCCGCGGCGCTCTACACCCTGCCCTTCGGCCTCGCGCCCTATGTCAGCTATTCGACCTCGTTCGAGCCGCAATCGGCGACGGTGCGCCGGGGCGACGGCTCGTTCGGAATCGCCGATCCGTCGTTCGGCAAGCAGATCGAGGCCGGCGCGAAGTTCAGCGTGCCCGGCACGCCGATCCTGCTGTCGGGCGCGTGGTTCCGCATCGACCAGACCAATGTCGTCACCTCGACTCCCGATTTCTCGATCTCGCGCCAGACCGGCGAGGTGCGCTCGACCGGCGTCGAGTTCGAAGGCAGCGCACCGCTCGGGCTCGGCTTCACCGCGCGCGCCGCGTACAGCCGCCAGCGCGTTCGCGTGACCAGCGACCCGCAGGACCCGTCGCGGGTCGGGCGCGGGCTGGAGACGGTCGGACGCGGCGGCGCGTCGCTGATCCTCGACTGGGCGCCCGAGCGCGGCACCTTCCGCGGTGTCGCGCTCGGCGGCGCGGTGCGGCATGTCGATGAGGTCTATGCCGGCGTCTACACCCCGCCCGAGAACCCAGCCGCCGCCGCTCCGCTCAACAGCCCGTCCTACACCGTCTACGACGCGTGGGCGCGGTTCGATCTCGAGCGGCTGAGCCCGTCGCTCAAGGGGCTGACCGCCTCGGTCAACGCCTCCAACCTGTTCGACAAGACCTACATCACCTCGTGCTTCGCCAATTATGCATGGTGCTGGTACGGCAACCGCCGCGTCGTACAAGGGACGATCGCCTATCGGTTCTGATCGCGATCAACGCGTTAGCGGTGAACCTCTGATCGGCCCGTCCGTTCGCGCCCGGATATCGGGAGAGTTGCGACATGGACGATCAGGGCACCACGCGCCGTACCATCTTGGGCGGCGCAGCCGCCGCAGGGCTGACCTTCGGCGGCGCCGGCAGCGCGGCGGCGCAGGCGGGCGGCGGCGCCACCGCAACGCCGCTCCGCGATCCGCGCAGCAAATATACCAGCCAACCCTTCCCCGAGCAGCGTCAGCCCTGGCCCGCGCTACAGGGCAAGATGACCCCGCGCCCCGACAGCGGCGAGACCAGCTATCGCGGCTCGGGCCGGCTGACCGGGCGCAAGGCGCTGGTGACCGGCGGCGACAGCGGGATTGGCCGCGCCGCCGCGATCGCCTTCGCGCGCGAAGGCGCGGACGTCGCGATCAATTACTATCCGACCGAGGAGCCCGATGCGCGGGAGGTCAAGGCGCTGATCGAACAGGCCGGGCGCAAGGCGGTGCTGCTCCCCGCCGACATCCGCACCGAGAAAGCGTGCACGAAGCTGGTCGCCGACGCGGTGCGCCAGCTCGACGGGCTTGACCTGCTCGTCAACAACGCCGCCTATCAGCAGAGCAAGGCCGACATTTCGGAAATTACCGACGAGCAGATGGTCCGCACCTTCGAGACCAACATCTTCGCGATGTTCCGCATCTGCAAGGCCGCGATCCCGTCGATGCCGCCGGGCTCGGTGATCATCAACACCGGCTCGGTCAACAGCTACGACCCCGGCGAGGAACTGCTCGACTATGCCAGCACCAAGGGTGCGATCCTGATCTTCACCAAGGGGCTGGCCAAGCAGCTCGCGAAGAAAGGCATCCGCGTCAACATGGTCGCGCCGGGCCCGATCTGGACGCCGTTGCAGGTCGGGGGCGGGCAGTTGCCGGGCAAGATGGGCGAGTTCGGGCAGGACACGCCGATGGGCCGCGCGGGACAGCCCGCCGAACTGGCCCCGCTCTATGTCGCGCTGGCGGAGGATGGGACGAGCTTCTCGACCGGTACCGCCGTGGGCGCACACGGCGGCAAGGGAAATCCGTAAGTCTGTATCGTGATCCTCGCGCAGGCGGGCATCCAGAAGCATAGGTCCGTCGACAGAAGCACGGACGTTCGAGGTTCTGGATCCCCGCCTTCGCGGGGATGACAAGTGAGGGTTGACGGTGAGCGCCAACCTCACTGACCCAGATCAAAACAAGGCTTTTCCACGGAACGCCGCTCGCCGGCCGGCCATTGATCGCACAAAAGGAAAGGAGCCGCCATGGCCGATGACGCCCCGCTCGCCGCCTCAAAACACGACAAGCCGACCGCACTTACGGCCCGCGCCGTCACGATCAACCAGCCCGTCGCCGAGGTCTATTCGCGCTTCCGCGACTTCGCCGCGTGGCCCGCGTTCATGGAGAATGTCGTGCGCATCGACGTGCACGACGAACGCCGCTCACATTGGGTCGTCAAGGCGCCCGGCGGCAGCAATGTCGAATGGGATGCCCGGATCACCGAGGAGGTGCCGGGCAAGTTGCTCGCCTGGGAAAGCGAGCCGGGTGCCGAAATCCCCAATCGTGGGCACGTCGAGTTTCGTGACGCCGGCGCGCGCGGCACGGTGGTCGTCGCGACGATCGACTATGACCCGCCCGCCGGGGTGATCGGCAAGGTCATCGCCAAGATGTTCCAGCGCGAACCTGCCATTCAGGCGCGCCGCGACCTGCGCCGCTTCAAGCAGCTGTTGGAGACGGGCGAGATCGCCACCCCCGCCATGAACGCCAAGCAATTCGAGGAGATGGGGCTGTGAAAGCGATTGCATGGCACGGAAAGCACGATGTCCGCGTCGACACCGTCGACGATCCCGGTATCGTCAACCCGCGCGACTGTATCATCAAGGTGACCTCGACCGCGATTTGCGGCTCTGACCTCCATCTTTACGACGGCTACATCCCGACGATGCAGTCGGGCGACATTCTCGGCCATGAATTCATGGGCGAGGTGGTCGAGGTCGGGGCGAAGTCGACGCTCAAGAAGGGTCAGCGCGTCGTGGTGCCGTTCACGATTTCGTGCGGCAGCTGCTACCATTGCACCAAGCAGCAATATTCCGCGTGCGACAACGGCCTGCCCGCCGACAATCAGGACATCGCGCAGGAACTGTACGGTCAGCCGATGGCCGGGCTGTTCGGCTACAGCCACATGACCGGCGGCTATGCCGGCGGGCAGGCCGAATATGTCCGCGTGCCGTTCAGCGATGTCGGCCCGATCGTGATTCCCGACGGGGTGGAGGACGACAAGGTGCTGTTCCTCTCCGACATCCTGCCGACCGGCTGGATGGCGGCGGAGAATGCCGACATCGAGCCCGGCGACACGGTGGCGGTGTGGGGCTGCGGCCCGGTCGGGCTGTTCGCGATCCAGTCGGCGTTCCTGATGGGCGCCGAGCGCGTGATCGCGATCGATCACTTCCCGAACCGGCTCAAGCTGGCGGCGAAGTTCGGTGCGGAGACGATCAACTTCGAGGAAAGCGCGGTCTATGAGGCGCTGATGGTGATGACCGGCGGGATTGGCCCCGACGCGGTGATCGACAGCGTCGGGCTTGAGGCGCACGGCTTCTTCGTCGACAATGTCCTCGATCAGATCAAGGTCTCGACCTTCACCGGCACCGATCGTGCGCACGCCAACCGTCAGGCAATCATCGCATGCCGCAAGGGCGGGCGGGTGTCGATGCCCGCGGTTTATGGCGGGTTCGTCGACAAATGGCCGCTTGGCGCCTTCATGGAAAAGGGGCTGACGCTCAAGACTGGGCAGACCCACGTCCAGCGCTACCTGCCCGCGCTGCTGACCGCGATCCTCGAGGAGAAGATCGACACCACCTTCCTGATCTCGCACCGGATGCCGCTCGAAAAGGGACCGGAGGGATACAAGATGTTCCACGATCAGCAGAACGACGTGACAAAGATCGTGCTGAAGCCGGGGATGATGTGACCTGCGCGAACGTCCTCACCGTCATTCCCGCGCAGGCGGGAATCCAGACGCGCAGGTCTTCGTAAAGGCCGGAAGGTCGGAGGTTCTGGATCCCCGCCTGCGCGGGGATGACGGAGTACAACTGGAGAAACGCCATGCCCAACAAATTCGCGATCATCACCGGTGCCTCGACCGGCATCGGCTTCGAACTCGCCACGCTCGCCGCGAAGGACGGCTATGACATTCTCGTCGTCGCCGACGAGCCGCTGATCGACGCTGCGGCTGCCGACTTCAAGCAATTCGGCACCGAGGTCACCTCGGTCGAGGCGGACCTGTCGACGATCGACGGTGTCGACCGGCTGCTCGCCGCCGCCGGGGGTCGTCCGATCGACCTGCTCTGCGCCAATGCCGGCAAGGGGCTGGGACGCGGGTTCCTTGATCAGGACGTCGCCGACTGGCGGCGCGTCGTCGACACCAACATCACCGGTACGCTCTACCTGCTCCAGAAGGTGCTGCGCCAGATGACCGAACGGCATGAGGGCAAGGTGCTGGTCACCGGCTCGATCGCCGGCTTCATCCCCGGCAGCTTCCAGGCGGTCTATAACGGCACCAAGGCCTTCGTCGATTCCTTCACCGATGCGTTGCGTGACGAGTTGAAGGATCACGAGGGAATCACGCTGACGACGCTGATGCCCGGCCCCGTCGAGACGGAGTTCTTCGACCGCGCCGACATGATGGACACCGATGTCGGTACCTCGGATAGCAAGTCCGATCCCGCCAAGGTCGCGCAGGACGGCTGGGACGCGTTGATGGCAGGCAAGCATTCGATCGTATCGGGCTGGAAAAACAAGCTGCAGGTCGCAGCCGCGCACATCCTGCCGCCCGAGGTGACGGCCCACCAGCACCGCAACATGGCCGAGCCGGGCACCGCCAAGAAGTAAACGCAGCCTGTACCGTCATGGTGCGCGGAGCGAAGCCATCAGTGTTCCGCGCACCGCCGCCATGACGACCTGAATATCGTCGGCGGATCAATCCCCGGCGAACGTCCATCCCGAGATCGCCCGCTCGCGCTCGTTGAGCAACAGCGCCCGCCCGGCCGGCGGTGCGGAGCGCTGCGGGCACGCCGGGCGGTGACACGCCCGGCACCCCAGCCCGACCGGCGTCGCCGCACCGGTCAGGTCCAGCCCGCGCGCCGCCGCGAGCGTCCCCGCCACCTCGGCCGGCACCCCGAGCACGATCGCGAACGCACTCTCGACCCGGTTCGCGCCCGCGCCCACCGAGGCGCCGGTTACCGCCACCGCCAGCGTGAACCAGCGCGCGCTATCCTCCAGCTCAAGCACCTGCGGCACGACGCTCCCCGGCCGGTCGAACGCATGATGGACGCGCCATAACGGACAACGCGTCTCGCTTGCGAGCAATGGCGCTTCGCTTGCCCCGGCGAAGCGCTTGGACACCTGCCCGGCCCGATCGATGCGCAGCAGGAAAAACGGGAGTCCGCGTGCACCGACACGTTGCAGGGTCGTCAGCCGGTGCGCAACCTGCTCCAGCCCCGCGCCGAACCGCCGCTGCAACAGCTCCAGATCATAGCCGCTCGCCTCACAGGCGCGCAGGAACCGCGCGTACGGCATCATAACCGCCGCCGCGAAATAAGCCGACAGGTGCCGCCGGAGCAGCCGCTCCGACACGCGGTCGAGCGCCGCGCCGCGCACCAGCGCGTCGATCTCCGCGCGCGCTTCGATCAGCCCGCATTGCACCGCCAGCGCGAAGGTCCGCGACCATGGCGCGAGCCGTTCGGCAAGCTGCACCTGCCGCGCGTGCAGGTCGACGCGGACGAGATGATCGGGCAGCGCCTCGACCGGCAGAACGCGGATAGCGAGCCCGTGGCGCACGCGCAACCGCTCGACCAATGCACCATACAGGTCCGCGCCGACCAGCCGTAGTTCGTCGGCCAGTGCCTCGGCCGCGGCGTCAAGATCGGGGAAGTGGTTGCGCCAGCGCTCGATCTCGCGCCGTACGGCGATCGCCGGGTCGTCGCCCATCGGTGCGGCCGTGCCGCCCTGCCCACGGTCGAAGGCACGTGCGAACGCCTCCGCCCCGCCGGGCGCGGCGGCAAGCCATTCCTCTACCTCGCTGCGATCGACCTCCAGATCGGCGAACAGCGGATCGGCCAGCCGCCGCCGGATCGCCTCCGCACCCCCGCCCGGCTCGCCCGCGACCAGCACGCGCGGATCGAAGTCGAAGCGATCCGCGAGCCTCACCAGCAATCCTGCCGGCACCGCCCGCTGATTGCGCTCGATGAGGTTCAGATAGCTGGGTGAAATCGAGAGCATCTCTGCCATCGCCGCCTGCGTCAGCCCGTGGCGACGCCGCAGTCGCCGGACCGCATGACCTGCCAGCAGCTTTTCCCGGCCCACTATCCCTCCTGTAAATCTCTTTACAATTGGACACGGTGTAGCCGCATCTCTCGAACCGTGCGACACGATTTGCTTGTGAATTACTGACGGCCTGCTTTTCCCGGGAGGTACGATGCTGCCATCCCTAGTGAAGGAGCGATCACCATGCCGCACACCGAACCGCAACGCAGCCGCGCAGTCTTCTCGACCGAGGACTTCGGACTGATGAAAGAGGCGGTCGCGCATTACGTCCGCCAGATCGCCGACGATCCGCGCTCGTCCAAATTCTCCAACCTGTATCACCGCCTTGGTCGGCTCGGCTGAGAGGATCGTCATGAGCTATCAGGATAGCGTTGCCGCCGCCAAGCGCACGATCACGCAGGCCGGCCCCGGCTGGCGAGACATTCAGCCCGAGGCGGTGGCGCGGATGCGCTTACAGAACCGTTTCCGCACCGGTCTCGACATCGCGCGCCACACCGCCGCCGTGATGCGGCGCGACATGGCCGCCTATGATGCGGACCCTGGCGCCTACACCCAGTCGCTCGGCTGCTGGCACGGCTTCATCGCGCAGCAGAAGATCATCAGCATTCGAAAGCATTTCGGCACCACCCAGGGTCGTTACCTCTATTTGTCGGGCTGGATGGTGGCGGCGCTGCGCAGCGCCTTCGGTCCACTCCCCGACCAGTCGATGCACGAGAAAACGGCCGTGCCGGCGCTGATCGAGGAAATTTACACCTTCCTCAAACAAGCCGACGCGCGCGAACTGGGCCTGATGTTCCGCGACATCGACGCGGCGCGCACCGCCGGTAACGAAGTCGAGACGCAGCGGCTGATCCACGCGGTCGACCAGTATGAAAGTCATGTCGTCCCTATCATCGCCGATATCGACGCCGGCTTCGGCAATGCCGAGGCGACGTACCTGCTCGCGCGCAAGATGATCGAGGCCGGCGCCTGCGCGCTCCAGATCGAGAATCAGGTCTCCGACGAGAAGCAATGCGGGCATCAGGACGGCAAGGTGACCGTGCCGCACGAGGACTTCCTCGCGAAGATCCGCGCCTGCCGCTATGCGTTCATGGAGTTGGGGGTCGACGACGGTATCATCGTCGCGCGCACCGACTCACTGGGCGCCGGACTGACCAAGCAGATCGCCTTTTCGCGCACGCCCGGCGATCTTGCCGATCGTTACAATTCGTTCCTTGATGCCGAGCCGGTCGATGCACCGGCACATGGCGACGTGCTGATCGAACGCGACGGCCAGCTGCTACGCCCGAAGCGGCTAGCCTCGAACCTGTTTCAGTTCCGCGCAGGCACTGGCGAGGATCGCTGCGTGCTCGATTGCATCACAGCGTTGCGCAACGGTGCCGACTTGTTGTGGATCGAGACCGAGCGCCCCAACATCGCGCAGATCGCCGGCATGGTCGACCGCATCCGTGACGAAGTGCCCGATGCCAAGTTGATCTACAATAACTCGCCCAGCTTCAACTGGACGCTCAACTTCCGCCAGCAAGTCTACGATCGCTGGCGCGAGAACGGCCGCGACGTCGGCGGGTACCATCGGGCCCGCCTGATGGACGCCGTTTACGACGAGACCGCACTGGCGGCGGAGGCCGACGAGCATATCCGCACCTTCCAGCGCGATGCGTCGCAACGCGCCGGGATCTTTCATCATCTCATTACTTTGCCGACCTATCATACCGCTGCGCTCGGCACCGATCTGCTGGCCCGCGACTATTTCGGTGCGGCGGGAATGCTTGGGTACGTCAAGCACGTGCAGCGTCGCGAAATTCGTGAAGCTATTTCGTGCGTTCGTCATCAGAACATGTCGGGCAGTGACATCGGTGACGACCACAAGGAGTATTTCGCCGGCGACGCGGCCTTGAAGGCCGGTGGCGCACACAACACCATGAACCAGTTTGCCGCCTGATCTTCCGCCAAACTCACGATGGCGACTTTTCGTCGCATTGTAATATTACTGCCGTTGCATGACGCGTTGCGGCATGACAGTAGCCTTAGGCCTCGAGGGAGATGGTATTATGAAGAAATTCCTGATGGCGGCTGCGGTCGCTTCGCTCGCTACCGTTCCGGCGGTTGCGGCTCCGGTCAACTCGGCTGCCAGCCTGTCGGTCGCCAAGTCGGTTCGCGCGTCGGCGCCGGCCGCGAAGAAGAACGAGCTGGTCGGTGGCGGCCTGATCGTTGCGGCCGTTGCGGCGGCGGCGGTGATCGCCGGCATCATCATCATTGCTGATGATGGCGACTCGGACAGCAACTAAGCTGTTTTGAACCAAGGAAAGGGGAGCGACGCCGGCGTCGCTTCCCTTTTTTTGTGCACACTGTCGCCCCCGAGCTGATGCACGGCGACGCGTAACGCGGCCTAGTCTGCCGCCAACACCGGCAACGGTGGTGAAGGTTCTCGACCCGCATCGGTCACGAACACCCCGGCCCGCGCCGCGCGCGCGCCCCAGCGCTCGCTTGCGGTCCATTGTACGATCAGCGGCGACAGCAGCAGCCCGGCGGTGACCGGCGACAGCCACAACGCGGCGGCCGGCATCAGCGGTGACAGCGCCAGCAACATCGCCCCAAGCACCACATGCCAACGATAGCGCGGCAGGATCGCTGCCATCGGCAAACCGTCGACCCGGCGGTTCTGCGCATGCCATTCCGCCTTGCGCTGAGTGGCAACCCCGATCAGGTCGATCGTCTGCGTCAGTGCGATCCCCGGCGCGGCGAGCGTCGACAGCGGCACGTCGACCAGTACCGAGCGCAGGATACCGCCCGCCCCGCCCAGCGCCTGCCGCCGACGCGTATCGGTCAGCGCGTGAAGGATGCCCAGCAGCTTCGGCCCGAAAAGCAACGCCAGCGTCAATTCGAGCACCATGCCCGAAGGATCGCCCGACATCAGCCCCGGCTCGCCGCGCACGGCCTGCACGACGCTGACCAGGATCAGCAACAGCCACAGCGGGGACGCAAGATATCCCGCCGCGCCCAGCAGCAGTTGCAACCGGTTGATCCAGTGGAAGCCCGACGCGCCAAGCAATTGGAGATGCTGAAGATTGCCCTGCGCCCAGCGCCGGTCGCGCACCCCGGCGTCGATCAATGTCGGGGGATATTCCTCGAACGTCTCCTCGGTCATCACCATATGCACGTGCCAGCCGCGCCGCCGCAGCAGCGCCGCCTCCACGACGTCGTGGCTCATGATCGTGCCCCCGAACGGTGGAGCGCCCGGCAGCACCGGTAGCCCGCAGCTGTCCGCGAAGGCGCGTACGCGGATCAGGGCGTTATGCCCCCAGAAGGTCGCCTCCGCGCCCGACCACCACACCAGCCCGGCGGTAGCGGCAGGTCCGTAGATGCGGCTTGAGAATTGCATCCAGCGCTGGAAGAGCGTCGACGCGCCGATTACCTGCGGCACCGTCTGGAGCAGCGCGACACCGGGGCGGCGGTCCATGATCTGCGTCATGCCGACAATCGTCTCTCCCCCCATCAGGCTGTCAGCGTCGAGCATCAGCATATAATCGTAGGCCGCTCCGTGCGCGCGCAGCCAGTCGGCGATGTTGCCCGGCTTGCGCCCCACGTTCTCGACGCGACGACGATAATAGATCGCGCAGTCGGATCGTTCTGCCAGCGCCTGCCACGCCGCCACTTCCTCGGCCTCGTTCTCGGCGGCGGAATCGCTCAGGATGAAGAAGTCGAACGCGCCGCACGTACCGGCACGCGCCAGCGCGTCAGCCATGTGCGCCAGACGCCCGCACACCTCGCCGATCTCCTCGTTGTGGACCGGCATCAGGATCGCGGTGCGGCCCTTCAGCGGCTCGGACCAGCGCGGCATTGGAGTGAAGCCGGGGTGAAGTCCCGTCGCGAGCACGATGTAGCCGATCACGGTGTTGATGAACCCGAAGGCAAGCAGCGCAAACAGCGGGAAAAACACCGTCAGCAGCAGCATGTCGCTGATCGTCAGCCCGTCGGTCAGCACCGATTCCTTGAGCGTCGTCGACGCCGCGAGCGCGAGCACGAGCGTCAGCAGCACCAGCAGGGCGCGACGCGCAAACGTATCCGCGCCCGACCCGATCCTCCCGTCGAACGGCTCCGGTGCCCGCCCCGGCGGCGGCGGCCCGTCGAACCGCTGCTCGGGCATCTCGAGCGGTGCGGGCGCGGGCAGGCGGGGAAGCGGCGTGTTCATGATCGGTAGAGCGGCACCAGCAGCGTTTCGCTCAGGGTCAGATTGCCGCGTTTCAGGAAGAGCCGCACGTCGGCGGGGCCGTTCGCGTCCGGTGCGATATCGGCGGTGACGCGCCAGCGATTGCGCTGGCCGACGACCGGATAGGCGGCGCTCTCCAGCAGCTTGCCGCGCGCGATGCCGATTTCGGCACTGACTCCGCTCTGCCGGGTCAATCCCGCGAGCCCGTCGCCGACGAAATCGGCAACCAGCTTGACCGCGCCGGCGATCGGCTCCGCGCCGGGCCGCCCCGCGCTGCCCGTCCAGGTATCGACGACGTGCGCGACACGGTCGAGCGTCGGATCGTCGCCGCCCCACGTCAGCCGATAGTCATAGGCGAGCCGCTGCCCGGCGCGCACTGGCGCACCCGGTGTCCAGAAGCACACGACATTGTCGGTCGTCTCGCCCGCGGTCGGGAAGGCGTAGAGGATTACGCGCCCGCTGCCCCATTGCCCCTGCGGCTCTATCCACAGGTTCGGGCGGCGATCGTAGAACGCGCCATCGTCCTGATAATGGTCGAAGGTCCGGTCGCGCTGGAGCAGTCCGAAGCCGCGCACGTCATCGGCGGCGAAGCTGTCGGTGGTCGGCTGCGCCGGATTGCGCAATGGTCGCCACACACGCTCGCCACCCGCGGTCCGCATCGCGAGTCCGTCGGAATCGTGGATTTCGGGACGCCAGTCGGCAGCGGTCTTGTGGCTGCGATCGTCGTACCAGAACATGCTGGTCGCGGGTGCAATCCCGAGCCGCGCGACCGGCTTGCGCAGGAACAGCACCGACGACACGTCCTGCACCACCGCCTTCGGGTGCCGCGACACGAAGCGATACGCACCGGTCAGGCTGTCGCCGTCGAGCAAGGCATAGATCGTGTAGCCACCATCGCCGAGCGGCTCGATCCAGAACTCGGTGAAGACGGGAAACTCTTCCTTTTCCAGCCCGGTGTCGATCGCAACGCCGCGCGCCGACAGCCCATATTGGTCGAGCGCGCCCGCCGAGCGAAAATAGGACGCGCCCATATAGGCGAGCCAGTCGCTGTCCTTGCCCTGCTCCATGACGCGGAAGCCCGCGAAGCCGGGTGCCGGCGTCACGCCCGGTTTGGTTTCGAACAGCGACGGCGCGTAGTCTACCCACGTCGCGCGACCTCCAGAGACGACGTTGAGCGTCACCGGCACCTGTGCGTACTTGCCCAGCGGAAACGCGCGGATGCCACCCGCCAGCGTCTTTTCGGCGCGATAGCGGATCCCGCCGACCGCGTCGTAATCGAGCGCCGCGGCCGCAGCGACCGGCGGTACAGCGCGGTACGGCTGCTTCGCCAGCGCCTCAGCACGTTGCTGAAGCATCGCCCAGGAAAAGGGCGTCGAGCTGTCCCCGCGCCCCTGCGCCCGGGCCAGCGCCGGCCAAAGCGCCGCAGCGCCCGTCGCCAGCATCGCATCGCGTCGCGTAATAATCGTCATGGCTGCGAAACAAGCTAGGCCAGCGATTGTTGCAACGCAAAACGCCCGCGACACACCGCCGCGTGCGCGCGACGATCAGACCGACACCGCCGCCTTGATATGCGGCTGCGCCTCATAACCGTTCAGCACGAAATCCTCGGGCTGATAGGCGTCGATCGACGTCGGGCGCCGCGCCAGCGTAAGCGTCGGCAGCGCGGTCGGGATGCGCGCAAGCTGCGTTTCTGCCTGCTCCAGATGGTTGAGGTACAGGTGGCAATCGCCGCCGGTCCAGATGAACTCGCCGACCTCCAGATCGCATTGCTGCGCCAGCATGTGCGTCAGCAGCGCATAGCTGGCGATGTTGAACGGCACGCCGAGAAAGATGTCCGCCGAGCGCTGATACAATTGCAGCGACAGCCGGCCGTTGGCGACATGGGTCTGGAACAGGCAATGGCATGGGCTCAGCGCCATCGCGTGCAACTCGCCGGGATTCCACGCGGTGACGATCTGCCGCCGCGAGGCCGGGCGTGTGCGGATTTCGTCGATCAGCGCGGCGATCTGGTCGATGTGCCCCCCGTCCGCCGCCGCCCAGTCGCGCCATTGCTTGCCATAGACCGGCCCGAGATCGCCGTCCGCGTCGGCCCATTCGTCCCAGATGCTGACCTTACGTTCCTGCAACCAGCGGACGTTGGTGTCGCCGCGCAGGAACCACAGCAACTCAATGATGATCGAGCGTAGATGGAGCTTCTTGGTGGTGAGGACCGGAAAGCCCTGCGCCAGATCGAAGCGCATCTGATGCCCGAAGACGCTGAGCGTGCCGGTACCGGTCCGGTCGTCCTGCCGCACGCCCGAATCGAGCACGCGACGCATGAGGTCGAGATATTGCTGCACGCTGCGGGTGGTAGCGCGATGGGGCGGCTCGCGCCACTGTACGGCGGGTGAGGCGCGGCCCCATTCAAAACCGTCATTCCCGCGCGGGCAAGAATCCAGGCGCGCAGGTCTGGCGAAGGAGACGCGACGTCCGAGGTTCTGGATTCCCGCCATCACGGGACTGACCGAACCAGCAGACATCCTCCCGGCCTTGACCCGTGATTTCGTCCCCGGACATGAAGAAACGGGGTTCCGGGTCAGGCTCGGGACGACCGAGCGTCAGCCGCTCACTTCATCCGGCACGCGACGATCTCCGCCGGATCGGGCCGCCGCCCCGCCGCGCGGAACGTCGCCAGATACCCACCCGCCGATCGCAGCTCCCGGAACCCGACCTGCGCGTAACCCACCGCCGCGAACTCGCAGCGCAGCAGTCTCGGAGGCGTCCCGTGCTGCTCGGTCGGGCGGTCGGCGTCGACCACCACCACCAGCCCGTCACGTCGCAGCGACGGGCGCATCCGCCACAGGAACTCATACGGCTGCTCGATCTCATGATACATATGCACCATGAAGATCCGGTCGAAGCTGTTGTCGGGCAGCCGCGGATCCGCGGGTTGCCCCAGCCGCACGCTGACATTGTCGAGCCGCTCGCGCGCGACGCGCTCGGCAAGTGCCTCGTGCACCGCCGGCACCACATCCTCCGCCAGCACGCGCCCGTTATCACCGACCCGTGCCGCGAGACGGATCGTGTAATAGCCCTCGCCCGCGCCGAGATCGGCGACGGTCATCCCCTTGCGGATGTCGGCAAGGTCCATCACCCGCCCCGCCTCGCCCAGCCGGTCGCGGGTTTCCTCATTCGACCAGCGCGGTGAGACGATGTTCGCGATCGGGCGATCGGCGGCCGGGAACGGCCCCGGCTCCTTGGTCTTGTGCTTGATGAGCGGCTGCGATCCGTCGCACGCCGCCAGCAGCAGCAACGCCACGGCAGCCAGGCGGAGCACAGGCGCGCGCCGTGCCACTTAGTCGACGTCTTCCACGACCACCGCCTCGCCGCTGACGCGCTGCGACAGCGCCGCCGCCATGAACTCGTCGAGATCGCCGTCCAGCACGTCGCCGGGCGCGGTGCTGGTCGCGCCGGTGCGCAGGTCCTTCACCAGCTGATACGGCTGCAGAACGTAGCTGCGGATCTGGTGGCCCCAGCCGATATCGGTCTTGGTGGCGTTCTCGGCATTGGCGACCGCCTCGCGCTCGGCCAACTCGCGCTCGTAAAGCCGCGCGCGAAGCTGGTTGTACGCCTCCGCCTTGTTCTTGTGCTGCGAGCGCTGGTTCTGGCACTGCACGACGATCCCGGTCGGCAAGTGCGTGATGCGCACTGCGGAATCGGTGGTGTTGATGTGCTGCCCGCCCGCGCCCGATGCGCGATAGGTGTCGATGCGCAGGTCACTCTCGTTGATTTCGACCTCGATATTGTCGTCGATAACCGGATAGACCCACACGCTCGAAAAGCTCGTGTGGCGGCGTGCGGCGCTGTCATAGGGGCTGATCCGCACCAGCCGGTGGACGCCCGATTCGACCTTGGCATAGCCATAGGCGTTCTCGCCCTTGACGAGCAGCGTTGCGCTCTTGATCCCGGCCTGCTCGCCGGCATGATAGTCGACCAGCTCGACCTTCATGCCGCGCCGCTCGGCCCAGCGCGTGTACATGCGCTGGAGCATCCCGGCCCAGTCCTGGCTCTCGGTGCCGCCCGCGCCGGCGTTGATTTCGATATAGCTGTCGTTGGCATCGGCCTCGCCCGCCAGCAGCGCCTTGACCTTGTCGGCCTGCGCGCGGTCGGCGAGCGCCTTGAGCGCCGCGACGCCCTCGTCGGCCATCTCGGCATCGCCCTCGGCGTCGGCCATCTCGATCAACTCGGCCGTGTCGGACAGCTCGCGCTCGATGTCGCGCGTTGCGGTGATCGCCTCGTCGAGCCGGCGACGCTCGCGCATCACCGCCTGCGCTTCCTTGGGGTTGTTCCACAGCGCCTGATCCTCGACGCGCGCGTTGAGCTCGTCGAGGCGACGCAACGCGCGGTCCCAGTCGAGGAAACGGCGCAGCAGCGCCAGCGCCTCGTTGATGCTGTCGACATGGGCCTGCGCTTCGGCGCGCATAACTTTACTCCAAGGTCACGCCGGGCCGGCCGATACCCGGAATCCCGACCGGCGCGAGCGATGCTGCATGACCGGGGAATCCCGGCGACGGCCGGACGACGAAAGAACGTTCTGGCGACGACTTAGTAGATGCCCCCCTGCCTCTGCAAGAAGTCGCTGTCGCTGGCGGTAGTGCCGGTCGCACTCGCGCTGGGGCGGGTCGAGGGCGCGGCGGTCGGTGCGGTGCGGCGGGCGCGGCGCGCCTCGCTCTGCGGCTTAAACGCTTCCCAGATCACCGCCGGCTTGGGATCGTTGTCGGTCGGGAAGGTGCCGAACACCGGCCGTCCGCTCGCGCGGTCGATCCTTACCATGCGAATGCCCGGCGGCGCGCGGAACGGGATCGCCGGCATCCCCGCATAGGCCTTCTGCGCCCATTCCTTGAACACCGGCACCGCGACCGTCCCGCCCTGCGCATAGCCACCCAGGCTGCGCGGGCTGTCGAAACCCATGTAGAGCCCGGCGATCATCTGCGGCGTGCCGCCGATGAACCACACATCCGTGGGGCCATTGTTGGTGCCGGTCTTGCCGAACATCGGGCGGTTGAGATCGCGCAGCCCGGTCGCGGTGCCGCGCTGAATCACGCCCTCGGTGATGTGCACCATCTGATAGGCGCTCATCGCGTCAAGCACCTGCCGCCCGCCAGTTGCTGGTCGCGGCATCGCACGCCCGTTCCAGTCGCGCGCGTTGCACCCGTCGCACGCGCGCCAATTCTCGGGCCAGATCACCTGCCCGTGCCGGTCCTGCGCGACGTCGATCAGCGACGGATCGTGCCAGCGGCCCCAGTTGGCGAGCACGCCATAGGCGTTGACCATCTTCGTCACCGTCGTCTCGCCGGCCCCGAGCGCATAGGACAGATAGGGCGCGTAATCGCCGACACCCATCGCCTTGATGAGCTTGACGACCCGTCCCATCCCGGTTTGCGCGGCGGTGCGCACCGTCATCAGGTTGCGCGACTGCTCGATGCCCCAGCGCATCGTGTGCGGCCCGGCGCCGCGCGAATTGCCGAAGTTGCGAAAGCATTTTTGTCCCAGCCGCGCGCCCTGGTCGACGCAGAACGGCCCGTCGATGATGATCGACGCCGGGGTCATGCCGTTCTCCAGCGCCGCCGAGTAAACGATCGGCTTGATCGTCGAACCGGGCTGGCGGAACGCCTGCGTTGCGCGGTTGAACGACTGGACGCTCGACTCGAAACCGCCCTGCATCGCCAGAATGCGCCCGGTCGCGGGCTCCTGCACGACGAACCCGCCCGAGATGCGCGGCACTGAGCGGAGCGCGAAGCGCCCTGCCCCGGCCGGCGCGACTGCAATGATGTCGCCGGGCTTGATCGCGGCGAACGCGGCTCCGCCCTGGTTGCGGACCGGCATCTGCGCCGCATCACGCGCCATCGTACCGGTCGCGCCGTCCGCGAAGCCCAGCCGCCACGCATCCCCGTCCCGATCGATCGCAATCGCCGCGCGCCAGTTTTCGTGGTCGATCATGATGTTGCTGCCGATCAGCGGCCCCTGCCACCGATCGCCCTCGATATCGACATGCCGCAACGGCCCCGACCAGCCGCGCCCGGCGTCGAAGCGCAGCAGGCCGTTGCGCAGCGCCTCGGCGGCATATTGCTGGATGTTCTTGTCGAGCGAGGTGCGCACCCACAGTCCGCCGGCATAGACGCTGTGCGGCCCGTCCTCGGATTGCTCGCCGAACTTGGCGATCAGCTCGCGGCGCACTTCCTCGACGAAATAGCCGCCGACCCGCTCGAACTTCGGTGTGCGATGCGTGATCGCACCGATCGGCTCGGCGGCAGCGGCTTGCCCCTGCGCCGCGGTGACGAAGCCGTTCTTGACCATCTCGCGCAGCACGTAATTGCGCCGCTCCAGCGCGCGGTCAGTGTCGCGATAGGGATCGTAGTTCGACGGTCCCTTGGGAAGGATCGCCAGATAGGCGAGTTGCCCCAGCGAAAGCTCGCCCAGCTCCTTGTCGAAATAGGCGTGGCTCGCCGCCTCGACGCCGTACGCGTTCCGCCCGAGGAAAATCTGGTTGAGGTACAGCTCGATGATCTGCTGCTTGGTCAGCGTCTCCTCGATCTTATACGCCAGCAACGCCTCGCGGATCTTGCGAGTCGGGGAATATTCGTTGCCAATCAGCAGGTTTTTCGCGACCTGCTGCGTAATCGTCGAGCCGCCGCGCGCGCGCTGCCCGCTGCCGAACTTGCGCGCATAATCGACGACCGCGCCCGCCAGTCCGGGGAAGTCGACGCCGTGATGCTCGAAGAAGGTCTTGTCCTCGGCGGCGAGGAACGCCTTCACCAGCAGCGGCGGATATTCGTTGTACGACAGCTCGACACGGCGTTCGCGCGCATAGGAATAGATCGGCGCACCGTCCGCGCCGCGCACGTTGGTCGGCAGCGGCGGCTCATAGGCCTTCAGCTTGTCGACCGACGGCAGGTCGCGCGCGAACACCAGCCAGAAGACGCCGAGCGCCACCACCAGCAAGCCCAGCAGATAGATGCCCCAACGCACCCACCAGCGGCGCCACAGCGCGCGGGGAGAGATACGCCGAACGGGCACGGCAGCGGTCGGATCGGAAGCCATGTCGGGTTCGGCGTGTACGGTCTCGCCCGCCAAACGGCAACTCGCTCAGGCGGGGGCGAACAGTTTCGTGCCGACCACCCCGACGATGATCAGCGCGATGAACCCGATCTGCGCGGGCGCGAGCTTCTCGCCGAAGAGGAACACGCCGAAGATCGTGACCCCGACCGCGCCCAGCCCGGTCCACACCGCATAGGCCGTCCCCGCCGGCAGTCCGCGCATCGCCATCGCCAGCAGCCCCATGTTGACGAAGCTGAGCGTAATCGGGACGGCGGACGCCAGCCACGATCCTTGCGTCGCGGCCCATTTGAGGCTGAGCGCCCAGACGATTTCGGTGACCACGGCGACGCCGAGGATGAGCCACGCCATTGCGAGGATCTCCTTGATTGCGGGCTCGTTCGGAAAAGCGCAGCGGCCGGAAACCCGTAAGAGGCGTGCGCGGCGGGTCCGTTAGGCGCTGACCGTCCACGAGTCTACCCCGCCCGCCTCGCCGCCCGTCCCTACCGCTCCGCCATCCGCCGCGCGAAATACACATCCACCGCGCGCCGCACGCTCTCGGCGATCTTCTCGCGCCCCTCTTCGCTGTCGAGGAACGCCGCATCCGATGCGGTCGAAATATAGCCCGTTTCGAACAGGATCGACGGCATGTCCGGCGCCTTGAGCACCATCAGCGAGGCGGTGCGGTGGAAGTTGCTCTTGACCGGGATCAGCGGCCGCGCCTCGCGCCCCAGCAGCCGCGCGAACCCGGCCGAGGCGTTCATCGTCTCGCGCTGCGTCAGGTCGATCAGGATCGACGACACGTCCGGATCACGGTCGAGCGTCACCCCGGCGATCACGTCGGCACGATTTTCCCGCGCCGCCAGCCGCGCCGCCTCGCGATCCGAGGCAACGTCCGACAGCGTATAGGCGGTCGCGCCGGTCGGCGTGCCGGTGCCGACGCTGTCGCAGTGGACCGAGATGAACAGGTCCGCCTTGAGGCGGCGCGCGATGCCGAACCGCTCGCGCAGCATGATGAAGCGGTCGTCGTCGCGGGTCAGCGCCACGCGGGCGCGCCCGCTGTCGACCAGCGCATCGCGGATCGCCCGCGCGATCTTCAGCGTCACGTCCTTCTCGCGCAGCCCGGCGTCCGGGTTGACGGCGCCGGGATCGTTGCCGCCGTGACCGGCGTCGATCACCACCAGCGGTCGCCCCGCCGCCCCGACGATCCGCGGCAGCCGCACCCCGCGTGCCGGCGGCGGCACGCGCACCGTCACCTTGCGCGGGGTGGCGTCGCGGTGCGACGTCCACGGCAGAAAATCGAGCTGCGGCAACGGATCGGCGCCCGCCACCGGAGCGGCCAGCGTCAGCAGCGCCGCCGCGATCATCGCTCCCGTCTTGCCTGCCATCGCCCCTTCCGCTCGCGCTGCGCCTTCATGATCGAGGCGGTAGCCCGCCAGTGTTCCAGCGAGGTTAACGCGTTTGAATCATAAAAACGACCCGGTTGAAGCGAGCGCGTTGCGATGCTACGTGTCGCGATGACCGGAAATGTTGCGCGAAGGTCGCGCGACGCAGCTTCCGGTGCCACCCCCCGCCCGGCGACGTGCCGGTCCCGGGGTCATCAGGTTGACGTTCGCAATGCCGCATTCCGCCCGATCGCTGTTCCGCCCGGCCCGTGCCGGCGGCGGCACGATCGCGGACGGCCTTACCCGCTCGATGGAGCGGGCGGTGGAGCGAACCGCAGCAGACATCATCATCATCCGCGCGGCAGACCCCATCGGGCGGTTGGCCGCGCCCTATCGTCGCGCCCCTTCCCCTTCGGCGGAGGGCGGCGCGTGGAGAGTTTTCAATGACCACGCGTATGCTGATCGACGCACGCCACCGGGAAGAAACCCGTGTGGCGGTCGTCAAGGGTAACCGGATCGAGGAATTCGATTTCGAAAGTGCCGAGCGCAAGCAGCTCAAGGGTAACATCTATCTCGCTAAGGTGACGCGCGTCGAGCCGTCGCTGCAGGCGGCGTTCGTCGATTATGGCGGCAATCGCCACGGCTTCCTCGCGTTCAGCGAGATCCACCCGGATTATTACCAGATCCCCAAGGAGGATCGCGAGGCGCTGCTGCGCGAGGAGGCGGAACACGCCGCCGAGGAAGCCGCGCTGCGCGCCGAGCAGGATGCGATCGACGACGGTGACTTCGCCGACGATGGCGAGGGCGACGATCACGACGACGCCGATCACGACCATGACGAGCATGATCACGATCACGACGGCGAAGAGGGCGACGCCCCCGCCCCGCGCCGCCGCGGCCGTTCGGGGAGCAACGACGATCAGGTCGAGGCACTGCGCCAGCGTCGCATGAACCTGCGCCGTCGTTACAAGATCCAGGACGTCATTCACCGCCGCCAGGTGCTGCTGGTGCAGGTCGTCAAGGAAGAGCGCGGCAACAAGGGCGCGGCGCTGACCACCTATCTGTCGCTCGCCGGCCGTTATTGCGTGCTGATGCCCAACACGTCGCATGGCGGCGGGATCAGCCGGAAGATCAGCAACGCCGCCGATCGCAAGCGGCTCAAGACGATCATGGCCGATCTCCAGCTGCCGTCGTCGATGGGCTGCATCGTCCGCACCGCCGGACTTCAGCGGACCAAAACCGAGATCAAGCGCGACTTCGACTATCTTGCCCGGCTGTGGGACGAGATCCGCGAAAAAACGCTGACGTCGAGCGCGCCGGCTTTGGTGTACGGCGACAGCGACCTGATGAAGCGCGCGATCCGCGACATTTACAACAAGGACATCGACGAGGTCATCGTCGAGGGCGACGAGGGCTATCGTCAGGCGCGCGAGTTCATGCGGCTGCTGATGCCGACGCACGCCAAGAAGGTGAAGCATTACAGCGATCCGGTGCCGCTTTATCAGCGCGCCGGGGTCGAAGATCAGCTCGCCGCGATGTACCATCCGGTCGTCCAGCTCAAGTCGGGCGGCTATCTCGTCATCAACCCGACCGAGGCGTTGGTGTCGATTGACATCAACTCCGGCCGCTCGACCCGCGAACACAATATCGAGCAGACCGCCACCGCGACCAATCTGGAAGCGGCACAGGAAATTGCGCGCCAGCTGCGCCTGCGCGACATGGCCGGTCTGATCGTCATCGACTTCATCGACATGGATAACGGATCGAACGTCCGTAAGGTCGAGAAGGCGATGAAGGAGGCGCTCAAGAACGACCGCGCGCGCATCCAGGTCGGCCGCATTTCCGGCTTCGGCCTCATGGAGATGAGCCGTCAGCGGCTGCGCACCGGCGTGCTCGAGGCGTCAACGCGTCCCTGCCCGCATTGCGAAGGCACCGGCTTCGTCCGCACCGCCTCGTCGTCGGGCCTGTCGGCGCTGCGGCTGATCGAGGACGAAGCCGCGCGCGGGCGTGGATCGGTCCTGACGCTGCGCTGCAGCCAGGAAGCGGCCTTCTACGTGCTCAACCGCAAGCGCGCCGATATCGCCGAGATCGAGGATCGCTACGGCGTGACCGTCGAGATCATACCCGATGGCGAAGAGGAAGGCGCGCGCATGTCGGTCGAGGCCAGCGGCCCGCCGCCGGCACACCCGCCGAAGTTCGATCGCCCGATCGTCGAAGAACCCGAGGACGATCTGGTCGAGGACGAGATCGACGAGGAAGAAGAGGCCGAGGAAGAGGATAGCGTCGAGCAGGTCGCCGCGCCCGAGGGTGAAGGCGGGCGTGGCGGTCGTCGTCGCCGTCGTCGCCGCGGGCGTCGCGGTCGCGACCGGGTCGAGGGCGAGGAGCGCGGCGATGAGGCCGGCGGGGAAGAGGCTGATGAAGCCGAACCAACCGACGCCGAGCCGGAAACGACGGTCGGCGCCGACACCAGCGACGAAGCCGAGCGCGAGGGCGGTCGCCGTCGTCGTCGCGGACGTCGCGGTCGCCGCCGTGACGGCGAGCGTGGCGGCGAGCAGGCTGCCGGGTCGACGGCGGAGAGCGAGGCCGAGGTCATCGAGGTCGCCGCGATCAAGCCCGAGCCGGTCGTGGCCAACGAGGTTGTCGAGGTCGTCGAGGAAGCGCCGGCAGTCGAAGAGCCCGCGGCGCCCAAGACGCGCCGCCGTCCGCGCGCGCGTGTCGCTGCCGAGCCGACGCCGGCGCCCGCGCCAAAGCGTGGTCGCAAGGCAGCGGTCGCCCAGGCCGCCGAACCGGCGCCCGAGCCGGTCGTGGCCGTGGAGCCGGTCGCCGAGGAAGTCCCGGCCAAGCCGAAGCGCACGCGTCGCAAGAAGGTCGCCGAGCCGGTAGTCGAGGCAGGCGATGCCGGTCCGGTCAACGACGGCCTGCCCGCGCCCGAGCCGGTGGCCGACGAAGCGCCGGCCAAGCCGAAGCGAACCCGTCGCAAGAAGGTCGCCGAGGCCGCCGCGCCCGAACCCGTGGTTGCGGACGAGCCTGCTGCGGACGAAGCACCGGCCACCGAGGAACCGGTCGCCGACGCCGACCAGTCCGCCGCGCAGCCGCGCCGTGGCTGGTGGCAGCGTACCTTCGGCGCGTAATGCGATCGGCCGGGCTTCAGCGGCGGTTCAGTCGAACCGCCGCAAAGCCCGGCCGATGGATTTCGACGTCACCTGGGACTGCCCCTTACGGGATGAAAGTGGCTGGGATCCAAGCGCACCGCTCACTCCCGGTCGTGCTGGGCCTGTCGACGGGCGGGTTCCGGAACACGCCCGTCGACAGGCTCAGGGCGAAAGGTTCGCCCGCGTCGGTAAACGCTTTAAGACCCGCCCCATGCGCCGCCTGATCGCCGCCGTCACCACCGCCGTGCTGCTCCTCGCGCAACCCGCGCAGGCGCAGTCGCTGCTGCGCGATGCCGAAACCGAGGCGCTGCTCAAGGATATGTCCGCGCCGCTCGTCACCGCGGCAGGGCTGCGCCCGACCGACGTATCCTTCGCGCTGGTCAACGACGATTCGATCAATGCTTTCGTCGCCGGCGGGCAGACCGTCTACATCCACACCGGGCTGCTCCAGCAGGCCGACAGCGCCAATCAGGTGCAGGGCGTCATCGCCCACGAACTCGGCCATATCGCCGACGGCCATGTTATCACCGGCGCGCAGGCGCAGAAGCCCGCGATGGGTGTGTATCTGCTCTCGATGGTGCTCGGGCTGGCCGCGATGGCGGCGGGCGGCGGCGAGGCGGGCGCCGGCATCCTCGCCGCCGGGCAGCAGGTCGCCATGGGCAAGTTTCTCGCCTTCAGCCGCGTGCAGGAAGCGACTGCCGACGCCTCGGCGGTCCGCTACCTCGACACTGCCGGGATCACGGGCAAGGGGATGCTGGAGTTCTTCAAGAAGCTCCAACAGCAGGAATATCGCTACGGGACGAAGAACATTGACCCGTTCATGCAGTCGCATCCGCTGTCGGGCACCCGCGTCCAGACGCTGACCGCCGATGTGCAGGCGTCGAAGGCGTGGAGCAAGCCGCCAAACAGCGCGCTTCAGGAGCGCTTTCTGCGCGTCCGTGCCAAGCTCGACGGCTATCTGATGCCGCCGCCGCAGGCGCTCCAGAAATATCCCGACAGCGACCAGACGCTCTACGCCCATTACGCGCGCGCCTATGCCTATCACCGCGCCGGCTATCCCGAAAAAGCCGATGCCGAGGCCGAAGCCCTGGTCGCCAAAGAACCCAACGACCCTTATTTTCAGGAGATCATGGGGCAGATCCTGCTGGAAGCGGGCAAGCCGAAGCTGGCGCTCGCCCCGCTCAAGCGCGCGACCGACGGCTCACGCTCCAACCCGCTCATCGCCACCACCTATGGTCATGCGCTGATCGCGACCGAAGACCCCACCAACTACGACGAGGCGAAGCGGGTGCTCCGCACCGCCGTGGCGCGGGACGACGAAAATCCGTTCGCGTGGTTCCAGCTCGGCACCGTCTACGAGTTGACCGGCGACGAGGCGCGCGCCGCGCTGGCGAGTGCCGAGCGCGCAAGCATGATGGGCGACGATCGTACCGCCGTCGACCGCGCCCGCTATGCGATGGCGGGCATCCCGAAGAACACCCCCGACTGGATCCGCGCGCAGGACATTGCGATGACCGCGCAGAATGCCGTCGACAAGACCGGAAAGAAGCGCCGACGTTGAACAGATTGATGGTGTTGGGGCTGGTGGCGATCGGACTGTTGTTCGGCGCCGGCGGCATGTGGCTCGCGGACCGTGCGGCGCCGGTGGCTGCGTCCGATGAGGCACGGATCGGTCGCGTGGTGCGCGAATATGTCCTCGCACACCCCGAGTTGATCCCGGAAGCGATCGAACGGCTGCAACAGCGTGACGCTACCCGCGCGATCGCTGCTCATCGCGGCGCGATCGAGACACCGTATGGCGATGCGTGGATCGGAAATCCGAACGCCGATGTCACGCTGGTCGAATATTACGACTATAATTGCGGGTTCTGCCGCGCCAGCCTGCCCGTAATCGAGAAGCTGGTCGCCGCCGACAAGAACCTGCGCGTCGTTTTCAAGGAACTGCCGGTGCTCGCGGAAACCAGTCGCACCGCCGCCCGTGCGTCGCTCGCCGCCGCATCACAGAACAAATTCAAGCCTTTCCACGACGCACTCTACGCCGCCGGCGCGGTCAGCGACGCGACGATCGCGCGGGCCGCACGCGCCAGCGGGGTCGATCTGGCCAGGATGCCCGCCGATGCGGACGATACGCTTCGCGCCAACCTTGAAGTCGCGCAAAAGCTTGGGATTTCCGGCACCCCGGCCTGGGTGGTCGGCGATCAGTTGCTCAGCGGCGCGCTCCCGCTCGATCGCTTGCAGGAGGCGGTCGCTAAGGCGCGCGCGTCCTAGCCATCCCGACGTTACCTTCTGTCATCCCGGATCAGTCCGGAATGACAGAAGGATGCTTTTGTTCAGCCCAGCACCACCCGCGCGCGCGTCCGGCGACGGCAGGCCGCGCCGACCATGCCGAAGCCGAGGATCATCATCATCCATGTCCCCGGTTCGGGCACCGCACCGGTCGCCTTCAGATCGAAATTATAGCTGGTGCTGCCCGCGCTGGTGGTCAGCGTCACGTTGTCGGCGAAGGCATGATAGCCCTTCCCCAGCCCGCCGCCGACACCCACCGACATCCCCAGCACCCGCGCGTCGGTGAGCTGCGACGCCCAGCTTGCGATCGTCTTGCCATCGTTCTCGTTGCCGCCGGTAATGTAGAATTTGTCGTCGGCGCTCGTGCTATACCACGTGTCGCGCGTGGTGTTGCCGTAGGTGCCGTTATACGCGCCCTCCCAGATCAGCTCCTTGCGGGCGCTGCCGTCGAGGATCAGCAGGCGCAGCGCCGGCGTGTAATCGGCATTGTACGGATTGGTCGAATCCGCCGCGATCCGCCAGTCGAACGTCAGCGCACTGACATCGGCCAACGCGCCCAGATCGGTGCGCCCGAAGGCATACTGGATGCCAAGTTGCGTCCGCGTGCGATCGCCGCGCATTTCGAGCGAGCCGTTGCCATTGTAGGCGATTGTCCCCGTCACGGCAGCGGTGCTGCCGGCATTATTTTCGCCGGGATACGTGCCCCAGGCGGTCTTGCTCGGCGAGCCGGCGACGTTCGATACGATGACGGTGGCGGCCGAAGCCGGTGCCGCTGCGACGACCAGAGCCGCCGCGGTCAGGCAGTAAAGCGCTTTCATGATCCCTCCCCATTTCCGACAATCCAGCCGGTACAAGGACTTAGAGGCGCCCGACCTTTGAGCCGAAAGGTTGTAGCCACCAGCTTTGCTCCATTATGATACAAAACATGGATCAGCGTTAAATTTAAACGATTGCAGTCTGAAGTCGCGCACGGAACCAGGCCGCCAGCCCTGTTCAAGCTGCTGTCGCGGAACGATTATGCCGCGCCGGCGTAACGATCCATCATCGTTCAGGGGGCGGAATGTCGGAACCGATTCTTACCGTCGCGGGTGTATCGAAGACTTATCGAAACGGCCCGACCGCGCTGGGCACCGTCGACCTGACGGTCAGGCGCGGCGAGATCTTCGCACTGCTCGGGCCGAACGGGGCGGGCAAGACGACGCTCATCAGCATCATCTGCGGGATCGTCACCCCAAGCGCCGGGACGGTGACGGTTGCCGGTCATGACGTGACCCGCGATTACAAGGCCGCACGTCGTGCGATCGGACTGGTACCGCAGGAGTTGGCGACCGACCAGTTCGAAAGCGTTCTCGCAACCGTGACCTTCTCGCGCCGGCTGTTCGGCCGCTCTGGCCATTCCGCCTATATCGAGCAGGTGCTGCGTGACCTGTCGCTCTGGGAAAAGCGCCACGCCAAGATCAAGGACCTGTCGGGCGGGATGAAGCGCCGCGTGCTGATCGCCAAGGCGCTGGCGCACGAGCCGCAGATCCTGTTCCTAGACGAGCCGACCGCCGGGGTAGACGTCGCGCTCCGCCGCGACATGTGGAAGCTGGTCCATCGACTGCGTGAACAGGGCGCGACGATCATCCTGACCACGCATTACATCGAGGAGGCCGAGGAAATGGCCGACCGCGTCGGCGTCATCACTGGCGGCAAATTGCTGTTGGTCGAGGAAAAGAACGCGCTGATGGCGAAGCTCGGCAAGCGCCAGATGGACCTGACACTGATCGAGCCGATGACGGCGATACCGGCGGCGCTGTCCGATTGGCCGCTGACGCTGGAGGACGAAGGACACACCTTGCGCTACGTCTTCGACGCCAAGGCCGAGGATACCGGCATCCCGCGCCTGCTCGAACGGCTGGCGCAGCAGCATATCGCCTTTCGCGACCTGGAAACGCGCAAGTCGAGCCTTGAAGATATCTTCGTCGATCTGGTGGGAGCGCGCGCATGAACCTGCACGGGATCTGGGCGATCTATCGCTTCGAAATGGCGCGCTTCGGGCGGACGATCTGGACCAGCCTCGCGACCCCGGTCATCACCACCACGCTGTATTTCATCGTCTTCGGCGCGGCGATTGGGTCGCAGATGCGCGGCGTCGACGGTATCAGCTACGGCGCGTTCATCGTGCCGGGGCTGATGCTGCTGACGATCTTCTCGGAGAGCATCTTCAACGCCAGCCTCGGCATCTACATGCCGAAATTCACCGGCACGATCTACGAACTGCTGTCCGCGCCGCTGTCGCCGGTCGAAACGGTGCTCGGCTATGTCGGCGCCGCGGCGACCAAGTCGATGGTGATCGCGATGGTGATCTTCGCCACCGCGCATCTGTTCGTCGACCTGCACGTCGCGCATCCGTTGCTGATGCTGCTCTATCTGCTGCTGGTCACCGCCAGTTTCGCTTTGTTCGGCTTCTGCCTCGGCATCTGGGCGAACGGCTTCGAGCAGTTGCAGATCATCCCGCTGCTCGTCGTCACCCCGCTGACCTTCCTCGGCGGCGCCTTCTACTCGCTCGACGTATTGCCAGAGCCGTGGCGGACGGTGACACTGTTCAATCCGGTCGCCTATCTCATCAATGGCTTCCGCTGGACGTTCTTTGGGCAAAGCGACGTGTCGTTCGCGCTGTGCGTTGCGGTGACCCTGGGGTTCGCAGCCCTGTGCCTCGCGGCGGTGGTGACGATCTTCCGCACCGGCTGGCGCTTGAAGAGCTGAACGTCACCACGATCGTCGCCCGGATCAAGGGATTACTTCGCCGTGGCCACCGGCCGCTGGCACGGCGGGTTCGGCCCCGCAAAAGCCGCAAAGCTCCCGAAGTCGCTTCCCTTCGGCGCGACGTCGACCGCCGGCGTGCCGCGCGTCTCGAACACATAGGCCTTGTTGTTGTCGAACTTGGCGATCGCGTTGTTGAGGTCGCGCGCCTGTGTCGCGCTCAGTTCCCGCACGTCGGTTCGCCGCGTCCTGGTGACGTGCACGACATCGTTCTCGAACGTCGCGATCCGCCAATAGGTCACCCCGCCTAGCATCCGGTCGACTGGCCTGGATGAAAAACTCCAGTGAAAGCCCTTGCCCGCCGCCGGCACCTTCACGGTCGCCGAGTAGCAGGTGAAGCTGGGATAGTCGGTGGCCCACGGCGCGTCCTGTGGCTGATCCTTCGGTCGCTTCAACTCATTGGGCGGGGTGTAGCCGGCATAATACACATAATGGGTATGCCCTTCCCTGGCGTCGCCTTCCCAATCGACCTTCCCCGTCCCGGTCATCGCGAGCACCAGCAGGCGGTTTTCGTCGTCGAACTTCCATGTGGTCGTCGTCGGCTCGACATCGGGAAGCTGCTGCCGCCAGTAGGTCGCGACCGCACGCTGCGCATCGGCATCGGCGACCCCCGCCAGTTGCGCGCGGATCGCGAAGATCTCGTCGCCGCGCAGGACGTGCTGCGCACGAAAAATGCCTGGCTTGTCGAAGCCGGCGCTGGCGTCGATGTCGATCGCCTCGATCCGGTCCGGAAAGCGCGGCGGCGTCGCGGGCAGCGCCTCCAGCGGCGCGCCCTCGATGCGGAGCGGCAACGCCCAGCGCGACGCCGGAGGCGGCAGGTCCGCCAGATGCCGATCGCCGAGCCGCGTCGCATCCAGCCAGTGTGGCGCGGCGCCGACGGTCGCGCGTACGATGACGTGATCGAAGGCGCCGGCCGTCGGCAATCGCTCGTCGATGCCGTCGCCGCCGTTGCTCGACACCAGCACCGGTTCGGCCGCGATGCCCAGCTCGTTCAGCAACGCGATCAGCAACGCGGTCTTCGCCTTGCAGTCACCGAACCGACGCTGCCACGTATCGTCCGCCGCTGCCGGACGGTAATTGCCCCCGTCCAGCCCGACATAGACGTAGCGGATGCGGTCCTCGACCGCACGCAGCGCCGCCTCGACCCGCCGGGCGGGATCGCTGGTCTCCGCCGCGATCCGCGCCGCCTCCTGCCTGACGGGTGAGGTGGCGCCCAGCGCAGCGGCGCGTGTGTAGAGTGGCGCGAACGTCCGCGACACCGTGCGCCAGTCGTCGTAGCCGCTGAACTGCACCACCCGCGTCATGGCGAAGCGCGGCGGTGCCTGCTCGGGAAGTACCGCGCTGGCCGGATCGGACAGCGAATAGCGACGATCGATCAGCGACCCGGCTTCCTCGACGGTGGGTGCCGGCAGATCGCCGATCGTTGAGACCTTTACCTTCTGCCCGGCAGGCTGGAGCAATCGCCACCGCCACGAGCCGCGCATGCCCATGATCGGGAATTGCATCCCGCCTTCTGGGCGCTCACCCCAGGCCGCGTCGCGTGACGCGCGGGTAAAGGCGAATTCCAGCTCGTCGCCGACCTGCAGGCCGCTTGCCTGCAACGCCGCCGTCAATTGCCCGTCGAGCATCGATTGTTCGAGATTGCTCTCGCGCTGCAGGATCGCGAACTTCTGCGACGCCAGCACGTCGATCGGCTTGCCATCGCGGACGATCTGCAAACGATGGACGGTCAGCACGTCGCTGCCCGGCGACCAGGCGATCGTGAGATTGCCGATCGCCAGCGCCTCGGGCGCCAGCACCTTGATGCGGTACGCCTCGAAGGATTCGCTACCGCCCGGCACCAGCCGGACCTGCTGATCGACATAAACGATGCGCATGGGGGCGCCCGGCGGCACCGGCGCAGTGCTGGCCGGCGGCGGAGCGATCACCCAGCCGGGCACCGGCGCATAGCGGACGTCGCGCACCGCCTCCTTCGCCTGCCCCGAAACCGCCGACGCCACCACCATCGAGGCGCCTGCTGCGCCCCACGCCACCCATCGATTCACCGACGCCCCCCAGTCCCTGTGCCGTCAGTGTAGAAGCTGCCGCCTTCCGCGCAACTCGCCTGATCGAGATTGGGTCAGTCGACCCGCAGCGTGTCGTACACTGTCACCTTGCGCCACAGCGGCTCGCAGTCGGTGACGAACTGGCGGTGTATCGGATGGTCCTGATACGCTTTCTGATCGGCGACCGTGTCGAAAAACATCAGCTCCGACACCTGATAGCTGCCGTCGACCACGTCGCGCGCCTCGGTATCGGCGGGCACGCCGATGTGCAGCGCGCGGATCACCGGGATCGCTGCCAGCGTGCGCAGTCCGGCGATCAACCGGTCGCGATCGGCGGTCGAAGCTGGGTTCTTCAGCCAGAAGAACACGTGATGAACCACCTTCGCCGGCACCGGGGCGGCCGCCGCCTGCGCCTCGCCGGACATGGCACCGACCATCCCCGCGCCGCCGATCGCCATCATCGCCATCAATTCCCTGCGTCCTGCATCCACGACCCGTCTCCCTCACATTGCGGCCGGATGTGCCTTGCGCAGCAATGACTTGCCAGCCCCAAATAGTCGTACGGCGCGGCGGGATCGCTCCCGCCGCGCCGCACGTCAGCTTGATAAAGGCAGGCCCGCGCTCAGGCGGTGCGCATTCCCGACAGCGGGAAGCTGCCGAACGCGCCCGCGCCGACGCTGCCGTTGATCGTGTCGCCGTCAACCGTCGCGGTGATGTCCAGCGTCATCGGCATCGGCACCGTCATCTGCTGCTTCCACGCCAGCGTATTGCCATCGACCGTGCCGTTGACGTCAGATGCGCCCATCGCGCCCGACGCCTGACCGGTGAATGCGTCGCCCGACTGCGTCACGGTCAGCGTCAGCTTCTGATCGCCGAGCGGCGACTTCACGGTGCAATCGTAGGTACCATCCACTCCGGCCATCTTTTTAACTCCTTACTTCGCGGCGGGCGCCGGAGGCGTTCCGGCCACCGCGGCAGCCGGGATGACCTCGACCGGCAATCCCAGCGTGTCAAGCTGCGGCTTCACCTTCGCCGCCTCCCCGACCACCACCCACACCAACTTGGCCGGATCGATCGCGGCTCTGGTCGCTGCCGTCACCTGCGGCAGCGTCAGCGCACGATATTTCTGCGTGATCGTCGCATAATAATCGTCGGGCCGCTTGAAGAGGTCATTGGCCTGCATCGCCGTCAACACGTCGTCCGAGGTTTCAAAATTGCCCGAGAGCGAGCGCGTGCCCGCGTTGATGGCGCGGGTAAACTCTTCCTGCGTCATCGGCTTGCTGGTCAGATACTGCGTCACGTCGTTACGCAGCGCCGCGACTGACGGGCCGGTCTGGTCGGCCTGAACCGGCGCATACATCACATAGGGCGCGGCCTCGGCGTTGCGGCTGAAATTGCCGCGCACGCCGTACGACCAGTGCTTGTCCTCGCGCAGGTCCATGTTGAGCCGGCCGAGGAAGCTGCCGCCCAGTGCGTCGTTGCCAACCTGCACCGGGAGAAGATCGTCGGTGCCCTTCAGCCCGGTCTGCACGCCCGCCGCGATCATCGACTGCGGACTGGCAGGACGATCGACCAGCACGATCCGCGGCGACGCCGATGTCACCGCCGGCGGGAATACCTTGGCACCGGCAGCGCCGACCGGCTTCCAGTCGCCGAACCGCGCCTCCATCACCTGCCTGATCTCGGCGAGCGGACGGTCGGAAACGACGAAGATCTTCGCCTTGTCGGGCCGCAGCCATGCCTGTTGGAACGCAATCAGCTCGGCGCGGCTCAACCCCTGCACCGCCGCCGCATCGCCCGATCCCTGTGCCTTGGCATAAGGCGAACCCGGTCCGACCAGCTTCGGCAGCACGCGCTGCACCAATCCCTGCGGGCTGGTCAACTCCTGCGCAATCTCGGCGAGTTGCTGCGTCTTGACGCGCGCCAGTTCGCTTTCGGGGAAAGCCGGCGTCCGCGCGATGTCGGCCCACAGGTCTGCTCCCGCGGCAAGATTGGCGCTCGGCACGCGCAGCGACAGCGTCGTGCGATCCGGGCTGCTCCCGCTCGAAATCGACGCGCCCAGCCGCTCACGCGCCTCGGCAATTTGGATCGAGTTCAGCCGCTTCGTGCCCTCGTCCATCATTGCCAGCGTCAGCTGCTGCGTGCCCAGCTTGTCCGAGACATCGGCGGCCACACCGGCGTCGAAGCTGAGCACCGCCTGCGTAATCGGCACCACCGCGCGGTTGGCGTAGACCAGCTCGATCCCGTTCGACAATTTGGCGCGCTCCACCTTCGGGAACGACAGGCCGGCAACCTCGCCTACCGCCGGGATCGGACCACGCGTGCCCTTGGCCGGCTGCTCGGGAGCCTCGACCACCTTGGCCGGCGGCACCGCCTTCGATTCAGCATATGCGTCGCGATCGCCATTGACGATGTCGAGCTGATAGGACGGACGCGTCAGCCACTTGGCGGCGACCGCCTTGACGGTTGCGGGGGTCTGCGCCGCGAGTTCGGCAAGCTGTTTCTTGTAGAAGCCCGGATCGTTGGAATACAGCGCGCCTTCTGCCAGCGCAACGGCCTTGCCGCCAAACCCGCCGACCGCTTCCAGCCCATCGATCCGGCCCGACACGGTGCTGGTGACATAGCGATTGACCTCGTCGGCGGTCGGACCGTTCTTGATAAAGTCAGCGACAAGCTGGTCGATCCGTGCCGAAACGGTCGCGGGATCAACGCCGGGGCGGACAATGGTGGTGATCTGGAACGTGCCGACCTGCGCGAACGACTCATATTCGGCCGACGTCTGCACCGCCAGCTTCTCGCCCTTTACCAACACGTTGCTCAGCCGCGAACTGGCCAGCCCCCCGAGCACCCCCGCAGCGACCTCCAGCGAGGCCGAATCCTTATCGTTCAGGCCGGGCACCGCCCATTCCTTCATGATCAGGGTCGCGGCGACGCGGTCCTTCATCACCTCCTTGGCGGGCCCGGGCAGCGAGGCGGGGATCGGCGCGGGCGGCGCAACGCTCTTCGGTCCGGCGGCGATCGCGCCGAAATACTTCTCGACCAGCGGGCGGGCGGTCGCGACATCCACATCGCCGGCCAATACGAGCACGGCATTGTTCGGGCCGTAGTGGCTCTTGAACCAGTTCTTGACGTCGGCGAGGCTCGCCTGGTCCAGATCGGCCATCGACCCGATCGTGGTGTGGCCATAGGGGTGCGTCGCCGGGAACAGCCCCTCGGTCGCCTTGTAGCGGAGCAGGCCATAGGGCTGGTTGTCGCCCTGCCGTTTTTCATTCTGCACCACGCCGCGCTGCTCGTCGAGCACGCCCTGCGTGATCGCGCCGGTCAGATAACCCATGCGGTCCGACTCGAGGAACAGCGCACGTTCCAGCGCCGCGGTCGGCACCGTCTCGAAGTAATTGGTGCGATCGAAATAGGTCGTGCCGTTGAAGTCGGTCGCTCCAACCTGTTGCAGCGGCTCGAAAAAGTCGCCCGGCGCGTTTTCGCTGCCGTTGAACATCAGATGCTCGAACAGATGCGCAAAGCCGGTCTTGCCCTTCGGCTCATGCTTCGACCCGACGTCGTACCACACGCTGACCGCGACGATCGGCGCCTTGCGGTCGGTATGGACGACGACGCGCAGCCCGTTCTTCAACGTGAACTGCTGATACGGAATGTCGACCGCCTTCACCAGTTGCGACACCGGAGCGGGCGCGGCCGCCGGGATGTTCTGGGCCAGCACCGGGGTCGTCAAAGCCGCCAGCGCCGAACCGGCGGCCAGGAATGCGCGATAAGCCAACTTTGATGCTCCCACGGGGAATGAAGTGTCTGCCGAAACCATAGCGACCGACGCTTCCGCCGCAAGCGCGACGACTGACCCGGATCCAGCAATGTTGCGAAACAAAGTCATTGACTGCCCCGGCAATGGTTGCCATGGCAACCGTATGAGCTTCTACGATCCCGAAACCTATGGCCCGGATCGATCGGTCGGTTACCTCATCAAGACCTGCAATCAGACGATGACGGTGCTGCTCGACCGTCTGCTGGCCGGGGAGGAACTGAACTCGTCGCAATGGTCCGCGATGATGACGATCCACCACGGCGAGGCGCCGACCTGCGCCGCGCTGGCGCGTGGCATGGCGCACGACAAGGGCGCGATGACGCGGCTGATCGACACGCTGGAGGAAAAGGGGCTGGTCGAGCGCACCCGCTCCGCCGACGATCGCCGCGTCGTGCATCTGTCGCTGACGGCCGCCGGGCGCGCCGTGACCTTCCGTTGCCGCGACATGGTCGTCGAACATTGGAACCGCTGCTTCAACGACTGGACCGACGCCGAGGTCGAGACGCTGATCTCGCAGATGCAGAAGCTGCGCCGCACGCTGGAGGACATTGCGACATGCCCCTGACCCCGCCCGCCCAGCATGCGGCCCCGCCGCGCGTCCTGTGCAGCCTCGCCCGCGCACGCGCCGGGCTGGCAGCGGCGGTGGCGCTGCTGTTCGCCGGCTGCGCCGCCCCGGCCTCGCACACGTCGGTCGAAGCGAAGACCCCGGCCGCGCTGGCGCTCGCCGGTCCGTCGGTGCAGCTCGCCCCCGACTGGTGGCACGCGATCGGCGACCCGCAGCTCGACCGGCTGGTCGCCGACGCGCTCGCCGGCAGTCCGTCGCTCGACATCGCCGCGGCACGCGTGCGTCAGGCGCAGGCGGCGCTCGAACGACAGGATGCCGAGCGCCGCCCGTCGGTCGATGCCGATGCGCAGGTGCAGGGTTCGCGCCTGTCGGGCAATTACACGATCCCGCCGCCCTATGCCGGCACCGTCCGCGCGCTCGGCACCGCGCAGGCCGGGCTGTCGTGGAACCTCGACCTGTTCGGGCGCCAGAAGGCCGCGATCGAGGCTGCAGCGGCGCAGACCCGTGCCGCCGGCTACGACGTCGCCGCGGCGCGGCTGATGCTCGCCGGCGCGGTGGTGCAGAATTACGTTGAGGTTGCGCGCGCCGAACGCCGCGCCGCGATCGCCACGCGCACGATCAAGGCGCGCGAGGGCTCGCTGTCGCTGGTGCAGGCGCGCGAGCGCAGCCAGCTCGCCAGCCGCATCGACGTCACCGCCGCCGGGACGCTGCTCGCGCAGGCAAGGCTCGCGCTGGTGCAGGCGCAAGCGGCACGCGTGCTCGCCACCAACGCGCTCGCGGCGCTCGCCGGGCGCGGCAGCGACTATGCCGCGGCGATCGGCGTGACGCATCTCGCGACCGACACCGCCCTACCGGTGCCGACCGCGATCCCCGCCGACCTGCTCGCGCGCCGCGCCGACATCGCCGCGGCGCAGGCGCGCGTCGTCGCCGCCGGGGCCGAGCGACAGGTCGCGCGCCGCGCCTTCTACCCCAACATCAACCTGTCGGCGCTGGTCGGGCTTCAGGCGATCGGCTTCGGCAATTTCGTCGACCTCGACTCCGGCACGGCCGGCGGCGGCGCGGCCTTCCACCTGCCGCTGTTTGACAGTGGGCGGCGGCGCGCCGATCTGGCCGGTGCCACCGCCGCGCTCGACGTCGCCACCGCGCAATACAATGACGCGGTCGTCACCGCCGCGCGACAGGTCGCGGACGCGATCGCGCAGGTCCGCGCCACCGACACCGCGCGCGTCAGCCAGCGCCAGGTGACCGCCGGCTTTGCGGAAACCAACCGCCTCAACACGATCCGCGTCGCCAGCGGGCTCAACAGCCGGCTCGATCTGGTCGACAACGACGTCCGCCTGCTCGACGCCCAGCTGGCAGACGCCAGCCTCTCCATCGACGCGCTCGCCGCGCGCGCGCAACTCGCCACCGCGCTCGGTGGCGGCTTCGACCCCGTTCAGGACGCTGCCCGATGACCGACACCGCCACCCCCGCTCCGACGCCCGCCCCTGCCCCCGCGCCGAGCGGCAAGCCGGCCGCGCGTCGGCGTGCGCTCACCATCCTCGCGATCCTCGTCGCGATCGCCGCGATCGTCTGGGCGGTGATGCACTTCTTCTTCAGCCCACCCGAGCAGGAAACCGACGACGCCTATGTCGCGGGCGACGTCGTCGCGGTCACCGCGCGCGATCCGGGCACCGTCACCGCGCTGCGTGCCGACAACACGCAGGCAGTGCAGGCCGGGCAGCCGCTGATCGACCTCGATCCGACCACCGCCGACGTCAACGTCGCCGCTGCCGCCGCCGAGCTGGCGCGCGCTGTGCGCAGCACCCGCGCCGACTTCACGCGCGTCGGGCAGAGCGACGCCGGGATCGTCCAGGCGCAGGCCGAATTGTCGCGCGCGCAGGCCGATTACGCACGCCGCCGTTCGGCCGCCGCGCAGGGCGCGGTGTCCGGCGAGGAGCTGTCGCACGCCGCCGATGCGGTGAAGGTCGCCGCTGCCAACCTCCGCCTCGCGCAGGAACAGCGGCGGCAGGCGCAGGCGACCGTGCAGGGCACCGACGTGAACACCAATCCGGCGGTGCTCAGCGCCATCGCCGCCTATCGCCGCGCCGCGATCACGCGCAGCCACATGCACATGACCGCGCCGATCGCGGGCGTGGTCGCGCAGCGCACCGTGCAGGTCGGGCAACAGGTCAACGCCGGCACGCCGCTGATGGCGATCGTCCCGCTCGATCGCGTCTGGGTCGACGCCAACTTCCGCGAGACGCAGCTCAAGGATGTTCGCATCGGCCAGCCGGTTGAGTTGACCTCCGACATGTACGGCGGCGACGTCAAGTTCCACGGCCGCGTCGTTGGCCTGTCGGCGGGCAGCGGCAATGCCTTCGCGCTGCTCCCGCCGCAGAACGCCAGCGGCAACTGGATCAAGATCGTCCAGCGCCTGCCCGTTCGCATCGCGCTCGACCCGCGTGAGTTGCGCGCGCATCCGCTGCGCGTCGGGCTGTCGGTGAAGGCGACGATCGACACCGCCGACACCGGCGGCGCGCAGCTCGCGCAGGCCGCGACCACGCCCTATCAGGGTGAGACCACCAGCGGCACCGACCCGCAGGTCGAGGCCGCCATCCGCCGCATCGTAGCGGCAAACCGGTAATGAGCCGCCCTCTTCGTCATCCCCCCGCCTCTCTTCGTCATTCCCGCGAAGGCGGGACCCCAGACGCGCGGAGGGCCCGGCAGGAAGCGCGACGTCAGAGGTTCTGGATTCCCGCCTTCGCGGGAATGACGGTGACGGATCGCGGGACCGAGGGAGCATTATAAATGGCCAGCCCACCCCCACCCGGCCCGCCGCCGCTTACCCGCGCCGCCCTTCGTCATCCCCGCGAAGGCGGGGATCCAGACGCGCGCAGCTCGGCGAAAGAGGCGCAGCGTCAGAGGTTCTGGATTCCCGCCTCCGCGGGAATGACGGTGGTGAGTGGCGCGAACGAGCGGAGCATCACCCGTGGCTAGCGCACCCCCATCCGGCCCCCCGCCGCTCACCGGCGCACGCCTCGGCGTCACCGCGCTGGCGCTGGCGCTCGGCACCTTCATGATGGTGCTCGATTCGACGATCGCCAACGTTTCGCTCCCGACGATCGCCGGCAACCTCGGCGTGTCCAGCGACAATTCGACCTGGGTCGTCACCGCCTTCGCGGTCGCCAACGGCGTCGCGGTGCCGCTGACCGGCTGGCTGATGCGGCGCTTCGGCGTGGTGCGCGTCTTCTGCACCTCGGTCGCGCTGTTCACGCTCGCCTCCTTCCTGTGCGGGATCGCGTGGGACCTGCCCTCGCTGATCCTGTTCCGCGTCATGCAGGGCGCGGTGTCCGGGCCGATGATGCCGGGCAGCCAGGCGCTGTTGATCGCGATCTTCCCGTCCGACAAACGCTCCACCGCGCTCGGCATCTGGTCGATGACGACGCTGGTCGCGCCGATCATGGGCCCGATCCTCGGCGGCTACATCTCCGACAATTATCACTGGTCGTGGATCTTCCTGATCAACGTCCCCTTCGGCATCATCACCGCGTTCATCTGCTGGACGCGGCTACGCGATCGCGAGACGCCGACCCAGCAATTGCCGATCGACACCGTCGGGCTCGGACTGCTGGTGCTGTGGGTCGGGTCGTTGCAGGTGATGCTCGATCTCGGCAAGAATGCCGACTGGTTCAACGATCCGCTGATCGTCGTGCTGTCGATCGTCGCGATCATCGGCTTCGTCGCCTGGGTGATCTGGGAACTGACCGACGCCAACCCGACCGTCGACCTGTCGCTGTTCACGCGCCGCAACTTCTGGATCGGCAATCTCGCCTTCTCGCTGGGGTACGCGGTATTCTTCGCCAACATCCTGATCCTGCCGCTCTGGCTGCAGACCCAGATGGGCTATACCGCGACCTGGGCCGGGCTGGTCGCCGCCCCCAGCGGGCTGGTGGCGGTGATCCTGACCCCGCTGATCGCGCGGCTGTCGGGCAAGATCGACGCGCGCATCCTCGCCACCGTCGCCTTCGCCGGCTTCGCGATCAGTTACTGGATGCGCTCGGGCTTCACGACGCAGGCGACCTTCTTCGACTTGATGTTGCCGCTGCTGGTGCAAGGCGTGTCGATGGCGACCTTCTTCCTCGCGATGCTGACGATCCTGCTCGACGGCATCCCGCCCGAGAAGATCCCGTCGGCAACCGGCATCTCGAACTTCGGCCGGATCGTCGCGGGCGGGTTCGCCGCCTCGCTGATCTCGACCGCGTGGGACCGCCGTGAGGCGCTCCACCAATCGCGGCTGGCGGAAGCGATCGGCAACGGCATGGGCTGGCAGATGGCGGCGGAAAATCTGGCGAAGCTCGGCATGACCACCCAGCAGGCCGCCGCGGCGGTGACGCGCCAGATGGTCGGGCAGGCGTATCTGCTCTCCTCGACCGATCTGTTCCGGCTGTCTGCATGGCTGGCGGCGGTGCTGATCGTGCCAATCTGGCTCTGCCGCCGCCCGAAGCCGCAGCACGGACCGGTCGCGGCGGATTGAGGCGCAGCCTTCGCCTCGCCCTGCTCGCTCTCCCCTCCCCGTTCGCTTCGAGTAGCCGTCGAGCTTGTCGAGACGGCGTATCGAGAAGGCCGACGTAGCGCCTTCTCGACAGGCGATCTCGGCAGGCTCGATCGCTGCTCGAAGCGAACGGAACCTTGAAGGGCTTCCGTATCGCCTGCAACGATCCTACCCTGCGCCCTATGACCGATTTCGCCGCCACCCGCGCGCTCTTCCATCTGCCCGAAGGCGTGATCTACCTCGACGGCAACTCGCTCGGCCCGCTGCCGCTCGCCGCCGAGGCCCGCGCCGCCCACGTCCTCCGCGCCGAATGGGGCGACCGCCTGATCCGCGCATGGAACGACGCCGGCTGGACCACCCTCCCCGCGCGTGTCGGTGATAGGATCGCGCGGCTGATCGGCGCGCCCGCCGGCAGCGTCACCACCGGCGACACGCTGTCGATCAAGGTCTTCCAGGCGCTCGCCGCCGCACTCGCGCTCCGCCCCGACCGTCGAGTCGTGCTGTCCGACACCGGCAATTTCCCGACCGACCTCTACATCGCCGACGCATTGACGCAGGCGCTCGGTCGCGGGCTGGAAGTGAAGGTCGTCGCCCCCGAAGCCGTCGCCGACGCAATCGACGACAATGTCGCGGTCGTGATGCTCACGCAGGTCGATTATCGCACCGGCCGCCTCCACGACATGGCCGCGCTCACCGCCCGCGCGCATGCCGCGGGCGCGCTGACCGTCTGGGACCTCGCGCATTCTGCGGGCGCGCTGCCAATCGACCTCACCGCAGCACGTGCCGATTTCGCGATCGGCTGCACCTACAAATATCTCAACGGCGGCCCCGGCGCGCCCGCCTTCATCCATGTCGCGCCCGAGCACGCCGATGTCGCGCAGCCGATCCTCGCCGGCTGGTTCGGGCATGACGCGCCATTCGCGTTCGAGCGCGGCTATCGCCCCGCCCCGGGTGTCGAGCGGATGCGCGTCGGCACGCCACCAATCGTCGCGCTGTCGATCCTCGACGCCGCGCTCGACGCCTGGGACGCGGTCGACATGGCCGCCCTGCGCGCCGCCTCGATCCGCCTGTCGGAACGCTTCATCCGCGAGGTTGAGGCACACTGCCCGCAGCTCACGCTCGCTTCCCCCCGCGACCCGCACGCGCGCGGCAGCCAGGTCAGCTTCACGCATCCGCACGCCTATGCGGTGATGCAGGCGCTGATCGCGCGCGGCGTGATCGGCGACGTCCGCGCCCCCGACGTGCTGCGCTTCGGCTTCACGCCGCTCTACCTGAGCGAGGACGAGGTCGCGCAGGCCGCGGCGATCCTCGCCGACATCCTCGGCACCGGCGAATGGGACCAGCCGCACTTCCACCAGCGCGCCAACGTGACATGACCGACACCCACCACGACGCCGAACTCAACTTCGCCGATCGCATGGGATACGGCGACTATCTCGCGCTCGACCGCGTGCTGGATGCGCAGCACCCGCTGAGCGACGCGCATGACGAACTGCTGTTCATCATCCAGCACCAGACCAGCGAATTGTGGATGAAGCTCGCCGTCCACGAACTCGAGAGCGCGCGCGACGCGATCCTTTCGGGCGCGCTGCCACAGGCGTTCAAGCTGCTGGCGCGCGTGTCGCGCATCCTCGAACAGCTCAACGGCGCGTGGGACGTGCTGCGCACGATGACGCCCAGCGATTACACCACCTTCCGCGACGCGCTCGGCCAGTCGTCCGGCTTCCAGTCGTGGCAGTATCGCGCGATCGAATATCTCTGCGGCAACCGCACCGCCGCGACGCTCGGCCCGCACCGCCACCGCCCGGCGACGCTCGCGCGGCTGGAGGCGATCCTCGCCGCGCCGAGCATCTACGACGCCGCGCTCACCCGCCTCCACGCCGCCGGGCTGCTTACCGACCCGGCACGCGACTGGCGCGCCCCGCACGCGGCCAATGAGGCGATCACCGCCGCCTGGGCGACCGTCTACCGCGATCCGCAGGCGCACTGGCCGCTCTACGAGCTTGCCGAGAAGCTGGTCGATCTCGAGGATTATTTCCGCCGCTGGCGCTTCAACCACGTCACCACTGTCGAGCGCGTGATCGGTCTGAAGCGCGGCACGGGCGGCACCGCCGGCGTATCGTACCTGCGCCGGATGCTCGAGGTGGAACTGTTCCCCGAGCTCTGGGCGGTGCGCACGCACCTGTAGCATCCCGCTACCCTCCAGTCGTCGCGGCTGTTACGATCGCCCCCGAGAAGGGGATTGATCCGATGAAGACCTTACTGCTCGCCTCCGCGGCGTTGCTGTTCGCCGTGCCCGCCGTCGCGCAGACAGCCGAGGTGCCGCTCGGCCGCCTCACCGACGCCGCGCGCCCTACCGCCTATCGCCTCGCGCTGACCATCGACCCGACGCAGCCGCGCTTCTCCGGCCATACCGAGATCGACACGCAGGTCGCGCGTGCGACGCGCTCGCTCTACCTGCACGGCAATGACCTTAAGGTCACCCGCGTCACCGCCACCACCGGCAAGCGCACGCTGACCGCGCGCTACACGCAGGTCGATGCCTCGGGGGTCGTGCGGCTCGACTTTGACGGCGAACTGCCCGCCGGCCGCGTCACGCTGACCTTCGACTATGACGCGCCATTCATGACCGGCGGCGAGGGACTGTACCGCGCCAGGGTCGGCGACGAATGGTACGCCTGGACGCAGTTCGAGCCGATCGACGCGCGGCGCATGTTCCCGTCGTTCGACGAACCGGGCTTCAAAACGCCGTTCACGCTGACGATCACCGCACCGACCGCGCAAAAGGTCTTCGCCAACACGCCCGAGATCGCGCACGGCACGGCCGGCGGCGGGCTGACCGTCCACAAATTCGGGGCGTCCAGGCCGCTGCCGACCTATCTGGTCGCGCTCGCGGTCGGCGCGTTCGATGTCGTCCCCGGCAACGCTCCCGCCAATGCCGTCCGCAAGACCGCGCTCCCCTATAGCGCAATCGCCACCAAGGGGCAGGCCGCGCGGTTGCAACTCGCCGCCAGCGAGGGGCCGAAGATCCTCGCGCTCCACGAAGACTATTTCGGCATCGGCTATCCGTTCGAGAAGCTCGACCAGATCGCCTCGCCGGTGATGAGCGGCGCGATGGAGAATGCCGGGCTCGTCACCTATGCCGACACGCTGCTGCTCCTGTCGCCTGACGCCCCCGCCGCGCAGCGCCGTGACTTCGGGATGGTCGTCGCGCACGAGCTGGCGCACCAATGGTTCGGCGACCTCGTGACCCCGAAATGGTGGACCGACATCTGGCTCAACGAAAGCTTCGCCGAATGGGCCGGCAACCGCGTCGGCGAACTGTGGCAGCCGGGGCTCGGCACCGAGGTCGGTCAGCTCGCCGAGGCGCTCGCGGCGATGGACACCGACAGCCAGTCGGTCGGCCGCCCGATCCGGCAGGAGATCAGGCGCAGCGACGAAGTCTCCAGCGCCTTCGACTCGATTACCTACCAGAAGGGTGGGCAGGTGCTGACGATGGTCGAGCGTTACCTTGGCGCCGATCGCTTCCGCCGCGGCGTGCAATATCACCTCAACCGCTTCCGCTACGGCAATGCCGACGCCAACGACTTCTTCGCCTCGATGGCGAAGGGCTCGGGCGACGCCGGCGTCGTGCCGGTGTTCCGCAGCTTCGTCGAGCAGACCGGCGTCCCCGTCATCGCCATCCGGCAGGACGGCACCGGCTGGCGGCTGAGCCAGGCCCGGTACCGCCCGATCGGCGTCGCCGCCGTCGCACCGCAGACGTGGAACGTACCGGTCTGCGCGCGGCAGGGCGAGGTGCGCAGCTGCACCCTCCTGACCGGCGCGACCGGCACGCTTGCGCTGAAAGGCAGCGGCCTGGCGGTCCCCAACGCCGATGGCGCGGGCTATTTCCGGTACAGCCTCGACGATGCCGGGTGGCAGACGCTGATGGCCGGCGCCGCGGCACTCCCCGCGCGCGAGGCGATGGCCGCCGCCGACAGCCTGTGGGCGGACTTCAGCGCCGGCAATGCCGGGTTCGCGCGCGTCGTGTCGAGCGCGCGCATCCTCGCCAACCATCGCGAGCGCTCGGCGACCTTGCTGCTGCCGTCGGCGATCGACGGTGTCGAGCGCTACGGCCTCACCCCTGCCGCCGACGCCGGGCTGCGCCGCCTCGCCGCCGACCTGTCGCTGCCGCGACTGCGCAGTCTCGGCGCGCTCCAGCTGACCACCGGCGCCTATGCGAAGGAGGAAAACGGGCAGAGCCAGCTGCGCCAGTCGCTGGTCTCCTACGCCGCCTTCGTCGCCAAGGACGCCGAAGTGCGCCGCCAGCTCACCACCGCTGCACAGGCATCGCTGCGCGGTGACCCGCAGGCGCTCGACCCCAGCTACCGCGCGATTGCGTTCGTCGCGGCGGTGCAGGATCTCGGCGTGCCGTTCATGGACACGCTGCGCACCGCGTTGCTCGCCAGCACCGATCCGCTTTTCCGCCAGCAGGCGGTGCGCGCACTCGGCGCGGCCGATACGCCGGCAGCCGTGACGCGCGCGCTGGCGCTCACCGAGGATCAGGCGCTGCAATCGAGCGAGCGGGTGTCGATCCTGCGCACCCTGCCGATCCGCCCGGCCGGGCGCGACGCGGTGTTCGCGCGGTTGCAGCAGAATTTCGACGCGATCGCCGGGACCATCCCCGCCTTCAGCCGTCCGCGCCTGCCGTTGTCGTTCGCGGGCTATTGCAGCGCCGACAAGGCCGCTGCGGTCGAAGCGCTGTTCCGCCCCAAGCTCGCGGTGCTCGGTGGCGGCGCGCTCGAACTCGGCCAGACGCTCGACGCGATCAACCAGTGCGTAGCGCTGAAGGCCGCCAAGGGCGCGGAGATCGAGGCGGTGCTGACGAAAGCGCAGTGATCTATCGCTCGTCGCCCCGGGCTTGATCCGGCGTTCCACTTCTCCCTTCGACCGGTGAAGGAAGAAGCGGGATCCCGGATCAAGTCCGGGATGACGGACACAAGAAGAAGGGGCGGCCACCGCAGCGACCGCCCCCTCCTCTGTCTCACCGGAAGAAACGCAACCTCACCCCTGCATGTCCTCCAGCTCGCGCCCGCGCGTCTCGTGCACCATCTTGCGCACGAAGAAGAACGAGATCGCCGCGAACAGCGCATAGCCGGTATAGGTCACCGCCAGCCCCGGCGACACCGCCAGCGCCGGGAAGCTCACCGAGATTGCGGCATTGGCGATCCACTGCGCGAACCCCGCCACTGCCAGCCCCGAACCACGGATCTGATTCGGGAACATCTCGCCCAGCATCACCCACATTACCGGGCCCCAGCTGGCGTTGAAGAAGATCACGTACAGGTTCGCCGCGATCAGCGCGATCACGCCGTTGTTGCCCGGCAGGCTCACCGCGCCCGCCGCGTCGGTGACGGCGGTCGAAAAGGCCCAGGCGACCACCGCCAGCGTCACCGCCATGCCCGCCGATCCGATCAGCAGCAGCGGCTTGCGCCCGATCTTGTCGACGGTGAAGATCGTGAACACGCACGCCGCGATCGACAGCACGCCCGACAGGATGTTGGTCTGGAGCGCATAATCCTCGGAGAAGCCGACCGCCTCCCAAAGCGTCGCGCCATAATAGAAGACGACGTTGATCCCGACGAGCTGCTGGAACACCGCCAGCCCGATCCCGGCCCAGACGATCGGACGGATGCGGCCGGTGGTGCGGTCCTTGAGGTCCGACAGCTTGGGACGGTGGTGGTCGGCAGCGAGGCTGCCGCGGATCTCGCCCACCTTGCGATCGGCCTCTGCCGTACCGAACAAGCGCGTCAGCACCTTATGCGCCTCGTCTTCACGCCCGCGCGCGACCAGATAGCGCGGGCTCTCCGGGATCACGAGCAGCGCGAGCAGGTACACCAGCGCCGGGATCGCCTGCAGCCAGAACATCCACCGCCATGCCGTAAAGCCGAACCAGAAGCTTGCGGTCGACCCACCGGCGTAGCGCGCCAGCGCGAAGTTCGCGACGAAGGCGCCGGTCAGCCCGGTGATGATCATCACCTGTTGCAGGCTGGAGAGTCGCCCGCGGATCGCCGCCGGCGTCACCTCGGAGATATAGACCGGCGAAATGACGCTCGCCGCGCCGACGCCCAGCCCGCCGACGATCCGCGCGAGAATGAAGATCACTGACGACGACGCCGCACCCGCGACCAATGCGCTGATGAGGAACAGAAAGGCCGAGCCCATCATCACGCCGCGCCGCCCGATCCGGTCGGCCAGCCGCCCCGCGCCGAACGCGCCGATCGACGAGCCGATCAGGATCGCGCCGACGTTGACGCCGATCCCCAGCTTGCCAAGGTCGAAGGCGCTTTCCAGCCCCTTCTGCGTGCCGTTGATCACGCCCGAGTCATAGCCGAACATGAAGCCGCCGATTGTCGCCACCGCGACGATCGCGGCAATGAAGCCCATGTTCACCTGCCCCATCGCGGCGTCACGATCCGCCGGTCCGCCCGGCTCCATCATCACCATCGCCATGCCCATCCCGCTCCTGTGTTATTTTGCTTTGCCGCGACGTCGCCTGGATCAGCGCCAGCCCGCGTCGACGAAATATTCGTGGCCCGTGCACATCCGCGCATCGTCGGACGCGAGGAACAGCGCCAGCGCCGCGACATCGGCCGGCTGGATGCGCCCGTCGAGGCATTGCGCCGCGACGATCTCGGCCTCGCCCTCGGGCGTGTACCATTTTTCCTGCCGCGGGGTCTGGACGTTGCCGGGCACGATCGTGGTGACGCGGATGTTGTCGCGCCCCAGATCGCGCGCCATGCTGCGCGTCATCCCCTCGATCGCCGCTTTGGCGGTCTGATACAGCACCAGTTCGGGCAGCCCGAGGTGCCAGCTGATCGAGCCGAAATTGACGATCGCGCCGCCGCCCGCCGCCTTCAGATGCGGCACCGCCGCCTGCGCGGCGAAGAACAGATGGCGCAGGTTTACCGCCATCCGGTCGTCCCAATAGGCCGGCGTGACCTCTTCGATCGTATGCCGATCGTCGTTGGCGGCATTGTTGACGAGCACGTCGAGCCCGCCGATCTTTTCGACCAGCGCACCGATCGTCCCCGGCAGCGCCGCGACGTCGGTCAGATCGCACCGCTGGAAATGCGTCTGTGTGCCAAGCCGCTCGGCGAGCGCCTGCCCCGCCTCTTCCGCTACGTCGACGAATGCGACATGGGAACCCTGCGCCGCGAACGCCTCGACCAGCCCGGCACCGATCCCGGTCGCGCCGCCGGTGATGAGAACCCGCTTGCCCGCGAGGGACGGATAGGTGGCGCGACCGCTCACTTCGCGGTCTCCAGCAGCCCGCGCTGCGCCAGATTACGGAACAGCGCACCGATGCCGTCGGTCCACGGTGCGGCCTCCTTCGAGGTCACGACCCGGTTGGTGAGCCGGCCCAGCTTCGCGCTTTCGATCGTGACGACATCGCCGACCTTGTGGGTGAAACCCCGGCCCGGCTCGTCGCGATCCTGGACCGGCGCGAACAACGTGCCCAGGAACAGCACGAAGCCGTCCGGATACTGGTGTTCCGACAGAGTCTGGCGCACCAGGTCGAGCGGGTCGCGGCTAATTTCGGCCATGTTGCTGACCCCGTCGAGGTCATAACCGTCCTCGCCGTGGATGTTCAGCCGCACTTCTGCGTGCCGGACGTCATCGATCGTGAACCCATCGTCGAACAACCGCACCAGCGGCCCGAGCGAACAGGAGGCGTTATTGTCCTTCGCCTTGCCGAGCAGCAGCGCCGACCGCCCCTCGAAATCGCGCAAATTCACGTCGTTACCCAGCGTGGCGCCGACCGCCTCGCCCCGGCTGTTCACCAGCAGCGCAACCTCGGGCTCCGGGTTATTCCAGTGAGAATCGGACCGGATCCCGATCTCCGCCCCCGCGCCAACGGTCGCCAGAACGGGCGCCTTGGTGAAGACCTCGGCATCAGGACCGATCGCAACCTCCAGATATTGCGACCAAAGTCCGTCCTCGATCAGCGCGCGCTTCAGCTCGGCGGCCTCCGGTGTGCCGGGCACGACCGAGCGGATCGACCCGCCCATTCGCGCTTCCAGCCGCCCGCGGATCTCCGCCGCCGCCGACCAGTCGCCACGCGCGCGCTCCTCGATCACGCGCTCGATCGCCGATACCGCGAACGTGACCCCGCACGCCTTGACGCATTGCAGGTCGACCGGGCTCAGGAGGTCGAGCCCCGCTTCGTCGAGCGCGCCGAGCGACCGACCGCCCGCACCCGTCAAATCACCTGCCTCGACCAGCATCGACACCGTCGGCGCAACCGACGACATGTCAAAGGCTTCGCCCTCGCTCACCAGCAGCGGAATCGGACCGGCCGGTGTGGAGGCACGCCCCAGAAACCGTCCTGAACGCCAATCCTGCGGCAAGCCCGACGCGATCGCGTCGTGAAGCTGCGCCATCATCCCCTCCACCTTCTTAGCCTGATAGCGCTAACAACACCGCATCGCGGCGCGAGTCAAGCGGCCGCCGCAACAGCACGGCGCACGGAGGCTATGGGTAGCGCCGCGCGGAACCGCGTCAACCATCGACACGCAACCAACCGCGGGCAGCAAGATGGTCAGCAGCCGGCAAGCGCAGCTACGAGCGTGCCACCCATTTCGGTGCGACCGGACGCGCTGACAGCCTGGCGGCGGGATCGGCGCAGTGGATTGCCTCGCGCGATGGCCGGCCGAGCAGGAAGCCCTGCACCTGCGGAATGTCCCATTCGCGCAGCCGCGCCAGTTGCGCGGCCTCTTCCACCCCTTCCGCCACGATCGGAATACCCAGACTTGCGCCCAGTGCGGCGATGCTGCGCACGATCGAGCCGGACGGCGCATGATCGAGCATCGTCGCCACAAAGCTGCGATCGACCTTCAGCTTGTCGAAACGGAAGTCGCGCAGATTGCCGAGTGAGGAATACCCCGTCCCGAAATCATCCATGACGATCGCCGCCCCATGATGCTGGAGGGTGCGCAACACGGTCAACACCGGCTGGCGCCGCTTGTCGAGCAGCGTGGCGCTTTCGGTCACCTCGAACTCCAGCCGCGTCGGCGCAACACGATGCCGCCGCGCAAGTGCCAGCAATTCATGCGCCAGCGCCGGTTGCCGGAACTGGATCGCCGACAGGTTGAGGGCTAGCGTCATATGATCAGGCCAGCGACTTGCCGCTGCCATCGCCTGATCCGCCATCCACAGCCCGATCGTGTCGATCCGGCCGCTCGCCTCTGCCAGCGGGATGAAGCGATCCGGGCGGATATCGCCCAATTCGGGGTGCGCCCAGCGCAGCAACGCCTCATGACCGATGACCTGCAGCGTATCGGCGTCGGCGATCGGCTGAAAGGCGAGATACAGCTCGCCGCGCTCGGCCGCGCCGTCCAGATCGCGCGACAACCGCCAGCGGAGCCGTACCTCTTCCTTGAACTGATCGTCGAAGAAACGTGCGGTATGCCGCCCTTCCGCCTTGGCGCGGTACATCGCCATGTCGGCAAGGTTGTATAATTCCTCGCCCTCCTGCTCGACACCGGACATCGCGACGCCGATGCTCATTTGCACCGGCACCGTGTCGCCTGCCGTCGCCTCGCAGGCGCGGAGGATGCGCTGCACCAGCAACTCGGCGGTGGCCGGCTGGTCGCCCCCCACCTGCACGATCGCGAACTCGTCGCCGCCAAGCCGCGCCACCAGGTCGCTGGCGCGCACACACGCGCTCAGCAGTTGCGCCGCCGCGCGAAGCGCTTCATCGCCCCCCGCATGACCGAAGCGATCATTGATCGACTTGAAATCATCGAGGTCGATCGCGAACACCGTCACTCGCTCGCCAGTCCGCAGCGCGCGCGACAGTTCCTGCCCCAGCCGCTCCTCGAACAACAATCGATTCGGCAGGCCGGTCAACATATCGTGGTGCGCCAGGAACTCGATCCGCCGCTCGGCGAGACGCCGCTCCTCCACCGCTCCGCGATAATCCGCGATGCCGCGCGCCAGATCGCCGACCTCATCCGCCCGGTTTGCCCCCGGCACGTCGGGCGCGGCATCCTCGCCTCGGCTTAACTGGCGCACCCGTTCCGCAATCGCGCCAAGCGGCCGGATGACCCGTTGCCGCAGCCACACCATGCACCCCAGCAGCACGCCCAGCACCGCGACGGCACTGAGCAACCCGCCCTGCAGGTTGGTGGCAAGGCCGCCCGCACTACGCCGCAATTCAATGTCGATTCGTTCGATCAGCGCGCCCCGCATCGTCGAGCGCGACGCTTCCAGGGTGCGCAGCGCCGCGAGGAAGCCGGGCATATGGCGCGGAATCTGGTCGGGCGCGGTGCGCGCATCCTGCAACAGCCGCAGGCTGAGCGCGGTGAACTCCGCCTCGGCCGCCCGGCGGGTGCGTACCAAGGTGCGCAGCTCATCGGGCGCGGGCAGCCGTGGCGAGAGATGTGCGTTGCCGCGATGAAAATCCCGAAGCGCGTTGCTGACCGACGTCCATTGCCCTGACGTCACGGGCTTACGCTGCTCAGCCAGCCGCGTCACTTCACCCACTCCGAGCCGCAGGCGGCGTTGCAGCGCATCTTGCCGCTCCTCCATTTGGAGCAACGAGGTCAGCTGCCCCAGCGTCACATTCTCGGCGTAGATCGCGCGGCCCAGCATCAGCCCGCCTCCGAGCAACGCCAGACCCAGCACCAGAACGGCACCAAAGGCAGCAGCGACTCGAGTGGATATGGATGTCGGTAGCACACAACCTCCGCGGGTCGCCTGACGTACACGCCGAAGTCTTACTGGTTTATGAGCGATTTCCGCCGACACGCAAGTAATCTGCGTCAAGGAAAGCGTAACGAGAAATGATCATGTACGTGCGATTAACCGGCAATGTGGCCGCAAGGCTTGACTCAGCGGGCACTAGTCCAAAAGAATGATGGATAAACAAGGGAATGCGCTTCAATGCTCATGGCAGGCTCGATGATCGTCGCCGATGAGGCGGCGCGCCAGGCTGCGGTGGATCGCCTCGATCTTCCGGCGAAACGTTGGGATGAGCGATTGCAGCAGATCGCCGGACGCGCCGCCGACATCGCTCAAACGCCGATCGGCGCGATCTCGGTCGTTGATCGGGCGCGGCAGTGGATGATCGCCAAACGCGGCCCGGTCGACGACGAAGTGCCTCGCGCGCTGTCATTCTGCGCGATGGCAATCCACCGGCCGGGAGAGGCGATGATCGTGCCCGACGCGGCGCAGGACCCGCGCTTCGCGAGCAATCCGTTCGTCACCGGCACGCCGGCAATCCGCTTCTATGTCGGGATACCGTTGGTCGACCGTGCCGGTTACCCGCTCGGCGCGCTGTGCGTGGTCGATCACGAACCGCGCGATCAAATGCCGGATCTCTATGATCTCAGCGCCCTGGCCCGTGAGGCGGAGCGGATCTTCACTCAGACCAATTGATCCGATCAGCCAACCACCAACGCGCTTTACGGCTTGCGGTACGTCACGGTCACGGGCAGCTAAGCCGGTGATAAAGCGCGGGCTGCCCTGCGCACGACAACGGAGGTCGGGTGCAGGATCGAAAACGCATCATGCTGGTCGAGGATACGGCCAGCCATCGCAAACTCTATGCCTCCTGGCTGCGGATCGGCGGCTACGATCCGCACGTTCTCGCCGACGAGCGCACCGTTCAACAGGCCGCCGAGGATGTGCGCCCCGCCGCGATCATCGTCGACATTCGCCTGCCCAACATCAGCGGGCTCGATGTGATCGAGGGGCTCAAGACCGACGAGCGCACCCGCGCGATCCCGGTCATGGCGCTCACCGTCCTCGACAGCGCCACCGACCGCCGCGCCTGCCTTGACGCCGGGGCTGACGTATTCGTCACCAAGCCCGACCGGATCGCGACCTTCCTTGACCGGATCGCCGCGCTACTCGCCTGAGTTCAGCGCCGCGGCCGGCGCAGCCGCGGCTCGGTGAAGCCGGCTTCCATCAGATTGGCGACGAGCAGGTCGCGCTCGGCGCTGGTCGGCGCGCCCATGACCACCACGATCATCCGCTTGCTACCGCGCCGTGCCGACGCCGCAAGGTTGAAACCCGCCTCCACGGTATAGCCGGTTTTCAGCCCGTCCATTCCCTCCACCTTGCCGAGCAGCTTGTTGTGGTTCGGGCGCACCTGTCGTTCCCAGGTAATCGAGCGGGTCTTGAACAGGCCGTAATGCTTCGACTCGGCGCGGATCAGATGCCGCGCCAGCGTCGCCATGTCGCGCGCGGTGCTGCGCCCGGCGCTCGGTGCGAGCCCGGTCGCATTGCCGAAGCGGGTATGCGTCATCCCGATCTCCTCCGCGCGCGCATTCATTCGCGTCACGAACGCACGCTCGCTTCCTGCCAATCGATCGCCGATCGCCACCGCAATGTCATTGGCGGAGATCACCGCAACCGCGCGCAGCGCCGCATCGACGCGGATCGTCCGCCCGCGCCGCAGCCCCAGCTTCGACGGTTGCTGACGCTCCGCCGCCGCGGTCATCGTCAGCAGCGTCCCCGGCTTCAGGGTCCCGGCATCCAGCGCCTCGAACGCCAGCAACAGCGTCATCATCTTGGCGAGCGATGCCGGCGGTCGCTCACGATCGGCATTGTCCTCTTCCAGCACCTGCCCGGTACCGGCATCGATGACGATCTCGGACACCGGGGCGCGGGGAGCGGCGGCCATTGGTGTGGCGGCGAACAGCGCCAGCCCCGACATCGCGATACGCAACACTTTCGACATGCCCCGACGCCTAACCGCTCCCCGTGCACTCGACAACGCCGCACGACGGTTCACACGCCGTCGTGAGCCACCATATCGACCAAATGAATCGTGCCTTCTTCGCCCGCGATGTCGTAACCGTCGCGCGCGCGCTGATCGGTGTTACGCTGACGGTCTCCGGCGTCGGCGGCACAATCGTCGAAACCGAAGCCTATGATGCCACCGACCCGGCCTCGCACAGCTTCTCCGGACCATCCGCGCGCAACGCCGCCATGTTCGGGCCGGCGGGAACGGCTTACGTCTATCGCATCTACGGGCTGCACCATTGCCTGAACGTCACCTGCGGCGAAGGCGCGGCGGTGCTGATCCGCGCGCTCGCGCCGACCGACAGCATAGCGGTGATGCGCATGCGTCGTGCGACCTCGCAGCCAGACGCGCTGCTCTGCGCCGGTCCGGGGCGTCTTTGCAAGGCGCTCGGAATCGACCTGGCGTTTGATGCCACCCCGCTTGATGCGCCGCCGTTCGCATGGCGTAACCGCCACACCGAACCGCTCATCGCTGCGGGACCGAGAATAGGGATCACCCGTGCCGCGGAGGTGCCATGGCGCTTCGTACTCCAAGGCTCTCCGTCACTCAGCCGGCGCGCTCCTCCGGCATCCCGGGCCTGACCCGACCGCCCGCTTCTTTCCTGGATCGGTCAGAAGCGGGTCAACGGACCAAGCCCGGCGCGACGCTAAATTCTCAATCCTTGAGATCGCGAACCCAGATGTTGCGATAGCTGATCGGCTGGCTCGGATCGCCGTGATCCTGCAACTTGATCGGCGCACGCCCGTGGGCGACATACTTCGGCTGTCCGATATACACCGTCCCGCCACGCACCTCGGTATGATTCTGCGTCAGCACACCGTTAATATAGGCGGTGACATAGGCCGGCCGCGTCACCGCTCCGTCGGCGCCGAACTGCGGCGCGGACCAGGTGACGTCGACCGTCTGCCATTCACCGGGCTTGCGCGCCGGATTGGCGAGCGGCGGCGTCTGCTTGTAGATCGCGCCCAACTGACCATTGACGTAGGTCTGGTTGTTGTAGCTGTCCATGATCTGCATTTCGTACCCATCGTCGCCCTTGCCGGTCGACGCGAGGAACAGCCCGCTGTTGCCGCGCGCCTGCCCCTCGCCGGTGATGTTGGCTGGGATGCGATATTCCAGGTGCAGCTGGTAGCTGCCGAACGCCTGCTTCGTCTGGATGTTGCCGGTGCCCTTCTTCACCGTCACAACGCCGTCAGCGACCGTCCAGCCGGCCGCGCCGCCGGTGTTGACCGCCGACCATTTATCGAGGTTCTTGCCGTCGAACAGCACCACCGCGTCGGCGGGCGCTGCCCAGCCCTCGAAGGCGCCCGGCGTCACGACCGGCACGGCGGGCGACCATTGCTCGGTCGCCTTCGGATCGCCCTGCGGCGTCTGCGCAACTCCGGCGGACGCCGCGAGCAACAGCCCGCCGCCCAGCACGATACCCTTCATAGCTCCCATCCCTTTCGATACTCCCGATCCAGATAGCGGTTCGCATCCGCGACGTTGGTAACGCGTGATGCGCTGCCGTCATAGTCGATTGGCTGCCCTGCCTTCAGCGCGACGACGCCCAGCAGCATCGTCTCCGTCAGCGGCGCCGCGGTCGCGAAAGGGCTGGAAATCGCTTCCTGCCCACGGATCGCGCGGATCCAGTTCATCTCGTGGCCTTGCATGCCGCCCAGAATACGCGGCAACGTCTGCGGCACCGCCTGCGCACGCTCAGCGACGCCGTCACCGATCAGCGTCGGCTTCTCGCCATAGGTTTCGTGCATCAACATGCCCTGATCGCCGATGTAGAGCACGCCCCCGCCCGGATCCATCCGAGCGCCCGCCGGCATCTCCGGCGGCGTCGGCGGCATCAGCCCGCCATCATACCAGGTCATGCGGATCGGACCGCCATTGGCGTTACCGAAATCGAAATAGGTGATGGTCGCCAGCGGATAGCTGCCATCGCCCGGGTTCAGGGGGTTGCCCCAGACGCTGTGCCGCGTCTCGACGCGTGTCGGCAGCCCCAGCTCGAGCGCCCACACCGGAAAGTCGACCAGATGCGCACCCATGTCGCCCAGCGCGCCGGTGCCGAACGGCGACCAGCCACGCCAGTTGAAATGCGCGTACATCGGGTTGTAGCCCCAGTCGACCGGTGCCGGCCCGCGCCACGCATCCCAGTCGAGCGAAGCCGGTGCGGCCACCGCCGCCGGACGCGCCACACCCTGTGGCCAGATCGGACGATTGGTCCACACCTGCACCTCGCGCACGCGGCCGATCGCGCCGCCACGCAGGATCTCGACCGCGCGTCGCCCGTCATCGCCCGAATGGCCCTGATTGCCCATCTGCGTGACCAGCTTGGGATTGTCGCGTGCCAGCGCAGCGAGCACGCGCCCCTCGCGCACGGTATAGGTCAGCGGCTTTTGCACATAGACGTGCAGACCGCGCTGCATCGCCCACTTCGCCGCCACTGCATGATGATGATCAGGTGCCGCGATCACCACCGCGTCCAGATCCTTGCGACTGTCGAGCAACCGACGATAATCGCTGTATTTTTCCGCCTTGTCGTAAGCGGCCTTGAGCGCGGCGCGCTTCGGATCGGCCACCGCCTTGGCAACATGCGCAAGATCGACGTCGCACATCGCGACGATGTTCTGCGAGGTCAGATTGGCCATGTTGGCCGCGCCCATGCCGCCGGCGCCGATGACCGCCACGTTGACACGGTCGCTTGCGCGTCGCCGCCGCGGACGTCGCGCCGCGGCGGCGGGCGAACTCCCCAGCCCCGCCGCCAACGCCGCCGCCCCGCCCAGCCAGCTTCGCCGGTCGATCGTCATCCGTGCCTCTCCCGCTATCGTGGCGCCACGATGAGCGGAAAGGACAGTGAACACAACCCATCGCGAGGTCTTCCCCCGCTTACGGGCGGAGGCACTCCCGCCTCACGGCAGCGGATACGGTCCCTTGCCCCCATCCTTGATGAAGCGGTCGACGCGCTGGTCGATCATCGGCAACGGCACTGAGCCGAGGCTGAGCATCGCGTCATGGAAGGCGCGGATGTCGAACTTCTCGCCCAGCGCCTTCTGCGCCTTCGCCTTGGCGTCGAGGAATGCCAGCTCGCCCATATAATAGCTCAGCGCCTGCCCTGGCCATGCGATGTAACGATCGACCTCGGTGGTGATCTCGTGGTTCGACAAAGCGGTATTGTCGCGCAGGTACTTCTGCGCCTGCTCGCGCGTCCAGCCCTTGGCGTGGATGCCGGTATCGACCACCAGCCGCGCCGCACGCCACATCTGGTATGACAGCATCCCGAACGTCTCATAGGGCGTTTCATACATCCCCATGTCCTCGCCCAGCGCCTCGCAATACAGCGCCCAGCCTTCACCGAAGGCCGAGATATATTCGTCGCGGCGATAGGCGGGCAGGTCGGTCAACTCCATCGCGAACGGCATCTGGAAGGCATGACCCGGTGCGCTTTCGTGCAGCGTCAGCGCCGGCAGCGAGTACAGCCCGCGCGACGGCAGATCGTAGGTGTTGACCAGATAGATCCCCGGTCCGCCGCGCCCGCTGGTGTAGAAGGGTGCGATATCGGGCGCGACCGGCTTGATCGCGAAACGCATCCGCGGCAGCCGCCCGAAATAGGTACCAGCCTTGCCGTCGAAGGTCTTGGCGATCCACGCCGCACGATTGAGCAGGTCCTGCGGCGTCTTGGCGTAGAATTGTGGATCGGTGCGAAGATAGTCGAGGAAGGCGGGCAGATCCTTCTGCCACTTCACCTCGCGCATCACCTCCAGCATGCGCGCACGAATTTTGGCGACCTCCGCCAGCCCGATCGCGTGGATCTGTTCGGGCGTCAGGTCGCGCGTCACGAACTCGCGGATCTTGGACTGATAATAAGCGCGCCCGTCGGGCATGTCATAGGCGGCCAGCGACGACCGCGCGTTGGGGATGTACTCGTCGCGCAGGAACGCTTGCAGCTTCTGGTGCGCCGGCACCACCGACGCGGCGATGACGCGCTTCGCCTCCGCACGCAGCGCCGCCTGCTTGCCGGCGGGGATCGTTGCGGGAAGCGTCTTGAACGGCGCGTAGAAGGGCGAATTTTCCCCGTCCCCCGCCGCGACGATCTCGGCCACGCCCTTGTCGCGCCCGTCGAGCGTCACCTTCGGCGGCGTGAACCCGCGCTTGAGCCCCGCACGCATATTGGCGATCTGCTGGTCGTAATAGCGCGGCAGACTGGCGAGCTGCGACAGATAGCGGCGCAGTGCCGGCTCGTCGCGATACGTCTCGCGCGCCATGCCGCCGACGCTCATCCAGAAGCTGGTGTCGGCGTTCAGCGGCTTCTCGAACTCGCGATATTGCTGCTCGGCGAGCAAGGCACTGATCTGCCCGCGATAGACGGTGTAATCGTCGCGCGCCTGCGGCGACAGCCTCGCCGGATCGATCCGGTCGAGCGCCGCCATCGTCTCGGTCCAGCGCTTCGTCATCGCCGCCTGCGCCGCCGGGCCGACATCGGGGAGCGCCGCATTCTGGCTGGCCGGCGCATCCTCGTCGGGACCGTTGAGCGTCCGCCGCCACGCATATTCGCTTTCCGCTAGCTTGCGGAACGCCGCATCGCTCGCACGGATCGCCGCGGTCTTCGTGGCGGGCGGGGTGGCGGCCTGCGCCGCGGCGGGCGCGGCCATCAACAGCGTCAGCGCAAGCGTGATCGTCATGCCTTCTCCTTCGTCACTTCGTCGATATCGTGGAGCAATTGACGCGAGACGAGTACGCCGTCGCGCGCACTGACCGGGCGCAGCGCATGCCGCCGTGCACCAGAAATCCGTGCCCCCTGCCCCTCGATCGCCGCGAACACCGTCTCGGCGCGCGCGAGATGCTCGGCCGCCGCCGCACCAAGAAACCCGGCCGGATCGAGCGCGAGGATCAACTCACCCCCCAGCGGCGAGCCCTTGCGCCCGGCGTCCCAGGCAATCGACTCCGCGCTGGTCAGGTCGCCAATCAATGGCCCGGCGAGCAGTTCGACCATCAGCGCCAGCGCCGAGCCCTTGTGCCCGCCGAACGTCCGCATCGCCCCGGCCAGCACCGCCGCGGCATCGGTGGTGTCGCTGCCGTCCGGCGCATGGCCCCAGTCGCGCGGCACCGGCTTGCCCGCGCGACGGTGCAATTCGATCTCGCCGCGCGCCACCGCACTGGTCGCGAAGTCGAACACGAACGGCGCCTTGTCCTTGCGCGGCCAGCCGAACGCGATCGGATTGGTCCCGAACACCGGCTGTGTGCCCCCGGCGGGCGCGACCCACGCATGGTTGGGCGTCACCGCCAGCGCCACAAGCCCATCCTCGACCAGCGCCTCGATCTCCGGCCACAACGCCGCGAAGTGCACGACATTGTTGATCGCCAGTGCGGCGATGCCATTGGCGCGCGTTGCCGCGACCAGTGCCTCACGCCCGGTCTCGAACGCCAGCTGCGCAAAGCCGCCCTTGCCGTCGACCCGCACCACACCGCTCGCGCGCTGTTCGAGCACCGGCATTGCATCGGGCACCACCACCCCTGTCGCCACCGAATGCGCCGCAACCAACAGCCGGTACAGGCCATGCGCTCCGCACCCGTCACGCTCGCCCGCGACGATCGTTTCCGCAACCGCCGCGACATGCGCCGGCGCCAGCCCGACGCGCGTCAGCGTGGCGCGCGCATAGTCGCGCACCTCGTCGAGCGTCATACGGACCTGTCCCTCACTCATGCACGCGGCTCCTGCTTGGCGGTAAACAGCCGCACGCCGAACACCGGTCCGGCGGTGTTCTTGTCATGTGGCACGAACCGTACCCGGACCTTTGACTTCCCCTTGGTCAGCGCCTCGGGGACCGGATAGTCGACATCGAAGAAAGCCCCCGGCTTGTCGGTGTCGAGCGTCTGGGTGGCGATGCGTTGATTGTCGACCAGGATGTCGAACGACCGCTTGCGCTCGTCCCCCCAATAGGTCGCCTGCAACAGCAGCGGCCCCGGCTTCACCGCCATCGCAAACTCGAAGAACCCGCCGGTGCGCGCGTCGCGCCCGTTGCGCCCGCGATAGGCGAGCGGATAGGAAATTTCCGAGGTCAGATTGTGATCGCGCTCCGGCTGCATCTCGCCCAGGTGCATCACATCGACCGAACGCGCCGCCAGATCCTTCTGCCGCGCCTGCTCGGCCAGGAACGCGGCTTCCTCGACCTTCCACTGCGCATCGGTGAAGCGCTTGAAATAGACCGCGCTGCGCCGGTCATACTGACGATAGAAGGGCACAAACGTCAAATCGGCCGGGCGGATCAGTGCCGTAGTCGCATATTGTGCGCTCTCCTCGTCGACCGGACGGAAGGCGGCGAGCAGATCCTGCCCGACCATCGCCGGTTCGGGATGATCCCAGTCGCCGTCGGCGCGCCCCAGATCGGCGGCGAGCACCAGCGGCCCGCGCAGCACTGCGATCGTCTGCTCGTCGCCCGGCGTCGGCTCCAGCCGCAGGTCGAGCGGCAGGCGGATCGTCATGCTATCCCCCGCCTTCCAGCGCCGCGTGACGATCGCATAACCACCGGCCCGCGTCGCGTCGGCGGGCTTGCCGTTGACCAGCACCTCATGCCCCTTCGCCCAGCCCGGCACGCGCAGCGCGACCGGAAAGCGCCCGGCTCTGCCCAGCTTCGTGAAGGTCAGCGTCGCCGCGCCGTCGAACGGATAGCCGGTGTCGAGCCCGAGCGTCGCATCGCGTTCCTTCCACGTCGCGTCGGCGGGAATGTAGAGGTTAACGATCAGCGTGTCGTCGCCGGTCCAGAAGATGCTCTCGCCGTGCTTGGAATGACTCTCCATGCCGGTGCCGACACAGCACCAGAATTCCTCGCCCTCGCGCTCCGAATAGGCGCGCTTCGCTCCCGACATCAGCGGCATCATGTACGTGAAGCCGCCGTTCACCGGCTCCTGATGCGCCATGATGTGGTTGAGGTGCGCGCGCTCGTAGAAGTCGAACAGCGCGCCATCCGGCTGCCACGCAAACAGGTGCCGAGTCAGCTTGAGCATGTTGTAGGTGTTGCAGCTCTCGCACGTCTGGTCGGTGATGTGCTGCGCGATCGTGTCCGCGCCGCTGAAATATTCGCGGTCGGCATTGCCGCCGATCACATAGCTGTGGTGCCGGGTCACCTGCTCCCAGAAGAAGCGCGCGGCGGTCGCCTGTTCGGGCTTGCCGGTGATCTCGTGCAATCGCGCCAGCCCGATCAGCTTGGGCACCTGCGTATTGGCGTGGAAGTTGGCGAGCTGGTCGACCTTCTGCGTCAGCGGATCGAGATTGCGTTTGTCGTAGATGCGCTCGGCGAGCCGCAGCCAGCGCGCATCGCCGGTGCGCGCGTGCAACTCGGCGAAACTCTCGTTCAGGCCGCCATATTCGCAGGCCAGCATCACCTGCACCTGCTCGTCGTTCAGCGCGGCGAACACGCGCTCGATGTAGCCGCCGAGCGCGACCGCGATCGCCATCGCCTGCTCGTTGGGGCCGATATGATCGATGATGTCGAACAGCCCGGTGTAGAGCTTGTGCCAATTGTAATAGGGCACCCAGCAGCCGTTGAGATCGAACCCGGCCGAGCGGATCTCGCCGCGCATGATCTCGGGGAAGATCTCCTTGCCGTTGACGACCGTGCCGTCCTTGCGCTTGCGCGAGAAGCCCGCGACATAGCCGTCGCCATGCGCCGCCTGACAACGCGCCAGCTCGCCCAGGATGTAAGTGTTGCGCTCGACGCAATCGGTGCAGCCGGTCTGCGCATGCATCAGCGCCAGCGCCGACAGATAGTGGCCAAGCGTGTGCCCGGCGATCGTGTCGCTCTCCCAGCCGCCATAAACCGCCGCCTTCGGCGTCAGCCCGGCAAATACATGATAATTGTGCAGCAGCCGATCGGGTGATAGTCGTAGCAGATAGTCGCGGTTCACCTCGACCGCGCGCGCATAATCGGACGGTCGCAGGCGCACCGCCGAGAGCGGAAACGCCTTCGCCTTGGCGGGCAGGCCCGCGCCGGTCTGCGCCGCCGCCGGAACGGCGAGCATCGGCAGCGTCGCCGATGACATCAAGAACCCGCGACGACCAACTTGCATTTCCATCTCCTCGGAATATGGTATACGATACGGTACGTTGGTGCGAAGTCAATCGAACTGCGAAGAAAAAAGGGTGAGCGATGCGACGGCTGGCGTTCTATCTTGCGGGTGCGGCGATGGCGAGCGGCGCGCTGCTTCATGCGGCACCGGCGCGGAAAACGGGTGACACCGGTGGTGCCCTGACGCTCTCGCTCGATCCATCCAGCCAGACGTTGCGCACGTTGTCCCCGCGCGCCGAACCCGGCTTCGATTTCGTGCCCAGTGGCCGCGCCGCCACGCGGAGCGGCGACGGCTTCAACCAGATCGGCGACCTCCACTTGCGCGTGCGCGGGGCCGATGGCGCGTGGCACGACTTTTCCTCCGCGCAGCACCGCGTGCCGGTCCGCGCTCTTCCGACGAGCGGTAACGTCATAGCGCGCGCCGACATCACCGCGACGATGGGCGAGGGTTTCCCGCTCACCGTCGAGCGGACGTGGCTGCGCGACAAGGGCGCGCCGGTGCTGCGCTTCACGCTCGCCAACCGCGGCACCGCGCCGGTCGAGGTCGGCGCGCTCGGCATGCCGATGGTGTTCGACAACATCATCACCGATCGCTCGCTCGAACAGGCGCACGCGCAGGCGAGCTTCGTCGATCCGTACATCGGCAACGACGCCGGCTATCTTCAGGTGACGCGCCTGAACGGCAAGGGACCGGCGCTGCTCGTCCTCCCCGACGGCCGCACCCCGCTCGAACAATATCGCATCCTCGACGATGCGCGACGCAAGACCGCACCGCCTGTCTTCACCGACCGCACCCCGCGCCAGCAGACGTTCGAAGGCTTCTACGACTGGATGGTCGCCGGCAGCGCGATGGCCGACAAGGGACAGCCGTGGAACCCCGCGACCGGCTTCACGCTGGCACCCGGCGCACAGCGTACCTTCGGCGTGCGGCTGGTCGCCGCGCCGTCGATCCGCGCGATCGAGGCGACCCTTCAGGCCGAGCGCCGCCCGGTCGCGGTCGGCATCCCCGGCTATGTCGTCCCCAACGACAACCCCGCCGACCTGTTCGTCCGCGCCTCGCAGCCGGTGCGCGACGTCAAGGTAACGCCCGCCGACGCGTTGACGCTGACGCAGGTGCCGGGGCCACAGGGCTGGAACCGCTGGCGCGTCACCGGCACCGGTTGGGGCCGCGCGCGGGTCGCGATCACCTATGCCGACGGCAGCGTGCAGAGCGTCCACTATTACGTCACCAAGCCGCTGGCGCAGGTCGCCGCCGATCTTGGCCGGTTCAGCACCACCGAACAATGGTTCGACGACGCCGGTGACCCCTTCAAGCGCGCGCCGTCGATCCTCACCTATGACCGCGAGGCGAACCACATCGTCACGCAGGACCAGCGCGTGTGGATCGCGGGGATGAGCGATGAGGGTGGCGGCGGCGCATGGGTTGCGGCGACGATGAAGCAGCTCGACAATCCCGATGCTGCCGAGGTGGCCAAGCTGGAGCGGATGGTCGACGAAACCGTGCTGCCCAGGTTGCAGTCGCCGGACGGCGGCGTGAAGAAAAGCCTGTTCTACTACGATCCCAAGGCGTTCGGCTCTTACTATGACAAGGGCATTGACTGGTCGACCTGGGCGTCGTGGGACAAGAAGCAGGCTGACGATCTCGGTCGCTCGTACAACTACCCGCATGTCGCGATCGGCCATTGGGTGCTCTACCGACTCGCGCGGCACCACACCGGGCTGGTGACGCGCCACGACTGGCGCTTCTACCTCGATCACGCCTATCGCACGACCGTCGCGATGATGCGCGACGCGCCGCATTACGCGCAGTTCGGGCAGATGGAGGGCGAGATCTTCCTCGAGATCCTCGCCGACCTGAAGCGCGAGGGGCTCTCGACGCAGGCGAACGAGGTCGAGGGGCTGATGAAGGCCCGCGCCGATCACTGGCGCACACTCGCCTATCCGTTCGGCAGCGAGATGGCGTGGGATTCAACCGGCCAGCCTGAGGTCTATGCGTGGATGCGCTACTTCAACCATCCGAAGGAGGCGGCGGTCACGCGCGAGGTGATCCTCGGCTATGATCCGACGATCCCGCACTGGGGCTATAACGGCAATGCGCGCCGCTATTGGGACTTCCTGTACGGCGGCAAGGTCAAGCGGATCGAGCGCCAGATCCACCATTACGGCTCGGCGCTCAACGCGGTGCCGCTGTTCGACGCCTATCGCCGCGATCCCGCCGACCTCCACCTGCTGCGCGTTGCGTACGGCGGGTTCATGGGCGGCATCACCAACATCGACCGGGACGGCTTCGCGTCGGCGGCCTTCCACTCAGAACCCGATATGATGCGCTGGGATGCCTACACCGGCGACTACGGCATGGGCTATTTCGGCCATGCTTATGCCGCCGCGACCTATCTGGTGAAGGATGCGACGTTCGGCTGGCTCGGCTTCGGCGGCACGGTGCGCGAGAACGGCGACGCGGTCGAGATCGTGCCCCACGACGGCGCACGCACGCGGCTGTTCGTTGCGCCGGCCAGGCAATGGATCACGCTGGCGGCGGGCACGATCACGAAGGCGCGCTGGCTCCCCGCGACACGCCGTATCGAACTGACGCTCGACCCGGCAACCGCGACGACGCCGGTCGCACAATTGTCGGTCGAGGCACCCGCTGGCGGTGCGGCCTACACGATCGACAAGGGCAAGGCGGAAGGCGGCTTCACGACCATCGCGCTGTCTCCGACCGCAACCACCGTTACCCTCACGGCCCGATAACCCCATTGTCGCCCCGGCTTGACCCGGGGCGACCGCAACACCCCGTCATCCCCGCGAAGGCGGGAATCCAGAACCTCTGACCTCCGCGGCTCAAGCGAAGACCTGCGCGTCTGGATTCCCGCCTCCGCGGGAATGACGAGGAAATAGTGGTTTCGACTCCCGCCAGCGCCTACCGCGCCCCGCCCAGCGCGCGCAGGAAGAAGTCATATTCCCGCCGCTGCCCGTAAGCGACCGGCCCCGTCGACCGCCCCACGGCATGTTCACCGTTCGGCACCACCAGCAGCTCAAAGTCCTTGTCGGCGCGGATCAGCGCATCGACCACCTGCATCGTCGAGGCGGGATCGACGTTCGAATCCTGCTCGCCGACGACCAGCAGCAGCTTGCCCTGCAAATTGCCGGCGTGGACCACCCCGGACGCGGCCAGATAGCTCGCGTCGACCGGCCAGCCGAGCCATTGTTCGTTCCATTCGATCTTGTCCATGCGGTTGTCGAAACAGCCCGCGAACGCCACCCCGGCCTTGTAGAATTCGGGGTGGAACAACAAGGCGTTGAGCGTGCTCTGCCCGCCCGCCGAGCCGCCATAGATGCCGACCCGCGACAGATCGACCGATGCATCTTTCGCCGCCAGCGCCTTCATCCACGCGATGCGATCGGGAAAGCCGCTGTCGGCGAGGTTCTTCCACGCGAAATCGTGAAAGGCCTTCGATCGGTTCGCGGTGCCCATCCCGTCGATCATTACGACGATGAAGCCGAGATCGGCGATCTGCTGCATCCCTATCGCCTTGTCGCCACCGGCGAAAGCGCCGAACGGCCAATAGCCCTTGGGCACGAAGCTGTCGTGCGGCCCGGCATAGATGTTCTCGATCACCGCATAATGCTTGGCGGGATCGTAATCGCGCGGCCGCACCACCAAACCATAGATGTCGGTAGCCCCGTCGCGCCCCTTCGCCACGAATGGCTCGGGCGGACGATAACCGGCGGCGGTCAGCGTGCGCACGTCGCCGCGCTCCAGCGTCGCCAGCACCTTGCCGCTCGCCGCATCGCGCACGTCCGCGACCTCGGGCACGTCGGTGCGCGAATGGACGTCGACGAACGTCCGTCCGTCCGGCGCGAAGCTCGCCTCGTGCGTCTCGTCGCCGTCAGTGAGCCGCGTCAGGTTGCGACCGTCATAATCCACGCGAAACCAATGCTTGTGATACGGGTCCTCGCCGGGCGTCACCCCGCTCGCCGAGAACCAGATCCGCCGCTGTTCGTCATCGACACGCGCGATATCCCGGACAACCCACGAACCGCGCGTGATCTGCCGCTTCACCCGCCCGGTCGCGGCGTCGATCAGATACAGGTGCCGCCAGCCGTCGCGCTCCGACGCCCAGATCAGCTCGCGTCCCTCGTCCCCCACGTCATGCGCATAGCGCCGCTCATTGAAGATGAAGGTTTGGGCATCCTCGCGCACCGCTTCATGCGCCGTGCCGGTCGCCGGGTCGACCGCGATCACCGCCGCATGCTGGAACCCACGCCGCATGTAATCGAACGCAAAGCTGCGCCCGTCCTTGCGCCAGCTGATCGCCCCCAGCTGCCACGGGTTCGGGAACAAGGCATCCGGGACCTCGATCCGCCGCCCGGTCGCCGCCTCGAAGATCACCGGCCGCTCCTGATCGATCGCATCGCCGGGCTTGGGATAAAGCTGCTCGGCCAGCGCCGGCTGCACCTGCCCCTTGGGCGACGAAATCACGCGCGTCACGATCCGGCGGTATCCGGGGCGCACGCGGTACAGCGCCAGCCATTTCCCGTCCGGCGACCAGGCGATCGTCTCGGGATCGTAGAAGTCACCCGCGCTGCCGTCCTGACTACGCCACGCCTCCGCGCCGCCGCCCGCCGTGCGCAGCACGAGATTGTCGTCGATCACCAGCGCCTCGCGCGCGCCATCGGGCGAGCGGTGCGGCACATTGAGCGCGGGCACCTTCAGGTCACGCACCACGCCGAACCCGCGTGGCCGTGGCCCGCCGCCCTCGACCGGCGCACAGACGTAATCGGTCAGCGTGCATCGCCATGGCGCATAATCGATCGCGAAGTCGATCGCGCGCCGCTCGCTACCAAACGCGAAATGTTCGAACGGCAGCCGCCGTGGATCGATTGTCTGCCCGAATGCCTTGCCGAGCCCCTTCGCCACTGCCGCCGCATCGAACGCGGTCGCCTTACCGCGCGTCGCCGCATCGACGTCGACGAACACGAATCCGCCCTCGATGGTCTTGCGATAATGGAAATGTCGCCCGTCCGCGTCCCACTCCGCCGGAAAAGCGATGTCACGCGTCAGCCATTGCCACTGGTCGCGCAACGCGATCGAGCGCGCGACGCGCGGATCGGTCTGCGCCAGCGCCGGGGTGGCGAGCAGCGCGAGCGTCAGCAGCGCGCGCCTCATCGTACCGCCTCCAAAGTATAGGTCCATTCGAGGGGAGCGAGCGGTACGCGGTATTTCATGTGCGGCCGGCCATCGAGGCTCCAGCCGGTGTCGCCCCCCACGCCGCTCTCCGCCGCGTCGATCAGCAGCGTGCCGTCGCCATGCGGACGAATGTCGCTGCTGTGCGCCTTGGCGGGCGGCTTCTCCATCAGGTCGGCATAAGGGAACGGGAGCGCATTGATCGCCAGCGGCCGGTCGCCGCTCACTCGCACCCCGGCACCGTTCGCCCCGGTCACGTCGAACCAGCGCACATCCTGCTTGGTCCCTGATTCCTGCGGGCGCGCGTAATTGTGATATTGCTCGGCCAGCGCGCCGCGCCATTCGCCGATCAGCGCCGCGGTCTTGCGATCGGCATAATTCTCCCACGGCCCGCGCCCGTACCAGTGCAGGCGGTCGAGCATCGGGGTCATGTGGAACTGCACGCCCACACGCGGCGGATCGGGCAGATCGTCGCGGATCGGCACGAAGCGCACCGCCGCGCGCGCCTGCCCCTTCGCGTCCATCGTCCAGCGCGTGATGACCTTTACCGATCCGACGCCCATGTCGTGCGTCACGACGACAGCATCGCCATCGACCGCCAGCGCGTCGAGCCGGCGGTTATTGCTGAACTGCTCCCACATCTTGTGCGTCTTGGTCACGCCCGTCCCGACATCGTTGTCGGTCGGTGCGCGCCAGAAATCGGGCGCGCCGCCGGTCAGCAGCGTCACTCCGCCGCGCGCATAGCGCTTCACCAGCCCGCTCGCCTTGTCGATCTCCAGTACCGCATCGCCCGCCGCCAGCCGCCACGCACCACCGCCATCGACCGGCGCGACGCTGCCGAGCGGCGCGGCGAGCGCACGCGGCGGCGACAAGGCGAATTGCTCGTATCCGACGACATGTCCCGCCTCGACCAGCGGAATCGCTCCCTTGGTCGCGCGCGCCCGCAACACCAGCATCCGCTCGGCCCCCGCGTCGCGCGCCGCCGGCAGTGCCAGCGACAGCGGCGCGCGCGCGCCCGGCGCGACCGACGGCATCGGCACCGACCCGCGCGCCACCTCGCGCCCGTCCTCCAGCACCGCATAATCGAGCGTGAAGCGCGACAGGTCGATATGGTCGTGACGGTTCATCACCGCATAGCCCGCGCCATCGCGCTCGAACTGGATCGGCGCATAGACCTTGGCCAGCTCATAATATTCCGGGTCGGGCGTCCGGTCGGACTGGATCACCCCATCGCCGACCGGGCTGTCGTCGCCATCGGGCACGAAGTCGCGCCCCTGCGCCCAATAGTCCCGCCCCTGCGCATCCTTCTTGATGATCGTCTGATCCACCCAGTCCCACACGAAGCCGCCCTGCAACTTCTTGTGCGCGTGGATGACGTCCCAATAATCCTGGAAGTTGCCGAGGCTGTTGCCCATCGCATGCGCGTATTCGCACAGGATTAGCGGCTGGGTGAACTCGGGCCGCTCGGCATAATCGACCAGTTTCTCGACATCGTCGTACATCGGCGCAAAGATATCGACATAGGCATTGGTCGGGTGCCGCCACCCGCTCATGCTATAGCCGAGGAAGTTGATGAGCCGCGTGTTGTCGCGCGCCCTCACCCAATTCGCCGCCGCCTCGAAGCTGCTGCCGATGCCGGTCTCGTTGCCGAGCGACCAGAAGATGATCGACGGATGGTTCTTGTCGCGCTCGACCATCCGCTCGACCCGGTCGAGATGCGCGGCCTTCCACTCGGGCTTGTAGCCGAGCAATGTATGCTCGGGATCGCCGTTCTGCTGCGCTTCGGCCAGATAGCCGTGGCTCTCGATGTTGGCCTCGTCCATCACATACAGGCCCATTTCGTCGGCCAGATCGTAGATGCGCGGATCGTTGGGATAATGCGACAGCCGCAGCGCGTTGATGTTCGCGGCCTTCATCAGTTCCAGATCGCGGCGCAGCGTCGCGTCGGAGACGATGCGGAAGGTATGCGGATCATGCTCGTGACGATTGACTCCGCGGATCGTGATCCGCCGACCGTTGACGCGCACTTCGCCGTCCTCGATCGCGACGGTACGAAAGCCGATCCTCCGCGCGGTCGCCTCGACCACCTTGCCCTTCGCGTCGAGCAACTCGACCAGCAACGTGTAGAGTTCCGGCGTCTCCGCGCTCCATGGCCGCACCGCCGGAATGATCCCATCGATCCGCACGTTGCGCCCGGCATCCGGCGCGCCCTCGCTCTTGAGCAGCACGCGCCCGCGATCCATGACGGTCGCGCGCACCCGCACCGGCGCCGCGCCGCCGCCAACCGCGACGTTCAGCGCCAGCGTCCCGTCGCGATACTGATTGGCCAGCCCCGCGCGCACATCCACGTCACGCAGATGCGTGGCGGGCGCGGCATACAGCGTGACGCTGCGCTCGATGCCGTTGACCCGCCAGAAATCCTGATCTTCCAGATAGCTGCCGTCCGCGTAGCGATACAGCTCGATCGCGACCGTATTGCGCCCCGCGTGCATCGCCCGGGTCACGTCGAACTCGGCGGGAAGCTTAGAGTCTTCCGAATAACCGACCCGCTCGCCGTTCACGAACAGATAATAAGCCGCCCCCGCCGCGCCGACCGTCAGCAACAGCCGTCGCCCCGTGAAATGCGCGGGCACCACTACCTCGCGCCGGTACGAACCGACCTCGTTCATCTTGTGGTCGATCCACGGCTGGTTGCGTGGAAACGGATAGCCCGCGCCGATGAACACCGGCGTCCCCTGCCCCTCGGCCTGCAGGATGCCGGGCACCGCCACCTTGCCCCATTTGCTCACGTCATAACCGGGCTTCTCGAACCCGACCGGCCTTGCTTCCGGGCTCGGCGAGTGATGAAACGACCATTGCCCGTCGAGCGACAGGTGATAGCGCGAGCGCGCCGGATCGTCGCGCAACGCCGCGGCCTTGCTCTCGAACCCCGCGAAGGTCGCGTGCATCGGCTCGGCCCCGACGCGGATCACCTCGGGCCGCTCCCATTCAGCGGGTGTCGTGGTTTGGGCGGTCGCCTGCGCGATCGCCAGCGTTGACACCAGCACGGCAAGTGCGACCCGACCCGTCATCGTCTTTCCTCCCACGACGACGGCCGACGCACGCGCGCCGGCCGCCCCCCTTCATTTCACCGTTCTCAGAATTCGGCCGACAGGCCGACGAAGAACGAGCGCCCGGCAACGTCGTACACGCCGGGATAGGTGTTGCCATTACCGAAGGACGACAAAACGCCCTGCGCGATCGCAGGTGGGTCACGATCCAGCAGGTTGTTGACGCCGATCCGGAACGTCAGGTCCTTCGCCACCGTCGCCGACGCCGCCAGATCGAAATAGTTCGCGACGGGCAGGCGCGAGTTGATGATGTACTTGGCGCCGGTCAACGACGGATCGGAGGTGTTGTACGACAGCTTCGTCGCGCCGATGTAGCGCCAGTTGAGCGAAATCGAGCCCTTCTGATCGCTCGACACCCAGGTGAAGCGCGCCTGATGGCGCCACTCCGGCGACGGCTGCCCGCACGAGCCGCCGAACAGGCCCTTGCAGTCATAGGTCGGGAAACCCGGCAGCGATTGCGTCGTCAGCGCGCGCAGCCACGTGCCAAGCATGTCGACGCTGAACCTTCCGACGCTAGTCGGCACCGCATAGCTGGCACCGATGTCGAGGCCGCTCGTGCCCAGTTCGCCGGTGTTCAGGTTGGTCGCCGTGACATAGCCGAGCGTGTTCGCATCCGCGCCGAACAGCACGCCGTTGCGCGGATTGCGCTGGAACAACGAACAGAAGAACGGATCGGCGGTTGCGAAACACTGGCTGATCGTCAGCGGCACCGGGATCGTGCCGATATAATCCTTCACCTTGATGTTGAAGTAATCCACCGACAACGTCAGCCGCGGCACGAAGGTCGGCGTCAGCACCACGCCCGCGGTATAGGTGTCCGCCTCTTCCGGCTTCAACGCCGGATTTCCGCCGAACAGCCCGTTGCAGGTCTCGCTCGGACACTCGATTATGCGTCCGTACTGCGCCTGCGTCACGCCCGTCAGCGCACATTGCGCGAAGGTGGCGGTCGGCCTTGCCCCCGCGCAGGGGTCCTGTGCGGTGATATTGCCGGGCGCTCGCGGATCAAACAATTCGCGAATGTTCGGCGCGCGGATAGCGCGGTTATATCCGCCGCGCAGTCGCAGATCACGCGATGGTGCCCAGGCGATCTCGCCCTTGTACGTCGATACACCCTTGTCGTTGGTGCTGTACTTTGAATAGCGATAGCCGCCGGTCAGCGACAGTTCCTCGAAGAACGGCCGGTTCTCGACGATCGGAACGCGCACTTCGGTGAACACCTCGGTGACGTTGAACTTGCCTGCGACTTCCTGCGTGCCCTTCGCCTGCGCCAGCGCGTCGGCATTGAATTCGTAGCTCTCGCGTCGGTGCTCGACGCCGACGACAGCACCGATCCCGGTGTCCGCCCATGGCAGCTTCGCACCGAACGCGCCGCCGTCGAACGTGAAGGTCCCGGACAGCACCGTTTCCTTGCTGATGCTGTCGGTGCTGGTCGGCGAGTAGATGTAGCTCAGGGCTTCGGCGCTCGGTCCGCCATATTGGAAGACGTTGAGCGGGACGCAGTTCGGATCGGTCCCGTCGATGACCGACAAACAGGTGAGCGTGCCGTTGCGGTTGACGACCTTCAGGGCCCTGTTCGCCTTCACCGGGTCGATGTCATTACGATAGGTTTCGTTGAAGAGCACCGTCGAGAACAGCGCATTGGCATCATAACGGATGCCGGGCGCGATCTCGCCGCGGACACCACCGCTGACACGATAGTCGGTATGCCGCAGATCGTCGCGACGCGGCTGCGCCGGCGCTGCCACGGGACGGTAGCCGATGTAGGTGTCCTGCGTCGCACTGGTGCCATAGGCACTGCCGCACAGCAATTGCCCCTGCTGCGCGCTCATCAACGGGTTATCGCAGTTGATCGAGTAATTATAACCCTGGAACAGGGCAGACGGCGCGACCTGCGAATTGGTGTGATCGTCCATGAACATGAAACTGCCGTAAATTTCGGCAGCAGGCGTCACCTCATATCTGGCGAACGCGCCCGCGGTGTAGCGAGTATCGTTGCGCTGGAAGTAATTCGACGGGGCGTAATTGTACCGGAAGCTGTCATCGTACGGCACCCACGTCTTCTGGCCATCGCGCGTATTGTTATACCCGGTGGGCGATACGCCATCGCGCAACGGCGTGAACCGTCCGAACTCGTTATTGGACGAGCCGCCACAGATCAGATTGCTCCGGTCATCGTTCGGATCGAGCGCGCAGGCCGATACATCACGATTGTACTGCAGGATCGGCTTGACGTCGCGATACCCGAAGTACGCGGTCACATTGCCGCGGTTGTCGGCGAAGTTCGTGCCCATCGCGATGTTGGCGTCGAAACGCTGTCCGTCGACGGGCGTGTCAGGTGCCCGGCTAAACCCGGCCGCCGTCAAACGCTGACGATAGGCCGAATTGTCGTTGTGGTGCGCGGAGAAACCATATTGCACGTCCGTCTTCACGCCATTCAGGTCGTCGCGCAGCACGAAGTTGATGACGCCCGACACCGCGTCCGATCCGTAGACCGCCGAGGCGCCGCCGGTGACGACGTCGACGCGCTTGATCATGAAGGCCGGGACGAAATTTAGGTCGGTCGCCTGCACCGGCAGCAAGCGCTGGCCGTTCACCAGCACCAGATTGCGGTTGGAACCAAGGTTGCGAAGGTTGACCTGCGAGGTGCCGTCCGACCCGTTCGAGACGTTCTCGTTCGCGTCCGCCGTGACCTGCGGCAGACGGTTGAGCACGCTCTCGATGTTGGTCGCGCCCTGCAGACGGATCTCACCGGCGTCCACCGTCGTGATCGGGCTGTTGCTCATCACGCCCGGCTGGGCAAGGCGTGTGCCGGTAACGACAACACCCTCTTCCTCGACATCCGTGGATGCGGCGGTGGGTGCCTGATCGCCTGTGGTTACCTGTGCTGCGGCCGGTAGCGCTACACCCAGCACGAGCGCGCTGATCGCTGCCGAGGCCAGCCACCTCTTCGGTCCAACCATGTCTACCCCATCTATCTGCTTGTTTGACAAGGGGTTCGTAACCGAATGGTAAGGACGATCAAATATGTTATACGATACAATTAACAATAAATTACGACATGCGTCTTTTTTGAGACACTAGGCTGCCCAATTGGCGCATCATCGCGATCGTTAGTGTCGCTTGCGGCGTTCAAACCGGCATCAGCCGTCCAGATTGCCCGCCCCGTGAAACTCCCGCCGGAGGTCGAGCACGGTCTGCTCGATATGCGCGAACATCCGCTCCCGCACCGCGTCCACATCGCGGGCCAGCCAGCTTTCCAACAGCTGCGAATGCTCGTCATTGGCGCGCTGGTCACGTCCCAGCGGCTCGAGATGCTTGCGGACGTAACGCTCGCCCAGCACGTGCAACCGTTCCAGCATGGTGGTGGTGATCGGCTGTTGCGACGGGCGCAACAGCGCCAGGTGGAAGGCGCGGTTGAACGCCCCCACGCCGTCACCATGGGCATTGGTCGCCTCGTCCAGCTGCGCCAGCGTCTGCATCGCCGCGCTGCGCTCCTGTTCGGTCGCGCGCGCGGAGGCGAGTGCCGCCACCTCGGGCTCCAGCTTCAGCCGCAGCGCATAGACTTCCTCGGCCTCCGCGATCGTCAGTTCGCGAACGAAGTAGCCACGATTCGCACGCGAGCGCACCAGCCCTTCCTGCTCCAGCCGCGTCAGCGCCTCGCGGAGCGGGATCTTGCTGACACCCAGTTCCGCCGCCAGCGCATCCTGCCTGATCGCCCGATCGACATCCACCTGCCCCGCGAGAATGCGATCGCGGACCAGATCAACGAGCTGCTCGGAAAGATTGCGGACGATAATACCGGTCATAAATTGCCCCAACCGGCAGAGATATACCGGTAAATCAATTAACCTGCGTCCAGCGCGCGACGCAATCCCCCAAGCACGGCTACTATTATTAATAGGATAATTATCAAGAATTTGGCATCGGTTTGTCCGGTCCGCAGGCGTTGTACAGGCCCGACAGCGTTGACCGGCCGCGCATCAGGCGCGTCAGCAGATCACCGGGCTCGACTTATCCGAACCGTTTCAGGTCGAACGGCGATAGATCATAGGCGGGGGTTTCATCGTGCAGCAGCGCCGCAAGCGCCTCACCGCTCGTCGCCGACAGTGTCAGCCCCAGATGCTGGTGCCCGAATGCATAGGCGACCACACCGCGCCGTCCGATCGCGGGCAGATAATCGGGCAAAGTCGGCCGCGCGCCCATCCATGGCACCAGCGGTTCACGCAGCGGCAGCCCCAGCGCGGCGACATGCGCGCGCAACCGCGCCCATTTGCGCGGGTCGGCTGGTGTGTCGATCGCCGCGAACTCGACGATGCTCGCCGCGCGCAGCCGCCCGGCGAAGCGCGTCACGATCATCGACCGATCCTCGAACACCACCGGTGGCTCGTCGGCGGGCCAGTCGCCCGGCTCACCCTCGATATGATAGCCTCGCTCGGCAATCAGTGGCGCGCGCAGCCCCAAAGGTGCGACCAGCGGCGCCGAGGCCGCCCCGGCGGCGACCACCACGACGTCGGCGTTCCATTCGCCGCCATCTTCCAGCGTCACGGTGACGCCATCTACGCTGGCCGTGATCGAATGCGCCCGACCGAAGGCGCGCGCACCGCCTTGTGCAGCGAAGCGTGCCGCCAGCGCTGCTCCCAGGGCCGCCGTGTCGGTGATCTGCCCGCTGCCCTCGAACCGCACCGCCGCTGCGATTGGCGCGGTGGTCAGCGTCCGCAGCCGCGCCAGCTCGCCGGCAGTCGCATCGCGCACCGTCGCCGTGCCGATATCCGCCGCCAGCCACGCCGCGCGCCCCCGCTCCGCCGTCGCGGGCGTCTCCCATACGATGAAATGGCCGTCGACACGCAGCAACTCGGGCGTCCCCGCCTCGGCCAGCACGCGCTGCCACGCGGGAATCGCGGTGGCGAGCATCGCCGAAAGCGCGGTCTTCCCGCGCGCGAAGCGGGCCGGGGTGCTGGCACGCAACAACTGCACCGTGAACGGCAACCAGCGCCGGATCGCGCGCGCCGGCAGCGCCAGCGCGCCACCGCGCGAGAACAGCCGCGTCGGCACGCTCTTCACCGTCGCCAGCGACGCCAGCGGCGCGACCTGCTCGACCGCGATATGCCCCGCATTGCCCCATGACGCCCCCCGCCACGGCGCGTCGGGGGCGACGATCGTCACCTGCGTAGCGCGCCGTTGCAGCGCGAGCGCGACGTTGAGCGCCACCACGCCGTCGCCGACGACGATCGCCGAGCGGATCATCCCTGCGCCCGCACCAGACTGCGCGCGCGCCCGTACGCCAGATAGAAGATCACGCCGAGCACGTTCCACAGCGCGAACCGCACCAGCGTATGCGTCGGCAGGCTGACCAGCAGATAGATGCAGCCGAGGATCGCCAGCGTCCCGACCAGCATCGGCGCCGGGCAGCGGAACACGCGCTTCAGCTCGGGCGCGCGCTTGCGCAGCACCATCATGCACGCCGCCACCGCGATGAACGCCAGGAGCGTTCCGGCATTGGCCAGCTCGGCAATCTCGTCGAGCCGGAAGAACCCCGCCACCGCCGCGACGAACACCCCCGTCACCATCGTCACCAGCGCCGGCGATCCGGTGCGCGCCGAGACGCGGCTCAGGGATCGCGGCAACAGCCCGTCGCGCGACATGACGAAGAAGATCCGGCTCTGCCCATACATCATGACGAGGATCACCGATGGCAGCGCGATCAGCGCCGCCAGCCCGATTGCCCACGCCGCGAACGGATGCTGGAGCGTGCGGAGCACATAGGCGAGCGGCTCGGCCGACTTGCCGAGATCGATATAGCTCACCGCGCCGATCGCCGCGACGGCGACGCCCATGTAGATGGCGGTGCACGCCGCCATCGATCCGATGATCCCGATCGTCAGGTCGCGACCAGGGTTGCGCGCTTCCTCCGCGGAGGTCGCGACTGCATCAAAACCGTAGAAGGCAAAGAAGACGATGGCTGCCGCCGCCATCACCCCGCGCGTCGCGCCGTTCTCGATGTGGCTGCCGAAGCCATAGGGCATGAACGGCTCGAAATTACCGCCGTTGAACGCGGGCAGTGCGACGAACACGAACACTGCCAGCGCGACCATCTTGATCGCGACCAGCACGATATTGAAGGTCGCGCTTTCCTTCGTGCCCGCGACCAGCATCCCGGCGATCCCGAGCGCAACCAGCACCGCCGGAAGGTTGACGACTCCGCCCCCGTGCGGCCCCGACAGCAACGCGGCCGGCATATTTATGCCCGCGCTCTGCAACCAGCCGACCAGATAGGCGGACCAGCCGACCGCCACCGTCGAGCAGGCCAGCGAATATTCGAGGATCAGGCTCCACCCGACGATCCAGGCAATGCTCTCGCCGATCACTGAATAAGTATAGGTATAGGCGCTCCCGGCGGTCGGGATCAGCGTCGCCATCTCGGCGTAAGCCAATGCCGCACAAGCACAAACCGCCCCGGCGATGGCGAACGACAGGATCACCGCCGGCCCGGCCCGGTCCGCGCCGACCCCGGTCAGCGTGTAGATGCCGGTGCCGACGATCGCGCCGATCCCCAGCGCGATCAGATGCGGCCAGCTCAACGTCTTGCGCAGCTTGCGATCCGGATCGGCTTCCCGCGCGTCGAGCGGCTTCAGCGGCCCCAACAATCCTCGTGCCAAATGCCTCTCCCCATTACTCGTTTGTTTCGCACCTCCGTCCGTCATCCCTGCGGAGGCGGAAATCCAGAACCCGTGACCATTCGGCATTTGCGAAGACCAGCGCGTCTGGATTCCCGCGTTCGCGGGAATGACCGAGGGTAGCGGCGATCACACCACCGTAAATCCCGCGAAGAACGGATCCTCACGATCGATCCAGATCGTGTTGAATCCCGTCGCGATCGCCGAGCCCTCGATCGACGGCACGATCGCCGCCTGCTCGCCGATCCTCGTCTCCGCTTCGACGCGTCCGATGAAGCGGCTACCGATATAGCTCTCATGCACGAACCGGTCGCCGACCTTCAGCCGCCCGGTCGCCGCCAGATGCGCAAGCCGCGCCGAGGTACCGGTTCCACACGGACTGCGATCGATCGCGCGCTCGCCATAGAACACCGCGTTGCGCCCGTCCGCACCCTCGCCCTTCGGCTTGTCGGCCCACAGCACATGACTGACCCCGCGGATCGTCGGCTCCAGCGGATGGACCGGCTCATACACCGCGCGCACCAGCTCGCGGATCGTCCGGCTCAGTTCGACGATCCGCGCCGCGCCCAGATCGTCGAGCCCGGTGTACGCCCCCTGCGGCTCGATGATCGCGTAGTAATTGCCGCCATAAGCGACGTCGATCGACAGCGCGCCGAATCCCGGCACGTCGATCTTCAGCCCCTGCGTCGCCAGATAGGCGGGCACGTTGCGGATCCTGACCGAGCGGACCCGATTACCCTCCGCGACATACTCGATGTCGATCACGCCCGCGGGCACCTCGACGCGCAGCCGGCCCGGTTCGCGCGGGGTGATCAGGCCGTTTTCCAGCCCGAAGGTGATCATCCCGATCGTCCCGTGCCCGCACATCGGCAGGCACCCCGACGTCTCGATGAACAGGATCGCCGCATCCGCATCGCCGCACGGCGGATACAGGAACCCGCCCGACATCATGTCGTGCCCGCGCGGCTCGAAACACAGGCCAGTGCGGATCCAGTCGAACCGCGCCAGAAAGTCCTGTCGCCGCTCCGCCATGCTGGCGCCCCGCAACAGCGGAGCGCCGCCGGCCACCAGACGGACGGGATTGCCCGCCGTGTGGCCGTCGATGCAGAAGAAGGTGTGGCGCATCAGGCGGCGAGTGCCGCCTTGAGCGTCGGCCGCGTCGCCGCGCACTTCTCGACCATGGCGATCACCTCGGCGCGGCGTGCGCCTTCCAGCGGCAGGCGCGGGAGGCGAACGCGCTCCGACCCGCGGCCCATGATCTCTTCGGCCAGCTTGATCGACTGAACCAGATCATGCTCGGCATCGAGGTGGAGCAGCGGCATGAACCAGCGATAGATGCGCCGCGCCTCTTCCCAGTCACCGCGATAGACCGCCGCGATCAGCGCCACCGACTCCTGCGGGAAGGCGCTGGTCAGCCCCGATACCCAGCCGCTCGCGCCCAGCAACATGCCTTCGAGCGCGACATCGTCCAGCCCCGCCATCACGATATAGCGGTCGCCGAAGCGATTGATGACGTCGGTGAAGCGGCGCGGATCGGGCGCGCTTTCCTTGACCGCGACGATATTCTTGACCGGCTCCAGCAGCTCCAGCGTGTTGAAGTCAACCGAAACGCGATACGCGGGCGGGTTGTTGTACAGCATGATCGGCAGGCCGGTCGCTTCCGCCACGGTGCGGAAATGCGTCGCCAGCTCGTTGGGCGTCGGGACATAGACCATCGCGGGGAGCAGCATCAGTGCGTCGATGCCGATCTCCTCGACTTCCTTCGCGAAGGTCGCCGCGCGGTGCGTCGTGAACTCGGACACGCCGCACACCAAGGGCACGCGCCCGCCGACCGCCTCGACGCCCGCACGCAGCACCGCGTGCTTTTCCGCGACATCCAGCGAGTTGTTCTCGCCGCAGGTGCCGAGCAGAATCAGCCCATCCACGCCGTCCTCGACCAGCGCTACCAGAGAGCGCTGCGTCGCATCGATATCCACCGAACCATCAGCCGCGAACTGCGTCGTCGCTGCCGGATAGACGCCCGTCCACATGCTCGAACCTGAAACCACATCATCCTCCTGATCAATCGCATTCGTATACGATATAAAGTCAGGTTCACCAAGCTATTTGTGCAGGGGCAGCGCAAAGGTGCGCGCAAGGCCGTGGTACAATTTCTCACGACAGATGAACTGGCTAGCGCCGTCGGCGACAAAGGCGGTGGCGAACATTGGCAGCATGAGACCACGGCTGCCGGTAGTCTCGGCCAGGATGATGACCGCCGTCAAGGGCGCTCGGACCACCCCGGCGAAATAGCCGACCATGCCGAGGATCACCACCGCCGAAGCCGGCGAGTCGGAGAAGATCGGACGCAGCAGATTGCCGATCCCCGCCCCGACCGCCAGAGAGGGTGCGAAGATCCCGCCGGGCAAGCCCGCGATAGCGGTGGCAAGCGTCGCCAGCAGCTTGACCGGCCCGAACCACAGCGGCGCATCCACCCCGCCGATCATCGCGCGCGCTGCGCTGTAGCCGGTGCCCCATGTCAGCCCGGTTACGCATCCCAGCACCGCGACCACCACGCCGCACCCGACCGCGAACCACACCGGGCGGCGCTTGCTCCATGCCGCCAGTGGATGCGCGCCGTTGGCAAGCGCCAGCATGACGCGCGCGAACGCACCGCCCGAAACGCCGCCGACCAGCCCGGCGACGCCAGCGACCAACAGCGCCGACCCGATCGGCATATGAGCGCCGACCAGCCCGAAATAGAGATAGTCGCCCTGCACCGACTGCGCGACCATGCCCGCGATCACGATCGCGCCCACCACCAGCAACGTCACTTTTTGCTCATAGGCGGAGGCGAGTTCCTCGATCGCGAACAGCAAACCGGCCAGCGGGGTGTTGAACGCCGCCGCAACCCCGGCCGCGCCACCCGCGATCAGCACCCCCGCGCGCAATGGGACGCGCAGGATACGGTGCGTCAGCCCCATCACCGCCGCCGCGATCTGCACCGTCGGCCCCTCGCGACCCACCGACGCGCCCGACAGCACCGCTGCCAGCGTCAGCGCCGCCTTGCCGATTACCGTCGGCAGCGACACCAACGACCGTGTCGCCGCTTCTGGATCTGCCTGCGCCGCCATCACCTGCGGGATGCCCGAGCCACGCGCCAGCGGCACGTAACGCCGCGTCAGCCACACCAATGCCCCGAACGACAGCGGCGTCGTCACCAGCGGCAACCACCGATAGCGCCGCGCCATCCCGGTGAAAATTTCGCCGCACGCATCCGCCGCCAGCGCGAACACCGTCGCCGCAAGCCCGATCGCCACCGCGCCGGTGAGGATCGCCAGCCGCGCGCGCAATCGCCGCGCGCGCGGCCGTTGCGAGCGGAGCAATGCCCGTATCCGCCCCGGCGTCCATCCGAATGGCCCGCCGCGCGATGAAGATTGCTCCGTCATACCGACGCCTTACACGCGGGTGTGTCGAAAAGGCCAGCGCCGCTGGGGCAGCAGCGGCGAGGCATCAGGGGGCAAGCGTCCCACTCGCCTCGTCGCCCGCGCTACACCCAACATTAGGCCTTCGTCTTTGAAAGCGTAGCGTAAAATCCCGGGGGGTCCTGGCCCGGCCCCGGATTGCTTCGCTGCGCCGGAAATGACGATATCTGCCTACATCTCCCCGCGCGCGTGGCGGATCGCGTACCACTTCTTCACATTGGCATTATGCTCGGCCAGCGTGTCGGCGAATACGTGCCCGCCGCTGCCGTCGGCGACGAAGTACAGCGCCTTCGTCTGCGCCGGATTCAACACCGCGTCGATCGACAGTCGTCCCGGATTGGCGATCGGCCCAACCGGCAGGCCCGCCTCGGCATAGGTATTATACCCGTTCTTGGCGCGCAGTTCCGATTGCCGGATACGCCGGCCCAGCGGCCGGCCCTTGGTGATCAGGTAGATAACAGTCGGATCGGCCTGCAACGGCATCCCGAGCCGCAGCCGGTTGCCGTAAACCGCCGCCACCGTCCGCCGCTCCTCGGGCTTCGCGGTTTCCTTCTCGACGATCGAGGCGAGAATGATCGCCTGCGCAGGCGTCGTCACCACCGCTGCCGGCTTGCGCGTCTTCCACGCCGCCGCGAGATATTTCCGCATTGCCGCCTGCATCCGCGCGAGCACCGCCGCACGCGGCTCGCCACGCTCGAACGTGTAACCGTCGGGCAGCACCGAGCCTTCGGCGGGCACCTCGACATCGCCGGTCAGCGTCTCGGCCTTCATCAAGGCATCGCGTACCATCACCGACGGCAAGCCTTCCGGCACGACCACCAGCCGCTGCACCGCCTTGCCGCCCTGCAGGATCGCAAGCACCTGCGCCGCGCTGGCATGGTCGGGGAACGCATATTCGCCCGCCTTGATCGGCGCGCCCGATCCGAAGATGCGCGCCTGCACGCGGAAGCGGCGGGCCGAGGCGATCACCCCGGCCTTCTCCAGCGTCCGCGCCGCGGCGGCGAGGCTCGACCCTTCCGCGACCTCGACATTGGCGGCGCGCGGCAATGGCCCCGCGCCCTTCCAGCCATACCCGACCCAAAAGCCGGTCGCGATCAGCAACAGGCCGGCGACAAGAGCGAAGCAGCCGAGCCTGCGCATGGTCGTGGCCTCAGACCGCCTTCATCACCAGCGAGGCATTGGTGCCGCCGAAACCGAACGAATTGTTCAGCACCGCGCGCACCGGCCGCTTCCTGGCATGATGCGGGACGAGATCGACCCCCTCGGTACCCTCATCGGGATTGTCGAGGTTCAGCGTCGGCGGCACGATCTGGTCGCGCAGCGCGAGGATGCAGAAGATACTCTCCACCGCGCCCGCGCCGCCCAGCAGATGCCCGATCGCCGACTTGGTGCTCGACATCGACGCGCCCGACAGATCGTCGCCGAACACACGCTTTGCCGCCGCCAGCTCGATCGTATCGGCCATCGTCGAGGTGCCATGCGCGTTGATGTAGTCGATGTCGGCCGGGGTCATTCCCGCCTTGCGCAGCGCCATCCGCATCGCCAGCTCCGCGCCCTTGCCCTCCGGGTGCGGCGCGGTGACGTGATAGGCATCGCCCGACAGACCGTAACCGACCACCTCGGCATAGATCTTCGCGCCGCGCGCCTTGGCGTGCTCATATTCCTCGAGCACGAGCACGCCCGCGCCCTCGCCCATCACGAAGCCGTCGCGGTCCTTGTCATAGGGCCGGCTGGCCTGTTCGGGCCGGTCGTTCATGCTGCAATTGAGCGCGCGCGCCTGCGCAAAGCCGGCGACACCGAGCGGGTTGACCGTGCTCTCCGCACCGCCCGCCAGCATGATGTCGGCATCGTCATCGCGGATCATCCGCGCCGCGTCCCCGATCGAATGCGCGCCGGTCGAACAGGCGGTGACGACCGCGTGGTTCGGTCCCATCAACCCGTATTTGATCGAAACCTGCCCAGAAATCAGGTTGATCAGACGGCCATGCACAAAGTGCGGGCTGACGCGGCCCGGGCCGCGCTCGTGGAGGTTGACCGACTCGATTTCGATCCCCGGCAGCCCGCCGATCCCCGAGCCGATCGACACGCCCGCGCGCATCCGCATCTCCTCGTCCATCTCGGTCAGCCCGGCGTCTTCCAGCGCCTGCCCGGCGGCGTCGATGCCATAGACGATGAACGGATCGACCTGCCGCTGGACCTTGTGGTCGACGCGCTTGTCCGGATCGAAGCCGTATTCATGGTCCTTCGGCTTCACCTCACACGCGATCAGGCATTTCTGCCCGGTGGTGTCGAAGCGCGTGATCGGACCCGCGCCCGATTTACCGGCGATCAGATTCGCCCAGGCGGTTTCCACATCCGCTCCCAGCGGGGTGACGAGGCCAAGTCCGGTGACGACGACGCGACGCATAGGCTTCCCTTCTTCCCGCCCCTTGCGCCTCTCCCACGCATCCGGCGGTCTTCATAAACGAAACGGCTCCCCATCCTCTAGCGAAGGACGGGAAGCCGCTCAAATCTGTTCGACGGCCGGGCGTCGGCAGGGACGAGAAGCCCCGCCACCCGGCGCATCAGGGCCTTAGCCCTTGTGCTCGTCGATATAGGTGATCGCGTCCTTGACGGTCGAGATCTTCTCGGCGGCGTCGTCCGGGATTTCCACCCCGAACTCTTCCTCGAACGCCATGACCAGCTCGACGATGTCGAGGCTGTCCGCGCCCAGATCGTCGATGAAGCTCGCGTCCTCGGTCACCTTGTCGGCTTCGACGCCGAGATGCTCGACGACGATCTTCTTCACGCGGTCGGCGGTCTCGCTCATAACTTTCCCTCTTTCGATTTGGGGGGGTGATTTAAATTTCCTGAACGCAGGTAGAGCCCGTTAACCCGCCTGACAAGTCCGCGTGTGCGGCGCTTGCCGGGCGGATGGCTCAAACCATCGCCATCCCGCCATTGACGTGGATGGTCTGCCCGGTGACGTAACCAGCTTCCTTCGAGGCCAGATAGACGACCGCGGCGGCGATGTCCTCGCCGGTGCCCAGATCGCCCGCCGGGATGCGCGCCGTCAATTGCGTTTTCTGCGCCTCGGGCAAGCCGTCGGTCATCGCCGAACGGATGAAGCCGGGCGCGACACAATTGACGGTGATGTTGCGGCTGGCCAGTTCCTGCGCCAGCGCCTTGGACATGCCCACCAGCCCGGCCTTTGACGCGGCATAATTCGCCTGCCCCGGATTGCCGGTCTGCCCGACGACCGAGGTGATCGAGATCACGCGACCGAAACGCTGCTTCATCATCGGCTTGGCCGCGGCGCGGATCAGCCGGAACGCCGCCTCAAGGTTGACGCGGATCACCTGATCCCATTCGTCGTCCTTCATCCGCATCGCCAGATTGTCGCGCGTGACGCCGGCATTGTTGACCAGCACGTCGATGCGCCCGCCAAGTGCCGTCACCGCCTGCGGCACCAGCGCGTCGACCGCGGCGGCATCCGACAGGTCGCACGGCACCGCGACATGTCCGTCGCCACCCAGCTCGGCCAGAAACGCCTCCAGCTTGGCGACGTTCGATCCCGATACGGCCAGTCGCGCACCCTGTGCCGCAAGCCCCCTGGCGATCGCCGAGCCGATCCCCCCCGATGCGCCGGTGACCAACGCGGTCATGCCTGACAGGTCGAACATCTCTGATCCTTCACAATGACGCGCCCGCTTTATCGCCTCGCCGCCGCCCGGCAAGTCCCGCAACGGACAAGCCCGCGCAACGACGCGCTGGAAGTCCCACGCTTATCGCCCTAGTTCAGCCGGATCGTCCGGGGGGGACGCTGACAGGGGATAAAGGCGGGTGACGTTCAATCCGGCCGGTGACGCGCTCGCCGACAGCATGCCGCATGCCGATGACCAGCCGCACCGCCGACATCGCGGCATCGATGGCTGGCGCGCGATCGCGGCGGGGTTCGTGGTGTTCTCGCATGCGATCAACTTCCGCTTCACCGTGCCGCCCGGGGCGGCGATGCATCTGGTACAGCGCGTCTCCGGGCCGCTTGCGCAGATCGGCGTCCAGCTGTTCTTCGTCATCAGCGGCTTCATTATCACCTCGCTGATGCTGCGCGAGCAGGGTAAGCGCGGTCGCATCAGCATTGCCGCCTTCTACGCGCGACGCTTCTGCCGCATCCTGCCCCCGCTGCTCGCCTATTTCGGGGCGGTCGGCCTGCTGTCCGCTGCCGGTGCGCTCACGCTGCCCGCCGCCAGCTTCGCGAGCGCCGCGACCTTTACCTGCAACATCGGCTTCGTCGATTGCGACTGGTGGGTGGCGCACACATGGTCGCTGGCCGTCGAGGAGCAATTCTACCTCGCCTGGCCATTGCTGATCGCGCTCGCCGCGCCGCGCTGGCGCGTGCCGTTGCTGATCGCCGCGCTGATCGGCTGCACGATCGGTATCTCGATGAACCCGCATGTCTTCCACAGCAACTACACGTCGTTCGGCTGCATTGCGGCGGGCGCGCTCTACGCGCTCAGCCCGGCGGTGCGACAGGCGTGCCAGCGCGCCACCGCGACGCCGCTGTGGCTGGCCGCGATCGCGCTGCTGGTGCTCGGACCGCTAACCCGGCTGGAGGTGGTCGCGATCGTCGCGCTGCCGTTCCTCGTCACCTATATCATCTTCGCTGGGAACGCGCTGCGCTGGGTGCGGGCAATCCTTGAGTGGCGCGTCCTTCAGATCATCGGCGCAGGATCGTACAGCCTGTATCTCTGGCAGCAGCTCTTCCTCGCGCCGCCCGCGCATTACCCGACCGGACCGTTCCCGATCGCGCTACTGCCGCTCGTCGTGCTGCTTTCGGTGTTTCTGGTCGAACGCCCCTTCATCCGCCTCGGCCGCCACCTCTCGCGCCGGTTCGAGGGCACACCCGGCTAGACGCTGAAATCACCCACACCGTTCGTGCGGAGCTTGTCAAAGCACGTGCCCAATAGCCCACGCGTCGAAATGCCCAGCGCGAACCGCGCAAGGCGACTCACAACCGCTTCAGCAACGCCTCGACATCATCCATCGACACCACGCTCACCGTTTCCACATCCGGCGCGATGCGCTTGACCATCGGCGACAGCACCTTGCCGCCGAACTCGACGAACTCCGTCACGCCCGCCTCGACCATCGCCAGCACCGACTCGCGCCACCGCACGCGCCCCGTCACCTGCTCGACCAGCAAGCGGCGGATCGCGCCCGGATCGGCGACCGCCACGGCGTCGACGTTGGCGAACACCGGCACCAGCGGCGCACGCAGATCGGCTTCCGCCAGCGCGCTTTCCATCACCCGCGCCGCATCCTCCATCAGCGCGCAGTGGAAGGGCGCGGACACCGGCAACAACAAAGCGCGCTTGGCCCCCATCTCCTTCGCCAGCGACACCGCACGCTCCACCGCCACGCGATGCCCGGAGATCACCACCTGCGACGGGTCGTTATCGTTGGCGACGGTGCACACCAACGTCTCGCCGGTTTCCGTCAGGATCAGGTCGACCGCCGCGCCCGCGATCGCCTGCGCCTTCTCGACGTCCGCGCCGAGCAGCGCCGCCATCGCGCCTTCGCCGACCGGCACCGCCGCCTGCATCGCACGACCGCGCGTCTTCAGCAGCCGCGCGGTCGTGCCGAGATCGAGCGCCTCCGCCCCGCACAACGCGCTATATTCCCCGAGCGAATGACCGGCGACATAATCGGCCTTCTCGGCCAGCCGCACATTGCCTTCACGCGTCAGTACGCGCAGCGTCGCGATCGCATTGGCCATGATCGCGGGCTGCGCATTCTCGGTAAGCGTCAACTCGTCCGCCGGACCTTCCGCCATCAACCGGCGCAAATTCTGCCCCAGCGCCTCGTCGACCTCGCCGAACACCTCGCGCGCTACGGCGGAGGCATCGGCCAGCGCCGCGCCCATGCCGACCGCCTGGCTGCCCTGACCGGGAAAGATGAACGCGCGCATGTTGGCCTCCGTGAAAATCGCCCGCGCTGCTAGGCTGCGCGCCCGTATCGGGTCAACTACTGGCGATTCGGCGCGCTTTCTGGCATGAGAATGTCATGAGGGTCGAATGTTGAATGCGACGCGCGAACGTCTCAACATTCGCAACATTCGCGCCGCAACATTCGGTTGCGCAGGACGCGATTTGGCGTCATAGCGCGACGGCGTCGGGCGGAAGGGAATCACCCTTGCCGCCCTTTGCCATTGGAACGACAGCCGGAGGGGCGTTGCACATGGGGTGCACGTCAGCGATCGGCCAACATGAAGGTACATGCATGGCTCTGTACGAGCATGTGTTCCTTGCGCGCCAGGATCTGGCACAGGCGCAGGTGGACACGCTGGCGGAAAACGCCACCAAGATTGTCGAGGAACGTGGCGGCAAGGTCGTTAAGACCGAGACCTGGGGCCTGCGTTCGCTCGCCTATCGCATCGCGAAGAACCGCAAGGCGCATTACGTGATGCTCGAGATCGACGCACCGGGTGACACCGTCGCCGAGCTGGAGCGTCAGACCAGCATCAACGAGGACGTGATCCGCTACATGACCGTCCGCGTCGACGGCCATGAAGAGGGCCCGACCGTGATGATGCGCAAGCAGGAGCGCGACCGTGAGCGCCGCAGCGACCGCGAAGGCGGCCGTGGCGAGCGTGGTGACCGCGGCGATCGTGGCCCCCGTCGTGACCGTGAAGAGGAGGCCGCATAATGGCGCGTCCGTTTTTCCGCCGCCGCAAGTCGTGCCCGTTCAGCGCCAAGGATGCGCCCCGGATCGACTATAAGGACGTCCGTCTGCTCCAGGGCTTCGTGTCCGAGCGTGGCAAGATCGTTCCGTCGCGCATCACCTCGGTGAGCGCCAAGAAGCAGCGCGAGCTGGCGCAGGCGATCAAGCGCGCCCGCCACCTGGGCCTGCTGCCCTACGTCGTGAAGTAAGGAGAAGAGCAGATGGATATCATCCTGCTTGAGCGCGTCGAGAAGCTCGGCGGCATCGGCGACGTGGTGAAGGTCAAGGACGGCTTTGCCCGTAACTACCTGCTCCCGAACAAGAAGGCGCTGCGCGCCAACGAAGCCAACCGCAAGGTGTTCGAGGCGAATCGCGCCCGCATCGAGAGCGAGAACGCCAACCGTCGCGGCGAGGCCGAGAAGGAAGCCGGCTCGTTCAAGGACGCGCAGATCACGCTGATCCGCCAGTCGTCGAACACCGGCCAGCTCTACGGTTCGGTCGCGGTTCGCGATCTGGTCGAGGCGCTGGTGGCCGATGGTCACAAGGTGACGAAGAGCCAGGTTGTGCTGGACCGTCCGATCAAGTCGATCGGCCTGTACGACGTCAAGGTGCAGCTGCACCCGGAGGTCGTCGTGAACGTCAAGGTCAACGTCGCGCGCTCGCCTGAAGAGGCCGAGATGCAGTCGGCGGGCGTCGATGTCATGCAGCAGGTCTTCGAGGAAGGTCGCGATCAGGGCGGCTTCACCGAGGATTACGATCCCAACGCCGAGCCCGGCGCAACCGCCGAGGCTCAGTCGGACGACGTGCAGGGCTGATCGGCTCACGCATCGTCTGCAAGAAAAAAGGCCCGTCCGGATTGCTCCGGGCGGGCCTTTTCTTGTTTGGCACCACCACGTTAGAGGGGATGGCAGTGCCTTCGGGGGGCTGCGAAACTAGCGGATCAGGGTACGTTCCAGACGGCACCGACCACGGCGACGAGTGGCAGCAGGGCGAGAGCGAGGGGCGTGAATGTCTTCAACATGGCGACCTTTGCGAGCCGTTATCGTCGATGGCTGCACAATGGCCGCCACCGGCAAAGGTTGCGCCACACTGAACAATTTGGATCCGGCGACCGGCATCGGCGGCGCGACGAGTTGAGGCCGGCGCAGCGGAACACAGCGGCCGGCGGCAGGTTGTTTCCTCACTCGCCGCTCCATCGCACGCGGCTTATCGTATGGCGTAGGAACAACATCGTGCAGGCGAAGGAGCGGCAACGTCAGGAGCAGTTGAGCAACATGGGGCGGGCGCTGCGGTCCAGCCTGCGTGTTCCCACCGACACCTACATCACCGGCGATATTCCGACGCTCCTCACCCTGCTCGCGCAGGTGCCGGCGGTACCGGACCGGAAACGCGACTAAATTGTCCGTTCAGCTCCGAAACCTTTGCGGAGCGTAGCGCCCGGGATCGATCCCGTCGGGTACCAAATCGCCCAACAGCAGCGCCGCACCGATTCGGGCCGCCGCTGGCGCCGTCTGGATGCCGAAGCCGCCCTGCCCCGCGAACCAGAAAAAGCCAGCCTCGGCCATGCCATAGACCGGCAACCGATCCGGCGCGAATGAGCGCAGTCCTGCCCAGCGTCGCTCGACACGCACCACGCGCCAGTCGACGGCACGCTCCAACCGGTCGATCGCGATCGCGACATCAAGCTCCTCCGCCGCGACGTCATGCGCCGCCACCGGATGCTCGTCATGCGGGCTCAGCCACAAGCGGCCGCCTGTCTCGGGTTTGAAATAGAAGCCACCGTTCACGTCGATAACGAACGGCAACGTCGCCGGCACAAGCGGATCGGTCTGCAGCTGTACCATCGTCCGGCGGAAAGGCGTGATGCCGACCGGGGATATGCCGCTGCGCACCGCAACCTCATCGGCCCATGCCCCCGCCGCATCGACGAGGATTTTTGCCGTAAAGATCCGGCCATCCTCGGTTTCGATCTGCCATGTGCCGTCGCGCCGCGTCGCCCTTGCCAGCCGCGCGTCGCTCACCAGCGTCGTTCCGCTCCGCACGGCCCCGGCCAGATAGTCGCCGTGCAGCCTTGCCACGTCGATATAGGCGCAGGTGGGTTCGCTAACCCCCAGGGTCCACGCCGGACGCAGGCCTGGGATCAGCGGCGTCGGATCGACCGCCGCCAGCGCGACCGGCGTTGCGGCGAACTCATCGAGCAACGCCGCGACGGCCGGCGCATCCTCGTCCCGTCCGATATGCACCGCGCCGAGCGGATCGAGATAACCGCCCGCCCGAAGCGACGCACCCGAGGCCGTCGTCAACGGCTGGATATCCGGTCCGCCGTAGGTTTCGGACCAAAAAGCAGCCGAGCGTCCCGTCGCATGATATCCCGGCCGCTCCTCACCCTCCAGCAACAGCACGCGCGCGCGCGCACCGATCGCGGCTGCCAGACTGGCGCCGGCGATGCCCGCCCCGACGATCGCGATGTCGTAGCTCATGCCGCGTGTCGATCGAGGAAGGCGTCTATTTCCGCCATGGCCCGTTGCCGCACCGGATCGGCCTCGCGCAAAAGCTCATGCGCAGCCTCCGGGCCGAAGCGAAGCAGCGTTGCATTCGGCAATCGTGCCGCAACCTGCGCCGCCGCCTGCGGATCAACCAGCCGATCGTCGTCGGCAACCAGCATCAACACCGGGGTCGTCAACGTCGTAAGGCCAATGTCGGCGCGCAGCCGCGCGGTGGCGGTGAACGCTTCCGCCAGCCATGCCCAGCTCGGCGGCCCCAGCCGCAACTCGGGCTGTGCCGAGAGCCACCATTCCTCGTCGGCATAACGCGCCGGGTCGGCGGTGAGCAGCCGCTGCCGGGGCAGCATGCCGGGCCGCTCATGACTCTTCCACGCTGGCCGGGCCGGGTCGCCGACGCGTACCATGGCCTGTGCGATCCGCGCGCCCAGCCACGATCCGACTGGTGAGCGAAGTCCCAGCATCGGCGCGACCAGCACCACGGCATCGGCCGAAATCGCTCCTTCCAGCAAGGCCCGCAGCACCAGATAGCCGCCCATCGAATGACCGACGATCACGTGCGGCCCGCCCTGCTCTGAAGTCCAGCGCCGCCAGACCCCGGCCAGATCGTCGACCAACGGTGCGAAGTCGTCACAATGACCGACCCGCGGGTCCGTGCAGAGCCGGCCCGAGCCGCCCTGACCGCGCCAGTCGAAGGCAGTGACCGCCCAGCCACGCTCATGCCAGTCGGCAAACGCCTCCAGATATTTCTCGATCATGTCGCCGCGCCCGCCCTGAAACATCAGCGCACCGCGCCCTCGTCCATCGCGCGAGAAGCGTCGCAAGCGCCAGCCGTCCGCCGCGGTATCGAAGCCCAGGCACGCATCGTTCGGCACGGCGCGGCGCAGCGCGGCATAATCGGTCGTCGTCGACATTGCGGGCCATGGTTACGGTTTCTCAAACCATTCCGTCTAGTTCCATACGGCATGTCTTGGGGATTTCTCGTCTGGCTGCTGCCCGCCGCGATGGGCGCATTGCTGCTGTCGGCGGGCATACAGGATGTGCGTTCGCGCGAGATCGCCAATTGGAAAAACGCCACGATCGCGGCGCTCGCGCCGCTCTGGTGGTTGACGATCGGGCTCGATCCCTGGCCTGGCATGGCACTGCAGTTCGGAGCCGCGCTGCTGGTCTTCGCCCTGTTCGTGGGGGCGTTCGCGCTCGGGCAGATGGGCGGTGGCGATGTCAAGCTGATCGGCGCGCTGTCGCTGTGGCTGGCTCCCCTGCACCTGCTCGACATGCTGCTCGTGATGTCGGTGATCGGCGGCGGCCTGACTTTGGCGATGCTGATCGAACAGCGCCTTCGCCGCAGCACGGCCGCGATCGAGGTGCCGTATGGCGTGGCGATCGCGCTGGCCGGATTGATCGCGCTTCACGAACCGCTCTTTAACCAATTTACCCAATAATAGCAGTCACACAGGCGCTGCCGGTGCGGCGCGGGGACAAGGTCATTCATGGACAGTCGCAAGCTCATTCTGCTGGTCGGAGCGCTGATGGTCGCTGCGATCACTGCGTTCGCCGCGCGCTCGATGCTGGTCGGCTCACCCGCGCCGGAGGCTGCGGCCATGGGGGCGGTGGTACCGAAGATCGACGGGCCGGAGGTGCTGGTCGCCACGCGCTCGCTGCCGGTCGGCACGATCCTCGACGCCAGCGCGCTGAAATTCCAGCCCTGGCCCAAGGAGCTCGTCGAGAACGCTTATTACATGCGTAACGGCACCGATCTGGGCAAATTGATCGGTACGGTCGTCCGCCTGCCGATCACCGCCGGACAGCCGGTCACGCAGGGGCAGCTCGTCAAGCCCGGCGATCGTGGCTTCCTTGCCGCCGCACTTGGCGCCGGCATGCGCGCGGTGACGGTGCCGGTGTCGGCGCAGACCAGCGTCGCCGGCTTCGTCTTCCCCGGCGATCACATCGACTTGATCCTAACCCAGTCGGTAGAGGGCGACGGGCCGCCATTGCGCGCCAGCGAGACGGTCATGCGCAATCTGCGCGTCCTCGCCACCGATCAGCGCACCACCGACCAGAAGGACGATCAGGGCAACACCGTCGTCCAGACCTTCTCCACGATCACGGTTGAGGCGACGCCCAAGATCGCCGAGCAGATCGCGGTGGCGCAGACGATCGGCACGCTGTCGCTGTCGCTGCGCTCGATCGCCGACAACGCCTCCGAACTCGATCGCGCGATCGCTTCGGGCGCGGTGAGTGTCGGCGACGCCAAGGACGGCAAGACCGAGGAGGCGCTGCTCGACCGCGTCGCGAACACGCCGCAGACCGGCAACACCACCTATGCGGTCGGCGCGGATGTCTCGCGCTTCCAGCGCCGCACCGTGCCGCCGCGCAACAATGCCGTGACACCCACCCCATCGGTGCCGGGGCTGCCCGTCGCGGTCGTCGCCGCCGGCCCGAAGGTGCGAATTGCCCGCGGCAATGCCGTGACCGAAGTCTCCGTCGCAGGAAAGAACTGAGATGCGCGCTCCCCTGATCCACGGCGCGGCGCTTGCCATGACGCTGTCGGCGACACTCTCGCCCGCCACGGTGGCCGCAGCGCCACGCGGCGCACCACGCCCCGCCGCTGCCGCGCGGCCCGTCGTCCGCAGCGGCCTGCCACCGGTCGGCGTCACCAAGCCGAGCATCGAGAAGTGGCTCTCGATCGGCGAGGGTGAGCTCATCACCTTGCCGGCTGCGGTAAGCGAGGTCTGGACCTCCAATTCCGCCGCCGCCGACGTCTATGTCGCCAATCCGCGTCAGATTCATCTGTTCGGCAAGGCCGATGGCGAAGCGACGATCTTTGCCACCGATCGTGCCGGAGCGGTGATCTATGCCGCTTCGGTGCGGGTCGCGCAGAATGCCACGCAGGTCGACCGCATGCTGCAGGCTGCGCTGCCCGGAAGCGACTTTCACGTCACGATGGTCGGGCAGATCGCGGTCATCAACGGCAATGCCGTTGCGCCTGCCGATGCGGAACAGGCGCAGCGACTGGTGACGAGCCTGCTCAATCCCGGCGTTGATGCGAGCGGCGACAATGCCGCGCTCAAGATCGCGATCATCAACCGCATCAAGGTGGCGACGCCGCTGCAGGTCAACCTGCAGGTGAAGTTCGCGGAGGTGAGCCGATCGTTCCTCAAGAACATCGCCAATAACATCACCACGCGCAGCCAGGGCAGGACCAGTCCGTCGCTCGGCTTCGGGCTGGGACGCCAGGGGTCGATCACGACCATATTGCCCGGCGCCGACCCGAACCTGCCGAATGGCGGCACCAGCTTTACTCCGCCGATCCTTAGCACCGGTGGTGGCACGTTCAGCCTGTTTGGACGCCTGCTCGGCAGCGAATTCATCAGCGCACTCGATCTCGGCGAAACGCTGGGTCAGGTGACGACGCTCGCCAGCCCGAACCTGACCGCGCTGTCGGGTGAAACCGGCACGTTCCTGGCAGGCGGTGAAATCCCCATCCCGATCGCGCAGGCGCTCGGCACCAACTCGATCGAATACAAGCAGTTCGGCGTCAGCTTGGCGTATACGCCGACGGTGCTGTCCGACGGGCGCATCTCGCTGCGCGTCAAGCCCGAGGTATCGCAGCTCGACTATGGCAATGCGGTGTCGGTGGGCAGCGCACGCGTTCCGGCGCTGACCACGCGTCGGGCCGAGACGACCGTCGAACTGGGCTCCGGACAGAGTTTCATGATCGCCGGGCTGATGCAGAACACGCACAACAACAGCTATACGAAGACGCCCGGCATCGGCGATCTGCCGATCCTCGGCGCGTTGTTCCGGTCGAACGGCTTCCAGCGCAACGAAACCGAGCTGGTGATTGTCATCACGCCGTATCTGGTTCGCCCGGTCAATGCCGCCGACGTCAAGCTGCCGACCGACGGCTACAAGGCGCCGACCGATCTCGAGCGCGCGTTGCTCGGCAAGCTCGACAGCGGCAATCGCGCCACCGAACGGCCGCAGCCCAGGGCTGCCACTCCCGCCACGCCGCCCGCCCCCGGCTTCTCGATCAAGTGAGGATGCTTTTCATGACGTCGCGTCCGCTCATCCTCCTCCTCTCGATCGCCGCGGCGGTGCCGCTCGGCGGTTGCGGCGAGTATCGAGGGCTGGAAACCGTTCACCAGCCCGTCGTCACGCAGACCGATTATGCGCTCGATCTGCTCGCCGGGCCGGATGGTCTGGCCGGTGGCGAAGCGCAGCGCTTGCGCGGCTGGCTCGACGTGCTTGCCCCCGCTCCCGGCGCATCGATCGCGATCGACGATCCGAGCGGCTCCCCGGCCGCGCGAACGGAGATTGCGGCGGTTGCTACTGCGCGCGGGCTTCGTCTGGGCTCGAACGTCTTGCCGCAGGGGCAGGCTCCTGCTCCCGGCACCGTGCGGGTCGTCGTCACGCGTAGCAGTGCCTCGGTGCCCAGCTGCGCGACCCCGGCACCGTCCGCAACGCTCGTCAACTTCGACGCACATACCAGCGGCAGCTTCGGCTGCGCGATCAACGGCACGTTGGCGGCCATGGTCGCCGACCCGAACGACCTGCTACGCGGCAAGAGCGACGACGGCTCGGCAACCGCGTTCACCGCGGCCAAGGCGATCGGCGTATGGCGCAAGGCGGCACCGACCGGCGGCGGCGGCACGGTTGTCAAAGCCGAATCGACGGCGGGGGGACGCTGATATGAACGCTCCCTGGAAAGTCGCGGGCGTCGCCGCCCGAGCACCCTTTCTCGCCTTCTGCTGCGACGACAACGCCAGCATGACGCTGCGCGCGATCGTCGATGAGCTCGGCTGGCCGCAGGAAAATGTCTACAAGGGCGGGCTGCGGCAGGCGGTGCAAACGCTAGCCGTTTCGTCGAGCCCGCAATTGCTGTTCGTCGACCTGAGCGAAACCAGCGATCCGCTTGCCGACATCAACAGCCTCGCCGAGGTCTGCGAGCCCGGGACGATCGTGATCGCCGCCGGGCAGGTGAACGACGTGCGCCTCTATCGTGACCTGCTGGCGAGCGGCATCCACGATTATCTGCTCAAGCCGCTCGGCGTCGACGCGGTCCGCGACGCATTCGCCTCCGCGCAGGCGATGCTCAACACGCCGCGCTATGCCGATAGCGCGGTGGAGCGCGTTCATTCGGCGCTGGCGGTGATCGGCTGTCGCGGTGGCGTCGGCGCCTCGACGATCGCCACCTCGCTGGCATGGCAGATGAGCGAGTCCGGCAAGCGCTCGACCGCCTTGCTCGACCTTGACGTACATTTCGGCACCAACGCGCTTGCCATGGATCTGGAGCCTGGGCGCGGATTGATCGACGCGATCGACAACCCGAGCCGCATCGACGGATTGTTCCTGGAGCGCGCGCTGGTTCGGGCCTCCGACAAATTGTCGGTGTTGTCGGCGGAGGCACCGATCAGCAACCCGGTCGTCACCGACGGTACGGTCTATTACCAGCTCCAGGAAGAGCTGCGCAGCGCTTTTGACATGAGCATCATGGACCTGCCGCGGGCGATGCTGATCCAGCATCCGCATCTCATGACCGAGGTGCAGGCCGTTGTGCTGGTCACGGATCTGACGCTCGCGGCGGCGCGCGATACGATCCGCCTGCTGTCGTGGCTGCGCACCAACGCACCGCACTCGCAGGTCTGCGTACTCGCCAACCGCGTTCATCCGACCGGCCAGCAGGAAGTGATCCGCAAGGATTTCGAGGGCTCGATCGAACGCAAGATCGACGTCGTGATCCCATATGACCACAAACTGGCGTCGCAGGCCGCGAAACTCGGCAAGCCGATGGCGGCGGCCGGCAAGGGATCGAAGACCATGGCCCCGCTCGCCGAGCTGGCCGGACGCCTGCTTGCGGCGACCGGTGACGAGCCCGTGCCGCTGAACAACGGCGGCGCACGCGGCGGCTCGCTGCTCACGCGGATCACCGAACTGGTTTCCAAGAAGCCGGCACGGAAGTGATCCACTTCGCCTTTCTCGACGCGGAGCCCCCATGTCTACGCTGATCCTCCTGCTGCTGGCAGGCGCGCTCACGCTCGGGCTGCTCGTTTTCGCGCTGGCCGCGCCGTCGACGCAAAAGGCGACGACGCGTCGGCTGGCGGTGCTGCGCGAGCGACACGTGCCCGCGCCCACCAACACGATCGAGGCGCAGATGCGCCGCATCACCGGGCGCAGCGCGACCCGCGCCGACCTGGCGGTAACGCGCATCCTGCCCAATGCCGCTGAATTGCGGAAGCGGCTGTCGATGACGGGAAAGCCGTGGACGGTCGGCCAATATGGCATCGCCGCGGCGACGATCGGGATCGTCACCCTGTTGCTGCTGGCGATCGAGGGTGTGCCGGTGCTGATCGCGCTGTTCGTCGCGATGCTGCTCGGCGCGGTGATACCGCATCTCGCGGTGGCATTCCTCATCAAGCGCCGCATTGCCGCCTTCATCAGCAAATTTCCCGACGCGATCGAGTTGCTGGTGCGCGGCCTGCGCTCCGGCCTGCCGATATCGGAGACGATGCAGGTCGTTGCCGCCGAGGTTCCCGGCCCCGTCGGCGAGGAGTTTCGATCGGTGTCGGACAAGATGCGGATCGGCCGCTCGATGGACGTCGCCTTGCAGGAAACCGCCGACCGGCTGATGACCGCCGAATTCCAGTTCTTCGTCATCACGATTTCGATCCAGCGCGAGACCGGCGGCAATTTGGCCGAAACGCTCCAGAACCTCGCCACCGTGCTGCGTCAGCGCGGGCAGATGAAGCTGAAGATCAAGGCGATGTCATCGGAATCGAAGGCATCGGCCTATATCATCGGCTCGCTGCCGTTCATCGTCTTCGGGCTGATCTACACCATCAATCCGCCGTACATGCAGACGTTCTTCAGTGACATGCGGCTGACGATCACGGCGGTCGGTGGCCTGATCTGGATGGCGATCGGCGCCTTCATCATGGCTCGTATGGTGAGCTTCGAGATCTGATATGCCCATCATCTTCGGCCTCGACGTCTTGATGATCCTCACCTTGCTGCCCGTGTTCGGCGCGGCGCTGCTGGTGGTGGCTTATGCGACGCGCAGCCTGCGCGATCCAATGACGCGTCGCGTGCGGGCGCTCATCGACCGGCGCGAACAGTTGAAGGCGGGCATCACCGCCTCGACCGCGAAACGCCGCACCAAGCTGGTCCACCAGAGCAACGCCGCCGATCGCGTTCGCGCCCTGTTGTCGTCGTTGCGCGTCTTGCAGGACGAACAGGTCAAGGAGGCGCAGCGCAAGCTGATCCAGGCCGGCATCCGCAACAAGGAATGGGCGGTCGCCGTCATCTTCGGCCGGCTGGTGCTGCCGATCGTGTTCGGCGGCATCATGGTCGTCTGGGTGTATCTGCTCGACGCCTTTCCCGATTGGGGCGCACTCAAGCGCTACGGGTTGGTGGCGGGGACCTTCGTGCTCGCCTACAAGGCACCCGACATCTTCCTCAAGAATAAGATCACCAAGCGCACCGATGGCATCCGCAAGGGGTTGCCGGACGCACTCGACTTGCTGGTAATCTGCGCGGAGGCCGGATTGACCGTTGACGCGGCCTTCCACCGGGTCTCTCGCGAACTGGGCAAGGCCTATTCAGAACTCGGCGAGGAATTCGCGCTGACCGCGATCGAGCTTGGCTTTTTGACCGACCGGCGTCAGGCATTTGAAAATCTCGCCAACCGCGTCGACCTTGATGCGGTGCGTGGTGTGGTGACGACGATGATCCAGACCGAGAAATACGGTACACCGCTCGCCAGCGCCCTGCGCGTGCTCTCGGCGGAATTCCGTCACGAACGGATGATGCGGGCCGAAGAAAAGGCGGCGCGATTGCCGGCGATCATGACGGTGCCGCTTATCATGTTCATCCTCCCGGTGCTGTTTGTCGTCATTCTCGGTCCGGCGGCCTGCTCCCTCAACGACTCCTTCATCAACGCCAAGCCGTAGGAACAGCCGCCCCGCTTCGTCGTTCAGCCGGGAACAGGAGTGGAGTTTTGTCATGCTGTTCACCACGACGACGCAATATATCGCGCTGGCGATCGCGCTGGTTGCCGGCTGGCTGTTCGGTCTGGCCAGCCACCCCGGCGGGCGCAAGTGGAAGGCGCGCTATGTGACCGTACGCGACGCCCATGCCGTGACCAGCAAGCGTGTCAACGAACTGGAGCGTGACCACGACACCGCCACGAAACGCGCCGCCGAGCTGGAGCGCGATCACGGAACGGTTGGCACGCGAATGACCGAGCTGGAACGCGAGCGCGATCTCGCCAATGAGCGGGTGGCGGAGCTGAAGCGCGAAAACGATGAACTGGAGCGCGAGAACAGCCGACTGTCCGCCGCCCGCCCGATCACCGAAGAACGCTTCGTCCGCGAAGATCGGCCTTTCGACGGTGACCGCTACGACGGTGATCGTCTGACCCCCGGCCACCCGCGCGATCGTGGTTTCATCTAAGGGTTGACGATCGCCGTGCTACTCGTTTCGGTGCCCACCTTGATACCGTGGGCCCCGAAACAAGCGCTCGATCATGCCCGCACCGCGAATCTGGTGGGTATTTTTCGCCGCAGCGTGGTACCGATCGCGCCGAAGCCGATCAGCATCAGCGCCCATGTGCCCGGTTCGGGCACGGCGCGCATCGTGAAACTATACTGGCTCGACAAGCCACTGGTGCGGCCCGCCGATGCGACCGGAGCAAATGCATCATCAATCCGCAGTTCATAACTGCCCGGCCCGAGCAGCACCTGCCGCGATCCGTTCGCGCCGTCCCCCAGCGTTCCGATCCGCAGCAGCGACGCACCACCGTCGCGCACAGCGAGCGACAAGGCTTGTCCCGGCATTTGGCCGTCCACGCCGTCACCATAGGCGCCGACACCCCAGTCCACCGCGAACCACGTCTGCTCGTCGGTAGTGAAAAGGTAGCGGAACGTGGCACTGCTCAACGCAATCTCGTTCCCGGTGTCGATATCCCCCGGCATCAACGATCGCTGAAACGTCACCCGCCCGCGTTCGGCACTGCTCAAGTCCGCGACCACCGAAGATCGTCCGCGCACCGCAGGGAAGCCGTTTGCACCGCGTTCGACCAATTGCGCGGAGGCACTTACCCGTCCCGCACGTGTGCCAGCGTCGCTCCCCGAAGAACCCACCGGGGCGGCAGCGATCGTCCCGGTCAACCGGGTGTCGACGATCTGCGCCCCGATCGTCACCGCAGCGAATGCCGGAGCCGACCAACATACGGTGCCGGCGAGTGCCGTGATGCCGAGCCGAACGATCACGACCCCGCCTTGAGCGCAGCCTGCGCTGCCGCCAGTCGCGCGATCGGCACGCGGTATGGCGAAGCGGAGACGTAATCGAGCCCGACCTGTTCACAGAAGGCAATTGATGCCGGATCACCGCCATGCTCGCCGCAGATGCCGAGCTTGATGTCCGGGCGTGTCTTGCGCCCGCGCTCGGCGGCGATCTCGACCAATTCGCCGACGCCCTCGACGTCAAGGCTGACGAACGGGTCGCGTGCGTAAATGCCCTTTTCGACATAGGCGCCGAGGAAGCGGCTGGCGTCGTCGCGGCTGACGCCGAGCGTGGTCTGCGTTAGGTCGTTGGTGCCGAACGAGAAGAACTCGCCCGCTTCAGCGATCTCGCCCGCGCGCAGCGCGGCGCGCGGCAGCTCGATCATCGTGCCGACCAGATAGTCCAGAGTCCTGCCGCGTTCCGCGAACACCGCCTTTGCGGCAGCGTCGACGACGGTCTTCATCAACTCCAATTCGCGCTTGGTGCCGACGAGCGGGATCATCACCTCGGGGATCGGCGCCTCACCGGATTTCTCGGCGACGTCGATCGCCGCCTCAAAGATCGCGCGCGCCTGCATTTCGTAGATCTCGGGATAGGTCACGCCCAGCCGGCAACCGCGATGCCCGAGCATCGGGTTGAATTCGTGCAGCTCGGCGGCGCGACGCTTCAGCTGCTCGACCGACAGTCCGGTCGCGCGTCCCACCTCGGCGAACTCATTCTCCTCGTGCGGAAGGAATTCGTGAAGCGGCGGGTCGAGCAACCGCACCGTCACCGGTAGTCCCGCCATCACCTCGAAGATCGCGGTGAAATCGGCACGCTGTTCGGGGAGCAGTTTCTCCAGCGCCGCGCGCCGCCCTGCCTCGTCCTCGGCGAGGATCATCTGGCGAACCGCGGTGATCCGCGCGGCGTCGAAGAACATATGTTCGGTGCGGCACAGCCCGACTCCCTCCGCGCCGAAGTCGCGCGCGGTGCGGCAGTCGAGCGGCGTCTCGGCATTGGCGCGGACCTTGAGGCGGCGCACGCCATCGGCCCATTCCATCAACGTCCCGAAATCGCCGGCCAGCTCGGGCTGGATCGTCGCGACCTCGCCAACCATCACCTCGCCGGTCGCCCCGTCGATTGTCAGCGTATCGCCCTCACGCACCTCGCGGCCAGCACAGCGCAACACCTTGTCCTTGGCCGAGATCGACAGCGATCCAGCGCCCGAGACGCACGGCCGCCCCATCCCCCGCGCCACCACCGCGGCGTGGCTGGTCATCCCGCCGCGCGCGGTGAGGATGCCCTTTGCGGCGTGCATCCCGTGTATGTCCTCGGGGCTGGTTTCGGTGCGGACGAGGATCACCGCCTTACCGTCCGCCGCCATCCGCTCGGCGGTGTCGGCATCGAACACGACCAGACCGCTGGCCGCGCCCGGCGAGGCGGGCAGCCCCTTGGTCAGCACGTCGCGGGGCGCGTTCGGATCGAGCGTCGGGTGGAGCAACTGGTCGAGCGCCTGCGGGTCGACGCGTGCGATCGCTTCCTCGCGCGTGATCAGCCCCTCGCTCGCCATTTCGACCGCGATCTTGAGCGCGGCCTTGGCGGTGCGCTTGCCCGAGCGGGTCTGGAGCATCCACAGCTTACCGCGCTCGACCGTGAACTCGATGTCCTGCATGTCGCGATAGTGGGTCTCGAGCTTGTCGAAGACCGCCGCCAGCTCGGTATACACCTCCGGCAGCGCCTCTTCCATCGACAGCGGTTTTGCCCCCGCCTCCTCGCGCGCCGCCTTCGTCAGATATTGCGGGGTGCGGATGCCGGCGACGACGTCCTCGCCCTGCGCGTTGATGAGGAATTCGCCGTAATAGGCGCGGTCGCCCTTGGCGGGATCGCGGGTGAAGGCGACGCCGGTCGCGCTGGTGTCGCCCATGTTGCCGAACACCATCGCCTGCACATTGACCGCAGTGCCCCAGTCACCGGGAATGTGGTTGAGGCGGCGATAGACCTTGGCGCGCTCCGACTGCCACGAGCCGAACACCGCGCCGACCGCGCCCCACAATTGGTCATGCACGTCCTGCGGGAATGGCTTGCCCCATTCCTTCTCGACGACGCCCTTGTATTCGGCGACCAGTTCGCGCCAGTCCGCCGCCGACAGCTCGGTATCGAGCGTATAGCCGCGATCCTCCTTGGCGATCTCCAGCGCTTCCTCGAACGCGCCGTGATCAAGTTCGAGCACCACGTCCGAATACATCTGGATGAAGCGGCGATAGCTGTCCCAGGCGAACCGCTCGTCGCCGCTGGTCTTCGCCAGCCCCTCGACCGTCGCATCGTTGAGCCCGAGGTTGAGGACGGTGTCCATCATCCCCGGCATCGAGACGCGCGCGCCGGAGCGCACCGACACCAGCAGCGGATCGGCGGCGTCGCCAAAGCGCTTGCCGGTGATCCGCTCGATATGCGCGATGCCCTCAGCGACCTCGGCCTTGAGCGACTCGGGGAAGCGCTCGCCCTCATCATAGTAACGAGCGCACATCGCGGTCGAGATCGTGAACCCCGGCGGCACCGGCAGGTCGATCGACGCCATCTCGGCGAGGTTCGCGCCCTTGCCGCCGAGCAAATTCTTGTCGCCCTTGCCCCCGTCGGAGACGCCGCCACCGAAGCGATAGACGTAACGCTGGGTCATCGTGACAAGTCCTTGATCTTGCGTCGGCGGGCGGCGCGAATGTTGCGAAAGTTGAGACGCTGGCGCGGTGGTCGTCAGCCCTCGATTCTCGAAAAATCGGCCACCTTGTGCACTGCGGCGCGAACGCGCGCCAGCAGGATTAAACGTGTTGAACGCTTTTGCGGGTCGCTGTCGTTGACGGTAACGCTATCAAAGAACGCGTCGATCGGTGCGCGGAGCGACGCGAGCGCCGCCATCGCGCCCTCAAAATCCTCGCGCTCGATCGCCTGCGCGGCGGCGGGTTCGGCAGCATCGAGCGCAGCGATCAGCGCAGCTTCGTCCTTTTCGGGCGTGTAGGACAGCGCTTCCTGCGGGGCGGCGAGCGTTGCGTCCGCGCCGACGCCTTCCTTCTTGAGGATATTGGCGGCGCGCTTGTAGCCGGCGAGCAGGTTCGCGCCGTCATCCGTGGTGACGAACGACTGGAGCGCGCGGACGCGGGCGAGCAGGCGGACGAGATCGTCCTCGCCGCCGAGCGCGAACACCGCGTCGATCAGGTCGTGGCGGACGCCGGCCTCGCGTTGCTGGACCTTGAGGCGATCGGCGAAGAAGTCGAGCAGATCGGTCGGCACACGATAGCGCAGGTTGTTTTCGGTAATCAGGCGGATGACACCCAGCGCCGAGCGACGAAGCGCGAACGGATCCTTTGAACCGGTCGGCGCCTGTCCGATCGCAAAGAACTGCTGGAGGCTGTCCAGCTTGTCCGCCAGCGCTACAGCGACTGTCACCGGGTCGGTCGGCGCGTCATCGCCCTGCCCGACTGGCTTGTAATGATCGCGGATCGCATTGGCGACCGCCTCGTCCTCGCCCTGCGCGGCGGCGTAATAGCCGCCCATCAGGCCCTGCAATTCGGGGAACTCGCCGACCATGCCGGTGACGAGATCGGCCTTCGCGAGCCGCGCGGCGCGCTCGGCCTTGTCGGCGAGGTCAGGCGTGCCGACCGCACCTTCCTCCACCAGCCAGCGCGCCAGCTTGGCGACGCGCTCGACCTTGTCGGCGACCGTGCCCAGCTTTTCGTGGAAGACGATCCGGTCGAGCTTCTTGGCCTGCTCCTCCAGCGGCGCCTTAAGATCGGTGTCGTAGAAGAAGCGCGCGTCACTCAGCCGCGCGGCGAGCACCTTGCGGTTGCCCTCGACGATCTTCGCGCCGCCGTCATGCGCGTCGATGTTAGCGGTACAGACAAACGCGTTCGCCAGCTTGCCCGTCCCGTCGCGGCACACGAAATATTTCTGGTTTACGCGCGCGGTCAACTGGATGACCTCGGGCGGCACCGACAGGAAGTCGGCATCGAAGCGGCCGAGCAGCGGCACCGGCCATTCGGTCAGCCCGGCATTCTCCGCGACCAGCCCCTCGTCCTCGACCAGCACCAGCCCGGCGTCGGCGGCAAGCGCGGTCGCGTGGTCGCGGATCAGCGCGGCGCGCTCGTCCTGATCGACGATGACGTGGCAGGCGCGCAGCTTCTCGACATAATCTGCCGCCGAGCCGATCGTGATCGCGCCCGGATGGTGGAAGCGATGCCCGAGCGTCGCCGCGCCGCTGTCGATCCCGGCGATCGATACCGGCACGACCTGCTCGCCGAGCAACGCGACGATGCCTTGCAGCGGTCGGACCCAGCGCAGGCTTTCGGTCGACAGCGAGGCATCGCCCCAGCGCATCGACTTGGGCCACGGGAAGGCGCGGATGACGGCGGGGATCGCCTCGGCAAGCACGTCTGCGGTGGCGCGGCCGGGCTTTTGGGTGATCGCGTAGAGCACGCCGTCACGCTCGGTGAGCTGCTCGGCGGTGAGCCCGGTCTTGCGGAGGAAGCCTTCGAGCGCCTGCGGCGGCGCGGACGCGCGCGGGCCCTTCACTTCCTCGCTGACCGCCTCGGTAGCGTCGGGCAGGTCGCGCAGGATCAGCGCGAGGCGGCGCGGCGTGGCGTAAGTGACGGTTGCGGCGGCGGTAAGTCCGGCCTTCGCCAGCTCGGCCGCGAACAGCCGCGCGAGATCCTCACGCGCCTTGGCCTGCATCCGCGCCGGAATTTCTTCCGAGCGGAGTTCGAGAAGAAAATCGCTCACGCCACCCACCCGTTCTTTTCCATATACGCCGCACAGGCCGCCTTCGCGAGATCGCGGACCCGGCCGATATACGCCTGCCGCTCGGCGACCGAGATTACGCCGCGCGCCTGCAACAGGTTGAAGGTGTGGCTGGCCTTGATCGCCTGCTCATAGGCCGGGATCGGCAGCTTCGCGGCGAGGCTGCGCTCGCACTCCGCAGCGGCCTTTTTAAACAGGTCGAACAGCGCGTCGGTGTCGGCCACCTCGAAATTCCACGTCGACATCTGCCGCTCGTTCTCGAGGAACACGTCGCCATAGGAGACGCCGGCATCGTTGAACGCCAGATCGTAGACGTTGTCGACGTTCTGGATGTACATCGCCAGCCGTTCGAGCCCGTAGGTCAGCTCGCCCGCGACCGGCTTCATGTCGAACCCGCCCATTTGCTGGAAATAGGTGAATTGCGTCACCTCCATCCCATCGCACCAGACCTCCCAGCCCAGCCCCCATGCGCCGAGCGTCGGGCTTTCCCAATCGTCCTCGACGAAGCGAATGTCGTGCAGCCCGGTATCGACCCCGATTGCTGCGAGGCTGCCGAGGTACAGCTCCTGCAGATCGGGCGGGCTCGGCTTCAGGATCACCTGATATTGGTAATAATGCTGGAGCCGGTTGGGGTTCTCGCCATAGCGGCCGTCGGTCGGGCGGCGGCACGGCTGGACATAGGCGGCGTTCCACGTGTCCGGCCCCAGCGCGCGCAGCGTGGTGGCGGGATGGAAGGTGCCGGCCCCCATTTCCATGTCGTAGGGCTGGAGGATCGCACAGCCGCGCTCCGACCAATAATGGTGGAGCCGCAGGATCATCGCCTGGAAGCTGAGCGGGCGGGGAGCGCTGATGTCTGTCATGTTGTCGGTCACAGGGCCGAGCCTGTGGCGCAAGGGCGACGCGGAATCAACAAAACCGTCGCGCTTCCCTTTCGCGCAATGGCTCGGCATGGAGAGGGCCATGAAGATCGTCGCTCCCCTGCCCGCGCTGCTCCTCGCCTTGCCGCTGCCTGCCTGTGCGCAGCCGGCCCCCGCGCCCGCCGCGTCGGCGCGGGATGCCGACCCGGCCTTGTGGGTGATCAAGGACAAGGACACGACGGTCTATCTGTTCGGGACGATCCACGTTCTGAAGCCGGGGCTGTCGTGGTTCGACGAGGCGGTGAAGACCGCGTTCGACCGCTCGCAGACTTTGGTGCTGGAGATGGTCGAGCCCGATGCCGCCACGCAGCAGCGGGTGGTGAGCGCCGCCGCCTTCGACCCGAACGGCACGCCGCTGACGCAGCAGCTCTCGCCCAATTACCGCGCCGCCTTCGCCAAGGCGATGGGCGACGGAGAGGTCCAGCCGGCGGTCTACGAGAAGATGCGGCCATGGTTCGCGGCGGTGACACTGTCGCTGCTGCCGGTGCGCCAGCTCGGCTACGATCCGGCGAACGGGCCGGAAAAGGTGCTGACCGACGCGGCGAAGGCGGCGGGCAGGCCGGTCGTCGGGCTGGAGACGTTCGAGGGGCAATTGGGGGTGTTCGGCAAGCTGTCGAAGGCGGCGCAGGTGCAATTGCTGGAGAGCACGCTCGACGAACTGCCCAAGGTCGACACGACCTTCACGACCTTGGTCGACGCCTGGGCGAGCGGCAGGCCCGAGGGCGTGGCGAAGGAGATGAACGAGTCGCTCAAGGACTCGCCCGAGGTCGCCAAGGTGCTGCTCACCGACCGCAACAAGCAATGGGCGACGTGGATCGCGGAGCGGATGAAGCGGCCGGGGACGGTGTTCGTCGCGGTCGGCGCGGGGCATCTGGCGGGCGCGGGAAGCGTGCAGGACCAGCTCGGGGCGTACCGGCTGAAGGCGGTGCGGGTTAAGTACTGAGGCCGTCGGCCCTGCGCAGGGGCGACGGCGGTAGGGTGGCCACGCCTTGCATTTCGCGCCCCGCTTCGCTAAGCGCGCGGGCTTCCGGTCATGGTCATCCCTGGAGGCGTGGTCCGGAAAGCATATCACCGTATTTCGGAGCATTTGAGATGAGCGACACCATTACGCTCGCAGCCGAGACGCGTGACCGGGTTGGCAAGGGAGCCTCCCGTGCACTCCGTCGCGACGGCCGCGTCCCCGCCGTGATCTATGGCCAGAACAAGGAGCCGACCTCGATCCATCTCGAGGAGAAGGCACTCGTCAAGGCGCTGATGACCGGCCACTTCATGAACTCGGTCATCATGGTTGACGGCACGCGCACGCTGGCCAAGGACGTGGCGTTCCACCCGGTCACCGATCGTCCGACGCACGTCGACTTCCTGCGCATCGGCGAGCACGAGACCGTGACGATCGCGGTGCCGGTCGTGTTCGTGGACGAAGAGGACGCGCCGGGCATCAAGAAGGGCAATGGCGTGCTCAACATCGTCCAGCATGACGTCGAGCTGGTCGTCGACGCCGCCGACATCCCCAGCGAGATCACCGTTTCGCTCAAGGGTCTCGAGATCGGCGACACGATCCACATCTCGGACCTGAAGCTGCCGAAGGGCGCGAAGCCGGCCGCCGAGGGCGAGGTCGCGGTCGCTACGCTGGTGGCGCCGACCGTCCCGACCGCTGCGGACGAGCAGGCCGACGCCGAAGTGGCCGAGGCGCAGGCTGCCGAGTCCGAGGCGGCTGCCGCCGAGGGCGAAGGCGAGGACAAGGGCGAGTAATCGCCGGTCCGCCAACTTCGTGCGGACCATTGTTCGGGGCAGGGCAGCGGCGACGCTCCCCTGCCCTTTGCTTTTGGAAAGAAGGATCAGCGATGCAATTGTGGGTGGGGCTCGGCAATCCGGGCGCGCAATATGCGATGCACCGCCACAATGTCGGCTTCATGGCGGTCGATGCGATCGCCGAAGTTCATGGCTTCGCCGCGCCGGCCAAGAAATTTCAGGGCTGGTTGCAGGAAGGCCGGATCGGCACGGCCAAGGTGCTGCTGCTCAAGCCCGCGACCTTCATGAACGACAGCGGCCGCTCGGTCGGCGAGGCGTTGCGCTTCTACAAGCTCGGCACCGACGCGCTGACGGTCTTCCACGACGAGCTCGACCTCGCGCCGATGAAGGTCAAGGTGAAGCAGGGCGGCGGCACCGCCGGGCATAACGGGCTGCGCTCGATCGACCAGCATCTTGGGCCCGACTTCCGCCGCGTGCGGATCGGGATCGGGCATCCGGGGCACAAGGATCGCGTAACGGGGCATGTGCTCGGCAATTATGCGAAGAGCGAGATCGAGCCCTTGAGCGACGTGCTCGGTGCGCTGGCGGCAGAGGCGGAGTGGCTGGCGCAGGGTGACGACGTGCGGTTCATGAACGACGTGGCGCTGCGGCTGGGGTGAGGGTGCTATCCGTCCGCCATGGCGCACGGCGTTTGACGACATTCGCTCCCTTTTTCTCCGTTCGTGCTGAGCTTGTCGAAGCACGTGCCCCGACGACACGCCCTTCGGCAAGCTTAGGGCGAACAGTGCATAAATCGCATCTAATAGGACCAGTACCATGCCGACCCGTCAGATGTTCCCGACCCTGTTCTACGACGCCGACGTCGCCGACACCGCGCTGCTCGCCGATCTCGACGCGTCGTGCCGCGCGCTGGCTGAGGAGGATGTCGCGGGAAAACGCTGGTCAAAGGCGCATGGCTATCGGGGTTATACCAGCTATGCCTCGCTCAACGATCTGCCGCTGCGCGATCCGGTGTTCGCCGATCTCAAGAAACTGCTCGACCGCCATGTCGCCACCTTCGCCAAGGAGGCCGGCTTCGATCTCGGTGGACGCAAGCTCAAGCTCGACAGCCTGTGGGTCAACGTCATGAAGCCAGGCGGCACACACTCCGGGCACCTCCATCCGCACAGCGTCGTCTCGGGCACCTTCTATGTCGCGGTGCCCGAGGGATCGGGGGCGCTCAAGCTGGAGGATCCGCGACTGCCGATGCTGATGGCCGCGCCGCCGCGTGACGGCACCTTCGTCTATGCCGAGCCGCGCGACGGCGCGCTGTTCCTGTGGGAAAGCTGGCTGCGGCACGAGGTGCTGACCAGCACCGCAAAGGCCGAGCGGATCAGCGTCAGCTTCAACTACCGCTGGTAGCGTCGGGGAAGTCGGCGCCGAGCGCTTCGTCGCGTAGACCCTCGATTTCCGAGACCCGCGCCCGCAACCGCTCTGTCACCGCGTCATAGCCCCATTTGCCGAGCACCAGATGCCGCGGCGGCGTGTGGCGCGTGACCGCCGCGATCATCGCCTCGCCCGCGCGCACCGGATCGCCGGGTTGGTCGCCCGAATAACCCTTGGTGGTTGCCATCCGCGCCGCTGCAGTGTCCGCATAGTCAGCGATGTGGCTTTCGGTCTGGCGCAATGAGCGCCCTGCCCAGTCGGTGCGGAACGGTCCCGGCTCGACGCAGGTCACCGTAACGCCGAGGGGCGCGACCTCGGCGGCGAGCGCGTCGGAGAAGCCCTCGACCGCGTGTTTGGACGCAGCATAATAGCCCGATGACGGAAAGCCGACGAGCCCGGCGACGGAGGTGATGTTGACGATCGCGCCCTGCCGGCGTTCGCGCATCCCCGGCAGCACCGCGCGCGTCATCGCGAACAAGCCGAAGACGTTGGCGTCGAATTGCGCGCGGATCTCATCCTCCTCGCCCTCCTCGATGCTCGACTGGTAGCCATAGCCGGCATTGTTGACGAGCACGTCGATGCGCCCGAACCGCGCCTCGGCGGCGCTGACCGCCGCGGCGATCGCATTCCCGTCAGTGACGTCGAGCGCCAGCGCGAGCAGGCGATCCGCCTGCCCCGAAGCAAGATCCGCAACCCGCGCCGCGTCGCGCGCGGTCGCCACCACCCGCCAGCCCTTCGCCAGCACCAGCCTGGCCAACTCACGACCGAAACCGGTCGAGCAACCGGTGATGAACCAGACCGGATCGGCAGGGAGCGTCATGCGGGAAATTCCATGATTGTCAGGAATGCTGACCCAACGCGGTGCCGTCCAGCTGCGTTCCCACTGGCAATTGTCGGCCAAAAGGTCCATGTGGCAATCTTCATGGACTTCCCGAATCTCCCCCCCGCGCTCGCCAGCGCGCTCGCCACGCGTGGTTACACCGCGCTCACCCCCGTTCAGGCCGAGGTGACCGCCGAGGTCGCGCATGGCCGCGACCTGCTCGTCTCCGCGCAGACCGGCTCCGGTAAGACCGTCGCCTTCGGCCTTGCGATGGCCGAGCAGTTGCTGGGCGAAGACGGCAATCTGCCGCCCGCCGGCCCGCCGCTCGCGCTGGTGATCGCGCCGACGCGCGAACTGGCGTTGCAGGTCGCCAAGGAGCTGATGTGGCTTTACGCCGGTGCGCGGATCGCGACCTGCGTCGGCGGCATGGACGCCAGCCGCGAGCGTCGCACGCTCAATCAGGGCGCGCATATCGTCGTCGGCACGCCGGGCCGTCTGCGCGACCATGCCGAGCGCGGCGCACTGAACCTGTCGCAGATCCGCGCCGCCGTCCTCGACGAGGCGGACGAGATGCTCGACATGGGCTTCCGCGACGATCTTCAGGCGCTGCTCGACCAAACGCCGACCGAGCGCCGCACGCTGTTGTTCTCCGCGACGCTGCCCCGCCCGATCGTGGCTTTGGCCAAGGCGTATCAGCGCGATGCGCTGCGCATCTCGACGGTCAGCGAGCAGCGCGGGCACGGCGACATCACCTATCGCGCGGTGACCGTCTCGCCGTCCGAGATCGAGCACGCGGTCATCAACCTGCTGCGCTTCTACGAGGCGGAAACCGCGATCCTGTTCTGCGCGACGCGCGACAATGTCCGGCATCTCCACGCCGGGCTGGTGGAGCGCGGCTTCGCGGCGGTGGCGCTGTCGGGCGAGCATTCGCAGAACGAGCGCAACCATGCGTTGCAGGCGCTGCGCGATCGCCGTGCGCGGGTTTGCGTCGCGACCGACGTCGCGGCACGCGGGATCGATTTGCCGACGCTTAGCCTTGTCATTCATGTCGAGATGCCACGCGATGCCGAGGTCTTGCAGCACCGTTCGGGGCGCACCGGGCGTGCGGGCAAGAAGGGCACGGCGGTGCTGATCGTCCCGTATCCGCGTCGTCGCCGAGTCGAGATGATGCTGCGTGGCGCGCGCATCGCCGCCGAATGGGGCGAGGTGCCGACCGCCGAGGCGATCCGCGCCAAGGACCGCGAGCGGTTGCTCGAACGCCTGCTCGCGCCGGTCGAGGTCGACGAGGACGATCAGGCGCTGGCCGCCGAGCTGCTCAAGCAGCGCACGCCCGAGGAGATCGCCGCCGCGCTGGTCGCCGCGCAGCGCGCCGCCCTGCCCGCGCCAGAGGAGCTCGCCGATCGTAGCGAGATGAGCGCGAACCAGCAGAAGGGTCATCGCGACGGCTTCGACGACGTGGTGTGGTTCCACATGAACGTCGGCCGGCGTCAGAACGCCGACCCGCGCTGGGTGCTGCCGCTGCTGTGCCGGCGCGGGCATGTCACCAAGGCCGAGATCGGTGCGATCCGTATCGGCGCGACCGAGACGCAATTCCAGGTGCCGCGTGCGCTGGCGGGACGCTTCGCGGCGGCGGTCAAGGCATCGGCGAACGCAGACGGCGAGGACGAGAGCGGCGTGCGGATTGAGCCGATGCCGAGCGGCGCGGTGCCGATCCGCAACGCCGGCAGCCCGCCGCAGCGTCGCCACAGCGGCGGCGGCGCTGCGCCGCGTGGAGGGCCACGGCGCGGGCGATAAGGCGCGGCGTTCAGCCGCTCCGTCAATCTCGCGCAGGCGAAAATCCAGAACGCCTGACGTGAGTGGCTCTTGCGCGGGTTGCGCGTCTGGATACCCGCCTACGCATCAATGACGGACGGAGCGAGGGGCGCTCCTGCTGCCGGCCGACAGAACGAAACGGTGACCGTGGCAAGCAGCCACGGTCGCCGTTTTCACATCGTTCAGAGCGTCAGAACCCGACCACCCCGCCGTCATTCTTGGTGATCACCACCGTTGCCGACCGCGGACGGCCGGTGCCGGTGCCGGTCGCCTGGCTTTGCGGCCAGTGGGAGGTGATATTGTCGTAGCTGCCCTCCTCACCCGGATGCTGGATGTTGATGAAGATCGAGCGACCATCGGCGGTGGAGGTGATGCCGGTGATCTCGCACTCCTTTGGTCCGACGAGGAAACGCTTCAGCTTCGCGCCGGGCGCGGCGCCGACCCGTGCCGTGGTGGTCGCGGCACCGCCGAAGGAGCTGGTCACGCTCTTGGTCGTGCCGTCACCGACCCGGCCGGGCATCCCGACCAGCATCATACAATTGGTGACGTCAGTATACGCGCCATCGTCGGTCTGGACGAAGAGCAGCGGCGCGGCCTGACCGGCGGCGTTGGTCGGCAGCCCGAACCACAGTCCGTCCGGCGAGGAAAAGTCGTTGGTGTCGTCGAGGCCCGAGAGGTTGACGTTCGCCGCATCCGCCCCCGCGCGCGCACCGAACGCGTAGACGTCCCAGGTAAACGTCAGCGCTTCGGTCGTGTCATTGTCCTCGCGCAGCCGAAGCACATGGCCGTTGGCGTTGCCGGAATTGGTCTTCCCGTCGGTACGGGTATCGACATAGGCACGCGGATTGGCCGGATCGATCGCGCGCTGGCTGCTGCTGGCCGCGACGCCGGCCCGCCCGGAATTGTTGGTGAGCGTGCAATACATTTCGCCATTGACCGGATTCACCGCGGTCCACTCGGGGCGATCCATCGGCGTCGCACCGAGCGCGTCTCCCGCGAGGCGGGCGTTGGCGAGCACGTCTGCCTGATCGGCGAACGGATAACGCACATTCGCCGCATTGAGCCCGTTCTGCCCGAACACGAGCGGAAGCCATTGGCCAGTCCCGTCGGCGTTAAACTTCGCGACGTAAAGCGTTCCATCGTCCAGATATTTGTCGCCAATCGCCAGCCGGTTCGTCGCTGTCGCATCGGCCGTCGACCAGGCGGTCGCCGAGACGAACTTGTAGATATACTCGTTGCGTCCGTCATCGCCCATGTAGAAGGCCGGCTTCACGTTCGCGACCATCCGGCCCGACTTCACGCCCTCGTGCGCCAAGCGGCCGAGTGCGGTGCGCTTGCGCGGGGTCGAGGCAGGATCGTAGGGGTCGATCTCAACCACCCAGCCGAACGTATAGGGTTCGTTGCGGAAATCCTCGGTGCCGTCTGCTGCCAGCGCAGCGGAAGCCGACGCGTTCCAGCGACGATAGACGGTGCTGCCGGCATCCGTCGGCGTCACCGTCGACCACAGATGGTTGCCGCTCGCTCCCTCGCTGATGCCGTAGCGCGCCAACGAGACGTTCTGCTTGGCATTGCCCGCAGCGGTCCGGATCGCGGCATCGCCGGTCGCGCGCCGGAAATAGCCGGCCCAATTTTCCTCGCAGGTCGCGTAAGTGCCCCAAGGCATGGCGCCGTTCGCGCAATTGTTGATCGTGCCGCGCCCGGTCGTACCGTCCTTGCTGTAGACGGTGCGCAACGCCGCGTTGCCCTTTACCGGCCCGCTGAATGCGACGGGCGTGTTCGGGGTGATGCGGCGGTTGAAGCTGCTGCCCTGCACATAGCTCCACGCCCCCGTATTGCCGGCACGCGTCACCTCGACGACCGACACGCCGTGCGCCTCGATCTCCTTGACGACCTCGGCCTCGACGGTGCGCACGCGATTGACGATCGTCTGTCCCGTGGGATGGAGATAGGCCGGGTTGATATATTCATGGTTCAGCGCCAGCAGCCCGCGCGTGCTGTTGCCGGCGTCCGGCGTCGTGCCGCTGGCGGCGAGCCCGAAAAAGCTCATGCCATCATGATTGTCGCCCGCGCGCTGCGAGAAATTGCCGTCGGTGCCGTCGTTGGCATAAGCGCCGACCCCCGCCGCCAGCGGATCGCCGCACCGGTAAAGGACCGATGCCGTATACCCGGCCGGCACCGTGACGATGTCGTTCCTGTTCTTGGCGACGGCCGCGAAATCGAGCGTCGCGGGGCTGATGACGACGGTCGACATCGCCTTGCTGGTGGCGCTGCCGTTGCTCGCGGAGAAGTGCAATATCACGTTGGTCGCGGCGGTGACGTTGGGCGCGACGAAGGTGACCGAGGTGCCGCTGGTGGTCAGCGCGACGGTCGGGCCGCTCGCCTGCGACCAGCTGGTGTTGGTGGCGTTGGGGCTGGCGGTGGCGGTCAGCGTCACGACCCGCCCGCCCTGCGTCTGGACGGTCGTCCCGTCCGATACGGTGATCGCGTCGCTCTTCTTGTCGTCGTCCGACCCGCAACCGCTGAGCAAGGACGCGCCGAATGCGGCGGTGGTCATCGCGCTCATCCCACCCATCAGCTGGCGTCGCGAGTAGCGCTGGTCGACCAGCTCACCCAGCGTCGTGGTCGTCGACGGATTGGTGTCGACGTCCCCATCGCTGAATACGATCGCGGCATCTTGGCGCAAGCTGGTCATAACGGGATCCCCTGAAAACAACTCTCCCGGGCGCCTATCGCGGCGTTGAAAGGCAGGAGCGTGAAAGTTCGACGACGGACACACGACAGATCGGGGTCGGTTTGGTGACATCGCAAACCTGCTTGACCACGCCACGCGATCCGCTATAGCCCGCCGCGTCGCCGGCCCGCTTGCGGGCATGGCACACCGTCCGAGACAGCGGGTGGCCCCTTCGGGCCTTAATTCCCCGCCGAGGCGGGGACAGGATCGACGCCCCTGCGCCTGCACGATCATCGTGCGGCCAGTCGCCGTTCATTTTCCCCATCGCTGGACAATGCCGCCGCTCGCGTATCCGCGCGGCCGGCGGTTCGTACCCGGAAGGGCGCGTGTTTCGGCACGTTCCTTCCCAATGTGGAGAATGGCATGGATCGTAGTCAGAAGACCGCGGCCGTCGCCGAGCTCAACCGTACCTTCTCTGAAGTTGCCGTGGTGGTCGTCACCCGCAACCTGGGGATGACGGTGGCGCAGTCGACCGACTTGCGCAACCGGATGCGGGACGCCGGCGCGACCTACAAGGTCTCGAAGAACAAGCTTGCCAGAATCGCCCTCGACGGCACCGATTACGGCTCGATCAGCGACATGCTGACCGGTCCGGTCGGCCTGGCGACCTCGACCGATCCGGTCGCGGCTGCCAAGGTTGCCGCCGAATTCGCCAAGACGACCGACAAGTTCGAGATCGTCGGCGGTGCGATGGGCGCGACCCCGCTCGATGTGGCGGGCGTGCAGGCACTGGCCACGCTGCCGTCGCTGGACGAGCTGCGTGCGAAGATCGTCGGCCTCATCGTGGCACCTGCCACGAAGCTGGCGACCATCACCCAGGCCCCGGCCGCGCAGATCGCGCGCGTGCTGGCAGCTTATTCGGAGAAGGAAGCAGCCTGATTTCAGGCCGCATCCTGTTGATGTTTGGAATTGGGGCCCTGTCCCCGTTTAGTTAGGAAGTAAGATCATGGCAGACCTGAACGCGCTCGTTGAGAGCCTGAGCGAACTGACCGTCCTGGAAGCAGCCGAGCTGTCGAAGCTGCTCGAAGAGAAGTGGGGCGTTTCGGCCGCTGCGGCGGTTGCGGCGCCGGCTGCTGGCGGCGGCGCTGCTGCTCCGGCCGCTGAAGAGAAGACCGAGTTCGACGTGATCCTCACCGGCGACGGTGGCAAGAAGATCAACGTCATCAAGGAAGTCCGCGCGATCACCGGCCTGGGCCTGACCGAAGCCAAGGCGCTCGTCGAAGGCGCGCCGAAGCCCGTCAAGGAAGGCGTGAGCAAGGACGAGGCCGAGAAGGTCAAGAAGCAGCTGGAAGAAGCCGGCGCGACCGTCGAGCTGAAGTAAGCCGTTGCGGCGGTGACGGGCCACGGCCCGCCCCGCCGCAAGGCTGGCCGACGAGCGGCCCAAGCCCGCTCGTTCGACGTCATGGAATTCACTTCCATGACGCGGCCGCCAGCAGAAAAGGGGCGACACCCACACGGGTGCCGCCCCTTTTTCGTGCGCCATCGCTTGCCGGGATGACGGAGATAGCCGCCGCCCCCGTTTGACACGCCCCCTCCCCGCTCCTATATCCAACCCATCACCACAGCTTCCGGGAAACGGCGCGCCTTGCGCAGCGTGTCGATCGGATTGGGAAGCCGCGGTTCAGGACGCTGAAAGCCGACGCATCTTTGCGATCGGCTTTTCTTCGTTCCACCCTGCGCCTGCATTTTGACGGCTGACGAGGCACAAGCTTTTATGGCGACCAATCCGATCGACGCGGGCTCCGCGCGGACCGAAAAGGCGGGCACGCGCAAGCGTCGCATCCGCAAGGTATTCGGCAACATCCACGAAGTGGTGCAGATGCCGAACCTGATCGAGGTCCAGCGTGAGAGCTATGAGCAGTTCCTGCGTTCCGACCCATCGATCGGCTATGTCTCGGGTCTCGAGAAGACGCTGCGCAGCGTCTTCCCGATCCGTGACTTCGCCGGCACCGCCGAGCTGGACTTTGTCAACTACGAGCTGGAGCCGCCAAAGTTCGACGTCGAGGAATGCCGTCAGCGCGGCATCACCTATGCGGCGCCGATGCGCGTTACATTGCGCCTGATCGTGTTCGAGGTGGATCCGGATACGGAAACCCGCTCGGTGCTCGATATCAAGGAGCAGGACGTGTACATGGGCGACATGCCGCTCATGACCGAGAACGGCACCTTCTTCATCAACGGTACCGAGCGCGTCATCGTCAGCCAGATGCACCGCTCGCCGGGCGTGCTGTTCGACCACGATCGCGGCAAGACCCATGCTTCGGGCAAGTATCTGTTCGCGGCGCGCGTGATCCCGTATCGCGGCTCGTGGCTCGATTTCGAGTTCGACGCCAAGGACATTGTCAACGTCCGTATCGACCGTAAGCGCAAGCTGCCGGTCACCGCGCTGCTGTATGCGCTGGGGATGAACGGCGAAGAAATCCTCAACCACTTCTACAACCGTCTTACGTTCGTGCGGGGCGACGGCGGCTGGCAAATCCCGTTCCAGGCCGAGAACTGGCGCGGCGTGAAGCCGACCTTCGACATCGTCGATGCCAAGTCGGGCGAAGTGATCTTCGCCGCGGGAACCAAGATCACGCCGCGCGCCGCCAACAAGGCGGGCAAGGACGGCCTTGAGACGCTGCTGATCCCGACCGAGGAGATCTATGGTCGCTACAGCGCCTATGACCTCATCAACGCGTCGACGGGCGAGATCTACGTCGAGGCCGGGGACGAGATCGGGCCGGAGAACCTCGAGAAGCTCGACAAGGCGGGCATCGACCGTATCGAGCTGCTCGACATCGACCATGTCGCGACGGGTCCGTGGATCCGCAACACGCTCAAGGCGGACAAGGCCGAGGAGCGCGAGCAGGCGCTGTCCGACATTTACCGCGTGATGCGCCCCGGCGAGCCGCCGACGCTGGAAACCGCCGAGTCGCTGTTCGCGGGCCTGTTCTTCGATCCGGACCGCTACGACCTGTCGGCGGTGGGCCGCGTCAAGCTGAACATGCGTCTCGACCTCGACGCCGAGGATACGGTGACGACGCTGCGCACCGAGGACATCCTCGCGGTCGTCAAGACGCTGGTCGACCTGAAGGACGGCAAGGGCGAGATCGACGACATCGACAACCTCGGCAACCGCCGCGTGCGTTCGGTGGGCGAGCTGCTGGAGAACCAGTATCGCGTCGGCCTGCTCCGCATGGAGCGCGCCGTGAAGGAGCGCATGTCGTCGGTCGACGTCTCGACGGTAATGCCGAACGACCTGATCAACGCCAAGCCCGCGGTCGCCGCGGTGCGCGAGTTCTTCGGTTCGTCGCAGCTGTCGCAGTTCATGGACCAGACCAATCCGCTGTCCGAAGTGACGCACAAGCGTCGCGTTTCGGCGCTCGGGCCGGGCGGCCTGACGCGCGAGCGGGCGGGCTTCGAGGTTCGCGACGTTCACCCGACGCACTATGGCCGCATCTGCCCGATCGAAACGCCGGAAGGCCCGAACATCGGTCTGATCAACTCGCTGTCGACCTTCGCGCGCGTCAACAAGTACGGCTTCATCGAGACGCCGTACCGCAAGATCGTCGACGGCAAGGTGACCAACGAGGTCGTCTATCTGTCGGCGATGGAAGAGCAGAAGCACACCGTCGCGCAGGCGTCGGCGGAGCTGAACGAGGACGGTTCGTTCGCCGAGGAGCTGGTCTCCGCGCGGCAGGCGGGCGAGTTCCTGATGGCGCTGCCGGAGACGGTGACGCTGATGGACGTGTCGCCTAAGCAGCTCGTGTCGGTCGCAGCCTCGCTGATCCCGTTCCTTGAGAACGACGACGCCAACCGCGCGCTGATGGGCTCGAACATGCAGCGTCAGGCCGTGCCTTTGGTGCGTGCCGAGGCGCCGTTCGTCGGCACCGGCATGGAAGAGACTGTGGCGCGCGACTCTGGCGCGGCGATCTCGGCCAAGCGTGCGGGCATCGTCGACCAGGTCGACGCGGCGCGTATCGTGGTGCGTGCGACCGGTGAGGTCGACTCGGCCAAGTCGGGTGTCGACATCTACACGCTGATGAAGTTCCAGCGTTCGAACCAGTCGACCTGCATCAACCAGCGTCCGCTGGTGAAGGTGGGCGACGTGGTCAACGCCGGCGACGTAATCGCCGACGGCCCGTCGACCGAGTTCGGTGAGCTGGCGCTTGGTCGTAATGCGCTCGTCGCGTTCATGCCCTGGAACGGCTACAACTACGAGGACTCGATCCTCATCAGCGAGCGGATCGTGAAGGACGACGTGTTCACGTCGATTCACATCGACGAGTTCGAGGTGATGGCCCGCGACACGAAGCTCGGGCCGGAGGACATCACCCGCGACATCCCGAACGTCGGCGAGGAAGCGCTGCGCAACCTTGACGAGGCGGGCATCGTCTATGTCGGCGCCGAAGTGGAGCCGGGCGACATCCTGGTCGGCAAGATCACGCCGAAGGGCGAGAGCCCGATGACGCCGGAAGAGAAGCTGCTTCGCGCGATCTTCGGTGAAAAGGCGTCGGACGTGCGCGACACGTCGCTGCGCCTGCCGCCGGGCGTCGCCGGCACGATCGTCGACGTGCGCGTCTTCAATCGCCACGGCATCGACAAGGACGAGCGCGCGATGGCGATCGAGCGCGAGGAGATCGAGCGCCTGAAGAAGGACTCGGACGACGAGCGCACGATCCTCAACCGCGCGACTTGGTCGCGTCTGCGCGAGATGCTGCTGGGTCAGGTCGCGACCGCGGCGCCGAAGGGCGTCAAGAAGGGCGTGACCATCGACATGGACGTGCTCGACAGCGTCGAACGCCACGAATGGTGGAAGTTCGCGGTGGCCGACGATGCGGTCCAGTCGAACCTCGAGGCCGTAAAGGGCCAGTATGACGAGGCGGCCAAGCGCATCCGCGACAAGTTCGAGGATCGGCGCGAGAAGCTGGAGCGTGGCGACGAGCTGCCGCCGGGCGTGCTCAAGATGGTCAAGGTGTTCGTCGCGGTGAAGCGCAAGCTGCAGCCGGGCGACAAGATGGCCGGCCGTCACGGCAACAAGGGCGTCATCAGCCGCATCCTGCCGGCGGAGGACATGCCGTTCCTCGCCGATGGGACGCCGGTCGATCTCGTGCTCAACCCGCTGGGCGTGCCGTCGCGCATGAACGTCGGGCAGATCTTCGAGACGCACCTCGGCTGGGCGGCGCGTGGCCTTGGCCAGCAGATCAAGCATGCGCTGGAAGACTGGCGCGAGGCCAATCCCGACGCCAAGGCTGGCGACATGCCCGACGCGGTCAAGGACCGGCTGCGCACCGTCTATGGCGAGCATTATCTCGACGACATCGACTCGCGCGATGCGAATGAGATCATTGAGCTGGCGCAGAACCTGACGCCCGGCGTTCCGATGGGCACCCCGGTGTTCGACGGCGCGGTCGAGAAGGACGTGTCGGACATGCTGGAGCTGGCCGGGCTCGACACCTCGGGTCAGTCGGACCTGTTCGACGGGCGCACCGGCGACAAGTTCGACCGCAAGGTGACGGTGGGCATCATCTACATGCTCAAGCTGCACCACCTTGTGGACGACAAGATCCACGCCCGGTCGATTGGGCCGTACTCGCTCGTCACCCAGCAGCCGCTGGGCGGCAAGGCGCAGTTCGGCGGCCAGCGCTTCGGCGAAATGGAAGTCTGGGCGCTGCAGGCTTATGGTGCTGCCTATACCTTGCAGGAAATGCTGACGGTGAAGTCGGACGACGTGGTCGGCCGCACCAAGGTCTATGAGGCGATCGTCAAGGGTGACGACACGTTCGAGGCCGGCATTCCGGAGAGCTTCAACGTGCTCGTCAAGGAAATGCGCTCGCTGGGTCTCAATGTCGATCTGCGGTCGATGGAAGAGGCGCAGGACGACGACGGTATCGCCATCGCGGCCGAGTAGGCCCCTTCTCTAGACCCTCCCCTTCGGGGGTGGGGCTGGGATGGGGAACGCGCCTCCGACACTTTCCGGGGTGGCCCGCTCATGCGGCCCCCACCCCAACCCCTCCCCTGAACGGGAGGGGCTAAGGAGTTCAAGATGAACGAACTGACCAATTTCGCCAATCCGCTCGCGAAGCCGGAAACCTTTGACCAGATCCAGATCGGGATTGCGTCGCCGGACAAGATCCGCTCGTGGTCGTTCGGCGAGATCAAGAAGCCCGAGACGATCAACTATCGCACGTTCAAGCCCGAGCGTGACGGCCTGTTCTGCGCGCGCATCTTCGGTCCGATCAAGGACTATGAGTGCCTGTGCGGCAAGTACAAGCGCATGAAGTACAAGGGCATCGTCTGCGAGAAGTGCGGTGTCGAGGTCACGGTGTCGAAGGTCCGCCGCGAGCGGATGGGCCATATCGAACTCGCCGCCCCGGTCGCGCACATCTGGTTCCTGAAGTCGCTGCCGAGCCGCATCGGCCTGCTGCTCGACATGCAGCTCAAGCAGCTCGAGCGCGTGCTGTACTTCGAGGCGTATATCGTGATCGAGCCGGGCCTCACCCCGCTCGAGAAGTATCAGCTGCTCACCGAGGATGAGCTGCTTGAGGCGCAGGACGAATATGGCGAGGACGCCTTCTCGGCCGGGATTGGCGCCGAGGCGGTCCGCATCATGCTCGAAAGCCTCGATCTTGAGGGCGAGAAGGTCACGCTGCTCGAAGAGCTGGCGACGACCAAGTCGGAGCTGAAGCCCAAGAAGATCATCAAGCGCCTCAAGGTCGTCGAGAGCTTCCTGGAATCGGGCAACCGTCCGGAATGGATGATCCTCGAGGTCGTGCCGGTCATCCCGCCCGAGCTGCGCCCGCTGGTGCCGCTCGACGGCGGCCGCTTCGCGACGTCGGATCTCAACGACCTGTACCGCCGCGTCATCAACCGCAACAACCGCCTCAAGCGCCTGATGGAGCTGCGTGCGCCGGACATCATCGTCCGCAACGAAAAGCGCATGTTGCAGGAAGCGGTCGACGCGCTGTTCGACAATGGCCGTCGCGGCCGGACGATTACCGGCGCCAACAAGCGTCCGCTGAAGTCGCTGTCCGACATGCTCAAGGGCAAGCAGGGCCGCTTCCGGCAGAACCTGCTCGGCAAGCGCGTCGACTATTCGGGCCGTTCGGTGATCGTCACCGGTCCGGAGCTGAAGCTGCACCAGTGCGGCCTGCCCAAGAAGATGGCGCTCGAGCTGTTCAAGCCGTTCATCTACGCGCGCCTCGACGCCAAGGGCCTCAGCATGACGCTGAAGCAGGCGAAGAAGTGGGTCGAGAAGGAGCGCAAGGAAGTCTGGGACATCCTCGACGAGGTGATCCGCGAGCATCCGGTGCTGCTGAACCGCGCACCGACGCTCCACCGCCTCGGCATCCAGGCATTCGAGCCGGTGCTGATCGAGGGCAAGGCGATCCAGCTTCACCCGCTAGTCTGCTCGGCGTTCAACGCCGACTTCGACGGCGACCAAATGGCCGTGCACGTCCCGCTGTCGCTCGAAGCGCAGCTGGAAGCGCGCGTCCTGATGATGTCGACCAACAACATCCTGTCGCCGGCGAACGGCAAGCCGATCATCGTGCCGTCGCAGGACATGGTGCTGGGTCTCTATTATCTGTCGCTCGAAAAGCAGAACGAGCCGGGCGAAGGCATGTTGCTGGGCGACATGGCCGAGGTGCACCAGGCGCTGTTCGCGGGCGCCGTGACGCTCCACACCAAGATCGTCAGCCGCGTTCCGCAGACCGACGAGCAGGGCAACCAGTATCTCAAGCGCTATGAGACCACCCCGGGTCGCATGCTGCTGGGCGAGTGCCTGCCCAAGAGCCACAAGGTCCCGTTCGACGTCGTCAACCGCGTCCTGACCAAGAAGGACGTCGGCGAGGTGATCGACGAGGTCTATCGTCACACCGGCCAGAAGGAGACGGTGCTGTTCGCCGATGCGATCATGGCGCTGGGCTTCCGTCACGCGTTCCGCGCGGGCATCTCGTTCGGCAAGGACGACATGCTGATCGCGCCGGACAAGGACAAGCTGGTCGACGAGACCCGTGATCTCGTGAAGGACTTCGAGCAGCAGTATCAGGACGGCCTGATCACGCAGCAAGAGAAGTACAACAAGGTCATCGACGCCTGGAGCCGTTGCGGCGATCAGGTCGCGAACTCGATGATGAACGAGATCAAGGCGGTGCGCCATTACGAGGACGGCCCGATGGTCGGCCGCGAGCGCGACATCAACTCGATCTACATGATGGCGCACTCGGGCGCACGTGGTAGCCCCGCGCAGATCAAGCAGCTCGCCGGTATGCGCGGGCTGATGGCCAAGCCGTCGGGCGAGATCATCGAGACGCCGATTATCTCGAACTTCAAGGAAGGTCTGACCGTCCTCGAATATTTCAACTCCACCCACGGCGCGCGTAAGGGCCTCGCGGACACGGCGTTGAAGACCGCCAACTCGGGGTACCTCACCCGCCGTCTCGTCGACGTGTCGCAGGACTGCACGATCGTCGAGCTGGATTGCGGTACCGAGCGCGCGCTGGAGATGAAGGCGATCGTGCAGGGCGGTTCGACGATCGCCTCGCTCGGCGAGCGCATCCTGGGCCGTACGACGGCCGAGGACGTCGTGGATGCCAAGACCGGCAAGGTCGTCATTCCGGTCGGCACGTTGCTCGACGAGCCGATGGTCGCGCAGATCGAGGCGCTGGGCGTACCGGCGATGAAGATCCGTTCGCCGCTGGTCTGCGAGAGCAAGGTCGGCGTGTGCGGCAAGTGCTACGGGCGTGACCTCGCCCGCGGTACACCGGTCAACATCGGCGAGGCGGTCGGCGTGATCGCGGCGCAGTCGATCGGTGAGCCGGGCACGCAGCTGACGATGCGGACCTTCCACATCGGCGGCGCGGCGCAGCTCAACGAGCAGTCGAACCTCGAAGCGCCGGTCGACGGCACGGTCGAATTCCGCGACCTGCGCCTGATCGAGGACCAGCGCGGTCGTCGCGTGGTGCTCAGCCGTTCGGGCGAGATCGCGATCGTCGACATGGAAGGCCGCGAGCTGGCGGTGCACAAGATCCCGTACGGCGCGTACGTCATGTTCGACGATGGCCACATCGTCAGCAAGGGCGACCGGATGGCCGAATGGGATCCGTTCACCATGCCGGTGATCACCGAAACGGGCGGCACCGTGAAGTTCCAGGACCTGATCGAGGGCAAGACGCTCACCGAGCAGGTCGACGAGGCGACCGGTATCGCGCAGCGCGTGGTGATCGAATATCGTGCGACCACCAAGTCGAAGGAGGATCTGCGTCCGCGCATGACCCTGCTCGACGAAGGGTCGGGCGAGGCCGCTCGCTACCTGCTGGCGCCGGGCGCGGTGCTGTCGGTCGAGGACAATGCCACCGTTCATGCCGGCGACGTGCTGGCGCGTGTCGCGCGCGAAAGCGCCAAGACCCGCGACATCACCGGTGGTCTGCCGCGTGTCGCCGAATTGTTCGAGGCGCGCATCCCCAAGGAAGCGGCGATCATCGCCAAGATTTCCGGCCGGGTTGTGTTCGGCAAGGACTATAAGGCGAAGCGCAAGATCGGCATCCAGCCCGAGGACGGCGGCGAGGTCGTCGAGTATCTGGTGCCGAAGTCGAAGGTGATCGACGTTCAGGAAGGCGACTACGTCAAGCGTGGCGACAACCTGATCGGCGGTTCGCCCAACCCGCACGACATTCTGGAAACGATGGGGATCGAGCCGCTGGCCGAATATCTCGTCAGCGAAATTCAGGAAGTCTATCGTCTGCAGGGCGTGAAGATCAACGACAAGCACATCGAGACGATCGTTCGTCAGATGCTGCAGAAGGTCGAGATCATTGAGGCCGGCGACACGACGCTGCTGGTCGGTGAACAGGTCGATCGCGAGGAAATGGACGCGATCAACGAGAAGCTGGAGGACGGCCAGGCCCGTGCGGCGGGCAAGCCGATCCTGCTCGGCATCACCAAGGCGTCGCTGCAGACCCGCAGCTTCATCTCGGCGGCGTCGTTCCAGGAAACCACCCGCGTCCTCACCGAGGCGGCGGTCCAGGGCAAGCAGGACACGCTGATGGGCCTGAAGGAGAATGTCATCGTCGGGCGGCTGATCCCGGCGGGTACCGGCGCGGGCATGAACCGCCTGCGCGTGGCGGCCTCGTCGCGTGATGCGGCGCTGCGCGTCCAGCAGCGCAAGCTGCAGGAGGCGATGGTCGCAGCGGGTTCGGCTGGCAGCGCGGCGCAGACCCGCGCCGCCGAGGAAAAGCGCAGCCCGCGCGAGAGCGTCGGCACCGGCAGCGATCCGCTGGCCGAGGTCGTCCCTTCGGGCACCGGCACCGACGCCGATGCCGGCGAGTATCTGAACAAGGAGTGATCCTTGCTTCAGGCGCACGCCTGACCTGAAAGAGCCGCCGTCCGGGATGCCGGGCGGCGGCTTTTTCGATAGATCAAGCACCTGCATCATGACGATCGCGGCGCTGCTGCTCCGCGCATGGTTGCAGGACTGACACGCTTTGGCGGCGCCTGCTTCTCCTATCCCCGTGACGGATCTTGCCGGTTGGGCAATCCCCTTGCCTTGAGGCGGCAGGTCCGCAACGATGGGACAAACGGGGGAGTGCAGGATGTTGAAAGCATTGGTTCTTGGCGCGGCCGCTGCGGCGGCCCTGCCGGCGATGGCGCAGCAGCAACAGCAGACCGCGCCGATCTATATCCAGGCGGGCGCGCTGCTCGACCGTCCGGGGCAGGCGCCGCGCGGCGCGACGACGATCGTGGTCCGCGACGGCAAGGTCACGGAGCTGCGCGACGGCTTTGTCGCGCCTGAAGCGGGCGCCCGGCTGGTTGATCTGCGCAATGCCTTCGTGCTGCCGGGGCTGGTCGACATGCACGTTCACCTTTGGGGTATCGGCGGCGATCCCATGAAGGCGCGGCTCGGCGCGCTGACCCGTGATCGCTTCGATGACGAGATGACCGCGGTCGCCAACGCCCGCACGACGCTCGCCGCCGGCTTCACCTCGGTGCGCGATCTGGGCGGCGACCCGCGCGGCATCCGCGCGCTGCGCGACGCGATCGACGCCGGCACCGTCGAGGGACCGACGATCACCAATGCCGGCGAAATGATCTCCGTCACCGGCGGGCATGGCGATGGCGGCAACGGACTGGCGGAGGAATTTGCCGAAGCCGTGCACGCGCACGAGATCAACCTGTGCGACGGCCCCGACGATTGCCGGCGCGCCGTCCGCGCGCAGGTCGGATTGGGCGCGAAGGTCATCAAGTTCGCCGCGACCGGCGGTGTGTTGTCGAACGTCAGCGGTGGTCTGGGTCGTGCGATGACGCCCGAGGAGATGCGCGCCATCATCGACACTGCACACGCGCTGGGCCGCAAGGTCGCCGCGCACAGCCATGCCGCCGAGGGCACGAAGGCGGCGCTGGAGGCGGGGGTCGACTCGATCGAGCACGGCACGTTCCTCGACGACGACACGATCCGGCTGTTCAAGACCAAGGGTGCATATCTGGTCCCGACCGAGATCGCTCCGGTCGCCGCGCTGGCGCAGGCGCGGGGTGGAGCGTTGCCTCCCGCCACGATCGCCAAGGCGGAGCAGGCCGCCGCCGCGATGGCCGCCAACCACCGCCGCGCCTATGCCGCCGGGGTGAAGGTCGCCTTCGGCACCGACACCGGCGTGTCGAAACATGGCGACAATGCCACCGAATTCGCGCTGCTGGTCAGGAACGGGCTGACGCCGGCCCAGGCAATCGCCGCCGCCACCATCGGGGCCGCCGATCTGCTCGGCCGCGACGACATCGGAACGCTCGCGCCCGGCAAGACCGCCGACATCATCGCGGTACGTGGCTCGCCACTGGACGACGTCACCCGGCTGGAGCACGTCGATTTTGTCATGCACCGCGGTGCGATAGTGAAGACCGCGAACTAACAGCTCCCTAGGAAGGATCACTCCCCTTTGCGCCTGTCCCTCGCTCTTGCGCTGCTCGCCGCGGCGCCCGTTTCCGCCGCACAGCAGCAGCCGAACGCCGCTGCCGCCGACGCGCCGACCCGCGCCTTCACCGGCGGTGACCTGTTCGGCCTCTCGATCGCCGCCGATCCGCAGATCAGCCCGGACGGACGCACGATCGTGTATGTCCGCCGCTCGGCCGACATCATGGCCGACCGGATGCAATCCTCGCTCTGGCTGATTGATGTGGCGAGCGGACGACAATCACCATTTGCGACGCAAGGATCGAGCCCGCGCTGGTCGCCGGACGGTACGCGCATCGCCTATGTCGCGGGGGACGGTGAGGGATCGCAGCTGTTCGTACGCTGGCTGGCGAGCGGCGCCAGCGCGCGCGTAACCGGCTTCCCCGGCGATCCGCAGGCGCTGGCATGGTCGCCGGACGGCACCCGCCTCGCCTATGTCGCGACCGTCGCGGGTGACGCGACGACGCTCGGCAAGGCCCCTGCCAAGCCGGAGGGGGCGAAATGGGCGCCGCCGCTGACCGTCATCGACCGCGTGAACTATCGCAACGACGGCCCCGGCTATGTCAAACCGGGCCGCGACCATGTGTTCGTCGTCGCGGCGGATGGCGGCGCGGCGCGCCAACTGACGTTCGGGGCGTTCGATGACGGTGGTCCGCTGTCATGGACACCGGACGGACGCGAGATCGTCTTCGCCGCGATCCGCGGCCAGGAGGCCGAGCGGCAGGTGATGAACTCCGACGTGATCGCGGTCGATGTGAACAGCGGCGCGCTGCGCACGCTGACGTCCCGTGACGGCCCAGATGCGCAGCCGCGCGTCGCGCCGGACGGCTCCCGCGTCGCCTGGCTCGGATTCGACGACAAGCGCCGCAGCTATGAAAACACGCAGCTCTACATCGGTGATCGCGACGCAGCGAACCCGCGCTCGCTGACCGCGCCGCTCGATCGCTCGATCGAAGACGCGGTCTGGGCGGCGGACGGACGCAGTCTGTACGCCAGCTACGACGATCACGGTCAGCGTCGCATCGCTCGGGTCGGGCTCGACGGGCGCGTCCAGCCGCTGATCGACAATGTCGAGGGCGGCGGGATCGACCGGCCCTATACCGGTGGCGACTTCTCGGTCGCGAAGAACGGCACGATCGCCTACACCGGCGGCGATGCATCCGCCCCCGCGGACGTCTGGGTGTGGAGCGGCGGAAAGCCGCGCCGCTTGACGCAGCTCAACGCGGTGATGACCGCCGCCAAGGCGCTCGCCCCGGTGCGCAAGATTGCGGTGAAGGCGCCAGACGGTCGTGCGATCGACGCGTGGCTGGCGACGCCGCCGGGCCTGGTGCCGGGCACGCGCGCGCCGCTGATCCTCGAAATCCATGGCGGGCCGAACAGCGCCTATGGCCCCGGCTTCGCGACCGACGTGCAGCTCTATGCCGCCGCCGGCTATGCGGTGCTGTGGACCAACCCGCGTGGCTCGACCTCTTATGGTGCCGAATTCGCGAACCTGATCGACAAGAATTATCCGTCCGCCGATTACGACGACCTGATCGCGGCGGTCGATGCCGCGATCGCCGACGGCATCGCCGATCCCGACAATCTGTTCGTCACCGGCGGATCGGGTGGCGGGGTGCTGACCGCATGGATCGTCGGCAAGACCGATCGGTTCAAGGCGGCTGCCACACAGAAGCCGGTCATCAACTGGATCAGCGAGGCGCTGACCATGGATGCGACGCTGTTCACCTCGCGCTACTGGTTCGCCAAGCTGCCGTGGGAGGATCCGATGAGCTACTGGAAACGGTCCCCGCTCAGCCTCGTCGGCAACGTGAAGACGCCGACGCTGGTGGTGGTTGGCAGCGAGGATTATCGCACCCCGGTCAGCGAGTCGGAGCAATATTACGCCGCCCTGCAAATTCGTGGCGTGCCGACCGCTTTGGTGAAGGTACCCGGCGCCAGCCACGGCAGTTTCACGTCGCGTCCCTCGCAATCGGCGGCGAAGGCGGCGGCGATCCTGGCGTGGTTCGATCGCTACCGGACTCCCCCGGCGCGATAGGCACCAAACCCTCGCCGCGCCCCACGCGGGGAGCGGCGAGAGCACCGGCATGTCGTGAACGAAGCAGATCGACCCGCGGCAAGCGCCGCGCGTGCGGCGATCCTAGACCGCGCCGCGCTCCGCCGTCAGCGCATGGACGCGCAGGCGGGGGAAGACCTCCTCCAGCGATTTGGTGTCGGGCAGGACGTACACGTAACCACCCTTTTTCTGGAACAACGGCCGTAGATCGGTGGCGTAGAAGCCGCGCGGCACGTTGATACAGCCGAAGGTGATGCGATTGTCGTTGGGCTCGGGAGACAGCATCCGCGCGCGGCGGTTCTCCGACCGCGCGGCGTCGCCGGGGATCGGATGGATCGCGACGCTGTTGGTGTAGTCGACCCACAGCACGCGCTGGCGCCCGGCGGCATAGCCGAACTTCGCAAGAAAGCGTCCGGCGGGAGTGGTCTTTTCAGCCGGGCCGATCTCGCCGAGCTTCTTGCTCCCAACGCCCGGCGTTGCATCGTCGCCCGGCGCGATGCCGATCAGCACCGGCACCTGCGAGACCATCTTCCCGCTGCCGTCGAACAACAGCAGCGCAGCCGCCTGCTTGTCGATCACCGCATAGGGGAGCGCATGATTGTCGCGCGATGCCGCGACCCAATCGGCAACGCGCAACGCGTCGGCAGAAGGCGACACGACTGGCTCGGCGGTGGTTGTCGCCACTGGTGCCGCAACTGGCCGACGTGGGTTCGTCCTTGCGCCAGGCGGCGCGGTGGCGATGACCAGCGCGAGGCCGGCAAGTATCGGTGGAATCATAATCTATCGCCACGGATCGAAGGCGGCCGTCCATCTGTGGACGGCCGCCGGATCTTGTCACGACCGGGCGCGGCATCGCCACGCCGGCCATCATCTGCGCAGCGACCCTGCCTTCAAGCGTAGGTTGGCAGGGTCGTGCCTTTGCGGGCTTTTAGTGACGCGGACGCTTGCCGCGCTGTTCCTGCTGCTGGAGCCGCTGTTCGACACCGTCGACACGACCGTTCAGCTGATCGAGGCGCTGCCCGTGCTGCTGGACCTGCCCCGACGCGGCCTGCGCCTCGGCAAGCGCCTGCTTGGCGGTACCGTCGGTGGCCTGCAATTGCGTCTCCAGCGTGCTGACGCGCGCGCTGACCGGCTCGATTTGCTCACGCACATATTTCTTGGTGGCGCAGCCGCCGAGCGTCGGAGCGATGAGCAGGATCGCAACCGCGGGGGAGAGTTTGGCAAAGGAGGTAAGCATCACAATCTTCCAAATAATCTCTAGCCTGCGGAAGGAGCCCGGAACGTAACGCAGCGGCAATAGTCGAGGCGACAGCACGAGCCAAAGGCACGTCGAAGCGAGGTATAATCGGCGTCGACGTTCGTGATAAGATGCTTCATATCTTATGGTACGTTCGGAAATACTTTCCCATTAACCATTGCTGAACCAAAACGATCGAGTTGTCACTTTCTCGAATCGCGTTGCCGGTCGTTCGCAAACGGGTCGAGCGGGATGCGGCCGCCGCCATCACGCGCCGCTTTGCCGGCGATCGGCGCGCGCTGACGATCGACACAGCGACGCAGCTCGGCGACGGCAGCGCCGCTCCCGTCCAGCTTGAGCTCCTCGACTGGCACATCGCCGCGCCGTACCTTGAGATAGGCTGACGTCGCAAAACTGCGCGGGAAGGTCACGCCAAAGTCGGTAACAAAACCCCGCCTGCCCTCCGGCGCGATGCCGATCGCAACGTGGCGCGGAAAAGCGGAATTGGAGAGCTGGAAGTCAAGCCGCAGTTGCTCGCGCGCGCGGATCGACCAATTGGGGTTGAGCAGTGTCAGCCGGTTGCTGCCATCCAGGTCGAGGCCGAACTGGAGGGTGGTGCCGCGCGGCGCCGGATAGGTGCGCGTGATAAAACACCCCTTCTGGTCGCTGCTGGCGGAGACGATCCACGCGCCGACATCGCGAGTGGCATAGTCGGTGGCGAACGCCGGGCCGACCGCCACGCCGGTGGCAAGGGCAACAACGGGCAGCAGGGTGGCAAGAGAGATGGTGCGCATGCGGACGCATGTAGCGCAAATCGACCGCGAGGTGAGCCACAATGGCGCGCGGCGTCACTCACCGTCGCTCTCGCCATCGGTGCCGCCTGCGAACGACGTCCGTTAAGAATGATATTCCCGGTTTGTTCCCGATCATACTGGCATTGTCGACGATCATCGGATAGTCTTTGCCCGTGCCCGCGCACCATGCCGTCACCCGCCACGGAGCCGCTACGTCGTTGAACTGCATGGCCGAACGAGTCTCCGCCAATCGCAAGATCATCCACATTGACATGGACGCCTTCTATGCGTCGGTCGAACAGCGCGACGCCCCTGAGCTGCGCGGGCAGCCGGTCGCGGTCGGCGGCAATCGCGCGCGCGGGGTCGTGGCGGCGGCCAGCTATGAGGCGCGCGTGTTCGGGGTGCGCTCGGCGATGCCGTCAGTGGTCGCGGCGCGACGCTGCCCCGACCTCGTCTTCGTGCCGCCGCGCTTCGACGTCTATCGCGCGGTCAGCCGGCAGATCCACGCGATCTTCGCCGACTACGCGGATGCGATCGAGCCGCTGTCGCTCGACGAAGCCTATCTCGACGTCAGCGAAGATCGCCGCGCGCTCGGCTCGGCCAGCGCGATCGCTGCGGAGATCCGCGCGCGGATCAAGACCGATACCGGGCTCACCGCCTCGGCAGGGGTCAGCTACAACAAGTTCATCGCCAAGCTCGCTTCGGACCAGAACAAGCCGGACGGCCTGTGCGTCATCCCGCCTGCGAAAGGCGCAGCGTTTGTTGCAGCCTTGCCGGTCAAGCGCTTCCACGGCATCGGGCCGGTCACCGCGGAAAAGATGGCGCGGCTCGGCATCCACACCGGCGCCGATCTGCGCGACCGGCCAATCGACTTCCTGCGGGCGCATTTCGGCAGCCACGCCGACTATCTCCACGGCGCCGCGCGCGGCATCGACGATCGCCCGGTCCGTGCCGAGCGTCAGGCCAAGTCGGTCGGCGCCGAACGCACGTTCGACACCAACCTCACCGATCCTGCCGAGGTTGACGCCGCGCTGGAGACGGTCGCCGCTGCCGCATGGACGCGCGTCGAACGCGCCGACGTGCGCGGTCGCACCGCAACGCTGAAGCTGCGTCGCGCCGATTTCACCACGCTGACCCGTGCACGCTCGGTGACGGGCATGATCGACACACAGGCCCAGTTGCTCGATCTCGGGCGCGGGCTGCTCGCCCCACTGCTCCCCGCGCCCGGCGGGATCAGGCTGCTCGGGTTGACGCTGTCGGGGATCCTACGCGACGAAGAAGTTGTGCAACCCGCCCTTCCCCTTTGAACCGTAAGGAATCGCCGATGAAGCCGCCGATCGGCCCCACCACCCGCCTCTGCATGTCGCTCGCCGCACGCCCCGGCACGTTCGGGTCGCGCTTCCACAATCATCTTTATGACGCGCTAGGGCTGGATTATGTCTATAAGGCGTTCACCACCGACAATCTTGCCGGCGCGATCACCGGTATTCGCGCGCTCGGCATCCGCGGCTGCGCGGTGTCGATGCCGTTCAAGGAAGCGGTGATCCCAATGCTCGATGGCCTGCGTGACAGCGCGGCGGCGATCGACAGCGTCAACACGATCGTCAACGATGGCGGCGAACTGCTCGGCTATAACACCGATTACAGTGCGGTGCGCGATCTGATCGCGGACCTGCCGCGCCTGCCGTTCCTGCTGCGCGGCAGCGGCGGGATGGGCAAGGCGGTTGCGACCGCGCTGGTCGACGCCGGCTTCCGCGACGGCACGATCGTCGCACGCAACGAACGCGCCGGCCGCGCGCTCGCCGACCGGCTCGGCTGTCGCTGGCAGGCGGAGGCGACCGGCGAGGCAGCGCTGCTCGTCAATGTCACCCCGCTCGGCATGACCGGCGCGGATCAGGACGCCCTCGCGTTCACCCCCGACCAGATCGCCGCGGCGCAGATCGTCATCGACGCGGTCGCCAAGCCGGTCGAAACCCCACTGCTCCGCGCGGCGCAGGCGGCGGGCAAAACGGTCGTCACCGGCGCGCAGATCGCGACGCTGCAGGCGCTGGAGCAATTCGTGCTCTACACCGGCGTGCGGCCGACCGACGAACAGGTGGCGGCAGCGCAGGCGTATGCGCTGAGCTGATTAGGGCTTGGTATTTGAAAGCCAATCAGGTTGAGGTGATCGCGCGCCTAGCGTCGCCCCGACTCAAGTCCGGGGCGACGATGGTCAGGAAACCAGCACCTTGATCCCGGTCCGATCCTCCAGCGCCTGCGCGCCCAGCACCACGGCGCCCAGCGGCCCGGCATTGCCGCCCAGTGCGGCGGGGACGACGAACGTGTCCATGTCCGCCACCGCTGGCAACGCCACGTAACCGTTCAGGCTCGCCGCGGTCGCCGCGCGCAACCGTGGCAGCAGCCACGGATTGCCGACCATCACGCCCCCGCCCAGCACGATCCGCCGCGGCACGCCGGTCAGCGTCAGCGTCGCGAACAGCGACGACAGCGCGCCGACCACCGTCTCCCACGCCGGATGATCCTGCGGCAGGTCCTCGCCCTTGATCCCGGTTCGCGCCGCGATCGCCGGGCCGGCGGCAAGCCCCTCGACGCACGCACCGTGATAGGGGCATGATCCCGCCCAATCGTCGCCGTACAGGCGCGGCGGGCGAATATGCCCGAACTCGCTGTGCGTCAGCCCGTCGACCGGCCGCCCGTGCGCGATCATCCCCGCGCCGACGCCCGTCCCGACCGTGACATAGGCCAGATCGCCGAGTCCCTGCCCCGCCCCCCAGCGCGCCTCGGCCATCGCCGCGCCGACCACGTCGCTGTGAAAGCCGACCGGCACGTCGTACCGCGCCGCCAACCGCCGCGCGATGTCGGTGCCCGCCCAGTGCGGCTTCGGAGTCGAGGTGATCTTGCCGTAATCGGGTGATTGCGGGTCGATGGAGACCGGACCGAAGCTGGCGATGCCGATCGCCGCGACGCCGCGCCACTTGTCCATCGCGGCCTCCAGCGCGGGCAGCGTTTCCTCGGGCCGGGTGGTCGGAACGCGCACTTCCTCCAGGATCGCGTCGGGGCCGCTGGAGAGCACCGCGATGCACTTCGTTCCGCCCAGTTCCACGCCCGCGATCAACGGCAGTTGCGCCATTCAGTCGTCCTCCTCGGCCGCGGCGTCGATCCGCCGCAGCATGTCCGTGAATTGCGCCAGTTCTTCCGCATCGAAACGCCCGAAGATCCGGCGCTCCAATGCGACGGCCTGCGGCGCGACCTGCGCGTACAGCGCTTCACCCTCCGGGCTCAAGCGCAGATGGTGCGATCGGCGATCGGTGGCATTGGGGGTGCGCGTCAGCAATCCGCGCTCGGTCAGCGCGATCGCGGCGCGGCTGACCGTCACCTTGTCCATCCGGCTGCGCTCGCCGAGCTGTGCCTGCGTCACCGGCGCATATTCGGCGATCAGCGTCACCAGCCGCCACTCGGGCACCGTCAAACCGAACAGTGCCTCGTAAGCGCCCGCGATCCGGCCGCTGACCCGGTTGGAGGTGACCGAGAGCAGATAGGGGAGAAACTGCTCGAGATGGAGGCGTTTAGCCATGGGACACCTGCGCGAAGGACGTGAAACAAACGATCGGAACCAGAAGCCGAAACGTTGCATTAATGTGACACAGGGCACAAGGATACTTATCCACTTTCACGGAGTCACATTCGGGAGGCGCAACGGAGCAGACGATGGCAGCGATCACGGCGAACGGCATTCAGATCGAATATGAGGACGAAGGCCCACGCGACGGGCAGGCGATCCTGATGGTGATGGGCCTGGGCGCGCAACTGGTTCGATGGCCGCAATCGATGGTCGATGCCCTGGTCGACCATGGTTACCGCGTGATCCGCTTCGACAATCGCGACGTCGGCCTCTCCGCCAAGTTCGACGAATGTCCCGCCCCGCACATCGTCTGGACCGCGATGCAGATGCAGTTCGGGCGCGTGCCTGCGGTACCCTATACGCTCACCGACATGGCGCAGGACGGCGTCGGCCTGCTCGATGCACTCGGGATCGATCGCGCGCATGTCGTCGGCGCTTCGATGGGCGGGATGATCGCGCAACTGATCGCGGCGCGCTGGCCGGAGCGGGTGCGGACGCTGACCTCGATCATGTCGACCACCGGCCATCCGCATTGCTCGCGTCCGACGATGCGCGCCACTGCGCTGTTGCTGCGCCATCCAAAGAGCGACGATATCGAGGCGATCGTCGCACACGGCACGATGGCCGGGCGCGCGGTCGGCGGGCGCTTTCCGATCGAGGATGCGATCATGGCGGAACGGATCCGCGCCGAGACGCTGCGCAACCGCTGCCCGGCCGGCTTCCTGCGCCAGATGGCGGCGATCATCGCCGACGGCGATCGTACCGACCGCCTGCGCCGCATCACCGCGCCGACGCTGGTGATTCACGGCAGCGACGATCCGCTGGTACCGGTCGCGGGTGGACGCGCCACCGCACAGGCGATCCCCGGTGCGCGGCTGCTGGAAATCGACGGCATGGGGCATACCCTGCCTCCCGAACTGGTCAATCCGATCGTCGCCGCGATCGACGACCACATCCGGCACCGCCGCCGCGACCCGATTCCGCAGGCGGCGTAGCGGCGGCAGACGAACGTCGAAAGCCGCCAGGAAGAACGGCCTTTGCTTGAAGAGGGACGCGCATGTTCGTCGACTTCCGCGATCAGCCTCCGCCGCCACCCTGGCAGCCTCCCCCTCGCCGACCGAAACTAACGCGGCGAGAAGAGAAGGCGCTCGCTGCCATTATCGGGTTCAACGTCATCCTGTTGATCCTTGCGCCGATCGGAGGCGCGACGCTGATCGGCGCGCTGGCGCTGCTGCTTCGCTAAGCGTCACGAAATAAAATAATAAACCTATATAGCACGAGCACTTGCCGCTTGCGTAAAGGAGGCGCTATACATCTTTATCGCGCCGGGGGGCCGAGATTCGGGGGGAATTTCCGTGACGCTGGACGTCCCGACGCTGTTCATCGCCAGCATGGCGATCGAGCTTGTGATGGCGCTCTATTTCTGGACGCTGTGGCTCGGCCGCCGCGATCAGCGGGTCCACCTTTGGGTGGCCTGCTCGATCACCGCCGGCGTGCTAGGCTGCCTTTGCTATATGCTGCGCGACGTCGCGCCGGACTGGGTGTCGGTCTGGGCAGCGCAGGTCGGCTTCATCCAGGTCTTCGCCTTCCTGTGGGGCGGCGTGCGACTGGTCCATGCGCGCTCGCGCCCGGCATGGGTGGTCTGGAGCGGGTCGGCGACCTGGACCGCGATCTGCCTGATCCCGCCGATCTTCGCCGACGAAGCGTTGCGCAACGTCGTTGCGACTCTGTCCTTCACTTTCTACTGCCTTGCGATGACGGGGGAGTTGATGCGCCACTCTCATGCGCGCACCTCGCCCGCGCGGTGGCTGACCGCCGCACTGCTCGTTCTCGCCTCGACCACCTCGCTGGCGCTCGCCGTCTATTCGGGGCTGAACAGCGATCCGGTGCGGCCGCTCGACAGCACGTCATCGCTGCCTGCGCTGTGGCTGCTGCTCTATACCGCGATCTACGTTACGTTGGTGGTGTCGCTCACCACCCTCGAACTTGGCAACGAGGCGCAACGGCAGCGCGAGGCGGCGACGATCGATTCGCTCACCGGCTTGCTCAATCGCCGGGCGTTCATGGAACGCGCCACGCCAGCAGCGGAGCATCCGGGCGGCGCGACGTTGCTGATGCTGGACATCGATCATTTCAAGCAGGTCAACGACCTATGGGGCCACTCGGCGGGCGATCGCGCATTGGTGCTGTTCGCGGGCGCCTTGCTCGATGCGACCGGTGGGGTCGTCGGCGCGGTTTCGGCGCGGATCGGTGGAGAGGAATTTGCGGTGCTGCTCCCTGGCGGATCGCGCGACGAGGCGACGGCACTCGGCCTGCGTATCGCGTCGCGCGTTCGCGAGTTGCGCCACACACCCGGCGCGGCGCGGATGACCGTCAGCATCGGGCTGGCCACTAGCAACGCAATGACGCCGACGCTTGATGATCTGCTGACGGTTGCCGATCGTGCACTGTATCGCGCAAAGAACGCCGGTCGCGACCGGCTCGAACAGGACGATGTGCGCTTCGCACCCGGCCTCGCTGCCTGAGCGGCCTGCCGACGCAAGGCCCGAGAAGCACCTCGCCCGAATCGTCCTCCTGCTTCGCATCGTCGGCGAGCGTCTGGATCAACCAGCGAGCCGGCCGGCGCTCACACCACGATCTCGCGCGGCGCCGGATGTCCGAGGAACGCCGCCGGACTCGCCGTCGCGCCGTAAGCCCCGGCAAGAAAGATCACGATCACCTCACCCTCGTCGACCGACGCCAGCGCCACCCGATCGCCGAGCCGATCGAGCGGCGTGCACAGGCAGCCGACCACCGATACCTCGCTATCCGCCGCCGCCCCGATGCGCGCCGCAACCGCGAGCGGATAGTTGCGCCGCACCACCGTGCCGAAATTCCCGCTTGCCGCCAGTTGGTGGTGGAGCCCGCCGTCGACCACGACGAACGTCTCGCCCCGACTCTGCTTCACGTCGACGACCCGCGTCAGATACACGCCCGCTTCCGCGACCAGCCAGCGCCCTAGCTCAATTGCAAACCGGCTGTCGCGCAGCACCTCGCCGCGCGCCGCCAGCGCCTCGTCCAGCGCCGCCCCGACCGCCGCGACATCCAGCGCAACGTCGCCTGCGAAATAGGCTACTCCGAATCCGCCGCCGAGATTGACCAGCGGCGGGACCGCCCCCGCCTCCTCCGCCAGCCGCGCGGCGAGCGCCAGTGTCGCCGCCTGCGTTTCGATCACCGCCGCGGCGTCCAGCGCCTGCGAGCCCGCGAAGATGTGGAAACCGCGCCAGTCCGCTCCCGCCGCGATCAGCTCGCTCACCACTGAAGCGGCGTGCTCGGCGTCGATTCCGAACGGCGAGGCACGCCCGCCCATCTTCATGCCCGACCCGCGCAATTCCAGATCGGGGTTCACCCGCACCGCCAGCCGCGGCACGATCCCCAGCCGCTCGCCCGCCGCCAGCGCGCGCCGCGCCTCGCCCGCCGATTCGAGGTTGATCGTCGCCTCCGCTGCGATCGCCGCCGCCAGTTCGTCGTCGCGCTTGCCCGGCCCCGCGAAGCTGATCGCCGCGCCCGGCTTCACCGCCAGCGCGCGCGTTAATTCTCCCGCCGAGGCGACGTCCAGCCCGTCGACCAGCGGCGCGATCCGCGCCAGCAACGCCGGCAAGGGATTGGCCTTGATCGCATAATGCAGGTCGATGCCCGCCGGCATCGCTGCGCGAAACCGCGCCACCTGCGCCGCGACCAGCGCCGCGTCGTAGACGAACAGCGGGGAGCCATGCGCCGCAACTAGCGCCGTCGCGTCCTGCCCGCCGATCGTCAGCACACCGGACTGCGCGGCAAAGGCCGGCGGAATTGGCCCGATCGGCTTCATGCACCCAATTCCTTCACCGAAGCCGCAATCGCCGCGCGATCCAGCTTGCCATTGGCGTTGCGCGGCAGTTCGGCGCGCCAGTCGATCCGCAGCGGTTGCATGTAAGCAGGCAGCTCGCGCTTCAGCCGCTCGCGCAACGTCGCCTCCGCCGCCGCATCGCCACGCGCGACCAGCACGATCGCCTGCCCAAGCCGCGCGTCCGCCACGCCGACCGCCACCGCCTCGGCGGTTTCCGCACCGGCGGTCACGGCTTCCTCGATCTCCTGCGGGCTGATGCGATGGCCGGCGCTCTTGATCATCTCGTCGTCGCGCCCGACGAACCGCAACAGCCCGTCGGCATCCGCCACGACGGTGTCGCCCGACCAAACCGCTGTCCCGCCATAATGCGACCCCGCCGGCGCCTGCCGGAAGCGCAGCGCGGTCCGCTCGGCATCACGCCAATAGCCGTGCGCGACCAGCGGCCCGGCATGGACCAACTCGCCCGGCTCCCCCGCCGCCGCGAGCATCCCGTCAGCCCGCACCACCAGCACCTCCGCAAACGGCACCGCGCGCCCGATCGAATCGGGATGCGCATCGACCAACGCGGGATCGAGATATGTCGAGCGAAACGCCTCGGTCAGCCCGTACATGGGAAACAGTCGCGCCGCCGGGAACCGCGCCCGCAGCGCTCGCACCATCGTCGGCGTTAGCGCCCCACCCGAATTGGTCAGCCGCCGCAACTGCCCCGCGACATCGTCGGGCCACTCGCTTTCCAGAAGCTGCGTCCACAGCGGCGGCACCCCCGCCAGCGTCGTGGCGCCGACCCGCGCGACCGCCTTTACGACATCGCGCGGCGTCAGATAATCGAGCGGCGCGACGCACGCTCCCGCCGCCCATGTCGAGAGCAACTGGTTCTGCCCATAATCGAACCCCAGCGGCAGCACCGAGAGAACACGATCGTCGGGCATGATCGCCAGATAGTGCGCCACCCCTATCGCCCCCAGCCACAGATTGGCGTGGCTGAGCATCACCCCCTTCGGCCGCCCGGTCGAGCCGGAGGTATAGAGCAGCGCCACCAAGGCATCAGGATCGGCGTCCGAGCGCGGCAAGGCATCCCCCGCCCCCGCCTCGGTCGCGACCCGGCAAGCGTCCGGCACGTCACCCGCCTCCAGCGTCACTGCGCGCGCATCCTGAGTCAGCAGCAGCGCCGCGCCGCTGTCGGCCAGGATATGCGCGACCTGCGCGCGCCGCAGCACCGGATTGACCGGCACATGCACCAGCCCGGCGCGCGCCGCTGCCAGTGGCATCCAGCACGCCACCCGCGTCTTCGGCAGCCACGTCGCGACGCGCGCGCCGGCTGGAAGCCCCAGCGTCGCCAGCCATCCCGCCAGCCGCGCCACCGCATCCTCGGCGGCGGCATATTCGACCATCCCCGCCCGATCGATCAGCGCGGGCGCGTGCGGCTCGCCGAGCAGCACATGGTCGATCGGGCGCGGCAGAACATCCATGGTTCGGCATCTAGGCTCAGGCGTTGCGGAATCCACCCCTTGCGCCTAACGCGGCGCCGACTTGCCGCCGGACCGATGCGGCGAAGGTGGAGGTTGCGTGATTCCCGAAGGCACGAGCGAAATCGAGATGACCGTGCGCGCGGTGCTGGTCGACGTGCTGGCGCTGGCCCCGGAACGCGTCGCCGCCTTCCACGCCGCCACGCCGCTGTTCGGCGCGCTGCCCGAACTCGATTCGATGGCGGTGGCAGGCGTGCTTACCGAGCTTGAGGACCGGCTCGGCATCGTCATCGAGGATGACGAGGTCGACGGCGAAATGCTCGAGACATTCGGCGCGCTGGTGACCTTCGTGGCGGGCAAGGCGCTGGTCTAAAATCAAAAGCTGTCATCCCCGCGAAGGCGGGGATCCAGAATCTCTGACGTTCGCAGCCCTTTCAAAGACCTGCGCATCTGGAGTCCCGCCGTCGCGGGAATGACGAAGACAGGAACACCTATCCTCCGTCGCCCCAGCCTAAGCCGAGGCAATTGCTTCAATTACTCCGCCGCTTCCTTGACCGCCTCGAACTCCGCCGCTGCAAGGAACCGCTCGGCGTCCAGCGCCGCCATGCACCCGGTCCCCGCCGCGGTTACTGCCTGGCGATACACCTTGTCCATCACGTCGCCGCACGCAAACACGCCCGGCACGCTGGTGCGGGTCGAGCCGGTCTCGACCGCGATATAGCCGTCCTCGTCGAGCGCGAGATGCCCGCGGAACAGCTCGGTCGCCGGGTGGTGGCCGATCGCCACGAACCCGCCCTCGACATCGATCCGCGAATGCTCGCCGCTGACGGTGTCCTCCAGCTCGAGCGCGACCAGCCCGGCAGTGCCGCCGCCATCGACGAACTCGCGAACTTCCTTGTTCCACAGCACCTTGATGCCCGGATGCGCGAACAGCCGCTCCTGCAGGATCCGCTCGGCGCGCAATGTGTCGCGGCGATGGATCAGCGTGACGTCATCGCTGTGATTGGTCAGGTAAAGCGCCTCCTCGACTGCGGTATTGCCGCCGCCGATCACCGCCACCTTCTTGCCGCGATAGAAGAAGCCGTCGCACGTCGCGCATGCGCTGACGCCCTTGCCCTTCATCGCGTCCTCGCTGTCAAGCCCCAGCCATTTGGCCTGCGCGCCGGTCGCGATCACCAGCACCTCGCCCTCGTACACGTCGCCGCCGTCGCCGATCAGCCGGAACGGGCGCGACGTCAGGTCGACCTCGACGATCGTGTCCCACATCAGCCGTGTGCCGACATGCTCGGCCTGCTGCTGCATCTGCTCCATCAGCCACGGCCCCTGGATCACCTCCTTAAAGCCGGGATAATTCTCCACGTCGGTGGTGGTGGTCAGCTGGCCGCCGGGCTGGATGCCCTGCACCACGATCGGCGCCATCCCGGCGCGCGCACCGTAGATCGCGGCGGACAGTCCGGCCGGGCCCGAGCCCAGGATCAACATGCGAGTCGAATGTGTCGTCATGCGCGCGATGTAGGATGGCGCGTCGCGCAAGGGAACCGCGCGCGTTGCACCCCGCGCCAAGTCCTGCTTTGGTCCCACGATGACCGACTTTACCGCCCTGCTCCAGCCCGATCGCGGCCAGCCCGCCCGCGACATCCACATCGTCCACCCCGACCATTTCGCCGACTGGCTGGCCGGGCAGCCGGTGCGCATCCGCACCGCCATCGCTGCCAACAAGGTCACCGGCCGCGCCGGCAACCGCGCGATCCTGCCCGGCGAGGCACCGGACGACTGGGCGATGCTGCTCGTCTGCGACGAAGCGCTCGACTCGCCGTGGCGGATCGCTTCGCTCGCCGACACGCTGCCCGAAGGCACGTACCGGCTGGCCGACGGCGGCGCGACCGGCGCGGCAGGCCTCGGCTGGCTGCTCGCGCAGCATCGCTTCACCCGTTACCGCAAGGTCGAACCCGCCGCGCTGCGTGTGCTGCTCACCCCCGATGTCGCGACGATCGAGGAAACCGTCCGCCTCGCCGCCGCCACTGCGCGCGTCCGCGATCTGGTCGACACCGGCGCCAGCGATCTCGGCCCGGCCGAGCTGGAGGCGGAAGCCGACACGCTCGCCGCGCAGCATGGCGCGACCGTCACCGTGACCCGCGGCGACGCGCTCGCCGCCGGCTATCCGATGATCCACGCGGTCGGTCAGGCGGCGAGCAAGGACCGTGCGCCGCGCCTGATCGAACTCGAATGGGGCGACCCCGCCGCGCCCCGCGTCGCGCTGGTCGGCAAGGGCGTTTGCTTCGATTCGGGCGGGCTGGACATCAAACCGTCGGTGGGCATGCGCCTCATGAAGAAGGATATGGGCGGCGCCGCGCACGCGCTCGCGCTCGCCGCGCTGATGATGCAAGCGCGGCTCAAGGTGCGGCTCCACCTGCTGATCCCCGCGGTGGAAAACGCCATCGCCGGCAACGCCTTCCGCCCCGGAGACGTGCTGACGACGCGCAAGGGGCTGACCGTCGAGAACACCAACACCGACGCCGAGGGCCGGCTGATCCTGGGCGACGCGCTGACCAAGGCGGTCGAGGGCGCGCCCGACCTGCTGATCGACTTCGCGACGCTGACCGGCGCGGCGCGCGTCGCGCTCGGCCCCGATCTGCCCGCCACCTTCGTGCAGGACGAAACGCTGGCGGCCGAGCTGCTCGCTGCGGGTACGGGGGTCCACGATCCGCTGTGGCGGCTGCCGTTGTGGGACGGCTACGACGATATGCTCAAGTCGGACGTGGCCGACCTGGTCAACGCCCCCGACGGCGGCTTCGCGGGCGCGATCACCGCGGCGCTGTTCCTCCGCCGCTTCGTGCCCGTTAGCGTGCCGTGGGCGCATCTCGACACGTTCGCGTGGCGACCGTCACCACGCCCGGGTCGTCCGAAGGGTGGAGAGGCCTACGGCCTGCGCGCGACATGGGCGCTGCTGAAAAAGCGCTACGGCTGACGAGTGGCCCCCAACCCCGTCACCCCTGCGCCGGCAGGGGCGACGGCACCTTATCCGGCTGCCAGCACCCTCAATCCGCCGCCTCGATAATCGGCACGAACTTCGCCGCCGACAAACTCGCCCCTCCGACCAGCGCGCCGTCGACATCCGCCACCGCCATGATCGCGCGCGCATTGTCGCCGGTCACCGACCCGCCATACAGGATCCGTACCCCGTCCGCGGCCTCGCCGATCAGCTGCCGCATCTTCGCGCGCGCGATCGCGTGGATCGCGGCGATCTCCTCCAGCGTCGGCGTCCGCCCGCTCCCGATCGCCCAGCGCGGCTCATAGGCCAGCGTCAGCCAGTCACCATGCGCCTTCTCCGGCAGCGACTTCTCGATCTGCGCCTGTACGACCCGCTCGGCGCGTCCGGCGTCGCGCTCCGCGCCCGTCTCGCCGCAACACAGGATCACCGACAAGCCCTGCCGCCGCGCCGCCGCCGCCTTCGCCCAGGCGTCCTGGCTGGTTTCGTTCTGATATTCGCGGCGCTCCGAATGGCCGACGATCGTGAACGTCGCCCCCGCCTCGCGCACCATCGCCGCCGAGATGCAGCCGGTGAACGCACCGCTGTCTGCCTCGTGGACGTCCTCCGCGCCGATCGCCAGCCCCGGCACGCGGGTCGCCGCGGGTGCGATCAACGTCGCCGGCACCGCCACCGCGACATCGACATCGGGGTGCGCCGCCGCCACCGCCGCCACCGCATCCAGCTCCGCCAGCAACGCCAGATCGCCGTTCATCTTCCAGTTGCCCGCCACCAGCTTGCGCCGCACCATCATTCTCCCAAGGCCGTGTTAAACCTGTTATACGACCGCGCGGCTTGATGCCAGCCGGACCTGTGCCTAAAGCGGCGAGCTTCACTCCTGTCCCGGTCTGCCTCTTCCATGCTCAGCTTCCTCCGCGGCATCATCCATTCGAAGGTCGGCATGATCGTCACCTTCGGCATCCTGATCGTGATCGCGCTGGCGTTCGCGGCCGGTGACGTCACCGGTCTGGCGAGCGGCGGGGGCATCCTCGGCCACCCGCTGGCGGCGGTCGACGGCGAAAAGGTCACCGCGGATGACATCCGTCGCCGCGCGCAGGACGAAATTCGCAGCGCGCGCCAGCAGCAGCCCGACCTCGATATGGCGACCTTCGTCCGCGCCGGCGGCGTGGAGAGCCTCATCACCCGGTCGCTGACCGGCCTCGCGCTGGAGACGTTCGGTGAGGAACAGGGGATGCGCGTCAGCCGCGCGCTGATCGGCAGCGAGCTGAAGGCGATCCCGGCCTTCGCGGGCGCGACGGGCCAGTTCGACCAGCAGGCGTACCTGCGCCTGATCGCACAGCGCGGCATGACCGACGCGCAGGTCCAGCGCGAGATCGCGCGCGAGACGATGGCGCAGTTCCTGATCGTGCCAACGGTCGGGGCCAGCCAGGTGCCGCAGCAGCTCGCGCTCCGCTACGCTTCGCTGCTGCTCGAGCGCCGCGCCGGTCAGGCCGCGCTGATCCCGGCCAGCGTGTCCGGCCCCGCGCCGACCGACGCCGAGGTGCAGGACTGGTACAAGCGCAACGTCGCGCGCTACACCACGCCCGAGCGCCGCGTGATACGCTACGCGCTCGTCACGCCGCAGCAGGTTGCGGCGCAGGCGGTGCCCAGCGACGCCGAGATCCAAAAGGCCTATGACGCCGACAAGGCGAAATACGCCCCCAAGCCGCTCCGCGACGTGACGCTGGCGACCGTCCTCGATCAGAAGGCGGCGCAGGCGCTCGCCGCAAAGGTCAAGGGCGGCACCCCGCTCGCCGCCGCCGCGCGCGCCGCCGGGCTGGAGGCGCGCACGATCACCGCGGTCGAGCAATCCGCGCTCGCTAGCCAGACCTCGCCATCGGTCGCCGCGGCGCTGTTCGCCGCCTCGCAGGGCAATGTCGTCGGTCCGGTGCGCGGTTCGATCGGCTTCGTCGTCGCGCGTGTCGAGAAGGTGACGCAGGATCCCGGCAAGACGCTGGCGCAGGCCCGCCCGGAGATCGTCGCCGCGCTCACCAAGCAGAAGGCGAACGACGCGATCGGCAAGATCCGCGACGCGGTCGAGGATGCGCTGGCCGACAACGCCAATATCGCCGAGGTCGCGCGAGACCAGAAGCTCACTGTCCTGGCCACCCCGGCGGTGCTGTCGAGCGGCATCAACCCCGATCAGCCGCAGGCGCAGCCCGACGCGACGCTTGCCCCGGTGATCGCCGCCGGCTTCGCCGCCGAGGACGGCGACACCCCGACGACGGTCGGCATCGGGCAGGACGGCGGCTTCGCGATCGCCGCGCTCGACCGCATCGTCCCCGCCACGCCGATCCCGCTCGCGCAGGCGCGCGCCAAGGTCGTCGCCGACCTCACCGCCGACCGCGCGCGCCGCGCCGCGCAGGCCGCCGCCAACGCGATCGTCGCGAAGGTCAACGCTGGCACCCCGCTCGCCGCCGCGGTCGCGCAGGCCGGCGTCAAGGCACCGGTCGAGCGCGTCGAGGCGACCCGCGCGCAGATCACCGCCAATCAGGGGCAGGTGAATCCGGTGCTGGCGATGATGTTCGGGATGAAGCAGGGCAGCGCCCGCGCGATCCAGGCCCCCGACGGCCGCGGCTGGCTGGTGCTGCGCGTCGAGCAGATCGTGCCGGGTGACGCCAGCAAACAGCCGGCGGCGATCCAGGCGACCCGCGCCGATCTCGGTCGCTCGATCGGTGGCGAATATGCGCAGCAGTTCGCCAATGCCGTCGCCGCCGCGCAGGGAGCCAAGCGCTATCCCGACGCCATCGCCACGCTGAAGAAGGACCTGCTCGGTGGCGACGCCAACCAGTGACGCCGCGGCGGCGCTCGCCGCCGGTCGCCCCGCGCTGGTCTGGCGGCGGCGGATCGCCGACACCGAGACGCCGGTCGCCGCCGCGCTCAAGCTGATTGAGCCCGGCCGCGGCGATTTCCTGCTCGAATCGGTTGAGGGCGGCGCGGTACGTGGTCGCCACTCGATGATCGGGCTCGCCCCCGACCTCGTGCTGCGCGCAAAGGGCAACACCGCTGAGATCAACCCGCGTTGGCTGGAGGATCGCGACGCCTTCGCGCCGTGCGCCGCGCCGACGCTGGCGGCGCTGCGCGACCTTGTCGCCTCGATCCGCATGGACCTGCCCCCCGAACTGCCGCGCGCGCTGGCGTGCCTCGTCGGCTATTTCGGCTATGAGACGATCGGGCTGGTCGAGAAACTGCCGCAGCCCGAACAGGATGCGCTCGGCCTGCCCGACTTGATGTTCGTGCGCCCTACGGTGATCCTGATGTTCGACCGGCTCGCCGACGAGCTGTTCCTCGTCGCGCCGGTCTGGCCCGACGAATCGCAAGCACCCGACGAGCAGATCGCCGCCGCCGAGGAACGCCTCGATGCGGTCGAAGCACGCCTCGCCGCCGCCGCGCTGCCGCCACGCGCGCGCGCCGACGCGACCGAGATCGCGCTCGCTCCGGTGCTCGCGCCGGGCCGCTACGCCGAGATGGTGGCGCGCGCGCAGGATTATATCGCGGCCGGCGACATCTTTCAGGTCGTGCTCGCGCAGCGCTTCACCGCGCCCTTCCCGCTTCCGGCGTTCGAGCTGTACCGAGCACTGCGCCGCATCAACCCGTCGCCGTTCCTCTATCATCTCGACCTGCCCGGCTTCGCGCTGACGGGATCGAGCCCCGAAATCCTCGTCCGCGCGCGCGATGGCGAGGTGACGATCCGCCCGATCGCCGGCACCCGCCCGCGCGGGAAGACCGCGCTGGAGGACGCCGCCAATCGCGACAGCCTGCTCGCCGATCCCAAGGAGCGCGCCGAGCATCTGATGTTGCTCGACCTCGGCCGCAACGACGTCGGACGCGTCGCCTCACCGGGGACGGTGCAGGTCACCGACAGCTACGGCATCGAATTCTACAGCCACGTCATGCACATCGTTTCGAACGTCGTCGGCCGGCTCGCCCCCGAGCACGACGCGATCGACGCGCTGTTCGCTGGCTTTCCCGCCGGCACGGTCAGCGGCGCACCCAAGGTCCGCGCCTGCCAGATCATCGCCGAACTCGAATTAGAAAAACGCGGCGCCTACGCGGGCGGTGTCGGCTATTTCTCGCCCGACGGGTCGATGGATTCGTGCATCGTGCTACGCACCGCGGTGGTCAAGGACGGCACGATCCACGTCCAGTCCGGCGCGGGCATCGTCGCCGACAGCGACCCGGCCTATGAGCAGCGCGAATGCGAGGCCAAAGCCGGCGCGCTCCTCGCCGCCGCGCGGGAGGCGGTGCGGCAGGCGTCAGCGCCTGGCTTCGGTCAGTAGGGCGCCTTTTACGTCAAGATCGGCCCGAATTCCTCACCGCCCGCCGGGGATCATCGAATCGTTCTTCTCCGCCGCGCGGCGCTCGGCGGCCCAGGCGCGGTTCATCATCAGCGCGCAGCCGGTCTGTCCGCCCGACCCGACCGGCGAACACGTGTCCGGCAGCCCGCCCGCCACGCGACTCACCTGATCGGCGGTCGCGACGCGGTTGGTCCACGCCTGATTCTTCGCCGCCGGCTCCGCACTGTCACGCAGCGGCTTCGGAATGCGATATTGCTCGTCGGGGTTCAGGCGGCTGCACACCACCACTTCGTCGCCCTGCGCCACCGGGCATTTCTCTTCGCCCTCCAGCGTCACGCTGCGCACACGTTGCGGCGCGCGCCCGGTGTCTCCCGCGGACTGGACCTGCGCCACGGCCCCGGTCGGCAGCACCAGCATGGCCGCACTCAGCACGGCGATCATCGGACGGCGCATCGTTATTCTCCTCAGTCCCGCGAACGCGCAGGGCGGCGCTTTTCTCCGCTCCGCGCTTTGCCCCGCCATGACGAATCTTTGCGCGGTTGCAATATTCCTGTCGTGCCCGACGTCGCTCGGCGGTTGCGGTCGGCGGCGCATCGGCTATGGCGGACCGCATGATCCTGGTGATCGACAACTATGACAGCTTTACGTGGAACCTGGTCCATTACGTCATGGAACTGGGCGCAGAGGTTCGCGTGGTCCGCAACGATGCGCTCACCGCCGCCGAGGCATTGGCGAGCGACGCGCAGGCGATCCTGATCTCGCCCGGCCCGTGCACGCCCAACGAGGCAGGCATCAGCCTTGACCTCGTCGCCGCCTGTGCCGAGGCGCGCCGGCCCTTGTTCGGCGTCTGCCTCGGCCATCAGGCGATCGGCCAGCATTTCGGCGGCAAGGTCGTGCGCGGCGGGCTGATGCACGGCAAGACCTGCCCGGTCGAACATGACGGCACCGGCGTCTTCGCCGGGCTTCCATCGCCGTTCACCGCGACGCGCTACCATTCGCTGATCGTCACCGACGTGCCCGACGGCCTCGTCGTCAACGGCACCGCAGCGGACGCGTCAGTGATGGGGCTGCGTCATCGCGAACTGCCGATCCACGGCGTGCAATTCCACCCGGAGAGCATCGCGACCGAGCACGGCCACGAGCTGATCGCCAATTTCCTGCGACTCGCGGGCGTCAACCATGCGGGGCGGATCGCCGCGTGACGAGCGTCGCGTTGCTGCCCGACCCTTCGTCGCCGCTCGCGCGCGAGTCGGCGGCGCAGGCGTTCGCCGACATCCTCGACGCGCGCACCAGCGAGGAAGCGGTCGCCGACTTCCTGATCCGCCTTGCGGAACGCGGCGAAACCAGCATCGAGATCGCCGAGGCCGCGCGCGCGCTGCGCCAGCGGCTGATCCCGATCGCCGCCCCCGCCGATGCGATCGACGTCTGCGGCACCGGCGGCGACGGCCAGCATACGCTCAACGTCTCGACCGCGGTCAGCCTCGTCGTCGCGGCGTGCGGCGTGCCTGTCGCCAAGCACGGGAACCGCGCCGCCTCGTCAAAGGCGGGCGCGGCCGACACGCTCGAGATGCTCGGGCTCGACATGGAGCGCGCCGGGGCACAGGCCGAGGCGACGCTGCGTGACCTCGGCATCTGCTTCCTGTTCGCCGCCAATCATCACCCGGCGATGCGCCGCATCACCCCGATCCGCCGCCGGATCGGGCGGCGGACGATCTTCAACCTGATGGGACCGTTGGCCAATCCCGCGCATGTCACCCGCCAGCTGATCGGCATCGCGCGCCCCGATTACGCCCCGATCTATGCCGAGGCGCTCGCGCAGCTTGGCAGCGACGCCGCCGCGGTGGTCGCGGGCGAGGAAGGGCTCGACGAAATCTCCGGTGCCGGCCCGACGCGCGTCGTCACGGTCGGCAACGTGCCGCTACCGGCGCGGATCGTTCCCGAAGACGCCGGGGTCGCGCGCCATCCGACGATCGCAATCCGCGGCGGCGATCCGGCCTATAATGCCGCCGCGCTCCGCCGCCTGCTCACCGGTGAGCATGGCGCGTATCGCGACGCCGTGCTGCTTAACGCCGCCGCCGCGCTGGTGCTCGCCGGTCGCCAGACCGACCTGCCCGCCGCCGCGGCGCAGGCAGCGGAGGCGATCGACGCCGGGCACGCCAACACGCTCCTCGATCGCTGGATCGCCTGGTCATGACCATCCTCGCCGACATTTGCGCGACCAAGCGCAGCGAGGTCGCCGCGCGCAAGGCCACGACCTCGCTCGCCGACCTGACCGCGCGCGCCGCCGCGCAGAGCGTCCCACGTGGCTTCCGCGCCGCGCTCGACGCGACCGTCGCCGCCGGCCGCCACGCGCTGATCGCCGAAATCAAGAAGGCCAGCCCGTCCAAGGGGCTGATCCGCGCCGACTTCGACCCGCCCGCGCACGCGCGCGCTTATGCCGGAGGCGGGGCGACCTGCCTCTCCGTGCTCACCGACGCGCCCTATTTTCAAGGCCATGAGGACTATCTGATCGCGGCGCGCGCGGCCTGCGACCTCCCCGTGCTCCGCAAGGATTTCACCGTCGACCCGTGGCAGGTCGTCGAGGCGCGCAGCATCGGTGCCGACGCGATCCTGCTGATCGCCGCCGCGATCGATGACGCGTGCATGGCCGAATGCGAGGCGGCCGCGATCGAACAGGGGCTCGACGTGCTGGTCGAGGTCCACGACGCCGAGGAGATGGAACGCGCCGCGCGGCTCAAGACGCGCCTGATCGGCGTCAACAACCGCGACCTGCGCACCTTCGCGGTCGACTTTCGCCTCACCTACGATCTGATCGCGCACGCCCCCGCCGGCTGCACCTTCGTCGCCGAAAGCGGGCTGACCAGTCGCGCCGACATCGACGAACTCGCCGCGCACGACGTGCATTGCTTCCTCATCGGCGAGGCGCTGATGCGCCACGCTGATGTCGCCGCCGCCACGCGCGCAATGGTCGGCTAGGTGACGACGCTTACCCATCTCGACGCCGACGGCGCGGCGCACATGGTCGATGTCGGCGACAAGGCCGTCACCCGCCGCGAGGCGGTCGCGACCGGCACGATCACGATGTCCGACGCGGCGCTGACCGCGATTCGCGACGGCGCGGTCAAGAAAGGCGACGTCCTTGCGGTCGCCCGCGTCGCCGGCATCATGGCCGCGAAGCGCACCAGCGACCTGATCCCGCTATGCCACCCGCTCCCGATCACGCGCGTATCGCTCGATCTTGAACCGGTCACAGAGGGCATCACCGCCACCGCGACCGTCGCGACTGACGGCAAGACCGGGGTCGAGATGGAGGCGCTGACCGCCGTCTCCACCGCGCTGCTGACCGTCTACGACATGGCAAAGGCGATCGATAAGGCGATGACGATCAAACACATTCGCCTGCTCGAAAAGCGCGGCGGCCGCTCCGGCGACTGGCGCGCGCCGTGACCTTGCTTCCGGTCGCCGAGGCGCAGGCGCGCGTCCTCGCGCTTGGCCGCCCGGTCGAAACGGTGGAGGTGCCGCTCGATGAGGCGCTTGGCCGCTGGGCCACCGCCCCCGTCATTGCCCGTCGTACCCAGCCATCGAGCGATCTATCGGCCATGGACGGCTACGCTCTGCGCTTCGCCGACCTCCCCGGCCCGTTCCGCGTGATCGGCGAAAGCGCTGCGGGTTCGCCCTTTGCCAGCACGGTCGGCGCTGGCGAGGCGGTGCGCATCTTCACCGGCGCAGCGATGCCGTCTGGCGCAGACACCGTGCTCGTTCAGGAGGAAGCGGCCCGCGATGGCGAGACGCTCACGCTCGATGGCGAAGGCCCCGCGCATGTCGGCCGCAACGTCCGCCGCCGGGGTCTCGATTTCACTGAACGCGACACACTCGTCGAGCCAGGCCAGCGCCTTACCCCCGCCCGGCTCGCGGTCGCCGCGACCGGCGGAGTCGCGCGGATCGCGGTCGCGCGCCCGGTCCGCGTCGCGCTCGCCGCGACCGGCGACGAACTGGTCGAACCCGGCACCTCCGGCGACGCGCTCCCCGAATCAAACCGCCTGCTGCTGCGCGCCTTGCTCGCGGGCACCGGCGTCGAGATCGTCGACCTCGGCATCCTCCCCGACCGGCTCGACCGGCTGACCGAGGCCTTCGCCACTGTCAACGCCGATGTTCTCGTCACCACCGGCGGCGCCTCGGTCGGCGACCACGATCTTGTCCGCCCGGCGCTGCTCGCGGCGGGCACGACGCTCGATTTCTGGCGAATTGCGCTGCGCCCGGGCAAGCCGATGCTCGCCGGGCGACGCAGCGACATGGCGGTGGTCGGGCTGCCCGGCAATCCGGTGTCGGCGTTCGTCACCGCCTTGCTGTTCGTCCGCCCGCTCGTCGCGCATCTCAGCGGCGCGAAGGACCCATTCCCATCGGTTTCCCGCGCCTTGCTCGGCGAGGACCTCCCCGCCAACAACGAGCGGACCGATTATCTGCGCGCCGAATTGCGCGACGGTCGCGCCTATGCCTCGACCATCCAGGACAGCTCGATGCTGCGCACGCTGGCGCGCTCGACCTGCCTGATCGTGCGCGATCCACACGCCCCCGCGGCCCGCGCCGGCGACTCGGCGGAAATCCTGATGATCGCTTGACGGACAGCGCTATGTTCCATAAAGGTTCGCAATCCGTTCACTAGGAAGGCGCCCGGACATGCTGACGCGCAAGCAGCACGAGCTGATCTGCTTCATCGAGGACCGCCTCGCCGACACGGGCGTCTCGCCCTCGTTCGAGGAGATGAAGGACGCGCTGGAGCTGAAGAGCAAGTCGGGAGTCCACCGCCTCATCAGCGCGCTCGAGGAGCGCGGCTATCTGCGCCGCCTCCCTAACCGCGCCCGCGCGCTCGAGGTCATCAAGGCGCCCGAGCGTGGCCCGGAGGCGAAGCGCCCCGCGCCGCCCTCGGTCAAGCGCACCATGCCCGAACCCGCCAACGACGTGGTCGAGATCCCGCTCCACGGCCGGATCGCCGCCGGTGTGCCGATCGAGGCGTTCGAGGGGTCAACGATGCTCCCGGTGCCCGCGGCGCTGCTCGGGGCGGGCGAGCATTTTGCGCTCGAGGTGGCGGGCGACTCGATGGTCGAGGCCGGCATCTTTGACGGCGACTATGCGCTGATCCGCCGTCAGGAAGTCGCGCGCGACGGCGAGATCGTGGTGGCGCTGATCGAGGACAGCGAGGCGACGCTCAAATACTTCCGTCACGAAGGCGCGATGATCCGTCTAGACCCCGCCAATCGCGCCTACGACCCGCAACGCTACGCCCCCGCGCAGGTCCGCGTACAGGGCAAGCTCGCCGGCCTGCTCCGCCGCTACTCGTAAAGCGCGCCACTGCCACCCAAATGTCGCCCCGGACTTGATCCGGGGCCCCGCTCCTTCGTGCTCCTGAATTAGCGCGCATAGGCGCAACCTTCGCAAACATCGAAGTGCCCGCGCGTCCTTCGCGCCGCCCTTACCTGCCACCCCGGCGAACGCCAGGGCCAAGTTGGGCGAATATTTGCAATGATATACGACGGCCCGCCAACTGCACCCTGGCCCGCTCAACGATCACACTGCCATCCGCCAGCGCTCGGTGCCGCAAGCGACCATCGTTTCTGGTCCGACCGCTCAACAGGCAACATCGACAACCACCCTGCCAACATCGGCAACGCTTTTGCCGCTTGCCGTGCTTCATGCTCACCACCGACGAGCCACGGATGCGCATCCCCCACCGCCCGCACCGTCGCGACCCGCCCGGTCGCAAACGTCACTCGCACCCCGCCGGTTCTCACCAGCGTCGCCCGGTCGAGCGTCAACCACCTGCCCCGACAGCCACGCGGCAGCCGCCGCTCGCTGACCACCACATCCGCGCGTCGACACAGTGGTATCAGCGCGTTAGCCGGCAACAGATACTGGCTGCGCGTCGCCAGCACCCGCCAGACGCGCCCTTTCACGTGTCGAACCATCCAGCACAGATCGCGATTGCACCGCGCCGCTCGCGCCCCGCTCAGCAACTCTGGTTCGCCGTCCAGTCCACCTGCCTCGGCGAGCAGATCGCGAACATAATCCCCTGTACGATCACGCAAAATCGCCACACCGCCATCGTCGCCGCGCAGCGCCAGATGCCGCCCGTCGCCGGTGACGATCAGGTCCGGCACCGGCGTGGCAATCGTCCACGCCGCCCCGATGACGACGGGCACCAGCCCGGCATAGCGCCACCGCGTCCGCCAAAGTGCCAGCCATAGCCCGCCCCCCAGCATCGCCGCGAACGCCGCCTGCGGCATCACCGGCAACGCCGTCACCGCCCCCGGCGCCGCCGCCACGGTCCGCGCAATCCACAGCAACAGCGTCAGCGCCTGCCTGGCGACCCACCACCCCGGCGCGCCCGCTCCGACCGTATCGAGCAGCAGCGCCAGCGCCTCCGCCGGCATCGCCACGAAGGTGGTAAGCGGGATCGCGACGATATTGGCGAGCGCGCCATAAAGTCCCGCCTGATGAAAGTGATAGACCGCGATCGGCATCAGCGTCAGCTCGACGAGCAGCCCGGTCAGCAGCAGCGAGGCCAGCCCCCGCATCACCGCACGCCACCTTGGCTCCTCGTGTCCGCCGAACCACGAACGGACGCGCGGATGCTCGTGGAAGGCGATGATCGCCGTCACCGCCGCGAAGGACAGCTGGAAGCTCGGCCCCACCACCGACTCGGGCCAGCACAACAGGACCACCACCGCCCCCGCCGCGACCAGCCGCAGCGTCAGCGCCTCACGCCCCAGCACCAGCGCCACCAGCACCATCAGCGCGGCGACACAGCTACGAATCGTCGGCACCTGCGATCCCGTCAGCCAGGTATAACCGATCGCCGCGACCGCTCCCGCCGCCGCGGCGACCAGCGGAAGCCGCCCGGTCAGTGCCAGCCGCGGCGACAGCGCGAGCAGCCGCAGCGTCAGCCACATCACCAGCCCGACTGCCGCCGTGATGTGCAAACCGCTGACCGATAACAGATGTGCGAGACCGGCGTTGCGCATCGCCTCAGCATCGCGCTCGTCGATCGCACCGGTGTCCCCGGTCGCCAGTGCCGCCGCGATCCCGCCCGCACTGCCCGTCAGCCGCGCCTCGATATGGCGCGTCAACGCCGCCCGGATATCCGTAGCCTCCGCAGCGGCCGGGGTGACAATCGTGACCGGCGTGAGGGCACGGCCGGTCGCGCCAAGCCCGGCGAACCACGCGACCCGCGCGAAGTCATAGGCGCCCGGCACAGCGGGCGGAGCGGGCGGCATCAGGCGCGCCCGCACCCGAATCATCGCGTTGCGTACGAGCCCGCTCGGTGCCGTCCGCGTATCAAAATTAACCCGCACCCGCGCCGGCGGGTACCCGGACCCGTCCCATTCCGACAGGGCAAGCGTGACCCGCGTCAGCTTTCGTGCCGGCAACGGCTCGACCTGCTCAATCCGTCCGGTGACCCATGCGATCGTCGGGCGCGCCAGCACCGGTGCCGCGACCCGCTCTGCGCGCGCCCAGGTCAGCGCGAGCCCGCCTGCCACGGCAAACGAAAGCGCCGCCGCAAGCACGGGCGTCCGGCCGCCGCGCGCCATCGCCAGCGCGCCGGAGGCGACCGCCAGCGCCAGCAGCAGCATCGCCGCCCAGCTCCGCGGATCGGGGAGCACAAACCACGCCGCCGACCCGGCGCCGAGTGCCACGGGCACCCACAGCACGAGCTGGTCACGCTCCGCCTCCAGCCGCCGCTCCAGCGCGTCCTGAATCAAAGTGATGCCATGCGCGGCGCGTGTTTGAAGCGCCGACGATGCTTTGCTAGAGGCGGGCGCGGCTGAAGTGGCCATCTGATTATCCAGCCTGGGAGCAAGCGCGCTTGAGCGCAACCGACAAAACCGCCAGCGCGGACGGCCGCGCCGTCGTCACCCGCTTCGCCCCGTCGCCGACGGGGTTCCTTCACATCGGCGGCGCGCGCACCGCGCTGTTCAACCTGCTGTATGCCCGCCATCACGGCGGCACCTTCCGCCTGCGGATCGAGGATACCGACCGCGCGCGCTCGACGCAGCCCGCGATCGACGCGATCCTGTCGGGAATGCGCTGGCTCGGGCTCGATTGGGACGGCGAGGAGGTCTATCAATTCGAGCGTGCCGATCGCCACGCCGCGGTCGCGCAGACGATGGTCGAGCACGGCCACGCCTATCGCTGCTATCTGACGCAGGAGGAGCTGGACGCGATGCGTGCGGCGGCACAGGCGGCCAAGCAGCCGCTGCGCATCCGCTCGCCGTGGCGCGACCGCACCGACCATCCCGCGGACAAGCCGTATGTCGTCCGACTGCGCGCGCCGACCGAGGGCTCGGTAACGATCGAGGATCGTGTCCAGGGCAGCGTCACCGTCCAGAATGCCGAACTCGACGATCTCGTCCTGCTCCGCTCGGACGGCACGCCGACCTATATGCTCGCGGTGGTGGTCGACGATCACGACATGGGCGTGACGCACGTCATCAGGGGTGACGATCACCTCAACAACGCCTTTCGCCAATTGCCGATCTATCGTGCGATGGATGCGATCGAGGGCGGGTGGCGAGATCCGGTCTATGCGCACATCCCGCTGATCCACGGCAGCGACGGCGCGAAGCTGTCGAAGCGCCACGGCGCAGTCGGAATCGAGGCGTATCGCGACGAGCTGGGCATCCTGCCCGAGGCGCTTGACAATTACCTGCTCCGGCTCGGCTGGGGGCACGGCGATGCCGAGATCATTTCGCGCGAACAGGCGATCGAATGGTTCGATCTCGCTGGCGTCGGCAAGTCGCCGAGCCGCTTCGACCTGAAGAAGCTCGAGAACCTCAACGGCCATTACATCCGCGCCGCCGACGATGTGCGGCTGGCCGATCTGGTGGCGGAGCGACTCGACATCGATCACGACGATACCCGGCGTTCGATCCTTCGCTCGGCGATGCCGTCGCTCAAGCCGCGCGCGGCGAATCTCAACGAGCTGACCGAGGCAACGGCCTTCCTCTTCGCGTCACGCCCGCTCGCGGTCGAGGAAGCCGCACAACCATTGCTCGGCGGAGAGGCGCCCGCCCTGCTCTCGCGGCTGCACACAGCGCTTGACGCGGTGCACAACTGGGATACGGAGACGACCGAAGCGGTGGTGCGTTCGGTGGCCGAAGACGCGGGCGTCAAGCTCGGTCAGGTCGCCCAGCCTCTCCGCGTCGCGCTGACCGGCCGCAAGACCTCGCCGGGCATCTTCGACGTACTCGTCCTTCTAGGACGCGCGGAAAGCCTGGCCCGCATCGCGGACCACATGACCCCGACCGGGGCCTGACAGGAGAAGATCATGACCGAAGCCGCCAAGTTCACGCTGTCGGGCCAGGAGCTCGACTATCCGGTCCTTTCGGGCTCCGTCGGCCCGGACGTCGTCGACATCCGCAAGCTGTACGGCCAGACCGGCGCGTTCACCTACGATCCGGGCTTCACCTCGACCGCGTCGTGCCAGTCGAAGCTGACCTATATCGACGGTGACGAGGGCGTCCTGCTCCACCGCGGCTATCCGATCGGCGAACTGGCCGAACAGTCGAGCTTCATGGAAGTCTGCTACCTGCTCCTGAACGGCGAACTGCCCGACCAGGGCGAGCTGGACTCGTTCTCGCGCACGATCACCCGCCACACGATGGTCCATGAGCAGCTCGCGCAATTCTTCCGCGGCTTCCGTCGCGATGCGCATCCGATGGCGATCATGTGCGGCGTCGTCGGCGCGCTGTCCGCCTTCTACCACGATTCGACCGACATCCACGATCCGCAGCAGCGCATGATCGCGTCGCACCGGCTGATCGCCAAGATGCCGACGATCGCGGCGATGGCGTACAAGTACAGCGTCGGGCAGCCGTTCCTGTATCCGGACAATTCGCTGTCCTACACCGGCAACTTCCTGCGCATGACCTTCGGCGTGCCGGCCGAGCCGTACGTGGTGAACCCGGCGGTCGAGAAGGCGATGGACCGGATCTTCATCCTCCACGCCGATCACGAGCAGAACGCCTCGACCTCCACCGTCCGTCTGGCCGGTTCGTCGGGTGCCAATCCGTTCGCGTGCATCGCGGCCGGCATCGCCTGCCTGTGGGGCCCGGCGCATGGCGGCGCGAACGAGGCGGCGCTCAACATGCTGCATGAAATCGGCACGCCCGAGCGCATCCCCGAGTTCATCGCGCGCGCCAAGGACAAGAACGATCCGTTCCGCCTGATGGGCTTCGGCCACCGCGTCTACAAGAACTACGATCCGCGCGCGACCGTCATGCAGAAGACGGTCCGCGAGGTGTTCGAGGCGCTCAACGTGCAGGATCCGCTGTTCGAGACCGCGCTACGGCTGGAAGAGATCGCGCTCAACGATCCGTATTTCGTCGAGAAGAAGCTGTTCCCGAACGTCGACTTCTATTCGGGCGTTATCCTCTCGGCGATCGGCTTCCCGACCAGCATGTTCACCGTGCTGTTCGCGCTCGCCCGCACCGTCGGCTGGGTGGCGCAGTGGAACGAGATGATCACCGATCCCGACCAGAAGATCGGCCGTCCGCGTCAGCTGTACACCGGCCCGACGCAGCGCAGCTACGTGCCGGTCGGGCGGCGCTAAGCCCGCATGTCCCGGCTCCGCCCTGTCCTGACCGCCGTCGGCGTGATGTGCGCGCTGACGGGGGCGCTATGGATCGCGCAGGGGCTGGGCTATGTGAACTGGCCGCGCTCCAGCTTCATGCTGGGGCGCGGCATCTGGGCCGATTACGGCAGCGGCCTAGCGATCTTCGGCTTGCTGCTGATCCTGCTCGCCCGGCGACTGCGCTGAGGCGGCGGGCAGCGCGAGCGTGAAGCATGCGCCCTGCCCCGGCTCGCTTTCGACCATCAGCGTCCCGTCCATCGCCTGCGCCAGCCGGCGCGCGATATAGAGGCCAAGCCCGCTGCCTCCAGGCGCGCTATCGTCGCCGCGCACGAATTTTTCAAAAATGCGTGCCTGCTCGTGGACCGCGATCCCGCGCCCCTGATCGCAGATCGTCAGTCGTACCTGCCCGTCGCGATGCCGGGCGCGGAGCCGCACGACGCCCCCGGTCGGAGAATAATCCACAGCATTGCCGAGCAAATTGACGACGATCTGCAACGTGCGCCGATAATCACCGATCGCGGTGACCAGAGTATCCCCGGCCAGCGGCGCGATCGTCACGTCGCGCTCGGCTGCACGCGCCGCGAGCAGCCCCGCGGCTTCGCGCGCCACCGCCGCCAGATTGACAGGCTCACGCGCTACCGCTGGATCGCCGCGCTCGATCGCCTCCATGTCGACCAGATCATCGACCAGCCCGAGCAGATGCCGTCCGGCGCTGGCGATATCGGCGGCGTAGTCACGGTAATGCGCGTCGAGCCCGCCCTCGTTCGCGCAACGAATATCCTCCGCCTGTGCAATGATCGCATCCAGCGGGGCGCGAAGCAGGCGATGCAGGCGGGCATTGAACGCCCCGGTCAGCCCATCGCGCACCCCGGCGGCAGCCCCGATATAGACACCGCCCACGAAGCCCGCAAACCCGCCCGCGGCATCGGGGCGTACCCGGCCCGCCAATGCGACCCGTACGCCGCTGCCACGCACCACCGCCGCCTGTCCGGCGAAATCACGCACATTCGACATGGCCTCCAGCAACGGCATCGATCCGTCACCATGCGCCTCCAGCATGAACAGCGCGGTCAGCGACTTGCCCAGGATCGCGACGGGATCGAGACCGTGACGCGCGATCGCCGCCGCGTCGACCCGTAGCACGCGCAACCCCGCATCGACTTCCCACGACCATGCCGCGTCGGCAGGCGGCTCGGCCATCACGATCGCGCCAGAGGATATCGTCGCGCCCGGCCGCTCGTGCAGCAGGGTGCCGGCCAGCGCGATGACGCCGTCCGGGTCGGGAACGGCGCGGACATGCCAGTCGCCATCGTTATCGTCGTCACCGATCGTCAGCGTGCGCGCCACCGGAACGCGCAACCCCCGTGCGATCCGTATCAACGCGGCTACGGCAGCCAGCGCCAGACCGGCGCCCACGCGCCCCCCGGCACGGTCGTTCAGTTCAAGAAACCGGGCGTCACCGCTAAGGACACGGTCCTCGGCATCCAGCAGGGCATGAAACGACCCGCGTGTCACGCCCCGGCACGCTCCAGCGGCGCGCGCCGTGCCAGGGCGCGAACTGCCGCGCGAAAGTCTTCCGGCAGCCGCAGCGTCGACATCGCCCTCGCTGCGGCTACCGGATCAAGCGCGCCGAGCGGGTCCAGAACTTCGATCAGCATCGTCAGGTCGCGCTCACGATCCGCCTCGGACAGCAGGAAGCCGACACGCGCAATCGTGTCGCGGTCCAGCCCCGCCGCACGAAGCGCCAACCAGAGCCGATCACTGTGCGAATCGAGGACGAGCGACAGCGCCGCTTCGGCGTCGACGCCGGCGCCATCGGCCAGAAACGCTGCGAACAGCGGCGTACGTGCACTCTCCAGCGCACGGATCATCAACGTCCCACGATCAGCGGTCGTGGGTGCCAGTGCCCGCACGAGCCGCGACGCTGCGCCGATTACCTGCCCATCGTTCGCACGGGCGATCCGATGCTGCGCCGCTTCGCTCAGCGCGATATCCGCCTCCGCGCCACCGATCTCGCCGAGTCGCTCGCGCAGCGCGGCGGCGATCCACCAGATGATCTGCGCCTGAAGCGTTGGCGGCAGCACTGCATGACGCTCCTCCCCCGCGCCGCGTCGCATGCCGTCGACGAGCAGAAAGTTGCTGGCGGCCGCCCGTTGCGCGGCATCACCGTTTTCGATCAGCGCTGTCACCACCGTCGGGCCCGCGTCGGGCGCGCGGAGCGCGGCAAGCGACTCGTCGAGCAAATCGACCCGCGCCTGCGCGATCAGCGCCCCGATCAGACCGGCGTCGCGCATCAAGCCCGCTTCAAGCAGGCGCGGCCAGGCGAGCGCGCGATTGGAACCAAGCAGCGCCGCCGCTTCCCGCCGTCCGAGCGCCATCAATGCGCGTGCGGTATCGCCCGACACTTGCTGTTCGATGGCGCCGATCGATGCCTCGGCCAGCCGCAACGTCGCCGCGCGGATCCGATCGTCCAGCCGCCCGGGTCGGGAGAGGAAAATGTCCTCGATCCCGACGGCCAGCCGCTGCTCGGCGGCACGCTCGGCGTCGGCGACATGGATCGACAGCCGCGCCAAATCGCCCGTGATGCTGGCATGAGGAAAGGTGGCCGACATGCCCCTTCCTACCGCATGTTCGTTAAAGCGCGGCTAAGCCTGGCGAAGCCGCTCCACCGCGGCGATCAGCGTCGCCACGGCATAGCCAGCGAGCACGGCGATCCCGATCGTCGGATAACCCAGCAGCGCAAACAGCGTCAGGAGCGCGAGATACGCCGGCGCGACACCCCACCACGGCCGACGCCCTCCAGCACTCGCGGCGCGCTCTCCTACACCCCCGGCAACCAGCGCGAGCAAGGCAAGCAAGCGTGCGCTAGTGGTGGCCGCCTCGCGGTCCACGACCTGCGCCAGCAGCAATACTGCCAGCGCAGGGGCGACGAGGATCGCCACCCGGTTCGCACGCAACAGTCCCGGTTCATCACGAAACAACGCCAGCGCGCCCGCCAATTCTGCGGCCAGCACACTGACCAGCACCAGCGCCAGTCCAATGCCTGTCAAACCCGCCCCGACCGTGATCAGGCCGGCAAGAACCGCCGCTGCCGCCCCGGCGCTGCACGCCTCGGTACCAATCCCGTGCCGCGCGATCCACGGAATCGCCATGCGCGCGAGCGGCCGCAGCACCAACCGTTCAAACCAGCTCGGCCGCACCGCCATCGACGCCGACAGCACCGCACGTCCACGCTCTTCCAGCGCCACCGCACGCCGCTCGATACCGTGCCCCATCGCCATATTGTCGAGCCGCAAGGTGACGTGCCGCGCGCCGGCCTGTTCGGCGGCATGGAGCAGGGTGGATTGCAGGTCATAATCCTCGGGCAGCCGCGCCGCATCGGCGACCCGGCCGGCATCGATCCGCGCCACGCCTGCCCAGGCGGCGCCGCCGCCTACCCGCTCGAACGTCGTGCCGGCCTGCGTCCCCGGCACTACCAGCAGCGCGTCACCCGCCTCGCCCGCCATGCGGCTGACGACATCCTCCGTCGTGACCAGCCCGTCGGCGATCATCACGACCCGCGCGAGTGGGTGAAGTTTGGCCAACGCATCCGCCGCACTGCGCACGGTATCCACCGCCACGCCGCGCCGCCCGATGCGCGCCAGCGCACCGATCAATTCGGGGGTCAGCCGCGAAACGACAACGACGATCTGCGCCGCGTCACACGCCACCAACAGCCGCGCCTGATATTCGATCAGCGTCGCCGCGGCGAACGGCAGCGTCGCCGCGAGCATTCCGGAGCGATCCTCCGCCTCGTGGGTCGCGAATAACAGGCCAGCCAGCATGCCATGGCTGTTAGGGGGGTGACGAACCGCTGGCAACAATCCCCGACCCGACCGTCGCTTGCGCCGAACCGAGCAGGCACGCGCACCTGAATCGGGTTTCCGCGGACGGTAAACGTGTTACACCCGCGTGATGAACGGGGGGCCGTCTTCCATTTTTGACATTCGACCGGCTGGCGCCGAGACGCCGGCAGAACAACTCGTCCCGACGCCGTATGCGGAGCCGCAACAGTACGTGACCGATCTCGTCTTTTCCGATGATGAGGCCGCCGCCAGGCCGCTGCGTCGTCGCGCGGTGCTGGGATGGATGGCCGTCGTGCTAGCCGCCGTCTGGGTGGGGGCGCTTGCCTGGATCGCGCGCGATGCGTTCGCGACGATGTCGCCACTGGAGCTTGCCCAATTCGGTGCCGCCGCGGCGACCGTGCCGGCACTCGCCGGCATCCTCTGGCTACTGACCCTGCGCACCAGTGACGCAGAGGCACGCCGTTTCGGCGCCACGGCGCGCGCCATGCGGACCGAGTCACTTGCACTCGAAAGCGCCGTCGCCGCGCTTGGCGACGAAATCGAAGAACGCCGCACCACGCTTGCCGAGCAGGTGCGGCTGCTGACCGCCCTAGGCGAGGCGGCGACTGCCCGGTTGACGACGATCGGCGACAATCTGTCGGCGGAGATCGCGCGCGCCGATGCGCACGCGCGCGCGTTGGCGAACGCGACGGGTCATGCCGCCGAACAGCTCAACACGCTGCTTGATGCCTTGCCGCACGCCACCGATGAGACGCGCGCACTGGCCGCGACCATCGATCAGGCCGGGCTTGTCGCTTATGAACACAGCGCCGCGCTCGACGCGCAGGTTGCCGCACTCGCCGCACGGGGTCGCGAGGCCGAAAGTGTCGCCGGCGGCGCGGCCGAGAAACTCGCGGCATACATGCAGCGGATGGAGGCGACCAGCGCCACCGCCGGGCTCCGGCTCGAAGGCGTCACCTCCGATGCAGCGGTCGCGGTCGATGCATTGCTCGAACGCACCGCTGTCGCCATCGATGAATCGCGCAAGGGGATCGTCGCGCAAGGCGAAGCGATGTTGGCGATGGTTACCGCCAGCCAGCAGGCGCTCGATCATGCCGCGCGGGGGAGCGCCGAGGCGCTAAGTGAGCGTATCGCGCTGGTCGAGGTCGTGATCGAGCGGATTGCGGCGCGGCTGGACGCCCAGCGCGGCGCGGGCGAAATGCTCTTCAGCACGCTTGACGAAGCCATCGATCAGGCCGGCGCGCGTTTCGACACGCTACATGCCGACGGCACCGAGCGCAGCCGACAGCTCGCCGCGACAATCAGTGCATTGCAGGCGACCACCGAGGCGCTGATCGCGGCGATGGAAAGCGGCAACGGCACCGCGGAACGCACGATCGCCACCACCGAGCATCTGCTCGTTGCGCTCGATGCTGCGGCACGCGAGATGGACGAGACGATGCCGGACGCGATCGCGCGGCTCGAAACGCGCGTCGGTTCAACCAAGCAGGTGATCGTCGCTGCCAAACCGGAACTGCTGGCACTCGTCACCGCGGCCGAGAGCACGCATGATGCCATCGAAGCCGTCGCGCAGGTCGTCGCCGAACAACGCGAAACCGTCGAGACATTGACGTCGCGGCTCAGCGAAGGTCTGGAACGCGGCCGGGCGCAGGCTGGCCTCATCGGTGACGCCGTCCAGGACGCGACCCGCCGCGCCGACGATCTTGCTCAGGAGGCCGCGCCACGCCTGCTCGAAGCGTTGCTGCGCGTTCGCGAGACCGCCGCCGCCGCCGCCGACCATGCACGCGAAGCACTGGCGAGGGTCATTCCCGAGGCTGCCGATGCGCTGGAGAGCGCTGGCGTCAAGGCACTGGAGCGGGCGGTCGAAAGCGGCGTGCAGCAGCAGGTCGAGCAGGTCGCGCGCATCTCCGAAACAGCGGTGGTCGCAGCGAGCCGCGCGGGTGAGCGGCTCCAGACGCAGCTCGACGGGATCGAGGCAACGATCGCGTTGATCGACCGCCGGCTTGAGGAAGCCCGCACTGCCACCGAGGAGAATGAGCGCGACACCTTCGCACGGCGCGCCTCGCTGCTGATCGAATCGCTCAACTCGGCGTCGATCGACCTCACGCGCACCTTCGCGCCGGAAATTTCGGACAGCGCGTGGGCCGCGTATCTCAAGGGGGATCGTGGCGTCTTCACCCGGCGCGCGGTACGGTTGCTCGATGGCTCGGAGCAGCGCGATGTCGCGCGGTTGTACGACGAGGACGGCAATTTCCGCGAACAGGTCAACCGCTACATCCACGATTTCGAGGCGATGCTGCGCACGATCCTCGCGCAGCCGGACGCCTCGCCGCTGGGCGTGACGTTGCTGTCCTCCGATATGGGCAAATTGTACGTCGCGCTGGCGCAGGCAATCGAACGCCTGCGCTGAGCGCCTCTTGAACTAGGTTTCCGCTAGAGACCTTCCGCAGTGAGCAGATAGTCGCGCATCTGCAGCGCTCCCGACGCGGTCATCCGCAGCCGGATACGCCGGCGATCATTCGGATCAGGATCGCGGACGATCCAGTCGCGATCGACGAGCATCGCTATCTGGCGCAACGCCGTGGTCAGTGGCGCGCCCGATGCCACCGCCGCGCTAGTGGTATAAGTATCGCGACCGGCGAGATCCTGCGCGAACAGGTCGAGCAACAAGTCGAAAGCCGGCTCGCCAAGCATTTCATCGTCGAAAAATTGACCACGCAGCCGCCGCTTGGCGAGGATCCGCTCGGCCGCCTTGCGCAGCATCCGCTTCTCGTCGTCTGCCGGCGGTCCGTCGATCAATTCGACCGTCGCCATCATCCGTCGCGTGGTCCCGGCATGAAAAAGGCTGATATGATTGGTGACCCAAAAAAATCGTCCGTCCGCACCGATGTAGCGCTTGGTGATCGAGAAAGGCGCGCCGCCAGCGATCAGGGCCTCGGCGCGCTCGCGATTGATCTCGCGGTCATCGGGGTGGGTCAGTTCCAGAACATCGCGCCCGACCAACGCGTTGCGCGCATAGCCAAGTGCCGTCCCATAATCCTCGTCTGCATCGACGATGCGCAAATGCTCGTCGGTCAGACAACTCATCAGTCTTCGTGCCCCGACCCGATCAACGGCCCGCTCCATGTCCCCGATGTCCCTGTGCTGTGCTGTGCTGGCATCGTGGCTGACCGCCAGATGCATTTCGCAGAGACATCACAAGAAAATCATGGCGACGCAACATGGTTATGGTCGCATACAGGCCGGGGTTGACGTGGCGTTAAAGCCGGCGATCGCCCGGATAGGCGAAGAGGAGGTCGGCGTCTTCGGAGGCGTGAAGCGACTCCTCACCGGTCACCATCACGCATTCTCCCGCTTTCCAGGCAACACCCGCGATAACCCCCTCGCCACGGATCGGCACCAGCCAGCCGGACTTGCCGCTCGGCAACGCGATCGTGCGCTTGCCACCGGTCCAGCGCTCCAGAACGAATTTAGGCCCTTCGACGAGAATGTTACGTCCAGGCTCCACCTCGCCGGGCTGCGGCGGCGCGACATAGGGATTGAGGTCGGCAACCGCCACGCCATCGTCCAGATGCAGTTCGCGCGGCCGCCCGTAATCGAACAAACGGTACGTCGTATCGGAGTTCTGCTGTACCTCGATCAAGGTGAGCCCGGCACCGATCGCGTGGATCAAGCCGGAATGGGAATAATAGAAGTCGCCCGCTTTCACCGGCTTCCAGTCGAGCTTGTGCTCCAGGCTGCCATCTTCGGCCGACGTCCGCAATTCCTCACGCGTCATTGGTGCCAGCGGACCGACGGCAATTGTCGAATCGGGTTCGGCGGCGAGGATCGTCCAGCATTCATCCTTGCCACGCGGAAGGCCGCGCTTTTGCGCTTCTTCGTCGGACGGATGGTCCTGCACCGACAGCTTCTCGCTCGTGAATAGGTACTTGATGAGCAGCTCGGGCTCTTCCGGGTGCGGCGACTGGAACCAGATTTCGCCGATCGGCTCCGCATCCGGCGCCGGATCGGGAAAGCCGGGGTACAGATGGTGCCGCCCCCACGGCTTTTCGACGCGCTTGGTGGCGAGCAGGGTGGCGGGCATAAGCGTAATCCTTCCTTCCGGGTCGCTGACGGGCGCATCAACGCCTTCCCGCTAGCCACTGTTGCACGTGCGCGAAAGCCGTTGTTCGCGGGGGTTCCTCTAAGCTAAGAGCCAAGGCGATGCGTACCCTCACCTCTCGCCCGCTCCCCACCCGTTCGCTCGCGATCGGGGTCGTCGCTGCCCTGGCGGTCTCGCTTGCCGGTTGTTCGGGCGGTTCGCGCAAGCGCGCCGATCTGCCCTATGTCGCGCGCGACGTCGGCACGCTCTATTCCGCGGCCAAGCAGCGGCTTGATCAGGGTCGATACAAGGAAGCCGCCGCACTGTTCGATGAGGTGGAGCGCCAGCATCCGTATTCGGTATGGGCACGCCGCGCGCAGTTGATGGGGTCGTTCAGTTATTACCTGAGCGGCGATTATACGCAGGCGATCCAGGGCGCGCAGCGCTTCCTGTCGGTCCATCCCGGCAACCGCGATGCGCCTTATGCCTATTACCTCGTCGCGATGAGCTATTACGAACAGATCAGCGACGTCACCCGCGACCAGAAGATCACGCAGCAGGCGCAGGATTCGCTCGGTGAGCTGATGCGTCGTTACCCGACGTCGCGCTACGCCGCGGACGCGCGGCTGAAGCTGGATCTTGTCCGCGATCACCTCGCGGGCAAGGAGATGGAAATCGGGCGCTTTTACGAGCGCAGACGGCAGTGGCTCGCCGCGACGCTGCGCTTCCGCCGTGTTGTCGATCAGTATCAAACGACGACACACACGCCGGAGGCGCTGATGCGGCTGACCGAGGGCTATCTCGCGCTCGGCGTGCGCAACGAGGCGGAGAAGTCGGCTGCGGTGCTGGGCGCGAATTATCCAGGCACCGACTGGTACGGCCGCGCCTACAAGCTGATGAGGGAAAACCCGCCCGCGACGATCGCGCCGCTCGCGCCCGGCGAGCCGGTCGTCGCCGCCCCTGTACGGGCGGCGGTTCCAGGGGAGGCGACCGGCGCCGCGCCGAAGGCCGATGCGCCGCTCCCCGCCACGCCGGCGACGACCGGCGGCGACGCGCAGGCAGGTGTCCCCGCACCGGGCGTCGGTTCGCCGTCGCCCGCAACGAACCCGACCGGCGGCTGACCGCGTCGCGTCGGAACAAAAAGGGTAAACAACCGCAGTTTTTGCGGGTAAGGAGCGGCTGCCCATGCTGACCGCGCTTGCCATTCGTGACGTCGTGCTAATCGAGGCGCTGGAGCTGAACTTCGGCCCTGGCCTCGGGGTGCTGACCGGTGAGACCGGCGCGGGCAAGTCGATCCTGCTCGATGCGCTCGGGCTAGCGCTGGGACGGCGCGGCGAGAGCACGCTGGTGCGCGCGGGCGCGGCACAGGCCGTGGTTACCGCCACCTTCGATACGCCTCCCGCGGTCGCCGCCTTGCTGACCGACAACGGGCTGGAGATCGATCCCGGCGAACCGCTCATCATCCGTCGGCTGGTCAAGGCCGATGGCGGCAGCCGTGCGTTCGTCAACGATCAACCGGCCTCGGCGGCGCTGTTGCGCGAGATTGGACCGATGCTCGTCGAGATCCACGGCCAGCATGACGATCGTGGGCTGCTCGCCGCGGCCGGACACCGCGCGCTGCTCGACAGCTATGCCGGCCAAGGCGTGCGCGATGTCGCCAGTGCCTATGCGGCGTGGCGCGAGGCGCGAGGCGCCCTTGCAACCGCACGCGAGGGAATAGCGGCAGCGCAGGCCGATCGCGAGTGGCTGGAACATGCCGTCGCCGAACTGGAGACGCTCGCCGCCGAACCCGGCGAGGAGGAAGCATTGGCCGAGCGCCGTCGATCGATGCAGCGTGCCGAGAAAAGCGCCGGCGAGCTCGAGACGGTGACCGAGCATCTGGAGGGCAGTACCGGGGCGCTGAGCCATCTGCGGCAGGCGGCGCGCGTGCTCGAACGGATCGCCGAGGATCACCCCGCGCTTGGCGAAGCGCTCGCGGCGATCGACCGCGCCCTGATCGAGGGGGGCGTCGCCGAGGAGAAGCTGCGCGATGCCGCAGTGGCGCTGCTCTACGACCCGCGCCAGTTGGAACAGGACGAGGCGCGGCTGTTCGAGTTGCGCGCGATGGCGCGCAAGCACCGCGTTCAGCCCGATGCGTTAGCGGCGCTCGCCACCGACTTGCGGGACCGGCTCGTACGGCTGGATGCCGGCGAACAGGGCCTGGCGGATCTGGAGGAAGCGACGACGCGATCGCGCGCTGCCTATGATCGCGCTGCGGAACAGCTCACGGCGATCCGCACCGAGGCCGCCGCGCGGCTCGACGCGGCGGTGGCGGGCGAGCTGGCGCCGCTGAAGCTCGACGCGGCACGGTTCCGTACCGTGGTGGCGCCGCTGCCTGAAAGCGATTGGTCAGCGGCGGGACGCGACCGGGTGGAATTCGAAATCGCCACCAACCCCGGCGCGCCGTTCGGTCCGCTCGCCAAAATCGCGTCGGGCGGCGAATTGTCGCGCTTCATTCTGGCGCTGAAGGTCGCGCTTGCCGAACAGGGTGGCGCGGCGACGATGATCTTCGACGAGATTGACCGTGGCGTCGGCGGCGCGGTGGCGAGTGCGATCGGCGAACGGCTCGGGCGGCTGGCCGAGACGACGCAATTGCTGGTCGTCACGCACAGCCCGCAGGTCGCGGCGCGCGGCGCGGCGCACCTGCTGATCGCCAAGGCCAGCGACGGGACGGTGACTCGCACCGGCGTCCGCCCGCTCGACGCGGCGGGGCGCCGGGAGGAAATCGCGCGGATGCTGTCGGGTGCGACCGTCACCGCGGAAGCGCGCGCCCAGGCGGAGCGGTTGCTGGAGACGGTCTGATCCGCTGATACGCTCCCGAGCCGGATCGCGCACTCGCAAGAACCGGACAACCAACGAAACTGCAGGTCCGGATCTAAAACACGGGCCGACCAGAAGCAGCCTACATCTGCTCCCGAACAGTCAAGGCCCCTTCGTTGACCGACCGCCGGTCGCACAATCCCCAGGCTGCTCGAGCCGCAGCGCTGCACAACAGAAGAGCCGCAAGCGCTCGATTCGACGCTGACGCGCTGTCGAAACAGGTGCCAGGCCGTTGCCGGTTAGTGGGCAATGGAGCGACCAAGTCATTCGGTCGCCCTCATCGTCGGGGTGCTGCGCTTGCTGCTTCCTTCAGACCAACTCTTATTAGTCCCGCCGTCGCGTCTCGGCCGGCGCGGTATCGGCGTCTTCATCACGCCCGCTACGATCGCTGCGCGCGGTCATGCCGGTGGCAGAGGCGTCGTCCATCATCTGCGCGTCGGGCGCCGCGTCCTCGGGCGGCGGCAGAATGGCGGTGTCGTTGCTCGGCGTCGGCGTCGGCTCGACGAAGGGGGTCGGCTCCTCGGTCGGCGTCGGCTCGGGGGTCGGCTCGAGTTCCTGGACGGTCATGTTCATCTCGGGCGGCTCGGGCTCGGACTTGGAACAACCCGCCACGCCCAGGCCCAAAAGCGCAACCAACGTCAACCGATGCCGCCATACCGTCATTCGTGCTTCCTTCACTTCGCCGCCAGCGCCTGCGCGGCAGACCGTCGCTCGACCGTAGCAGCCAGCTTGCCGTCCCAGCCATAGGGATCTTCGCGGAACCCTACCTGCCCGTCGGCACCCGCAAATGCCGACCAGTAAAGCAGATAAACGCTGACGGGCTCGGCCATTTTGGCGCGGACCGTCTTGCCGGCGGCTACCGCCGCGTCGATCGCTTCCGGCTGCCACTCGGGAGTCGTCGCCATCAGCAATTTGGCGAGATCCTCAGGCTTCTCCAGTCGAACGCAGCCGTGACTGGCGAGCCGATCGAATTTCGAAAACCCCGAACGTGCCGGGGTATCGTGGAGGTAGACCGCGAAATCGTTTGGGAAGTCGAACTTGAACCGTCCCAGCGCACTTTGCTCGGACGCCTGCTGCAACCGTTTGCCCCCGTCTCCAGTGTCGATCACGCGGAAGCCGTTGCGCTTCAGATAGCCGGGGTTGGCCCGCTCCTTGGGCCACAACTCCTTGGTGGCGATCGAACTGGGCACGTTCCACGGCGGGTTAATGACGATGCTGCTGATCTTCGACACCAGCATCGGCGTTTCGTTGCCGGGTCGCCCCGTCACCGCCCGCATCGACATGATCGGCCGGTCGCCATCGAACGCGGTCAACACCGCCGCGGCGATATTCACCTGCACACGCCGCCGGTCGAGCGTCGGCGGCAGCCAGCGCCAGCGCTCCAGATTGGCCATGATCGACTGAACGCGTTGTTCGACCGGCACGTTGAGCGCCGCAAGCGTCTGCGCACCGACCTGTCCGGCGGGGTTGAGGCCATAGCGGCGCTGAGCGCGACGTACCGCCTCCAGCAATGCCGCATCGAAGCGATCGCCGGTGCCGGTCAGCTCCGGGTCCTCGATCGCCAGCCGCTCACGGAGCCGTGCGACCGCCGAACCGCTGCTGCCGTAGGTCGGCGCGGCGGTCAGCGTCGGCCATCCCCCCGCCGCCGCGATCTTGCGATAGCGCGCCAGTCCTTCGACGAGTGTGTCATATCCCTGATATGGCGGCGGAAGGGACCGGACCCAAGTCGTCAGGCGATCGCGCGCGACCGCATCGGTGAAGCCGGGCAGCGGATCGTAGGCGGCCGGGCGGATGCCCCAATCCTTCTGGAAATCGGACGGCATCAAACGCCCGCCATGCACCGCTCGCGCATGGTCGAGCGCGACGCGGATTAGTGAGGCATTGTCGAGCCGGTCGAGATCGGTGCGGGCGGTGCGGCTCAATCCCTGCGCCACTTCGTCCCTGGCGATCAGCCTGGCAAGCTCCTGCCGCTGTGCGTCGCTTAACGTCGGCAGCGGCAATTGCGGCTGGACGAGCGGGATCGGGGTCGGAGCGGCGGTTTCCGGCGTAACCGGAATCTGGGCTGCGGCGGGCGCCGCGACGGTGAGCGCGGCGAGCAACAGGCGACGGGGTACAATCGGGATCATGACAGCGGCTTATCACCTTTGATTCGCCGGGTTGAGATGCCGAATCACGCAATATGAATTGCGGACGATGCGGCGGGCGGCGTCATGCGCGTCTCAACGAGCGAGTGCGCGAAAGGACGCGTGTGTCGAACCTCGCGTTAACCAATCCTTATCCGCCCCCCGCTTAACCGGCGGATCAACGGTTTTTCAGTGGTATGACGGGGGGATAGCTGATGCGGAAGGCGTGTTTGTATCGATCGGCGGCGGTGTTCGCGATCATGGCGGCGCCCGCCGCGGCGCAGGATCTGCGCGGATCGGCGGCCAACCAGCCCAAGGACGCCACGCAGGCTGCTTCGCCGAATACCGCCGACATCGTCGTTACCGCGACCCGTCGCTCGGAACGGCTGTCGAATGTCCCGATCGCCGTATCGGCGTTCGGGCAGGCCGCGCTCCAGAACTCCGGCGCGACCGACATCCGCCAGATGACGCAGATCGCGCCGTCACTGCTGGTCAGTTCGACCGGCAGCGAAGCCAACGCTTCGGCGCGCATCCGTGGCGTGGGAACAGTCGGCGACAATCCCGGTCTCGAAAGCTCGGTCGCGGTGTTCATCGACGGCATCTATCGCAGCCGCACGGGATCGGGCCTCAATGATCTGGGGGAGGTTGAGCGGATCGAGGTGTTGCGCGGGCCGCAGGGAACGCTGTCGGGTCGCAACTCCTCGGCGGGCGCGATCAGCATCTACACCAAACTGCCTGAATTCAAGTTCGGCGGCATGGGTGAAATTAGCTACGGCAACTACAACGCGGTTCGCGCACAGGGCGCGCTGACTGGTCCGATCGTCAAGGACCTGCTCGCTTTCCGGATCGACGCGGTCGCAAGCCGGCGCGATGGCTTTCTGACCGATGTTGTCAACAAGACGGATTTCAACAACCGCGATCGTTACTTCGTGCGCAGCCAGCTGCTGTTCACGATCACGCCCGACCTCGCGATACGCTTCATCGGCGACTATACGCGGCGCGACGAGCAGTGCTGCGGCGCTGTCTATGTCGACACCCGCCAGAAAGTCGATCCGACACCGGGCGCCCCGGGCGACTACGCGATCAGCACCGCCAACCCGATCACCGGCATCCTGCGCAGCCTCGGCGCCGTACTGCCAAGCGACGGTGATCCCTACAATCGCCGCATCGCGCAGACCGCCGGCCGCGCCTACAGCAACCTGACCACCGACGGTGGCCTGTCGATGCGCGTCCGCTGGAACCTGGGCGCGACGCAGCTCACCTCGCTGACCGCATATCGCGATTACAAGTCGGGCGGTGCGGGCGACATGGATTATTCCAACGTCGACCTGATCTATCGCCCGGACGACGGCAACAATTACCGTCAGTTCAAGGTGTTCAGCCACGAGAGCCGCTTTTCGGGCACGATCCTCGACAACAAGCTCGACTGGTTGATCGGCGGCTATTACGCGCACGAAAATCTCGAGCTGGTCGATAATCTCCAGTTCGGCGCGCAATATGGTGCGTTCGCGGCATGCCGTGCGGTGCTGTCGATCAACCCGTCCGCGGCGCTGCGCAACGCCGGCAATCCAGGCTGCCTGAGCACCGCCGGCCGCGCTGCGCTGACGGCCGGGATCGGTCCGATCGCGGTGCAGGCCATTGATCGGCTAAGCACACTCAACAATCTGGGCAGCCTGCGCGACGTCTATCGCCAGACCAGCGAGAATTTCGCCTTCTTCACGCACAATATCTATCGTTTGACCGATCGGCTGAACCTTACGGTCGGATTGCGCTATACCAACGAGCACAAGACGCTGGCGGCCGGGTTCAACAACAACAACACCGTCTGCCCGGCGCAGCAAGGCGCGCTGCGGTCGCTGCTGACCGGGAACAACGCAACCTTGCGCTCCGTCGCGGGTGGGATCGTCACCTTGTCGTGCATCGGCAACTCGACCGCGGCGCTGACCAATGTCGCGTTGGGCGACCAAATCCGCGAAGGGCAGCTGACCGGCACCGGCGTGATTTCGTGGAAGCCGGTCACTTCGACGTTGATTTATGCGTCCTATGCGCGAGGCTACAAGGCGGGCGGGTATAATCTCGACCGTTCGGACCTGAGCGAAACGGTGCTGACGACTCCACCGGCATCAAGCGTCAGCAACCTGCGCTTCGACGCGGAGACAGTGAACGCCTATGAGCTGGGGCTGAAGTACAGCTCGCGTCAGTTCACCGCCAACGTCGCGGCGTTTCGGTCGGAGTTCACCAATTTCCAGCTGAACACCTTCAATGGCACCAATTATATCGTTCAGAACATCGGTGGTTGCGACAAGCCGCTGAACGGTGCGGACCGCGACAATTCGAACACGACCGGCGCCTGCATGGGCAAGGTCGGCAAGGGGCTGGTGACGCAGGGCGTCGAGCTGGAGGTCGGCATGTATCCGACCCCGGATGTGACGGTGAACCTCGGCTATACGCTGACCGACGCCAACTACGCGCACAATCTGGTCGGCAGCAAGGCGGGCGAGCCGCTGAGCCCGGCGCTGTTCCTGCTGCCCGGCGCGCAAATGTCGAATGCGCCGCGCCATACCGTCACCAGTTCGATCGGCTGGACTCCGGCGATCGGCGGCAATGGGATGCGCGCGCTGTTCTACGTCGATGGGCGCATGACGAGCGACTACAACACCGGGTCCGACCTGTTTGCCGAGAAGATGCAGGATGGCTTCTTTCTGATGAACGCCCGGGTCGGGCTGCGCGGCGATGAGCAGAGCTGGGCGGTCGAACTCTGGGCACAAAACCTGCTCGACACCAACTATCAGCAGGTTGCGTTCAGCGCACCGTTCCAGGGGGCGGGTTCGCAATCGCAGGTGCAGGCGTTCGGCAGCCCGAATTTCGCAGCGGCCAATTCGCTGTTCACCTCGTTCCTTGGCGAACCTCGGACCTATGGGCTGACCTTACGGACGCGCTTCTGATCAGGATGATACGTCAAGGTTGACGGTTGAGATCAATAGCCGAAGGTTCATGCTGCTCTGCCCCGCCGGCTGACACCCGGCGGCGGCAGGAGGCGTGTTAGTCCCGTGCCCTACGCGCCAGACCTGCGGTGGACACTAAACCCCGGTTCTTGCCCCTGTTCCCGGGATCCGTGGTCTCGCCAGCTTCAAGTGGACGATAACGTCGCCTTGAGTGGACATAAGGGATGCCCACCGGAAGCAGCGGCGAATGAGTGGTCAGGCGTAGGCGTAGGGACCGCCCGCCGACAGCGCCCGCTGATAGGCGGGCCTTGCGTGAATGCGCTCCAGCCAGCCGATCGTATTGGGTCGGCCGGCATCCAGTCCGGCGCGATGGCGCGCGGCTTCGAGCGGGAAGCTCATCATGATGTCAGCGGCGGTAAAGGTATCGCCGGCAAACCACGGATGGTCGGCGAGTGATGCCTCGACATAATCGAGATGACGGGCGATCATCGGCTGGATTCGCGCGGCGATCCGCTTACCGACCAAAGGGATGCGCGAGACGATCAGCTTGACAAGGAGCGGCGGCATCAGCGAGCCTTCCGCATAGTGAAGCCAGAAACGATAGGCGAGCGCATCGTCCCGCTTCGACGGCGCGCCAAGCCGTCCATCGGCACGATCAACCAGGTATTCGACGATCGCCCCGGTCTCGGCGACGATCCGCGGCCCGGTCGAGCTGTGTGCGACGGTGTCTTCGATGACCGGCGACTTGCCGAGCGGATGGACACGGCGCAGCTCGGGTGGCGCCAGCATCGTCGCCCTGTCGCGCTCATAGCGCTTCACCTCGTACGGAATTGCCAGCTCCTCAAGCATCCAGAGGATGCGCTGCGAGCGGGAGTTTTCGAGATGGTGGACAATGATCGTCATGCAACTTCCTTCCCCGCCCGCGCGGTCACGATCTGTATCGCGGCGGAAAACGTGACCATGCCGCCCTGTATCCGCGACGCGAACAGATCACGCAACATCGTCTCATGTCGTGCGCGATCCGGAGCTTGGCTGGCGGCAAGGAACGGGGCGAGCGGGCCGATACGGCGATAGAAGTCCAGCGCGCTTTCGATGGGGTCCATGCCGCCGCCAACCGGATAGTCGACACGTTGCCGGGTAATCTGCACGTCGTCCCAGCCGCCCTGATCGAGCAAGGCGCGGACGAATTCCCCGTCCGCAAACGCGAACGGCCCGGGTTCATAGCCGTCGACAATCGGCTGGCTAAGACCAAGCGCGTTCCGGGGTGTCACCAACCAGTCATTCTCGGTGCGGGCGGCGAAGCAGGAAAAGATCAGCGGCGCTCCGGTGACCGATGCCGCGCGGAGCGCCGCAAAGGCCGGTACGGGATCGTCGAAGAACATCAGCCCGTGACGCGACACCAGCAGGTCAAGCGGCGCGAGCGTCGGGAGCAACGGCACGACGTCGCCGGTCGCGAACGTCACCGCTCCCGCCTCCGACCGTTCCGCCCCATTGGTGATCATCTCCGCACGGCGACGAGCCACTGCGATCAGCGCGGCAGACAGGTCGATGCCGGTGATCCGCAGCCCAGGGCGGGCGGCAGCGACGGCGAACGTGGTGCTCCCCACGCCGCAGCCGAGATCTGCCGCCCGCCCGATCTGTGGCGCGATCGCGTCGATCGCCACATCGAGCGCCGCCGCAATCCCACTGAATGCGCGCTCGGTGCGCACATATTCTTCCGCCCAAACGTCGCCGACCCGTCCGCGCCAGTCGGCGGCATTGGTCATGCGCTATGCGTCCGGCCCGATACGATCGCGATCAGACGTCGTCTTCCTCGCTGGGTCCCGCCATCATGCCGTCGGCCACCTGCTCGGTACGACCGCGAATGGCCTTTTCCAGCCGCTCGGTCATTTCCGGATTCTCACGCAGGAAGTTTTTGGAATTCTCGCGCCCCTGCCCGATCCGCACCGAATCATAGGAGAACCACGCGCCCGCCTTCTCAACCAGCCCGGCCTTGACGCCGATGTCGAGGATCTCGCCGATCTTCGAGATGCCCTCGCCATACATGATGTCGAACTCGACCTGCTTGAACGGCGGCGCGACCTTGTTCTTGACCACCTTGACGCGGGTCGAATTGCCGATCACCTCGTCGCGATCCTTGATCGCGCCGGTGCGCCGAATGTCGAGACGGACCGAGGCGTAGAACTTCAGCGCGTTGCCGCCGGTCGTCGTTTCGGGATTGCCGTACATTACGCCAATCTTCATGCGCAGCTGGTTGATGAAGATCACCATGCAGCGCGAGCGGCTGATCGAGCCGGTCAACTTGCGTAGGCTCTGCGACATCAGTCGCGCCTGCAGGCCGACGTGGCTGTCGCCCATTTCACCCTCGATCTCGGCGCGCGGCACCAGCGCGGCGACCGAGTCGACCACCAGCACGTCGATCGCATTCGAGCGCACCAGCGTATCGACGATCTCCAGCGCCTGCTCGCCAGTATCAGGCTGCGAGACGATCAGTTCGTCGATATTGACGCCGAGCTTCTTGGCATAGACCGGGTCAAGCGCGTGCTCTGCGTCGACGAACGCGGCGGTGCCGCCGTTCTTCTGCGCTTCGGCGATGACGTGAAGCGCAAGCGTGGTCTTGCCCGAGCTTTCAGGACCATAGACCTCGATCACGCGCCCACGCGGCAGTCCGCCCACGCCCAACGCGATGTCGAGCCCAAGCGAGCCGGTCGAGATCGCCTCGACCTGCATCGTCTCCTTCTGCCCCAGCTTCATCGCCGAGCCCTTGCCGAAGGCGCGATCGATCTGTGCCAGTGCAGCATCGAGTGCCTTCTGACGGTCTGTATTCGCGGTTGCCATGCCGGTATCGATCACCTGAAGTTTGGCGGCCATTGCCGTGGAGCCTTTCGCTAGAGCAACCGCGCGCCGCATTCAACGCGCCGTGCCGTTGTATTCAGTTTGTTCCATTAGAACAAGTAGAGAACTTTGCCGCGAATACAAGCGCTCAGCCGGTCATGGCGCGCGACCACACCCGCGTTCCGCCAGCGGCGGAGTCGCACGCCGGTGCACGAAATCAGCCGATGGTGGTGGCGCAAAGCCACCAATCGGATGCCGCTTTGGCGATCCGCGTGGCGGCGGAGTCGCGAGCTTCGGTATCACGAAACAGCGCAAAACAGGTCGCACCGGAGCCGGACATGCGCGTCAATATCGCCCCCGGTGCCGCGGCGAGCCCGGAAATAACAGCCCCAATCACGGGTGCGATCGCTTCGGCGGGCGGTTGGAGGTCGTTTCTGCCCGCCATGGCGCGCTCCAGTGTCGTTCCGGTCAGATCGAGCGCACCGCGGTCGACCCCGTCCCAGTGCGCGAAGACCTGTGCGGTCGACACTGCCACCCCGGGGTTAACCAGCAGCGCCGGCATGTCGCCCAGCCCCGCCACCGGGGCCAGCGCATCGCCGCGTCCGCGTCCGAAGGTCGGGCGGCCGAGCAGGCAGGCGGGCACATCCGCACCAAGGTCGGCCGCGATCGTCAACAACCGTGGCGTGTCGACCGGCAGCCCGTGCAGCCGGGCAAGCGCGCGCAGCGTGGCGGCGGCGTCCGCCGAACCGCCACCGATCCCGGAGGCGACCGGCAGGTGCTTGTCGAGCGTGACAGCATGCGCGGCGTCCGGCGTGAACGCCTGCCGGAACGCCGCCTCCGCGCGTGTCACCAGATTGTCGGCCGCCGGGCCGACCGCGTCGGCGAACGGGCCGGTGACGGTGAAGCACGGCGTCGTCGCGGGCGCGACGGTCACGCGGTCACCGTGGCGCGCAAACACGAACAACGTTTCCAGCTCGTGATAGCCGTCCGCCCGCCGGGCGCGAACGTGCAGCGCGAGATTGAGCTTTGCGGGAGCGGTTTCGACGATCTTCACTGCGGCAATCCCCGTTCGATCTTGGTGGCGAGCCGCGCGGTTACGGCCGGGGTGGCGGTCGACTGCGCGGCGGTCCAGACGTAGCGCGCCTCGTAGCGGCGACCGGCCTGCCAGTAGAGATCCCCGAGATGCTCACCGATTTCGGCGTTGAGCGGATCGCGCTCCGCCGCGCGCTCGATCAGCGGCAGCGCCCGCTCCGGCTGCCCGCGCAGGTACAGCGCCCAGCCGAGCGAGTCGGCGATCGCGGCATCGTCGGGCTTCAGCCGCGCCGCTTTCTCCAGCATTGCCTGGGCCTCATCGATCCGCTCGCGATGCTGGGTCAGCGCATAGCCCAGATAGTTGAGCGCGAGCGGCTGGTCCGGACCCTTCGCGACCGCCTTCTGCAAGGCATCGCGCGCCGCGGGCCACCGCCCCGCCCCATCGAGCGCCGCGCCATATTGCAGCCAGTCGGTCCAGTCAGCGCCTGCGCCGGCCTGCTTCACCAACCGGGCGTAAAGCGGCACAGCCTGCACCGGACGATCGAGCTGCATCTGCAAGTCGGCGAGCCGCTGAATGTCGCCGACCGGCGTCTTCTTCGTCACCGACAGCGTGTCAAGCAAGGCCAGCGCTTCCTCCTCGCGCCCGCCATCGGCCAGCATCTGGACGCGCCCGGTCGCGGCGAGCGACGCATAGGGACTGTCGGCGGGCACCTCGCCGAGCAGCGCCAGCCCCGCGTCGAGCGCATCGTCCCCCGCCAGCACCCCGGCGAGCAACAGCCGCGCGCGATCATTGGCGGGATCGGCGCGCAGCGCGGCGCGGAGCAACGTGTAGGTGAGCACGCCAGGATCCTCGCCGGTCGCGAGGTCGGCGGCGATCCGCGTGAACAGATGCGATGCACCGAACGCGAGCGTCGGACGTGCGCCGCGTGCCGGCTCGATTCGCAGCGCGGTCGACCCGGCATTGTCGTCGAGCAGCGCGCGGGCGACCGTGTCCTTGCCCTGCCCGATCAGCAGCCGCGCTGCCGCGACCCGCTCGTCCAGCGCGGCGAGATCGGCCGCGCCGCCGAGCGCGCGCACCGCCGCCACGCCTTCATCGGTGCGACCGGTGGCGATCAGCAGCAGCGCGCGCGTTTCGGCGGCAAAGCGCCGCGCGACCGGCTCGTCCGGGGTCTGCGCCAGCGCGGCGAAGGGATCGCCGCCGCTCTCGAACGCCAGCCACGCGCGCAGCGGCGGCGCGAGGATGCGCAGTCGGTCGCCGTCGAAGCGCTTAAGCGCCGCCTCCGCGCCCAAGCGGTTGCCGTCGCGTGCGGCGCGGGCCAGCGCGAGCAGCGCGGTGTCGGAGGGTGCGGCGCTCTGCGCGGCGAGCGCTGCGGCGGCGCGGTCGGCGAGCGGCATGTCACCGGCGCGCACCGCGGCGCGGAAGGTGCGCAGCGCAATCGAGATGTCCTGCGGATCGTCGGCGAGCACGCGGGCGTACTCCTGCGCAGCACTGGCGATCGCCCCGTCCGCTTCCGCGATCCGCGCGCGGGCATAGGCGGCCGGGTCGACCGTCGCGGCGGACGCGGGCAGCGCGGTACTGGCAAGCGCCGCGGCGAGCGGGAGCGCGAGACGGCGGGTAAGCGTGGTGGCGGCCTTTCGGATAGGACAGGTCGAGGGCCGTTCGGGGTAGAGGCGGCGGGCGGCGAGGTCCAGTGGCGGCGGGCGGCAGGTCATGCGTGTCTCAACACGCGAGAGGGCGGGTGCGTTCAGGTGGGCGTCGCGATCGGATGTAAATGCTGGAGGCTGGCAGAGCGGACTACCCCGTCGCAGGTTCGCCGATGAGGCCGGCCGACAAACGGCACCACCGCGCTCCTCAACGGTGGCTCAATCGAGATCGTCGCGACACCGCAAGGTGCGAAGCCAATCGCGAACCTGCGACACTTCGGCTCGCAGGATTGTCTTCCCGGTCGCGACGATATGATAATGTCCGCCTTCAATCACCGGGCCGAATGGGTTTACGAGCAAGCGCGACCGTATCTCGGGCGCGGCAAGGACCAGGCTGCTCACCACCGCACCATGTCCGGCGATCGCCGCCTGTAGCGCGTGGCTGTCGTCCGTCAGCCGGACACCCGTCGTGACGGGCAAGCCGGATAAGCCTGCCTGCCGCGCCCAGCTCGCCCAATCCGGCGCCTCCATCGGCCCGGTCCAATCGGAATGCAGCAGCGGAACATGGAACAGGTCAGCGTGTTGCCTGACCCCAAGGGTAGGGCTGGCAAGCACGCCGACACGTTCCGGCACCAACCGCTCGGCCACGAGGCCGGCAAACGGACCATCTCCATACCGGACGGCGATATCCGCATCGCCGGCAAGCAGATCCACTACCGAATCGCTGGCGTGGAGGTGCAGGTCGATGCCGGGATGCGCCGCCGCAAAGGCACCGAGTGCCGGCACGAGACGTCGCGCGGTGAACAGCCGCGTTGCCGACAGCACGACGCGGGGACGGGAATGCAGCGGTCGAAGGTGCGCGATCGCTGCCGCGAAGGAATCGAACCCGTCACGCAAAACGGGAAACAGCGACTTTCCGGCCGCCGTCAGCGCGACCCGGCGGACATGACGGACGAACAGCGGCTGCCCGAGGACATTCTCCAGCAAACGGACCTGGTGGCTGATCGCTGTAGGCGTCACGCCCAGCTCATCGGCCGCCTTTTGGAAGCTCAGGCGACGGGCGGCGCATTCGAACGCGCGCAGCGCCGTAAACGGCGGGAGGCGACGGGGAACGCCGCCAGATGAATCAGATTCAGCCATCGGACGAGAAAGGATCGTTCGTCACGGCTCTCAACACAAGCCCATACGGGCTGCATGACAAATGAGGTCAATTCCACCATGCCCCGATCCTCCTCCGATCCCCTTCGCCTGCTGCATATCGACTCCAGCGCCCGGTTCGGATGTTCCGGTGACGAGGCGCATGGATCGCACAGCCGGCGCCTTTCGCATCGCTTCGTCACGCGCTGGACCTTCAAGCGACCACGCGACGTGGTGGTGCGCCGCGATGTCGCGACGATGCCTCCAACGCCGATCGACGCGGGCTGGATAGATGCCGCCTTCACGCCGCCGGAGCGCCGCTCCACCGCACAATCGGCGCGCCTTTCGGAAAGCGACCAGCTTACGGCCGAATTGCTCGCAGCCGATCTGCTGGTAATTGGCGCCCCGATGTACAATTTCGGCCTGCCGTCGCAGCTGAAGGCCTGGATCGACAATATCGTGCGGGTCGGCGTCACTTTCGGGTTCGATCGGTCGCGCGATGGCGAGCCCTATTGGCCGATGCTGCCGCAAGGCAAACGGCTGGTCATCCTCTCTGCGCGCGGTGATTACGGCTATGATCCGGGCGGGCGGCTGGCGACGATGAACCTCGTCGAGGCCGGCCTACGCGTTCCGCTCGGCTATATCGGGCTGAGCGACAGCCATTCGGTCGCGATCGAATACGACGAGTTCGCGGACGAAAGGCTAGCGGCGTCGATCGCTGCGGCCGAGCGGGCGACGGATGAGCTGGTCGATACGCTGGCCTCGGATTATCAATGATCGGAACGGCCTACGAGCGTGTGCGCCCCGGAATCGGGTCCGGGGCGACGGCACGACAGCCTCACATGTTCGGATAGTTCGGCCCGCCGCCGCCCTCCGGCACGACCCAGTTGATGTTCTGCGTCGGATCCTTGATGTCGCAGGTCTTGCAGTGGACGCAATTCTGCGCGTTGATGACGAACTTCGGGTCGCCGGTTTCCTCGCCGACGATCTCGTACACGCCCGCCGGGCAATAACGCTGGGCGGGCTCGTCGTAGAGCGGGAGGTTGTAGGCGACGGGGACGTCGGGGTCCTTGAGCGTCAGATGGACCGGCTGATCCTCCTCGTGATTGGTGTTCGACAGGAACACCGACGACAGGCGATCGAAGGTCAGTACGCCGTCCGCCTTGGGATAGGCGATCTTCTTCACCAGATCCTTGCGCCACAGCGTCTCGTGATCGGGGTGGTGGTGCAGCGTGAACGGCATCTTCAGCCCGAGATATTCCGCCCACATCGTCACGCCCGCCAGTCCCGAGCCAAGGAAGTCGCCGAACTTCTTGACCAGCGGCACGACATTGCGAACGATCGACAGCTCCTTCTTCACCCAGCTGCGCTCGAACGCTTCCGGATATGCGGCCAGCTCGTCGCCGCCGCGCTGCGACAGGATCGCGTCGACCGCGGCCTCGGCGGCGAGCATCGCGCTCTTCATCGCGGTGTGCGTGCCCTTGATCCGCGGCACGTTGAGGAAGCCGGCGCTGTCGCCGATCAGCGCGCCGCCCGGAAAGACCAGCTTCGGGATCGACTGCAACCCGCCGTCATTGATCGCCCGCGCGCCATAGCTGACGCGCTTGCCGCCCTTGAGCAGCGCGGCGACCTGCGGGTGGGTCTTCCACTTCTGCATTTCCTGGAACGGGGAGACATAGGGGTTGGAATAGTTGAGCCACGTCACGAAGCCGATCGACACCTGCCCGCCGGCCTGATGATAGATCCAGCCGCCGCCATTGCCGCCATGCTCGCTGAGCGGCCAGCCCTGCGTATGGACGACCTTGCCCGGTTCATGGAGCGCGGGGTCGATGTCCCACAATTCCTTGACTCCGAGGCCGTAGACCTGCGGATCGCAGTCGCGGCGCAGGTCGAAGATCCGCATCAGCTCCTTGGAGAGATGCCCGCGGCAGCCCTCGGAGAAGAAGGTGTATTTGGCGTGGAGTTCGAGGCCGGGCTGATAGTCGCCCTTGTGCGTGCCGTCGCGTGCGACGCCCATGTCGCCGGTCGCAACGCCCTTCACGCTGCCGTCCTCGCTGAACAGAATCTCGGCGGCGGCGAAGCCGGGGAAGATTTCGACGCCCAGCTCCTCGGCCTTGCCCGCCAGCCAGCGACACAGATTGCCGAGCGAGCCGGTGTAGGTGCCCTTGTTGTGGAGGAACGGCGGGGTCCACAGGTGAGGCAGGTTGAACTTGCCCGATTTGGTCAGCACCCAGTGATGGTTCTGCGTCACCGGCACCTCGGCGAGCGGGCAGCCATCCTCGCGCCACGTCGGGAGCAATTCGTCGAGCGATTGCGGATCGATCACCGCGCCCGACAGGATGTGCGCGCCGACCTCCGAGCCCTTTTCGAGCACGCAGACCGAAATGTCGGCCTCGCGTTCGGCGGCGAGTTGCTTGAGGCGGATCGCCGCCGACAGCCCGGCCGGCCCGGCACCGACGATCACCACGTCATAGGGCATGGATTCGCGGTCGCTCACTTCGTCTTCTCCTGCGCGCGCACCCGCACCGGGCGCTCGTCGTATCGTGCCAACGTTCTATCGGCATCGGCGGTGCCAGTAAGTTGACCTTCGCGTCAACTCTCCATCCTATGGCGGCATGGGGGCCGATCAGAATCTCGACTGGACGAAGGCGGCGGCCAGCGCGCTCGACTGGTGGCACGATGCCGGGGTCGACGTGGTGGTCGGCGACGAGGGGTTCGCATGGCTCGACAGCGCCGCGCAGCAGCTCGCGGCACGACAGGCGGCGCGCCCGGTCGCGGCCACGGTCGCGGCCCCGGCCGGCGATGCGCTGCCCGAGGATGCGGCGACGTTCGCGACGTGGCGCATCGGCGAGGCCGCGCCCGAGGCGCGCTGGGGCGGCGGTGCGATCGCGGCGAGCGGGCCGGCGGACGCCGAGCTGATGGTGTTCGTCGACTGCCCCGAGCGCGATGACCGCGAGCTGCTGATGGAGGGCGAGGTCGGGCGATTGTTCGACCGGATGCTCGCCGCGATCGGGCGGTCGCGCGCCGATGTCGCGCTCGCCTCGGTGTGCGTACGGCGGCCGACGACCGGGCGCGTGCCGCGCGATATCGAGGCGCGGCTGGGCGAGATCGCGCGGCATCATGTCGGGCTCGCTGCGCCGAAACGGCTGCTGGTGATGGGCGATGCGGCCAGCCGTGCGATCCTGACGATGAATGTCGCGGATGCGCGCGGGCGTTTTCATACACTTAACCATAAGAATGGCACGATCACACAGGTCGTGGCGAGCCATCACCCGCGCTTCCTGCTCGATCGGCCCACGGCCAAGGCGGAAGCGTGGAAGGACCTGTTGTTGCTGACCGGGGAGGTCGAAACGTGAAAATTGCCTTTGCCTCCGGGCTGATGGTCGCCACCGCGATGGCGCTGGTCGCGCCGGCGCAGGCCGCGCCGGTCGGCGGCGGGTTGCCGGTCGTCGCGCCCCCTGCCCCGCCGCCGTCGGCCAGCGAGGATGCCGGTATTCCGGCGCAGCTGACCCCCGAGCAGCGCAGCGCCTATCGCGCGGTGTTCGCGGCCTTGCACGAAGGGCGGTGGAGCGACGCGCAGCTGGCGCTCGACGCGATGGCGACCGGCCCGCTCCACGCCTATGCGCGCGCCGAGCTGTACACCGCCAAGGGCTCGCCCAAGGCGGACGGTGCGGCGGTCGCACGCCTGCTCGCCGAGGCGCCCGAACTGCCGCAGGGCGATGCGCTGCTGCGCGTGGCCAAGGCGCGCGGGCTGAGCGACCTGCCGATCCTGCCCGAGCAGCAACGGCTGATCTGGAACGACGGCGCGCCGATCCGCGTCCGCGCGAAAGCGACCGCCAGCGACCAGATCGCCGCCGATCTGGCGATAAAGATGCAGCCGCTGGTCAAGGCCGATCTCGGCGCCGAGGCGCAGGCCTTGCTGGAGAGCACCGCCGGCCTGACGCCCGAGGCGCAGACCGAATGGCAGGCGCGGATCGCGTGGATCTATTTTCTGCAAGGGCTCGATCCGCAGGCGCGTACGATGGGTGCGAAGGCGGCGCTGGGCAGCGGCGACTGGGCGATCCACGGACGCTGGACGCAGGCGCTGGCGGCGTGGCGGCAGCAGGATTGCGCCACCACGCAGACCGAGTTCGAGAATGTCGCGGCGCGCAGCCCTGACATCGACCTGCGCGCCACCGCGCTGTTCTGGGCAGCGCGCGCCGACATGGCATGCGGGCGGCCTGACAAGGTCGAGGCGCGGCTGAAGATCGCGGCGCAATATGGCGAAACCTTCTATGGGCTGCTCGCACGGCAGGCGCTGGGGCTCGGGATGCCGGCGGTGCGACCTCAGCGCGTCTCGGCCGACTGGACGCGACTGGAGCGACGCCCGAACATCCGCGTCGCCGCGGCGCTGGCCGAGATCGGCGAGAGCGACGATGCCGACCGCGTCGTGCGGCAACAGGCGCGGATCGGCACGCCGGCTGAATTCACCAGTCTCGTCCGTTTCAGCGAGTCGCTCAACCTGCCCGCGACCACCGTCTGGCTGGCGCACAATCTGCCGCAGGGTGCGGTTGCGACCGCCGACACGCGCTATCCGATGCCGAACTGGACGCCGGACACCGGATGGCGGATCGACAAGGCGCTGGTCTATGCGCACACGCTGCAGGAATCGGGGTTCCGCAACAAGGTGCGCAGTCCGGCCGGGGCGTTCGGGCTCATGCAGATCATGCCCGCCGCCGCGACCGATTACATGCGTGAGCGCGGGCTGACGATCGACCAGAATGCGCTGGCGCGACCGTCGACCAATATCGATATCGGTCAGCGGCATATCGAGAAGTTGCGCGACATGGGGCTGACCGGCGGGCTGCTGCCCAAGGTGATCGCGGCCTATAATGCCGGGCCGAAGCCGGTCGGCGAGTGGAACGCGCTGGTCCACGATAACGGCGATCCGCTGCTCTATATCGAGAGCATCCCCTATTGGGAAACGCGCGGCTATGTGGTGACGGTGCTGCGCAATTACTGGATGTACGAGGCGCAGGGCGGCAAGGCGAAGAGCCCGAGCCGCGCCGCGCTGGCGCAGGGCATGTGGCCGCGCTTCCCCGGACTGCCGGGGGCAAGCGCGGTGCGGATGAACCCCGCGCCGAACACCGCGCTGGCGGTGAACGCCAGCGTCGGGGTGCAGACGCCGATCCAGTCGAACTGAGAGAGCGGACGTCGAGGCCGTCAGCCCGGCGCCGGTGCAAGTTCGGGGCGACGCAGAGGCGGGTCCTGAACGCTCCTCCCGCGCCGGAATAACTCGTCTTGCCCCACTCCCGCCGTCACCCCGGCGAAGGCCGGGGCCCAGTTGGGAAGGCCGTCGTAACGAAGCGTGACGCGCATCATCAGCGTCCCCCGACTGGACCCCGGCCTTCGCCGGGGTGACGCCCCAATTGACGTTGTTCCGGAGAAGACCGGTCGGCCGCTGGACGCCCCCGCCCCGCCCCGCTACCCCGGTGCCATGCCGATTGACGAAAGCCGCGCCTTCCTGCCCGTCCGCATCGCGGTGCTGACCGTATCCGACACGCGCGGGCTGGCGGAGGATCGCTCGGGCGACACATTGGTCGCGAGACTGTCCGATGCCGGCCATGTGCTCGCCGAGCGCGCGATCCTGCGCGACGATGTCGACGCGATCGTCGCGCAGCTTCATCGTTGGATCGACGATCCGCAGGTCGATTGCATCGTCACCACCGGCGGCACCGGCGTGACCGGGCGCGACGTGACCCCCGAAGCGATCGAGCGCGTCGCCGACAAGATGATCCCCGGCTTTGGCGAACTCTTCCGCTGGCTGAGCTTCCAGACGATCGGCACCTCGACGGTGCAGAGCCGTGCCTGCGCGTGCGTGGCGCGCGGCACCTATGTATTCGCGCTGCCCGGCTCGACCGGCGCGGTGAGGGATGCGTGGGACGGTATTCTCTCGACGCAACTGGATAGCCGCCACCGGCCCTGCAATTTCGTCGAGCTGATGCCGCGGTTGACGGAGCGGTAGGAACGGACGTCCTTGCGAGCGTCGCGAAACAATCCAGGGCGTCCTTGCGAGCGTCGCGAAACAATCCAGGGCGTCCTTGTTCGTCACTGGATTGCTTCGCTGCGATCGCAAGCACGAACAACTCACCCCGATTGCGACGCCGCCAGTTCGTGCCCGTCGACATCGCGGAAGTGGAAGCGCCGTCCGCCCGGGAAGGCGAAGATCGGCACGGTGATCGTACCGCCGGCCCCCTCCACCGCAGCCTGTGCCGCCTCCAGATCCTCGACCTCGATCACCGGCATTGGCGCGGCGACACGATCCGACGCCGCGTCAAGCCCGACATCGGTGTCGCCACTGAGCGTCGCCGCATAATCCGGCCCGAAATCGGTAAAGGTCCAGTTGAATGCCTGCGCGTAAAAGCGTTTGGACGCCGCGCGGTCGCGGGTCGGCAGCTCGAGATAATAGAGGCGGGCCACATCACATCTCCCTGTTTGTTCTTGATGTGTTCTATGGCGCACGATAGCCTTGCGCAATGGCGAATCCACGGCCGCACCGCGGCGCGACCCTCAACACGCGGAGCGCGCGCTTCAATCTGCCGCAGGCGGAAGAGGATGACGACTGGCGAGACGCGCGGGAGACGATCGACGGCGCGCCGCCGCCAGTGCGCACGACCGTCACCGTCGAGCATCCGCGCACGATCATCTCGCGCAACCAGTCGCCCGACGTGCCGTTCGACCGCTCGATCAACGCCTATCGTGGTTGCGAGCATGGCTGCATCTATTGCTTCGCGCGGCCGAGCCATGCGTTTCACGACCTGTCACCGGGACTCGATTTCGAGACGAAGCTGTTCGCCAAGCCCGATGCCGCCGCGCTGCTGCACGCTGAATTGCGCAAGCCCGGCTACGCCTGCGCACCGATTGCGATGGGCACGAACACCGATCCCTATCAGCCGATCGAGCGCGAGTGGCGGATCACGCGCGAGCTGATCGAGGTATTGGCGGCATGTGACCACCCGCTGGTCATCACCACCAAGTCAGACCGGGTAGTGCGCGACCTCGACCTGCTCGCCCCGATGGCGGCCAGGGGACTCGTGGCGGTGGCGATGTCGGTCACCTCGCTCGATCCACGCGTCGCGATGACGCTAGAGCCGCGCGCGACCGCGCCCGAGCGGCGACTGGCGGCGGTGCGCACGCTCAGCGACGCGGGCGTGCCGACCTATGTCAACATGGCGCCGGTGATCCCGGCGATCACCGACTGTGAGGTCGAGACGATCGTCGCGCGCGCGGCGGCGGCGGGGGCGCTGGGCGTGTCGTACATTCCGGTGCGGCTACCGTGGGAAGTCGCACCGCTGTTCCGCGCATGGCTCGACGAACATTATCCCGATCGCGCGGGCAAGGTGATGGCGATCGTGCAATCGCTGCGTGGGGGCAAGGACAATGACCCGCGGTTCGGGATGCGGATGAAGGGTCAGGGGCCGTGGGCGGAATTGCTGCGCACGCGCTTCCGGATCGCGCGGACCAAGGCGGGGTTCCCGGACCGGCGCCGTTCGCTGGACCTGCGCTGCGATCTGTTTCGCAAGCCGGCGGGGGCGCAGGGGGAGTTGTTCTAGGAGGCCCCGTCATTGAACAAGGTGAGGTCAGCGCTCCATACCTCACCGCCCCAGCCGAACCCTGCTCGACATCAGCCGTCCGTGCGCGGGGAGCGCCGGGGCGAAGGCGCCGAGGCCCGGGGCGTGCGGCATGTCAACGTAGATCGCCTCCATCCCGCCGCGCGCGGCATAGGCCTCGTGCCAGAAGCCGTTGCCGTGGCGATCGGCGAGGAAGTCCTTCCACCAGCCGGCGTGCGGCATCGAGCGGGTGAATGCCTCCAGCGCATCGAGGTCGCGCCAATATTGGCGGATACCGACGTGGTTCCAGCCGTGCAGGCATTGATGCGCGGCGAGCAGGCCATCGGGCGGCGATTGCGCAATCTCGCGCAGGCCGCGACCGATGCGCAGGAAAGACGGCAGGCCGCGCAGGCTGCCCACCCGAAATCCGAGCATCACCACCACCAGATCCGGCCATTCGGCGAGATCGACGGTCATCCTTCTGGCATCGGTGGCTTGCATGTTCGTCGCTCCAGTGCTTACACCGTACACTTAGGCACGCATGTATACGGTGTAAACAGGCAATGGTTCCTTCGGCGGGATTGCGCGACACGTTGCTCGACCATGCGATCGCGATGCTGGAAGCCGGCGAGGCGGAGCCGGGCATCAGGGCGCTCGCACGCGCGGCGGGGGTGTCGGCGATGGCACCGTACCGGCATTTCGCCGACAAGGCGGCGTTGCTGGCGGCGGTCGCCGAACGCGGGTTTGCGATGTTTCTCGACGCGCTGTCGGCGGCGGATGCCGAGGGGAGCGATGCCGAGCGACTGGTAGCGCAGGGGGGCGCCTATGTCGCCTTCGCCTGTGCGCACCCGGCGCTGTTCCGCGCGATGTTTGCGTGCGGGGCGGGGACACCCAAGCAGCCGGACGCGCCGGCTTTTTCAATCCTCACCGGCCGCGTCGCGGCGCTGGTGGGGGAAGACGATCCGGTTTCCGCGCTGGGCTGCTGGGCGATCGTGCACGGGCTGGCGACGCTCGCGCTGGATGGCGGCGTGCCGCTGGCACCGGAGCAAGTGCGCGCGGTGTTGCGGACGTATGTCGCGGGGATTGTGGCGGGGGCGCAGAACTGCCCCACCCCCGGCCCCTCCCCTGAAAAGGAAGGGTGAGGTCGCTTAACCTACCGACCGCAGACGGGTTTCCTCGACCTCGAAATCGACCTTGGTGACGCCCGGCAGCGCCTCGATCCGCTCGGCCAGTTCGGCGTCGAGCGCGAAGTCGCGGTCGAGGATCACGGTCGCGATCTCGCCCTCGCCGATCGGCACCTTGAGCGTCACTTTCCCGCGAGCCCCGCGCAAGGGTCCGATCAGCGCGGCGAGCCCCGCCACAGCGCTGGCATCGACGACATGCACCTCCAGTGCGAAGCGCGTCGAAGTGGCGAGCGTCTCGAACGGCTTGATCGACTTGACCGTCACGCGCGGGGTTTCCTCGCCGGGGCGGCGGTCCAGCTCGACGGTCGCCAGGCCGCAGCCGCCGTTCTTGGCGGCCTCCTCCAGATCGGCGGCGGGGCCATCGTCGAAGCAGGTCGCCATGAACTGACCCGTCGCGTCGGAGAGCGTCGCCATCATATAGCGTTTGCCGCGCGCCGAAGTGCGCCAGCGCGCCTCCTCGACCAGCACCGCCATCGTCGCCATCACCCGCGCGCCATCGGCGATCTGCAAGTCGCCGAGCGCGACATAGCTGCGCGCGCCATGCGTTTTGGCGAGGTGACGATAGCGGTCGACCGGGTGCGCGGAGAAATAGAAGCCAAACGCCTCCTTCTCCTGCTCCATCCGCTCGGCGAGCGACCAGCGCGCGTTGGCGGGGAGCTTGATCGCGTCGCCCGCGCCGGCATCGTCGCCGAACAGCCCCCCCTGCCCGCTGGTCCGCCCCTCATGGGTGCGCGCGGCGATCGCCAGCACCGTCTCGGCGACGGCATGAACGCCGGCGCGGTTAGGCTCCAGCCCGTCGAACGCGCCCCCGGCGGCAAGCGTTTCGAGCTGGCGTTTGTTGAGCAGGCGTGGATCGACGCGGGCGGCAAGATCGTCGAGGCTTTTGAACGGGCCAGACGTGGTGCGCTCCTCGCAGAGTTTCTCCATCGCGCCCTCGCCGACCGACTTGAGCGCGGCGAGCGCGTAGCGCACCGCCGGCTGGCCTTCGTCGTTCAGCTGGACGTCGAACTCGGCGACGCTGCCGTTGATGCACGGCGGGAGCAGCGGAATGCCGAGCCGCCGCGCGTCGTCGACGAAGATCGCGAGCTTGTCGGTCAGGTGCAGATCGTAACACATCGACGCGGCAAAGAATTCCGCCGGATGGTGCGCCTTCAGCCATGCGGTCTGGTAGGCGAGCAGCGCATAGGCGGCGGCGTGCGACTTGTTGAAGCCATAGCCGGCGAACTTGTCGATCAAGTCGAACAGCTGGTTGGCATAGGGCGCGGGGATCTGGTTGTGTTCGGCGCAACCGGTGACGAAGGTGGCGCGCTGCGCGTCCATCTCCGCTTTGATCTTCTTGCCCATCGCGCGCCGCAACAGGTCCGCGCCGCCGAGCGAATAGCCCGCCAGCACCTGCGCGGCCTGCATCACCTGTTCCTGATAGACGAAGATGCCATAGGTCTCGGCGAGGATCGGCTCCAGCAAGGGATGCGGATAGGTGATCTCCTCCGTCCCCTGCTTGCGCCGGCCGAACGACGGGATGTTGTCCATCGGGCCGGGGCGATAGAGCGAGACGAGCGCGACGATGTCGCCGAAATTGGTCGGGCGCACCGCCGACAGCGTGCGGCGCATCCCCTCCGATTCGAGCTGGAACACGCCGACCGTGTCGCCGCGCTGAAGCAATTTGTAGACGCCCTCGTCATCCCACTGCAGCGCGTCGAGATCGACGTGGATGTCGCGCTTCTTGAGCAGCTCGACCGCCTTCTTGAGCACCGACAGTGTCTTGAGCCCGAGGAAGTCGAACTTCACCAGCCCGGCGCCCTCGACGTATTTCATGTCGAATTGCGTGACCGGCATGTCCGAGCGCGGATCGCGATAAAGCGGGACGAGCTGCGCGAGCGGTCGGTCGCCGATCACCACGCCCGCTGCGTGGGTAGAGGAGTGGCGCGGCAGCCCCTCCAGCTTGGTCGCGAGATCCCAGAGATGCCGGACCTGATTGTCGTTGGAATATTCGCGCGCAATCTCCGGCACGCCATTCAGCGCGCGCTTGAGATCCCACGGGTCGGTCGGGTGATTGGGCACCAGCTTGGCGAGCCGGTCGATCTGGCCATAGCTCATCTGAAGCACGCGCCCGGTGTCCTTGAGCACCGCGCGCGCCTTGAGCTTTCCGAAGGTGATGATCTGCGCGACCTGATCGCGGCCGTATTTCTCCTGCACGTAGCGGATCACCTCGCCACGCCGGGTTTCGCAGAAGTCGATGTCGAAGTCGGGCATCGACACGCGTTCCGGGTTGAGGAAGCGCTCGAACAGCAACCCGAGCTTGATCGGATCGAGATCGGTGATCGTCAGCGCCCACGCGACGACCGAGCCCGCACCCGAGCCACGCCCCGGCCCGACCGGAATGTCGTGATCCTTTGCCCATTTGATGAAATCGGCGACGATCAGGAAATAGCCGGGGAAGCCCATCTGGATGATGACGTCGACCTCGAACGCCAGCCGCTTGCGATAGGTCTCGCGCCAGTTCGGATCATCGGCAGGTTGCGCGCCGAGTTCCTCGATCCGGTCGAGCCGCGCCTCCAGCCCCGCCGCGGCGTCGTTGCGGAGCATCGCCGCCTCGCCCTCGCGATCACCGGCGAGGCTGGGGAGGATCGGCTTGCGCTTCGGCGCGGCCACCGCGCAGCGTTGCGCGACGACGAGCGTGTTCGCGAGCGCCTCGGGCAGATCGGCGAACAGCGCCGCCATCTCGATGGCGGGCTTCATCCACGCATGGCCGCAGCTGCGCGGGCGATCCTCGCTTTCGACATAGCTCGACGAGGCGATGCACAGCATCGCATCATGCGCGTCGCCGAAATCGGCTTCCTCGAAACAGCACGGATTGGTGGCGACGATCGGCCAGTTGCGGTCGTAGGCGAGGTCAAGCAGCAGCGGCTCGGCCTTGTCCTCGATTGCATCGTCGCGGCGGCACAGCTCGATATAGAGCCGGTCGCCGAAGATCGCATGCAGGCGGTCGGCATAAGCCATGGCGCGATCGGGCTGGTCCTCGGCGAACAGCCGCGCGACCCCGCCCTCGCCGCCCGCGGTCAGCGCGATCAGCCCGGCGGAATGCCGTTCCAGCACGTCGAACGCGACATGCGGCGCGAGTTCGAGCGGACGATCCAGATGCGCATGGCTGACGAGCGCGCAGAGATTGTCGTAGCCGGTTTCGTCCTGCGCATAGAGCGCGATCCAGTCGGTTGCGATCGCGACGCCCTCGGGCATGTCCGGGCGCGCGACGCCGAGCATCGTGCCGATCACCGGCTGCACGCCCGCGCCCATCGCCGCGTCGGAGAACGCCATTGCGGCGTAAAGACCGTTGCGATCGGTCAACGCGGCGGCGGGGAAGCCGAGCTTCGCCGCGCGCTTGGCGATCGCCTTCGGCTCGATCGCGCCGTCGAGCATGGTGTAGCTGGAGAAAATGCGGAGTGGCACGAACCCGGAATGCGGCATCGCGGCAACCTAGGCGCGCCGACCCGATTCGACCATCCCCGCCGCCGCACGCGGAACCGCAAACACGCCGACCCGTTCGCCCAGCCGGAATGGAGTGATCGACATGGCACAATTCGGAGCTTCATCGGAACGCGGGTTCGGCATTCCCGGCGCATCGGCGACCGGCGCGGGATGGGGCTGGATCATGGCCTATGGCGTGGTGTCGGTGCTGCTCGGTGTGGCGGCTTTCGTTTGGCCGTTCGCGGCGACCTATGCGGCGACCGTCGTGATCGGCGTGCTGCTGTTCGTCTCGGGCGTGTTCTCGATCGCCGCCGGGCTGTTCGGTCAGGGGCATGAGGGACGCATCTATGCGGTGCTGTTCGGGCTGCTGTCGGTGATCGTCGGCGCGGTGATGGTGTTCGAGCCCGCGACCGGCGCGCTTTCGCTGACGTTGATGGTGACGGTCTGGCTGCTGGTGCGCGGCATGCTGGAGGTCGTACTCGGCTTCCGGATGCGGCGGCGGCGCGGACTGATGATCGCGCTGGGCGTGGTGAACATCCTGCTGGCCGGGTTCATCCTCGCCACGGTGCCGTGGTCGGCGCTGACGCTGCCGGGGTTCATTCTCGGGGTGAGCTTTCTGGTTGGCGGCGTGACCGCGATCACTGCGGCGAGCGATCACCGCAAGGGCGCGAATGCGTTCGCGATGCCGGGGTGAGCCATCGTCGTCACTCCCACGCAGGCGGGAGCGACGGAGGGTTGGTTAGCGTGCCGCCACATGCACCAGCGCCATTGCCACCAGCAGCAGGGCGAGGATCGCGAGGATCAGCCCGAACATGCAGCCGAGCATCACGCGATCACCGAACATCGGCTAGAGCAGAGTCTCGATATCGGCAGTAATCTCGTCCGGCTTGGTAGTAGGCGCGTAACGGCGTACCACCTTGCCCGCGCGGTCGACGAGAAACTTGGTGAAGTTCCACTTTACTGCCTTCGTCCCCAGCACGCCGGGCGCTTCGGCCTTCAACCGCTCGAACAGCGGATCGGCGTGCGCGCCGTTAACGTCGATCTTGGCGAAAACCGGGAAGGTCACGTCGTAGGTGAGCGAGCAAAAGTTCGCGATCTCCGCCGCGTCGCCGGGCTCCTGCGCGCCGAACTGGTTGCACGGGAAGCCGAGTACCGCAAAGCCGCGCTCGGCGTAGCGACGGTGGAGCGCCTCCAGCCCTTCGTATTGCGGCGTAAACCCGCATTTGGAGGCGGTGTTGACGATCAGCAACACCTGCCCGCGCCATTGCCCGAGCGGCATGGGCGCACCGTCGGCGCCGGTGACGGTCAGGTCGGTGATCGCGTTCACGCCGCGCCCTCCAATTGCCCCTCGTGAAGCCGGACGACGCGGTCCATCCGCGCCGCCAGCCGTTCGTTATGCGTGGCGACCAGCGCGGCGGAACCCTCCCCGCGCACCAGCCGCAGGAACTCGCCGAGCACGCGGTCGGCGGTGGCTTCGTCGAGGTTGCCGGTCGGCTCGTCGGCGAGCACCAGCGCCGGGCGGTTGGCGAGCGCGCGCGCGACCGCGACGCGTTGCTGCTCACCGCCCGACAGCGCGGAGGGACGGTGCGTCAGGCGATGCCCGACGCCCAGCGCCGTGAGCAAGGCGGCGGCGCGCTCCTCGGCCGGCGCGCGCTCGGCACCCTGAATGAGCTGCGGCAGGACAACATTCTCGATCGCGTTGAAGTCGGGCAGCAGGTGGTGGAATTGATAGACGAACCCGAGCCGGTCGCGGCGGAGCGCCGTGCGGCCGGCGGCGTCGAGCTTGGCCGCCTCGGTCCCCGCAATACGGATCGAGCCCGAAAAACCGCCTTCGAGCAGCCCGACCGCCTGCAACAAGGTCGACTTGCCCGACCCCGACGGCCCGAGCAGCGCAACGATCTCGCCGGGGCGCACCGCCAGATCGACGCCGCGCAGGACGTGGATCGTCGTCTCGCCCTGCGTGAAGCTGCGCGCGAGGCCGGTGGTCTGGAGAACCGCGGACGCGCCGTCGGACGCGGCAAAGCCGCGCCGGCCGTAAGCCGCTTCGCTTGCATCACTCATAGCGCAGCACCTCCACGGGATCGGTGTTGGCGGCCTTGAGCGCCGGATAGACCGTGGCGAGGAAGGTCATCAGCAGGGTGATGATGACGATCGCGGTCACCTCGACCGGATCGACCTTCGACGGCAGCTCGGTCAGGTAACGGATCGATGGGTCCCACAGGTTCTGCCCCGTGACGAGCTGTACGAAATTGACCACCGATTGGCGGAAGAACAGGAACACCGCGCCGAGCAGCAGCCCGGCAAAAGTGCCCAGCACACCGATCGATGTGCCCACCGTGATGAAGATACGCAGCATCGCGCCGCGGCTTGCCCCCATCGTGCGAAGGATCGCAATATCTCGGGTCTTGGCGCGCACCAGCATGATGAGCGAACTGGCGATGTTGAACGCGGCAACCAGAATGATGATGCACAGCACCACGAACATCGCGACGCGTTCGACCGCGAGCGCGTCGAACAATTCGGAGTTCAGCCGGCGCCAGTCGCTGATCACGCCATATGGCTGCACCTGCTTGGCAAGCGGGGCGAGGATCTCGCCGACCTTGTCCGCATCTCTGGTCTGCAACTCGATCATGCCGACCGTGTCCCCGGTCAGCAGCAGCGTCTGCGCATCCTGCAGCGGCATGACGACATAGGCCTTGTCGTAATCATAGACTCCGACCTCGAAGATTGCGCGGACCCGGTAGCTGACACTGCGCGGCATCGTACCAAACGGCGTCGAGCGGCCGAGCGGGCTGATGACGGTGATGTCGGAGCCGATCGTCGCACCCAGCTGTTCGGCAAGCCGCGCCCCGATCGCGACATTGCCGCTGTTCGGCGTGAGCGTCGCGAGGCTGCCGGCGACGATCTTGGTACGGATCGTGGCGTTGGTGCGAATGTCTTCCGGCCGCATCCCGCGCAGCAGGATCGCCTCGGCGCGGCCGTTGTACGTCGCGAACAGCGGCTGCTCGATCATCGGCACCGCGCTGGTCACGCCCGGCGTCGCCCTGGCGAGTTCGACGACGCGCTGCCAATTGTCGAGCCGGTTGTTATAACCCTGAACGACGGCATGGCCGTTGAGCCCGACGATCTTGTCGAACAGTTCGGCGCGGAAGCCGTTCATGACGCTCATCACGATCACCAGCGCGGCGACCCCGAGCATCACCGCGCCGAGCGAGAAGCCCGCCACCAGCACGATGAAGCGTTCACCCTTGCCCGGCAGTAAGTACCGCCGCGCGATCATGCTCTCGTAGCGGGACAGCAACATGCTGGCTGCGATAGGGAGCCACCCGGCGATGCGCAATGGGGGCTGTTGCGGAATCGTCACAGAGTCGCCGCAATCGGTTTTGCCGCCGTTCATTTGTATCGACAGCGAACAAGGCCCGCCGCATACCTGCGGGCACTGGCACACAGGCAAAAGGCCGTGGTTCGGGGAACGCCATCAAGCCCCGCTGATCCCTCGGGAAAAGCGTGTGGGCGGAAGGCTGGATAGGGGGCTGACGAGCGATCGTCACGCAGGCGCCCGGGTCGTGAACAACGGCCCGGGCGTTTGCCGTTCGGTCGCAGCCCGGTGCCCGCACCGGGCGTCGCAAAGCGGCGACCGAACCGGCCGGCGGGTCGGCCTCAGCCGATCCCGTTCGACGTCAGGACGGCGGCTTTGCCGTCGGCCTGTGTCTGGCGTTGGGGCTTCTTTGGCAGAGCCTCCCCGACCGAGCTCGGGTAAGAACAATTGCTCCGTCATCCCGGGCTCGACCCGGGATCCCGCTTCTTGCCACGGTCGCAAAGAAGAAGCGGGGCCCCGGATCAAGTCCGGGGCGACGGTGATGTCTCTTAGAACCCGAACCCGACCGTCACACCGTAGGTGCGCGGATCGCCGACATTGCCCGCGATCAACCCGGTGTTGCCCGGCGTCGTTGCGAGCACTTCATAATATTCGGCATCGAACAGATTGCGGACCCAGCCGAACACGTTGACCCCGCTGTCGGTGCGGAAGCCGAGCCGTGCGTTCACCAGTGTATAGCCGTTGATGTCGGTGTAGATCGACCGCGACGCATTGGACGAGAATTTGGTCCGCGAATTGGCGTCGACGCCGACATACGCCTCTCCCGATTTTCCGAACACGGCGCCGGACAGATTATATTCGCCGCCATAGGATACGGCGAACTTCGAAATGCCGGGCAGCCACTGCCCCGAGATGTCGCACGCGACCGGGCTGTTGGTGCCCGGCTGCCCCGGCGCACCGATCGTCGCACCGCTGCCGCCGCCCGACAATTCCGGCGGGCACGGCGCGTTCTTGAAGTCGACATATTTGTGATCGGTGAAGGCGCCATTCGTGTAGAGATTGATGCGATCGCTCGGCCGAAGCGAGAAATCTGCCTCGACACCGCGCACGCGCACCTTGCCCGCATTGGCGAGATAGCCGCGCAGCGTCGAGGTCGAGCTGTTGTTGACGACCGCCTGATAGTCGCTGATCTCGGTCCAGAAGCCGGTGACGTTCAGCGTGATCTTGCGATCCCAGAATTGCGACTTGGCGCCGATCTCGAAATGGTCGACCTTTTCGGGCGCGACCTGTGCCAACTGCGTCTGCACCACGCCGCCCACCACCGGCACGCCGTTCAGATTAAGGCCGCCCGATTTGAAGCTGTGCGCATAGGTGCCGTACAGCAGCACGTCGCGCGACGGCTTGTACGAGGCGGTCAGGTCATAGGAGACGTTCCACTCACGGAATTTCTGGTCGCGGAATTCCTGCGGCTGGATTGCGTCACGCTGTGCGGCCTGCCGCGCATTGCCGCCGGTGGCGGGGACGAGATTACCCTGCCCGTCGCGGACCACGCTGACATAGCTGCCGATCTTGTCGTCGTAGTTGAGCCGCACGCCCGGCGACAGCGTGAAGGCGTCGGTCAGGTTCCAGTTGAGCTTGCCAAAGATCGCACCGGAGAAGTTCTTGAGCCGGATGTCGTTGGCGGCGGTCAGACCGTCGAGCACCGACGGATCGAGCGACAGCGCGCTCGACGGATTGATCAGCCAGCGGCTCGCCGCCGGCCCCTGCCGCTGCGTGCCGGTGGTGTGGATCGTCTGATAGAAACCGAACAGCCCCAAGACGTAATCGAAATGCTCGGCCTTGCCGGCGTAGCGGAATTCCTGCGTATATTGGTCCTGCCGCGTCGGATTCTGCGACAGCGTCGTAATCGGCAGCCCGGTGAAGTCGCGATCGTTGGCGGGTAGCCAGTCCCAGAAGCGATAGGCGGTGATAGATGTCAGCGTCCCCTCGCCCAGCCGCTGCTCGCCACGCAGCGACAGCCCGCCGAGCTGGTTGCGCGCGCTGAGCTTCGCGTCCAGGTCGGTCAGCCGGTCGAACGGGTTGCGGCTCGGCGGCTCATAGCCCTGCGCGGCGGCGAGTTGGTCGAACTGGCGGTTGAGCGGGCGTTGCGTATTGCCGACGCGCACGAAGATCTGCGCACAGCAGTTGGGGTTCTGGCGCGAATAATCCCCCGATAGCGTCAGATCGAGATCGTCGGTCGCCTTCCACAGGATCGCGGTGCGGATGCCGAGATTGTCCTGCGCATTGACGTACTGGTTGCTCGCGACATTGTAGATCGTGCCGCGGCGGCTGGTGGTCGACACGCCCAGCCGGATCGCGACCTTGTCGGTCAGCGGGCCCGAGATCGACGCCTTGGCCTGCTTGAACTCCAGATTGCCGACCGACACCTCCGCGCGGCCCTGCAACGTGAAGCTGGGCGCCTTGCTTGTAATGTTGATCGCGCCCGCGACGGTGTTCTTGCCGTAGAGCGTTCCCTGCGGTCCGCGCAACGTCTCGATCTGCTGGACATCGAGGAAGTCGAGCGTCGCCGCCGCGACGCGGCTGAGATAGACCTGATCGATATAGATGCCGACGCCCTGCTCGATCCCGTCGTTGGTGAGCCCGAGTGGCGCGCCGAGCCCGCGGATGTTGACCGAGGAATTGCGCGGGTTGGTCGAATAGAATTGCAGCGTCGGCTGAAGCTGTTGAAGCCGTTGGACATTGAAGCTGCCGGTCGCGTCGAGCTCCTTCACCCCGACCACCGAGATCGGGATCGGCACGTTCTGCGCCGATTCGGCACGCCGCCGCGCGGTGACGACGACGTCGGCGGCGGCGGAGCTGCGCTGCACCTGTTCCTCGGTCCGCTCGGGATCGCCCGGCGTGGTCGGCGCCGACTCGCGCTCCCCGACGACGATGGGCGTGGACGGCGGCTGCTGCGCGGTCGCCTGGGCGGCCAGCATCAATGCGAGCGTGACGGACATGCGGTTACCCCTTTTAAATTCTCGAAACGGCTCTGTGCCGCACCCCGCATATCCCATCAACAAACTAGGGGTTTGTCGACCCCTTGAAACGCTTCGCATCGGCCCCAAATTTATGATCGTGCGGTGCCGGTAACCGGGCCGCACGAAACAGGCGTCGCGCACAGGCGGGCGCCGCTTTCAAATAGCTCACTGGAGGATTTGACGATGCGTTTCGATCTTACCCCTTATCGCCGCTCCACGATCGGTTTCGACCGGCTGTTCGACCTCATCGAGGCCAACGCGCGGAGCAGCGCCGAAAATTACCCGCCCTTCAACCTGGAGCGGCTGGCGGAGGACCGCTACCGCATCACGCTGGCTGTGGCCGGGTTCAGCCGTGACGAGATCGAGATCGTCGCGCAGCAGAACCTGTTGCTGGTGACCGGCAAGAAGGACGACAAGGCGGACAACAACCAGTTCCTCCACCTCGGCATCGCGAACCGCAGCTTCGAGCGGCGTTTCGAATTGGCCGACTTCGTGTTCGTGGAGGACGCGCGACTGAACGACGGTCTGCTGGTGGTCGATCTGGTCCGCGAGGTGCCTGAGGCGATGAAGCCGAAGAGCATCGCGATCAAGACCGGCGCGCCGTTGACCGCCGTCGAGAACAAGGCGGCCGACGAAGCGCAGGCCGCCTGACCGGGATCGGCGCCTCTTTGCTCCCTTTCGAGGCGCCGGTGGGGGGCGTCCGGGTCGCGAGGCTCGGGCGCCTTTCCTTTTCGACCTGCGACGCTCAAAGTCCGTTCATCCGTCATTGCGCGCGCAGCGAAGCAAACCAGGGTGTCCTGATCCGGCTAGGGATGGCTTCGCTGCGCTCGCGATGACGATCAGCGTTTAGGGTCGGTCCTGCCGCGCTCAGGCAGCCACCCGCCGCCGCCGGTCGCGGCGCAGCGCCGCGCCGACCGTCGCGAAGCCGAGGATCAGCATCGCCCAGGTCGTCGGTTCGGGCACCGCGGCCAACCCGAAGCCGAACGTGCGATTGATATCGTTGTATAAGGCGCGGTGGATCGCGGTGGTCGGATGCACGCCGTCGAACGAAAAATAGCCGGTGCAGGTCGGGAACGCCTTCGCGCCCTGACAGGTCGTGGCGGGCTGCCCCGCTTGCGGCAGAATCAGCGGGACGGTCAGATCGAATGCGGCCGGATTGGTCTGCACGCGCTGGAAGAAATCGAGGTAGCTGTAGCGCAGCAGCCGCGTTCCGGCTGCCGGCTTGAACGCGTCGAGCGCGTCGGTCAGATAGCCTTCCGCCTTGATCGACAGCGCCAGCGGCGCACCTTCGGTCGCGACCGGGAAACCGGTAAGCAGGATGTTGCGCGCGCCGAGCCTGTTAAGCTCCGCGACCGCCGCGACATAGCTGTTCGCGGCGCCGCGCAGAAAGGCATCCGGGTCGGTGACGCCGGCACCAGCCCCTTCCACCGCCGCGAAGACGTCGTTGCCGCCGAAGTTCAGGACATAGAGCCCATTGGGATCGACGGCCTTTCCGCGCGTCAACGCCATCTTGTAGAGCGCGACCTGTTCCAGCGCGTCGTACACCGGCGTCGTGCTGGTCGCGCGCGCGCCGCCGAAGGCATAATTGCTGCCGCCGTTCAGCGACGCCACCGTCGGAGCCCCGTACATCGCGAGGCTCAACAGATCGGTGTAATCGAGCCCGTTGGTAAAACGCCCGGCGACATAGCCCTTCTGCGGATCGGCCCCGAGCCCGAGCGCGCGAATATTGCCGGCGTCGACAAGGCTGTCACCGAATACCGTCAGCGAAGAGAATGGCGGCACATTCGTCTGCGCTGCTGCCGGAACCGCTATCGTCATCGCCGCCGCGCACAGCAGCGCTGTCACCCGTCCGATCATGCCATCCTCCCATTTATCTTTGTAAACGAGAGGTTAACGTGGACGTAAGCGAGAGACAATGGGGAGCGGTGATCTCGTCATTGCGAGCGGAGTGAAGCAATCCAGGGCCGGATCAGGACGCCCTGAATCGCTTCGCGACGCTTGCGATGACGATCGGTCTTATACCAGCCGGCTCTGCTTGACCGCGGCGGCGATGAAACTGGCGAACAGCGGGTGCGGCTCGAACGGCCGGCTCTTCAGCTCCGGATGGAATTGCACGCCGACGAACCACGGGTGGTCAGGGCGCTCGACAATCTCGGGCAACGTCCCATCCGGCGACATGCCGGAGAATACCAGCCCGCCCTTCTCCAGCGCCTCGCGGTACGAAGTGTTCACCTCATAGCGGTGGCGGTGGCGCTCGCTGATCGAGTCGCTGCCGTAAATGGAGCCGACGACGCTGTTACCGGCCAACGCCGCCGGATAGGCGCCGAGCCGCATCGTGCCGCCCAGATCGCCATTCTCGGCGCGCTTCTCCAGCCCGCGCTCGCCCATCCATTCGGTGATAAGCCCGACGACCGGCTCCGCGGTCGGGCCGAATTCGGTCGACGAGGCGGCGGCGATCCCGGCGAGGTCGCGCGCGCCCTCGACGCACGCCATCTGCATGCCGAAGCAGATGCCGAAATACGGAACGTTATGCTCGCGCGCGAAGCGGACCGAGGCGATCTTGCCCTCGGCGCCGCGCGACCCGAACGCGCCAGGGACGAGGATCGCGTCGCACGGCTCGAGATGCGCGGCGATCTCGCCGTCGTCGTCGCCCTCGAACAGTTCGGCGTCGATCCAGCGGATGTTGACCTTGACGCGGTTGGCGATCCCGCCGTGGACCAGCGCCTCGTTGAGCGACTTGTACGCGTCCTGCAGGCCGACATATTTGCCGACGACGCCGACCGTCACCTCGCCCTCCGGGTGCATCAGGCGTTCGACGATCTCTTCCCAGCGGGTGAGGTCGGGGGCCGATGACGGCGTAATGCCGAACGCACGCAGCACTTCCGAGTCGAGACCTTCGCCGTGATACTGGAGCGGCACGGCATAGATGCTCTTGGCGTCGAGCGCGGGGATGACCGCGCTTTCGGGGACGTTGCAGAACAAGGCGATCTTGGCGCGCTCCGACTCAGGAAGCGGCTGTTCGCAACGGCAGACGATCACGTCCGGCTGCACGCCCAGCGCCGCGATCTCGCGCACCGAATGCTGGGTCGGCTTGGTCTTCAGCTCGCCGGCGGCGGCGATGTACGGCACCAAGGTGACGTGGATGCTGATCGCATTGCCGCGCCCGACCTCGTTCTTCAGCTGACGGATCGCCTCGATAAACGGCAGCGACTCGATATCGCCGACGGTGCCGCCGATCTCGCACAGAACGAAGTCGAGATCGTCGGTCTCGGCGCGCGCGAACGCCTTGATCGCGTCGGTCACGTGCGGGATCACCTGCACGGTCGCACCGAGATAATCGCCGCGCCGCTCGCGCTCGATGATCGTCTTGTAGATGCGTCCTGACGTGACATTGTCCGACTGACGCGCCGAGACGCCGGTGAAGCGCTCGTAATGGCCAAGGTCGAGATCGGTCTCCGCGCCGTCGTCGGTCACATAGACCTCGCCGTGCTGATACGGGCTCATCGTGCCCGGATCGACGTTGAGATACGGATCGAACTTGCGGATGCGCACGCGATAGCCGCGTGCTTGCAGCAGTGCCGCGAGGCTCGCCGCCATGAGACCCTTGCCGAGCGAGGAGACCACGCCGCCGGTGATGAAAATGTACCGCGCCATGGGACGCAACCCCTAACCTTCAAATGCGCAAAAGGGCAAGCGCGCGGGAAGCCCGCGCGCGACGAAACGACGCTACTATCGCGATCAGCGGGCCAGCGGCACGCCGTTGTCGGCCGGTGCCGGGGCGACCGCATTGTCCGCGGTCGCCGGTGCCGGCTGCGCCGCGATCGGCGGCTGGGCCTGCGTCTGCGCGGCCGGCGCACGTCGCTGGAGCGAGGTGTCGACCGACACGGCGCCGCGGCTGGCGGCGAGGAACGCCAGCGTGATGCTCATCAGGATGAACAGCCCGGCGAGCACCGAGGTGGCCCGCGTCAGAAAATCGGCGGCACCGCGCGCGGACATCAGCCCCGACGGGCTGCCCGACGAGGTCAGGCCGCCGCCTTCCGACCGCTGCATCAGGATCACGGTGACGAGCGCCGCCGCGATAATGGCCTGGAGGACGATCAGGAAGGTGAACATGGGCTGGGCGCGATTCCGAAGCGAAAAACAGCCGGTGGTCCGCCGTGCGGCGCCCCCGGATGAGGGGCCACATAGGGGAGCCTCGCGCCGGGATCAACCGCGCCGCCCACCCCGCCTGGACAAGCGGCGTGCCAAATTCGTGACATAGCTGAAACCAGCCGTGAAAGCGGGCGTTAATCCGCCGACAAGTCCGGGATGATCCGGTCTTCTTTCGATGCGGGACGAGGACGTGGCAACATTGGCTCAACCCGAACTGAGTTCGTGGATGAATGCACTGGTCGATTATGTGCGCTCGGGCGAGCCCGATCTCACCAATCGCCAGATGGCCCTATTGCTGGTGGTTTACCTGCGCCCGGGCCCGCATACGGTGCGGGGTCTGGCGCGCATTTTGAACGTGTCGAAGCCGGTCGTGACGCGCGCCTTGAATCGCTTGGGTGCGCTGGGCTATCTGCGCCGCCAACGCGACGATAGCGACAAGCGCAACATCTTCGTCGCCCGTACGACCGAAGGGGCAGATTTTCTTGAAGAGTTCGGCCAGTTCATCGGCGAAGGGGATGCCGCCCCTGCCGCCGTCCGCCCCCACGGCACCGGGGACGCGGCCCGAGCGTAACGGTTTCGCGCTCACCGGCCGGTCGCGCGTGCTCGATCCGCGCACCCATGCCGTGCGCTCCGACATCGCCGACGTCCGCCTCGCCGATCGCGTCTTCGCACCGCATTATGCCGCCCCGCTGCGCCGCACCGTCCTACGCGACGTGGTTCTGCGGGAAGCGCGCGACCGTACCGCTACGCCGCTGGAAACGCTGTCTGCCGGCGCGGCGTTCGATCTGCTCGACCTCACCGGTGGGGTCGCATGGGGGATTGCCGTGGATAGTGGGACAGTCGGTTACCTCGACGCCGTCGCGGTGCAGCCGCAATGACCGTCAATATCTTCATCGACGGCGCGGTCGGCACCACCGGGCTCGAGATTCGCGAACGGCTCGCGTCGCGGCGCGACATCACGCTCATCACGCTGGACGAGGCGCGCCGCAAGGACGAGGCGGCACGGCGCGAGGCGATCAACGACGCCGATTATGTCGTGCTCTGCCTGCCCGACGATGCAGCGCGCGAGGCGGTGGCGATGATTGCCAACGATCGCACGCGCACCGTCGACGCGTCGACCGCACATCGCACCGCCGATCGCTGGACCTATGGCTTCGCCGAACTGGAGCCCGATCAGGCCGAGCGGATCGCTGGCGCGCGGTTCGTCAGCAATCCCGGCTGCTATCCGACCGGCTTCCTCGCGCTCGTCCGCCCGCTGGTCCGCGCCGGGCTGCTTGGGGCGGATGCGCTGCTCAGCGTCAACGCCACCTCGGGCTATTCGGGCGGCGGCAAGACGATGATCGCGGAGTTCGAGGGCGGCGAGACCAACACCGCCTTTCGCCCCTATGCACTTGGTTTGAACCACAAGCACGCGCCCGAAATGCGCCGCCATGCCGGATTGACCCATGCGCCGATCTTCCAGCCGGCGGTGGCGCGCGCCTATCGCGGGATGGTCGTGGAGGTGCCGTTGCATCTGGCGCAGCTGTCACGCCGCGCGACACTGACCGACGTCGCCGAGGTGCTGGCGAGCGCCTATGACGGTAATCGCGTCGTCCGCTTCGCGCACGAGGCGGTGACGACGGTGCGGATCGAGGACGATGCCAATACCGATCGCATGACGCTGCGCGTGACGGGCAACGAGGCGTCCGGGCAGGCGCTGCTGATCGCGACGCTCGACAATCTCGGCAAGGGCGCGGCCGGCGCGGCGGTGCAGAATCTGAACATCATGGCCGGGCTCGATCCCGTTGCCGGCCTGACGCTTTAAGAAGGAGACGCGAGTTGGAGCGCAACCCGGTCGGCAAGCTGCTGTTGTTCGGTGCGACGGGCGATCTCGCCAAGCGGATGCTGCTGCCGTCACTGTACGGTCTCCATGCGGATGGGCTGCTGCCCCCGGGGCTGACGATCATCGGTTCGGCGCGCGGCGACCTGAGCGACGACCAGTTCCGCGACGTCGCCCACAAGGCGCTCGACGAGTTCCTGCCCGCCGACCGCAAGGACGAAAGCGCGCTGTCGTCGTTCCTTCAGCGGGTGTTCTTCCAGCCGGTCGATCTGTCCGATCCGACGACCTTCCAGGCGCTGGCCGACAAGATCGGCGACGTGTCGGGCGGGCTCGCCATCTATCTCTCGACCGCGCCGTCGCTGTTCGAGCCGGCGGTGAAGGGCTTGCAGAGCGTCGGGCTGGCTGGCGAAACGGTGCGGATCGGGCTGGAGAAGCCGCTCGGCTACGATCTCGAATCGAGCCGCGAGATCAACGATACGGTGGCGGCCGTCTTCCCCGAGGAGCGCATTTTCCGCATCGACCATTATCTCGGCAAGGAGACGGTGCAGAACATCCTCGCGCTGCGCTTCGGCAATTCGATGTTCGAGCCGATCTGGAACGCGCAGGGGATCGACAACGTTCAGATCACGATCGCCGAGACGGTCGGCCTTGAGGATCGCGCCGGCTATTACGAGGGTGCGGGTGCGCTGCGCGACATGGTCGCCAACCACATGCTGCAACTGGTCGCATTGATCGCGATGGAGCCGCCCGCGCTGTACGACGGCACCGCCATCCGCGACGAAAAGGCCAAGGTGTTCCGCTCGATGCGACATCTTACCCCCGATCAGGTGCCGCAGAACACCGTCACCGGCCAGTATGAAGAGGGTGCGGTCGGCGGCAAGGTCGTCAAGGGCTATGACACCGAGCTGGGCTATGACAGCGATGTCGAAACGTTCGTCGCGATCAAGGCGCATATCGACAATTGGCGCTGGCAGGGCGTGCCCTTCTACCTGCGCACCGGCAAGCGCATGGCCAAGCGTCGCAGCGAGATCGCGATCCAGTTCAAGCCGGTGCCACACTCGATGTTCTCGGGGCGCGGCGGAGTGTTGCAGCCGAACACGCTCATCATCCGGCTCCAGCCGGAGGAATATATCCAGCTGCTGGTGATGACCAAGGAGCCGGGGCTGGACCGCGACGGGCTGAAATTGCGCGAGGTTCCGCTCAACCTCAGCCTCGACGCAGAATTCGCGGGCAAGCGTCGCCGGATCGCGTACGAGCGGCTGCTGCTCGACCTGATCGAGGGCGACCAGACGCTGTTCGTGCGCCGCGACGAGGTCGAGGCGCAATGGAAGTGGATCGACGCGATCCGCGCCGGTTGGGCCGCAAACCAGACCAGGCCGAAACATTATGCCGCCGGCACCTGGGGCCCGGCCGGCGCGATCGCGCTGACCGAGCGCGACAACGTGACGTGGCAGGACGATTGATCGGCGTTTCGTCGTTCCCGCGCAGGCGGGAATCCAGACGCGCAGGTAATGCGATCGACCGGAAGGTCAGAGATTCTGGATCCCCCCTTCGCGGGGATGACGTATTTTCATAAGGCAGTATGACATGACCGAAATCGAATGGTGGGAATATGACGACGCCGCCGAGCTGGCCGATGCGGTCGCGGGCGATATCCAGTTCGTCATCGAAAGCGCGATCGACGCGCGCGGCTCGGCGGTGATCGCGCTGGCGGGCGGCAAGACCCCCCTGCCCGCCTATGAGAAGCTGGCCAAGGCCAAGCTCGACTGGAAGCGCGTGACGATCATCCCCGGTGACGAGCGGATCGTGCCGCTCGGCGACGCGCTGTCGAACGTCACCGCGCTCGGCAAGATCTTCATCCCCAAGGGCGCGCGCGTGATGCCGATCGTTCCCAAGGCGACCGACGATTACAAGGCGGCGGGCCGCTCGGCCGACGCGCTGATGCAGGATCTGCACTGGCCGCTCGACCTGTGCCTGCTCGGCGTCGGCGGCGACGGACATACCGCGTCGATCTTCCCCGGTCCCGATTATGACGAAGCGCTCAACGGGCCGAAGGAACGCCGCGCGATCGGCGTGATGCCCGATCCGCTGCCGCCCGAGGCGCCGGTCGCGCGCGTGTCGCTGACGCGGCAGGGCATCGTCACCGCGCGTGCGCTGATGATCGCGGTAACCGGCGATGCCAAGCGCAAGGTGATCGAGGACGCGATCAAGGAAGGTGCCGGCTCGCCCTATCCGATCGGGCGCGTGCTGGCCGACGCCGAGCTGCCCGTCGACATCCACTGGGCGGCATAGCCCCGCTACGGCCGGCATCTCCTTCCGTTCGCCCTGAGGAGCCGTTGAGCTTGTCAAAACGGCGTCTCGAAGGGCTGGTGCTTCGAGGCGAGGCTTCGAAAGGCTCAGCCTCTCGTCAGCATGAACGGATGAGAGGAATGTAGACTGGACGTCAGCATGTTCCGGCCCTTGTCCCGCGGACGATGCTGCCGCAAAGACTGCCGCTACGGCCTTCTATCGAGGCCACGATTGCCGGGCCGAACCCGGCATGACGAGGACGTATTATCATGAACCCCGCCGTCAGCGCCGTCACCGACCGGATCATCGAACGCAGCCGCCCGACGCGGCAGGCGTATGTGTCGCTGATCGAACGCGAGCGGCAGGGCTGGATCGGCCGCCCGCGGCTCGGCTGCGCCAATCTCGCCCATGCCTATGCCGGCACGCCCGAAGACCGCGAGGCGATGAAGACGCAGCACCAGGCGATGAACATCGGGCTGGTGACCGCGTACAACGACATGCTGTCCGCGCACGCTGTCTATTATCGCTACCCCGAGCAGATGAAGGTCTGGGCGCGCGAGGCCGGGGCGACCGCACAGGTCGCCGGCGGCGTGCCGGCGATGTGCGACGGCGTGACGCAAGGCTATGCCGGTATGGAGCTGTCGCTGTTCAGCCGCGACACGATCGCGTTGTCGACCGCGGTGGCGCTGAGCCACGGCACGTTCGAGGGCGCGGCGCTGCTCGGCATTTGCGACAAGATCGTCCCCGGCCTGCTGATGGGCGCGCTGCGCTTCGGGCACCTGCCGATGATCCTGATTCCTGGCGGGCCAATGCCCTCCGGGTTGCCGAATAAGGCCAAGGCGGCGGTGCGCGAGCGCTTCGCGACCGGCGATTGCGGGCGCGAGGAGCTGCTGGAGGCGGAGATCGCCGCCTATCACACACAGGGGACCTGCACCTTCTACGGCACGGCCAACACCAACCAGATGATGATGGAGGTGATGGGCCTCCACATGCCGGGCGCGGCGTTCGTCAATCCGGGCACCAAGCTGCGGCAGGAACTGACCCGCTCCGCGGTCCACCGGCTGGCGAAGATCGGTGCGCATGGCGACGATTACCGCCCGCTCGGCGCGTGCGTCGACGAAAAGGCTGTGGTCAACGCCGCGGTCGGTTTGCTGGCGACCGGCGGGTCGACCAACCACCTGCTCCATTTGCCCGCGATCGCGCGCGCGGCGGGGATCGTGATCGACTGGGAGGATTTCGACCGGCTGTCGGCGGCGGTGCCGCTGATCGCGCGTGTCTATCCGAACGGCTCGGCGGACGTGAACGGGTTCGAGGCGGCGGGCGGAATGCCCTATGTCATCAAGGAATTGCTGGCGGGCGGGTATCTTCACCGCGACATTATGACGGTCGCGGGCGACGACCTGACCGCCTATGCCGCCGCGCCGACGCTGGATGGCGAGGCGCTGACCTGGACGCCGGCGGGCGACAGCCGCGACGAGACGATCCTGCGTCCGGCGACCGCGCCCTTCTCACCCGATGGCGGGATGCGGATTCTGCAGGGCAATATCGGCCGCGCGTGCATCAAGGTCTCGGCGGTCGAGCGCGACCGCTGGATCGTCGAGGCACCCGCGCGCGTCTTCGCCGACCAGCTCGACGTGATCGAGGCGTTCAAGAACGGCGAGCTGGAGCAGGACGTCGTGGTCGTGGTCCGCTTTCAGGGTCCGCGCGCCAACGGAATGCCCGAGTTGCACAAGCTCACCCCGCCGCTCGGCGTGCTCCAGAACCGCGGGTTCAAGGTCGCGCTGGTGACGGACGGACGGATGTCTGGCGCGAGCGGCAAGGTGCCCTGCGCGATCCACTGCTCGCCCGAAGCTCTGGGGGGCGGCGCGATCGGGCTGATCCGCGACGGCGACCTGATCCGCGTCGATGCCGAGGCGGGAACGCTCGAGGCGCTGGTGTCCGCCGACGAATGGGCGATGCGCGAACAGGCACCGTCCCCGGCATCAGCGACGGGCATGGGCCGCGAATTGTTCGGCATGTTCCGCGGGCTAGCCGACGAGGCGGAGAAGGGCGCAAGCGCGGTTTTGGCAGGCGCTGGATTGTAACGTAAATAGCCCTCTCCCCGTCGGGGAGGGCGGGATCGGTCTTGCCCCCGGCAAGACCTAAATCTTACGGGGTAATATCTACCCCGACCTGGTTGGGAGAGGGCTGCCACGAGCGGTGTCGCCTGGGGCGACCCCTCAACCCAGCCTTCTCCCTAAGGGGAGAGGGAGAAGGTATAATGCAGGTCGTAGCGGTCGATATCGGGGGCACACACGCGCGCTTCGCCATTGCGGAGGTCGAAGGCGGGCATGTCGTCGCGCTGGGCGAGCCGGTCACGCTGAAGACTGCCGAGCACGCCAGCCTCCAGACCGCCTATGAGGCGTTTCGCGAGCGAATGGGCGGGACTTTGCCCGATGCCGCGGCGATCGGGGTCGCGTCGCCGATCACCGGCGACGTGATCCGCATGACGAACAACCCTTGGGTGATCCGCCCGTCGCTGATCCCCGAGCGGCTCGGCGCATCGACCTGGACGATCATCAACGATTTCGGCGCGATCGGCCATGCCGTCGGCCAGCTTCCCGCGGCGGACTTCGAGCATTTGTGCGGCCCCGACGCGCCGCTACCGAGCGAGGGCGTCACGACCGTCTGCGGCCCGGGCACCGGGCTGGGTGTCGCGCAGGTCTACAAGCAGGACGGCCGCTACCGCGTGCTGCCCACCGAGGGCGGGCATATGGATTATGCGCCGCTCGACGGGATCGAGGATGCGCTGCTGAAGCGGCTGCGCAAGACCTATACGCGTGTATCGGTGGAGCGGATCGTCGCCGGGCCGGGGATTGTCGCGATCTACGAGACGCTCGCCGAGCTGGAAGGCCGCGCCTATGTCCACAAGGACGATCGCGCGATCTGGACCGAAGCGCTGGAGGGCACCGACTCAATCGCGCTCGCCGCGCTCGACCGTTTCTGCCTTGCGCTCGGCGCGGTCGCTGGCGATCTGGCGCTGGCGCATGGCGCGAAAGGCGTCGTGATCGCAGGTGGCCTTGGCCTGCGCATCAAGGACAAATTGTTGCGCTCGGGCTTTGACCAGCGCTTCGTCGCCAAGGGTCGTTTCCAGTCGCTGATGTCGGCGATCCCGGTCAAGCTCATCACCCATCCGCAGCCGGGCCTGTTCGGTGCCGCGGCCGCCTTCGCGCAGGAGCATCAATCGTGAGCAACATCGAAACCGTCATGCGCACCAGCCCGGTCATCCCGGTTCTGGTCATCCACGACGCCGCGCAGGCGCGCCCGCTCGCCGAGGCGCTGGTTGCAGGCGGGCTCAAGGTGCTGGAGGTGACGCTGCGCACCCCGGCCGCGCTCGACGCGATCCGTGAGATGCGTCAGGTGCCCGGCGCGATCGTCGGCGCGGGCACCGTCGTCACCACCGAGCAGGTCGCGCAGGTCAAGGACGCGGGCGTCGAGTTCATCGTCTCCCCCGGCCTGTCGGCGAAGACCGGCGACGCGATCCTTGAGGCGCACATCCCGTGGCTGCCGGGCGTTGCGACCGCGGGCGATATCATGCGCGGCCTCGACATGGGGCTGGAGCATTTCAAGTTCTTCCCGGCCGAGACGAGCGGCGGGGTCAAGGCGCTCAAGGCGCTTGCCGCACCCTTCTACCAGTGCAAATTCTGCCCGACCGGCGGGATCACCGAAGCGAGCGCGCCGGACTGGCTGGCGATCGGGCCAGTGCTGTGCGTCGGCGGCAGCTGGGTGACCGAAGGCACGCTGCCCGAAATCGAGGCCCGCGCCCGCGCTGCGGCGTCGCTGGGGCGGTAATCTGACGTCGAACGGCCCGCCACGACGAACGTCGTAGCGGGCCGCGACAGGCCAGTCGGAGGCGTGCCAAACGCTAAGCGGCGTGCCTCATCACCGGCTTATTTCTCACCCGAGGCTTTCGACACCGCCTTCCCGGCGGACGTCATATCCTTGCCGGCGCCGTGGACGGTGTTGCAGGCCGACAGCACGAACATCGCGATTGCGGTTGCGGCGAAAGCGATCTTGCGGGTCATGTTCGTCTCCTCTCAGCAAAAAGGTGCGGCGGGCCGGATACGCAGGCCCGCCGCGGGCACTCAGCGCAGTCGGCGACGGATCGCCGTCGTTGCGCCAAAGGCGGCCGCGCCGGCTCCGGCGAGCAGCGCAAACACAAGGATGAACGAGGTGCTAGCAGCCGCACCCGCAGCGGTGTCGGTCGCCGACTTGGCGGTCTGCACCGCATCGTTCTTGGTCTTCACAAACTGCGCCTTGGCGCGCGTTACCTGCGCCTGCGCCTGTTCGCGGCTGATCTTGCGCTGAGCGGCGACAACATCAACGATCCGGCTTTCGGCGCGCTGCCCATCGGCACCACCACGGGCTAGCGCGGGAAGCTGCCTCGCGATCTCGGCCTGCGCCTGCTCCGGGGCCATCTGCGCCGGGTCGCCGAGCGCATCCGAGAGGTAGGCCGACGCCTCCTGCTTCACATCACCGGCATCGATTCCGGCGACCTGCGCCGCCTTGGGCGCCACCGCGCCGACCGTCGCGCCCGCCGCACCCGCTACCGACCCCATGGTGCGAAACGCACCACCGATGATCCCGCCGACCGCAGAGGTCAGCAGGTACAGCGTGAGGATCAGCGTGAGGCCCCAAACCACCAGCCCGTGCGACAGCGCGTCGAACTTCTCGGTGACGCCAGACAGGCGCGCGGCAGCATAGCCGCCCGAGCCAAGCGCGATCACGGTGGTGATCAACCAGTAGATGCCAGCGCCGATACCGAAGCCGGTCGCGCCCGGCGTAGTGCCTGCGGCCGGATCGACCATCGACAGCCCGATGCCGGTGCCAAGGATGCCGAGCAGCAATTGCACCGCCACCGCGATCACCACACCGGCGAAGATCGCACCCCACGATACCCGCCTTCCGACGCGCGCGATCGCGCGTTCTTCCAGCGGCACCATGCCGGCTGAGATGTTCGTTGCCATACGCACTCCTGTTACTCTTGAAATCGAAGGCGGAAATCAGTGACGTCGCGCGAACAGCAACCAGCCGACCGCCACACCTCCCAATGCCGCGACCAGCGCCAGCGTCGCGCCGCTATTCTCGCGCACCGTTGCGCTCGCAGCCTGCGCGCCCTGACGGGTCGCGGACGTGGCGCGGTCGGTAGCGTCGCCGATCCGCTCACGCGCTTCCTCGATCAGCCCGGGCGTCGCGTCAGCGACATCACTGGCAACAGACTGCACGCGACCGAGCAGGTTTTCCGCCGCGCCTGCCACTTGGTTGAGCACGCCATCGGTCTGCCAGTCGCGGCGCTCCGCCACGTCACCGACTGCCTTTTCGACCTTGCCGCCGACGTAGCGCGCACCACCGTGCACTTCGTGCTTGTTCATGCCGATTCTCCGAGAATGGTTTGGCAGGAAGTGTCGACCTGCCAATCGCAGACACAAACCTGCTTTGGATTAGTAAGTTCCGTTAATTTCGGGAGATCAGTTGTCAGAGCGATATGCTACCGCTGTAAAACCAATTGACAGCCCGATAATACCAAAGCACCTTGACCGGGCAGGAGGAGCAGGGCTCGCGAACGGACAAACCGCGCGGCGTCACATGCTTAACGATCGGGGGTTGGGAAAATGGCTGTTGTTGTTGGCGAACCGGCGCGCGTCACGCGTGCGGTGAAGGCGATGTTGCTCGGCACTGCAGGGTCGGCGTTCTGGATCATGGCACCCACCGCCCTGGCGCAGACCGTTCCGATCGATCCCAACGCGGCGGTTACGCCGACCCCGGCGAACAGCGAACCGATCGCAGCCGCCGATGCCGCCCAAGAAGGCAGCGATGTCGTGGTCACCGGCTTCCGCGCCTCGATCGCCACCGCGCTCGACGCGAAGCGCCGCGACACACGCGTCAGCGACGGGATTTCGGCGGAGGATCTCGGCAAGTTCCCGAGCCAGAACATCACGGAGTCGATTCAACGCATCTCCGGCGTGCAGATGCAGAACATCAACGGGCGCGGCGCGACGATCAGCATCCGTGGCCTCGGTCCGCAATATGCGCTGACCACGATCAACGGGCAAACCTTCAAGAGCGCCGACTTCACCGACGGCTTCCGCTACGACATCATCCAGACCGAACTGGCCAATGCCGTGCAGGTGCTGAAGTCGCCGACCCCGGACATGGACAGCGGCGGGCTGTCGGGCACGATCAACATCCAGACCGTTCAGCCGCTCGATTACAAGAGTCGCAAGATCGTGCTGTCCGCCAAGGTGCAGAACAGCGAATATGCCGGCAAGACGATCACGCCCAAGTTCGGCGCCAGCTATGTCGACCAGTTCGCGGACGGGCGGCTGGGCGTTTACGTCAACCTTGGCTATCAGAAGCTCGAGGATCGCGCCGACTATCTGTTCCAGGATCGCTGGGCGACACAGACGATCAACGGTGCGGTGATCGCGGTGCCGCGGCGCCCGCGCTACCGCCGCATCGATCGCTCGATCGAGCAGTTGACGGGCAGCGGCGGTGTGCAGTGGCGGCCAACCGACCGGCTGGAAATCGACGCGACCGCGATCTATGCGCGCGACGACACCAGGTATGACGTCAACCAGCAGGTGTTCCTGTTCAACACGTCGCGGCTGACCGCCGGCAGCATCAGCGACGGCGCGTCGAAGGTGACCACCGCGACCAACTTCACGCTGGAGAACAACCGGCAGGAGGAAAGCCGCAAGCTGTCCAGCCAGGGCTATACGCTGGCGATGAAGTGGAAGGACGAGGACGGGCTCGCCGTCCGCGCCGTCGGCAACTTTACCCGCGGCTACGCTTATTCACGCGAGGATGCCGCGATCCTTGGCGTCACCATTCCGTCGGCGACGCTCGACATCACCGATCCGCGCAACCCGAAATACACCGTCGCGGCGAACCTGTCCGATCCGGCGCTCTACAATCAGGCGACGCTGGTGCGGAACGAATTCCCGAACGGCGCGACGCGTCGCACCACCGGCAAGGAAGTCTCGACGCAGGTCGACGTCACCAAGGACGTGACGCTCGGCCCGATCTCGCAATTCGCGGCGGGCACCAAGTTCCGCCACGAAAGCTTCGTTCGCGATGTCGGCCGCCACGATCTCGGCTCGATCGCCAACCGTCCGGGCCCGACCAGCACGTTGTTCCCGGCGCTGTCTGCGGCCAGCTACGGCGTCGGCGGGTTCCTCGACGGCAACGGCAACCTGCCCAATGCGTGGATCGCGCCCGACACCGCCGGCTATCGTCAGGCGCTCGCCAATGCAGGGATCGCGGTGCCCGACCTGCCCGCACCGGAAGGCAGCTATACCGTCGATCGCTACATCCCCGCCGTCTATGCGATGGCGTCGCTCGACAGCATGGTGTTCGGCGCGCCGCTGCGCGGCAATCTCGGCGTCCGCTACGAGCACACCAAACAGGTCGTGAACGGCAATATCACCCAGCCGCGCACCGGCAGCTACACCGACGTCACGCAGAAGATCGGCGAGTATGTCGAGACGCAGGAGTACGACAACGTCCTGCCGAGCCTGAACCTCGTGCTGGAGCCGACCCGCACGCTGCAGGTGCGCTTCGCCGCCGCCAAGGTGCTGGTGCGCCCGATCCTCGATTCGCGCAGCTCGCTGGCGCAGACCACCTCATCGACCGCCAACACCTTCCCGGTCGGCACGCGCACGCTGACCATCGATCTCGGCCAGTCGGGGCTCAAGCCGCTGACCGCCGACCAGCTCGATCTGGGCGTGGAGTGGTATTACGGGCCGGCCAGCGCACTGTCGATCAACGGCTTCTACAAATGGGTGAAGAACGGCACCTTCTCGTCGCTGGTGTGCCCGGGCAATTTCAACGGCACCGCGCTGTCGCGCGCCAGCACCGGCGCGACCAACGGCGACTGCGTCGACGCCGCGGGCAACATCTATAACATCACCCAGACCTCGAACGACCCCAGCACGATCCGCATCCGCGGCGTCGAGGTGAGCTGGAACCAGTCGTTCGACCGCTGGCTGCCGGTCGACGGCTTCGGGCTGCTGGCGAATTACACGCGCGTGATCCCGACCAAGGTGGCGATCGGCACCGGCTTCACGGTGCGCAACCTGTCGAAGAATACCGCGAACATCACGCCTTATTGGGAGAACCGGCTGTTCAGCCTGCGGCTCTCGGCCAATTACCGCAGTTCGTACGAACAGAATGGCGCGGACAGCTTCTTCGCGACCGAAGGCCATACCGTTCGCGCGCGGACGCAGTTCGATCTGGCGGCGGGCTTTACCCCGACCGACTATCTCAGCTTCGCGGCCGGCGTCATCAACCTCAACAACAGCCGCGAAGAGGCCTATTACAACAACAATCCGTCGATCTGGCAGGAGAGCAGCTTCTACGGCCGCAGCTTCTACCTGTCGGCGACGCTACGGATGTAACCGGGCCGTGCAAGGCCCCCTTCCCGCCTCTTCCGCACGGCGCTACGCTGCGGAAAACAATGGGGGTCTTGCCATGCGTTCACTGCTTCTCGCCGCCGCCGCGCTCGGCGCGCTCGCGCAGCCTGCCGCCGCCGAGCCCGATTATGCTGCGGCGATCCGCGCCGATTACGACACGTCGCTGGCGGCGATGTGGGACGACTTTCATCGCCACCCCGAACTGTCGTTCAAGGAAGAGCGCACCGCCGCGAAGATGGCGGCGGCACTCCGCGCGATCCCCGGTGTGCAGGTCACCGAGAAGGTCGGCGGCACCGGCGTGGTCGGCGTGCTGAAGAACGGCAACGGCCCGGTGGTGCTGGTCCGCGCCGACATGGATGGGTTGCCGGTCGAGGAAAAGTCCGGGCTCGCCAACGCCAGCACGGTACGGCAGGTCGGCATTGACGGCGTCGAGGCGCCGGTGATGCACGCCTGCGGGCATGACACGCACATTGTCGGGCTGATCGCGACTGCCCGCCGGCTGGCGGCAATGAAGGATCGCTGGGCCGGCACTGTCGTGTTCGTCGTCCAGCCCGCCGAGGAACGCGTCGGCGGCGCGGCGGCGATGGTCAAGGACGGGCTCTATACCCGGTTCCCCAAGCCTGATTACGCTTTGGCCTATCACTCCAATTCCGAAGAACTGGCGGGCACCGTCTCGGCGTCGGAGGACATCCAGTACAGCTCGTCGGACAGCGTCGACATCGTCGTCCCCGGCATCGGCGCGCACGGCGCGAGCCCGCAGGCCGGCAAGGACCCGGTCTATATGGCCAGCCAGCTGGTCATCGCGCTGCAAGGGCTGGTCAGCCGCGAGCGCCAGCCGCTGCGCCCCGCGGTCATCACCGTCGGCAGCTTCCACGCCGGGCTGAAGCACAACATTATCTCGGATCAGGCGAAACTACAGGTGACGGTGCGTGCCAACGACGAGGCGACGCGCGCGCAATTGCTCGCCGGGATCAAGCGCGTCGCGCGCGGGATCGGCGAGTTGAACGGGATGCCGGCGGACAAGATGCCGGTGGTGACCGTGATCGAAGGCACGCCGACGACGGTCAACGACGCCGCGCTGGCACGCCGGCTCAATACCGTGATGGCGACGACGCTGGGGGCGGACAAGGTTATCCCGTTCCAGCAAAAGGGCATGGGCGCGGAGGACTTCGCCGCGTTCATCGAGCCCAAGTACGGCATCAAGGGCTATTATTTCGCGGTCGGCGGGACACAGCAGGCCGCGTTCGACGCCGCGGCGAAGGGCGGCCCGGCCATCCCGTCGCACCATTCGCCGTTGTTCAAGGTCGATCCGCAGGCGGTCGTCACCACCGGCGCGACCGCGATGACCGCGGCGGTGCTCGACCTGCTCAAGCCGGGCGGCGCGGCCTGGTCGTCATTGCGAGCGTAGCGCGGCGATCCGGGGTGTCCTGGTCCGGCCTTGGATTGCGTTGCTCCGCCCGCAATGATGAATCGCGTTACTTGCCCAAAATCGGCGGCGAGTAATCCGTGGCGGTCATGAAGACGCTGTCGACCTTGGTCACCAGCTTGCCCGCCGCCTCGGAGGCGGCGACGACCTTCTGCCACTCTGGATCTTTGCCGAATGCCGCCCAATCCGCGTCGCGCGCCGCGCGGCTTGGGTAGGCAAGCACGTACACCACCCGCCCCTCGGGCGCCGCATCAGTAGGAATCTCATTCCAATAGGCGACATTGGTCATGCCATGCTTGGCAAAAAGCCCCAATGTATGCTCCCGAAAGCGCGAATTGAGGGCCGCCGCCTTGCCGGGCGCCGGGTAATAGGTGCGCAACTCGTAGACGGCGGTCTTCGGATCGAGCTTCGCGGGTTCAGCCTGCGCCACTCCGCCCGTCAGCACCGCCGCCATAGCCGCCCACAATATCCGTCGCATCAAGCCCCTCCTTATCTTCTATGCCAACATATCGCCGGTAAACTGTTGATCGGACAAGCCCCCTGCCCTTTTCCTCGTAGAAAGAAGAGCTTAACCTCGATCGTGCCCGATCGCCGGGCTGGAGGATGTCCGATACTTCGTCTGCTCGCTGTTGCCGCCGCGTTGACGCTGATGGCCCCGCCCGTCTTCGCCGCGCCGTGCAAGGACCCGAAGACCGGCAAGTTCGTCAAATGCCCGCCCGCCAAGGCGACTCGGTGCAAGACCGCCAACGGCAAGTTCGCGAAATGCGGCACGCCCGGCGCGCGTCCGGTCGGCTGACGCGCGTCGCGTAAACCGCTACACCGGCGGGCATGACCGACACACAGATCCTTATGCCCGCCCCGATGCCTGCCGCGGTGATCGCGGCGCTCGACGCACGCTTCACGCTTCATCGCCTCTGGGAGCAGCCCGACTCCGACGCGTTCCTCGCGGAACATGGCGCCGCGATCCGCGGGCTGGCCGCCAATACGCTCGCCGGGCGGGTCGATGCGGCGCTGTTCGACCGGTTGCCTGCGCTGGAAATCGTTGCCAATTTCGGCGTCGGCTACGATAATATCGACGCGCAAGCGGCGGCGACGCGTGGGATTATGGTCACCAACACGCCTGGGGTGCTCGACGCCGAAGTCGCCGACCTCGCGCTCGGGCTGTTGCTCGCGACGATCCGGCGCTTGCCGCAGGCCGACCGCTACGTGCGCGAGGGCCGCTGGGAGCAGGCCCCCTTTCCGCTTTCGCCGACGCTGCGCGGACGAACCGTCGGCATCATCGGGCTCGGCGCGATCGGGCAGCAGATCGCGCGGCGGCTGGAAGGCTTCGATGTCGCGATCGGATATCACCAGCGCACGCGGCGCGACGACGTGGCCTATGCCTATCACGACACGCCGGTCGCGCTCGCCACGGCGTGCGACGTGCTGATCGCGATCGTACCCGGCGGCGCGTCGACGCGGCATCTGGTGAATGCCGAGGTGCTAACGGCGCTGGGGCCGCAGGGGATCTTCATCAACGTCGCACGCGGCAGCGTCACCGACGAGCCGGCGCTGATCGCCGCGCTACGTGAGGGAACGATCCTCGCCGCCGGGCTGGACGTCTATGCCGACGAGCCGCACGTGCCGGCCGAGCTGCGGGCGATGGACAATGTCGTGCTGCTGCCGCACCTCGGCTCGGCCTCCGAACAGACCCGCGCGGCGATGGGGCAGTTGGTGGTCGATAACCTCATTAGCTGGTTCGACACCGGCGCGGCGCTGACCCCAGTGCCCGAAACCGCCTGACGCACGAAAAGGGGAGCAGCGCGCGTGGCGCCGCTCCCCGATCTGATTACGCGCGCGGTGCGGTCGGCGCGGGCGGCACCTGCCCGTTAACCGGCGGCGGTGGCGGCGGCGCGCCGGCTCCCGTAGGGGGCGCCAAGGGCGCACCTGCGCCCGGGGCGGGCGGCGGCGGTGGTGCGCCCGCACCGGGCGGCGGCGGCGGAGGGGCACCAGCGCCCGGCGGCGGCGGCGGCGCACCGGCACCGGGGGGCGGAGGCGGGGCACCTGCGCCGGGGGCGGGCGGCGGCGGGGGCGGCGGCGGCGCGCCGACCTCGCGTACCCCGCCCTGGTCGGCGAGGAAGCGCGCGCGCAGTTGGCCATCGTCGAAGCGGCCCTGCACCAGCACCGGCGCGCCCTTGGTCAGCATGCCAGCGCCGCGACCGGCGTCGACCAGCGTACGCCCGCTGGCATCCTCGACCAGAAAGCGCGTGCCATAGACACCCGCGACCCGCCCGCGCACCGTCACGATGCCGCTGGTGGCGGGCAACTTGGCAATGGCGGTCGGGACCGTCGGCGCCATCTCGACGCTCGGCCTGGTCAGCTGCACCGCGCCTGCGCCGCCCGCCGCTCCCATCGCCAGCAGTGCGGCAGCGCCGAGCGCGACCCGCTGGCCGCGCGACAGATGCGGGATCATTGAAGCTTTCATTACTCACTCCTCTTCGGGTTGATGAGCAATGTTTAGGTGCGCCCTCCGCCACCCGCGCTGAACCGGATCGTTCAGTTTCGGTTTAACCGAGCGGCATAGGGCGCGGGGCGAAGAGGAAGGGGCAAAATGCGTATCCTGCTGGTCGAGGACGACCGCGATCTCGGGCCGGCGCTCGCGCGCGCGCTGCGCGAGGAGCATTTCGCGGTCGACGTCGCTGACAACGGCGTGGATGCCGCGCATCTCGGCGAGACCGAGCGCTTCGACGCGGCGGTGCTCGACCTCGGATTGCCGGAGCGCGACGGCATTTCGGTGCTCAAGGCGTGGCGCGACGCAGGCCGCGATCTGCCCGTGCTGATCCTCACCGCGCGCGACGGCTGGTCGGACAAGGTCGCCGGGTTCAAGGCCGGCGCGGACGATTTCCTCGTCAAGCCGTTCCGCGTCGAGGAACTGGTGATGCGGCTCCGCGCGCTGATGCGGCGTGCGGCTGGCCACGCGCAGGCGCTGCTGACGTGCGGGCCCTTGTCGTTCGATTCACAGACCGGGGTGTTTGAACTCGATGGCCTGCCGCTCAAGCTGACCGCCTTCGAGTGGCGCGTTCTGTCGCAGCTCATGCTCCATCGCAATGCGGTGATCGAGCGGCTCGACCTGCTCGAACGCGTCTACGAAGGCGATGCCGATGTCGATTCGAATAGTCTTGAAGTGATCGTCGGGCGGCTGCGCAAGAAGATCGGCGCGACGCTGATCGAGACGGTGCGCGGGCGCGGCTATCGGCTGGTATGCCCGGCATGACCCGGTGGTTGCCACGATCGCTGCAGGCGCGGATGCTGCTAGTGTCGGCGGTCGCGACATCGCTCGCGCTGGTGCTGGCGGGGGCGGTGATGGCCGGGCTGCTCGGCCGCTTCGTGACCGAAGGGCTCGACCGTCGGCTCGACGCGCAATTGCTGGTGCTCGCCTCGGTGGTCGATCGCGACGGGCGCGTCGATAGAGCGCGGCTGACCGAGCGCGTCGCCGTCTTCGGTGGCGATCCCGGTTGGCAATGGCGGATCGCAGGGCCGGACGGTGCGATCGGCGCAGCTGACGTGCCGGTGCCCGCCGCCGGTCGACCGACACCGCCCGCTCCGCCAGCGCCCCCCGGCCCGCCGGGCCCGCACCCCGTCGAGGCGAAAGCGGCGGACGGCGGTGCGCTACACGCGCGGACAATCACGCTGGCGACGCGACGCGGCGACGTGACGCTGACCGCCGCCGCCCCGCGCGCGGTGCTTACGCGCCCGATCGAGGGGGCGCTCGCGCCGTTGCTCCTCGCCCTCGGCGGCGTCGCAGCGTTGCTGACCGTCGCGTTGCTCGTCCAGTTGCGCGTCGCCTTGCGGCCATTGCACCGGCTGCGCGAACAGGTCGCCGCGATCCGCACCGGCGCGCGCGAGAAGGTCGACGCCGACCAGCCCGCCGAACTTGCGCCGTTGGCGAGCGAGCTCAACGCGCTCACCGCCGACAACGTCGTGACACTGGCGACCGCGCGCGCCTCGGCTGCCAATCTCGCCCATGCGCTCAAGACCCCTGTCGCCGCGCTTGCGATCGACCTGCGTGATCAGCCGCGCCTCGCCGCTACCGTCGCCCGGATCGACAGCACAATCCGCCACCATCTCGCCCGCGCGCGCGCCGCCGCGGTCAACCGCCGCGTCACAACCCCGCTCGCGCCAGCCGTCGCGGACATCGCCGCGGTGGTGGAGCGGCTCCACGACGGCCCGCCGCTGACGATTGTGCGAGAGGTCGCGGACGATATCGCAGTCGCGGTGGACGCGCAGGATCTCGACGAACTGCTCGGCAACCTGCTCGACAATGCCGCTCGCCACGCCGGGTCGCTCATCGTCATCGCCGCAAGGCGCGATGGCCGCAGCGTCGCGCTGACGATCGCCGACGACGGCCCCGGCATCCCTGCCGCCGCCCGCGCGCAGGTGCTGCAACCCGGCACTCGCCTCGACGAGCGCGGTGACGGGCACGGTTTCGGGCTGACGATCGTCGCGGAGCTGGCGGGGCTCTACGGAGGCGCACTGGCGCTGGCGGAGAATGCGCCGCATGGCCTTCTGGTGACGCTGACGCTGCCGACGGCATAAGTCATCATCGCGAGCATAGCGAAGCAATCCAGAGCGCAGCTAAGGCACCCTGGATTGCTTCGCTAGGCTCGCAATGACGTACCTACCAATCCGCAATCGCCTCCCCCGCGCGGATCGGCTGCCTTTCCTTCAACCGCTCCCGCAGCCGCGCCGTACCCGGCAGGAACATCACGATCGTCGAGCCATGCTCGAACCAGCCCATCTCCGCGCCCTTCGTCACCGCTACATCGCACGCGCGTCGCCCCGGCCCGTGCTCGCGCAACGTCCGTTCGGTATCGAGAAACGTCAGCCGGATACTCGCCACGAGCACCGCTGCCACCGGCACCAGCAGCAGTTCGCGCCCGCCCGCTCCGCGCGCCTCGATCACCGCGCGCTCGTTGCGGCAGAACAACCGCTCGACCCGGCGCAGCGCAATCGGATTGACGTTCCAGCAATCGCCCGACTGGTAGGTCACCGCCTCGACGGTCAGGTCGGCGGGCGCATGAAAGCGGTGATACATCCCCGCGGTCAGCCGTAGCGTCACGAACCACCCGTTCGCAAATCGCGCCGCCAGCGCCGCATCGGGCAACAGCTCGTCGAGCCGGTACGGAAAGCCCTTCACCTGATAGAGCTGCCCGTTCTCGACCCGCCCGTGCGCGCCGACGATCGCATCGCACGGGCTCGCCACCACGTCATCACCCGGCGCGAACACCCGCGCGCCCGCGTGCAGCCGCCGGATGAACCCATCGCGCAGGCTCGCGAAGTGCGTCGTCTCGGCATCGCGCAGGTCGACGTCGCATAAGAACCGCCACGCCGCCAGCGCCGGCCTCGCGACCAGCGGATGCTCGATCGCCGCGATCCGGCCGACCATTTTCGTCGCCCAGCGTCGCGGCAACCGATTGGTCAGCAGGAAATTGAGATCTTCCTGCCTCAGCACGCGCATCAGTCCGCTTCGCATTGTCACACCTGCGTCATCGCGGCGCGCGTAGTGGCGCCATGGAGAAAAAGACCCTCGCCGCCGTCGCCGGGCTCGTCGCCGGCACCCTGTTCGCCGCGACCAAGGGCCGTGAGCGACTCGCGCTCTCGCGCGCCAAGCACCCCGGTCCCGGCGGCCACGTCCGCATGGCCAAGCGAATCGCCGGGCAGATCCCCTATTACGCGCATGTCGACGAACGCTTCTTCCGGGCCGACGCCTGCGACGCGGGTGTCGCCGCACGCCGCCGCGCCGGGTTCGAGCGGCTCGCGGCGCTTTACGCGGAGCGCTTCCCGCAGACGCTCGCGCTGACCGCCGAGACGCGCGAGGGGCTGTCCGACCTGCAGTTCACCGGCCGCTACCGCGTACCCTTCCCCTTCGCCGCGACGGTGCGCGCACACCTCCCGGTCGGCGCGTTCATGGCGCGCGCGGAGGGCGCATGGCTGACCGATCTCGACGGCAATCGCTTCATCGACCTGACCGGCAGCTACGGCGTCAACCTGTTCGGCAACGACTTCTACAAGGCGACGATGCGCGAGGCGCTCGACATCGCCGACCCGCTCGGCGGCGTGCTGGGCAGCTATCATCCGGTCGTCGCCGACAACGTCCGCCGGCTGTGCGCGCTGTCGGGCCTCGACGAGGTGTCGTTCCACATGTCCGGCACCGAGGCGGTCATGCAGGCGGTGCGGCTGGCGCGCTATCACACCGGGAAGCGCCGGCTGGTGCGGTTCGCGGGCGCGTACCACGGCTGGTGGGGCGACGTGCAGCCCGGCATCGGTAACCCGGTGTCCGCCGATCATACGCTGACGCTCGCCGACCAGTCCGAGCAGACGCTGGCGGTACTTGCCAAACGCAAGGACGTGGCCTGCGTGCTGGTCAATCCGTTGCAGGCGCTCCACCCGAACGGCGGCGCGCCGTCGGACAGCCAGCTGGTCGACAGCGCGCGCGCCGCAGGCGCGGACCTGCCGGCGTATATCGCGTGGTTGCGGCGTCTCGCTGCGACCTGTCGCGCCAACGACATCGTGCTGATCTTCGACGAAGTTTTCATGGGCTTCCGCCTCGCTCCCGGCAGCGTCGCGCGCGCATGGGGGATCGACCCGGACATGATCGTCTGGGGCAAGACGCTGGGCGGCGGGCTGCCGATCGGCGTGCTCACGGGCCGCGCGGCGCTGATGAAGCGCTGGCGCGACGATCGCCCGGTCGACATCTGCTTTGCGCGCGGCACGTTCAACGCGCATCCTTATGTGATGGCCGCGACCGATGCCTTCCTGCGCCGCCTCGACACGCCCGAGGTCGCCGCACTGTACAAGGGCATGACCGAGCGCTGGACCGGGCGCGCCGCGCGGCTCAACGCCCTGCTCGAAGCGGCGGGATTGCCGCTGTCGGTCGCGCATCTGGAGACGGTGTGGACGATCCTCTACTCCCGCCCGTCGCGCTATAACTGGATGCTGCAATACTACCTCCGCGCCGAGGGGCTGGCGCTGTCATGGGTCGGCACCGGGCGGCTGATCTTCAGCCTCGACATCGACAATGTGCTGTTCGAGCAGATCGCCGCGCGGATCGTCGCGGCCGGGCAGGCGATGCAGACCGACGGCTGGTGGGACGGGCCGGTCGCGAGCAACAAGCAATTGAAGCGTCAGGCGTTGAAGGAGTCGCTGGCGGCACGGGTCAGGGGAAGGTGAGCGGAGCGGCCTGACCGCCCTCCACCATCGTCCTCCCCGCGCAGGCGGGGATCCATAACCCATGTCGCCGCGGCTCAATCGCGACGGCGCCACTATCGTCCTGAACCTCGTACAACACTGCGCGTCTGGATACCCGCCTGCGCGGGAATGAAAGGCCGGGAGCGACGCCGCGCGCCGCCCCGCCTTCATGCCGCCGCGTGGTGATCGTCGCTGCGGCCGTGCTTGATCAGCCGCGCCGGCGCGGTGCGGTACAGGCGGAAGTCGCTGAACGGATCGGTGACGATCTTGGTCGCCCAGACGATGCCGGTCTCCAGATCGCGTTCGATCCACAATTGACCAACGCGAAACAGGATCGCCACTATCCCGAAGAACAGCCACCCGAACCCGACATGCCGGAGGAAGTCCAGCGCGCCATCGGGCCGCTCCAGCATACCGAACAGCGTCGGCGACAGCGCCAGCACTACCGGGATCGCGAGCCATAACCCCATGAGCACGTACTTGCGCGTCAGGTTGTAGCCGACTTTCACCTCTTCCTTATACTCATGCGTGACGCCATTCTCTTCGTCATAGTCTTTCGGCTCGAAGAAGAAATGTCCGGCCTGCCGGCTGGTCATGGCGACTCCCCACGCCAGCAGGCTCGCCAGCGCGGCATCGACGAACAACAACGCATAGGCGGTGATGAATGTGCACGCGCTGACGAAATGCAGGCTCTGGTTGATCAGATCGTGGTGATAATAGCGATGATCGTCCCAGCGCTGCTCCTTCAACTGCGCGCGGAACCCGGGATTGCCTTGTTCATCCTCGAAACGGAGTTTGCGAATCGACGGCATCATGCCTTCTCCTTGGCGATGCGGACCAGCGAGAAATGCCCGAACGGCGGGATCGCGCGGCGCTCAGTGAGCGACACGTCACTGCGCGTCCCGATCCAGTCGGTGTAGAGCGCGAACGGGAAGTCGGTGCGGAAGCCGAGCCGTTCGGTGATCGGCATCAGCGCTCGCTCGATCCCGCCGCGCAGCCCCTGTTCGGCGCCGACGCGGGTCGTGATGATGATCTCGCCACCCGGACGGCAGACGCGCGCGAATTCATCCAGCGCACGCTGCGGGTTGGCGACCGCGCTCACCACATATTGCGCGACCACGACGTCGAAGGATCCGTCCGGATAATCCAGCGCCTCGGCATCACCGACACGGATCGCGTCGACGTTGGTGAGGTTCAGCCGACGGGCGCGGGCGCGCGCCTTGTCGAGCATGTCTTCCGAGATGTCGACGCCGGTCACGCGGCTGGTCGTGGCATATTGCGGCAACGAAATGCCGGTGCCTACTCCAACCTCGAGAATGCGGCCGCCGATCCGGTCGGCGGCGCGGATCGCTGCCGCGCGCCCCTGTCGAAACACCGGGCCAAACACCAGATCGTACACCGGTGCCCACCGATCATAGGCCAGCGCCACGCCGGCCGTCGTCATCGTCGCTGTCATTCCCGCCGCTTACCTTCGCTGAAGAGGCCGTGTGGGGCCTTGGGACGGCGACCCTTGTGCGACGGAGAGGTGTCAGCGTGACGACGATTGGGTGACGCCCGGCGTCACGGAAGCGACACGCCAGTGACACATGCCGAAGAGGAATCTTTATCTTCCAAATTGATCTGCATCAGGGAGCCAAGCGGATCGCCGCCTCGTTCGCTGCGCGGGACTTTTCTCCCACGAAAGGAAGCAGCCGATGGCCGTGAAATTCGCCGGAACCATGAACGCGATCAATCGCGGACTCGACGACACCAAGCCCGCAAAGGGCGTCGACATGATCGAGGATTGGGAGGCTGCGCTCGCCGATGTCGATACGCCCGGCGCCAAGGGCATCCTGCGTGACCTGGGGTCACTGCGCAAGCAACTGGAGAAGGACACACCCGACGCTGATCGCGTCCATGCGCTGCTTCACCGGCTCGGCGCGGCGACGACCAAGATTGCCGACAAGGCCGAGAAGTCGCAGGACAAGCTCAAGGCGCTCGGCGAGGCGCTGACCGAGGCGGGCGAAGAGGAGCACGACGAGGAGGAGGATACCGAAGCGGCAGCCGCCCCGAAGCGCGCACGCAAGAGCAAGTGAGATCGGTGGAGGGAGGCTACCCCCCTCCACCTTCGCCCCGGCCCTGATCCGGGGCCCCGCTTCTCCTGCCAAGGCCGGTGGAAGCGGGGTCCGGATCAGGCCCGGCGGATATATTACCCCGCGACGCCGAGTGCCTCGGCGACCACCTTGTTGACGATCTTGCCGCCGCGCACGTTGACACCCGCCATCAGCCCGGCATCTGCCTCGGCTGCGCCATAGCCGTGATCAGCCAGCGCCAGCCCGTAGGGCAAGGTCGCATTATTCAGGGCGTGGCTGCTTGTCAGCGGCACCGCGCCCGGCATGTTCGCAACGCAATAATGGATCACGCCATCGACCTCATAGGTCGGCTCGGCATGGGTCGTCGCATGGCTGGTCTCGAAACATCCGCCCTGATCGATCGCGACGTCGACCAGCACCGCACGCGGCTTCATCAACTTGAGCATCGGGCGCGTGACCAGCTTCGGCGCCGAGGCACCGGGGATCAGCACCGCGCCGATCACCGCATCGGCTTCCGAAATCTCATGCTCGATCGACTCCAGCGTCGACACGCGCGTCCGCACGCGGCCCTGGAACAATTCGTCAAGCTCGCGCAACCGGGGGATTGAGCGGTCGATGATCGTCACCTCCGCCCCCAGGCCGACCGCCATCCGAGCGGCATGGGTACCGACCACGCCGCCACCCAGCACGACGATCCTCGCCGGCTGCACGCCGGGGACGCCACCAATCAGCACGCCGCGTCCACCATTGACCGCCTTCAGCGCGGTGCCTGCCGCCTCGATCGAAAGCCTGCCTGCAACTTCGCTCATCGGTGCGAGCAGCGGCAGGTGGCCGCGCGCATCGACCACCGTCTCATACGCCACCGCGGTGACACCTGACGCCTGCAATCCCTTGGCCTGCTCGGGATCCGGCGCGAGATGGAGATAGGTGAACAGGATCTGGTCCTCGCGAAGCTGGATCCACTCGCCGGGCTGCGGCTCCTTGACCTTCACCACCATCTGCGCGGTTGCGAAGACTTCCTCAGCGGTATCAACGATCCCGGCACCGGCGGCGCGATAGGCCTCGTCGTCGGCGGCAATGCCGGCGCCCGCTCCGGTCTGAACGATCACCTCGTGACCATGCGCGACATATTCGCGCACCGCGCCCGGGGTCAGGCCAACACGATATTCATGGTTCTTGATTTCCTTGGGCACGCCGATGCGCATGGTCCGTCTCCTTGTTTGTCACAGTATAGCGCGGCGCTGACGGTGAAACCGGGCGAACTGCATACTGAGTGAATGACACCGCAGCGGAATCCTGCATGATCCTGCCTCATGACGCCGAAAAACGCCGTGCTCGATCGAATCGACCGCCGCCTGATTGCGCTGCTGCTCGACAATGCGCGCGCGACCGCCTTCACGTTGGCCGAGGCGATCGGCCGCTCCGCCACCGCCGTCGCACGGCGGCAGCGCGCGCTGGAAGAGGCCGGGATCATCACTGGCTATGCCGCACGGCTCGATCTCGCGCGGCTCGGATTTCAGACGATCGTCCATATCAAGGTGACGCTGGAGAGCCAGCGGATCGACGTGCTCGACGCCTTCGAAACCGCGATCGCCGCAAGTCCGTCAGTGGTCCGCTGCGATTTGATGTCCGGCAGCTATGATTACCTCATCACGGTAAGAGCAAGAGATCTAGCGCATTTTGCCCAGATCCACCGCGACGAGCTTTCGCGCCTGCCTGGCGTCACACAGATGGAAAGCGGCTTCGTGCTGCGGGAGGTCGTCGCCACGCGCTTGCCACCATCGTTGCATGACTAAAGCGATCAGCCTGATCAATATTGCTGGCAATCCGTCAAGCACTTGGAAGTTAGACATAGTTTTCCCAGGAAACGCTCTCTTCTTCAACTGAACCGTGATCGTTTCTTATTGCGTTAACCCATCTTTTATCCCCACCCTTCACATCGGCGTGACTGATTTGTTTGCGGTGAAATACTTCGACGGGGTGCGAGAAACTAAAATGATCCAATGGTTTCAACGCAATGCGCCGATACGCACAAAATTCGCCACCCTGGCATTTCTGTACGTTACGCTGTCGGCGTTTTCGCTGATCGCCACCGCGGGAGCCGGGAAAGGTTTCATGCCCGTGCCAGCCGCCCTGTCGATCTCGAGCGGCGCGTTGGTGGCCGTTATCGCATTGGCGGTGACATCCCGGAAGCTGATTTGCGACCCTTATGTGAGCACGGTGCTACGTATGGAGCAGCTGGCGGCAAACGATTTCGACGCACCGATCCTTTTCACCGACTATCGTGACTGCGTCGGACGAATGGCGCAGGCGATGCATGTCTTTCAGCGCAACGGCAAGGCGCTGGCCAGCGCGGCGGCGACGCAGCAGGCCGTCGTCGATGCATTGGGCACCGGGCTGAGCCGGCTCGGCGACAACGATCTCACCTTTACGATCGTGACGCCGTTCGCGCCCGACTACGATATGCTGCGCACCAACTTCAATCGTGCGATGGCGGCGGTGTCGAGCACGATCGGCGCGGTGACGACCGCCGCCAATGGCATCAGCAGCGGCGCGGCGGACATCCGTCAGGCGTCGGACGATTTGTCGCAGCGCACCGAGCAGCAGGCCGCCTCGCTAGAGGAAACCGCCGCGGCGATGGACGAGATTACTGCCACCGTGCGCGAGACGGCTGCCGGTGCGCGCCGCGCCAATGACGCGGTGGTCGACGCCCGCACCGAGGCGGAAAGCTCGGGTGATGTCGTGCGCCGCGCGGTCGATGCGATGGGCGGGATCGAGCGCGCCTCGTCGGAAATCAGCGAGATCATCAGCGTCATTGACGGGATTGCCTTTCAGACCAATCTGCTGGCGCTCAACGCGGGCGTCGAGGCGGCGCGTGCCGGCGACGCGGGCAAGGGCTTCGCAGTCGTCGCCAGCGAGGTCCGCGCGCTCGCGCAGCGCTCGGCGGATGCCGCCAAGGACGTGAAGACCAAGATCCTCGCCTCGTCCGAGCAGGTCGAGGCTGGCGTGATGCTGGTCAGCGAGACCGGCAAGGCGCTCCAGCGGATCATCACCCGCATCGGTGAGATCAGCACACTCGTCTCGACGATCGCGCAATCGGCGGAGCATCAGGCGACCGGCCTGCAGCAGGTGAACACCGCCGTCTCGGAGATGGACGGCGTCACGCAGCAGAATGCCGCGATGGTCGAGGAAGCCACCGCCGCCGCGCGCAGCCTTGCCGAGGAGGCCGACCGCCTGACGAGCGAAGTCGCGCGCTTCCGCACCGCGACCACGCAGCGCCCAATGCTCGCCGCCAGCATCCCGGCCGCCTCGCCGGTCCACGACCTTCAGTCGCGCGCCGCGCAGGCCGGCCGTGAGCTGGCGCGCACCTCCCGACGCCCGGCCACCGGCACGCGCGGGACGGCGCTAGCGGTGGCGGATGAGGAGTGGTCGGAGTTCTAGTCCCAGCGCGGCGGGGCAAGGCCCCGACCGACAACGCGGCTTTGCTGCGGCGCCCTCACGTTCCGCCCGCATCCTTCCTCCTCATTGCGAGCGTCGCAGGGCAATCCAGAGCCGGATAAGGACGCCATGGTTTGCCGCGCTACGCTCGCGATGACGCGGTCCGTCCCGCCGCATAGATCGCGTCGAGCACCCGCGCCGTCGCGACATACTCCTCCGCCACCGCATCGAACCGCGCCCCCGACGCCAGCCGCTCCGCCCAGTCGACTGCGGCACGCCCGCCCCAATCGTCGGGCGGCACCGCCAGCGTCTCGCGCGCCGTGCCGCGAAAATGCTCGGCGGTGAAATCGTAGAACGAGCCGCCAACGTTGCGCAGCGCCGCCCCGCCCTCGGTGCCGTAGAAGGCCGCTTCGATCACCGCATCCTGTCCGGCGTGCAGCCGCCACGAACAGGCCAGCCGCACGACCACGCCGTTATCCAGCCGCACCGTCGCGGCGGCATAATCCTCAACCGCTTCCGCCGCGAGCGGGACGCCGCTGGCATAGAGCGCGGCATCGACGCGCTCGGCGGCCGCCCCCGGATTGAGCCACAAGGCGAGATCGGCGAGATGGATGCCGAGATCCATGACGCACCCGCCACCGGATTGCGCGCGGTCGTAGAACCACGGCTTGTCGGGGCCATAGGCATTGTGGAAGGTCAGATCGATCGCGAACACGCGCCCCAGCGCCCCGCTGCGCACCAGCGGCGCGATCGCGCGCATCCCTGCGGTATGGCGATAGGACAGGTCGACCCCGAGCAACCGGTCGGCGCGCCGTGCCGCCGCCACCACCGCTTCGTTCTCGGCGGCATCGCGCCCGAGCGGCTTCTGGCAGAACACCGCCACGCCCGCCTCCAGTGCCGCGATCGACTGCGCGGCGTGAAGCGCGCTCGGGCTGGCGATCACCACCCCGTCAAGTCCGAGCGCCAGCATTGGGTCGAGCGACGCGCACACCTGCGCGGCGGGCGCGTCCCGCACCGCCGCGGCGACCATTTCCGGCGACGGGTCGCTGATCGCGACCGCCTCCACCGCGCCGCTGGCAACCATCGCCGCCATCCGGTGCCGCCCGATCCAGCCGGTGCCGAGGAAGCCGATGCGCGGTTTGGTATGGGTCATGCGTGCAAATCCAACTCTATTACTCGTCATTCCCCCGGAGGCGGAAATTCAGAACCCATGCCGTCTCGATAGAAGCGGGCCGTCAGCGCGTCTGGATTCCCGCCTTCGCGGGAATGACGGAGCTGGTGTTCCTGCGGCCCCGCCTTAGAACGTCACCACCGCCTTCACGAACCCGGCGGGCTTGTCGCGCGTCGCGGCGACCGCTTCGTTCAGCTCCGCCAGCGTATAGCGGTGCGTCAGTAGCGCCGCCAGATCGACGCGCCCGCCGGCCACCGCCGCCACCGCCTCGTTGAGCCCGCGCAGGTTCACCCGCGGGTCGCGTTCGTGCGCGTTGATCACGTCGATCCCCTTCCAGTTCCAGTCCTGCATATTCACCTGCCGCGGCCCGTCCTGATGATAGCCGGCGACCACCAGCCGCCCGCCGAAGCCGACGATCGCCGAGGCGAGGTCGAGCGGCCATTGCTTGCCGACCGCCTCGATCACCCGCTCGCACATCGCTTCGCCGGTTAGTTGCTTGACCCGCTCGATGATCGCCCAGTGATCGTCCATCGCGATCGTCTCGGCAGCGCCGTTCGCGCGCGCCAGCGCCAGTGACTCCGCGCGTCGCGAAATCGCGATCACCCGCGCGCCCGCATCGCTCGCCAGTCTGGTCAGCACCGCCCCGAGAAAGCCGATCCCGACGATCGCCACCGTCTGCCCGGGCAGCACGTCGGCGCGGCGGAAGATGTTCATCGCGCACGCCAGCGGCTCGCCCGGAAACGCCTGTTCGTCGAGCGCGGCGGGCAGCCGGACCAGTTGGTCGACCGACGCCACGTCATAGGGCGCGAAGCTGTGACCCGACAGCACCGTCACCCGCTCGCCGACCGCGACGTCGTCGACGCCCTCGCCCAGCGCATCAACGAAGCCCCAGCCCTCATGCCCCATCCCGCCGGCCTCGGTCGGATAGGTCGACCACGGCTGCCCTTCCCACGGCTCGACGTTCGACGCGCAGACCCCGCAGCCTTCCAGCCGCACGCGCACTTCGCGCGCGCCGGGTTGCGGCACCGGCGCGTCGCGCACTTCGAACCGCCCCGGCGCCACCAGCACGGCGGCGGGCATCATGCTTCCATTATCGTACGACAATCGTTGGACTTTCCATGAATGAACCGCGTGATCTGAACGGCGCGCTCGCCGACAACATCCATCGCCTTGCCGAGCGCCAGCGCCGAGTCGAGGCCGACGCCCCGTGGTCGGAGCGGCTGGCCGGACGGATCACCGCCTTCACCGGCTCGATGACCTTCGTTGCGCTGCACCTGACCTTCTTCGGCGGCTGGATCGTGTGGAATCTCTGGCTGTCGCCCAAATTCGACCCGACCTTCGTCGTGCTGGCGATGATCGCGTCGGTGGAGGCGATCTTTTTGTCCACCTTCGTCCTCATCAGCCAGAACCGCATGGCCACGCAGGCGCAGGCGCGCGCCGACCTCGATCTCCACATCAACCTGCTCGCCGAGCACGAACTGTCGCGGCTGACCGCTTTGATCCGGCAGATCGCCGAACGCGTCGGGGTCGCGCCCCCCGACGACATACCGGAGATCGAGCGCGACGTGCGCGCCGAGGACGTGCTCGACACGCTCGACCGGATTACGCCACCGCCTTCTGGTTCGTGACCGCTGCGGGCGCGTAGCGGTCGATCATCCACGCGCAGAAATCCGCGAACGCCTGCGGATCGCGCGCCGCACTGGTGTGGTGCGGCTGGATGCCGAGATGCTCGGGCGTGAAGCAGAAAGTGACGGTCGTGTCGAACTCCGCAAGCGCTTCCATCTGCCGGTCGAACCAGTCGACCGCATTGGGGCGGAAGCTGTCGGCCCAGCTCAGCCCGGTGCGCAGCTTCTTCGTCCCCAGCCGCTTCATCCACGCGACCGCATCGTCGAGCCGCGGGTCCTCGAAATGGAACCATTGCATCAGCCCCATCTCCGACGCGACCTTGGCATAGCTGTCGAGCGACGGCTTCGGCGTGCCGTCCTCGCGGATCAGCCCCATGTAGAAATGCCGGTAATAGCTCGATCCCTCCGCCTCGCGGTGGCGCGTGGTCGCGCCCCACTCCTGCGGCAGGTCGAACAGTGAATACCAGTAGATGCGGGGCACGCGACCAATCAGCAACTCGGCGGTCTTCTCGACCCCGAACACCTGCACCTCCTCGGCCCCGAACGAGCCGACCCCGACCTCGGTCACCCACACCGGCTTGTCGGTCACCGCCTCGATCTCGGCGATCTTGGCGGGCCAGTCGTGGATCGACCAAAGGTTCCAGTCGAGCGGGAAGCCGTGCACCGCGATCACGTCGACCGCGTCGAGGCAGCCATGCCCCTCCAGCCGCTTCACCCACAGTGGATCGATCGGCGACATGCCGCCCAGCACGCGCGTCACCGCCGGATTGACCGCCGCAATCGACGCCCCCGCGCGTTTGACGGTATCCGCGAACAGCGACCAGTCGGGGTCGACCTCCGGGTCCCAGTGCGACTTGTTGTTCGGCTCGTTCCAGATCATCGCGGCTTCGATCACGCGCGCACTCCCCCCTTGCTTGGATAGACTGCCGCCGGCCCGTGCTCGGCAAAGGGCACGTCGCTGACGCGGCAGAGATAGACGTCGTCCTGCGGATGCGCGGTCACCGTGAAGCCGGCGGCGCGCAGCATCGCTTCAGAACAGGCGCGGTTCGGCGCCCACCAATTGGTCCAGTCGCCCGCGAACTTGCGCTCGATGAAGTGCAGCTTCGGATAGTCGCGGTCGTCGAAATAGTCGGGCGGGGTCCATGTGCCCGGCACGTAGAAGGGATGATCCTCGGGCACCCGCGCCTCGTCCTTCGACCCCTGCTGCATCGTCTGGAACAGCATCAGGTCGCCCGCGACATGCTCGCGGATCAGGTCGAGCGCCAGCAACGGGTGCCGCAGATGGTACAGCACCCCCATGAAGATCACGAGATCGAACCGTTCGCCGAGCTGCGCGACGTCATAGACCGACAGGTTCCGGAACTCGACGCTGTCGGCGAACCCGAGCACTTCGCTCGCCAGCCGCGCCTGCGCGAGATAGCGGTCGTCGGAGTCGATGCCGACCACCCGCGCCGCGCCCCGCCGCTTCATCTCGACCGAATAGAAGCCGGCATTGCAGCCGATGTCCAGGACGGTCTTGCCGGTCAGATCCTCCGGCAGACAGACGCCGAATTCAGCGAACTTGTTGCCGGGATAGTCGAGCAAAAAATGATCAGGCGCGGTTTGCACGCCGCCGGGCAGATGGATGTTGTGGAACCATGGGGCGAGCTCAGCGACCCGCGCGCGCAAATATTCGGTCATCAATCCCCCGTCACCCTTCGGGAGCATCAACTATCCTTCGACAGGCACGTTCCACCTGCTTGATCTCGCTCAACTTAATAGTTCGGAACCGCCGCCGGGGTGTGCAGCGTTTGCGGCTGGATGAGCGATCACGGCTGGATCCAGGCGATGCGCGAGGAGCGCTACGAGGACGCTTGGGCGATCGAACGGGATGTGCTCGCCGCTCGTGATCCGGCGACCCGCGACGATCCGGCGCTCGCTTATCACCAGCGCTGGGTGTGGGATGGCCGGGCGGTTGACGATCGCGAGGTGCTGGTACGCTGCTATCACGGTCTCGGCGACACGCTGCAATTCGCGCGCTTCCTCCCGGTGCTCGCGCAGCGCGCGCGATCGGTCACGGTCGAGGCACCGGCGCGACTCCATGCCCTGCTGCGCTTCCCCGGTGTCACGCTCGCCGCCTTCGACGTTACGCACCCGCTGCCGCCGTCGGCTTGCGATATCGAGATCACCGAGCTTTCTGCCGCGCTCCGCTGCACACCGCGAGACGTGCCCGTCCCCTATCTGGACGCCGCCCCCGCCCCACTTCCCGCGAACACGATCGGGCTGTGCTGGCAGGCGGGCGACTGGGACGCCGAACGCTGGGTGCCGCCCGCGCTGCTCGAATCGATTGCGTCGCGGCACAGGTGCCTGTCGCTGGTCAGCGCGCCGACCACGCTGCCGGTCATCAATCCCGAGGGCTGCCCGTTCGACCTGCCAGCGACGGCCGCGCTGATCGCCGGCTGCGCGCTGGTCATCACCGTCGACACGATGATCGCGCATCTCGCCGGCGCGCTGGGGCGCCCGACGTGGCTGTTGCTCAGGGCCGCTCCCGACTGGCGCTGGGACCCCGCCCGCCGCGACAGCGCCTGGTACCCGCACACCCGCCTCTATGCGCAGCCGCGCGCCGGTGACTGGCAGACCCCGGTGGCGGCGGTCGCGCGCGATCTCGACACGTTTCAAGGAGAAGACCATGGCCAGCCTCCCCAGCCCGTCCGTGCCCGTGTCCTGGGGTGAGTTGCTCGACAAGATCACGATCCTCGAGATCAAGCAACATCGCATCGACCGCGCCGACGCCCGCGCCAATGTCGCGCGCGAACACTCGCTGCTGTCGCGGATCGGCGCGGGCGTTCTTGGGCAGGATGAGGTTGCGCCGCTCTATGCGCGGCTGAAATCGGTCAACGAGGATTTGTGGGAGATCGAGGACGCCATCCGCCGCGAGGAGGCCGCGCGCAGCTTCGGCGGCGAGTTCATCCGCTTGGCGCGCGCGGTGTATGTCAAGAATGACGAGCGCGCGGCACTGAAGCGCGCGATCAATGTCGCGCTGGAATCGGACCTTATCGAAGAGAAGAGCTACGCGGCATTGAACTAGCCCACGGGCAAGCTCGTATTCGGGGTGGTCGCAAGGCCCAGGTGCGGCTTAAGGCCTGGCGATGCACTTCGGCCCCGACATCTTCGCCTTCCTCGTCCTCGTCGCGTTCGTGGCAGGCGCGATCGACGCACTGGCCGGCGGTGGCGGATTGCTGACGATCCCGGCGCTGTTGGCAGCCGGCGTGCCGCCGGTTTCGGCATTGGCGACGAACAAGTTGCAAAGCGCGGTGGGTACCGGCTCCGCTTTCCTCACCTTCTGGCGTGCGGGGCACGTCGATCTGCGCCGCTTCGCCCTGCCCGCCGCCGGTGCGTTCAGCGGATCGATTGCGGGCGCGGTGACGGTGCAGCACGTCGATCCTCGCTTTCTCGCGGCGTTCGTCCCGGTGCTGTTGATCTCGATGGCATTCTACTTCCTGCTCGCGCCACCCATGAGCGAGGCGGATCGCCACGCCCGGCTAGGGCGCCGGGGGCTGACCGTCATGACCACGCTGCTCGGCTTCTACGATGGCTTCTTCGGGCCAGGCACCGGATCGTTCCTGACGACCGCCTTGGTTGCACTAGGCGGCCTCGGGCTGGTGCGCGCAATCGCAAATACCAAATTTCTGAATCTGGCGACGAACATCGCTGCGCTCACCGCGATGATCGCGGGTGGTAAAGTGTTCTGGCTGCTGGGCGGTGCGATGGCGGCGGCCAACGTCGCGGGCAATCAATGCGGCGCCTGGGCGGCGTTGCGCTTCGGTGGCAGGGGCGTGCGATACCTGCTCGTCGTCATGTCGATCGCGCTGACGATCAAGTTGTTGTCGGACCCTGCAAACCCCCTATGGACGTGGCTGCGCTGAGGATCCCTTACCGGCTGGCATATTCGTTCGCGCGCGCCATATCTTCCGCATTGCCGCCGGGCAGGACTACCCCCGCGACATAGGCCTCCTCGGTGACCTCGACGGTCGCGCCGAGCTGCGTTGCGGAGAACAGCTTCTTGGCGAAGGCGGTAGGCAGGCGGATGCAGCCGTGTGACGCCGGAAAACCGGGATTGCGCCCGGCATGCAAGGCGACTCCATCCCAGGTAAGCCGCTGCATGAAGGGCATCGGCGCATCGTCATACAGGCTGGAACGATGTTGCGCCTTTTTCTGCAGGATCGTGAATGTGCCAGTTGGGGTCGGGCGTTCGTCGGAACCGGTGGACACCGACGAGGCGGCGACCAACTGCTTGCCCCTGAACACATAGGCGCGCTGATCGGGGATCGAGATCAGGATGCTCACGCGGCCTGGACCGTCTGCCGCCGGGGTCCATACGAAATGATTGGGTGGCAAGGTGGCCGCCGCCTCGGTGATCGCCAGTGCGTCCGCTCCATCGGCCGACGCCGGCGCAACGACGCCGGTCGTCAGCAGCGCTGCGAGCAGAAAGGGAGTGATTCGGCGCATGGCGGTGGCTTTCCGACGTTGGCTGGGGAGCCCAGCCCGTCCGGGCCCCTTCGATCTGTCAACGCGCCTCAACCGTTTCGGTGCCGGGCGACGAAGCGTTCAGCATCTGCGGCAAATGCGCCGGGATCGGGTGCAAACACCAGTTAACGTTGACGATAATTAACCCGTTCCATGCTACATCGACGTCATTGGAGTGGGGATTTACATTACTCATGATGCAGTCGCAGGATACGGTGTCGTCACGCCGTGCTTTGCTGAAGACCGGCGGATTATTCGTCGGCGCCTTGATGATCCCGGGTGCAGTCTCGGCGGGGATGCGCGACCGCGCGCGTCGCGGAACGCCTGAATCGCTGATCCCGGATGATTTCTTCCATCCGTCGGCCACGCCGATCACCCAGCCCGCCGTTGCCAGCGCGACGACGCAGCCGGCGATCGACGCGCCGGGCGTCAACCCGCGGCTGCTCAAGCGGGCGCTGGCCGCGCTGGAGCAGCACGGCAGCCGCATCGCCAAGCGTGACCGGATCGCGGTGGCGGATTTTTCGACCGGGTCCAGCGCGCCGCGCTTCCACCTGATCAACCTCGAGGATGGGCACACCGTATCGAAGCTGGTCGCGCACGGCAGCGGGTCCGATCCGGCGCACACCGGCTATCTGCAGCGCTTTTCGAACCAGAACGGCTCGAACGCCTCGTGCGAAGGCGCATTTGCGACCGCTGATTATTACGTCGGCAAGCATGGTCGCTCGCAGCGTCTGATGGGTCTTGACGGGACAAACAACAATGCGCTGGACCGCGCGATCGTCGTCCATGCGGCATGGTACGCCAATCCGGACATGATCCGCGAGCGCGGCATGCTCGGGCGCAGTCAGGGGTGTTTCGCGGTGGGCGAGAACGACTTGACCGAGGTGTTCGAGCGGCTCGGGCCGGGGCGGATGATCTACGCCGCCAAGGTGTGAAGCCGTCTTTCTCGCCCCGGGCCTGATCCGGGGCTCCACTTCCTCATGCGGTTCGCGCTGATCAAGCTCGGCTCCTGATCGCGCACCTGAGTCATTCGAGGAACCCGGGACGGCGTTGCTCAGCGCACGTCAAACGCAGCTAGTTCATACGCGATCGACGCTTCGACCAGTTCCTCCCACATCGCCGCGACCGCCTCTGCGGGCACGCCGAGCCGCTCCGCTTCGGCGCGCGCCTGCGCAATCACCTGCGCCTTGCGCGCCTCGTCGCGTACGGCGCCACGCTCGGGCTTGATGCGCGCCGCCGCGTCCATATAGTCGAACCGTCGCCGCAGCAGCGCCACCAGCTCGCGGTCGAGCGCGTCCACGCCCGCGCGAACCTCGCTCATCGTGGTGCATTGCTGGCCGGGCAGGATTTCGCTCATGCCGCGCTGCTTGGCGAGCGGAGCGGCATCTGTCCAGCTTGACTTGCGCGCCTTGCCCGGCTAGGCGCGCCGCTTCGCAATTGCCCCCGCATCCCGGTGAAGCGGCGGGCCTGCATCTTGTTTACGGGATGTGGCGCGAGACCGGGACCTACGTTGTTCGCTTATTGCAAAGGTAATTACATGTCGAAGCGCCATAGCGCCAAGTACAAGCTCGACCGTCGTCTCGGCGAGAACATCTGGGGCCGTCCCAAGAGCCCGGTCAACAAGCGTGAATACGGCCCCGGTCAGCACGGCCAGCGCCGCAAGGGCAAGGTGTCGGACTTCGGCATCCAGCTCCGCGCCAAGCAGAAGCTCAAGGGCTATTACGGCGACGTGACCGAGAAGCAGTTCCGTCACGCCTATGAGGAAGCGTCGCGCATGAAGGGCGACACCTCGCAGAACCTGATTGGTCTGCTGGAGCGTCGTCTCGACGCGATCGTCTACCGCGCCAAGTTCGCCCCGACGATCTGGGCTGCGCGTCAGCTGGTCAGCCACGGCCACATTCGCGTCAACGGCGTGAAGTGCAACGTCGCGTCGCGTCGCTGCTCGATCAACGACGAGATTTCGCTGGGCAGCAAGGCGCAGGAAATGGCGCTGGTCATGGAAGCGCAGAACCTCGCCGAGCGCGAAGTGCCGGATTATGTCGCGCAGGACGGCAACACCAAGGTGACGCTGGTCCGCGTTCCGACGCTGGACGAAGTTCCTTACCCGGTGAAGATGGAGCCGAACCTGGTCGTCGAGTTCTACTCGCGCTGATTGACCTGGCCCGGTGGCCATGGCCACTGCGGATGGTTTGAAAAGACAAAGGGCGGTCCCCAAGGGGCCGCCCTTTTTTCGTGCCAGGGTGATGAGGGCTGCAGGTCGACAACGGCAAGCTGCCGGATGCCGCCGCGTCATGATCTTCACGCGGGCGCCGGTCGAGGGACGACGCGGGTGATCAATGTAAGGACATGGTGCAGATTCGATTACGAGGGCCCGTGGTTTCGTTACGACTGGGCTGCGCCGGCGGTCGTCGCCATAGTGCCTCGTGACAGGAATCGCTGAGATCGGTCGGTCAGGAAATCCGTTGCCTTAACTTTCTAAATCCGCCTGTCGCTCATCCTCGGGCGGCGACAGTGATCAATACGAACGTCAAAGCAGCTATAGTGCTTGTTCGTTCATATGACCTCGCAAACGGTGATCCGATGCCCCCTGACCGCAACATCGTCATCCTCACCGGCGCGGGCATCTCCGCCGAAAGCGGCGTCCCCACTTTCCGCACCAGAAACGGCATCAACTATTGGGATGTTGGCGATGGCAGCGACGGTTACAGGATCGAGGAAGTGTGCACGCCCGAGGCGCTGAGACGCGATCCTGCGCTGGTGCATGGCTTCTACGATCTGCGTCGGGCCGCCCTGGCGGATGTTAGACCCAATCCAGCACATGAAGCATTGGCACGACTTGACCGCGAATGGCGGGGCGAGCTGCTCGTCGTCACGCAGAATGTCGATGACCTGCACGAGCGCGCAGGAACCCGCCGGCTGTTGCACATGCACGGCGAACTATGTTCGGCACTCTGTGCCGCCTGCGGTGCGCGTCGATCGTGGCGCAACCCGCTGCCGCCCGGAAGCATTTGCCTCAACTGCCATACGCCGGCACTACGACCCGACATCGTCTTTTTCGGGGAAATGCCGTACCAGATGGAGCGGATCGATGCGGCGCTAACTGAGGCCGATCTGTTCGTCTCGATCGGCACATCGGGTGCGGTGTATCCAGCCGCAGGGTTCGTGCAGACGGCGCGCCACCATGGTGCCAGAACACTGGAACTGAATTTGGATCTGTCAGAAGGGAGCGACCGGTTCCACCAAACACGCCTTGGTACGGCCGGTTCGCTGGTCCCTGCCTGGGTCGATACTCTTCTCGATAACATCGCCGGGCTGCGCTGACGTTGATGCGCCAGCCTACAGACCCGCTCGGGGAGCGACTGCTACGCTCCCCGAGCCGCGATCACTTACCGCGGAGCGTGTTGAGCAACGCGAGGCCGATCACGCCGCCGACGGCAGCCGCGGCGAACGGACGCTCGTTGACGAAGCGACGCGCCTGATCGATCAAGGGGCGAACACTGTCCTTGGCCTCGCCGTACGTCTTCTGGACCGTTCCCTCGGCCCGGTCGGCGGTACCGTCGGCACGCAGCTTGTCGTCGCCGAATGCCTTGCCCAGGCCTTCCTTCAGCTTGCCGCCCAGGTCGGTGGTCGTGCCGGTCAGCGTGTCGCTGTTCATCGAACATCTCCTTGTTTGCGTTCGCGGGGCATAACCGGGCTCGAGGGCGGTTCGTTCCGTTAGCGGTCTAGACGGTTGCCAGCTTTGCCGCCGCTGCCTCGCGCAGGTGCGCCTCCAGCTCGGCGGCGCGGTGGTGCGCGGTATGTTCGGCGAGCACGCGTGCGCGACCGGCGGCGCCGATCGCGTCGAGATCGGGGCGGGCGAGTGCAGCCTCGACATCGTCGCTGGTGTCGGCGAGCAGGATTTCGGTGTCGGGCGTCAACAGTTCGTCGATCCCCTGCCAGCGATCCGAGACGATCGGTGTGCCGCAAGCGGTCGCTTCGAACAGTCGCACCGAGGGCGACCAGCCGGCGGCGATCATGTCGGCGCGGGTGACGTTAAGCGTCGCGCGGCTCGCCGAATAGAAGTCGGCGTGGTTGGCGGGGGCAAGATGCTCAATCCGCTCGACGTTGGCGGGCCAGTCGATCGTGGCGGGATATTGCGGGCCGGCGACGACGAAGCGCATCTCGGAATGGCGGCGCGCGGGCTCGATCAGCAGGCGTTCGAGCGTCGGCTGGCGATCGTCGCTGTAGGTGCCGAGATAGGACAGGTCCCAGCGCTTGTCCGCGCCGGTCGGACGGTAGCGGTCGGCATCGACCGAGCAATAGAGCGCGCGCGCGGCGGGGCTCTTGTAGCGTTCCTCGATCAGCCGCAGCGTCGGACCGCCGGTGAACGAGCAATATACGTCATAGCCGGGGATCGTCTCGGGCGAGACGTAATCGCATGCGCCGCGCGCCAGCTTGGCGAGCGTGACGGGCGTGTCGATGTCGTAGAAGGTCGTCACGCCCCGTGCCCATTGCTGGACCAGCTTGCCGACCTCGATCCCGTCGGGAACGTAGGAGCCGACCATCACCGCATCGGCCTGCTCGATCTCGGCGCGCCAGTCAGCCAGCGCGGCAAGGCTGTCATAGAGTTCGAGCCGGCAATAATCGGGCGCGGGTTCGTCGCGGTGCGCGGCGTACCAGGGCATGTCGCGTTCGAGGAACAGCACGTCATGCCCGCGCGCGGCGAAGGCGCGGAGCAGCGCGCGGAAGGTGGTGGCATGGCCGTTGCCCCAGCTGGAACTGAGCGAGAGGCCGAGGACGACGAGCTTCATCACGCGGCCCCGCGCTGGCGGGCGGCGTGCGCCTTGAAGAGCGTGTCGACCTGTGCGCCGCGCAGGTCATAGGTGTGTTCGGCCAGCACGCGCCTGAGCGCGGCTTGCCCGATCGCCTGCGCCCGCTCGGTGGTCAGCGCGGCGAGATGGTCGGCGACGTCCTGTCCGTCGCGCGCGACCAGCACTTCGCGGTCGGGGGTGAGGAACAATTCGATCCCTTCCCATGCGTCGGTGATGAGGCAAGCCGCGGCGCCGGCGGCCTCGAAGACCCGCGTCGCGGGGGAGAAACCGATGTGCGCCATCGAGTCGCGCGCGACGTTAAGGACCGCGCGCGGCGTGCAGTTGAAGGCATTGTGCTCGGCGGTAAAGACATGGCCGCGGTGCCGGACGTTGCCCGGCATCGTCTTCGTATCCCAGCCATTTCCCCCGATCAGGAAGCGCTGTTGCGGGAGCAATGCGGCGGGGCGGAGGAAGAACTCTTCCACGCGCGCCTCGCGGTCGGGAAGGCGATTGCCGAGGAAAGCGAGGTCGCAGGCGAAGCGTTCGTCGGCGGGGACCGGGTGGTGAGTCTGCGGGTCCAAGGCATTGTAAACAGGAATACATTCCACCGCACCGAAGCCGCGATAGGCGTTCACGACCGGATCGCCGCCGCCATAGGTCAGCACCATGTCGAGGTGCGGCAGCGCGGCGGTGACCGGGTGGTCGGGATCGGCGCGCATCTCGTCGAGAGTCGCGGCGGCATCGACGTCCCAGAAGATCTTGAGTGCGTCCGGGCGAGCGTGGGCGATGATGCCTTCTAGCAACTCGCGGTCGAAGACGCCGACGCCGTTCGCCTTGACGACGATGTCGGCATTTTCGGCCTCAGCCAGTACGTTACGGAGGGCATCGTGGGTGGCGGGATAGACGACGACCTTCGCATAGGCGGGCGGGTCGATGTCGCGATGCTGTTGCCGCTCGAACGCATCGGGTTCGTAGAAGGTGATGTCGTAGCCGCGTTCGCCGAGCGCGCGCAGGATGCCGCGATAGTAGGTCGCGGCGCCGTTCCAATAGGAGGACAGCAGACTGGATCCGTAGAAGGCGATCTTCACGCGGGGAAGCTCCGGGAGTGCGAGGGGGCGTCGATCGTGGCCAAAATACCCAGCAATTCGTCGACGCGGTGTGCACAGGTGTGGCGTGCGAGGATGGTTTCGAGCCCGGCGGTGGTAAGCGATGCCCGCAAGGCCGGATCATGACGGAGGTCGCGAAGGATGCGCGTCATTTCGTCGGGCGTCCGCGCGAAGAGAAAGTCGGTGCCGGGGCGGAACAGATGCTCGGCATCGTTCCACGGCGCGCTGGCGAGCGGGAGGCCGCAGGCCAATGCCTCGAAGACGCGGATCGTCGGGATGCCGGGGAGGATCGTCGTATAATAGCGGCGGGGCACATGAACGGTCGCCAGTGCGCGTGCGAAGAGCGCGGGCGCGGCGGCGTTGGGCGCCCAGCCGTGATAGCGCGCGCCGTACGCAGCGAGCATCACCTTGCCCTCTTCGGGGTAGCGGACGCCGTAGATGTCGAGCGGCAGCCCGGCGTCGCGCGCGGGAGCGAGCAGATAGTTTTCGATCTCGGCGGTGCGCTCGCCATCGCCCCAGTTGCCGATCCAGACGAGGCCGTCGCGTTGTTCGCCCTCTACGGGGAAGAAGCGGCGCGTGTCGGCGGCCTCGTGCCACGTCCAGACGCGGTCGCCCCAGCCCCACTCGCGATAGACGCGCGACAGCGCCTCGCCGAACGCGAGCACGCCGTCATAGCCGTCGAGGTCATAGGCGCGCATCTCCTCGGGCGCGCTGACCGCGCGGTGATGCGTGTCGTGAAACAGCAACGTGAAGCGCGCGCCATCGCGGCGGAGCTTGCCGAGCGCGGCGACCAGATCGTGCGCGTTCCATTCGTGGACGATCACCACGTCCGCACCATCGACCAGTTCGGCGACATCTGCGTTGGGGGCGAAGGTTTGCGACGACAGCTCGGGATAGGCATTGCGATAGGCGTCCAGCCCGGCCTCGCCATGGTCGCCGAGCAGGTTTTCGAGGCTCCACGCGCCGGCGGGCTCGTAGACGCGCACGTCGTGCCCGCGCGCGATCAATTCGGAGAGCACGCCGCGCAGGAAATGCGCGTTGCCGTGATTCCAGCACGAGGCGAGGCTGTGGGTGAAGTAGACCAGCTTCATGCCGCGGCCCGCTCGCCGGTGGCGGTGACGCGATCAAGCAGCGCGGCCATCGCGCGCGTGGTCTGCTCGGTCGCGTAATCGAGCGCACGGGTGCGGGCGAGTGCGCCACGCGCCAGCCGCAACTCGGTGTCGGCGGCGAGGTTGGCGATCGCGCGCGCGAAGCCCTCGGCATCCTCGGCGGCGACGAAGGTCGCGACGCCGTCCCACAATTCGCGGAAGGTCGGGATGTCGGACAGGACGAGCGCGCAGCCGGTCAGCGCCGCCTCCAGCACTGCGAGCCCGAACGGCTCGTACCATGCGGCGGAGGCGTAGATCGGGCGGGTCGAGAGTGCGGCGGCGATCGCGGCGTCGCTGATCCGGCCAAGCGGTTCCAGGTGGTGGAGCTTGTGCTGCTCGCCATGCGGCCCGCGCGTGGGGCCGGCGGCACGGAACGGAAGCGGCAGTATCGCGGCGGCGCGATCAAGGGTGGCGATGTTCTTGCCGCGATCCCACAACCGCCCGGCGGTGAAGACGCGCGCGTCGAGCGCGCCGGTGGCGGGCGGGAGCGTGCGGCCATTGTAGATCGCGCGCGGCGCGACGGGCAGCGCGTAGAGCCGCTGGATCGTCGCGGCGAAGGCGCGGGTCGGGCAGACAATCGCGTCGGCGCGGGCGAGACCGCTCGCGACCAGCCCGGTCTGCCAGGCGAGATCGGCGGGGAGCGGGCCGTGCTCGACCGCGTCCCACCAGCTCGCGACGCAGCTATGCACGACCGCGATGACCGGCATCGCGAAATCGGCGATCGCGAGCGCGGGCTGGTTGAGCTGGACGATGTCGACCGCTCGTGCTGCGGCAAGCGCAGCGACCGCGTCGGCGGCGACCGCGACTGCCTCCGCATCCCTGGCGAGCCAGTCGAGCGGGAGGCGCGTGTCGATGAGCGTGACGCCCGCCGCGTCGGCCTGCGCGTGGTGCGCGGCCGAGGGGGCGGGACCGAGCGTGGCGAGGTCGACCGACCAGCCGGTGCGGACCAGATCGGCGGCCAGCTGGATCGCATATTGCCAGACGCCGCCGACCGCGTCGGCGGTCATCAACAGCCGTCCTGTCACGCAGCGACCTCGATCGCCGGTGCGTCGGCGGTCGAGAGGGAAGCGGCATGTTCACGTTGTAACCAGTCGGCCAGCGCGCCGACGCCCTCGCGCCAATCGCGGCGTTCCGGCAGCGCAAGCGTCGCGGCGGCGGCGCGCGCATCGGCGACGAAATAGCGCTGGTCGCCCGCGCGCCAGCCCGAATAGCGGACATCGACGGGGCGGCCGGTGAGCGTCGCGATATGCGCGAGCAACTGACGCAGGCTGACCGCATTGTCGGGGCCGCCGCCGAGGTTGAAGGCGCGGCCCGCGACATCGTCGATGCGGTGCCATGCCGCGATATAAGCGTTCACCGCATCGCGCACGTCGAGCACGTCGCGGACCTGATGGCCGTCGCCGTACAAGGTGATCGGCTCGCCGTTCAGCGCCCGGATCAGGAAGTGTGCGACCCACCCCTGATCCTCGGTGCCCATCTGGCGCTGGCCGTAGATGCAGCTCATCCGGAACACGCAGGTCTTCAGCCCGAAGCTGCGCGCGTAATCGAGGACATACTGGTCGGCGGCGCCCTTCGACACGCCGTAGGGCGTGTGGAAGTCGAGCGGACGTGCCTCGCCGATCCCGTGCGCGCGAACCTGCGAGTCGACGGGGCGATAGGCCTCGTCCTCCAGCACGAACTCGAGGTCTGCCAAGTCGCCATACACTTTATTGGTCGAGGCGAAGATCAGTGGCACGTGCGCCGCGCGGGTGCGGATCGCCTCGAGCAACTGGAAGGTGGCGGTAATGTTGGTGGTGAAATCGTCGGCGGGGTCGTCGAGGCTGGTGGTCACCGCCACCTGCGCGGCGAAGTGGAACACCGCCGACGCGCCCGCGACCTCGTCAGCAAGTCGCGCCGCATCGCGCACATCGGCATGGACGAAGCGGATGCGGCTGCCATGGCGGGCGCGCAGCCATGCCAGATTGCGCTCGACACCCGCGCGCGCGAGCGCGTCGTAGACGACCACGTCATGCCCTTCGCCAGCGAGCCGGTCGGCGAGGTTCGAGCCGATGAACCCGGCGCCGCCGGTAACCAGCACCGGCCCCCTCATGCGACCAGCCCGCGGCGCTCGAGCTCGGCGCGCATCGTCGCGACCTTGTCCTCGGCGGTCTGCTCCGCAACCCATTCGGCGAGTTCGGCGAGCCCGGCGGTGAAGTCCTGCGTGGCGCGGAAATCGAGCCGCTCCTGCGCCAGCGTCGTGTCGCAGAAGCAGTGGCGAATGTCGCCGATCCGCGCCTTGCCGACGATCTCCGGCGCCAGATCGTTCTTGCCCATCGCCTTGGCCAGTTCGGTCGCAACCTCGGTCACCGAACGATCGTGGCCCGAGCCGATGTTGAACGTGCCGCCGACCGCCTGCGGGAGGAACAGCGCATCGGCGAAGCCACGCGCGACGTCGCTGACATGGACGAAGTCGCGGCGCTGCTCGCCGTCCTCGAAGATCATCGGCTTCTGTCCGTTGAGCAGCCGCGAGGCGAAGATCGCGAGTACGCCGGTGTACGGATTGGAGAGCGCCTGACCGGGGCCGTAGACGTTGAACAGCCGCAGGCACACACCCTCGATCCCATAAGGCGCGGCCATGATGTGCGTGGTGCGCTCCTGCACATATTTGTTGAGCGCGTAGATCGAGGCGAGGTTCGGCTGTTTCCACTCCGGGGTCGCGACGGGCGTCAGCGGGCGGCCCTGCGCGTCGACCGGCTCCCAATTGGTCAGCCCGTCGCGCAAGCCCTTGCGCTCGGCGTCCTGCACCAGATTGCCATCGGCGTCCCGATACAGCCCCTCGCCATAGATCGACATCGACGAAGCGGTGACGACGCGGCGCACCGGCTTGTCGATCAATTTTTCGAACAGCACCGCGGTGCCGACGTCGTTGGTCGAGGTATAGCGCTCGACCTCGTACATCGACTGACCGACGCCGACTTCGGCGGCGAGGTGGATCACGCTGTCGACGCCGTCGAGCGCCTTGCTGACGACATCGCCGTTGCGCACGTCGCCACGGATCAGCTCGACCGCATCGTTGAGAAGCGGCGGGCGCTCGCAATCGCCGTGGACCTGCTCGATCAGACTGTCGAGAACCCGCACCTCATGGCCGCGCGCCAACAATTCATCGGCAACGAAACGCCCGATGAAGCCGGCCCCGCCGGTGATGAGAATGGTTTCCACGAATATTCCTCCCGCCCCGCACTTGATCTCCATCAATGACACGCACGCGCATTGCTGGTTGATTGCGTCAGGAAGAACATCTTCTACTTAGCTTGGTTCCATAAATTGTTGCGATAGCGTAATTTTCATGGACGTGCTTGAAAAGTTGATACAGATCAAGCCGACATGGCCAGAATAGTTTTGCTTGCCCGTCACGGGCATCATCAAGAAGTCGGGCATGTGCTGAGCGGTCGTTCCGCCATTTCCCTCGATTTGCAGGGACAGACGGAGGCTGAAGCATTGGCGCGGCTGGTCGTGCGGCGTGGAGTGACGCGGATCGTTACCAGCCCGCGAGCGCGCACCCGGGAAACCGCAGCGGTGGTATCGGCGCGACTGGCCCTGCCGGTGTCGGTCGAGGAGGCGCTGGACGAGGTGGATTTCGGGACGTTCACCGGCCGATCGTTCGCCGCGCTCGACGACGATCCGGACTGGCACCGATGGAACGCCGAGCGTGCGACGGCACGCTGCCCTTCGGGCGAGACGATGGGCGAAGCGGTGTCGCGTGCGGTGGCGTTCGTTGCCGGGTGCCCGCATGGCGTGACCCTGTGCGTGTCCCATTGCGATGTGATCCGTGGGGTGGTCGCACATTATGTCGGCCTGCCGCTCGACCGCATCTTCTCGCTGGGATGCGATCCGGGGTCGGTGACGACGCTGGTGCTGGAAGGTGACGGCGCACACCTGTCGGCGCTGAACGAGCGCGGGCTGTAACCCGCGGCCGCCGCGGCTCGGGCATCGCGAACGCGCGCGGGGCATCGGGAAGGCGCTGGCGCGCCGATGCACGTCGTACATCGCGCGACGTCACCGATTTCAGGAATTGGCTACCATATCGGCAGCCTCGACGGAGATGGTGGAGCCGAGGGGGATCGGCTCGCAACCCCGTAACCACTGATAAACAAAGGATATTTTTCGGAGCGTTGGGGCGGCTGTATTAGGCTTTTGTACTAGCTGGGGCAAGGGAGCCATCCTTGCTCGTTGCAGATTACACAGGATCGTCGTCAAAGATTTGCTCGTCCCACTGAGTTAGCATCTCCGCGCACCCGCTCCCTGTCAGCGCCAAATCGGCTCCAGCGTTTCCAAAGTATTCTTCTACCGCCCTGACTCTCCTGCTTGGCAAATTGACAGCGGTTCCCCATACCTTTTTACCAATCCGAGGGGCACTGCCAAACAGAAGATCAAGATTTTGGGCATGGTAAGCACAACCAAGCATTACAATTCTATCGGCTTTAGCAATTTCATCGTAGATTGCTTTCTGCTGATCGCTGCCAATCTTCTCGCAATAGGTCTTAATATCACGACTGGCATACCCAGCACTTCTCTCAGCCCCGAATACAACACCATTTGAAGCAATTTGGCCAAGCTTTCCAAGGCTTCCATACACGTGATGCACTGGAATGCTTTGCAGGGCAGCAATAGCTTGTTCCTGCGAAAGGGCTAGGGTTGATACGAAGTGACTATAAAGAAACATTTCGATGCATCTGTCGTAATTGAACGTTACGAACGCCACACCTGAAAGGCTCCCTGCAACATCTCTTCTTGGAACATTCGGATTTATAAGTCGCACAAGTTGACCAAGCCAAGTTTCACGAAGCGTTCTCAGAACCGCTGCATCGTTGTATCCATCGCCATTTAAGTTTGCGAGCAAGCTATTACCTTCCGCCCTCAATATGCATTCAGCGATACAGAGCTTAGCCACCTCAGGCAGCTTGGGAAAATCGGACCACTCATTTATAAAGTCATCGACGGAATTCTTTGACTGAATACTCTGCCGAATGCGCATCATGGCAGCAACATGAAGACTGACCATTCCACCATGCTGCATTAGAGCCCTCGATATCGGCCCCGAGCCACCCATCCTTTGCTCGTGAATGTCCTCATCTAGCAGGCTTTCAATCTGAATAGCCAGCTGTGAGCCAATTGGCATTGAGCCATTGCCTTTGAACTCAATGCTAGCACCTGCCCCGACCACAAAAACCGTCCGCATTTGGCTCCTTTCAAAAGCAGGATTGCACAAGTCTAATGCTAACCGCCCGCGACCTATTTTCGCTAGAGATTTGCGAGAGGGCAATCAGACAATTCTGAGCGCCCTATCTCCCCGTACCCCCACCCTGCCCGGTCACGAATATGACACGCCTAGCGCGACCTGCATTATCGCGCGCGGTTCGTTCTCCCGGCGTGGCGTGTCATCAATGCCAAGCCCCAGCCAAGTCGGATCGCTGACCCTGCCAACACCTTGCCTCGCAAGTTGTAGCTTATGAGTCATGCCGATTGGATCATTGCCGCCTACCTCACAAGGTACTTGACAGGGTTGTGATACTGCCTCACATATCAGGCATACCTTGTGAGGATAGCACCATGAGCCGCGTTGCCTACTTCCGTGTATCGACAGAAGCCCAGAGCATTGAAGCCCAGCGCAAGGCGTTGGGTGACGGCTTCGACCGTGAGTTTACCGATGAAGGCATAAGCGGTGCGATCCTCGCTGCTGACCGCCCCGGCTTCGCTAAGCTGCTCGACTACATTCGGGAGGGCGACACGCTCTACGTTTATGCCCTCGACCGGCTGGGGCGCGATGCCTTGGACGTACAGGCCACGGTACGGAAGCTGCTAGACCGTGGGGTTACCTTGGACGTTAAGGGGCTTGGACCCATTGGCCGTGGCGTCGGGGAGTTGATCGTCGCTGTCCTAGCCCAGATGGCTGACATGGAACGGCAGCGGATCAAGGAACGGTGCGACAGTGGGCGGGTAGCTGCTCGCGCTTCGCTGGATGCAACGGGGCTGACGCACCGGGGCAAGGCTGGCCTAGGCCGTCCGTTCGCTGCTGATGCCAAAGCCGTTGCCGAATGGCGAAAGGAGAATGGCGCTTCGATCAGTCAGACAATGGCGCATTTCGGTATCTCAAAGGCGACGGTATCCCGGTATTGCGCCGGGTAAGCCGGGTACTCGACGGGCTGGGATCGGACAGGCGACGGGAAGGCCCGCGCATTCGCCCAGCGGAGGCCGTGAGAGTCGATCCGGGAAGCTCAGGGCATCGACCTAGCCGGGATGCCGTGGCGGCGTTGTGCGGGCCTGTGAGGGGCTGGCCAATCTCCCCGCCGATGTACCGGGACAATTTGGGACCGTTAGGAACGATCTAAACGCGTCCGCCCGAAGGCGCTCGTTATGGATGCCGGTCCCGGTACAATTCGGCACCCTTCAACATGAGACACCATTCATCACCGCTAGCTCCCGTTTAGGCCGGGACACGCCTGACAGTGCGTAACTGTAGATATCCACAGCCAGCGATGGTTAGCGAAAGCGAAGGGGTGTGCCGTCCTTAGGGACAGCGCATGGATATCGGCCGATGCTCTACAAGCGACGTATATTCTAACTCAGGATCATGCGGGCTGTTCAGCGCCTCCACTGACCGTAACCTAGGCATTCGGCCTACCGTTAAGTGGTCGAATTATCTCCATACCTGCATTGCGGGTAAGCTCCATATTGGAAGCTTTGGGGGGTAGGGGGGCCGATGATACAGCTCAATATTTCTAATCTAGGATCATACTAGTTATGTATCCTGTTCTATGACTTCATCCTCTGATTGTCATACACGATCCATTCTTCTGATAGGCTCAGATAGCTAATCCCTTTCCTGTTTGGGCCTACGCTATGCTTCTGACTGAGCCTATCTGAGGAATGATCCTCCACATACGCATTGCTCATTAAACCATTGAAGCCCAACGGCCCTGAGCAATTGCCAGCCTGCTAGTGATAGCATTGCCCTAGTTGGTCACTAGCAGGCGAACCCTCTCCATACCCGCAATATGCCTGTTCCCGTTTGCTTACCTGCAAGCGCGCTATCTGTTTCTTTTGCTGGGACAGTACAAATCTATCCAAAGGATTGACTATGACCATGACGACTATCGACATGAGCCGCCTCGATAATGACAAGGTGGCGCTTTACCTTGCTTCCACTGATCGCCGTGTGACCATTGGCGTTCGCTTCGCCTTGGAAGCTCTTGGCGTAGAGCTACCCGACTTTGTTCGCCGTGGTCGCCCCGGTCCTCGACGTAACAGGATCAACGCCATGATGGCTGCGCTCGACAAGGATAGCGGCACCACCCGCCCATACCGCGATGAGAAGCTAGGCGTCCGCGCTTTTGCTCCACACAACTAATCGCCCCCATATCTCAAAGGATTTACCATGACCATTACCGACAACATCTCAGATATCGCCAATGAGATTGAGTCTCTTAGCGCCGATCTTCGCCGGGTGAATGCGCTTATCGACGTACTTGGCAAGCCTGCGATGACGAAGGCTAACGAGCTTGATAAGGCTCTACAGTCCGCAAAGGACCGCTTCGCCACCGCATTGGCCGATCAGGCTGACAAGGAACGTGAGGAACGCCTTAGCCGGTACTCCGATATCACTGTCACCAGTACATTCGAGGCCGGTGACAACCTGATTAGCACCAGCTTTAAGATTCGCTACACGGCGAAGACGTGGGACATGATCCTCAAGGACAGCGTTCCGAAGCAGCATGAATGTAGCGGCTTTGCTGCCCTTCCTGACGACGTTTACGATTATCTCGTTTCCGTAAAGCCTCAGGCAATCCCTTCCGTTATCATGGATCTTGCTCCCGGAAATCCACGGGAAGCCATGTCCATCTACCTACAGAGCAAAGCCCGTGGCTTCTTCAAGAGCAATTGGGGCGCACTCGCAGCCTAAGGATCAGTGATTTGCTAGTCACCACCCTCCCCTATCCCGGCGTTGTCGCTGGCGGCATCAAGCTACGTCGGCGAGCAGCCAAGAGTATCAATATCGTAGAGGATGCCGTGCGCGCTAATAAGGGCAAGGCCACTCTACAGACTGCTACGCTGGCAGCGTTCTTCCAGGCCTGCGCCGCCGCCGCCGCCAAACTCGCCAGCCCCAAGGCATAATGGCTGATCTGCATGATTGGGGAACGGGAGAGGCACCCAAGCCTCCCCGCTCATTCCCAAAGGATCACAGGCCAGCGGGCTGGCGAGTATTTCCAGAGACGCTAGACGATCTGGTGCAAAGAGCAGGACCGTATGGTGATGCTGTCAAAGCCCATCTTGAATGGTCCGGCGTATCGGCATGGCTGATGAAGGTCACGCCCAATCCTGCCCTTACTGCCGCACTCATTCCGGTCGAAGTCGCCAATCTATCCGTTCTGCTCACAAGGCACGCTGCCGAACATGAGGCCAACTGGCCGAAGTTAGCAGACAAACCCGTGCCGCCTGCACTCTATGACTTACCAGAAGATGCCCAAGACATAGCACGCCGCATGGCCGCTGATGTACGCGCCCTCTGGGAAGCTGCTGGCCGCCCGTACCTTGGGGCCAAAGATTGCAAGTTTGCATTCCAGTATCTCGCCGCCGCGATCCGTAAGGGGATCATCCCGCCCGTCTCGACCATAGGCGACGTTGATCCGGCCCCCGCCGCCAAGCCGGCAAAGCCCCACATTCTCGATACACTCAAGGAACAATCATGACCGCACTGACTCCCCGCCAAGCCATCAAGGTCAAGGCGGCTCTTTCGATGATTGCATTGCACGGGCACAATCCCCGCACTGTCCAGAAGCAGGCTCAGGCAGAATTGGCCAAGGGCTTCCCCGCCAACATCGCCTACAAGACTGCAATCGACGGCTTTATTGCCCGCGTCCCTGCTATGGGGAATACGTTGCATACCGCTGTCGATCTGATCCACCATAGCGACGATGCTACGGTAGCCCTGTACGACAAGGCGCTTACTGCCTACAATGACAGTGGCGATAACAGTCACCTTGATAGCCTCGCTCCCATGATCCTTGAGGATGCCAAAGCGCTGGCGATCAGCAAGGGCGAAGTGACCGAGGCCGATGCCGCCAACTGGACCATTGACGATGCCCTTGGCACCAGCAGCGAAGCCTTCGCCGAATTGCCTGACGTACCCGATGCGTCCACGCTCGCACCGGGGCAAACCGCCAATAGCTCGTTCGCCTTCAATGGCCTTCCCAGCCCCGCCGCACAGACTCCCGCAGCGCCCGCTCAGGCACCGGCAACGGGTCCACAGTGGGTCATGGGTCCGACCGGCTACACCCTCGTTGCACAGGCTCCCAGCGGTCCACAGGCGGGGCAGAGCATGACCGGCTATGATCCCTACCGAGGCGGACAGGACGCCACCGGCATTCGGGTCGCTCAGACCGGGGAAGCCGCCCGCCGGTCGCATGGCACTCCCGTTGGCGATCTGACCTATATGCAGTCGGCAACCGGCGTCCGCATCGCGCCGACCGGGGAGCAGGCTCGCCGAGAGGCTGGCGTCCCGCTTGGCTATGAGGCCTGAAGCCACCGACTCTTAACGGTTTGATGGGCACGCTTCTCTCAGCAGGAGATAGCTATGTCGTTTACCGATGCTGAGAGACAACACTGGCTTACCGCTAAGAGAGCGGGCCTTGATCCAGACGATTACAGCCCGGAAGAGTTAGCCGCTGAGTTGGCCAACCGTGAGGCTGACGATGGCGACGACGAGGGCATAAGCCTTGTATCGGTATGCGAGCATTGCGGCCGCTCATTGCCCCACGCCAGCACGGAAGAGTTTGCCCTCTGCGACGCTTGCGACGCCTGATCGGCATCCGCTCTAATTTGCCCTAGGAGAGTCGCTGAGAGGCTTTCCACGATCCCGACCTACAGATACCCGAACGCTTCCACATGAGTCCTGACGGGCTTCGCTGGGGCCGGACGGGTATCTGTATGTTCGCCTTCTAGTGGAACCTCGGCCTAGCGCAGTATGCCTCAGCATATCCGGGCTTTGCAGCGGGAGCATCGGGCTTGGCCATAGCACGGATACCACGAACACAGCTTTGGTAGGGTGAAAAGTAGGCTTGAATACAGGCCGCCACAATCAATCCAACTGCTATGATGACCGCGGCCTTGATTGTGTTATTCATTCAGCCTCCCTTTATCATTAATCCCGGCACCCGGTAAGATGCCATCGCTTCCGCTAAGCTGTGAAGATCATAGCCGCTGCCGTAATCGTCCGCTACATCCTTACCGGCATGGCCCATGATTTGCCGCTGCACTCCCTCAGGCATCTTAGACCTACGGCTGTAATCCTTGAAGGTGTGACGGAATGAGTGAAACACCTTTCTCTTGTCGGTGATGCCGCAGACATTTCGCATGTAGGGGCTAAACCATTCTCCCCACTTAGCAGTAAGACGGCCATAGATATTTGGCACAAGGTCCGGGAATACTCTGCCCTGTTGATCCTTGAGCTTCTGGACGTATGCAATGAAGCCCAGCCGCTCTAGCTCAGGATGCAGCGGCACCAGCCGTTCACTGGCAGCGTTCTTGATCCGGTTAGCTTGCCCTCGGTCGTCGGTAGCCTCAGTGATATGAAGGAACCAACCCGCAAGCATCTTGCCATCTTGATCGGGATACTCCCGGCGCTGCACGTCTGCCACGCGAAGCTGCCCCATTTCTTCCAATCTTGCCCCGGTGAACAGACCGAGCAGCGGGAGCCAATAGGCAGCTTCCCCCTTCCCGCCTTTGGGACGCTCACCATTGGCATAGACCGGGCTGGCAAAGATCGCCTGTAGCTCGTCCAATGCAAAGGGAAGCCGCTTGCCCTTCCCGCTATCGGCAACCTTGACGCTGATCCCCTCAGCTACGTTCGATGCCGCTAGATCGTTCTGGTACGCCCAGCCTAGCAGGGTCCGCAGCCGGGACAGCTTCATGTTCGTATTGGCGACGGACTGCCCCTCAGCGAGCAGCTTGTCCTTGAACGCCAGCACGTCCTGCCTAGTGATTCGCTCGACCGGCTTGCGCTCCGTCCGCGCATAGAACCATTCGGCTACGGCCCGATGGGTATCCTTGCCCTTCTGGACCACACCGCGCTCGGTAGCCCAGCGGTCTAGGATATCCTTGTCGAGATACAGCCCCGAGTCGGTAGCAGGCTGGCACTCTACGGCTTGATTTTGATTTGCTGACGCGCGGTCATCCTGTCCGTAGCGGGCATGAAGGCTGGCGACCAACGCTCTGGCATTCTCCCGCTCATGCTCCACGGCCAGCTTCCCGGCCCTGACGATATCGGACACGGGGGCATCCGGCTCGATCCCAGCCGCAACGGCGTCCATGATAGGGGAAAGCCGCTCTATCTCCATGTCGGAGGCGAACAGGGTATCGGCTATGTAGTCGGATTGCTCTTGCTCAGCTTCCCACCGGCTCCGCTCCCGCTCCAATGCAGCGGCGGATTTGGGAGGCAACGGCTTGGGAGCAGGCTTTGCAGCCGAGTCACGATCACGCTCAGCTTGCCTCAGCAGGGCATGAGCCGCTTTCGTCATGTCGGGTATCACGGCCTTTGCAGCCTCCCGATCCTTTAGACCGAGCGACCGCTTAATCTCCCGCTTCCCGGCCATGAAGGGACGCAGGTCCGCAGGTATCCCCATGCGGAAATAATAGACGCCATTGGGCGCACGGTGGAGGTAGGAACACATCGGGTATCGGCCTCGTACCTTTGTACTAGACGCCTGTAAAAACCCTAGGTTTCGCAATGATTTGCTGCAATTTCAACAGCTTGGACAGGATGGTGGAGCCGAGGGGGATCGAACCCCTGACCTTCGCAATGCCATTGCGACGCTCTCCCAGCTGAGCTACGGCCCCATTCCGTCCGGGAGGCAGCCCACTAACCGGGGGCTGCCGGCTTGGCAAGCGGCAATTTCACCGCTCGCCAAGCTTTTTGGAAGGTCAGTTGTTTTCGTCGTCTTCGTTGCTGGTTTCGACGCCCAAGTCGTCGTCGCCGCCGAGATCGACCTCGTCGTCGGGCGAGGGCTCCTCGTCTTCACCGGTGTCCAGATCCTCGTCGTCACCGGCCAGATCGGCGTCGACCTTCTCCTTGTCGGGCTTGGCGGCCTCGAACGGCAGCGGCTGCTTGGACTTGAGGATCGGCTCCGGCTGCCATGCATAACCGCAGTTGATGCAGGTGACGGGCTCGTCCTTCTGGAGGTCGTAGAAACGCGTCGCGCATTTCGGGCACGTACGCTTCGTGCCCCATTCCGGCTGGATCATGCCGTGAAAAGCCTTTCGGATGGGTGGATCAAACAGGTCGCCCTGTGAAGTGGCGCGTGCCTTGCCATAGCGCAAGGCGGCTGGCAAGGCGCGGCGCGCATGGCGCATTCCTCCTCCCCCGCTCCGTTCACCGTCCCCTCGCCCGCGCGGCTGGCAGGACGGATCCGCGTTCCCGGCGACAAGTCGATCAGCCACCGCTCGCTGATGCTGTCCGCGCTGGCGGTCGGCGAAAGCCGCGTCGAAGGGTTGCTGGAGGGCGAGGACGTGCTCGCCACCGCCGCGGCGATGCGCGCGATGGGCGCGACAATCGAGCGCGACAACGACGCGATCTGGCGCATCCACGGCGTCGGGGTCGGCGGGCTGCTCCAGCCGAGGCAGGCGCTGGAGATGGGCAATTCGGGCACCTCGACCCGGCTGCTGATGGGGCTGGTAGCCAGCCACCCGATCACCGCGACCTTCACCGGCGACGCCTCGCTGTCGGCACGTCCGATGGCGCGCGTCACGGTGCCGCTGGCGCAGATGGGCGCGTCGATCGAAGCGTCACCGGGGACGCGGCTGCCGCTGATGGTGCGCGGTGCGTGTCCGGCGGTGCCGATCGAATATGAGCTGCCGGTCGCCTCCGCGCAGGTGAAGTCGGCGGTGTTGCTCGCGGCGCTCAACACGCCCGGCATCACGCGCGTGATCGAACCGGTGCCGACGCGCGATCATAGCGAGCGGATGCTGGCGGGCTTCGGCGCGCAGCTGACCGTCGAACAAGGCCCGCGCGGGCGGGTGATCTCGCTGACCGGCGAGGCGGAGCTGAAGCCGCAGTCGATCGTCGTGCCCGGCGACCCGTCGTCGGCGGCGTTCTGGATGGTCGCGGCGTCGATCGTGCCGGGAAGCGACGTGGTGATCGAGAATGTCGGGCTCAATCCGACCCGCGCCGGGCTGCTCACCGCGCTGCGCATGATGGGCGCGGACATCACCGAACTCGACGCGCGCGTGGTCGGCGGCGAGCCGGTCGCTGACCTGCGCGTCCGGCATGCGGCGCTTGCCGGGATCGTCGTGCCGCACGATCTCGCGCCCTCGATGATCGACGAATATCCCGCGCTGTTCGTGGCCGCCACCTTTGCCGAGGGCGCGACGGTGGCGCGCGGGGCCGAGGAGCTACGCGTCAAGGAAAGCGACCGGATCGCCGCGATGCGCGCCGCACTGTCGGCGAACGGCGTCGCGACCGACGAGCATGAGGACGGGCTGACCGTCCACGGATCGGGCGGCGAGAAGATCGCGGGCGGCGGCACGGTCGCGACCAAGCTCGACCATCGGATCGCGATGAGCATGACGGTTGCTGGGCTGCACGCACGCCAGGCGGTGACGATCGACGATGTCGCGCCGGTCGCAACCAGCTACCCGGCCTTCTATCAGCAGCTCGCGCACCTTTCCGGGGCGGAGGCATGATCATTGCGGTCGACGGCCCGGCTGCTTCGGGCAAGGGCACGATCGCGCGCGCGCTCGCCCGTCATTACGGCGTCCCGCATCTCGACACCGGCCTGCTGTACCGTGCGGTGGCGACGCAAGTGACGCGGCTCGATCTGGATCCGGCGATCGAGGCCGATGCGGTGGCGGCGTGCGATTTCGACGATCAACTGCTCGCCGATCCAATTCTGCGCGACGATGCCACCGGGCAGGTCGCCTCGATCGTGTCGGCGCATCCGCTGGTGCGCGCGGCGCTGCTCCAGCGGCAGCGGCGCTTCGCGCACCAGCCCGGCGGCGCGGTGCTCGACGGGCGCGACATTGGCACGGTGATCGCGCCCGACGCGGATGCCAAATTGTTCGTGCGCGCCACCCCGACGATCCGGGCGCGGCGACGCCACGACGAGCTCCACAAGCGGGGAAGTGCGATCAGCTACGATCAGGTCCTGTCGGATATTCGGACCCGCGACGATCGCGACAGTTCCCGTTCCACCGCTCCGCTGGTCGCGGCGGCGGATGCGATGGAACTCGACACCAGCTTCCTATCGATCGAAGCCGCGGTGTCGCGTGCGATCGCGCTGGTGGAGGCGCGGACGCAGCGTTAGTCGCCGATCCAGTCCTCGCGGCCGTGGCGGATGCGGAGGATCAGGACGTCGTCGGCGTCGTCTACCTGATAGAAGATGATGTGCACGCCGACGGGGAAGCCTCTCGTTGCGCCGCCAATCTCGTCCCTCAGCCGAGCGATGCGAGGGAAGCTATCGATCATCTCGAACGCCTCCCGTAACCGCGCGACATATCGGTCCAACGCAGCGAGGCCATAACGCTCAAGGCCGCTGGCGACCAGCTCCGCCAAGTCGCGATCGGCCTCCGCGGAAAGCTCAACCGCCATGTTTCGCCAGATAGGCGGCGCGGGTATCGGCAACGACTTGCTCGAACGATCGGGCGGAAACGCCGCTCGCCCTGCCCTCATCCACCAGGCGCTGCATGTTCGCGATCTTCTCGGCGCGCACCTGTTCGCGGCGGATCAGGTCGCGGACGACGTCGCTGGAATTGCTGTAGCGGCCGGTCGCCGCCTGCTGCTCGACCCAGTCCTTCATGGCATCGGGGAGCGAGATGTTCATAGTGGCCATATCGCCAAGATGCCGGTGGTTGGCAAAGATTGTCAACGCTTGCTTGCCGGGCGCTTTTCGGCTAGGGCGCGGCGGTCCGGCGGGCTGTGGCTCGCGGAGGCGCGGCGCGATGGCTTGCCCCTCGCGCCTTTTCGCACATCCGCGAATAGCCCCCGCCGCTCCCCAGATCGAACGGATGTCGCGCACGGCACGGGGCCGGTGCGACAGTGATGGCCAAGACCGGCGGAACCAACCGCCTGGCCGGAAAACGACATAGGACTGTTTCTTTTATGGCCTCAGTGGCAACTCCCTCGCGTGACGAATTCGCGGCGATGCTCGATGACATGTTCGGCGGCGCCGACAGCTTCGAGGGCCGCGTGGTGCTGGGCACCGTTACCGCCATCGAGAACGACCTGGTCGTCATCGACGTCGGCCTGAAGAGCGAAGGCCGCGTGCCGCTGCGCGAATTCGCGCCTGCGCCGGGCCAGAAGGCCGACCTGAAGGTTGGTGACGAAGTCGAGGTCTATGTCGACCGCGTCGAGAACATGCACGGCGAAGCGATGCTGTCGCGCGACCGCGCGCGCCGCGAAGCCGCCTGGGACAAGCTGGAGCTGGAATTCGCCAAGACCGCGCGCGTCGAGGGCGTGATCTTCGGCCGCGTGAAGGGTGGCTTCACCGTCGACCTGAACGGCGCCGTGGCGTTCCTGCCGGGTTCGCAGGTCGACATCCGCCCGGTGCGCGACGTCACCCCGCTGATGGACATCCCACAGCCGTTCCAGATTCTGAAGATGGACCGCAAGCGCGGCAACATCGTCGTCTCGCGCCGCGCCGTTCTGGAAGAGACCCGCGCCGAACAGCGTTCGGGCCTGATCCAGTCGCTGCATGAAGGCCAGATCATCGACGGCGTCGTCAAGAACATCACCGATTACGGTGCGTTCGTCGACCTGGGCGGCATCGACGGCCTGCTGCACGTCACCGACCTCAGCTACAAGCGCGTCGGCCACCCGAGCGAGATGATCAACATCGGCGACACCGTGAAGGTGCAGATCATCCGCATCAACAAGGACACGCAGCGCATCTCGCTGGGCATGAAGCAGCTCGAGAGCGATCCGTGGGATGGCGCCGCCGCCAAGTATCCGGTCGGCGCGAAGCTGTCGGGCCGCGTCACGAACATCACCGAATATGGTGCGTTCGTCGAGCTGGAAGCCGGCATCGAGGGCCTGGTCCACGTCAGCGAAATGTCCTGGACCAAGAAGAACGTCCACCCGGGCAAGATCGTCTCGACCTCGCAGGAAGTCGAAGTGGTGGTGCTCGAGGTCGACGAGGACAAGCGTCGCATCTCGCTGGGCCTGAAGCAGGCGCAGAACAACCCGTGGGAGGCCTTCGCCGCCGCGCACCCGATCGGCTCGACCGTCGAGGGCGAGGTCAAGAACGCCACCGAGTTCGGCCTGTTCATCGGCCTGGACAACGACGTCGACGGCATGGTCCACATGTCCGACATCGCATGGGGTGTCTCGGGTGAGGACGCGCTGAACCTCCACCGCAAGGGTGAGATGGTGCAGGCCGTGGTGCTCGACATCGACTCGGAGAAGGAGCGCATCTCGCTCGGCATGAAGCAGCTCGAGCGCGGCGGTCCGGTCGCGGCGGGTGCGGGCGATCGCCTGGGCAAGAACCAGGTCGTCACCGTCACCGTCCTCGAAGTCCGCGACGCGGGCCTCGAAGTGCAGGCGGGCGACGATGGCGCGACCGGCTTCATCAAGCGCACCGACCTCGGTCGCGACCGCGACGAGCAGCGTCCGGAGCGTTTCCAGGTTGGCCAGAAGTTCGACGCGATGGTGACGGGCTTCGACCGTTCCAAGAAGCCGACCTTCTCGGTCAAGGCGATGCAGATCGCCGAGGAGAAGCAGGCCGTGGCGCAATATGGTTCGTCGGACTCGGGTGCGTCGCTCGGCGACATCCTGGGCGAGGCGCTCAAGGCGCGCGACACCAAGAAGTAAAGCGCCCCCGCCGGGTGGCGAACGAGGGGATCGGCCATTGGCCGGTCCCCTTTTTTATTTGCACGACAATAAGGTGACCCACTTTGCCCAATCGATTTCAGAACGGTGCTACCGAGGGGTCAAACTTACATGTATCAGCCCACGGTGACGTTAATCCAGGGCGTAAGGAACCGCAGACGATGATACGGTCGGAGTTGGTGCAGGCGTTGTTGAAGGACAATCCCGGCCTGTCCCAGCGAGATGTCGAGGCAATTGTCTCGACCTTTTTCGATGAGATCACCGAGCGACTGGCCGCCAACGGCCGGGTCGAATTGCGCGGTTTCGGGGCTTTCTCCACGCGCGCACGCGACGCACGCGTCGGTCGCAATCCGCGCACCGGCGAGACGGTCGAGGTGGATGCGAAGCGCGTGCCGTTCTTCAAACCGGGCAAGGAAATGCGTCAGCGCCTCAACGTCGCCTGATGCGGCATGCCGCAACGACTTGACGCGGCGCGCCGCAACGGCTTCGTGGCCGCTAATGCGCGGGCGTGGCGGAATCGGTAGACGCTGGGGACTTAAAATCCTCTGCCATTGGCGTGCGGGTTCGAGTCCCGCCGCCCGCACCAGCATTGTTCGCCTCGTTGCGATTGCCGCTCTCGCGCTGTCCGGCGCTTCATGCGGTCGGCGCGCCGATGTCGGCGCGGTGGTGGTGAGCGTGATCGGCGCCGAGCCGCACCTGGCGGGCGGCAAGCGCAACGATCTGTCCACCGGCGACCGGTTGCTGACCGACTCATTGGCCGAAGGCCTCGTCCGCTTCGACGCGGTCGGGCAGATCGAGGCGGGTGTCGCCGAGCGCTGGATCGTCATCGACGACGGACGCAGTTACATCTTCCGGCTCCGCAACGCCGTCTGGGCCGACGGGACGCGGGTGCGCGCGCGCGAGGTGGTGCCGCTGCTGCGCCGACAGCTCGCGCGCGGCGCCGAAAATCGCGTGGCGCCGTATCTTACCGCTGTCGCTTCGGTGGTCGAGATGACGCCGGAAGTGATCGAGATCGAATTGGCGCGACCGCGTCCCGATCTGCTGAAATTGTTTGCCCAGCCGGAGATGGCGCTCCATCGTCCCGGCGTTGCGGAGGGCGTCGGACCGTTCCGGCGGCGCGATGGCGCGCGCGACGGTATCCTGCTGACCCCGGCCCCCGATCCCGATCGCGATCCCGAGGAGGACGGCCCGACCCCGGAGCAGAATGTGCTGTTGCGTGGCGAGCGGGCCGCCACCGCGATCCTGCGCTTCGTCGAGCGGCGCTCCGACCTCGTCACCGGCGGGACGATCGACGACTGGCCGACGCTTCAGGCGGCCAATCCGGCACCGGCGAACGTGCGCATCGACCCCGCCGCGGGGCTGTTCGGGCTGGCAATCGTGCGGCGCGAAGGCTTTCTGGCGGATGCGGAAAACCGCGGCGCGATCGCGCAAGCGTTCGATCGCGTCGATCTGACCGGGAGCGTGTCGGCCGACTGGCCGGCGCGTGAGACGATCCTGCCCGAGCAGCTCGACTCGAACGCCCCGCCGATGGTCCCGACCTGGGCGACCCTGCCGCCCGAGCAGCGCCCCTCCGCCGCACGCGCGCGCGTCAACGCGTGGCGCGCCACGCACGGCGGCGCGCCGGTGCTGCGGCTGGCGCTGCCACGCAGCCCGGGCGGTACGATCCTTTGGGGACATCTCGCGCGAGACCTGTACGCGATCGGCATCCGTCCGATACGGGTAGCGCAGGACGATCCGGGTGCCGATCTGCGGCTTGTCGACCGCGTCGCACCCTATGACAATGCGCGCTGGTACCTTGCCGAAGCGTGCGTTGCCTGTTCGGCGGAAGCACAGGCGGCGATCGAGGCGGCGCGACTCGCCGACACGCTGCCGCAGCGCGCCGAGGCGGCCGCGCTCGCAGATCGCCTGTTGACGCAGGATGTCGCCTTCATACCGCTGTCACGACCGCTTCGCTGGTCGTTGGTTGCGCTCCGGTTACGGCAATGGCAGCCAAATGTCCGCGCGTGGCACCCATTGAACCGGCTGCGTGCCGAGCCCAATTAGCGGGCATGAACGCTCGTCCCACGCCGCTGAAGGCCGGCTTTTTCGACACCCTTCCTGTCGGCACCGATCCCGTTGCGGTGCGCCGTCGAGTCGAGGCGGTCGAGCGGTTGCTTGAGGGGCTGTATGTCATTCCGGGCATCAACCGCCGCGTCGGACTTGACGCGATCGTCGGGCTGGTGCCGGTGGTCGGCGACCTGCTGGCTGGGGCGATGGGGATGTGGCTGGTCTGGGAAGCGCGCAATTTGGGGATGGGGCGGCTGGCGCTGCTCGGCATGACCGCGCGCGTCGGCTTTGACACGGCCCTGGGCATGGTACCCCTGGTCGGGGACGCGGCCGACCTGTTCTATCGCTCGAACACGCGCAACCTGAAGCGCATCAAGAAGCATCTCGATCGCCACTATCCCGCGACGGTGACGGTCGACCGCTAAGCGCCGTCGCGTCAGCCGGTTCGGGGCACGAACACCGTGCCACCCGGCATGGCGTGGGGGACCCCGGTGGTGCCGGGGAAGCTGATCGGCAGCCCGGCCAGCGTGCGCACCGCCATATAGGCAAAGCCCTCCGCTTCCAGCCCGTCGCCATGCCAGCCGAGCGCATCGACACGTTCCGGGAGGAGGCCAGTGCGATCCGCGATCATCCGCAGCATCGCAGGATTATGGCGTCCGCCACCCGCCACCAGCAAGCGGCGCGGCGCAACCGGCAGCAGCGTCAGCGCCTGTGCGACACTCGCCGCCGTGAACGCCGTCAGCGTCGCGGCGCCGTCCGCCGCCGACAGTCCACGCGCCGGCTGAACGGTGAAGTCATTGCGGTCCAAAGACTTGGGATAAGGGGCATCAAAGAAGGGGGTGTCGAGCATCGCGCCGAGCACCGTCTCGTCGACATGGCCGGAGGCGGCGAGCGCGCCGTCTTCGTCGAAGCGCGCGCCGCTTTCCTGTTCCACCCAGCTATCGATCAACCCATTGGCCGGGCCGGTATCGAAGGCGGCAATCGCCTCGCCGCCGTCGATCAGCGTGATATTGGCAACGCCACCGAGATTGAGGATCGCGACCGGGCCCTCAAGTCCGGCGGCGAGCGCCGCGTGATAGATCGGGAGCAACGGCGCCCCCTGCCCGCCCGCCGCGACATCGGCGCTGCGAAAATCCGCAACGGTGCGGATGCCGGTGACGTCGGCCAGTATCTGACCATCACCGATCTGCCACGTCCAGCGACGGTCGGGACGATGCGCCACCGTTTGCCCATGAAATCCGATCACGCCGATCTCACCCGCCGTGATCCCGGCATCGCGCAGCAGCTTTCGCACCGCCATGGCGTGTGTGCGCGTGATCAATGCCGCCGCCTCCGCCAGCGGCGGACTGGCGCGCGGGCGCTGATAGGTGAGCGCCAGTGCGGTCGCCTCCGCCAGTTGCGTCCGCGCGGCGTCCGAATAGGGCTCACCACGGAACGCGAGGTGGCGGACGGCGCGCTGCCCGTCGGTTTCGATCAGCGCCGCGTCGATGCCGTCCAGCGACGTGCCCGACATCAATCCGATCGCCAGCATCCGTACGCCCTTCCCGTCGTGAACCAGCCGCCGCTATCGCGCGTGCCGCCGACACTGGCAAATCGCGTCGTCCCGCATTATGTGCGGACGATCCCATGGCAACGCAAATCCCCTCACCGCCCCGCGTGGGCATGGTCTCGCTCGGCTGTCCCAAGAACCTGGTCGACAGCGAGCGGATCCTGACCCAGCTCCGCGCCGATGGCTATCAGATGTCGGCCGATTACGCCGGCGCCGACGTGGTGCTGGTCAACACCTGCGGTTTCCTCGACTCCGCGAAGGAAGAATCGCTCGAGGCGATCGGCGAGGCGATCGCCGAGAACGGCCGCGTCATCGTCACCGGTTGCATGGGCAAGGAGGCCGAGACGATCCGTGCGCGCTTCCCCGACGTGCTCGCGATCACCGGCGCGCATGAATATGAGCAGGTGGTGGAGGCGGTCCACGCCGCCGCACCCGCGGCGCTGAGCCCCTTCGTCGACCTGATCCCCGACGCCGGACTGAAGCTGACGCCGCGGCATTACAGCTATTTGAAGATCTCGGAGGGCTGCAATCACCGCTGCTCCTTCTGCATCATTCCCAGCTTGCGTGGTGATCTGGTCAGCCGCCGCCCGGACGCGATCCTGCGCGAGGCGGAGAAGCTGGTCGCGGCAGGGACGAAGGAACTGCTGGTCATCAGCCAGGACACGTCCGCCTACGGCATCGACATCCGCGATCAGTCGCGAATGTGGAAGGGCGCGGAGGTTCGCCCGCACATGACCGATCTTGCCCGTGAATTGGGAAAGATCGCGCCGTGGGTGCGGCTTCATTATGTCTATCCTTATCCGCACGTCGATCAGGTCATCCCGTTGATGGCCGACGGGCTGGTGCTCCCCTATCTCGACATTCCGTTCCAGCATGCCGCGCCGTCGGTGCTGCGCCGGATGAAGCGGCCCGCCAACGACGCCAAGGTGCTCGGCAGGATCAAGGCGTGGCGCGACATCTGCCCGGATATCGCGATCCGCTCGACCTTCGTGGTCGGCTTTCCCGGCGAAACCGAGGAAGATTTCCAATATCTCCTCGACTGGCTGGACGAAGCGCAGCTCGATCGGGTGGGCGCGTTCCGGTTTGAGCCGGTCGAGGGTGCATCGGCCAATGCGCTGCCGGATCCGGTGCCCGAAGCGGTCAAGGAAGAACGCTATGCGCGGATCATGGAGAAGACTGCCGCCATCTCCGCCGCGAAGCTCGCGGCCAAGGTCGGGCGGACGCTGGAGGTGATCGTCGATGCCGTCGATGCCGAAAGCGGCGGCGCGTCCGGCCGGTCGATGGCCGACGCGCCCGAGATCGATGGCGAAGTGCACTTGCGCGACGCGGGACATCTCACGCCGGGCGACATCCTTTCGGTGGTGATCGAGGACGCCGACGAACACGATCTGTTCGGCGCACCAGCCCAAACGGATTAACCGCCCTTTAGTTGAGAAAGCGGCTTCCATACCGTTGGTTAACCCGGTGCTTCTAAACCGGGACGACCATCGATGGAGCTGTCATGCCTCGCCGCATCCGATCCCTATTGTCACTGCTGAGTGCTGAAGTGGCAGCCCATGCGGATCGATCCGAGGCGATCGCCGGGCAAACGCGGCTGCTGGCGCTCAACGCCGCGATCGAGGCGGCGCGCTCCGGGGAAGCCGGGCGCGGCTTCGGTGTGGTCGCGCAGGAAGTAAAGACACTCGCCGCGCAGGCCAGCCTCTCGTCGCGTGCCTTTCGCGAAGATCTACTCGGGCGATTGCACCAGGGCAGCGAGATCGCCGCCGATCTGGTCCGCGAACTGGAAGGCGGCCGCCTGGGCGAGCTGGCGCAGTCGATTGCCGACGCCTTGTCGCGGACGCTGTTCGACCGGACCATCGACGTCCGCGTGCTGGCCAGCGATCACGCGGTGCGGGAAAGCCTGTTGCTGCCCGGCGATGGTCGTGCAGAGGCCCGCGCATTGGAGCGGATGCGCTCCCTGCTGGGCTTCTCCCCTTATTTCCTCAATGCCTTCGTCGTTGCGGCCGATGGCCACGTCGGTGTGTGCGCGCACGAAAACGCCGCGGTGCGGACCGAGCGCTTCGACAAGTACGGCCAGTTTCGCGCGGTCATGGACGGGCCGTTGCCGAACGGCTGGGCGACCGACGAAGTCTGGGCAAATCCGTGGTCGAACGATCGCAAGGTGCTTATCTTTGTCGCGCCGGTCACTGTCGAGGGCGTCACGATTGGCGTCTGCTACCTCGAATATGATTTTGAGGGCCAGGTGGCCCAATTGATCGATGTGATGAACCGTTCGTCACAGCGTGCAACGATCTCGATCGTCGATCCGGCGGGCCGCGTGGTGGCGACCACCGGCACCCGTCGCTTCCACGAGCATCATCCGCACGCGGTCGACGTGCCCGGTGGCCGCGTGCAGTCGCTCGACCGGCTTGTGGTGGCGCAAGCGTCGGTGCCCAGCAACCATGGCGTTACCGGCCTGAATTTTCGCTGCGTGATAGAGGATCATCTCGCCTCGGACGGCGAGATCATGGCGGCGATGGCGGCCTGAGCGCCGCCACACGGCTACGACGCGTCGACCGTCGGTTCGAGAACACGCGCGGCGAGCGATCTTAGCGCCGCCGCCTCCGCATCGTTCAGCGCGGCGCGCGTGTTTCGGCTCGACACGCATAATACGCCCAGCGCGTACCCCGCTGCATCGATGATCGGCGCCGCGACGAAGAAGCGGATCAAGCCGACGCGTACGAAGGGATTGGAACCGAACGTCCCATCGGCAATCACGTCCGGGACACAGAACAGGCGATCTGGCGTGACGACCGCGTGGGCGGAAATCGATCTGGCACGCTCGTAGCGGCCAAGCTGTCCGCCGGAGGAGGCGACAACGATCTGGAGGTCATCGACGATCAACGCCACTCCCGCCCAGTCGCCGTTGACCAGTTTCCTCGCCGTCTTCGCCAAGGCGTTGAGTTGCGGGTCGTCGATACGGTCGAGCAGTCCAGAGGCGCGCACCGCCTGGTTTCTGGCATGGTCGTCGGGTGGAATGGGGGCCGGGGAGTAGAAGGTCACCGACACCTGAAACGCCCCCTCCTAAATTCTGCCTCAGCCGCGGCCCATCAGCACAGGGGCCGGGGGCGATTGCGCCACCGGCTGCGCCGATCGACTATTGATTAATCAAATGGCCAGCAAAACTGTTTGATCCGGCACCGTTTGCCCGCGTCTGTCCCAAAGTGGGACCGGCAGCGAGCTTCGCGGTTCGGAAGGTTCGAGAAGACGAAGGATGCACGAGCGCTTGGTAGCGGAGGAGGGACTTGAACCCCCGACACGCGGATTATGATTCCCAAGTGAGTGGTTGTTTCGAGCGCCGGTTTTTCCCAACGCAGGGGAAAAGCCGCTGTGACGTTCGAATGGGTTAGCAGCACTTATCCAAACGGGATTCGAGCGTGAGCGCCGTCTCGTTCGGCGACATCATGCGCCAGCGCCGCCTTCTCGGCTGTGGGACAAGACCGACTGACAACGCTCGGCCTAAGAGCCACCACGAAGATACCCGCAAGGCTAAGCCGTGGCGTGTCCATGGCGACCGAAACAGGAAGCGCTGGAACGTGTTCAAGGCTGCGGCCCTCCGCACCTTTGATATCATGCGCCAGAAGCATTTGATGGCTCTTCGCGACGCCCGCGCCGCCCGTCGTGCCGGAGAGACAATGGAAGTGCCGGGCGCGCAGGAGCGGCTTCATGGCGACGACCGCGCAGTGCTGTCCTACATGCTTGATCGATACAATCATATGAACGGGGAGCTGTACCCGGCGTATGCCACGATCGCGGCGCAAACAGGTCTCAGCCACGGCTTCGTAAAGGCGGCGATGGCACGACTCCGTGCCTTCGGGCTCATCGACTGGGTCCGCCGATCAAAGACCAAGGAAGGCGCCGAGGGACATGCCGGCCCGCAACTGGAGCAGACGTCAAACGCCTATTTCTTCTCTTGGCCTGAGCAGCTGATCGGCTCCGCGCGAGAAACCTTCCTGAACTTTCTCACCATCGGCCTGAAGAAGCTTACCGAGCGTCAAACGCCAGCAAGCCCTCCCCGCATCAGCGACCCGGAACTCGCAGCAGCGCTGTCGCGACTGCGAGCTGGGGTGGAACACGGCCCCGTCTCCGTGTCGAGCGCGAGTTCATAGATTGCCCGCGACCCGAAGGAAGATTCAAGAATAGGAGGAATGCCCTCGCTTACGCGAGGACATGCGCCAGATTTTCTACTCCCCCAGCATCAAGCCGTCACGGCACACGCCCTTGATCGCCGAGCACCGGCTGTCGAGCGAGGCGGCTTGCGCCGCCCCGAGGCTGCCTGGGGGGAGTGAGCAGAAACCGTGCCACGCTACCGTGGCGGTGCCTGTGCGGAAACGTACATATGGATGCATCAATCCGCATCACTCGAAAAGCGCTTTGAGGCCGCAGCGCAGCCCATGTGGAGGACGTGCCGCAGACCTGCATCAAAACCGACCCGGAAAGAGGGCGGGCGCGGCGGGGAGGAAAGCGCGCGTTTCGGGGTAGCGACGCCGAGATCGCCAGCCGCCCAGGCGCTGGCGCCCGCTTGCCGGATGGCCCACATTGGCGATCAGGAGACGCGCGATGTGCAACAGGTACCGAATGACCGAAGCGCAGGCCGCGCTCGCCGCCCGCTACGGCATCGCCGCCCCTTTTCCGCCCGATCACACGATCCCCCCGCCCGAGCTGTTCCCCGACAAGCCGGCGTGGGTCGTGCGCGAAGAGGCCGGCGCGCGCGTCCTGGACGTGATGGCGTGGGGCTTCCCCCACAAGGTACCGGGCAAGCGGATCGACAAGGCGACGGGCAAGCCGGTGCTGCTCAACAAGAGCGTGACGAACGTCCGCAACTACACGTCGCCGTTCTGGCGCTCGGCGCTGATGAACCCCGCGCGGCGCTGCCTCGTCCCGTTCACGGCGTTCAGCGAATACGGGCCGACCCGCGGCGGCGACGGCAAGCTACCGCTCCACTGGTTCGACGTCCCCAGCCGCCCGATCGTCAGCTTCGCCGGCGTGTGGCGCCCGGCGGAGGGCGGCGCGGTGTTCGCTTTCCTGACCACCGATCCGAACCCGCTGGTCGCGCCGATCCACCCCAAGGCGATGCCGGTGCTGCTCCACGAAGAGGATGAGGCGGCATGGCTGACCGCGCCGTTTGACCAGGCCATCCTGCTGGCGCAACCATTCCCGTCGCAGCTGATGCAGATCGCCTGACCATCGCAAGACGCGCGCTGGCGCAGCGGCACGCGGAAAGTCTCATGCCGAAGATCGGAACGGCGAGCGCCGCGCGCCCCCGAACGCTCCCAAAAAAGCAGGCCGAGTCGCAGTCGCTCTCGCGCCGTCACTCACCGTCGATTACTTCCGAAGAGGCCGCCTCTCATTCGCAAGGTCGCGTTTGTCGTAGCGGAACCCAAACCCGTAACGCTCGATATTCTTTACAGTTTTTGCCGTGACAATTGTGCCGCCATTCAAATGGGGCATGCTGGTGACAGCGGGTCGGGGGACTCGCGTTGATGGGGGTTCAAGATGATCAAGAATGTTGGCGCGCTCGCGGGCGCGCTGCTGCTCGCCGTGCCGGTCACGGCGCAGCTGGCCACCGCGCCGATCGCAGCGCCGGCCACCACGTCGGCCGTGCTCCGCACCGGCACTGAGGTGCCGCTGAAGCTCTCGGAGGAGCTGACCACCAAGGGCAAAAAGCTGCGTGTGGGTCAGCGCATCCACCTCGAAACCTCGGAGCCGATCATCGTTCAGGGTGTGACGGTTATCCCGGTTGGCAGCCCGGCGATGGGCGAGATCACCGACGTCAAGAACAAGGGCATGTGGGGCAAGTCCGGGCACCTCGGCGCCCGGGTTCTCTACGTGACGGTCAACGGCCGACAGATCCGGCTCTCGGGCGCGTTTGACGACAAGGGCACGGCGGGAACCGCCGGCGTCGTTGGCGCCGCGGTCCTGCTTCCTGTCGCCGGCTTCTTCGTCACCGGCACCAGCGCGACCGTACCGGCGGGCACGATGGTAAAGGGCTTCGTGGACGAGGACGTGCCGCTCGCGATGGCGGCGGCTGGACCGGCGCCGCTGGCCATCACCGCTCCCGCTGCGGTGCCCGCCACCAGCACGATGGCAACGCCGGCACCGGTGCTGACCCCGGTCAATGCCGTAACGCCTAAGTGACAGGGTGCCGAGGCAAAGCACGATCTCGGATCTTTGCCTCGGCCCACACAACCCGGCGTCGGTGATCAAAACCGCCCGTGAACGTACGCGAGATCACCCGCCCGAGGCCAAAGCCCGCGCCCGAAACCGCACCACCTCCTGCCCCACCCGATCGTTCACCTCCAGAAACGCCGCCTGCAACGGCTCGATCTCCAGCTCGTAGAACATCGCGGTGGCATCCTTGGGGTTGCCGAACGCCGATCCCTGCGCCGGCACGATCCCCAGCAGCTGCGGCGGGACGCGGTGCGCCGCCATCACATCGGCCTGCGTCGCGTTCTTGATCCCCAGAAACTCGTCCTTCGCCCCCGCCTCGGCGATCGGGATGATCTTGATCGACCCATCCTTCCCGTTCGGCGCATGGACGAACATGTTGCGAAAATTGCCCGGACCCTTCGCCGCGCGCATCGCGTCCTTGATCGCCTGCGTGTCGTTCACGTCGATCTCGCCGGTCGCGTACAGGATGTACCCGGCGTGGCTGCCATTCAGGTAATAGCGCCGCCGGAACAGCGTCGCCGCCTCGTTGAGCAGCGCGGCCTGTAGCGCCGACAGATATTCGGGCACGCCGTACAGCTCCTGATTGACGTCGGGCATCGCCAGGTGAACCACGCCCGGCGCCAGCTTCGTCGCCTCCTGCACCCCCGGCACCCACCAGTAATCGCCGTCGATCAACCCGCGCCGCGTGTAGCGCGCCATCGCGTGGCGCAGCGCGATCGTGCCGCCCAGCCGCGACCGCACCGGTTCGAGGTAGCCATTCCCGAACACGATATAATCCTGCACCGCCTTCCTGAACGTGGCGCGGTCGATCAGCGACGTCGGGTCAAGCGACGCGGCGACCAGGTTGACCTTGAGCAGGATCGCCGAACTGTGGTGCGGCGAAACCCGGAACGCGCGCGCCAGCCCGTCGAGCGGCAACGGCGGTTCGTACCACCGGTCGTTGTGCCAGCATTCGAGCAGGTCGATCCACTGGCGGCGATCCAGCACCGGCTCCGGGTCGCCGAACGCGAAGGTCTCGATCCGCCCGCCCGCGACGCCGCTCGCGCCAGCGCCGGTCGCCGAAGACGACGCCCCTAACGTCTCCGCCCGCGCCGACGCCCGTGCTTTCCCCTTCGCCACCGATAATCTCCATGGTCATGCCCGGCCGGCGCTGCCCGTCCAGCGGCTCGTTGATGAAAATGTGCATCGCCGCCCAGGCGAGATCGGCGTGGCCGACATCCTCGCTGCGCGATGCCTTGAACGTGATCGCGCGCCCCGATCCGGTCAGCGCCTTCTTGATCGACAGGAAGCTCGATTGCAGGTCGATCCAGCCGGCATCATATTCGACGCGCTGGCGGGCGAAGGTGTGCTGCGCCTTCATCACCATCTGCGTCTTCGATTCGAGCGAATATTCGAGCGCGACCACCCCGCGCATCCGGTCACGCACCAGCTGATAGACCGCCGCGCCGACGCCCTTTTTGTCGATACCCAGATAGGTGCAATTGTACCGCGCCAGCCGCGCCAGCACGAAATCGGCCTGCGTCTGGAAATCGCCCTTGATCTGGTGCCGCTCCAGCAGCCGGAACTTGCCGCCCGGCCCGCCCGGCGGCAACGCGATCACCAGCGCGGCATTGTCGCCGTCCTCGCTCTCCTGCGGATCATAGCCCGCCCACACCTCGCGATTGCCGACCGGTCGCGCGGCGAGCAGGTCGACGTCGGTCCAGTCGACCACCGAGTCGACGGTGGCGCGTTGCAGCTCGTTGAACTTGAACGCCGACAGGCTGTCGTCGACGAACTGGCACATCAGCAGGTTGGCGAATTCGTCGGGCGCATATTCGACGCGCAGCTCGTCGACGTCGAACAGGTCGCAGCCGCGCGCCGCCGCATCCTCGATCGTGACGATCTGGCGCCACACCTTGTCCTCGCACAGCACGCCCGCCGCGAGCCGCGCATGCCCGACATCGATCTCGATCCGGTCGGCCTTCTTCACCCGCCGGTTGCGCCGCTCGCCGGTCCAATAGGGGTGCGCCTGATGCGCGACGCTCGACGGCGTCGAAAAATAGGTTCGCCGCCAGCGCTTGTGCATCGCCATCGCGCTGGCGACCTTGTTCAGCTCCTCGAAGCCATAGGTCCAGAAGAACTCGTCGAAATAGAAATTGCCGTGATAGCCCTGCGCGGTGCGCGCGTTGGTGCCCAGGAAGATCAGCTCGGCCGCCGGCTCGCCGTCGGGGATCGTATCGGCGGTCAGCACGATCGGATCGCCCTGCAACTTCACCCCGACACGCGCCGCGAACTGGATGATATAGCCGCGGAAAATATGCGCCTGCGCCTTGGAGGCGGACAGGAAGATCTGATTGCCGCCCCCGCGCAGCGCGTCGAGCAGCGCCTCGCGCGCGAAATACCAGGTCGCGCCGATCTGGCGCGACTTCAGGATCATCCGGGTGCGCTGATCCTTCGCCGCCCACCAATCCTCCTGATAGCCGAACAGCTCCTTCTCGAAGATCGCCTCGAGCTGCTCGACCTGTTCGGTCGTGAAATGGTTCTTGGCTCCCGGCTTCTTCTTCTTCTCGCCGGCGTTGCGGTTGGCGACCTTGTCGTTGAGGTCGCCGCTGTGCCCGCCCGGTGCCTCGTAGCGGCGGATCTTCGCGGTCATCGCCAGCGCGCGCATCAGCGCGTCGAGTTCCTTGAAGTCGCCGCCGGACTTCTGCTCCTTGGCGACCAGGGTGTTGATGCGGCATTCCAGCGCATCCTCGACCTTGGTCAGCGACGGCGCGCCGTCCCATTTCTCGCGCTGCTTCCACGCCTCGACCGTCGCTCGCTTGAGCCCCAGCTCGTCGGCGATCTGCGTCACGCCCCAGCCGCGCCAGTACAGGCTGCGCGCCTGTCGTCGCGCATCGACCGGGATCGGAAACGTCGTCGCGGGCAGCGGCAAACCGGTATCGGGGGGCAGCAGGTCCATCGCGCCGGACCGTAGCCACGCCGCCCGCCCGACCCCGACGCCGCTTGCCTGTGGGAAGGCGCTTCGACAGGCACGCGCGCTGGCAATCACGCCCGGCTTTCCGCTTCTTCGCGGTCATCGACCGCGCCGCCGCCCCGGCGCCGTCACGCGAACCGAGGGACGCCGCCCATGAAGAGCCAGTATTTCCGTTGCTTCGTCGCCGGCAGCACGATCAGCGACGGCCGGACGATCACCCCGGAAATGATCGACCAGATCGTCGAGACCTTCAACGCCGAAACCTACACCCCGCGCATCAACGTCGAGCATATGAAGGGCTACAGCCCGGAACCGCCGTTCAACGGTTATGGCAGCGTGATCGGCGTCCGGGCGCAGGACGACGAGATCACGATCGACGGCAAGAAGGAAAGGCGCCGCGCGCTTTATGCGCAGGTCGACGGCAACGCGCAGCTGGTGAAGCTTGCGAAGGCCGACCAGAAACCGTTCCCCTCGGTCGAGCTGACCCCCAGCTACGCCGGCATCGACAAGGTCGGCCTGATCGGTCTCGCCTTCACCGACAGCCCGGCGTCGATCGCGACGCAGCGCCTGCAATTCTCGCGCAGCGCGCCCGGCACGTTCCACGCGCACGGCGCGGAGGCGGTGACGCTCGAGTTCGAAGGCGCGCCCGCCGACCCCGCCGGAATCGCCGATGCGATCAGGACCGGCTTCGCCAGCGTCGCGGCGCTGTTCTCGCGCGGCGAGCCGGAGAAGAAGGAAGAGCCCAAGCCGAAGCCCGAGGCTGCCAACGACAATTTCGCCGCCTTCGCGACCGCGATCGGCGAGCAGATGGCGACGCAGCTCGCCGCCGCGATCCAGCCGATCGCCGACGCGCAGGCGCGGTTCCGCAGCGACGTCGACGCGCTCACCAGACAGCTGGCGACGACGCCCGACGGCACGTTCAGCCGCGCGCCCGCCACCGGCGGCAACGGCGCGCTGCTGACCGACTTCTGATCCCCGCCGCGCTCCCCCCGCTCCGCCCGCCGCCCCCACAGGAACCCTGACCCTCATGGCCATGCGCAACGAAACCCGCGTCGTTTTCAATCAGATGCTGTCGCGAATCGCGCAGCTCAACGGCGTCGACGTCTCCGTCCTGACCGGGCAGCACGAATTCGCGGTCGCCCCCGTCGTCCAGCAGCGGCTGGAGGAGGTGATCCAGCACTCCAGCGAATTCCTGACCAGGATCAACGTCGTCTCGGTCAAGGAGCAGGAGGGCGCGAAGGTCGGGCTGGGCGTCACCCGCCCGATCGCCAGCCGTACGCTGACCGACAGCGCGAAGGGCGTGCGCCGCCGCCCCACCGACCCGACCGACACGCTCGATCGTGGCCGCTACCGCTGCGAGCAGACCAACAGCGACACCGCGATCAAATACGCCAAGCTCGACATGTGGGCCGGCAAGCCCGAGTTTCAGAAGCTCTACGCCGACGTGATCGTCAAACAGCGCGGTCGCGACCGGATCATGATCGGCTGGAACGGCATCGCGCGCGCCGACAACACCGACATCGTCGCCTATCCGCTGTTGCAGGACGTCAATTTCGGCTGGCTCTACAAGATCCGCACCTTCGCGCCCGCGCGTCACATCGCCGGCGGTGCGTTCGCGCCGGCGACCCGCAACGCGCAGGGGGTGGTGACGGCCCCCGGCAAGATCTACGTCGCCGCCGGCACGCCGGGCACCGACGTCGATTACGTCAACCTCGACGCACTGGTCTTCGACGCGATCGAGATCATGGACGAATGGCACCGCGACGATACCGACATCGTCGTGATCGTCGGCCGCGATCTCGTGCAGGACCGCTTCCTCAACGTCATCAACGCCGCCGGCGACCGGGCGATGGAGATGGAGGCGCGCAACCGCATCCTGACCCTGCCCAAGCAGATCGGCGGCAAGACCGCGATCATGGTGCCGTTCTTCCCCGCCAACGCGCTGCTGGTGACGAGCCTCGATAATTTGTCGATCTACGTTCAGGAAGGCACGCAGCGCCGCCAGCTCCGCGAAGAGCCGGAATACGATCAGCTCGCCGACTATCAGTCGGTAAACGAAGCCTATGTGGTCGAGGATTACGGCCGCTGCGCGCTCGTCGAGAACATCGTCCAGGCGAAGAAGCCGTAACCGGCGGCTTCCCCGCGAAGACCTCCCCCCGAACAGCCCGCCTCCACAGGACACGCGCATGAGCCTCGCTCGTCGACACCGGGAATATATCCAGTCCCTGACCGCCGCGTCTGCTCCTGCGATGGACGGCGGGCTGGCTCCCGCCGCGGCGTTCGACGCCGCGGCGGGGCACGCCCCCTCGCCCGCCGGTACGATCTCGACCGCCGCGCACACGATCAACCTGCGATTGCAGCACGATCTGCGCCGGCTGAAGGAAATCCGGTCGGTCGCCAACAAGATCGCGGTCAAGCAGGAGTTGATCGGCGAATATGACGCCTGGGTCGCGGGCCTGCTCGAAGCCGGCCGCACCGCGCCGCGCGGCACGCTCGCGCCGACCGGCGCCGACGAGGTGCTGCCCACGATCATGGTCTGGGCGATCGACACCGGCGACTGGCGCTACGCGCTGGCGCTGGCCGGGCACGTCCTGCGCCACGACGTCGCGCTGCCCGCGCGCTACCAGCGCGACGCCGCGACGCTGATCGTCGAGGAAGTCGCCGAGGCCGCGCTCCGGGCGCAGGCGGCGAACAACGCCTTTCCGCTCGACGTGCTGGAGCAGGTCGAGGCGCTGGTCGACGGCGTCGACATGCACGACGAGGTGCGCGCCAAGCTGCTCAAGGCGATCGGCACCGAACTCGCGCGCGGCGTCGACGCCGCCGATGCCGGTGACGCCCGCCGCCTCGCCAGCGCCGCGATCGACCGCCTCACCGCCGCGCAGACGCTCCACGACCGCGTCGGCGTGAAGACGCAGATCAAAGGGCTGGAAAAGGCGCTGGCCGCGCTGCCCGCCCCCGAACCGACCGATCCGAACACCACCGCGGCCCCGCCGCAAACGTAACCCGCTCGCCTCCCGGCGCTCGGGGGCGGATCGCGTGAGGCGGGAGACCTACGGGTCGCCGGGCCGCGCTCAACCCGGTCCCCACCCCCGAAAACATCAGGAACCCGCCATGCGCGAAGCCCCGCTCCCGTGACCGAGACGCTGATCATCCCGGCGTTCGCGACCAGCGCGCGCGACGCGCCCGTTACCTCGCTCGCGTCGATCCCCGACCCGCTCGCTCACGACGGCTGGTTCCCCGGCGTCGACCTGACCGCGCTGCGCGCGCAGGCGCGCGTCCGCGACACCATCACGCCCGAGCGGCTGCGCGAGGCGGCGCTGGCGGCGCTGATCTGGGTCGGCGAGCAGCTCGCCGACTGGCAGGCCGCGCAGATCGCCGCCAGCTACACCTCGCTCGCCGCGGTGCCCGCCGCAACGATCGCCGGCGAGCCGCGCACGCTGATCCTCTACCGCCAGGCGGTCGCCGCCTGGACGAAGGCGCTGGTCGTCGAACGCTACCGCGACACCGATCTGACCGGGGCCGGCGAGCGCCGCGCCGAGGATCTCGACCCGTCGGTCGGCGAGCTGCGCCGCGACGCGATCCATGCGGTGCGTGCGCTGCTCGGCCGCACCCGCACCGATGTCGAGCTGATCTGATGGCCACCACCGTCACCGCACGCGCCGGCGATACGCTCGACGAGCTGATCTGGCGGACCCGCGCGCTCGGCCCCGCCGATCTGCCCGCGGTGATCGCGCTCAACCCCGGCATCGCCGACGCCGGGCCGCGGCTCGCCGCCGGCACGATCGTCACCGTGCCGCCCGCACCCGCCACGCCGGCGACGCCGACCCGCGACCTCATCCAGCTCTGGGACTGACCATGAAGCCCTTTCTCCACGAGGCCGCGCTCGCCACCAGCGCCTTCATCGCCGGGCTGGTGCCCTCAGCGCTCGGCGCGGCGGTCAGCCTCGCCTACGAACCGGGGCTGACGTGGCGCCAGCGCTTCGTCCAGCTCTCGGTCGGGGTGTGCGTCAGCTATTTCGTCGGCGGCGCGATCCACAGCATCACCGCCTGGAGCGCGTTCGTGCTCCAGGCGATCCAGTTCGTCACCGGCATGATCGCCTACAAGGCGACACCGCGCGTCACCCACGCGCTGATCGACCGCGTCGCCGAGATCCCCGCCGCGCTGATCGACCGCTTCCTGCCCTCGCGAAAGGACCGCTGATGCCCAGCATCCCCCCGCCGCGCCCGCGGCGCAGCCTCGTTGCCGTGGTCGGCGTCACCGCCGCCGCGCTGATCGTGCCGTTCGTGTCGCAGTGGGAATCGGGCGGAAAACCCCGGCTGACCGCCTATCGCGACCTCGTCGGCGTCTGGACGATCTGCGACGGCGTCACCGGCGACGTGCGCCCCGGCTCGGCCGAGACGCCGGACGGCTGCAAGGCGCGCGAGGAGGCGGCGCTGGTCCGCCACGCCGATCCGGTGCTCGCCTGCACGCCGGTGCTGCGCGATCGGCCGGCGCAGCTCGCCGCGGCGGTCAGCCTCGCGTACAACATCGGCACGAACGGCTATTGCGCCTCGACGATCGCGCGCCGCTTCAACGCGCACCAGTGGCGCGCGGCCTGCGACGCGTTCCTGTTGTGGAACCGGGCCGGCGGGCGCGTCGTCCCCGGCCTCGACCGCCGTCGCCACGCCGAACGCGCGTTGTGCCTGAAGGGTCTGGCGCGGTGATCCGGCTGCTGTTCGCCCGGTTGCGCGCGGAGGCCGCGTTCATCGTCCTGCTCGCGGTCGCGGGGGCCGGCGCGTGGCTCTACGTCCAGCTTCGCAGCACCGCCGCCGACCGCGACGACCTGCTGCGCCGCGCCGAGCTGATCTGCGCCAGCGCCGGCGGCGACTTCGCGGCGGGCAAGCTCCGGCGCGGCGAGGCGTGCCGGCTGAAGGTCGCCGCGCTCGCCGACTTCAAGGCGCGCACCGACCAGATCACCGCCGAGACGCTGACCCGGGCGCTCGCCGAGCACGACGCCCGCCAGCTCACCGACAACACCGCCGCGCGCCGCGCGGCCGAGGCGGCGCGCGACGCCGCGCAGCGCATGGAGACCGCCGATGCCGAAGCCGACCGCCGCAACCTGGTCGATCGTGAGTGGACTGCTGCTGTCAACGGCGTTGCCGGGCTGCACCCCCCGCGCTGAGATCGTCGAGAAGCCGGTGCCGGTCGCGGTGCCGGTGAAGGACACGCCGCCCGCCGAGCTGCTCGCCTGCGCCGACCGCCCCGACGGCCTGCCCGAGGATCCGCAGCTCGTCGCGCAGATGCCGACCCGGCTGCGCGCCGGCGTGATCCGCCTCGCCCGCGCCTTCGCCACCGTCGCGGCGCGACTCGACCGGCTGATCGACTGGACCGCGCCCGGCACCTGCCCCCCGGAAAAGAAGGACCATCCGTGACCGCTTCCACCCTCGATCAGCGCCGCGCCGCGTGGCTGGCCTCGCTCGGTCGCGGCGACGGCCTTGAACGATGGCTTCTCAACCTCACGGCATCGAATACGCAGCGGTTCCGGGCAGCCGCCGCGCGCACTGATCGAAACGCGATAGTCGCGACGATCGGCCCCTCGACGACCTGCGGCCAGAGCCTCAACGGCGGCACGACGCTGATGACGGGATCATGGCCGATGCAGATGGCGGCGATGCTCGCGCGTCAGGGTGTGCCCGCTGGCGCTTCGAACATGTTCGGCGATCACGCTTGCTGGGCGACTCCCCAGACCGCCGCGAACTACATGGCTGGCGACACCCGCGTCGTGCTGACTGGCTCGGCCGCACCGGGACCGTTCACCACCGCCGGCGGGAACGGCTTTGCCATGAACGGCGCAGCGGGCAGCATCACCTTCACGCCCGTCACCAGCATCACGACATACGAGATCTGGTACCGCGATGGCGTCGGCCGGAACTGGTCGTGGTCGATCGACGGCGGGGCCGCCACGCAGGTCAGCGGCGCAGCAAGCCCCGGCCCCCGCCGCATCGTGGTACGGGCGGCCTCGGCCGGACCCCGGCCGATTACCCTGACGTGGGTGGCGGGCAACGTCCAGATCATCGGCATTTCCGGCTATGACGACACCGCCGGCCGGCGAGAGATCAGCGTCTACAACTGGGGGATCAGCGGCGCGCGTTCGGATCAGTTCCTCCAGAACAGCGATGCGACCGCCGGCCGGATGGCGATGTGGAGCGCGGTGGCCCCGGACCTGTCGATCCTCGACGACTGGGCAATCAACGACTGGCGTCAGGCGATTGCCCTCCCAGTGTTCAGATCCAACCTCGTGGCCGGCATCGCGCAGGGAAAGCTCTCGGGCGATGTCATCGTGACCACGCCGCTGTGGGACGCGGGCATCACCGGCAACACACCCCTGCAAAGCGACTATGCGGCGGCCACCATCGCCGCGGCGCTCGAAGCCGATGTGCCGGTCATCGATGTCCGCGCTGCGTGGCGCTCGTTCGCCATCGCCAATGGCCTCGGCTGGTACAGCGACACGGTGCACCCGACCTTGCTCGGTTATGCCACCAAGGCAGCGCTGGTCGGCGACGTGATCCGCCGCGTGTTGAACCTGTGGGCGCGGTGACGCGATGACCAAGCTCGACAGTCTCCGCGACCTGCTGCTGCGCGCGGTGCCGGCGCTCCGCACCAACCCGGAGACGCTGTCGATCTTCGTCGATCGCGGGCGGGTCGCCGCGCGCGCCGGCGCGTCGCTGTCGTTCGAATATCGCTACACCGCCAACCTCGTCGCGCAGGATTTCGCGGGCAGTCCCGACCAGATCGTCGTGCCGCTGCTGGCGTGGATCGCGCGCCATCAGCCCGAGCTGCTGGCGAAGCCGAACGGCGAGCCGATCGCCTTCGAGGCAGAGCTGCTCGACGCCGACACCACCGACCTGTCGCTGACGATCGAGCTGAGCGAGCGCGTGATCGTTGAGACGCTCGCCGATGGCGCGCGCCGCATCACCCACCTCGCCGACGATGCCGACATCGCCGACCGCTTCGACGGGCTGTCCGGCGTCAACCTGTGGCAGCTCTACCTCGACAACGAACTGGCCGCCGCCTCCCCGCAGCAGCCGCCACGATGAGCGACGGTCTCGACGCGATCGAGCGGCTGGCGAGCGCCTGCCTGCGCCGCCTCTCCGGCCCGGAGCGCCGCGAGCTGCTCCGCAGCCTCGCGCGCGACATCCGCCAGTCGCAGTCCGAGCGCATCGCCGCGCAACGCGCACCCGACGGCACGCCTTTCGCCCCGCGCAAGGCCCGCAAGCCCGAGCAGGGCGGCGGCTATACCGTCAAATTCCTCTACCCCAAGGGCGTCGCCGAGCCGCGGCTGGTCATCATGAAAAGCTGGGTCCGGCAAGGCCCGCTGCTCACCGGCTTCGACAGTGAGGCCGGCGCGATCCGCAGCTTCTTCTGGGACAAGATCGCCCGATGGCTCCCGGTCGACGGCCACGAAAGGGTCCGCGGCGGCAAGCTGCGGCGGCGCGGCACGATCAAGACGAAGGCGATGTTCCGCAAGCTCCGCACCGCCCGCTTTCTCAAGAGCGGTGCGACCGGCGACGAGGCGTGGGTCGGCTGGACTGGCGGCGCGGCGGCGATCGCGAGTGTCCATCAGGAGGGGGGAAGCGATCGGCCGGCCAAGAAGAGCAAGCCGGTGCGCTATGCGCGGCGTGTGCTGCTGGGGATCAGCAAAGCAGACCAAAGCGCACTATCAGCTCACATAGTTAAACAAATTGCCAATAAATATTCATTCAAGTAGAGGGAACAGGGTATATCCCTCTGCAACCATCCCGCCCCACCAGCCTTGCCCAAACCAGTGAAATGATTTATCAAAATATCGTCTTCTTCTTGGGGGAGGTAATAATGCTTTATGAATTTACTAGTCAGTCCTTCTTTGAGACACCTGTTTAAATTGGCATTTTTAAAAGCAGTATTGCCCCTTTCGCAACACGAATCTTTTCGATGAAAAGGTGTTAATTGCGTGAACCTTAAAATTAGAGCCCCTTTTTTCTTTATTGAAGATTTTCCTGAAGCTGAACAAAGACCCGTCCATTATATTATTTCAAATATTAGCAGTGCGATAGCGATTGTTGACCATTTCCAGCATTCACTCGAGTTGTTTATCGAGGCGAGAGCGCGGCGGGAAGTAGCCAGAAAATCACTTCATGCGATAACGCACACGCAAGACCGACGGCAATCTGAAGATCTGGAACTCTTATCTAAAAAGATGAAATCTTGGATCGAGATGTCTGCACGACAAGGCGCGATGCTTGCATATAGTTGCGAACAACTTCGTCAAAAGGATTCGAGCCTTTTTCCGCTGTGCCCCACGTTTTACAGTGGCGTTGACAAGGCTCTTCTTAAGGAAAGTCGCATCATATTTCAAAAGGCCTTCCCATCGATTGCAAAAGTACGCCTACCGGCTGCCCACCCTTTTGAGCATGGCTCCAGTCCGAAGGATGTAGATTCGCACGCAGCACAGGATCTGATCGAATTTCCTATACACGATGAGTATTTGGGCCTGCCAATGATCGACAGCAAAATATCAGTTTGTGGTGAGGAGCTACAGTATCACTCTACAGTTAAAGGTCAATTGGTAGGATACACTTTGTCTAAGAACACTTTAAAAATGCTATTCGAATCTGTCAGAACTTATGCTTTGGCTTTCGGCCAGCTAGATCACAGCGCTTGTGAATAACGATCAACTTATTTGGAGTTGGAGGTGCATAGATGAGCGGCGAGATGTCTCACATCGCAAATTGGCCATTGAATCCACACCATCCGCAATAATTATTTCCGAAGGGCTTAACCGCTAGAATCCCCCTCGCGCCACCAGATTACGGCACGGCGAGCACCGTCACCTAAACATCTATCTATTTCAAGCGCAGCTCGCTCCTAGCGAAATGAAGCCGCTTAACCATCAGCAGAACATTGTGTAACGCTCCCGCGCCTGAACAGGATCATTCCGCTTTTCGACGTTACGCAGAGAAAGGCACGACCCGCGACGGCGATGTAAGAGTCTTAAGCTTTGCGTGGGGAAAGCTTGTCTTTACAGTCGTGCAATCAAGCAAGATAATAGCTCAGCCCTCAAGGTTGTGGTAGAAACACCTCGCATCAGGCAGGCACCTCGACCATGAGCACCTTCATCATCCTTGGCATACTGAAATATGCCGGAATCTTGATATCGGGCATTTCCTCCGCTTGGGGCCTGCTGACAAAGACGACATTCGAAGATGAGAGGGGGCGAAAGCGGCTGACGGCGTCCGGGCAGATCGCCCTCATCATCACAATGGCGTCCTCGATAATCGGCGTATTAGCTTACGGCTTTGAAGGACTGGCACAAAGAGATGCCAAAGCCAGTGAAAAGATCGAGGCAGAAAATAGAGATCGTCTGGACAGAGAAGGCAAGGCTCGAGCCCGTGACGAACAACGCGCGCGCGATGCTGCTGAATGGCGCTATCGTCAGGAGCAGAGAGAGCAGGCACTTGCTCAAGCGAGGAAACAGGAAATGGCGATGCTTCTTGCCTTTTCCGAACAAAGAACCCGAGATAACATCATCGAGCGCCGCGTTTCAGAGGGGAACGCGAGAAGCCTGAGTCGAATGGAACAAACCATCTCCGAAGTTGGGCGCGTTGCATGGCCACTTCTGCCTGTCAGCTTTGGCGTATCGATGGCAGCACAGGTAAACTCCATAAAAGGTAATTTGGCACTAACAAACCTCAAATCTATTTCTCTTGATAGCGACCGTCCTTCAATTGGCAAAGGATCGCCCGCGTACGAGATTTTGCACGGCGACCCCACTTTGACGCCGTTATTCAAATATTATTTTAGTGTGATGATTTTTTCAAAAACTTCCGACGCTTTAAAATGCGTTAGCGCCATAAAATCTGGAGAGCAGTTTTGCTCCGCTGATTTTTCGTTTCGGAAGCAGGCCGAAATGATGACGGGCATGTTCAAGCGAGACGTTCAAGAAATTTACCTTCTGACGAAGCCAGTTTCGATATCCGCAGATAACATACAGTTCAGCAATAGAATGACATCGGTGGTGGACTTAAAAGGTTCTTCGCTGGTCGCTTTCTTTATGGATCCGTTAACGCCATCGGATTCCAAAAAGGAAGAGATAGTAGCAGTAAACAACGCTATTTCTGTCAGAAGCTTCAATCTGAGATTTAACGGAAAATCTATCTTCGTGTTCCCGATGAAGGAGCAGGAGTTTCGAACACCCAGCGGCACCTATGGGTTTATAGCTAAAAGATTTAGCGATCGCTAAGTGGGGTCAAAGGCAATGGCATTCCCTCCGGTGCGAGCGCCCTTACGCTAAGCCACGAAGTCGCTCTTTATCGCCTCCGACAGCTCGCAAGCCGCATCGCTATCACTGAACTGTGGAACGCCCATTCCACACCCAACGCCGCTGGCATCCTCATCCCCGCGCGCCACCAGATCGCGGCATGGCCGACACCGCCACCTACACCGCCGTCGATCTCTCGCGCCTCCCCGCCCCCAGCGTCGTGGAGCCGCTCAGCTATGAGCAGATCTACGCGGAGATGCTGGCGCGCCTGACGGCGCTGCTCCCGACGTTCGACGCCACGGTCGAAAGCGACCCGGCGGTGAAGCTGTTGCAGGTCTGCGCCTATCGCGAGTTCCTGCTCCGCGCCCGCGTCAACGATGCCGCGCGCGCGGTGATGCCGGCTTTCGCGATCGGTGCGGACCTCGACCAGCTCGCCGCGCTGGTCGGCGTCGCGCGGCTGCTGATCGACCCCGGCGACGCCACGCGCGGCATCGCGCCGACCTACGAGAGCGACGACGAGCTGCGCCGCCGGCTGGTGCTCGCCCCCGAAGGCTATTCGGTCGCGGGACCGGCGGGCGCGTACATCTTCCACGCGCTGTCCGCGCACCCCGACGTGCTCGACGCCAGCGCCACCAGCCCGACGCCGGGACAGGTCGTCGTCACCATCCTGTCGCGCGACGGCGACGGCACCGCCCCCGCCGCGCTCGTCGCCGCGGTCGGCGCGTATCTGTCCGCCGACACCCGCCGCCCGCTCACCGATCTGGTGCAGGTCCGCGCCGCGACGATCGTCCGCTACACGGTCGCCGCGACAATCACGACCTTTGGCGGCCCCGACCCCGCGATCGTCCTCAGGGAAGCCCGCACGCGGCTCGACGCCTATGTCGCGCGCTGCCACCGCATCGGGCTCGACGTCACCCGCTCGGGGATCTTCGGCGCGCTCCACGTCGAGGGCGTCCAGAACGTCGCGCTGGCGCAGCCCGCCGCCGACGTGGTGGTCGATCGCACCGCCGCGACCTGGTGCACCGCGATCACCCTCACCCCCGGCGGGGTCGGCGAATGACGCTGCTGCCCGCCAACGCCACCGCGCTCGAACGCGCGATCGAGGCGAGCGTCGCGCGGATCTCCGACGTGCCGGTGCCGCTGCGCCAGCTCGTCAATCCCGACACCTGCCCCGCCGATCAGCTCCCGTTCCTCGCCTGGGCGGTGTCGATCGACACCTGGGAGAGCGACTGGCCCGACGCGATCAAGCGCGCGCGCGTCCGCTCGGCGATCAGTATCCAGCGCCGCAAGGGCACCGTCGCGTCGTTGCGCGAGGTGATCGCCAGCTTCGGCGGCGCGGTCGCGGTGCGCGAATGGTGGCAGATGATTCCGCCCGGGCCGGCGCACACCTTCGCGCTGATCGTCAGCCTCGACGGGATCGTCCGCCCGGAGGCGACCGCCGCCTACGCCGAGGCGGTGATCGCCGAGGTGGAGCGCACCAAGCCCGCGCGCGCGCATTTCACCTTCAGCCAGGCGCTCTCCGCCACCGGCGCGCTCGGCCCGGTCGCCGCCGCGCGCCCGGCGCTCCACGCGCGCCTGTCGCTCGCCGCCTGAGGAACGCTTATGGCCCTGCAACTCGTCATCACCAACGCCGGCCGCGCCGCGATCGTCGATCAGGCGAAGGGCGGTTTCCGCGCGGTGCGGATCGACGCGGTCGGCGTCTCCCCGACGGCGATCAGCGCCGCAGCGACCGCGACCGCGCTGGCCGGCGAGGTGAAGCGGATCACCACGATCGCGGGCGACGCGACCGCGGCCGACGTCGTCCACCTGACCGTCAACGACGAGAGCAGCGACGGCTACACCGTCCGCTCGTTCGCGCTGTACCTGTCGGACGGGACGCTGTTCGCGCTCTACGGTCAGGCCGACCCGATCGTGCAGAAGTCGGCGCAGGCGCTGCTGCTGCTCGCGATCGATGTCGCCTTGTCGAACATCCCGGCTGCCCAGATCACCTTCGGCTCCGCCAATTTCATCAATCCGGCGGCGACGACCGAGCGCGCGGGCGTCGCCGAACTGGCGACCGACGCCGAGGTGGCGGCGGGCAAGGATACGCAGCGGATCGTCACGCCGGCCGCCGCGGCGAAGCTCTACGCGGCGCTGACGGGGGCGGGCTTCACCGGCGCGGTGACGGTCGGGGCCGCCGGGGTCGGGCGGGTCGCGCTCTCGCCGTCAGGGGGCGCCGCGGCCACCGGCGCTGTCGAGTTCATCCGATCGACCGGCGTTCGCGAGGGGTATATCGGCCTCGCCCCCTCCGGCGGCCAGATCCAGTTGCTGTCCGATAATGGCGCCGGCTTCAACGTCGCGGGCGGGCCGCTGACCCACGGCGGAGCGATCGTCTGGGACGCCGCCAACGATGGCGCGGGCTCCGGGCTCGACGCCGATCTGCTCGATGGCCGCCACGCCACCGACTTCGCGCTGCTGAGCGGTGCCGGCTTCACTGGCACGGTGACGGTCGGGGCAGCCTCGGTCGGTCGAGTCGCGCTTTACCAAGCCGGGGGAGCCGCCAACACCGGCTATCTCGCCTTCATTCGTTCGACTGGCGTCCGCGAGGGTTACATCGGCTTCGCCCCGACGGGGGGCCAGATTCAGTTGCTGTCCGAAAACGGTGCCGGCTTCAACGTCGCGGGCGGGCCGCTGACCCACGGCGGTGCGACCGTCTGGGATGCCGCCAACGACGGCGCGGGCTCTGGCCTCGACGCCGATCTGCTCGACGGGAAACACGGCACCGACTTCGCCGGCGACCGCGGCGCTGTCGCCAGCACGCAACTCAACACCGCGAAGACGCCGGGCTATTACCGCGTCAGCTATCCTAACTTCTCCGACACCCTGCTCGTCTGGCAAAGCGCGAGTTCGACCGGGACCGTTCAATTGGCAGCGGGCTTCACGGGGCGGCTGGAGTGGCGCAACTGCGTCGACGACAAGACGTGGAGCGCGTGGCGCACGATCTGGCACGCGGAAAACGACGGCGCGGGGTCCGGGCTCGACGCCGATCTGCTCGACGGCTGGCATCGCGACGACGTGCGCGACTGGGGCAACCTGCTCAACAGGCCGGCGACCTTCCCGCCCGCCGCGCACAGCCACGGTGCCGGCGACATCGCCGGCGCGTTCACCGGTTCGCTCGCGGCCAACGGCTACACCGTCCTGCCCAACGGGCTGATCCTGCAATGGCTGAACGTCTCGACACCCACCGGCGAGGTGGCGTTCGACGTCACCTGGCCGATCGCGTTCCCGAACGCCTGCCTCAACGTCGTCACCACGGCGCAGATCGCCGCCATCTCCAACCGCGCCGATGTCGGCTTCCAGCTGATCGGCGACCCCGGCCCGTCCGGCGCGACGATCATGCGCCAGTTCTACAGCGACTGGGCGACCTCGGTGACGATCGGCGCCCGCATCCTCGCGATCGGCTATTGAGAGACCTCCCGATGCCGCACCTCTTTTACAGCGCCGCGCGCAACGCTTTTCTCGACCGGCGCTTGCACCCCGACCTCCCCGAGGACGCGGTGCCGATCACCGCCGGGGATCACGCGCGGCTGCTCGCGGCGCAGGGCGAGGGAAAGATCATCCGGCCCGGCGACGACGGCCAGCCGACCGCGCGCCGTCCGTCCCGCAGCGGCGAGGCACTGCGCGCGCGGCTGATCGCCGCCACCAGGCGCGAGGCCGCGCGCCGGATCGAGGCGGTCGCGCCGCTCTGGCGTCAGCTCAACGACTGGCGCGAGCTGCCCTCCGCGCAGGGCGCGCGGCGCGCCGCGATCGAGCAGCGCGCCGCCACGATCGACGCGCTGCGCGCCGCGTCGAACCGGCTGGAGCAACGGCTCGCCGGGATGACCGCGCGTCAGCTCGCCAAGGCCGACATCGCCGCCGACCACCACTGGACGCAGGGAGACGCCGCATGAAGATCACGATCGGCGCCTACGACGCCACCACCCGCACCGTCGCGGTGACGTTCGAGCGCGACGCCGTCGAACATCGCCGCTCCGTCAACGCCTGCCACGATCCGCAGGGCGGCTACGACGCGATCGCGACCGCCGCACGCGTCGACGATGTCGCGCGCGGCGTCGCGCACAAGATCCGCGTCGGCGCGATCACCGCGCCCGTACCGGTGCAGGAGGCGGAGACCGATACCCGCCGCGACTGACACGAAATCGCCAACTTACAACGCCATGGCCGCGCCATGCGTACCCTCATCGCCGCCTGTGCCGCCGCCCTCGCCCTCTCACCCGCCCCCGCGCTCGCCTGGGGCAAGACCGGCCACCGCGTCGTCGCGCAGATCGCCGACGCGCACCTGAGCGGCAAGGCGCGCGCCGCGGTGAAGCGGGTCCTCGGCACCGAGACGATGGCCGAGGCGTCGAACTGGCCCGACTTCATGAAATCCGACCCGTCGCCCTTCTGGCAGAACACCGCGAGCGCCTGGCACTACGTGACGATCCCGGCCGGCAAGAGCTACGACCAGGTCGGTGCGCCGCCGGAAGGCGACGCGATCACCGCGCTGGACCGATTCAGCGCCACGCTGCGCGACCGCAAGGCGACGGCGGAGGACAGGCGCATGGCGCTGCGCTTCATCATCCACATCGCCGGCGACCTCGCCCAGCCGCTCCACAACGGCAACGGCACCGATCGCGGCGGCAACGACATGAAGGTGACGTGGTTCGGCAAGCCGACCAACCTGCACAGCGTCTGGGACTCGCTGCTGATCGACGACGAGCAGCTCTCGTTCACCGAGCTGGCGACGTGGCTGAACGCGCGCATCACCCCCGCCGAGGTGAAGGCGTGGTCGTCGCCCGACCCGGCGGTGTGGATGGCCGACAGCGTGACGGTGCGCGACCAGCTCTACCCGCCGGCCGCCGACGCGGCGCTCAGCTATCGGTACGTGTACGACAACACGCCGCGGCTTGAACGCCAGCTCGAAAAAGGCGGCCTGCGACTGGCGGCGTACCTCAACCGGCAATTTGGCTGACGCGATGGGACGAAGGCTAGTTCCGGCGGGCAGCCACTCGCAATGCGCCCACGCCGGAGCGATCGGGCAGGCGTTCAACGACATCGCCCTCGAAACACGGCGTCACGAGCAGGTGCGGGACGGCAAGCGCAGCAATCCCCGCGAAGAGCCCGCGCACGCCGCTGGGATCGAAACGTACCAGTAGCGCCGCCACGACGGATGCCAGGAGTACCGCCCCCGCGAACAGGGGCGCGACCGCAACCAGATACGAGGCGGTGCTGGAATAGCCCAGCCGGTCGCGCCGCTCCGCGGTCTGCGGAATCGCGTGCAGAACCAGAAAGCCGAGCGTAAAACCGATCAGCGGCGGTGGGATCAGCAGCGCCGTTACGCCGGCCGCGAGACGAAGGTCGCGTCGGTGCAACGCCAGCACCAGCAACGTAATCCCGGCGGCCCCGCCCGTCGCGGCAAGGATCGGCGTGCAGGTTGCCAGTGAAGACGATGACCCGCCTGCTGTTCCCAGCAGCGCGGCGTAGCTGGATGCGTGCAAGGTGGCCGGCGCGGCGATCAGCGCCACGCCGCGTGCGATCCGTTCGAACAGCGCGCCTCCCGGCGCATCCTCCAAGCCAAAATGAACGGCTGACGCGACAAGAAAAGCAGGCAAGGCAATGGCCGGGTCGTTGGTCCACCAAAGCAGCGTCGTGAGCGAGGCGATGCCATAAGCGATCAGGAACGGTCCTCGCCGATCAGCTTCGACGACGGCCAGATCGCCTGCCCCATGGGCCATTCCCACGACGCCGATACCCAGGATCGCGAAGGCTAGTTGCACAGGCACGGGCGCGAAGGCGGCCGCGACCGCCCCCGCTGTCAACAAGGCGACGCCGGGGTTCACGCTTGCCGGGCGTGATGGTTCAGCGCCCTCTCGAGGTTGCTGGCGGCGTAGAATGCGTAGGCCACCTTGGCGATGACATCCATGATCAGGATCGACCACACCGACATCGGATCGGTGATGATCTTCAGTCCCTCGGGTCCGATCAGGAAGACGACCGGGTAAAGGAACCAGATCACGGTCAGGAAGGTGACGTTCCTGACATAGGCAGCGCCCAGCGCACCGCCCCGCTCAACAGCCATCGCCCGGAGCGGGCCCCAGAGAAGATACAGCACGCCAAGAAATGCGACACACGACCACAGGTACCAGACCCATTTGACGACCGGTGCTTCAGCGAGCGACGACACCAGTCCCGTCACGATCATCAGCACGTCAAGCACGATGATGGAGGTGAGATACCCGCCAACCTCACCGGTTTTGCCACGTTCGTGGAAGGCGAGCAGCACCAGGCTGGACAGAAGGATGGGTGTCGTGACCGTCCAGTCCGCATAGCGGGCGAAGTAGGTGGCCGAGCCGTCTCCCTTCATGACGGTCCCGATTCCGAAGACCATCGCGAGATACGCCGTCGCCGCAATGAAGGGCACGGCTGCATGCAGAAGCGTGTGGTGATGCGACGGCGGCGTCTTCTTGCCAGTCGCGTAGATCGCCAGCGATGCAAGTGACATCACCGTGAACCCGATCATGAAGGCAGTTTGGTCCATTGCCGCATCCCTCTTCGGGAATGACCCGCTTGCCATACCCAGGGCCGCTAACGCAGGTCAGCAATGCTTGTGCCGGAAACAGAATGTTAAATTCGCGCAACGTAGCAGCCGATCCCTACCGCCGCGCTCCCATACCGTGGTTCGGCAAGCCGATCAGCCTGCACAGCGTCTGGGACTCGCTGCTGATCGACGACGAGCAGCTCTCGTTTTCCGAGGTGACGGCGTGGCTGAACGCCCGCGTCTGTCCCGCCGAGGTGAAAGCGTGGTCGTCGCCCGACCCGGTGGTGTGGATGGCCGACAGTGTGACGGTGCGCGACCAGCTCTACCCGCCGGCCGCCGACGCGGCGCTCAGCTATCGGTATGTGTACGACAACAGGCCGCGGCTGGAACGCCAGCTCGAAAAGGGCGGTCTGCGACTGGCGGCATACCTTAACCGACATTTTGGCTAACGCGATGTGGGGGGGTGTGCTATCGCCCAATAGCCGACATTCGCCTTTGCTGCCATCAGGGAGCATATGGCCAGATCCCTTGTGCTCATCGCCGCCGCGTTGCTGTGCGGCTGCAACCCGACCGACAATGCGATGGGCGCCTCACGGGCGAAAGCGTCTGCGACCTATGCGTCTATTCCGCTCGATAAGTCGGACGGCATATTGAACGGCTATTCCGTGCGGGTGCCTCGAGAAGGTGACATCCTCTGGAATGGGCAACCTGTCGGCACAGCGGCCCTGAACGACTACCTTCAGCAGTTCGCTCGCTTGCCCGCTTCTGCCGGTCGGCTGTTTATAGCGTTCGAGCCCGGCGTAGCGCAGCATCGAGCTCAGCAAGTGCGTCACCAGGTGGTTGCCAGCGGCTTGTGCGACCAGCACCGCTGCGCAAAGGTCGGCTGGGGCGTAAAGAGGCCACTTGTGAACTGACCGCTGACGCCCAACTACAGACAATCAAGTCTCACGAGCAGTTCTCGCAGAACATCGCAACGACGTAGATGATGACAAGGATCGGCACGAGCAGGACGGCCAGGCGGCTCCACCCGAGCGCTTTGTAAAGGGGGCTGGGTGGGTCGCTCCAGCGCGGCGGGCCATCGTCCTCGTGCTCGTCGTTCATCGCGTGACGATAGCGGCATCGTCGACAGGCACAGCGGCCGCTAACCACCACAATGCGGCATTTGGCGGACTGCGGCGGAGGAACCCTCCGCCTTGGTACCTAATCGCCCTCGGCTTACGACCGTTTGAGGCTGATTGTACCCGCTGAATACCCTTGATGACGAGCGTCGCAGCCCTCGGCGATCAGCGTCGCGCGACGGTGACAATCATGCTTTGTCAGCTCAGGAGCCGTTGGTAAGAATCGCGTTTGGAGAATTAGGTATGCGCCGGATTAATCCGCTATTTGCCTCGGCGATGGTTGCCCTATCGTTCTGCTCCCACGCCGCCGAGGCGCAACTTCCCCCGCCTCCGCCGCCAAATTTCCCCGATTACGTGCACCTTCTTGAGAGCGCATATAACAGCCACGACGTCGGCGCTTACGGAAAATTGTTTGCTCCCGATCTTAAGGTGTTTAAAGATGGCTCACTCGTCGCCTCCGATCTGGCAGCCTATTTGTCGCAAATCAAAGGCGAGTTTAAGCGCAATCTACATATGTCCGTGCACTCGTGGGCGCAGGGATCGCAGTTACTCATGTTTCAAGAGATGAACGGCTGCATTTCCGAGGCTTCTACTCCGCAGATCGGTAGACACAGCTGCACTTGGTCCATGGCCGTCAGATACGACCTAGGAAACGATCACAAGATTGTATCCGTCCATATCCTTGAAGCTGATGGAACTTGGAATATCCATCCTGGATCGCAGTGAGGGGGCTCACTCCTCGACCGGTTACTCCAGCGTGCTGACGTCCCGCCTGGCATCTCGCAGCCCCTTCTGATTGAGACCGAGGCGGAGATACCCTCCGCCTCGGTCACCTTTCCCCTTCCCCGGAGGAGGCTAACGGCCTCGATGGTACCCGCTGAATACCCGAGCTCCACTTCGCTTCGCTTACAGATCGACCGCTGAAGGATCGAGGCGGAGGCGTCCACCGCCGCGTCGTAAAATATGCTCTTGATGGCTGAGTTCAGCGATCATGTCGGTACCCTTTTGGTGCCCCTTACACACCGATTCATGGGCCAGGCGCGCTGCAGCGAATGGTAATCGGACGGACTTGATCCGATTAGCCTGATCGACTAGGGCGCTCACAGCTCTTGGGGAGTAGCCACCCGTACCGGGGCAATCGTCAACATACTCGATCCTCCCGATCGTGGCGATTGCAGCAGCCAATGCGCTGCCAGGCGAGACCAACGACACCGCTGTTCCGCTCGGGCCGGGAGGAGTGCGTGTCGTTTGGTTGATGGCCCAAGGTAGACACGCAAATGCCAGGTATTTTCACGCTGGGCGCCCTTGGCGCCAGCCTGTCCGTCGACGCCTTCGCTGCGGCGCTGAGCAAGGGAGCGGAGCAGCCCAAGGTACGATGGAGCGATGCAGTACGCGTCGGACTCGTCTTCGGCTTCTTCGAAGCGCTCACACCAGCGATCGGGTGGCTACTCGGCTATCTCGTAAATGATTGGATCGCCGACTGGGATCACTGGGTCGCCTTTTTCCTTCTGCTCGGTATTGGCGGACACATGGTGCTTCAAGCGCTCCGAGGCGGCGAAAAGCCTGCGGAGCTCAGCGTGGCAGCCGGGCAGAAGCCAAACTATGTGCGGCTTTCCCTCACGGCGATTGCAACCAGCATCGACGCCGCGGCCGTCGGTGTGACGCTGGCTTTAATGGACGTAAACATTTGGATCGCCTGCCTGGTGATCGGCGGCACAACCAGCTTCGTAGCCACCGGGGGCGTGCTTCTCGGCAAGCGCGTAGGAAGCTATCTCGGAAACTACGCTACCGTCATCGGCGGGATCGTGCTGGCCGTGATCGGAAGCTCGATCCTCTACCAGCATCTTACGGCGTAGGATCTCGTCGCCGGCTGACGACATCAACACGACCAGCGAGGCGGAGGAGGCCTCCGCCTCAGTCGATCCGTGGGCATTGAGGCGGAGGCGTCCTCCGCCTTGGTGAGGGATTTCGCATCCTCATTGGGAGTGAAAGGGCGGGTTCTACCCGTCTGATACCCGCATGGCGCCAAGCGCGTCGGCCGCTCCGTGATCCTGACGGCCCCCGCGGTCCGCTTGATTGAGGGCGCATGATATGGCTTCCTTGCCTTTCCGACGGGACTGAAAGCCGGTGCAGCTCTGGTGCATCGGACGAAAGAGGAGGGGTCTATAATGATAGCCTTAAGACGTCTGTTGCCCGTCGTCGCTGCTTTCTGCGCGGTATCACCTAATATCGCATGGGCTGGCCAAGCCCCTGTCGCGACTGGCGGATCGCAGGTGAAGGCGGTCCAAATAGTGTCAGAACCCGGTGTTCGCCTAGCTGCCGAACTTATCGTCCCTGCAGACGCGAAATTGCCTGTTCCGGCGGTACTTCTTTTGGGAGGTGGCGGTCCGTCACCGCACGGCATCTATCCATTGTTGGAAGCGAAGCTTCACGCGAAAGGAATTGCGACGCTGAGCTTTGACAAGCGAGGGGTGGGCGCGTCAACGGGCACCTTCATCGACGCGATGACGCCGATGACGGACGATGCACGCGCGGCTCTCGCCTACCTGAAATCGCGCCAAAACCTGATTGATACAGGTCGAATTGCCATTCTGGGACTGAGTCAGGGAGGAGTTATCGCAGCCGCTTTGGCGGCCGAGGACCCGACTGTCGCTGCCATCGTGACGCTGGCAGCGCCGGCGGGGCAGCGTGGCACGATGTTCCTGGATTCGATGCGCGAGAAATTGATGGCAGCCGGGATGGACCGTACAGCGTCCGATCGTGTCGTCAGCGCCACTCGAATTTACCTCGACGCCCTGACAACCGGAGGCGCGCCGAACGCGATTAGATCCTTGCGGGTGGAGCTCGTCAAAGCATTCGTACAGGGAGGGTGGAAGCGTGAGCTGGCTGAGGGCGCGGTGCAGACCTTGTCGCAGCCAGCAACAAGCTCACTCTACACCGTCGCTGCCTCAGACGTACTTTCGAAAATCCGCGTTCCAGTCTTGGCGATGTATGCGGCAGACGACACAGTGGTTTCAAGTGCGCTCAGCATACCCGAGGCGCGTCGTGCACTAAGCAAGAACAAGGATGCTACAATCGTTAAGATGCCCGACGTTGAACATGGCTTCAAACCTCTGAGCTATACGACCGAGGGTAAAAAGGAATATCGGGGTTGGCCGATCTCTGATGCGGCTTCTCTCAACCTCATCGATTCGTGGCTTCCTCAACATCTACTTCGGACAGTGAAATAGAGTCACTTTCCAGCCTGGAATGAGTGAACTTGGCTCACAATCATGAAGGTCCGCCAGCACCAATGTGGAGATTGAGGCGGAGGAGACCTCCGCCTCGGTCACATCCTGCCCCTTCAGACGGGAACGGACTGGGACCGATTGTACCCGCCTGATACCCACACGCATTTGTCCGCTAATGCCCAGAACTAGCCGCTCCTCAGCGATGTTAGCTTGCCCGATAGCTGCGTCTCGTTCACGTGATGCGAGAGCCTGAGGTGCACATGTCCATATCCGACGAAAACGCCGCCATCCTGAGCGGCATAGAGGCCGATGGGGGCAATCTGGGCTCGCCGCGCAGGGTAGACTTCGCGCACGTCTTTCCGGAACGCAGGGCTGCCGCCGGCTTCGCTAAGGCGGCGACCCGCGATGGCTTCCATGTCGGTATCGAAGAGGTCGACCGGGAAAACCGCCGCTGGGACGTGATCGCCTCAAAGACCATGATTCCGTCAGCCGAGAACATTACCTCGGTCGAAGAGCGTCTAGGAGGAATGGCTCAAGAGCATGGCGGCATTCCAGATGGTTGGGGTTTTGAACGGATCTGAAGATTGAGGGTTCGCTTCTAGCCTTTTCGATCCGAAGGCGGTCGGACTGCTCACCACCAAAACCTGATCATTCCGCGTGCCCCTGCCACGCCTTCCCGCCCCAAAAACCTACCGACACCCACCCATCCCGTACCGCCGCCAGTAGCGGTCCCACCTGACCGCCGCCCCCGCAGCCACCGCCGCGCACGATAACGACCGCCCATCCGGCAACCGGCACCGGGCGACCACGCGCTCGTAGCTCCGGTCGACGGGCTGGCAGACGAGCCGCTTGCCCAGCGCCAGCCGCGCCACGATCTGCTGGCTTCGCCGCGCCGCGCGGTCATCACAGTCGTAGGTGCGCCGTTGCGCCGCCGGTCGGTGGCACGGCGCCGCGCTTTCGAAATCGGGTGCCTGCACCCCGGCGATGCGGATCTTCTCGCCCGATCGACACCACAGCGGGCCATCGCCGTCGTGGACGTGGACGACGTGGCAGATCAGCGACGGAGGCGGTGCGGCGGTCATCCCGACGCCATGTCACCAAAGTGATGTTCCCGCAATGTTCTTGCGAATCACGCAATGATCGGCGTAGCTTGGCGCATCGCCGATCCGTGGCGCATCGACATCAAAGGAGCCTTGGCATGGAGCACGACCTCCTGCTGCGTGCGGCGGCGCGCGCGATCTACGACGCCTGCTATCCGAGCGACGACTGGTCGCCGACCGGTTTCGACGAAGCGGAGCGATGCGCGACGGTGCATTACCGTCAGGCGGTCGACGCCGCGCTTCAGGCGCGCGCGGTGCTGCTGGTGCGCGGCGAGCAATTGCCGTTGCCGGCGCTCGCGTAATCCTCGGATGTGGTCGGCCAGCCCAAGACGCTCTATGATGTCCGCAAAATTCACGGGTCGATCAGCCTCACCTGCCACGCGTGCGGAACGAGCAAGGTCCACGATCTCGAGGAGCTGATCCGCGAGCGCAGCTTCCAGCGCCAGTCGCTGGAATGGCAGGTGTTCCTGCACGACGCCTGGTGCTGGAAATGCTCGCCCGAGCGCACGGCCGTGAAGGTTGCGATCATCCCGTTCGGCGGCAACGATCGCGAGCTGCGCGCGCGCCGCGCCGACACGTTGGTCATCAATCTCGCGCTGACCGTGCTGAAGGATGCCGCGTGCCGCGTGAGCCAGCAGGACCCGGCGACCCCGGCCGTGCGGCTGGCGCTGCGCGTGCTGCGGCCGTACCTCGCCGATCGCACGCTGCTGGTGCGTTTCTGGGAGGAGATCGTGTCCGCGAAGACGAACCCAGCGCACGAAACGCACTTCGCGCACGGCTGGATCGTCGCCGCGCTGCTGAAACGCGGCCACGCGATCTGGGCGGAGTTTCGACTCCCGACACCCAAATGACCTGAGCCGATCGAGCATCCCGCTCGTCCTGTGGAATGTCGTTCCCACAGTGACGGGTCCGCGCCCCGGCGCACCCGCGGCGGCATGGTCCGGCACCGTGACCGCCCTTTCCGACCCGCGCCGCCTCGCCGGCAATCTGATCCAGCTCGGCACGATCGATCACGTCGATCTCGCCGCGGCGACGTGCCGCGTGCGCGTCGGCGCGATCGAGACCGGCGACCTGCCCTGGCTCGCCCCCCGCGCCGGCGCGACGCGCGTCTGGTCCGCGCCGACCGTCGGCGAGCAATGCGTGCTGCTCTGCCCGGAGGGCGACATGGAAGGCGGGATCGTCCTGCCCGGCCTGTTTTCCGACGCCAACCCCGCCCCCGCCAGCACCGCGCCCGAGCTGATCCGCTTCGGCGACGGGGCCGAGCTGTCCTACGACGCCGCCGGCGCCGGGCTGAAGCTGACGCTGCCCGGCGGGCGTGCGCTGACGATCGTCGCGCCGGCCGGGATCAGCCTCAAGGGGCCGATCACGATCGACGGCAAGCTCGACTGCACCGACACCGTCACCGCCGCGACCGATGTCGTGGCCGGCGGCAAGAGCCTGAAGGCGCATGTCCACACCAAGGTGCAGGCCGGCGCGGCGGTGTCGGGTCCGCCGCAATGATCGGGATGGACGCCAGCACCGGCAAGCCGCTCGGCGGCGAGGATCACCTGCGCCAGTCGGTGACGGACATACTGTCGACCCCGCTCGGCGCGCGCGTCGCGCGGCGGGAATACGGCTCGCTGCTCCCCGAACTGCTCGACCAGCCGATGAACGCGCTCGGCCGGATGCGACTGATCGCGGCGACCGCGCTGGCGCTCGCGCGCTGGGAGCCGCGGCTGCGCGTCACCGCGGTCGCGGTCCAGCCCGCCGCGACCGGCGCGGTCACGCTGACGATCGACGCGGCCCGCACCGACGGGCCCGCGCCCAACGCCCGCACCCGCCTGCTCGTCCCCCTCGCCCGCTCCGCCTGAAGGAACCGCTTATGCACGGCATCACGATCACCGAAGTCAATCAGGGCGCCCGCGCGCTCGTCCGCGTCGCCACCGCCGTGATCGGGCTGGTCGCGACCGCCACCGCGCCCGCCGGCGATCAGGCCGCGAAACTCGACGCCGCCTTCCCGCTCAACCGACCGGTGCTGATCGCCAATCTCGACGCCGCGATCGGCGTCGCCGGCACCGGCGGGACGCTGCGCCCCGCGCTTCAGGCGATCGTCGATCAGGTGCGCGCGCCGGTGATCGTCGTGCGCGTCGCGACCGGCGCGGATGCGGCCGGCACCACCGCCAACGTGATTGGCGGCACCGTCAACGGGCTCAAGACCGGGTTGCAGGCGCTGCTCGCCGCCGAGGCGCAGCTCGGCATCCGCCCGCGCATCCTCGGCTGCCCCGGCCTCGACGGCGCCGCCGTCACCGCCGCGCTGGTGACGGTCGCCGACAAGCTGCGCGGCTTCGCCTATGCGGCGGCCGGGGGCGCGGACATCACCGCCGCGATCGGCAACCGCGCCAACTTCTCGTCGCGCCGCCTGATGCTGCTCTACCCCGATTTCGTCGCCTTCGACGCGGTCACGGCGGCGAACGCGACCAGCTTCGCGGTGGCGCGCGCGCTCGGGCTGCGCGCGAAGATCGATCAGGAAACCGGCTGGCACAAGACGATCAGCAACGTGCCGGTCGAGGGCGTGCTGGGGCTGACCAAGGACATCGGCTTCGACGTGATGGACGCCGGCTGCGAGGCGAACCTGCTCAACGACAAGCAGATTACCGCGCTGATCCGCACGCCGGCCGGCTATCGCTTCTGGGGCAACCGCACCACCGCGCCGGCCGGCGACCTGTTCAGCTTCGAATCGACCGCGCGCACCGCCGACGTGGTGATGGACACGATCGTCGGCGGGCTGCTGTGGGCGATCGACAAGCCGCTGCGCCCGTCGCTGGTCAAGGACATCGTCGAGACGATCAACGGCGGGCTGCGCCAGATGAAGGCCGAGGGCCGGATCGTCGACGGCCGCGCGTGGTTCGAGCAGAAGCCGGGCAAGAACGACACCGCCTTCCTGTCGGCGGGCAAGCTGGCGATCGACTACGACTACACGCCGGTCCCGCCGCTCGAAAACCTCACGCTGACCCAGCGCATCACCGACAGCTACCTCGCGGATTTCGCGGCGGGGCTGGCGGCCTGACGCGCGCGATCCTCCCTCCCCCCGATCAACGGAGCTGACCCATGGCGTTGCCCGCGCTGCTCAAGAACATGAACCTTTTCAACGAAGGCCAGAGCTGGCTCGGCGAGGTGTCCGCCGTCACCATCCCGACGCTCACCCGCAAGCTCGACGACTATCGCGGCGGCGGGATGGACGGCCCAATCAAATACGACATGGGTGGCGAGGCGCTCGAACAGGAAGCGACCTACGGCGGGCCGATGCGCGCGATCCTGCGCCAGTTCGGGCACACGTCGGCGAACGGCATCTACCAGCGCTTCGTCGGCTTCTACCAGGACGATTCGACCGGCCGCACCGCCACGATCGAAATCACGACGCGCGGTCGCCACGAGGAAATGGAGTTCGGCGACCAGAAGCCCGGCGAGCCCGGCGAGTTCAAGGTCAAGTCCGCGCTCACCTACTACCGGCTCGACTGGGACGGCGTCACCGAAATCGAGATCGACCGGCTCAACATGCTGTTCCTCGTCGGCGGGGTCGATCGCCTCGCCGAGCAGCGCGCCGCGCTCCTTTGATCCCCCCGCGCGGGGCTTCCCCTGCCCCGCGCCCCCTCGGCCGGCGCGCGCTCCGCGCCGGCCGCTTTCTCGAACCGGAGAGACCGATGACCGAACAGGCCCGCGCCCCCGCGACCAGCGCCGCCAGCTTCACGCTCGACGGCCCCGTCACCCTCAACGGTGCCGAGGTGATCGCCGCCGGCACCGAGATCCGCGTCCGCAAGCCGATGTCGGGCGAGCTGCGCGGCCTCACCGTCAACGCGCTGCTCAATTGCGATGTCACCGCGCTACTGACGATCGCGCCGCGCATCACCACGCCGGTCATCCCCAAGGGGGCCGAGCTGGACCCGGCCGACCTCACCCAGCTCGGCGGCGAGGTGATGGATTTTTTGCTGCCGAAGGCGGCGAAAGCGGCCTTGCCGACGACGTAGACGAGGTGATGGCGGACGTGGCGACCGTCTTCCACTGGCCGCCCGCCGCGATGGACCCGATGCCGCTGGCCGAGCTGATGCGCTGGCACGCGCGCGCGCTCGCCCGCTTCAAGGCGATGTACCCTCCCGGCAAGGCGCGCTGACCGCATGGACCGCAACCTCCGCATCCGCATGCTGCTCGAAGCGGGCGACCGCTTTTCCAAGCCGTTGCGCGATCTCGCCACCGGCGGGCGCACCGCCGACGCGGCGCTGAAGGGCGCGCGCGACCGGCTGCGCGAGATCGAGCGCACGCAGGCGAACGTCGGTGCCTTTCGCCAGCTCAAGACCGACTCGCTCGCCACCGGGCGGGCGCTCGACGCGGCGAAGGCCAGGGTCGGCGACCTGTCGCGCGCGATGGCGCAAACCGAAACCCCGACGCGCGCGATGGCGCGCGATCTGGACCGCGCGCGGCGCGAGGTCGCGAGCCTGACGCGCCAGCACGAGAGCGAGGAGGTTCGGCTCCAGGAGTTGCGCAGCGCGCTGCGCGCCGCCGGCGTCGCGACAGCTGATCTCGCCCGCCACGACCGCGAACTGCGCGCCGCGAAGGAGGGCGCCAACCGCGCGCTGGAGGAGCAGCTTTCCCGCACCGAGCGGCTGGCGGATCGCCAGCGCCGCCTCGGCGCCGCCCGCGCGCGGTTCGGGCGGACGCAGGAGATGGCCGGCAACATCGCCGGCGCCGGGGCGGGCGCGATCGCCGGCGGCGTCGCGGTCGGCGCTGGCCTGTGGGATGGCGTGAAGGCCGCGCAGACGTTCGAGTCGGTGATGACCGATATCGCGCAAAAGGCCGATCTGAGCCGGGTGCAGGCGGCGCGGATGGGCAAGGAACTGCTCGGGGCGGCCCGCGCCGCCAACCAGCTCCCCGAGGATCTGCAAAGCGGCGTCGACGTGCTGGCGGGGTTCGGGCTGAAGCCGGACCAGGCGGTCAGGATGATGAAGCCGATCGGGCGCGCGGCGACCGCCTACAAGGCCGAGATCGCCGACCTCTCCGCCGCCGCCTTTGCCGCCAACGACAATCTGAAGGTGCCGGTCGAGCAGACCGCGCGCGTGATCGACGTGATGGCGGCGGCCGGCAAGGCGGGCGCGTTCGAGATCAAGGATATGGCGGGCGCGTTCCCGGCGCTCACCGCCGGCTATCAGGCGCTGGGGCAGACCGGCGTCGGCGCGGTCGCCGACCTGTCCGCCGCGCTCCAGATCGCGCGCAAGGGCGCGGGCGACAGCGCGACCGCCGCCAACAACGTCGCCAATCTGATCCAGAAGATTTCCTCGCCCGCGACGGTCAAATCGTTCGCCAAGCTGGGCGTCGATCTGCCCGCCGCGCTGAAGAAGGCGTATCAGGACGGCAAGACCCCGCTCGAGGCGATTGCCGAGCTGACCCAGAAGGCAACCGGCGGCGACCTGAGCAAGCTCGGCAATCTGTTCGAGGATTCGCAGGTGCTGGGCGCGCTGCGGCCGCTGATCCAGAACCTCAAGGAATACCGCCGCATCCGCGCCGAGGCGTTCAGCGCGAAGGGCGTCACCGATCGCGACTTCGCCGAGCGGATGAAGGACGGCGCCGAGCAGACCAAGGCGCTGACGGTCAACGCCAGGGTATTGGCGGTCAATCTCGGCACGCTGCTGCTGCCCGCGGTGAACGGCGTGACCGCGAGGCTGGCCGCGCTGACCGGCTGGGTCGCCAGCGCCGCGGACCGCCACCCGTTGCTCGCCAAGGGCGCCGCAGTCGCCGCGGCCGGGCTGGCGACGCTGATGGTGACGTTCGGCGTGCTGGCGATCGGCGCGGCGGCGATCCTCGGGCCGATCGGGCTCGCCAACGCCGGGCTGGTCGCGATGGGCGTCGCCGGCGGGGCGGCGTCGATCGGGCTGTTTCCGATCATCGCCACCGTCGCCGCGGTCGTCGCCGGCCTCGCCGTGCTGGCCGGTGCCGCTTACCTGATCTACCAGCATTGGGGCGCGATCAGCGGCTTTTTCACGGGCCTCTGGGCGAGCGTGAAGGGTGCCTTCGCCGGCGCCGGCTCCTTCATCATGGACTGGGGTCCGCGCGTCGGGCGCTTCCTGATGGACGGGCTGCTGACGATGCTCAGCCCCGACCGGCTGGTCGCGCGCGTCCTCCAGCTCGGCCGCGCGGCGATCGGCGCGTTCAAGGGCGTCCTCGGCATCCATTCGCCCAGCCGCGTCTTCGCGAGGCTGGGCGGATTTATGATGGCCGGGCTTGATCGCGGGCTCGACGATGGCGCGCGCAAGCCGCTGGCCAGCGTCCGCCGCGTCGCGGGCGCGCTGGCCGGCTCCTTCGCCGCCGGAACCGCGATTGCCGCGCCGGGTCTCGATCTGGAGGCGCGTGGTGCTGACGCGCGTGAGGCGCTGTCGCGCGGCACGGGCGCGCTAGCGGCGTTTCGCGCGGTCGAGCGCGACGACGGCGGGTCGCGCCCGGCTCCCGCCCCCGCTGCTCCGGCCGAATATCATTTCCACATCGCGCAAGCGCCCGGCCAGTCCGCCGACGATCTCGCCAACGCGATCCGCCGCGAGATCGAACGCCTCGACCGCAAGCGCGCCGCCGACCGGCGCGCCACCTTCCGCGACGATCCCGATGGAGCCGACCTGTGAACCTGATGGCGTTGGGAATGTTCGTCTTCTCGTTGCCGACGCTCGCCTATCAGGAGCTGGCGCGCGAGCGGTCGTGGCGGCACGCGCGCGCCGGGCGCGTCGGCGCGCTCGACGCCGTCCAGTTCACCGGGCGCGACAACGACGAGATCACGCTGTCGGGTGACGCCCCCGCCGAGTTGATGGCCGGCCGCGCCTCGATCGAGCAGCTCGTCGAGATGGCGCGCGACGGCGCGGCCTGGCCGCTCGTCGCCGGGACCGGCGCGGTGTTCGGCAATTTCGTCATCACCAAGATCAGCGAGCGGCACACCGCCTTTTTCGCGGATGGTACGCCGCGGCTGATCAGCTTCACGCTCACGCTGCTGGAGGTCGATGCGCAGCCCGCCCCGGTGCGCGCGTGACCGACGCGAACGTCGCCGATTACCGCATCACGGTCGACGGCCGCGACCTGACGCCGCGCCTGAAGGGGACCGTCCGCGAAGGCACGCGCGCGCCGCGCCCACGGCTGATCGGGCTGCGCCTGTCCGAGAAGCGCGGCGGCGATGCCGATCAGCTGGAACTGACGCTCGACGACAGCGACGGCCTGCTGGAGATCCCGCCCGCCGGCGCGACGATCACCGTCCAGCTCGGCTGGGCGCGCGGCGCGGACGTGACCGTCGGGCTGGTCGACAAGGGCAGCTTCGTCGTCGACACGATCGAGCACGGCGGGCCGCCCGACCAGCTCGTGATCCGCGCGCACGCGGTCGACCTGACCAGCGCGATTCGCACCCGCCGCGAACAGGGCTGGCGATCGACGACGCTGGGCGCGATCGTGCGCGAGGTGGCGGCGCGCAACCGGCTCACGCCGCGCGTCGCGGCGACGCTCGCCGGGATCGCCGTGCCCGCGCTGGCGCAGACGCGCGAGAGCGACATGGCGTTGCTCCGCCGGCTCGGCCGCGAGCACGACGCGACCGCGACCGTGAAGGCGGGCGCGCTGATCTTCGCGCCGATCGGCAAGGCGCTGACCGCCACGGGCGCGGCGATCCCCGCGCTGACGATCACACGGCGCGACGGCGACCGGCACAGCTTCAGCATCGAAAAGCGCGAGGCAGCCGGCGCGGTCGAGGCGGCGTGGCACGACCGAAGGAGCGCGAGGAAACAGGTGGTGACGGTCGGTGACGGCGCGCCGCGCCGGCTGGCGCGCACCTACGCCAGCGAGGCCGCGGCGCGCGCGGCGGCGCAGGCCGAACTCGGCCGCGCCGCCCGCGCGCCGCGCAAGCTGGACCTCGGTCTCGCGCTCGGCCGGCTGGAGATCTATCCCGACCGGCCGGTGACGGTGCGCGGCTTCAAGGCGGTGATCGACGCGACCAGATGGATCGTCAGCGATGTCACGCACGAGTTGTTTGCGGGGCGCGGCTTCGAGACGGCGCTTACGCTGGAAAACGCGGAATAGGCTCCACACAATCGGGCGGTTGCTTTCGCCGTAGGCGCTCGCTTGAAGCTGTCCTTTCTACTATGCAGTGATGAAGCACACATTGTCTTCGAGCCCGCGAGTCCGCTGCGTGCTACCCACTCAGAGACGACTATTCGCATCGCCGCCTGACGACGACACCGGGCAAATTGAGGCTCGTGCGCAGCCCTGTCTCTTCTCGGCTGGGACTACCGCAAATCCGCGGCTCCGCGCCCATGCTTTCAATTCGTCAGAAAGCCACTGACTATGAGAGAATCTGGTGCCAATCTAGGTCAGAATTGCTAGCATTTTTATCATCGCTTATTCCGTCGTGCCCTTTTAGGACTCAGATGGGGTACACAAAGATTCGGGGGGGTTCGTGCGACAGCGGATGGTAGGCAATGCTGCGGATAGCGGCACGTTATTGGCGCGCCTGACGTTCTTTTTAGGCTTCTCGCTTCCGTTCCCCGGCTTGCTGTTGCCAGGTGCGACATCCTCACCGCGCTACACCGATCTTGCGGTGGCGCTGTGCATCCCTTTCGCCTGGTCGCTGTACAATCGCACGATCCGTAGCAGCACTACGGTGCCATTCATGCTTGCATGGCAGGCGGCGATCGTGGTGCCCGCCGTTGTACATTACCTCACGTTCGGTAACTTCGTAATTGCCGACTATGTGTATTATTTGCGTTGGATACTCGCCATCGCCCTTGCAGCGCCGCTTGCGCAAATTATGCCGGGAAACTCTCGTTTGCAGCGCGCTTTTCTGCTGGGAATAATATTTGGAGCGTCGCTCCACATCTTGACGATTTGGTTTGCATCGATCGGCGGCAAGCCGCTTCTGCTCCAGATCGGGTTTGCTTCGCCTCGGGTGAAGGATACCACTTATTTCGGCGAGACGCGCATCACCTCGCTGTCCGAGCACGCCAACAATGCTATGATCCTCATCGCTATGTCGGTGCCAGCAGCCGTTTCTTACCGCCTTGTAGCACCTCGCGACAAAGGACTATGGATTATCGGAATGTCGCTCGTACTACTCGTGATCGGATTTTATTTTACCCTCACCCGCTCGGCGACCCTCGCTGCAGGCATCGCCATTATGGTGGGCGTACTTCAGTTCTTCAAACGCAGTGAAAAGAGCGCCATCTGGTTTCGGGTCGTTTTTGTCGTGCTCGCCGCGCTCATGATCCTGCTCGCCATCCAGCTTTCGCGGTTTGAAGTCGGTCAGGATCGCTTGGCCGAGCGCATCGCATCAAAGGGGCTGGACAAGAACCTTGCCGGTCGTCTGCATACGATTGAAGCAACGATCGACCTCCTACTGCATCATCCGCTGGGCACCGGCTGGTCGCAGTTCTTGAAGCGCATCACGCTGGCTGACGGTCTGACCGCCAGCCACAATGGCTACCTCTTCACAGCACGCATCATGGGTATACCCTTGCTGCTGCTGATCGTCATCGGCCACGCTCGCCTTCTGTGGCGCATTGCATCCACCCGGAGGATTGATGCGCTGCCACCGATGATCTGCTTCCTGCTTGTGGTAATGTTCGCCGAGGACGTGACCCAAGGCATGTCGATGGTGTTTTTGGTCATCTTCATGGCGTTTTGCGGTTACAAATTCGCACCATGGGCCTCCACGCTCTACCGCAGCGTCATGGTGCCGCCAGCCGCGTCGCCACGTGGAAGGATGTCACCGGGCAGAATGACCGGCGTGCCGCTCAAACGGTAGGACCCGCCCGCCTGCTGGGGTGGCGCGCAAAACGGCCGCGCCACCACTGACTTGGGGATCTGCAGGATCGCGGGCGTGTTGGCCTTCGTCGCCCAGGCGATCGTCTGAACGCCCCCCGCCGTCCGCAGCACGACGCCGGTGAGATCGTCGCCCTCGTACGTCCGAAGCACCACGCCTCGCCTAACCAGCTGATTGACTAGAGTCGCGGTACAGGCACCCGGCTTTGGAGTCATGTTGAAGTCGTACAGGCCAAAATGGCTTTCAATATCATCGGGCTTGGTGCCGCTGTCCTTCAACTCATAATACCAGACACCCGCGACCCACGGCCGGCTGTCCGCCAGCAGCGTGAACTGGACGAGAGCTGCGGCTGCTTCTTCCGGTGAGATGTGACACGCGCCGCCATCCGTCGGCCAACCGAACTCGGATACGTAGACCTGCATGTTCGACTTGCCGATCGAAACCATATCTGCGCGGAGTCGATCAAGGCGCCCGATCATGTCAGCAGCTGCCTTGTTGCGGCGAGTCGGATTGCAATGATTATAAATGTGAACGGAAACGCCATCGGCAAGCGCGGCCTCAGGCCGCCGCAGCAGCGCCCTCGTCCAGCGAAACTCGAGATCCTGTTGATCGTCGGCGGCCCCGCCGATCAGCACCTTAGCGCCCGGTAGCGCGCGCCGGATCGCGGGCGCCGCGGCACCGACAAGAGTCCCGTAGCTCTCTACCGTACCACTGGTTTGATTGTCGGGATTTTTGTCCCACTCGTTCCAGATCTCAATCAGGCTGCCACGCGGAAAGGCAGTCAGCCCTTGCTGCAAGGCGCTCGCAAAGGCCTGTACTCTATTTGCGGGTGTGCTGCCGTCCGGCCACGTGTTGACTATCAGCAGCGGCGACTGCGGTACGGCCGCTGACGTCGCGAACGCGTCAAACTGGCGCAGCACCGATTTTTCAAGCGTCGACCCGGCCCGCAGACGTGCGTAGCGACCCATGGACACAACATCGCGCCACGATTCATAACCGAGTGATCGGATCGCGCCAGCCGCTTGATCGGGCAAGTAGTTCGATCCCGCAACCTTAGATCCAAAATGGGTGTTAACGCCAAGGATCATTGGTGCGACGCGCGTCTCCGGCTTTGTCAAAGTAGCCGGCCGCGGCACATCAATCCATGACGAAAGAAACAGAGCCAACGTCAGCGAACCTAGCGCGCGCACAACCATACCCACTCCGTATCAGGCATCGGCCTCATAACGCAGTGTCGGGGAATGAACCACCATCACCTGCCTACTCACAACTGCGGTGGACGGCTTTGTGTTAGGCCGAGGTGGCAGCGACAGTAAGCGTCAGCCGGCGCGATAAGCACTCCTTATCGCAAACCGACTACCAAATCAGCAAAAAGAAAATACCGGCCAACAGCGAGAGCGCCTGCACTCTCAGCAAGACAGCGTTGTCGGTTTCAACAGCGCACGATTCAATCGCAAACGCGCCACCCTCTTCCATATGCCCCCTTTTTTTACAACTGCGTCAACAGCCGAACGCATCATCCCCATGATGCAAGAGCATTATAATCATTGCTTGCCTTTGATGGAAGTCGGATTGCAGGTTCGCACCGATTGAAAATGATCCATGTCGACACCAGCTTTGTCGGCTGTTCGCAAGAAGGAAGGCGACACCCCCCTCTACTCCAGCAGCAGCAGCGTTCCTCAAGTTCCACAAGCAACCTTAAAAATGGACCTGCAGTGCTGAGAGTCACTCTCGCTTTATCGCCTTCGTGGCACCCGCGGCTTTTCAAAGCTTGCGGTATCGTAGCCACGTACGAAGTGTCGCAAGTCGAAATTTTAACACTGCTTGACTGAGCAGCGGCGCACAAAATCAGCTCTACGTTAGGCAAATCGCCACCGGGACACGTCGCAGGCATGCTGCGCCTCTTCACGGGATTGGCGATTTATTGCGCCTTGCCGCAAAATTCCGCAGCCCAGGAGCCATAATCACCGTCCTCGCAAAACGCGCGGATCGCCTCTCCAGCCACTCTCGAAGGCACGGTGATTTCGTCCGAGATGTTCAGCATCTGCGCCTCGGACATCTTGTCGTAATTCGCCGCGCGCAGTTCGGCGACCCGCAACCGGCCGGTGAAGAGGCGTTGGTGCTCTTGCTCACCCAACCGTCCAGTCGACGGCGCGGTGACGACATATTGAACGAATTGAGTATCCGGTCCCACGTCCTTCGCCCCGGATTTTACGGCCTTTCCGACCGCCTTCAGCACCATCCCCGCGGCGAACGGGTAATCCTTCGCATAGGGGGCATCGCGCAGATCGATCATCACCCAGGCGTTCGGGCCGCTGAACTCCACGCTCCTGATTTGCCGGTCAGCGTCCTTAAGCCGCTCGACCTTGCTCTCTCCGCTCGTCACCAGACCGATGACGATCGCCAGCGCGAAAAGGCCGCCGCAGCCGATCCCGCACCCCTTGGCCCGGGCCTTGATCACGCCTGTCCCGTCGGGCACCGCCGACACCTGACCTTCACTCAACGGCCTTCCCCCGACGTCCACAACGCCTGTTTCCTACATCGCCGACAACGCGCATCGACTCGTTGCACCAGCGTAACAGAAACGAAGGTTCGAGTCGCCGTGACGATGAGCGTGTACCGGGATCAACCAGGATGCGGGTACGGGTGCGAAAGATGCGAGAGTATGTGCGCTACGCTCGCTGCCGTTCGGAACGAGCGGTGGGAGGAGTTCCAGCGTCTTCTTCACGATCCCGCTCGATCGTCAGCGGACCTTGAAGCACACCGAGCATCGTGGGCAGCCGCTTGGCAAGCTCATGAGCGAGTGCGCCCTCATCCATGTGCTGCGACGCCGCCAGCACTCCAAGAAACCCCCGCTCCAGCGCTTCGATTGGTGGCAGCGCGATCGGCGGCTTAGCTGTCGCTGGTGGCTTCGCGTTCCGGTGCGCGATGGAGCGTGCGAGGAGAAGCAGCGCGGCCTTTTCATCGTCGTTGAGGCGCGGCGACAATTCAACGAACTCCGCAGCGTCTGCCTCAACTTGCGCAGTCGATCGCGCGCCAGTCAGCACAAAACCCACGTCGACGCCGATCTCTCGTAACTGCCCGAGATATGATGCAGTGCAGGCACGTTTCCCGCCCTCATACTCAGCTTGGCTGCTGCGATTGATACCGCCGGCGCGACCAAAATCGGCCTGATTCAAGCCGATTCGGTCGCGTTCGGACCGCAGCCGCACTCCTACGTCGAGTAGATAGTCCTGAATATCAGTCATGCCTGCTTGACCTGCATGGAATACCATGCAATCTGTCCATCATTGGACACGAAATCGGACATAGCATGATCGCTGACGTCGCCAACCCTGCCGCTGCGCGCACCAAGCCCCTGCCCGATCCCGCGCGCATCACCGCCGCGCGCATCCGTCTGGTCGAGCAGGGCCTGACCGCCGTCGCCTGGGCAAAAAGCCACGGCGAAAGTCCGGTGCTGGTCAGCAAGGTGCTGTCGGGCACCCGGTCGTGTGTGCGCGGTCAATCGCGTCGCATCGCGGTCAAGCTGGGCATTGTCGACAGCGTAGTGGCTGCCCCCGCCCCGGTCGCGCGCGATCGGCGCATCGCTTCGCAACGGGCCAGCGCATGACTCACCTCCGCGCCCCCCTCACCTTTGCCGGCGCGATGACGCAGGTCGCCGGGCTGATCGGCTATCCCGCCGCGGCCGCGATCGCCGGCCGCGCCGAGCGGACGATCTACGCCTGGGCGCATCCGGGCAGCAAAACCGTCCCGCCGATCGACCAGGCGCTCGCCTTCGACGCGGCGTGGCGCGAGGCCGGCGGCGTCGGTGCGCCCTTCCTCGACGCCTTCGCCTTCCAGCTCGGCCTCGTCGTCGAGCGCCAGCAGGCCTGCGCCCGCGCGCTGGTCGCCGAGGTCGGCACCGTATCGCGCGAGACGGGCGAGGCGATCGCCGCCGCCTTGTCGCTCACCCATTCCACGCCCTCGCCGCTGGAGGCGCTGCGCGCCTTCGCCGAGGTGACGCAGGCCGGAGACGCGATCGGCGCGCTCCAGCAGCGGGTCGCCAGCTTCCTCCCGTCCGGCGCGGGGCCGGACGCGGGGTCGACGGGGGTTTCACGGTGAAAAGGAACTATACCAGGCGCGCGCCACTGGTCGTCTGCCCGCACTGCCAGCATCCGGCCGCAATTCGCACCAGTGAGCAGCAGACCCGGCTCGTGCGCGAGCTGCTGTTGCTCTGCACCAACGATGCCTGCGGCTTCCGCTTCGTCGGGCAGATCGTCGCGGTCCGCACGATCCAGCCGAGCCTCACGCCGCATCCGGCGGTCAATTTGCCACCGGTCGTCCGGTCGAAAGCCGCCAACGACGACACGCCCGTCCCCGCCAACGACGAACGCCCGCCAGCGGCCGACGCCGAACCGATGACCTGATCGCGGCGGGCTCGCCCGCACCCGCCTCACCTTACCTCGCCGACAGCATCCGCTTTCGGCGTCGCCCCCGCTTTGCCTCGAAAGGATCGCTTGATGATGCATGCTTTCCCCAGAACGTTTTCGCTCGCCACCCCCCGCGCCGATCGGATCGCGGCACCGGCGATCCCCTTTCCGCCACTCAGGCCCGCGACCTATTTGCGGCTGTGTCGTGAGGCGGCGGGATTGTCGCGTCACGCGGTCGCGGTCAGGGTCGCGCCGCGCGCTGGCGACCTGAAGCACGCCTGTGACCTGCTTGATGTGCTGGAGACACCCGGCAACGTCGCCCGGCGCGCCGAGACGCTCGAACGGCTGCGCGCTGTCCTCCCGTTCGATCCCGACGTCTATCGCCAGCTCGCCAGCGAACCGCCGGAACGGCATCCGCGGGTGTGCCGCGGCTGCGCGGCCAGCGCCGGCAACCCGCGCGACGATGCCGGCGCGCTGCGCTGGGCCACCGATCAGATCTGCGCTCGCTGCGCCGGTGAGGAAGGCGAAAGCGATGCGGCATGAGCCGGCCCGGTGCCTCACGGCGAAAGCGCCTTCGACGCCTGGCGCTGATGATCGCCGCGGTCGCGGGCGCGATCGTCGCGGCACCTTTCATCCTGATGTTGCTGGTCGCGCGACTCAGCAACGAGCGGGGATCGAAGCCGGGTCGCTGACCGCGACCGGCATCGCCTGGCGCATGCTGGCCGGGCTGGCGATCGGGCAGATGATCGTCGTTCTGCTGGACGCAGCGGTCGGCGGGCCCGGCCCCTTCGTGCTGTTCGGCCTGTGACCCGGTCGGCACCATCCCGTCGGGGCTCGCCTGTGGTGATCGCTCCGACAGCCACGACGCTTTGCTGCGGCCCGCGCGCGGCTGCCATCCCGTGCCGGCGCGATCGTCCCGACCCGGTGCGAAGCCGCGCCGCGCCGGGGCTCCCACCGCGCGACAGCGTCTGCCTCCTTCAGGAACACCGTTCGATGACCGCCGCGTCCCCATTTCCTCAAGAGCCACGAAGTGCTGGCGCGGTCGGCTGGCGATGAGCCGGGCGCGTGTCAGCTTCCGACAGGATGACCTCGCGCGCGCGCTCAAGGCAGCGGCGAAGGCGCACGTCATCGTGAGCCGGACCGAGATCGCCCCCGACGGTCGCATCATCCTTTTTCACGGTCAGGAGAGCGCAGCCGCCGCCTCTCCGTTCGACGAATGGAAGGCACGCCGGGATGCGCGTTAAGCTCAAGGGCTTGAACAAGGTCACGACGCGCCTGCGCTCGGGCGAGAAGGTCACCTATTATTACGCTTGGAAGGGTGGCCCGCGCCTGACCGGCGCTTTTGGCAGCGCCGAGTTCCACGCCAGCTACGCCGATGCGGTGCGCTCGCGCCGGGCGGACGCCACCCACCTGCTTCGCAGCCTGCTCGACGGCTATCAGGACTCATCGGATTTCAACGATCTGGCGCGACGCACCCGCGCGGACTACCGCAAGCACCTGCGCGCGATCGACAAGGAATTCGGCGACTTTCCGATCGCCGCGCTCGAAGATCGCCGGACGCGTGGCGAGTTCCTGGCCTGGCGCGATCGACTCGCGATCACCTCCCGCCGACAGGCCGATTATGCCTTTGCGGTGCTGGCGCGGGTGATGTCGTGGTCGCTCGATCGTGGCCTCGTCACCACCAATCCCTGTCTCGCCGGCGGGCGGGTTTATCGCGCCGCCCGCTCCGATCGGATCTGGACCTCGATCGACGAAGCGGCCTTCTACGCCAGAGCGCCCGAGCACCTTCACCTCGCGCTGACGCTCGCGCTGTGGACCGGCCAGCGACAGGGCGACCTGATCGCGCTGACCTGGGCACAATATGACGGCACCCACCTGCGCCTCGTCCAGGCCAAGTCGGTCAGCAAGGTACGTCGATCGTCGGGGAAGCGCGTCGTTATTCGCGTGGGCGCGCCGCTCAAGGCCCGGCTCGACGCGCTGCGGGATGGCCGTGCGCCGGGTGAGACGATCCTGCTTACCGAGCGCGGCACGGCGTGGACCGAAGGCGGCTTTCGCGCATCGTGGCGCAAGGCGTGCGCGCTTGCCGGGGTAGAGGGTGTCACCTTCCACGATCTGCGCGGCACCGCCGTCACCCGCCTCGCGCTCGCCGGCGCAACCCCGCCCGAGATCGCGACCGTGACCGGCCATTCCCTCAAGGACGTGAACGAGATTCTGGACGCCCATTACCTCAACCGCGACCCGGCACTCGGCGAGGCAGCGATCAGAAAACTGGAAGGAGAGCAGAAGCCGCCAGACTAGCTGTTTTCCCAAACGAGCGCCCAAACGGCCAGCTTGTTTCGATTATCGCAACCGAATGACAATCAGAAAATCGGCGCAGAAACAACCAGAAGGCACCACGAGCGCTTGGTAGCGGAGGAGGGACTTGAACCCCCGACACGCGGATTATGATTCCGCTGCTCTAACCAGCTGAGCTACTCCGCCCCATCTTCCGAGGGAACCAGCGCTCGTGAGGCGCGGGCTATACCAGCCGAATCGTGGCGGTCAAGCCGAGAACAGATGCTTGGACAGCATTTCCCATGGACCACCACGATACCAGTAAGCCGCCAGCCCCACGATCGCGACAGGGCGCGGCCGGAACCCGGCACGCAGCTTGGCCAACAGCTCCTTGGCGACCATCGGCTGAACCTTGTTCTGCACCGTGACATGCGCACGCCAGCCGCCGGCATCCTGTGGGGTCAGCATCCCGACGAAGGCGGTCGCGAGACGCGCGCGGATCGCAACCAGCTCGTCGCAGTCGATGCGGTACGCGACGCCGCGTCCCAGCGAGATGACGTCCGCGATCCGCGCCCGCGGCCGCGACATGCCGTGCGTCTCTGCCACCAACCGCTGCCGTAACTCGGGTGCCAGCGACGGCGGCAAATGGTGGAACATCGTGAGATGCGCCGCGAGCTGGTTGCGCTCGGGCGGAAAATAGGCGGCGCGCTCGGCATCGAAAAACGCCTGATCCTGCCGGCCGATCAGCGCGGTGACAATGATCGGGGCAGGTTCGAACGACGCGGTCAAATTTCGATCTGGCTGCCCAGCTCCACCACACGATTGGTGGGCAGGCGGAAGAACTCCATCGCGCTTTCGGCATTGCGCAGCATCCAGCTGAACAGCTTCTCGCGCCAGATCGCCATGCCGGGACGCTCCGATGCCAACAGCGTCTGGCGGCTGAGGAAGAAACTGGTGTCCATCATCCGGAACGCCGCACCGCAACCGTCGAAGGTCTTGAGGTGCGCGGGGACGTCGGGCTCCTCCATGAAACCGTAGCGCAGGATCACCCGGTGGAAGCCCTGCCCCAGATCCTCATGAAGAAAGCGATCCTCTTCGGGAAAATACGGCATGTCGGTGACGCGCACGGTCAGCAGGATCACCCGTTCGTGCAGGACCCGGTTGTGCTTGAGATTGTGGAGCAATGCATGCGGCACGCCCTCGGGCGTCGAGGTCATGAACACCGCGGTGCCGGAAACGCGCGTGGCCGAAGTCGCCGCCGAATCGATGAAGATCTTTATCGGCATTGCTGCCTCGCGCATCCGCTCGATCATCAGCTTGCGCCCCTGCGACCAGGTGGTGAGCAGCACGAAGACGATTACCGCGACCAGCAGCGGGAACCAGCCGCCGTCGGGCACCTTGGTAAGGTTCGACGCGAAATACAGGCCGTCGATCGACAGGAAGACAATCTCGAACAGTGCTGTCGCCCAGAGCGGCCAGTGCCACACGCGGCGAATCAGCACGCCGATCATGCAGGTCGAGATGAACATCGTCCCCGTCACTGCGATGCCATAGGCGGCAGCGAGGTTCGACGACTCGCCAAAGCCGAAGACGAGCAGCAGCACCATCACCATCAATGCCCAATTGGCCGCCGGGATGTAGATCTGCCCCGCCTCCGACGCGCTGGTGTGGGTGATGCGGATGCGTGGCATTAAGCCGAGCTGCACCGCTTGCTGGACGACCGAATAAGCCCCGGTGATGACTGCCTGGCTGGCAATCACCGTCGCCATCGTCGCTAGGATGACGAGCGGGAGCCGCCAATTCTCGGGCGCCATAAGGAAGAAGGGATTTTCGGCGGCCGACGGCGTTTGCAGCAGAAGCGCCCCCTGCCCCAGATAGTTGAGCATCAGCGCCGGCAGCACGAACGCGAGCCACGCCAGCTCGATCGGACGACGACCGAAATGGCCCATGTCGGCGTAGAGCGCCTCCGCACCCGTCACCGCGAGCACGACCGAGCCGAGCGCGAGAAACGCCAGCCCGCCATCGTTCATCGCGAAGCGAACGGCGTAAAGCGGGTTGAGCGCGAACAGGATGTCAGGCCGCTGGATGATGTGCGAGACGCCCATCACCGCCAGAACGACGAAATAGACCGCCATGATCGGGCCGAACAGCCGTCCGACCTTCTCGGTGCCGATCGATTGCATGTAGAACAGCGCGATCAGAATGGTCACCGCGATCGGCAGCACGAACGAGTCGAAGCCCTGCTCGACCGTCGCCAGCCCCTCGACCGCGGACAGGACCGAAATTGCCGGCGTGATCATGCAATCGCCGAAGAACAAGGCGGTGGCGAGCACGCCGAGGATAACGAGGCTCGATCCCCATTTCTTCCCCGCGCCCGACCGCCGCTGGATCAGCGCGAGCAGCGCGAGGCTGCCGCCCTCGCCATTGTTATCGGCGCGCAGCACGATGAGGACGTATTTGAGCGTGACGATCAGCATCAGCGACCAGAAGACAAGGCTGATGACGCCGAAAACGTGCAGCGGGTCGACCGCCAGCGGGTGGTGCCCGACGAACACCTCCTTCATCGCGTAAAGCGGGCTGGTGCCGATGTCGCCATAGACGACACCGATCGCGCCAAGCGCGAGCCTGGCGAGGCTGCCGCTGTGCTGATGATGCGCAGCCGTCGCCTGAGCGCGGACGGCGGGATCGACGGTGCTGACGCTCACGCGCTGGCCACCGCTATCGAAAGGACGTGCGTGCTCGTGGCCATAATGGGGCGCGACTAGCACGCGCCCGATGCGCCCGCAACGCGGAACAGGTGGCGAACATAAATGTTCTGTTCAGCGAAAGGACCATGCGACCATGAGCGATACCCAAAACCCGAAGAGCGAGCCCTTCTCCAATGCGGAGAAGGATCCTGACGACTGGACCACCGGCGACGAGCCGATGACCGGCGCGCAGGCCAGTTACCTGAAAACGCTGAGTGAAGAGGCTGACGAGCCGTTCGACGAATCGCTGACGAAGGGCGATGCGTCGAAGCGGATCGACGCGCTGCAGGAAAAGACCGGACGCGGCAAATAGTCCGTGGCGGTCAGCGCGCGTCGTTGGCCGCGATCAGCCGGTCGAGCAGCGCGAGCCGGCGCGCTATTTCGATACGGTAGGGGGTGCCGTCCGGCGAAAGCTGGACGGCACGTGCCCACAGGGCGCGTGTTTTGGCGATATCGCCGGCCTCCAGATACGCAAAGCCGAGGTAATAAGGCGGTGCCGGGTGCTCCGGGGCAAGTCGCGCCGCCTGCCGGAACGCGATCAGCGCGGGCGGTGACACGCGGTGCCCTGCTTCGGCGGCAAGCGTCACGCCCGCCCAGGTCCAGAGAATGAAGCTCTGCGGCAATTTGGACAGGCCGCCCAGAACGACCCGCGCCGCCGCATCGTCATTGCCGCTGCGCGTCATTGCGTCGGCAGCGACGATATAGGCGGTATCGGCATTGAAGCGGCCGAACATACTGTCGCGCAACTGGGTCTCTTCGATGTCGACTGGCGGAGTCGTGGTCGTGCGTTGCGGCGCCGCCGCGCCGAGCATCGGCCGCCCCTGCCACGCATAGCCGACCCCGCCGAGGCACAGCGCCGCGCCGATCATCGACCACAACAGCCGGTCGACGCGCAGCCACCATGCCATCGCCGCGAAGGCCGCCGCCGCCAGAACCAGAAGCGCGACGAAGCCCATCAGCGCTTTTCCTCAAGCGTGCGGGTTTCGTGCATCTTGCCGGCCATCTGCGGCGGCATGTATTTCTCGTCATGCTTGGCGAGCAGGTTGGTGGCGACGAACGAGGCGTCGGGGCGGAAATGACCCTCCGCCACCACGCCCGAGCCTTCCCGGAACAGGTCGGGCGCGATCCCGCTGAACCGCACCGGCGTGGTCGCCTTGCCATCGGTGACGACAAAGTCGATCGACACGCCATCGGCGGCCCGCCTGATCGAGCCGCGCTCGACCATCCCGCCCAGCCGCACCGCCTTGTCGGGGGGCGGCAGATTGCCCGCCACGTCGGCGGGCGCGTAGAAGAACGCCGCCTGATCGCGCAGCCCCGACAGCGCCAGTAACGCCGCCGCGGCGATCGCGCCCAGCCCGAGCAGCACAAGTATCAATCGCTGGTTCTTGCGAGTCACTTCTCGGCGTCCTGCATCTGGCGCCAGCTCCACCACGCGAGCGCCGCTGCGGCGAGCAGGGTGAGCGCATAGGCGCCGGTGACGAACGGCCACGGGTTCATGCGCGCGCCCGGCGGCGCAAGCGCGCCTCGGCCTTCTCGCGCGCCAGCATCGTGCGCATCCGCATCAGCACAACAGCGCCGAAGAAAAAGGAGAAGCCCGCCAGCATGATCGGCAGCGGCCAGAGCAAGCTGCGGTCGATGCTCGAACCGGTCAGCCCGATGCTCGGCCCCTGATGCAGCGTGTTCCACCACACCACCGAGTAGCGGATGATGGGGAGCAGCACGGTGCCGGCGATGCCGTAGAGCGCGGGAATGCGGCCGTCGCCGTCGCGTTCACGATCGGCCTGCGCCAGCGCGATGAAACCGAGATAGACGAAGAACAACAGCAGCATCGAGGTCAGCCGCCCATCCCATTGCCACCACGTTCCCCAGGTCGGCCGACCCCAGATCGCGCCGGTGACGAGGCAGAGCGCGGCGAAGATCGCGCCCGGTGCGGCGATCGCGCGCGCCGCGATCATCGCCAGCGGATGCCGCCAGACGAGGAAGACGATGCTCGAAATGGCGATGCTGCTCCACCCGCCCATGCCGAGCCAGGCGGCGGGGACGTGGATGTAGAGGATGCGGACGGTCTCGCCCTGCAGGTAATCCGCCGGGGTCTGCGTCAACCCCGCCCAGCAGCCGATCGCGATCAACGCCACCCCCAGCCACAACAGAATGGGGGTGAGCGGACGCGCGATCTTCAGGAAACGGGCCGGATTGGCAAAGGCATGGAGCGCAGGCACGCGGCCGGGATAGGCGAACCGGGGGCGGTCGTCACCCCCAGCGTTGTCTGGATCGTGGGCGTAGGGACACAATGGCTGGGTCCCGCGCGGCAGGCGTATCGAGGGACGCGACAGACATGGGCCCCTGCGGAGACAGGGGTTCATGTCTGCTTCGTGTCGCGCACCGCGGCCGCCGAACGCGGCGACGGCGTGTCAAAAGCCGCGGTTACGCCGCCCTGCCGATCAGGCGACGCGCAATTCGGTCGGCGACTTCTGCGGTCGGATCGCCCGAAGCTGCGGCCTCGTCCCAGACCTGATCGAGCCGGCCGGGGATCTGCGCGATCCGCGCCATCACCTCGGCCTCATCGCCGTGTCCGAGATATTCGAGCCCGACGTTGATGATGCCGCCGGCGTTGATGACGTAATCGGGCGCGTAGACGATCCCGGCATCGTGCAGCCGCTGCCCGTCAGCGCGCGTTTCGAGCTGGTTGTTCGCGCCGCCCGCGACGATCTTCGCCTTGAGCGTCGGGATCGAGCGCTCGGTGAGGATCGCACCCAGCGCATTGGGGCTGACGATATCGACATCCGCCGACAGGATCGCGTCCGGCGCGACATTGGTCGCGCCCAGCTCCGCCGCCATCCGCTCGGCACGGGCCTGATCGACATCGGCGAGCGTCAGCACCGCGCCGTCCTTCGCCAGCAGCCGGGCGAGCCCGCCGCCGACCGAGCCGAGGCCCTGGATCGCAACGCGCACGCCCTTCATGTCGTCGCTGCCGAGCCCGCGCTTCGCCGCGGCACGCACACCGAGGTAGACGCCGTGCGCGGTGTACGGGCCGGGATCGCCGCCCGCCGCGCCCTGCGCGACCGGCAGGCCGGAGACGTAGCGCGTCTCGCCCGCGATCACCTTCATGCGCGCTTCGGACATGCCGACGTCCTCGGCGGTGACATAGCGGCCGCCGAGCGACTCGACCGCGCGGCCGAACGCCACCAGTTGCGCGTCGCTGATCGTCGCGCCCGGCCGGTCGGCCAGCACGACACCCTTGCCGCCGCCCAGATCGAGCCCGGCCATCGCATTCTTGTAGCTCATGCCGCGGGAGAGACGCAGCGCATCGGTAATCGCCCGGGAATCATCGGCATAATGCCAGAAGCGCACACCGCCCGCCGCCGGTCCGAGCGTGGTCGAATGGACGGCAATCACCGCCTTCAGCCCCGACGTCGGGTCGGTGAACAGGTGCAGCCCCTCATGGCTGTCGAAATCGGAATAGTCCCAGACCGAGGTCATCGTCTCTCCAGTGCGCACGACGTTAAATTACCGTCGGACGCAATAATCTTGTCGAGCGAAAAACGCCAGCAAGAAACAGAAATGGAGGGATGGGGCGATCGACGGGACTTGAACCCGCGACCCTCGGTACCACAAACCGATGCTCTAACCAACTGAGCTACGATCGCCGCGAAGGCCGTGCCCCTAGCGGCACCGCAGGCCGTTCGTCAAGCGGTTCAGAAGCGACCGTCGACCGACAGGGTACGCGCCGCGCCGTTGACCGCAAAGCCTGCGCCGTCCAGCCGCGCCGCGATCGTCGGATCGGTGGGAATCAGCGTCAGGTCAGCGCGATATCGCCCGTCGGGCCAGAGCCGCAGGTTGACACCCTCCCCCGCACCACTGGTGAGCGGAAGAAGCAGCGCACCCGCATCGCAGCGCGCGCTGCCGCTCAGCGCGCCAGGCAGCGGCTGGCCGAGAAACGCGCCGGCGAGCGTCGCGCGAACGCGACCTTCCGCAACCTGACACGTCCCATCGACGAAGCGCACCGTCACGCCGTCGAGATTGAGGGCGGAGACGGGAAGCGGGGCAAAGGCGTTGCCGGGCGAAAGCGGCCCGGTGGCATCGACCACCGCCGCACGGTTGCGTCCGATCTCGACCACGCCCGCCAGCCGTTGCGCAGGATCGCTCGAGTCGCTCGCCAATGCGATCCGTGCGCGCCCGATCAGCAGCGCGACCGGTGACAGCCCCGCGTCGAGATCACCCAGTGCGATATCGCCGAACCGCGCCTCGACCAACCGCCCCGACCACAGGCTGCCAGTCACCTCGCGCGCCGCAAAGCCCTGACCGTCGAGCCCGCTCCAGCCGAGTGCCAGCCGCAGCGGAAGAAAGACGACCATCGCCGCCGCGAACAGCGCGAGGAACAGCGTGCGGCGGCCGGTGGCAAGCGGAATACGCATCAAGCCCCCCGCGACCGTAGCGTCATCGTCGCGGTGACGCTGCCCGCGCCATTGCCGGAGACGCTGAGCGAATCGACCAAAATCCCTTCTGCTTCCAGCCCACTGATCCATTGCATCAATGCGCCGGCGCGCGCGGTGGCGATCGCGGTGTGAACACGGTCCGGCGCCTCGACGTCGAGACTGGCCAGCGTGAACCCCGCAGCATCGGCGCGCGCGCGGACGATATCGGCGAGCGGCGCCGACAGCGGGATCGCACGACGCTGCAACGCCTTGACCTGCCGCAAGCCAGCCTGCGCGGTGCCGAGCCGGATCACCGCATCAGTATAGCGCTCGCGCGACGACGACAGGCCGTCACGCACGGGCCGGATGACCGCGCCCCACACCAACGTCACCGCCGCCAGTGCGACCATGACCAGCAACAGCCGCCGTTCGCGCAGCGAGCGTCCGTCGAACCACGCCTTCAACGCCGTCATGGCCGCACCGTCATGTCGCCGGTCAGCCGACCGCCCGATTGCTGGAAAACGCTTGATTCGACGGTAAAGCCCGCGTCGGCAAGCCGCGACTTCACCGTGTTCGCCTGCGCCTCGCCCGCCAGCGACAGCGAGACGCGCAGCGCGCCGTTCGGCTCGAATTGCAGCGCGGTGATCTCCGTGTCGGGCACCGCCTCCACGATCGCGTAGATCGCCGCGGCGGTGCGGGTAAAGCCCTGCCCCGGCCCGCGCAGCGCCGACAGCCGCTCGCTAAGCATGCGCGTCGCATCGCCTTCGCCGGTGCCGCGCGGCAGCCCCTGACGCGCGATCGTCGCGGCGCGCGACTCGATCGCGTCCGCGCCGAACGAATAGCGCATGATCCGCACGACATCGATCGCGAGCGTCGCGAGCAACGTAAGCCCGGCGAGCACCGCCAGCCGGCGCACCAGCGCCCAGTCAATCGCGGTGCGTCGACGGCGGCGCGCGAACGCACCTTGGCGCAGGTCGATGATCGGCTCCGCTACCGCGTCGATCGCGGCAGCGCGGAGCGCGGCGGGGTCGAGCAGGCGCGGGGTTTCACCACGTGTCACCAGCCCGGTGAGCACCGGCTCGTCCGCCCAGCCGGTCGTGCGACCGCGCGCCACCACCTGCCCCCCCAGCTCGGCCCGGACATAACCTTCCTCCGGTTCGGGGAGCAGCAAGGGGGCGGGCACGACCGCCGCCGGATCGACCCCGCCGCGCGCCAGTGCTGCGAGCCAGCCCGCCATCCGCGCCGGTGCGACGACCGCGATCGTCCGCTCGCCGTCGCGTTCACGTCCCACCGCAACGTGGAGATCGTGCGCCGGCTCGGCGGTCGCATCGCTGACCACGATCCGCGCCGCCGCCAGCGCCTGCGCCGGGGAGCGGGCGGGCAGCGTGGCCCAGTGCAATGTTACCGCATCGGCTGGCGCGACCGCGACGACGCGATCCTCCGCCATCACTTCGGGCAGCCCCTCGCCCTCGCGCTCGACCGCATTGTCACGGATCCGCCACCAGCGCCACGGCTGCGAATCGTCGGGAGGCAGGAAGAGGAGCGTCGCAAGGGTCATGGTACATCCCCCCATTGCCGCGTCACGAGCCGCACGGGAAGGGTCCGCGCGTCGATCAGCCCTTCCTCGTGCAATTCAGCGCCGCCATTGCTCACGTCGATCCGCAGCGCGAACCATTTGGTGGTCACCGCCGTCTGCGATTGCGCGCCGATGTCGGTCGCGCCGCCCGCGCTTGCCATTTGCGCCCAGAATTGCCCGGCCTGCGCATAGCCGCCTGGTGGGCGACGCAGCAGCAGCCCCTGCGCCTGCGCGACTCCCAGCGTGTCGGGCAGCAGCATCGCGAGCAATGGTGCCTGTTCGGGGAGTAGGGTATTGATGTTGAGCACCGACTGCCGCGCGATCGGCAGCGTGCAGACCCATGGCCGGATGAGCTTGTACGCTTCGGGCGTGACGCCCTTTACGGCGCGCAGCTCGCTGACATCCGCCATCAGCGTGCCGCCGGTGCGATAGCCGCGATAGGCGCTGTTCTCGGCCCCGCCGGGCAGCGGATCGTCGTCGCTGTCGAGCCAGTCGGCGGTCGCCACCGCGATCGCGTCGCCGTCGGGCACACGCAGCAAGCGTAACAGCCGCTGGAAGCGGACGAGTGCCTGCGGATTAACGAGATAGGCATCCCCGTAGCCAAACGTGACCAGCCCGTTGAGGTTGAAGCAATTGCCCCCGTCGGTGACGCGCGCGGTGGCGGTACCGCCGGGAATCGGCAGCCCGAACGGCCGTCCGCTCCATCCGCCGGTCAGCGCGACGCGGTCGCGGCTCTGTTGCAGCAATGTGGAGACGCGCCGCGTCGCCAGCGTTTCGGCGGCATAGGCATAGCCGCGCGCGGCATCGAGCGCGACCGCATTGGCGGCAAGCCGGGTCGACAGCCGCAACCGCTCCAGCGCGGTGGTCGCCATCACCGCGATCACCGCGACGAGCAGCAAGACGGTCAGCAGCGCGGCACCGCGCTCGCCCAGCCTAGCGCGGCGCATCGATCGCACCTGCCGGAGTGCTTCCCGGGATGCCGGCGGCGGGCGCTTGCTGACCGTTGTTGGTGTCGTCAGCGGCGCGCGGCGCGCCGGTGCCGACGAGGAACAGCAGCCGGTAGGATTGCCCGCCGGTGCGCACCAGCGTCAGCTCCATCGCCTGCGGCAGTGTCGCGCGCTCGTCCCCCTGCCACGTGTCGCTCCACGCCCCGGCATAACGGAAGCGGACGCGCACCTCCTGCACGCGGTCGACGAGCAGGGCGGCAGGGAGCGGCGCGGCACCGTCGAGCGCGGGATAGGCGACCCGCTCGATCCCGTCGGCGGTCAGGCGATAGTCGACCTTCTGCAAGGTCGCGCGCGGGGCCTGGTCCGGGTTCGCCCAGCCGCCGCGCACGAAGCGCAGGATCGGCTGGGCGCTGCGATCGCCCGAGAAAGCGGGGAACAGCGTCCCCGCGGCATCGCGGGTCGGGCGATCCTGCGCCTGCGCCATGTCGGCGGTCATGATCGAGACCAGCCGGTTGAGCGCGGCATTGTCGTCAAGCGCCGCGCCGGTCGCGCCCTGCGCGCGGACGCTGAACGCCAGCAACGCGACCCCGGCTGCGGCGATCATCCCGAAGATCATCAGCGCGATCATCACCTCAACGAGGGTGAAGCCCGCTTCGTGGCGGGTCCGGCGCGTCATGGCCCGACCCGCGTCCGGGCGATCGGCGCGGGTGGCGGCCGGACCATCGTCGCGCGGCCCAGCACCGCGCCGCCCGCGTCGCTGACCGCGACGTCGATCCGCTGGACGTCGCCATCGCCGAGCGGCTGGGTCTCGCGCACCCACGTCCAGTTGCGCCCGCCGGCCTGCTCCACCCCGCTCGCCCGCCCGCGCGTCGGTGGCTGCGCGTCGGTGACCGCCTCGATCGCGACGTTGCGCGCGACGATCTGCGCGAGCAATGTCGCGGACACGAAGCCGGTCGAGCGGATCGTCTGCCCCTCCAGTCGGATCAGCGCGAGCGCGGCGAGGCTGAAGACGATCAGCGCGACCATGATCTCGACCAGGGTGAATCCGCGCGGACGCGGATCAGCCGGCGACACGGACGGTCCCGTCGGCGTCGATCACCACGTCAGTGCGCATCCCCTCGCGCGTCAGCGTCACCGTCATCGCGCGATCGGCGAGGCCAGTGGTATCGAAGGTCAGCCGGTCTCGCGCCGGGCCGGTGCTCGCGGTGCCGGGCTTCCAGCGCTCGACCTTCAATGCGCCGTCGAGCGGGGTCCATGTGCCGCCGCGCCACTGATCGAAGCCATAGCCGCCCGGCGTCACCCATAGGCTGACGGGGCGCGCCTCGACGATCGCGGCATCGTGCGCGGCACGGGTGCGCACCGCGAAGCGCGTCGCCTCGTCCATCAGCCGGCCGCGCGTGTCGGGCATCATCAGCACCGCCGCCGCCGAGGCGAGCCCGATGACGGTGATGACCACCATCAGCTCGATCAGCGTGAAGCCGCGCTGGCGCAGCGGGCGCGGCCGGAGCGCCTTACTGCCAGGACCCGATATCGGCATCGATCCCCTGCCCGCCGTCCTTGCCGTCGGCCCCCAGCGTCCAGACATCCGCCGCGCCGTGCTGACCGGGCGAGGCGTAAAGGTACGGCCGGCTCCACGGATCCTGCGGCAAGCGCTTGATATAGCCGCCGGCCTGATAGCGCGCAGCGTCCGCCCCCGCGGGCGGGGTGACCAGCGCCTGCAACCCTTGCGTCGTCGTCGGGTAATTACCCATCTGCAATCGGTAGAGTTCGAGGCCCTGCTCGATCGTCGCAATGTCGGCCTTCGCCTTCTGGATACGCGCGGTGTCCCCCGAGGGCAGCACGTTGAGCGCGACGATCGTCGCGAGCAGGCCGATGATGACGATCACGACCATCAATTCCACCAGCGTGAAGCCGTTGCGCTTCTTGCGGCGGTTCTTCTTCTCAATCGACATAGGCATTCTCATTGTCCGGCCAGCGTGTTGAGCTGAAGGATGGGGAGCAGGATCGATAGCACGATCGTTGCGACGATCGCGCCCATGATGACGATGATGAACGGTTCGAGCAGCGACATCGCGGTGGCGGTGAAGCGGTCGAATTCGCGCTCCAGATAATCCGCGGCGCGCTCCAGCATCTCGTCGAGCCGACCCGCCGCCTCGCCGCTGGCGGCGAGGTAGACGAGCAGCGGCGGGAACACGCCCGCACGGCGCATCGCCGCCGACAGGCTGCCGCCGCCGCGGATCGATTCGGTTATCTCGTCCGACGCCGCCTTGAGTCGGCGGTTGCGGATCGTGCCCGCGGTGAGGCTAAGCCCTTCCAGCAGCGGGAGACGGCTGGCGACCATTGTCGAAAGTGTGCGCGCCATTCGCGCCGCATGGAGGTCGCGGAACAGCCGCCCGAGCAGCGGCACGCGGAGCAGCCACGTATCGAACGCCAGCCGGATCGGCGGCTGACGCAGCGCCGCCCATGCGCCGAAGCCGAGCGCGACGAGCACCAGCAGCATCAGCCACCACCAGCCGACCAACACGTCCGAAAGGCCGATCACCAGCCGGGTGAGCAGCGGAAGTTCCTGACCGACGGTGTCGAATTGCTCGACCACCTGCGGGACGACGAAGGTCATCAGCGCGAGCACGACACCGAGCGCGACCGCGGCGAGCACCGAGGGATACGCCATGGCGGTCAGCAACTTGCCACGGATTTCTGCCTGGCGTTCGAGGAGCGTCGACAGTCGCTCCATGATCTCCGGCAGGCTGCCCGAGCTTTCGCCCGCCGCGACCATCGCGCGGTAAAGCGGGGGGAAGCTTTTCGGCTCGCGCGCCATCGCGTCGGCGAGGCGGCGGCCCTCGACGACCGCGCTGTGGACGGTCTGGACGATCGCGCGGACGCTTTCCTGCTCGGTCTGGCGGGTGATCGTGCGGAGCGATTCCTCCAGCGGCGAGACGCGGTTGAGCGTCGCCAACTGGCGGGTGAACAAGGTCAATTGCTTGCCCGACATCTTCGCGCGGCCGAGTTCGAGCCCGAACAACGGGCGGCTGCGCGCCTGCGGGGTGCTGCCTGGTTCGAGGCGGACGACGTACAGCCGCTTGCGGTCGAGCGCGGCGCGCGCGGCGTCCATGTCGGTGGCGCTGACGTGGCCGCGCGTCTCGTTGCCCCGGGTGTCGATCGCGAGATAGTCGAAGTCAGCCATTGGAAACAAGCCGTTCGCTTCGAGCCGAGGGTCGAGCGAAGTCGAGACCCGGGGTCGAGAAGACTGTGGCCCCAACCTTCTCGACGGACGCATCTCGGCTGCGCTCGATGCTGCTCGAAGCGAACGGAAGATAGGATTCAGTGCGCATCGGCAATCGCCGCTTCGGCGGCGTCGGCGTTTTCGCTGCGGGAGACGCGAATCGCTTCTTCCGCAGTGGTTTGACCGCTCTCCACCAGCCGGCGCGCGGCGATCGCCAGCGTGTCGTTGTTGGCGAAGGTGTGCCGCGCGATGGCGTCTTCGTCGCCGCCCTCGTTGATCAGGCGGCGGACGGTGGCGTCGACGCGGACCGCCTCGTAGACCCCGATCCGGCCACGGAAGCCGGTTCTGTTGCAATTCTCGCAGCCTACCGCCTCGTAGACGGTCGTTGCCGGATCGATGCCGAGCAGCGGCGCAATCGTCGCCGATGCTTGCACCGGGCGCGCGCAATGTTTGCACAGGCGGCGCACCAGCCGCTGCGCGATCACCGCGCGCAACGTCGAGGCGAGCAGGAACGACTCGACCTTCATGTCCCGCATCCGCGTGATCGCGCCGACCGCATCGTTAGTGTGGACGGTCGACAACACGAGGTGCCCGGTCAGCGACGCCTGCACCGCGATCTCGGCGGTTTCGCGGTCGCGGATTTCGCCGATCATCACCACGTCCGGGTCCTGGCGGAGGATCGCGCGCAAGCCTGCCGCGAAGGTCAGCCCGACCTTGGCGTTGACTTGCGTCTGCCCGACGCCCTCGACCGCATATTCGACCGGGTCCTCGACCGTCAGGATGTTGCGGCTGCCGTCATTCAACAACCGCAGCGCGGCATAGAGCGTCGTCGTCTTGCCGCTGCCGGTCGGCCCGGTCACCAGCACGATGCCGTTCGGCTCGGCGATCGCCTCACGCAGCAGCGCGTACATCGGCGCGCTCATTCCGAGCGCGTCGAGGTCGATACCGGCATTCTCCTTGTCGAGAATACGCAGCACGACGCGCTCGCCCGCGCGGCTCGGCAAGGTCGAGACACGGACGTCGAGCAATTTGCCACCGAGCGTCAGCCCCATACGTCCGTCCTGCGGCACACGGCGCTCGGCGATGTCGAGCCGGGCCATGACCTTGATACGGCTGACGACGACCGGCGCGACATGCGGCGGCATCCGCAGCGTCTCGCGCAGCACGCCGTCGATGCGCATCCGCACGACGAGCCCGGTTTCGTAGGGCTCGATATGAATATCCGACACGCCGTTGCGCGCGGCGTCGGCGATGATGCCGTTGATGAGCCGGATCGCGGGCGCGTCGTCGGCGGTGTCGAGCAGATCCTCGGCGGTCGGCAGCCCTTCGGCGAGCAGATCGAGTTCGTCGCCCATGCCGACCGCGGCGGCGGCGGTCGCCTGCCCGTCCATCGCGTAATTCTCGCCGAGCAACCGGTCGAACGCGGCGGGCGCGACCACCGCGACATCGAACGCGCGCCCGAGCACGCGCCGCACCTCGATCAACGCGCGCGGATCGCTGCCCTCGCGCAGCGCCACGCCGTCACCGTCGAGCACGACGCCGAATTTGCGCGCGAACGCATAAGGCAGCGCGAGCGGCGGCACGACCGGCACCATATCGGTCAGCACCGTCGCACCGTCCGGCGAGGGCGGCAGCGGCGCGGCAGCCGCGTCGATCTCCGCGCCGGTGCGCAGGATCATTTGCGCTTGCCCCCGGTGATGACGCTGGTCGAGTTGCGATAGACCGGCACGCCGACGCGCGGGTCCTCGATGCTGCCGGGTTCGCCGACCGGCGGCAGCGGCGGAGTGGCGCCCATGTAATCGCGGACCAGTTCGTCGATCGACGGCTCCGACGCCGGGTCCTGCAAGCCCTGTTGAAGCCGCAGATAGCCGTAACGGCGCTCGGTGACGCGGCGATTCTCCTCCGCCGAGCGGATCACGGTCGGGCGGATGAAGATCATCAGATTCGACTTGGCGCGGGTCTTGGCCTTGCTCTTGAACAGATTGCCGAGGATCGGAATGTCACCAAGGAACGGGATCTTCTCGATCGTGCGCCGCTCCTCGTCGGAGAGCAGCCCGCCGATCACGCCGATCGCACCGTCGTCGACCGTCAGCACCGTCTCGACCTCGCGCTTGTTGAGGATCAGGTCGGAATTGTTGCTGCTGACCGGGCCGGCGATCGAGCTGACCTCCAGATGAAGGTTCATCTTGATCGTGCCCGACGAATTGACCTGCGGGCGGACGTCGAGCCCGATGCCGACGTTCTGGCGCTGCGTGGTGCGGAAGGCATTGTCGAAATTGTTCGACAGCGCCTCGCCAGTGGTGATCGGGATTTCCTGACCGACCAGCGTATGCGCTTCCTGATTGTCGAGCGTCATGATCTGCGGGACTTGCAGCAGGTTGGACTGCGTGTCGCTCTTCACCGCATTGATGATCGCGCCGAAGACGGTGCTGCCGATCTTCCCGCCGAACCCGCCGAAGCCGCCCTGCGAGCCGATGATCGAGCTGATCGCCGATTGCGTGAGGGTGTTGGAGGCGGTGTTGTTTACGTTGGTGGTGGTGCGCGTGCCGTCCGGCGCGACAACCGTGGTTTGCGTACTGCCCAGTTGCTGCGCGCCGACCGCGCCCGCGATCTGGAGGATGTTCGGCGCGGAATTGCTGAACGTCGAGGCGGCGAACGCGCCGCCGTCGATATTGCCGAGCAGGAATTGCGCGCCGAGCCGGTTGACGGTGCTGTCCGACACTTCGGCGACGATCGCCTCGACCAACACCTGTTGCCGGCGCTGGTCGAGCTTGCGGATCACGTCGGCGAGCTGGCGCTGGACGTCGGCGGGGGCGGCTACGACGATCGCGTTCGCGCCGGCATAGCGCGTCACCACCGCCGCGGTGCGCGCACCCTCGCCGCGGATCGCAGCCTGTTGCGGCTGGCTGCCCGATTGCTGCGTCGCGGTCTGTTGCGACTGGCTGCGCGTCGCGGGCTGCGGGGTCGCGCCAACCCCGGTCGCGCCGGTGCTCGACGTGCTGAGGCCGGTGCGGCTGAGCCCCTGTTCCTGCACCGCATCAGGCGCCTGGCCGACGAGTTGCTGGAGCACCGGCAGCAATTGGTTGGCGTCGGCGTTTTCTAGGAACACGACGCGGATCTCGGTGGCGTTGCGCGCGCTCTGGTCGAGTTCGCGCGCGAGCCCGGCGAGCCGCGCGACGGTCTGCGGGTCGCCGCGCAGCGCCACCGCATTGCTGCTTTCGATCGCGACCGCCGAGGCCCCGCCGGTCGCCGCCGCCGCGCCGCCCTGCGCGCCGCCGCCGAGCAGCCCGGTCAGCGCGGTCGCGACCTCGCTGGCGCGCGCGTTCTTGAGCGCGATGATCCGCGTCGCCGAGGTGTCGGCGTCGATCCGCCGCACCACTTCACGGACGCGGCGGACGTTGTCGGCGAAATCGACGACGACGAGGCTGTTGCCGCCGCGATTGGCGGTCACCGAGCCCTGCGCGCTGACCAGCGGGCGGACGGTGTCGACCGCCTGCGCGGCGTCGACCGAGCGCAGCCGGATGATCTCGGTGACCAATTGGTTGCGCTGCGACCCGGCGAGGCCGATCCGCCCCGGCTGGCTGGCGGCATTGTCGATCGGCTGGACGCGGAACGCGCCATTGGCGGTCGGCACCGCGATCAGCGCGTTGGCGCGCAGCGTCGAGAGAAACACCTCCAGATATTCGCTGCGCGACAGCGGACGGTCGGTGACGACGGTCACCTTCCCCTGCACGCGATTGTCGATGATGAAGGTGCGCCCGGTGACCTTGGCGGCGTCGGCGATGAACGCGCGAATGTCCGCATCACGCACGTTGAGCGTGGTCTGCGCCAGCGCGGGCTGTGCGGCGGCGACAAGAGCGAGCGGGGACAGGAAAAAGGCGAAGCGGTTCATCGTGTTACCGGAATGGTGAGCGGCAGCGGCTGCCCGCCGCGCTCTACCGTGAGGGACAGGGTGCCGCCCGACGCGCGCGCGCGGGTAAGCATGTCGAGATCGGACGGGCCGCTGATCGGCCGGCCCGCGACGGTGGTGATGACGTCGCCGTCGCGCAGGCCGGCGGCGCGGAAGGCGGCGCCGCCCTGACCGCGCACGGTGACGCCGGTGACCTTGCCGCCTTCGATGCGCGGGATCGCGTTGATCTCCGTACGGAGTTGCTGCGGCGAGACGTTGGCGGCGCCGGGCGCGATCGGACCGCCGCTGGGCGTTTCGAGCGGCGCGGCCGGGCCGGGCGCGCCGGGCGGCGAACCGGGTGGCGGAGGGTTCTGCGCCGCATCGCCCGACGGAGCGGTGACGATGCCGCTGCTGCCCGACTGATCGAGGAACAGATCCTCGCTGCGGCCGCCGCGGTCGAGGGTGACATGATCGAAGGCCACCGCCTTCAGCGTGACGCCGGGCACCACCTCCTCGCCGACCGCGACGCTCTTCTGCACGCCATCGGGACCGGCGATGATCGCCGCGCCGCGCGCCTGAGCGCTGTCCATGCGCGTGCCGAACAGGGTGAGCTGGAGCGAGGTCACCGCGCTCGGCCCCTGCGCCTGCGCCGCGCCGCTGACGCGGTAAAAGGGATCGAACCCGGCCAATACGCCCGCCGGATCGGCGGGCACGGTCGGTCCGGCGGGCACCCACGCGCCGAGCGGCGCGACCGGCGTCAACATGACCCACGCCAGCCGCGCGCATTGCACCGCCAGCGCCGTGAGCAGCGCCAGTTCCGCCGCGGAATAGACATTAACCACGGGCAGCCGCCGCAGGATCGCCCGTGCACGGGCATCGAACTTCAATCGCATCGGCCTGGCCAACTCCCCGCGAACGGCCGCTAGGTAAACCATCTTACGTAGGTATTACGAGTTTGTGTAATATTTCTGTGCTTGGGAGGCCGCCTCCACCTGTGGCACTAACCCGCCATGGCCACCGATCCGATCGCCGCCCGGCTTGCGACCCTGCCCGGCTTCCAGCGCCTGCCCAGCCCGAAGCTGACGTTGTTCGTCAAACGCGAATTCCTGTCGCCCGAGACGTGCGCGCATCTGATCGAGTTGATCGACATCGGCCGACGTCCCTCGACGATCGCCGACCCGAACGGCGACTCCGCCTTCCGCACCAGCGAGACCTGCGACCTGCCCGCCACCGATCCGGTGGTGGCGCACGTGGATGCGGCGCTGGCGGCGGCAACCGGGCTCGACCCGCTGCATGGCGAGCCGGTCCAGGGGCAGCGCTACGCCGTGGGGCAGGAATTCAAGGCGCATACCGATTATTTCGAGCCGAACGGCGCGGACTTCGCGCGCTATTGCAGCGTGGCGGGCAATCGCACCTGGACCGCGATGATCTATCTCAACGAGCCCGAGGCGGGCGGCGCAACCCGCTTCAAGGCGGTCGACAAGACGATCCAGCCGGAGCTGGGGAAGCTGGTCTGCTGGAACAATTGCCGCCCCGACGGGACGCTCAACCCGGCGACCCTTCATCACGGGATGAAGGTGCGCGCCGGCACCAAATACATCATCACCAAATGGTATCGTGAGCGTGCGTGGGGCTGGTGAGCCGGCGCGCCGATGACCGACGCGCCGGCTGCCCGGATCAAAACGTCACGCTCGCGCCCAGCGTGAACAGCCGGCCAAGGCGATACTGATTGATGTCGACGCGGTTGCCGCCTGCGAAGGTCTGGAATTCCTGATAGCGCGTGCCGGTCAGGTTGCGCATCTCGGCCTTGATCTCGACCTTCTTGCTCAGGAAATCGACCGTCTGGCGCGCGACGAAGTCGAGGCGGATGCCGGGCTTCTCGATGATGTCGGGCTGGAAACCCGCACCACCCAGCAGCGCCGGGCCGCGATTGGTGACGCGCTCGCTGGCGTAGTTGAACAGCAAGGTCGCCTGCGTGCCATTGTCCTTGTCCTCGAACCCGAGTTGCAGGTTGACGAGATGGTCGGACTGGCCGGTCAGCGGCGCGCCGTTGCGGAACAGGCTGGCGGCGGGCGCGAAGTTGGTCGGGCAGCCGCCGAGTGTCGTACCCTCCAGCACGCCGGGGACGCAGGTGCGGTCGGCGGTGAGCGCCGAATGTGTCCAGGTGTAGTTGGCGATCACGACCGCGCGCTTGCCCGCCATGCCTTCGGCGATAAAGTCGAGCGGGATGTACTTCTGCACCTCGATCTCCGCGCCGTACAATTTGGCGCGCGGCAGATTGGTGAAGCCGGTCTGCAGGCGCGCGTCCGGGGTCGGGAAGAAACCGACCTGCTCGATCGGATTGTCGATGCGCTTGTAGAAGCCGGCCAGCGTGATCCGCTGGTCACGCGCGAAGAACCATTCGTAGCGCGCCTCGAGATTGTACAGCTCCGAGTCCTTCAGGCGCGGGTTGCCGAAGAACAGCCGGTCCGATTCGAAATCGCGGAAGGCCTGCGGCGCGAGTTCACGGAACTGCGGGCGCGCCAGCGTCTTCGACGCGGCGAGGCGCAGCTGCATGTCCTGCGCGAAATTCCACGTCAGCGTAGCGCCGGGGAGGAAATAGTCGTTCTTCAGCCGCGTCCCGGTGGCGTTGACCGGCGTCACGGTCTGCGTCGCGGTTTCGTAGCGGACGCCGACGATCGCGCGGACGCCGTCGAACGCCTCGGCCTCGGCCTGCACATAACCGGCATGGACGCGCAGCAGCGCGTCATAGGCGTAGGAGCCATTCTGGCCAGCGTCGAAGCGCATCTGCACCGCGGTCTGCGCCGGATCGCCCGCGCCCGGCACCGGGCACCCGTTCACCACGTCCGGCCCCAGCAGGTAGTCCGGGCGCAACAGGTTGCACGGGAACGGGATCGCACCGCCCAGGGCCGTCTGATAGACGAACGGCAGGCGCGTCGAGGTGCGGTCGTTGTCCGAATAATAATAGCCGGCCGACAGCGTCAGCGGGCGTTCGCCCTGGAACTTGTACGCGACGTCGGCCTGCCCCGAGTAGAGGTTCTCGTTCAGCTCGCTGAACACGACCGTCGCGAAGCGATCGAAGGCGTTGGTCGCCTGCCACACGCCCGGGCAGGTCACGCCGCGGTCGCTGGCGGGTGCGTTGCTCAGGTCGGCGCTGAGCGAAGTGTTGCAATTGTAGATGAACTGCCGCTCATACGGCGAGTTACGCTGCGTATTGGCATAGGCGCCGCGCACGTCGACCGACAGGCCGTCGATCGGCTTGAACTCGCCGACCAGTTGCGTCTCGATCAGCTTGCGCTCGAACCAATTGGTGTTCTGCTGAAACAGCGGGTTGCCGCTGGAATTGTTGTAGACGGTCGCCGCCGATGCACGCCCCTGCTTCAACGTGTCGTGGATGTAGACGTTGGTCCAGCGCACGCGGTTCTCGCCGAACTCCGCGCCGAAGCCGAGCAGACCGTTCACGATCGCGCGATTGTCGGTGATGACAGTCGCAAAGTCGTTGCGGATCGTGCCGTCGTCGCTGATCGTATCCTGCTGGATCGCGTCGCGGGTACGCCAGTTGTTCGACACGCCGATGCTGCCGATCAGGCCGACGCGCGTCGCGCCGAGGTCGCCGGTCACGCCGAGATCGAGGCTGCCCGAATAGTTCGCCGGAATGTCGCTGTTGCGCTGGAGCAACGTGGTGCGCGCGTTCGACATCTGGAGCACCTGCGCGGGCAGGATCACGCCGGTGCCGGTCGGCGCCTGCTTGATGAAGCTCGGCACGTTGCGCTCGCCACCGTCATAGCCAAGCCAGTCGGTCTTCGAGCCAAAATAGGTATAGCCGAGCCGGCCCGTCGTCTCCGTGTCGATCCCGCCCGACGCACCGACGGTGAGAAAATTCTCGTCCGGGATCGCCTTGGTCGTCAGATTGATGACGCCGCCGCCGAATTCGCCGGGATAGTTCACCGAATAGGTCTTCTGCACCAGCGCGGAGCCGACCACCGTGGTCGGGAAGATGTCGAGCGGAACGGTGCGGCGCAGCGGCTCGGGGCTGGGCAGCGGCGAACCGTTGAGCAGCGCCGAGGAATAGCGGTCGCCGAGACCGCGCACGAAGACATAGCCGTTGCCGACCACCGAAAGGCCGGTGACGCGCGTCAGCGCGCCCGCGATGTCGCCCTCGCCGGTCCGCGCGATGTCGGCGCTCGACAGCACGTTGACGACCTGCGCGGTGGCACGGACCGCATTGGGAATGTTTCGGCCGACGACGACGATGTCGCCAGCGGTGCTGGCATCGACACCGGGAGCCGAAATCTCCGCCTGATCGTCAGCGGTGCCGGGCACGGCATCCTGCGTCGCCTCGGCCTGCTGTGCGGTCGAGGTCGCCGGCCCAGGCGAGGTGGTGCTGGTCTGCGGCGGCCCGGCGGGCGAGGACGGAGCCGGAGCGACCTGCGCAAGCGCCGCGGGGGCGACCAGCGTGGTCGTCAGAAGAAGAAGCGTGGCAAGGGTGCGCTGGCGCATGTCGAATTCCAGTCTGGTTCTAAAAAAGCGGGCCCGGGTGGCGCGATCAGGCGCTCCCCGGGCTCCGCCGAGCATCACGAGGGGCTAGTTGCGCCTCAGCGGCCCTGGCACTGGAAGTAGACCGAGTTGAAGGTCGGCGGCCCGACGTCCTGCAGCGCGCTGTTCGCCGGACGGATGGTGCTGCGCTCGTCTCCGGTCGCAGCACGGGTCGTGTTGCTCTCGGTGACCTGGTTGCCGGCGATGATGTTGAGGCACGCCTCGCCCGACGGGGTCTTCACCACGCCGTTGACGAAGGCGAAGTCGGCGCCGCCGCGCAGACGGATCCCGGCGAGCGGGTTCTGCGTCGACGCGGTCTGGATGAAGGTGAAATTGGCGTAGCGGCCATAGGTGCGCGGCAGCAGATCCTCGGCACCGTTCGAGTCGATCTCGGTCGCGAAGGAGTCGTTGGTCGCGCCGTTCGCCTTCTGCGCGGCGATGATGAACTGCATGAACCCGCGCCAACCGTTGTCGACGTCGAACCCGTCGTCATCGGCTCCGGTCACGACGAAATACTTCAGATTGGTGGTGCCGCCGAAGATCTCGATGCCGTCGTCGGCCGAATTGTGGCTCTGGACGTGATCGATCGTGGTGCCCGAACCGGTGCCGCCCAGCGTCAGGCCCTGCAGTTCGTTCCCCTCGCTGATCGCGATGCCGGTGTAGCGGATCTGGACGTACTGCATTGTCCCCGAGCTGTCGGCCTGGTTCGTGCCGCCGTAGAAGCGGCCGGTGACGCCCTCGATCGCCTGCTGGCAACTCGTCGACGAGCCGTTCGCGTCGTTCGGACCGGTGCCGGCCGCGCAGACCGCGGTCGGCGCACGACCGAGCAGGATCACCCCGCCCCAGAGGCCCTGCGACGAGTCGGACACGCCATTGCTCGCCAGGTTCTGCTGCGCGGTGAAGATGATGGGCGCGTCGGCGGTGCCGACCGCGTTGATGCGGCTGCCGCGGTTGACCAGCAGCAGGTCGTTTGAGGTCTCGCTCGAGTCAGCGGCGATCACCACGCCGGGTGCGATCGTCAGCGTCACCGCTGTGGTGCCGTTGCCGATCTCGGTCTGGCCGCGCAGGCGGTAGAACACGCCCGGGATCTTGGGCAACGTCAGGTCGGTGAGGATCTGGATCTGACCGTTCGCGTCCGTACCCGACGGCAGGCGACAGGCGCGGAAGGTCTGCACCAGACCGTCGTCGATCGTGCCGGTCGGGCAGGCGGCGGTCGAACCGCCGCTGCCGATCGACGGCACCGCGGTGCATGCCGTGCTGTTGAGGAACGTCGCGCTCGAGGAATTGCACGTCCAGCCCGAGAAGGCATTGTCGTTCGGACCGCTGAGCGCGCCGACGAAGCTGGTGTTCTGGATGAAGGCGGTGTTGCCCAGCACCGTCTGCGGGTTGCTGGCGGTGGCGAGCGAGGTGCCGCTGACCGGGTACACGCCGCTGAGCGTCGTGCCGAAACCGTTGACGTTGTTGTTGGTGCCGGCGTTGACCAGAGCGAGCTGCTCGTCCGACGTGATCGTCACGCCCGACTGCGTGAAGGGAGCGGCGAACTGCGCGGCGGTCAGCGGAGTCGGCGTCGCGGTGCCGGTCGGCGTCGGGGTGGGCGTGGGCTGGTTGATGGTGATCGGGATACTGCCCGCGCCGGGTGAAGCGACATCGTCCGCGCCGCACGACGCCAGAAACAGGGCGGCACTGGATGCCAGCATAATATGGCTGCGGCGGCTGAAGCTGACCATGAACTCACTCCCTTCGAGATGCGGACCCTGTCCCAAGGCCCAGATCCGAGTCGGACCTGACTGTCCGCTCGATCGTCGAGAGCGCCGCTAGTCCGTGAAAATGACGGCTGCATGCGATTCAGAAGACGTTTGCATGACGCGATCGTTACGATTGCGTGACATGCCCAAAGATGGGACGCTTCGAACGTCGCCATCGATCAACTACTTACGCCATTCACGCGCCGGCGGAAATGCGGACGAGCAGGTCTTTGCGATGATTGTCAGGTCACAGGCTCCAGGATACCGGCTGCGCGGGGATGACGTGAGTGGGGCCGAGACGCGAAAAGCCCCGCCGGTCGCGTGACCGGCAGGGCTTTTCGTGAACCGGATGGTGGGCGCGACAGGGATTGAACCTGTGACCCCACCCGTGTGAAGGGTGTGCTCTACCGCTGAGCTACGCGCCCATCCGTTGGCGGAGCGGGGCAATTACGCAAGCCCCCCCGCCCTGTCCAGAGCAAATTCGCATCAGTTCAGCGAATCCTTGAGCACCTTTCCGGCCTTGAACTTCGGCTGGCTCGACGCCTTGATCGTCATCGGCTCGCCGGTGCGGGGGTTGCGTCCGGTCGAAGCCTTGCGCTTGCTGACCGCGAAGGTGCCGAAGCCGACCAGACGGACTTCGTCCCCCTTCTTCAGGCATGCCGAGATGGTGTCGAACACCGCCTCCACCGCGCGGCTCGCCTCATTCTTCCCCAGTCCGGCGGCCGTCGCGACCTGCGCGATCAGTTCCTGCTTGTTCATCCCGCAAAACCCCACTTTCATAAGTCATTACATAACTGGAATGGATTCGCGGATCGAGAGCCGCATCCGGCCATTAACGCGCCCCCCTACCGCTGAGTCAAACGAAACCGCCGCACCGAAATGTCGATGCGGCGGTCGTGGTCGCCTGACAATCTAACTGAATTAATGGTGCAATTCGCCGCCCACCGGCGTGATGGGTGCCGGCGGAAGCGCAGCCAGCTCGTCGGCCTCGGTCCAGTCGATCGCCTCCAGCGGGCGCACCAGCGCGAGCCGCAAGACCTCGTCGACGTGGGCGACCGGCACGATCTTCAGCCCATCACGGATGTTCTGCGGGATCTCGGCGAGATCCTTCTCATTCTCCTTGGGGATCAGCACCGTCTCGATCCCGCCGCGCAGCGCGGCGAGCAGCTTCTCCTTGAGCCCGCCGATCGGCAGCACGCGCCCGCGCAGCGTGACCTCCCCGGTCATCGCGACTTCCTTGCGGACCGGAATGCCGGTCAGCGTCGAGACGATCGAGGTGACCAACCCGATGCCCGCCGACGGGCCATCCTTGGGCACCGCGCCTTCGGGCAGGTGGATGTGGATGTCCTTGCGGTGGAACAGGCTGGGCTTGATCCCGAACGACGGCGAGCGCGCCTGGACGAACGAGAAAGCGGCCTGCACCGATTCCTTCATCACGTCGCCCAGCTTGCCAGTGACCTTCGCCTGTCCCTTTCCGGGAACAGTAACGCTTTCAATCGTCAGCAATTCGCCGCCGACCTCGGTCCAGGCGAGCCCGGTAACGCCGCCGATCTGGTCCTCGGTTTCCGACAGGCCGTGCCGGAATTTCTGCACGCCGGCGAAGTCCGACAGATTATCCGGTGTGATCGTGACGCTCTCCGCCTTGCCCTCAAGGATCTGGCGCAGCGCCTTGCGGCACAGCTTGGCCAGCTCGCGCTCCAGCGTGCGGACGCCCGCCTCGCGGGTATAGCGCTGGATCAGCGCGCGCAGCCCCTCGTTGGTGAGCGTGAACTCGCCCGGCTTGAGCCCGTGCGCCTCGATCTGCTTGGCGACCAGGTGCCGCTCGGCGATCTCGACCTTCTCGTCCTCGGTGTATCCCTCCAGCCGGATGATCTCCATACGGTCGAGCAGCGGCTGCGGCAGGTTGAGCGAATTGGCGGTGCAGACGAACATCACGTCCGAGAGGTCGATGTCGATCTCCAGATAATGATCGTTGAACTTGGCGTTCTGCTCCGGGTCGAGCACTTCCAGCAGCGCCGAGGCGGGGTCGCCACGGAAATCCTGGCCGAGCTTGTCGATCTCGTCGAGCAGGAACAAAGGATTGCTGGCACCGGCCTTCTTGAGGTTCGTCACCACCTTGCCCGGCAGCGAGCCGATGTACGTGCGACGGTGGCCGCGGATCTCGGCCTCGTCGCGCACGCCGCCCAGCGACTGGCGGATGAACTCGCGCCCGGTCGCCTTGGCGATCGACTTGCCGAGCGACGTCTTGCCGACGCCGGGCGGGCCGACGAGGCACAGGATCGGCCCCTTCAGCTTGTTGGTGCGCGCCTGGACCGCGAGATATTCGACGATCCGGTCCTTGACCTTCTCCAGCGCGTAATGATCCTCGTTGAGGATCGCCTCGGCGGCGGGGATGTCCTTCTTGATCTTGCTCTTCTTGCCCCACGGCAGCCCGAGCAGCACGTCGAGATAGTTGCGCACCACCGTCGCCTCGGCGCTCATCGGCGCCATCGTCTTGAGCTTCTTCAGCTCGGCGGTCGCCTTGGTGCGCGCCTCCTTCGACAGCTTGAGCGTGGCGATCTTCTGGGTCAGCTCGGCGATCTCGTCGCCCTCGCCTTCCTCGCCCTCGTTGCCCAGCTCGCGCTGGATCGCCTTGAGCTGCTCGTTGAGATAATATTCGCGCTGCGTCTTCTCCATCTGACGCTTGACGCGGCTCTTGATCTTCTTCTCGACCTGCAGGACGCCAAGCTCGCCTTCCATCAGCGCATAGGCCATCTCGAGCCGCTTAAGCGGATCGGCCTCCATCAGCAGCGCCTGCTTCTCGGCGACCTTGACCTGGATGTTGCCGGCGACCGTGTCCGACAGCCGCGCGGCAATGTCGATCTCGCCGAGTTGCGCGGCCAGTTCGGCGGGCAGCTTGCGATTGAGCTTCGCGTAATTCTCGAATTGGTCGACGACCGAGCGCATCAGCGCGGCGACCTCCGGCCCCTCGACCTCGGCATCCAGCACCGGCTCGACGGTGGCAGTCAGATAGTCGCCGCTTTCCTCCAACGTCTCCAAGGTCGCGCGCGCCTTGCCCTCGACCAGCACGCGGACCGTGCCGTCCGGCAGCTTGAGCAATTGCAGGACGGTGGCGGTGACGCCCATCGAATACAGATCGTCACGCGCGGGATCATCCTCGGCCGGGTCGAGCTGCGCGACGAGGAAAATCTCCTTGTCGGCGGCCATCGCGGCTTCCAGCGCGGCGACCGACTTGTCGCGCCCGACGAACAGCGGCACGATCATATGCGGGAAGACGACGATGTCGCGAAGCGGCAGAACGGGGAAAGCAGACGTCATGGATACTCCGGTGCCGCCGGTCGGGGGCGGCCTACGCTCTTTATATGGTGCGTTGGCGCGCGGCATCAATCTTCTGCTCGCGCTCACGCTGCCTGCCCCGCTCGCCGCCGCGCAACTGCCCGGCAAGGGCGAGCCGCCGATCAGCGAGCAGACGCAGCTTTCGGGCGGCGTCCGCTCCAATGGACAGGCGGAGCTGGGCTTGCGATCCGCCGACCTTTCGTTCGCCCCAGATCCGGCCACGCGGCGGATGGTCGCGCGCGCGACGCTCGTCGTCACGGCGAAGCGGGACGTGACGGCGATCACGCTTGATCTCGATTCGAACTATCAGGTGCGATCGGTAACGGTCGACGGCAAACCGGTGCGCACGCAGCGACCGGACGGACGGATCGTCGTGCCGCGCGCACTGGCGCGGGGAAAGCAGGTGACGATCGCCATCGCCTATGACGGCACGCCGCACATCGCGGTCAACGCGCCGTGGGACGACGGGATGGTCTGGTCGCAGACGCCCGATGGCCGTCCATGGATCGCGAGCACGACCGAAGGCTACGGCTGCGACCTGCTGTGGCCGTGCCTCGACTTTCCGACTGGGGAGCCCGCGGAGGCAACGCTCCACATCACCGCGCCAAAGGGATTGAAGGCACCGTCGAACGGGCGGCTGCTGGGAGTCGATACACTGCCCGACGGGCGTACCGTGTGGCATTGGCGCGCGCGGCAGCCCAACACCTATGCGATCGCGATCAACATCGGGCCGTATGAGGTGGTCGAGGGCAGCTACAAGAGCCGTTTCGGCAACACGATCCCGCTGTTCTACTGGCATTTGCCCGGCGAGGGCGCGCAGGCGAAAAAGCTGTTCGACGAATTCGCGCCGACGCTCGACTTCTTCGAGAGCGTGATCGGCCCCTATCCGTTCGGCGACGAGAAGCTGGGCGTGGTCGAGACGCCGCACAAGGGCATGGAGCACCAGACGATCAACGCGTACGGCAATGGCTATGCCAAGGCCCCCGAGGGATTCGACTGGCTGTTCCACCACGAATTCAGCCACGAATGGTTCGCCAATCAGCTGACCGCCGCCAATTGGGACGATTACTGGCTGCACGAGGGGTTCGGCAGCTACATGCAGCCGCTCTACGGCCAGTGGCGCGAGGGAGACGCGCGCTATGCGGTGATGCTGGAGGCGCAGCGCAATCAGATCACCAACCGCGCCCCGATCGTCCGCGACCGCGTGCTGACCGAGGAAGAGGTCTATGAGCCGAGCAAGGGCGGCGCGGGCACCGACATCTATTACAAGGGATCGTGGACGCTCCATACGCTGCGCTGGCTGATCGGCGATCAGGCGTTCTTCGACTCGGTGCGGCGGATGGTCTATGGGCGGCGCGATCCGAAGCCGGGCAATTTCACGCCGCGCTACGGCTCGACCCGCGAGTTCGAGGCAATCGTCCGCGAGGAGAGCGGGCGCGACCTGTCGTGGTTCTTCGACACCTATCTGCGCGATCGTGCGTTGCCCGAGCTGGTGACGACGCGCGACGGCGACACGCTTCGGCTCAGCTGGCGGACAGAGCGCGGGCGTGTGTTCGCGATGCCGGTCGAGCTGACCGTCGATGGCGTGGCGCGTCGAGTCGAGATGCCGGGCGGCGCGGCGACGGTCGAGGTGCCGGCGGGCGCACATGTGGTGATCGATCCGGCGGCGCGTATCCTGCGTCGGTCGGTGGCGGTGGAGGAGTATCAGCAATGGCGACAAGAGCAGCAGAAGTCCCGCTGACCGCGCGCGTCGCCGAGATGGCGGCGGTTTTCATGATCGGCGACGGGTTGCTCGGGCTGACGCAGACCGAGCGACATATTGATTTGTGGAAGGAGAACGCGCTGGGGGCAGAGCGGACCGTGCGGCCGTTCGTCGGACGGCCGGGACGGCGGAGGCTCTATGCGCTGGTGCAGATCGCCGCGGGGCTGGCGCTCGCGGCACGACAGCGGGGGTGACCTTCAAACGCTCGTTGTTGCGAGCGTAGCGAAGCAATGACGGGTCAGGGCACCACCGTGGTGAACAGATAGACCGCGAAGATCACCAGATGCACCGCGCCTTGCAGCACGGTGGTCCGCCCGGTGCCGAGCGAGATCGTCGCGATGAATAGTGACAGCGCCAGCAGGATGATCTTCATCGCGCTGAGCCCGAGCGCGAGCGGCAGGTCAAGGACAAGGCTGACGATCGCGACCGCCGGGATCGTGAGGCCGATCGTCGCCAGCGCCGAGCCGAGCGCGAGGTTGAGGCTGGTCTGGATGCGGTTGCGCGCCGCGGCGCGATAGGCGGCGAGGCTTTCGGGGGCGAGCACCAGCGCCGCGATGACGACGCCTACGACCGCGAGCGGCAGCCCGGCGCCGAGCACCGCTTCCTCGACGGTCTGCGACAGCGCCTTGGCGAGCAGCACCACCGCCACCAGCGCGATCAGCAGCGTGCCGAAGGCGACGGCGGTGCTGGCCCGGCTGGGCATGGCGGCGTGACCGTCTTCATCGCTCTGCTCGGGAAGGAAATATTCGCGGTGGCGCAAGGTCTGCACCATCACGAACACGCCGTAGAGGAACAGGCTGACCACCGCGACCAGCACCAGCTGCGAGGTGGCGTAATACGGACCCGGCGTGGTCAGCGTGTAATTGGGGAGCACCAGCGTCAGCACGGCGAGCGCGGCGAGGGTGCAGAGCGCGGCGCTGACCCCGCGCAACGTGAAGCGTTGCTCGCCGTGCCGAACGCCGCCGACCAACAGGCACAGCCCGATGATGCCGTTGAGAATGATCATGATGGCCGCAAAGACGGTGTCGCGCGCCAGCGCCGAGGCGTCGCCGGCGTCGGAGAGCATCAGCGAGACGATCAGCGAAACCTCGATCACGGTCACGGCGATGGCGAGCACCAGCGTGCCGAACGGCTCGCCGACGCGGTGCGCGACGACCTCGGCATGGTGGACCGCGGCGAGCACGCAGCCGAACAGCACGATCGTCGCGCCGATCGTGCCGGCCGGGCCGAGTTTGTAGAGCGACAGCAGCACAGTCAGCAGCCCGAGCGGCGGCATCGCCAGCGTCCATAGCGGCAGATCGAGACGGTGCAGAAGCGAACGGCGCACGTCGGCGGGCGGCAAAGCGTCGTCTTCGGGGGTCATGCGATCGGCGGGCTCCCTTCTCCCGACCAATGCATGAGGCGCGGACATGATCCACGGGTGTAACGATATCAGAGCGGCGACGGGCACTGCCGCGCATCACATCGCCGCCTCGCATCAAGTCCGGGGCGACGAAGGTGGAAGGAACTCATCCGTTCCCTCCACCCGCATCATCGGCTCAGGCGACCTCGCCGGCCTTCTTGCTCTTCTCGGCGTAGACGCGAACCGGGTCCTTGCGACCCTCGACCACGTCCTTGTCGATCATCACCTCGTCGACCGAGTCCATCCCCGGCAGGTCGAACATCGTATCGAGCAGGATGCCCTCGAGGATCGAGCGGAGCCCGCGCGCGCCGGTCTTGCGCTCGATCGCCTTCTTGGCGACCGTGGTCAGCGCGTCGTCGGTGAAGCCGAGCTTGACCTCCTCCATCTCGAACAGCTTCTGATACTGCTTGACCAGCGCGTTCTTCGGCTCGGACAGGATCTTGACCAGCGCCGGGATGTCAAGATCCTCCAGCGTCGCGATCACCGGCAGACGACCGACGAACTCGGGGATCAGCCCGAACTTGAGCAGATCCTCCGGCTCGGTCTGGCGCAGCACCTCGCCGGTGCGACGCTCCTCCGGGGTCGCGACATAGGCGCCGAAGCCGATCGACTTGCCCTGCAACCGGTCGCCGATGATCTTCTCGAGCCCCGAGAAGGCGCCGCCGCAAATGAACAGGATGTTCGTCGTGTCGACCTGCAGGAACTCCTGCTGCGGATGCTTGCGCCCGCCCTGCGGCGGCACGCTGGCGGTGGTGCCTTCCATCAGCTTGAGCAGCGCCTGCTGGACGCCCTCGCCCGACACATCGCGGGTAATCGAGGGATTCTCGGCCTTGCGGCTGATCTTGTCGATCTCGTCGATATAGACGATGCCGCGCTGCGCGCGCTCGACGTTGTAATCCGAGGCCTGAAGCAGCTTGAGGATGATGTTTTCGACATCCTCGCCGACATAGCCGGCCTCGGTCAGCGTCGTGGCGTCGGCCATCGTGAACGGCACGTCGAGGATGCGCGCCAGCGTCTGCGCGAGCAACGTCTTGCCGCAGCCGGTAGGACCGACGAGCAGGATGTTGCTCTTCGCCAGCTCGACATCGGCTCCCTTGGCGCCGTGGTTCAGCCGCTTGTAGTGGTTGTGGACCGCCACCGACAGCACGCGCTTCGCCTGCTTCTGCCCGATGACGTAATCGTCGAGCACGTCACAGATTTCCTGCGGGGTCGGCACGCCGCCGTCCTTCTTGGCGACCAGCGCGGACTTCGTCTCCTCGCGAATGATGTCGTTGCACAGCTCGACGCATTCGTCACAGATGAAGACGGTGGGTCCGGCGATCAGCTTGCGCACTTCGTGCTGCGACTTGCCGCAGAACGAGCAATACAGGGTGCTCTTGCTATCGCCGCCACTAAGTTTCGTCATTCAGTCCATCCTTCGTCGCGGATCATCGACCCGCCCTGTGCGCGGCGCAGGCTAACGCACCGCAGCTTAAGCAACAACGTACAAAGCGTCGTTGGCCGCCGCGCGGCGCGAAGGTCCCGCTTCACGCCGTCGCAACGTCCTATATCGAACGTCCCGCGACGGGCTTCAAGGGCAGGCCCGGCGCGGTTCGTCGCGAAGCGGTCATAGCAAGCAGGCGTAAGCAATTGGTATCGACGCGCGCCGTTCCGCGCGCGTCGCTGTCCCCAATCAGGCCGCGGCCGCGTCCTCGGCCGGCTGCGGACGCTTGTCGAACACCTGATCGATCAGGCCGAACTCCTTGGCCTCCTCCGCGCTCATGAACTTGTCGCGGTCCATGGCGTGCTCGATCTCGGCAAGCGGCTTGCCGGTGTACTTGGCGTACAGCGTGTTGAGGAAGTGGCGCATCCGCAGGATCTCGCGCGCCTGGATCTCGATGTCCGCAGCCATGCCCTGCGCGCCGCCCGACGGCTGGTGGATCATGATGCGGCTGTTGGTCAGCGCGACGCGCATTCCCGGCTCACCGCTGGCGAGCAGGAAGCTGCCCATCGACGCCGCCTGACCGATGCAGACCGTGCCGACGCGCGGACGGATGTACTGCATCGTGTCGTGGATCGCCATGCCCGCCGTGACGACACCGCCCGGCGAGTTGATGTACATGTAGATGTCCTTCTTCGGATTTTCCGACTCGAGGAACAGCAGCTGCGCGGTGATCAGGCTGGCCATGCCGTCCTCGACCCCGCCGGTCACGAACACGATCCGCTCGCGCAACAGACGCGAGAAGATGTCGAACGACCGCTCGCCGCGGTTCGACTGCTCGATCACGATCGGCACCAGCCCGGCCTGGGTCTGATGCAGCCCGAGCCCGGCGCTCGCCAGCTTGCCCGCGAAATCGCCGGTGTCGAACGGATTGTGCATGGAAACTCTCTTTTCGCTTAGGAAGAGCCGCAACATCGGTGCTTGTGCGAAACGGTTCAAGCCCCTTCGCTTGCCCGTCCCGGCGCGGGTAGTTGCAGATAGGCGAGCCGCCGCACCTCGCGCCGCCCGCGCACCACGGTGTCGAGGATCAACCCCGCGAAAAAGCACAGTGCCGCGAGGATGATGAGCCCGGTGACCAGGATCGCGGTCGGGAAGCGCGGGACGAGCCCGGTGTGCATGTAGGTGACGATCAGCGGCACCGCGAGGATCACCGCCAGCAACGCCAGCAATCCGCCGACCGCGCCGAAAAACCACAATGGCCGTTCGATCCGGTAGAGCGTCGCGATCGTTCCGACGATCCGCCATCCGTCGCGATAGGTGCTCAGCTTCGACACCGACCCTTCGGGGCGCGCGAAATAGGGCGTCTCGATCTCGCCGACCGGCATCTTGAGTTCCAGCGCGTGGACGCTGATCTCGGTTTCGATCTCGAACCCGACGGACAGCACCGGGAAGCTCTTGACGAACCGGCGCGAGAACACGCGATAGCCGGTCAGAATGTCGGTAAAGCTGCGCCCGAACAGCCGCGTCAGCATCCCGGTCAGCATCGCGTTGCCCAGCCTGTGCCCGCGGCGGTAGGCGGCGGCGGCTTCGCCGATCCGGCATCCCACCACCATATCGAGCTGCTCGTCCAGCATCCGCGCGACCAGCGCGGGGGCGGCGCTGGCGTCGTAGGTCGCGTCACCGTCGGCCATGACATAGACGTCGGCGTCGATGTCGGCGAACATTCGCCGCACCACCGCTCCCTTGCCCTGGATCCGCTCGGTTCGGACGATCGCGCCCGCCGCCGCTGCGCGCTCGCGCGTCTGATCGCGGCTGTTGTTGTCGTAAACGTAGACCTTTGCGTGAGGCAGTGCGGCACGGAACGACGCGACGGTCTGCGCGATCGCCGCCTCCTCGTTATAGCACGGCAACAGCACCGCGATCCGCGGACCCGGCATCACCGCAGCCCGTGCTCCACAGGCCGCGCCTGCCGGACGCGTAGCACCGCGACCAGCGCGAAGAACACCGGCAACCAGATCAGACGTCCCTGATAGCGATATTGTGGATCGGCGACCGCACCCCCGAAGAAGCAGCAAACCAACATCCCGATGCCGGTGATCACCAGCAGATTGCGCATCAACACATACGCCTCACGATCCCGCCGCGCGAGCATCGGCAGCGTCGCCGCCAGCGCGAGCAGCGAAGCGATGACCGCGGCATAGAGGATCGCGTTCATCAGGTCGCGCGGCCATGCGTTGCGACCCGACAGACTTTGCATGAATCGCGCGCGCACCACCGGCGGCAGGCTTTCCCAGCAAGTCGGTGCGGTACCGCAGCCTTGATTGAGCGCGTCATAGTCGATCCATAGCAATTGCTGGAGCGTGTTGCGCGCCGATGCGGTGATCTGCTCGACCGGATAGGCGCGCAGCACCGCTATCGCGAAGTCGACATCCTCTTCGCCCATGATCCGCCGCTGCTCGGGTGAGGCGAGCATATAGGCACCGTATTGCGGCTCGACCGAGAACAGCCACGCGGCATTGTTATAGGGCTTGCCCATCGGGATGCGGCATGCCGCGAAGCGGTTCCCGTCGCAGCCGGCCTCGATGAACTTCTGCCCCGGACCGTCGGCGTAGAAGCGCGAGGTGAGCAGCGGCAGCAACTGCGGCGCACGCCCGATCGCGATGCGGGTCGCCAGGGTGGTCGCCTGCAAGGCCAGCACCGCGACCACGATCGTCCCGATCGCGGCATACCAGGCGCGCGGCGGTGGACGCAGCCAGCCGAGCAGCCGCAGCAGCACCAGCGCACCGGTCATGCCGACGAGCATCGTCAGGTGGGTGAGATGCGCGATCGCTGACATCACCATTACCGCGACCAGGAAAGCGATCTGACAGCGCGACAGCCGCCCGGGCAGCGCGAGCAGCGCCAGCGCCAGCATCCCGAACGAGGCAAAGCCATCCGCGAGCAACATGCTGTTATACGTCGGCAGGCTGGTGGTGAGCGCGAGGGCCAACGTGACGAGCGTCACGATCCGGGCGCTCGCCAGATCGAAGCGACGCAGCACCATGATGATGAGCAAATAGGCGATCACCGCCTGAAGCAGCACGAACGGCCAGAACCAGCCGAGCACCCAGCCCGCGTAGATCAACGCCCCGATATAGGGCGAGCGCCCGCTCATCACGAGCCCGCTCTTCAGATCATTGGCGCTGGTGCGGTGGTCGGCCTCGGCGCTGGCGCTACCATTGGCAGAAGGCGCCTTCGCGGGGGTGGTAGGCGCCGGCTGCCCCGCCGGCAACTGCTCGGCATATCGCGCGGTCCACACGGTCGACACCGTCCGGCCAGAGGCGAGGTGTGCCGCCAGATCGGCGGCGCGGATGTAATTGGTGCTGTCCGGGAAAAAGAACGGCTGCCCGTTCACGATGCCGGTCCACATCAGCGCGAGCACGCAGACGACGTGGCGGACGATGTCGAGCGGGCGTGCACGACGGCCTCGCCCTACGGCGCTCCGCCGTTCGCCGTCGCCACTCATCGCCATGTCCATCGCAAGCCCCCTTGCCAACGCCCCAGGCGGCCGCGTCTAACACCCGGAAAGATGGGCGTCATCCGCCTTCATGTGCGACGATGGGACAGTCGGCGGCGCGCGGGCATCGCGGCGGTTTGAATCACCGCGAGGCCCGCGCGCCTGCCCGGCTTACTGGGCCTTCTTCGCGCGCGGCTTCTTGGCCGGCGCAGCATCCGCAGCCTGCGTGCCCTCGGCCGCCTCGGCGGCTTCCGGCGACGACTCGGCGACCTGCGTCTCGGCCTCGACCGGCGCGGCCGGCTTCTTGGCGCGCGGCTTCTTCGCGGGTGCCACTTCGGCCTCGCCCGCCGGCTCGGTCACGGCACCAGCGTCCTCGCCCTTGGCAACCGGCTTCTTGGCGGCAGCCTTTTTGGCGAGCTTCGCCTCGGCAGCGGCCTCGTCGCCCTCGGCGGCCGGCTCGACCTTCTTCTTGCCGCGGGTCTGCTTCGGCTTGTGGTTGTCGTGATCGTGGCTGTGCGTGCCGGTCGCGAAACCGTCCTCGCTCTCGATCGCGGCTTCCAGCTCTTCCTTGGTCGTCTCGCGCTCGGTGATCTCGGCCTTGTCGAACAGGAAGTCGACGACCTTGTCTTCGTACAGCGGCGCGCGGAGCTGCGCGGCGGCCATCGGGTCCTGCTGGACATACTGGATGAAGCGCTGACGATCCTCGGGGCCGTACTGCTGCGCCGCCTGCATCAGCAACCGCTGCATTTCCTGCTGCGTGACCTCGACGCCGTTCGCCTGACCGATCTCGCTCAGAAGCAGGCCCAGACGGACGCGCCGCTCGGCGATCTTGCGGTAATCGTCCCGCTCCTTCTCCATTTCGTCGAGCGCGGCCTGCGGATCGGGCTCGTGCGTCGCTTCGTGCTGGAGCTGCTGCCAGATCTGATTGAATTCAGCCTCTACCATCGACGGCGGCACTTCGAAGTCATGCCCCTCGGCCAGCTGGTCGAGCAGCTTGCGCTTCATATAGGTGCGCGTCAGGCCGTTGTTCTCCTGCTCGAACTGGCCCTTCACCAGCCCGCGGAGCTGCTCAAGGCTCTCCAGCCCGAGGCTCTTGGCCATCTCGTCGTCGATCTGGCTCTCGCCCGCGGTCTTCACCGACTTGATCGTCAGGTCGAAGGTCGCGTCCTGGCCGGCCAGTTCCTTGGCGCCGTAATCCTCGGGGAAGGTCACCTTGATCTGGCGCTCCTCGCCGGCCTTCGCGCCGACAACCTGCTCCTCGAAGCCAGGGATCAGGCGACCCGCGCCGATTTCGACCGCCATGTCGGTGCCGGTACCGCCGTCGAACGCCACGCCGTCAAGCGTCTTGCCAACGAAGTCCATGACGACCTGATCGCCGGTCTCGGCGGCCTTGTCACCCGCGTCTTCCCAGCGCTTGGCGCCGTCGGCGAAGCGCTTGAGCTGCTCGTCGATCGCCGATTCGTCGACCGGAACGGTAAGGCGCTCGAGCTTCAGACCCTCGATCGCGGGCGCCGGAACCTGCGGGAGCACTTCCAGCTCGACCTTCAGCTCGGCGTCCTTGCCCGACTCATAGCCTTCGACCAGCTCGACGCTCGGCTGCATCGCCGGACGAAGCTGCTTCTCGGCAATCAGCGCCTGAATGCCTTCCTGGATCGAGGTGTTCAGTGCGTCCTGCTCGATCGCGGGGCCGTGCATCTTCTTGACCAGATTGGTCGGTACCTTGCCCGGACGGAAGCCCGGCATCTTGATCTGCGGCGCAACGCGCTTCAGCTCGGCATCAACCCGCTTGGCGATGTCGCCGGCGGGGATCGTCAGGGTGAAGGCGCGCTTCAGGCCCTCGTTCAGCGTCTCGACAGTCTGCATTGGCCGCTTTCGTCAGAAGAATTTCGTTAGTGGTGGCAACCCCGCTTGCGCGGGGACTGGTGCGGGCGAAGGGAATCGAACCCCCACATCTTGCGATACCAGAACCTAAATCTGGCGCGTCTACCAGTTCCGCCACGCCCGCTAGTCGGACACCGCCGGTCGGCGGCATCTATACCGACGCGCGCGATGGGGCAAGCGGGCAACCCGTGCTTCGGCGGGGCGTTGGTGCCGTGAAGGAGAAAAAAGCCATGGCCACCAACCCCGGAGATATTCCCGCCGACGTGCCGCAGCCAACCCAGCCCGGCACGCCCGACACCCCGCCACCCGAAATCACGCCGCCCGGCCCCGACATCGACGTTCCCGCCCCCGGCGCACCGTCGCCCACGACGCCCAGCATCTGAAAGGCGCACGATCATGACCGACAAGACGATCGACCCGATCCCGAACCGCGATGACGAACGACCCGACATCCAGCAGGCGGTGGAGGCGCGCAGCGATGCAGTGGCGCGCGGCGAAGGCGGCAAGGAGCCGGCGCGCTTCACCGATACCGGCGAGTTCGACGGCAACAGCGGCACCGGCGGCGAGGTGAAAAATCAGGACCTGACGCAGCAATAGCCGGCGCGGCATTATCCCCCTTCACGCGCCGGCATCATCGGTCGAGGTCAGCGATCTACGGCGAAATCGAAGACGCGGGCGCTCATGACCCCATTCGTATAAAGCCCTGACCCCGAACCTGCCGACATCGAGTAGAGAAAGCCATATTCCCCCGGCGCTAGATCGGCGTCGGGGCGAACCCGGAACACGCCCGGCGCCACCCTGTCGTAACTGAAGGCAATGCGGTCCTTGTCCATGACACCGGTTTTCGAGCCGGCGATGTTGAAGCTTCCAACCCGGGCCTCACGTCGATTGTCCTTCACATCGAACCGGATGAGGCTGAATTCATTGGGCGACGTAATCGTCACGGCTGGTCCGGCCAGAAACGATCCTGTGTTCGCGCCGTGCGAGAGGCTGCTATTCGCCTCGTCAAAGTAGAAATAGAATTCCGGGCGTGCCGCGGCCGCATGAACCCGCGCATGGGCATTGGGGATCACGGACTTCATCTTGATCGACGCGAGGCCGCCGGTCATCATGTAGCCCAGCATTCCACCGGTCTTGGTCTGGTTCGCGGTTGTCGGATCGATCCTCGCCATCTGCGCCGCCGTCTCCTGCCCGTTCAACAGGTAGATGCCGGCAGGATGAGGCACCCGCCAGTCAGGCGAGTCGATCGACGAAGCAGGCGCTCCGCCGGGAGCCGCGCTCGCGCTGGTCGCGAGCATTGCAGCGATGACGCCTGACGAAACGCCTTGCTGTTTCAGCGCAATGAGTTGCTCGGTGGATAGATCGAACTGACCCGGTGTCGCCTTGATCTTGGCGATCACCGCTTCGTCGCCCACCCCGGCCTTCACGAGCGTGACCACGGTGGCGTTGTTGAGCGTTTCAGCCAGAACAGCAGTCGGCAGCGCACACGCCAGCAACGCAGCGATAAGTCGTTTCATGATAAGATTCCCCCCTGTCGTCGATCGTCGACGAGGAGGAACTTAGCTGCTGGCCGCAAAGGCGCAAGCGGCGGCCCTGCACACCGGGTCGCTTACCCCAGGGCCTTCTTCAGCAGATCATTCACCACCGCCGGATTGGCCTTGCCGCCCATCGCCTTCATCGTCTGGCCGACGAAGAAGCCGAACAGCGCGACCTTGCCGCCGCGATATTGTTCGAGCTGGCCGGGGTTCTTCGCCAGCACGTCGGCGATCACCGCCTCGATCGCGCCGGTGTCGCTGGTCTGCTTGAGCCCACGCTCCTCGACGATCTTGCCCGGCGCGTCACCGGTTTCCAGCATCGCCTCGAATACCTGCTTGGCGAGGCTGCCCGACAGCGTGCCGTCGGCGACCAGCGCAAGCAATTCGGCAGCCTGCGCCGGCGTCACGGGGCTGTCGCCGATCGACCTGCCCAACCGATTGAGCGCGCCGAACAATTCGCTGCTGACCCAGTTCGCGGCGGCGACGGGCTTCGCGCCGGCATCGAGCAGCGCATCGAACCAGCGTGCGCTCTCGACCTCGGCGGTCAGCACCTGCGCGTTGTAGGGCGTGATCCCCAACCCCTCGTAGCGCGCGCGCTTGGCGTCGGGCAGTTCGGGCAGGCTGGCGCGGCACTCGTCGAGGAACGCCTCGTCGAGTTCGAGCGGGAGCAGATCGGGATCGGGAAAGTAGCGGTAATCGTGCGCGTCTTCCTTGGAGCGCATCGAGCGCGTCGTGCCGCTGTCCGGGTTGAACAGCCGCGTTTCCTGTACGATCGTGCCGCCGGCCTCGATCACCTCAACCTGCCGCGCCGCCTCATGCTCGATCGCCTGCATCACGAAGCGGATCGAGTTGACGTTCTTGGTCTCGGTACGGGTGCCGTATTCCTCGCCGGGCTTGCGCACCGAGACGTTGACGTCGGCGCGCATCGAGCCCTGGTCCATATTGCCGTCGCACGAGCCGACATAGCGCAGGATCGAGCGCAGCTTGGTCAGATACGCCCCCGCCTCGGCGGGCGAGCGCATGTCGGGGCGGCTGACGATTTCCATCAGCGCGACGCCCGAGCGGTTGAGGTCGACATAGGAGCGGGTCGGATGCTGATCGTGCATCAGCTTGCCGGCATCCTGCTCGACGTGGATGCGCTCGACACCGATCGTCTTGGTATCGTCGCCGACCTCGATCTCGATCGCGCCCTCGCCGACCAGCGGGTGATAAAGCTGTGAGATCTGATAGCCCTGCGGCAAATCGGCGTAGAAATAGTTCTTGCGATCGAACCGCGACCATTTGTTGATCTGCGCATCGATCGCCATGCCGGTGCGCACCGCCTGGCGGATGCACTCGCGGTTCGGGACCGGCAGCATCCCCGGCATCGCAGCATCGACCAGCGACACCTGCGTGTTCGGCTCCGCGCCAAAGGCAGTGGCGGCGCCCGAGAACAATTTGGCGTTCGTCGTCACCTGCGCATGGACTTCGAGGCCGATCACGACCTCCCATTCGCCAGTGTCGCCCTTGATGCGGAACGAGGTGGATGCGTCAGCCATATTTCGTCTTTCTTACCACCATTTAGCCGGTCGCGCCGTGAAGCCCGCGCGTTCCTCGATCGCCAGGGCGGCGTTGAGGACACCCTGTTCGTCGAGCGGTTGGCCGATGATCTGAAGCCCGAGCGGCAGGCCTGACGCATCGACGCCGCCCGGTACGCTCATCGCGGGCAGGCCGGCGAGGCTGGAGGGAACCGTGAATACGTCGTTGAGATACATGGCCAAAGGATCGGCCGACTTCTCACCGAGCGCAAACGCAGCCGAAGGTGCGGTCGGGGTCAGGAGCACGTCGCAGACCTCCCAGGCACGCTCGAAATCGCGCGCGATCAGCGTGCGGACCTTCTGCGCCTGCGTGTAATAGGCGTCATAGAAGCCGGCAGAGAGGACGTAGGTGCCGATCAGGATACGGCGCTTGACCTCGTCGCCGAAACCTTCGGCGCGCGTCCGTGCGTACATTTCCTGCAAATTAGCCCCGTCCGGAAGGTCGCGGAGCCCGTATCGCACGCCATCGTAGCGCGCGAGGTTCGACGAAGCCTCCGCCGGTGCGATAATGTAGTAAGCGGGCAGCGCGTACCGGGTGTGCGGCAGCGAGACGTCGACGATCTCGGCGCCGGCGTCCTTCAGCCACGCGATCCCCTGCTGCCAGAGCGCCTCGATCTCGGCGGGCATGCCGTCGACGCGATATTCCTTGGGAATGCCGACGCGCTTGCCGGCGAGCGAGCCGTTGAGCTGCCCCTCCCAGTTCGGCACCGGCAGGTCGAGCGACGTAGCGTCCTTCGCGTCGAAGCCGGCCATCGCCTCCAGCATGATCGCGCAGTCGCGGACGTCGCGCGCCATCGGCCCGGCCTGATCGAGCGACGAGGCGAAGGCGATCGTGCCCCAGCGCGAGCAGCGGCCGTAGGTCGGCTTGATCCCCGAGATGCCGACGAACGCCGCCGGCTGGCGGATCGAGCCGCCGGTGTCGGTGCCGGTCGCGCCCGGCGCGATGCGCGCCGCGACCGCCGAGGACGAACCGCCCGAAGAGCCGCCCGGCGCGAGCGGCGCGTTGCCGCCGTCATTGCGCCGCCACGGGCTGATGACGTTGCCGAAATAGCTGGTCTCGTTCGACGAGCCCATCGCGAACTGGTCGAGGTTCAGCTTGCCGAGCATCCCCGCGCCGGCGTTCCACAGGTTCTGCGAAACGGTCGACTCATATTCGGGCGTAAAGCCTTCGAGGATGTGGCTGGCTGCGGTCGTCGGCACGCCCTTGGTGCAGAACAGGTCCTTCATGCCGATCGGCACGCCGGCCATCGGCTTCAGCGTCTCGCCCGCCGCGCGGGCCTTGTCGGCGGCGTCGGCGGCGGCGAGCGCGTGCTCGGGGGTTTCGACGAGGAAGGCGTTGAGCGGCTTCGCGGCGGCGACCGCGGCGTTGAACGCCTCGGCCACTTCGCGCGCGGAGAAGTCGCCGTCGCGGACGCCGTTACGGATCGCGGCGATGCCCAGATCGGTGAGTGCGGTCATTATTCGATCACCTTGGGCACAGTGAAGAAGCCATGTTCGGCCTGCGGCGCGTTGGCGAGCACCGCATCGCGGACCCCGCCGTCGGTGACGACGTCGTCGCGCAGCCGCAGCTTGTTGGCAATGACGGCGGTCATCGGCTCGACCCCGGCGGTATCGACTTCGCCAAGCTGCTCGATCCAGTCGAGGATGTTGCCGAGTTCGGGCGCGAGCCGGGCGGCTTCGTCGTCGGTGATGGCGATGCGGGCGAGGCCGGCGATGCGCCTGACGGTTGCGGTGTCAACGGACATGCCGCCGCCGCTACCACCCGGCGGCCCGATCTTGCAACACGCCTCGCACGGTTGCGTATGGCGCATTCCTCAGGCACCAGCTTTACGGTTGCGGACGCGGCGCTTTTGCCGCACCGCACAATGGTGACGCACATTTGGCCCGCAAATTCCTCTATATCGTCGTCGCATTGATCGTGCTGGCGACTGCGGCTGCCTTTGCCTATCGCCTGTGGGGCGTCGGGATGATGCGGATGGCGATGGTGCCGGGCGAGTCGTTCCGTGACCAGAAACACCTGACCGCAAAGGAATACGCGCCGGATACGATGTGGCTGGCGCGACCGGCGCTGGCCCGGAATCCGGCCCTGTGGACCCCGCCCGGCTATGCGCCGCGCAAGGCCCCCGGCGGCGCGGCGGTGTTCTTCATCCACCCGACCTCGTACCTCAACCGCGCGCACTGGAACGCGCCGCTGACCGACGAGGAGGCCAACAATCGCGCCGCCTTGTTCCTGCGCGGGCAGGCCAGCGCCTTCAACGCGGCGGGCGAGATCTGGGCGCCGCGTTACCGCCAGGCGACGTTCGGCGCGTTCCTGACCGACCAGCGCGCCGCCGAACAGGCGCTGGCGCTGGCCTATGGCGACATCCTCGCGGCGTTCGATGCCTTTCTGGCCGAGGCCGGGCCGACGCGCCCGATCATCCTCGCCGGGCACAGCCAGGGCGCGCTGCACCTGACGCATCTGCTCAAGGATCGTGTCGCGGGCACGCCGCTGGCGAAGCGGATCGTCGCGGCCTATGTGGTCGGCTGGCCGGTGTCGACGAGCAACGATCTGCCCGCGCTCGGGCTGCCGGCGTGCGAACGCGCCGACCAGCGCGGCTGCGTGCTGTCGTGGCAGACGTTCGCCGAGCCCGCCGATCCGTCGCTGATCCTCGACAATTACGACCGCTCGACCGGGTTCGACGGCAAGCCGCGGCGCGGGACGCAGATGTTGTGCACCAACCCGCTGACCGGCACGCCGAACGCTTCCGCGCCGACGAGCGCCAATCTGGGGACGCTGTTCCCCAATGCGGCGATGAGCGAGGCGCGGATCGAGCCGGGGCGGATCGGCGCGCATTGCGGCGGACGCGGGCTGCTGCTGATCGGTTCGCCGCCGGATGTCGGACCCTACACGCTGCCGGGCAACAATTACCACGTCTACGATTACAGCCTGTTCTGGGCGAACGTCCGCGCGGATGCGGCGCGGCGGCTGGCGGCGGCGGCATGATCGTCACCGAGGCGGCGGCGTTCCGCGCGTTGCTGCCGGAGGGCGGGCGATTGCTGGGGCTGGATGTCGGGACCAAGACGGTCGGCACGGCGCTGTGCGACGCGGGGTGGAGCTTCGCGAGCCCGGCGCAGTTGATCCGGCGTGCCAAGTTCACGGCGGACAAGGCGGCGTTGGCTTCGCTATCGCAGGCGCAGCAGGTGCGCGGCTGGGTGATCGGGTTGCCGCTCAATCTCGACGGGACCGAGAGCCCGCGCACCCAGTCGACGCGAGCGTTCGCGCGCAACTGCCGCGACACCGGGCTGCCGATCCTGTTGTGGGACGAGCGCTGGTCGACGGTCGCGGCGGAGCGCGCGCTGATCGAGCAGGACTTCAGCCGCGCCAAGCGGGCCGAGCGGATCGACAACCATGCCGCTGCGCATATCCTGCAGGCGGCGATCGACGCGCTGGTGGCGGTGGGGTGAACAGCCGGTCGTTAAGATGAGCCGGATAAGGTGAGTCGCATGTCTTCGACCCTCGCTCTCGCCGTTCTCGCATTCGCGGCAATTAACCTGCTGACGATCTTCTGCTTCGCCGCAGACAAGCATGCAGCCGTGCATGATGAAGGGCGGACGCGTGAGTCGACGCTGCTATGGCTCACCGCGCTTGGCGGCAGCCCCGGTGCCTTCTGGGCGCGACAACGATATTGTCACAAAACACGCAAGCAGCCCTTCTCGCTTTATATGCAGTTGATCGCGATGGTTCAGGCCGGGACGCTGATTGGACTGGGGTCACTGTTGCTTTGACCCCGCTTGCCCCCTTCCCGCTCCGCGACTAGGCAGCGGCTTCGATGAACCAGTCGGACCACCGCCCCGCCACGCTGATCCCCGGAGGCGCGGTGTTTCCGCACCGCCACCTGACCGGGATCGAGGGCCTAGAGCCCCATGAGATCACCTTCCTGCTCGACGAGGCGGAAACGTGGGTGGAGGCGAACCGCACCCATGCGATCGCCGACAAGCGGCTGGCGGGCTTCACGCAGATCAACGCCTTTTTCGAGAACAGCACGCGCACGCTGCTGAGCTTCGAGATCGCGGGCAAGCGTCTCGGCGCGGATGTCGTCAACATGCACGCCGCGCAGTCGAGCGTGAAGAAGGGCGAGACGCTGATCGACACCGCGATGACGCTCAACGCGATGCGCGCCGATGTGATCGTGATCCGGCACATGTCGTCGGGCGCGGTGCGGCTGATCGCGGACAAGGTCGATTGCCCGGTGCTCAACGCCGGTGACGGGCGGCACGAACATCCGACGCAGGCCTTGCTTGACGCGCTGACGATCCGGCGGCGGCTGGGCGGCGTCGCCAACAAGCGCGTCGTGATCTGCGGCGATTTGCTCCACAGTCGCGTCGCGCGGTCGAACATCCTTGCGCTGACCGCGCTCGCGGCCGAGGTGCGCGTCTGCGCGCCCTCGACGTTGATGCCGCCCGCGATCGAGCGGTTCGGGGTGACCGCCTTCACCGATTTCGACAAGGCGATCGAGGGGGCGGACGTGGTGATGATGCTGCGGCTCCAGACCGAGCGGATGAGTGGTGGCTACGTCCCGTCGTCGCGCGAATATCATCTGCGCTACGGGTTGACGCTGGAGCGGCTGAACGCGCGTGCGCCGGGCGCGCTGGTGATGCATCCCGGGCCGATGAACCGCGGGGTGGAGATCGATTCGGCGGTGGCCGACCATGTCGAGCAATCGGCGATCACGGAGCAGGTGCAGATGGGCGTGGCGGTGCGGATGGCCTGCCTGGACGTGCTGACCCGGCGCGCGCGCAAGGTGGAGGGCTGGGCATGACGCAGGCGCTGCACCTGACCAATGCGCGGCTGGTCTGCCCGGCGGGCGGCGAGCGCGACGGCGAGCTGCTGATCGTCGACGGCACGATCGTCGCGGGCGAGGCGCCGAGCCATGCCGAGCGCGTCGATTGCCGCGGCAAGTTGCTGACGCCCGGCATCATCGACGTCGGCGTCGCGCGGATCGACCGCGCAGCGGCGCGCGCCGGCGGCGTGGTGCGGGTCGCGCCGATGCCCGATCAGGTGCCGGTGCTCGACGAGCCGGGCGCGGTGCAGCGCCTCGCGCTGATCGGGCGGCCCGATTTGTGGATTCATCCGATCGCCGCGGCGACGCGCGGGCTGGCGGGCACGGACCTCGCCGAAATGGCGATCTGCCTGTCGGCGGGGGCGCGGGCGGTCGGGACCGGGCGCGGCTGGATCGCCGATTCGGGGGTGATGCACCGCGTGCTGATGTATGCGCGCGACCTCGACGTGGTGGTCGTCACGCATGCCGAGGACGGCGGGCTGGCGGCGGGCGCGGTGGCGACCGAGGGCGAGACCGCGACGCGGCTCGGGCTGCCGTCCGCGCCGGCGCTTGCCGAGCCGCTGGCGATCGCGCGCGACCTGATGCTGGCGGAGGAAACCGGCGCGCGGCTGCACCTGCGCTGCATCACGACCGCGGCGGGGTTCGCGCTGGTGCGCGCGGCCAAGGCGCGCGGGGTACGGGTGACGTGCGGGATCACCCCGGCGTATCTGCTGCTCAGCGACAATGCGATGAGCGATTTCCGCACCTTCGCGCATCTCTCGCCGCCGCTGCGCAGCGAGGACGATCGCAAGGCGGCGCTGGCCGCGCTGGCGGACGGGACGATCGACCTGCTGTGTTCGGGGCACGATCCGCGCGGGCCGGAGGAAAAGCGGCTGCCGTTCGCGGACGCCAGCGCGGGCGCGGCGGATGCGGCGACGCTGCTGCCGCTCGCGCTGGGGCTGGCGCGCGACGGGCGCGTGACGCTGCCGCGGCTGTTCGCGCTGCTGGCGACCGGGCCGGCGGCGCTGCTGGGGTTGGAGACGGGAACGCTGGCGGCGGGGATGCCGGGCGACGTGATCCTGATCGACGAAAGCGCGCCGTGGCAGATCGACGCCGACCGGCTGCCGGGCAAGGCGGGCAACACGCCGTTCGACGGGCTGCCGGTGCAGGGACGCGTCAACGCGATGTGGAAAGGTGGCCGCGCGATCGCGGCTTAGCGCGCGGCGACCTCGACAGCGGTGGGCGCGCCGCGTTGGAGCGCCAGGTCCTGAGGCTGGCCCGGATCGATGGCAGGGGTGATCTTCATCAGGGTCGCGACCTGCTCAGCGGGGCCGCTCGGGCGGGCGAAGCGCATCCAGTCGAGGATCCGTCGACGCGCCTGCGCCGGCGGCAGGTCGAGCCCGACGATGAAGAAGGCGTCGGGCCATTCGCCGGCCAGCGCGAGCGCCAGCGCGAGATTCTGGCGGGTGCGCGCATCCGCACCGGGAACGCGCATCGCCGCCATCAACACCTCGACGCCCTGCCCCGGCTCTCCGGCGAGTGCCAGCGCCAGCCCGCGATCGGCGACCGGGACCAATGCGGCGTAGCGCGACAGCGTCGCCAGAGCGGCATCATGCTGCCCGCTGGCAATCTGCGCGAGCGTCAGATGGAGGGCGGTCGCGCCATCGGCCTGACGCAGCGCCAGCGCATCGTCGAACGCCTGCGCCGCCGAACGAAACCGTCCGGCGCGCATATACGCCGTGCCGAGCAGCGCGCGCCGCGATCCGTCGGTAGCGTCGCGCGCGACCGCCTGCTCCGCATACGTGACCGCGACCGGCCAGCGACGATGCCGGAGCGCGCGTTCGGCGGCGGCGACGTCCGTCGCGCCGGCGTCCGCGCGGACACCGGCGCGACCGAAATCAAAATGCCACAGGCTGCACCCGGTCAGCGTCAGCGCGGCGAGCGCGACCGTGGCGCTCCGCAACAGCGCGCGCGGCATCAACCGAGCACCCGTCGGCCGAAACTGTTCGCGGTCGCCCGCACCGCACCATAGCCGCCGCCAAGCGGGCTGGAGGTGAACACGGTGCGGCGGAAGTTCTTTTCAAGGCGATCGGAGACGTGGCTCCACAGCGCCGCAATTTCCTCGGCGGCGCTGCCGTGCGGATCGGTTTCCATCACCGTGCGCCCGTCCGCCATCGATGAGGCATATTCGGTGCGCTGGTGGACGGTCACGGCGGCGACGGTGCCGTGTTGCGACAGCGCGACCGTGGTGTCGGCGGTGATCGGGGCATTGGGGGTTGCGGCGTTCACCACGAACAGCAGCGGCTTTCCCGAGCGTTCGCATAACTCGACGGTTCCGCCGACCGCGTGAAGATCGTGAGGGCTCGGCCGCGTCGGCACGACGATCAGCTCGGCGAGGTGGATTGCCGCCTGAATCGCGACAGTCAGCGCCGGCGGCGTATCAATCACCACCAGTTGCACGCCCTTGTCGCGCAGCGCGTCGAGGTCGGGCGCGAGCCGCGTCACATTGCTCGCCGCGAACGACGGCGAACGCACGGTGCGCGCGCCCGCCCATGGCGCGAGCGTCCCCTGCGGGTCGAGATCGAGCAAGGCGACCGGCCCGATGCCGGCGCGCTGCGCCTGCACCGCGAGATGCCCGGCAAGCGTCGTCTTGCCCGACCCACCCTTTTGCGATGCCACCGCGAGTACGCGCATGTTGGCTGTCGATGCCCCCGTTGATCCGAATGGCTGCTTGCCACACGGTTGGTGGAGGAAGCGTTAAAGACGTTCGATCAGACGCTTGCCCATTCGGCGCGCGGCACGCCCTGCGCCCAGAGCAGCGCGGTCAGATCACCGTGCTCGATGCGCGCCGCCGCCGCCGCCGCGACGATCGGCTTGGCCCGATAGGCGACGCCCAGCCCGGCGATCTCGATCATCGCCAGATCGTTGGCCCCGTCGCCGACCGCCAGCGTCGCAGCGTCGGCAAGCCCGAGCGCGGCGCGCGTCTCGAGCAGCGTCTCGCGCTTGGTCGCGGCGCCGACGATCGGGCGCGCGACGGTGCCCGACAGCATCGCACCGTCAATCTCCAGCACGTTGGCGATCGCGCGATCGAAGCCGATCTCGGCGGCAACCGGCTCGGCAAAGCGCGTGAAGCCCCCCGACACCAGCACCGCGCTCGCCCCCCAGCCGCGCATCGTGCGGACCAGTTCGCGCGCACCGGGCATCAGTTGCACGCGCTCGGCGCGACAGGTGTCGATAACCGCGGCATCGAGCCCTTTGAGCAACGCGACGCGCGCGTCGAGCGCGGCCTCGAAATCGAGTTCGCCGCGCATCGCGGCCTCGGTGATCGCGGCGATCTTCGGCTTCAGCCCGGCATAATCGGCGAGTTCGTCGATGCACTCGACGGTGATCATCGTCGAATCCATGTCGGCGACGAGCAGCAACTTGCGGCGACCGTCGCGCGGCTGGACGACCACATCGACCCGCTCGAACGCGCCCTCCAGCGCCGAGCGCGCGTCGGCGGGAGCCAGCTCGAACTGCCAGTCAGCGGCGTCGCCCTCGTCGATCCACGCCAGCGTCGTCGGCGCGCAGCCCGCCGCGGCAAGGCGATCGTGCGCCTCGGCCATGATATTGGGCGTCAGCCGCCCTGCTGCTATCAGCGTCGCCGTGAACATGCCTAACCCCGCAAAGCCAAGGCTGGCGCTCATCGCAGGGCCGACCGCCAGCGGCAAGAGCGCGCTCGCGATCGAACTGGCCGAAGAAATCGGCGGGACCGTCATCAACGCCGACGCCAGCCAGGTGTATCGCGACCTGCGCGTGCTGTCGGCGCGCCCCTCCCCCGCCGACGAGGCGCGCGTGCCGCACCGGCTGTTCGGCTATGTCGACGGCGCGGAGACGTGTTCGGCGGCGCGCTGGGCGGCGGATGCGGCGGCGGAGGTGCGGCGCGTCCATGCCGCAGGCGGGGTGCCGGTGCTGGTCGGTGGGACCGGGCTGTATCTGCGCACCTTGCTCGACGGGATCGCGCCGGTGCCGGAGATCGATGCCGATGTGCGGGCCGCGGTCCGCGCGCTCGCGGTCGCGGACGCTTATGCCGCATTGTCGCGCGAGGACCCGGCGGCCGCGGCGCGGCTCAACGCGCGTGACACGACGCGCGTGGCGCGCGCGCTGGAGGTGGTGCGATCGACCGGGCGGCCGCTTGCGGCGTGGCAAGCGGCGCGGGCTGGCGGAATTGGCGATACGCTCGACGTCCACGGACTGGTGCTGCTGCCGGACCGGGACATGTTGACGGCGCGCTGCGACGCGCGGCTGGCGCGGATGTTCGACGAGGGCGGCGTGGAAGAGGTCGCGACGCTGCTGGCCCGTGCCGACGTGCCCGGCGACGCCCCGGTGCGCCGGGCGATCGGGGTCCCTGAAATCGCTGCAATGCTGTCCGGCATGCTGTCACGCGATGACGCGCTGGCATCGGCGCAAAGCGCCACACGGCGGTATGCCAAACGACAGTATACGTGGTTTCGCAATCAGTTACCCGAAGAATGGCAATGCTGCACCGCGCCAAATTTGCAACTTTATTTCCAAAAGGTCGGTTGACGTGTAACTTTCTATGCCGTAGCGCCCCCGGACCGGTCAGGCTAAGGTGCTTGACCCTTCCCCTATGAGGAGACGTGACGTGACCGAGAAGAGCGGAGCAGACATCCTGGTCGAGGCGCTGTGCGATCTCGGCGTGGAGGTCGTGTTCGGCTATCCGGGCGGAGCCGTCCTGCCGATCTACGATGCCCTGTTTCGGTCGAAACGAATTCGTCACATTCTCGTGCGCCACGAACAGGCCGCCACTCATGCTGCGGAAGGCTATGCGCGCTCGACGGGCAAGCCCGGCGTGGTGCTGGTCACTTCCGGCCCTGGCGCAACCAATGCGGTCACCGGGATCACCGACGCACTGCTCGATTCGATCCCGATGGTCGTCATCACCGGGCAGGTTCCGACCGCATTGATCGGCTCGGACGCCTTCCAGGAGGCCGACACCGTCGGCATCACGCGGCACTGCTCCAAGCACAATTATCTTGTGAAGGATCCGGCGCGGCTCGGCGCGGTGATTCATGAGGCGTTCCATATCGCGACCTCGGGCCGCCCCGGTCCGGTCGTGGTCGATATTCCCAAGGACGTGCAGGTCGCGACCGCTGGCTACAAGAAGCCCGGCCCGATCCAGCACAAGACCTATCGCCCGCAGATCAAGGCCGATCGTGCCGCGATCGAGCAGGTCGTCGACATGCTCGCCGCCGCCGAACGTCCGGTGCTCTATACCGGCGGCGGGGTCATCAACTCCGGCCCGGCGGCGTCGCTGCTGTTGCAGGAGCTGGCGAAGATCACCGGTGCGCCGGTCACCTCCACGCTGATGGGGCTGGGCGCCTATCCCGCCAGCGGGCCGCAATGGCTCGGGATGCTGGGGATGCACGGCACCTATGAAGCCAATATGGCGATGAACCAGGCCGATCTGGTCGTCGCGATCGGTTCTCGCTTCGACGACCGGGTTACCGGACGGCTCGATGCCTTCTCGCCCAACAGCCGCAAGGTGCATATCGACATCGACCGGTCGAGCATCAACAAGACGGTGCGGATCGACCTCCCGATCGTCGCCGATGCCGGCCATGCGATGCAGGACATGATCCACGTCTGGAAGGCGCGGCAGCATCCCAAGCCCGACATCGCCGAGTGGATGCGGCGGATCGAGGGGTGGCGGGCGCGCAAGTGCCTCGACTTCCCCGAGACCGGGCCGAACGAGAACAATGGCGAGATCATGCCGCAGCGCGCCGTCCGTGCGCTGTACGACGCCACGCATCATCGCCAGCCGATCATCACCACAGAGGTCGGCCAGCACCAGATGTGGGCCGCGCAGCATTTCGGGTTCGATCTGCCGAACAAGTGGCTGACGAGCGGTGGGCTCGGCACCATGGGCTATGGCCTGCCCGCCGCGATCGGCGCGCAGCTCGGCAACCCGGACGCTTTGGTCATCGACATCGCGGGCGAGGCGTCGATCCAGATGAACATCCAGGAGCTGGCGACGGCGACGCAATATCGCCTGCCGGTCAAGGTGTTCATCCTCAACAACCAATATATGGGGATGGTCCGCCAGTGGCAGGAGCTGACCTATGAGAGCCGCTATGCGGAAAGCTATTCGGACTCGCTGCCCGATTTCGTGAAGCTGGCCGAGGCTTATGGCTGGAAGGGCATCCGTATCGAGCGGCCCGACCAGCTTGAGGCCGGGATCGCGGCGATGCTCGCGCATGACGGCCCGGTAATGGTGGATTGCATGGTGGCGAAGCTCGCCAACTGCTTCCCGATGATCCCGAGCGGCGCGGCGCACACCGACATGATCCTGCAGGCCAACGAGGTCAGCGGGACCATGGACGACGAGGCCAAGGCGCTGGTTTGAGGCACCCTCCCCCTCCCTTTCAAGGGAGGGGGTCGGGGGGTGGGTGGCGTCCGGGCGAGGTACGGCCGACGCGCGCGTCGGTACGCCGTATCACGAGCACGCCACCCACCCCCAGCCCCTCCCTTGAAAGGGAGGGGAGTGAGAAACCCCCGACCCCTCCCTTGGGAGGGGAGTGAGAACGACAATGCACATCCGTGAAGAGAAAGCCGAACGCCATACGCTGGCGGTGATCGTCGACAACGAACCGGGTATCCTGGCCCGCATCGCCGGGCTGTTCACCGCGCGCGGCTATAATATCGAGAGCCTGACGGTCAGCGAGATCACCGCCGACAAGGCGGTGAGCCGGATCACGATCGTCACCAGCGCCAGCCCGGCGACGCTGGAGCAGATCGTCGCACAGCTCGACCGGCTGGTGCCCGTTCACCGCGTCCACGACCTGACCGCAGAGGGCGATCACGTCGAACGCGAGCTGGCGCTGGTCAAGGTGCGCGGCACCGGCGACCAGCGGATCGAGGCGCTGCGGCTCGCCGAAGTTTATCGCGCGCGTGTGGTCGATGCGACGATCAGCAGCTTCATCTTCGAGGTGACGGGCGGGACGAGCAAGATCGACAAGTTTCTGGAGTTGATGGCGGAGGTCGGCCTGATCGAGGTCGCGCGTACCGGCATCGTCGCCATCGCCCGCGGCAAGGACGCGGCCTGAGTTTTCGCTTTTACATCAACACCACGTCACCCCGGACTTGATCCGGGGTCCCGCTTCTCCGCCCCGGTGGAAAGGAAGCGGACCCCCGGCGCACGGCCGGGGTGACGAAGAAGGGAGTAGAATATCATGAAGGTCTATTACGATCGCGACGCCGATCTCAATCTGATCACCGGCAAGAAGATCGCCATCGTCGGCTATGGCTCGCAGGGGCACGCCCATGCGCAGAACCTGCGCGATTCGGGGATCGCCGACGTCGCGATCGCGCTGCGCGAGGGCTCGGCGACCGCGAAGAAGGCGGAGGGTGCCGGCTTCAAGGTGATGAGCACCAAGGATGCGGCGGCCTGGGCCGACATCCTGATGATCCTCGCCCCCGACGAGCATCAGGCCGCGATCTACGAGGACGACATCAAGGGCCGGATGAAGCCGGGCAGCGCGCTGGCGTTCGCGCACGGGCTCAACGTCCACTTTGGGCTGATCGAGCCGCCGGCGGACATCGACGTCATCATGATCGCGCCGAAGGGCCCGGGTCACACCGTGCGCAGCGAATATGTGCGCGGCGGCGGCGTGCCGTGCCTGATCGCGATCCACCAGGACGCGAGCGGCAACGCACATGACGTCGCGCTGGCCTATGCGAGCGGCGTCGGCGGCGGACGCTCGGGGATCATCGAGACCAACTTCAAGGAAGAGTGCGAGACCGACCTGTTCGGCGAGCAGGCGGTGCTGTGCGGCGGCGTGACCCACCTGATCCAGGCCGGGTTCGAGACGCTGGTCGAGGCCGGCTATGCGCCGGAAATGGCGTATTTCGAGTGCCTGCACGAAACGAAGCTGATCGTCGATCTGCTGTACGAGGGCGGCATCGCGAACATGCGCTACTCGATCTCGAACACCGCCGAATATGGCGACATCGTCACCGGCCCGCGGATCATCACCGACGAGACGAAGAAGGAAATGAAGCGCGTGCTGGCCGACATCCAGTCGGGCCGGTTCGTGAAGAACTTCGTGCTCGACAACCGCGCGGGGCAGCCGGAGCTGAAGGCGGCGCGCAAGGCCGCAGCAGCGCACCAGATCGAGAAGACCGGCGCGGAGCTGCGCGCGATGATGCCGTGGATCGGTGCGAACAAGCTGGTGGACAAGGACAAGAACTGATCGCAGCGCAACGTGCGGCAGCCATGCTGCCGCTCGACTGCGCCAGATCGGCCGGCGCGGCAGAGCCAGCCCATCGGGCACGGCTTTGCCGGGTCCGACGGGGCGGCGGGTGAGAAGCGCTGCTCCCCTCCGTTGAAAGGGAGGGGCTTTTCCAGAACCAACACCTAACCGCTTTGTAACCCCGAACACGATTGCCGGCTGCGGCTGCCTCCTGTACTCGCGCGCAGATGCGGACGGCGACGTACCGAGCTTCGTCGTACCGGACCCGTCAGGACACGGGCAGCCGCGTCGTGTCGGTGCTGCTGGCGATCGGCATCGCGATCGCGATCATCCTCGCGCTGCTCACCATGGGCGGCGTGGTGCACGGCGACTTTGGCGACGGGCGGCGGCTGGTCAGCTTCGACGTGCGCGACGAGGGCGCGAAGCAACAGAAATCGGACACGCAAAAGGCGCAGCGCCAGCAGCCCGCGCCGACCCGCAGCGAGATCACGCCGCCGCGCGTCGTCGCCCCGCGGCCGGTGCCGGCGCCGCCGCTCCCCGAACAGCCGCTGCACCTGCCCGGCGTCATGATCCTCAATCATGTCGACTATGCCGCCTCGGACATCGGCACGATCAAGGGCACCGCCGGCCCATCGGCGGGCGGCAAGGGCGACAGCGGGCGTGGTGACGACACGCAGACCGTTGGGCTCGGGCCGGGCGGCGAGCCGCTCTACGCCGCCGAATGGTATCGCCGTCCCCGCCCCGCCGAGACGCAGCCGTATATGCCGCGTGGCAAGACCGGCTGGGGGATGGTCGCGTGCCGCACCGCGCCGCGCTTCCATGTCGAGGATTGCCGCGAACTGGGCGAGACGCCGGGCTCGGGGATCGGGCGCGCGCTGCGGCAGGCGGCGTGGCAGTTCCTGGTGCGACCGCCGCGCAAGGGCGGGACCGAGCTGATCGGCGCATGGGTGCGGATCCGTTTTGACATCATACCGACCGGCGGCGGCGAGCCTGATCAGGAGCCTGTGGGCGAATAGCGGCCTCCCCGCGAAATGATCCGTTTCGTGCGCGGCGTCTTCGCAACGACGCGAAACTGTGGTGCAACCGCCCCCACAACAGGAGGATCAATAACATGCGTCCGATCATCGCCGCCGTTCTCGCCACGACGCTCGCGGTTCCCGCCGTCGCCCAGCTCGCGACCACCCCGCAGCAGCCCGGCCAGCCGCAGGCGGCGCGCGTCACCGCGGGCACTTATCAGGTCGATCCCGCGCACACGCAGGTCACGTGGGAGGTCAACCACATGGGCTTCTCGATGCTGCAGGGCCAGTTCGGCGCGCAGGGCGGCTCGATCACGATCGACCCGAAGAAGCCCACCGCGACCAAGGTCGACGTGACCTTCGCGATCGACGAGCTGTCGACCACCTCGGCGCAATTTGCCAAGCACCTGAAGTCCGGCGACTTCTTTGACGCCGCGGCGAATCCGACCGCGCGCTTCGTCTCGACCTCGGTGACGCCGCGCGGGCCGAACCGGGCGACGCTGAACGGCAACCTGACCATCAAGGGCGTCACCAAGCCGGTCGCGCTGGACGTCACGTTCGTCGGTGCGGGCACCAACCCGATGAGCAAGAAAGTCAATTTCGGCTTCACCGGCACCGGCACGATCAAGCGCAGCGACTTCGGGCTCGGCTATGCCGCGCCGGTGGTTTCCGACAACGTCAAGCTGACGGTGCAGGCGGCGTTCACCGCCTGACCAATTTTCCGGCCCCGCCGCGCGCGGGGCCGGATGTTACTGCCCGAGCGAGTAGGCCGCGCCGAACTTCCCGTCCTTGCGGTGACCGATGCTCCAGATCGCGGTCGTCCCGCCCGCGAATTTGACCGCGTAGGTTTCGATGCGCGTGTCGCCGTCGCCCTCGGCCTTGATGAATGACAGATCGCCAACCGCGCCAAGCGCCGTCAGGCCGGGCTGCATCTGCGGCAATTGCGCGCGGCACGCGGACAGCAGCGGCTCGGCCATCAGATCGTCGGGACAATGCCCGCCCGCCGCATCGGTCAGCATCTTGCGCAGCGCGGGACCATAGCCCCCCGTCTCGGCCGCCGACACGACACTTGACGCCGTCATCGCGATCGCCGCTGCCATGATGATCGTGCGCATCGTCATCCCCCCTTTTGTTGTTCGGGGAGCGTTATTGCGCCGGCACGACGGCCGGGCAAGCGATGATCTCAGGCGGCGCGGTGGAGCTGGACGAAGCCGTCGAAGGTCGCCTGCACCGAGGGTGCCGCCCGCGCGACCAGCGCGCGGACGCGTGCCACAAAGGCATCGGCATCGTCGCCCGCGACACGTTCGGCCATGGCCCAGGCGCCGAACTCACGTGTGCCCACATCGCGCGATGAGAGCACCACCATAGCGCGATGGCGCGGATCCGCGTCGATCCGCGCCATCGTCCGCTCGACATGGGCGGGCTCGCCTTCGATCACCTGCAGGAACCGCTTGCCGTTGGTGTAGAGAAGGCCGGTCAGACCATCGCGAGCGTTGTTACGGCGCGAGGTGGCGAGAATCGTGGCGGTGTCGACCGCGCCCGTTGCCGTGCTGATGTAGACGATCTGTAACATGCAAACTCCCGTGCGACTCAGTAAATGGCCGAGAAGTATTGCTTTTTCCTCAATCACCTTGCCGCACTGGACAGCAGGCCGGTGTGCACGCTAGGCACAGCCCTCATGACGCGCCACCCGGCCCTTCTCCTGCGACTTACGCGCCCTTAGGCGCGGACCCTCCGACGCGTGCATCGCACGCGCGACGCGCCTAAGGGCTGATCCAACCTTTCCCCGACGCTCCTGCATAAGAGAGCCCCGTGATGTTGCGCGATCCGAGCCAGAAATACCGCCCCTTCCCGACCGTCGACCTGCCCGACAGGCGCTGGCCGTCAAACACGATCACCCGCGCGCCGCGCTGGCTGTCGACCGATCTGCGCGACGGCAATCAGGCGCTGATCGACCCGATGGACGCCGAGAAGAAGACGCGCTTTTTCGACCTGCTGGTGAAGGTGGGATTGAAGGAGATCGAGGTCGGCTTCCCGAGCGCCGGGGCGACCGAATTCGACTTTATCAGCGGGCTGGTGCGTGAGGGCCGCGTCCCCGACGATGTGTCGATCCAGGTGCTGACGCAATCGCGCCGCGACCTGATCGAACGCAGCTTCGAGAGCCTCGAGGGCGCGAAGACCGCGATCGTCCATGTCTACAACGCGGTCAGCCCGGCATGGCGCAAGATCGTGTTCGGAATGACGCGCGACGAGGTGAGGAACATCGCGGTCGAGGGCGCGAAAGTGCTGCGCGACGAGGCCGCCAAGCGCCCGAACACGCGCTGGCAATTCGAATATTCGCCGGAGACCTTCTCGACCGCAGAGCTGGATTTCTCGGTCGAGGTTTGCGCGGCGGTGATGGAGGTGCTGCGCCCGACCGCCGACGCGCCGATCATCCTCAACCTGCCCGCGACGGTCGAGTGCGCGACGCCGAACGTCTATGCCGACCAGATCGAATGGTTCGGGCGCAACATCCCGAACCGCGAGGCGGTGGTGATCTCGCTCCACACGCATAACGATCGCGGCACGGGCGTCGCGGCCGCCGAACTTGGATTGATGGCGGGGGCGGACCGCGTCGAGGGCTGCCTGCTCGGCAATGGCGAGCGGACCGGCAATTGCGATCTCGTGACCGTCGCGCTCAACATGTACACGCAGGGTACCGACCCGCAGCTCGACCTGTCGAACATCGACGAGATCGTGAAGACGGTCGAATATGCGACGAACATTCCGGTACATCCGCGCACACCTTATGCCGGTGATCTGGTGTTCACCGCCTTTTCGGGCAGTCATCAAGACGCGATCAAGAAGGGCTTCGCCGCACAGGCGGCGCGCAACGATACCTTGTGGGAAGTGCCGTATCTGCCGATCGACCCGGCCGATCTCGGACGCAGCTACGAAGCCGTCATCCGCGTCAACTCGCAGAGCGGCAAGGGCGGGGTCGCGTGGGTGCTGGAGCAGGACAAGGGGCTGAAGCTGCCTAAAAGGATGCAGGCCGACTTCAGCCGTCATGTCCAGGCGCTCGCCGACGAAAGCAGCCGCGAGTTGAACGCCGCCGATATCTGGGGTGCGTTCGAGCGCGCCTATCTGCCCGGCGACGCCGACCGCTTCGTGCTGCGCGACTATGAGGAAACCGGCGCGACCGGCGAGCGCGTGTTCGTCGGGCGGGTGGCGATCAATGGCGAGGAACGCTCGCTGTCGGGGCGCGGCAACGGCCTGATCTCGGGCGTGATCGCGGCGCTGGCCGACAGCACCGGGCCGGATCTGGACGTCGTCGACTATAGCGAGCATGCGATCGGGCATGGCGCGGGCGCGCAGGCGGTCGCCTATCTCGAATGCCGCACCGGCGATGGCCGGACGGCGTGGGGGGTCGGGATCGACAGCGATATCGCCACCGCCAGCGTCCGCGCGGTGCTCTCCGCGGCGAACCGCGCATGAAGCGCCGCTACGCCGCCTTTCTGTTCGACATGGACGGAACGCTGATCAACAGCATCCCGTCGGCGGTTCGTGCGTGGACCGCATGGGCCGAACGCCACGCGATCGACGTCGACGCGTTGATGGCGGTGATGCACGGCGTTCGCGCGATCGAGACGATCCGTCGCTTCGCCCCGCCGGGCGTCGATCCGCAGGCGGAGTTCGAGGCATTGTTGCAGGCCGAGATCGATGATGTCGCCGACGTGGTCGCGATCGCGGGAGCGGCAGCGTTCACCCGCGCGCTGCCGGCGGACCGCTGGGCGATCGTGACCTCCGCGCCACGCTCGCTTGCGGAGGTGCGATTGCGCGCAGCGGGGCTGGCGATGCCGAAGGTGATGGTGACCGCCGACGATGTCGAGCGTGGCAAGCCTGCGCCCGACTGCTTCCTGCTCGCTGCGGAGCGATTGGGTGTGGCGGCAAACGAGTGTCTGGTGTGGGAAGATGCCCCCGCTGGGATTGCAGCGGGCGAGGCCGCCGGGGCGGACGTTATGGTGATCACCGCGACTCATCATGTGCGTCTGGAGACGGCGCATGGCAGCGTGGTGGATTATGGCGCGCTATCGGTCGATCTGGCGGAGGACGGCGCGCTGTTGCTGCACGAGCGGGTGGCGGCGGGGGATTGACGCTGCACCTCTTTCGTCAGTCCCGCGAAAGCGGGAAGGACCGGTTGGAAGATCCGCGCTGAAATTGACGGCCAGCGATGGCAGCCGTCAGTTCACCGTCTCGGGCGGGGTGACTGGCAGCGGCAGCGGCGCGATCGGGACGCCTTCCTCCGCGAGTTGCTTTGCCTCCGCGAGGCTGGCCTGACCGTGGATCGGCGCATCCGGCTTGTCGCCCACGTGCATCGCGCGCGCCTCGGCGGCGAAATCGCGACCGACCCAGCGCGAGCCGGCCAGCGCGCGGCGCTGCGCCTCGGCGACCTTGGCGAGCAAGGCCTTGACCTCGGCGGGTGCGACGCCGCGATTGCCCTTGGGCGCGACGTTCGGCGCCATCACCGCCTTGTCGATCTCGCCCGCGCCGCATGACGGGCAAGCCAGCAAGCCGCGCGCGCGCTGGTCGTCGTAAGCGGCCGAAGACGCAAACCATGCCTCGAACACATGACCGTCGCGCGCGCAGCGCAGATCGAACACAATCATCGCATTGTCAGCAGCCGAGCAGCGCGTCGAGCTTGCCCGCACGCTCCAGCGCGGCGAGATCATCGGAACCGCCGACATGCGTGCCGTCGATGAAGATCTGCGGCACCGTGGTGCGTCCTCCGGCGCGTTCGATCATTTCGCCGCGCTTGGCGGTGTTCATGCCGATGTCTGTCTCCTCGACCGCGACATCCTTCGATGCCAGCAGGTTCATCGCGCGCGCGCAATAGGGACAGAACGCCTTGGTGTAGATCTCGACCTTTGCCATATCGCCTAGGTGTGAGCGACGGCCCGCGCTGTCAATCGCTTGCGCCGTCGATCACGCGCGCCCAGGCGAGGATCGTCACCGCAGCCGCCCCGGCGCCGCGCAGCGCCTTCACGCACGCCTGGGCGGTCGCGCCGCTGGTGTAGACGTCGTCGACGAGCACCAGCGACGCCCCGCGCACCGTCTCGCGACCGTGCGGGGTGACGCGAAAGGCGCCCTTTACGACCGCGCGGCGCGCGCTGGCGGAGTGATCACGCAGCGGCGGGGTCGCACGGTGACGCTCCAGTGCATGAACATCGACCGGCACGTGCGCGCTTTTGCCCAATGCGGTAGCGATCAGCGCCGCCTGATTGTAGCCGCGGGACCACAGGCGCCGGCGATGGAGCGGCACCGGGATCAACAATGTCGCCGCCGGGGGCATATGGCGCAGCATCAGCGCCGCCATCGTCGCGGCGTAGAAAGGACGACCGCCATATTTGAGCCGCAGCGCGACGGAGCGTGCGACGTCTCCATACGCGACCGCTGCACGGACGCCGCCATGATCGGGTGGGTTGGCGAGGCAGGTGGCGCACAACGCACCTTCACCGCGATCGAACGCAAAGGGCAGGTTGCAGCTCGCGCACCACGGCGGCGTGAGCAGCCGCAGGCTCGACCAGCAGGGCGCGCAGAACCGCCCCTGCCCGGCAACGGTCGCGCCGCAGCCGGGACAACGCGGTGGAAGGACGAGATCGAGCAGTCGACCGAACACACCCGGCCTTGTGGCGCGGGCCGCGAACAGGCACAAGCCACGCGCATCATGGCCTCTCCCGACATCTTCGACCGCGCCGCACGCCGCCTTCGTCGCGACCGGGTCGCCGCCGGCTATGCCGAGCACGACTTTCTGCGCGCGGCGATGATCGAGGGGATCGTCGACCGGCTGGGCGCGGTGAAGCGCGACTTCAGCGACGTGCTGGATCTCGGCTGTTTCGATGCGTCGTTCGTGCCCCCGGCGGGCGCGCGGGTGGCGCGGTTCGATCCGGGCTTTGCCTTCGCGCGCGCGGCGGGCGGTGTGCAGGGCGACGAGGATCGCCTGCCGTTCGCGGACGCCGCGTTTGACCTGGTGGTGGCGGCCGGGACGCTCGACGGCGTCGGCGACTTGCCCGGCGCGCTGACGCTGATCCGGCGGACGCTGCGCCCGGACGGGCTGTTTCTGGGCGCGTTTGTCGGCGGGAACAGCCTGTCGACGCTGCGCGCGGTGCTGCGCGAGGCGGAGGGCGAGCGGCCGGTGGCGCGGCTGCATCCGCAGGTCGACCTGCGCTCGGCGGGCGATCTGCTGGTGCGCGCGGGAATGACCTTGCCGGTCGCCGACAGCGAGACGCTGACGGTGCGATATGGCGCGTTCGGGCGGCTGCTCGACGATCTTCGCGGTATGGCGGGGAGCAACGTGCTCGCCACACGTCACCCGCTACGCCGCGACGTGCTGGCGCGGGCCGCCGCCGACTTCGCCGCGCGAGCGGACCCGGACGGGCGGACGGCGGAGCGCTTCGACCTGATCTTCCTGACCGGCTGGTCGCCCTCGCCCGACCAGCCCCAGCCGGCGCGGCGCGGCAGCGCGGGGGCGTCGCTGGCGGCGGCGTTGCGGCCCCGCGCGGAGTAGCGAAGAAAGCGGTTTACCGGATCACGTCCGGGCGATGGCGCCGCGTTCAGATCAGCGCGGCGTCGCCATCCTCGGCGAGCAGCCGGCCCATCGCATCGAACAATTCGTCCATGGCGACCGGCTTGAAGATCACGTCGTTCGCCCCCGCCGCAACGCAACGCTGCCGCAGATCGACCGCTGTATCGGCAGTGACGACGATGATCGGCAGCCGTGCCTTCGCATCGGTGCGCGCGCGGATGTGACCGATCGCGGTGAGGCCGTCCATGCCGGGCATCCGAAGATCGATCAAGGCGATGGCGAAATCGTGCGTGTCGATCAGCTCAAGACCGATCTCGGCGCTCTCCGCCTCGACCATCTCGACCTCGGCGACGTCCAGCATGTCGCGGACAACCCGACGGTTCATTCTGTCATCCTCGATGAACAGCACCGTCATCGCCGCCATATCTCGCCTTTCCAGATAACGCTCCGCCGGCAGATCTGCCTGCCGGTTGGTTCCGCCCGTTACGCGGCACTCCTGACCGGGTGCCTGAGCATCGCACCTATTGCGTCCACCAGACCCTGTTTGGAAACAGGCTTCTCGATAACATTTGTGATACCCGCACCATACAACGCATGGCGTTCCTCCTCCGGGAGTGTCGGCGTGAGCAAGGCGACCGGCGCATCCTGCGCCACCGCGACCAATGCGGCAAGATCGGCGGGTCGCCGGCCGTAGGTGCCGGCGTCGACCAGTACGCCGCGCGGCCGCAATGCCGCGACCTGCGCCACGGCATCATCGGCGTCGCAGAATGTCACCAGCGGCTGGGCTGCGAACAGGGTGCGGAGCGTTGCGCGGGTGATCGGCTGCCGCTCGACGATCAGCAACCCGCCCGTCATGTCGATCGCAGCGGGAGCATCGGCGACGATCACCGGCACGTCGACGACAAAGCAAGATCCCGCGCCCAGCCGGCTCTCGACGGTCACGTCACCGCCCATCGCGCGGGCAAGATTGCGACAGATCGCCAGCCCCAGCCCGGTTCCGCCGAAACGGCGCGTGGTGCTGGCGTCGGCCTGGCGGAACGATTCGAAGATGATCCGCTGCGTCGCGCCGTCCATGCCGATGCCATGGTCGGTGACCGCGATCCGCAATCGCCCTCCGGCGCTGGTCGTTCGCAACGAGACGAGCCCGGTTTCGGTGAACTTCACCGCGTTCGACAGCAGATTGAAGACGATCTGCCGCAGCCGCGCCGCGTCGCCGACGATCCACTGCGGCGCATCCGCCACGTCGACCTCGAAGCGCAACCCCTTTGCCACCGCCGGATCACGCCACAGCTGCGCCGCGGCGTTGAGAGTCGCGTGCAGGTCGAACGGGGCGGCCTCCAGCGTCAGCCGACCCGTTTCGATCTTCGCCATGTCGAGGATGTCATCGACCAGTGCGCGCATCGTCTGCCCCGCACCATGCACGACGTTAAGCCGCTCACGCACCAGCGGGTCGAGCGTCCGGTCGGCGATCATCACCTGCGTCATGCCGAGGATGCCGTTCAAGGGCGTGCGGATTTCATGGCTGGTGGTGGCGAGGAATTCGGTCTTCGCCCGCGACAGCTTTTCGAGCTGCGCATTGCTGGCGGCCAGATCGCGGTTGGCGGCGCGCTCACGATTGCGGCTCCGCCCGATCAGCGCCAGTCCGGCGACGAGCAAGCCGATCACCAGCAGGGTCGCACCGACGACACCGTACAGGATCAGCCGCTGTGATCGGCCGGTCGCGCGTTGATAGGCGATCGTGCGCGCAAGTCCGGCGGCTTTCAGACGCGCAATCCGCAGCTCCTGATTGGCGTAATCGAAGCGGGCGGCGGCAAGCGAGGCACTGGTCGAGCGGGCGATCTCGGTCGCCTGGGCGTCGAGCCGCTGGACCGCGACGAGGTGCGGCAGCGCGGCGGCGGTATCGCCCGAGGCCAGAAAGGTCCGGTAGGCAACGTCGTGCGCGTGTCGGTCGGCGAGGATCGTTCCGGTCAGGTCGACACCGGCGAAGCGCTCCTCGACGAGCCGGCGCGCCCGAAGCGGGTCGCCGGCGTGAAGCGCAACGTCCGCCGCCGCGGCGAGCAATTGAGGGCGGATCGCTGCTGCGTCAGGGCGTCGCGAGGCGGCCAGCGCGGCGTTGACGCTGCGCGCTGCGCCGGCCACGTCGCCGCCGCGCAATTGCGCCAGGGACAGGTCGCCAAGCGATTGCGCGATCACGGGCACACTCCGCACCTGGCGCGCCGCCGCCAGCGCCTCGCGGAAATCCTGCTCCGCCTCCGCAAAACGCCCGAGCGCGACCAGCGCGTTACCGCGACCGTTTTCCACTGCCATCGCCAACCCGGGATCGCCGGGGTAATTGGCCTCGACCTGATCGAAATAGCGCAGCGCCGTCGCATGGTCCTGCGCGCTCGCATAAAGCAGGGCGATCAGGATCAGCGAGCGTGCCTGGCTGCGATGATCGCGCAGCGCCACGAACATGCGATGCGCGCGCTGCAACGTCGACAAGGCGTCGGCGATCTGCCCGGCATCGGTCAGCGCCCCGCCCTGCGACAGCGTGATATCGGCGAGCAGCTGCGCCGGCGCGGACGCCGCGCGCGCCGCTACACGCGCCTCGGCAAGCGTGTGCAGGCCGCCGCGTGGATCGCCGATGCGTACCTGCGCCTCGCCCGCCAGCCACAGCAACGTCGCCGCCTCGGCAGAGCGCTGCGCCGCGGCGGGCAGCCGCGCGCGCGCCGATGTCGCCAGCGCCAGCGCCGCCTCGGGATCGCTCGCCATTCGCCGCTCGATCGTCGCGATATCGACCGGTGCTGCCTCCACGGGCAGGGCGCTGAGCGCCGAGGCGGCGAGGACGGCGCCGAGCGCGAGCCGCGCCGCTGCGGTCATCCCCGCTTCCAGCCGGCAGCACGGCGCGTGAACGAGCCGCGCACATCCTGGGTCGCCTGCCGATGCTGCTCGGCGGCGAGGAACGCGGCAAGCGGCGCGGGAGCAAGCGGCGGGCTAATGAAATAGCCCTGCGCCATGTCGCAGCCCATGACCGACAGCAACGCCAGCGCCGCCTGCGTCTCGACACCTTCCGCGACCACTTCCATGTCGAGCGCATGCGCCAGGTCGATCGTCGAGCGAACGATCAGCGGATCGCGGTTCGAGCTGGTGAGTTGCGTGACGAACAGCTTGTCGATCTTCAGCTCACAGGCCGGCAATTGCTTCAGATAGGCAAGGCTCGACAGGCCGGCGCCATAATCGTCGATTGAGATGCGCACGCCGATTCGGTCGAAATCGCGCAGGTGCGCGATCGCGGCGTCGGGATCGCGGATCACCGAGGTCTCGGTCACCTCGAAACCGAGGCGCGCGTCGGGGGCGGCGACGATCGCGGCGCAGGCGAGCCGCACGAAGTCGGCATCGGCGAGCAAATGTCCGGACATGTTGATGAAGATGCGCAGGTCATGCCCCTGCGCGCGCAAGGCACGCTGGTCGACGATCGCCTGCGCGATGGTCCAGAGCGTCAACCGCTCCATGCGCATCGCGCGCTCGGTAGCTGGGATGAAGTCACCGGGAGGCACCAGCCCCCGCTCGGGATGTTCCCAGCGAACCAGCGCCTCGATGCAATCGATCGCCTGACGGCGGATGTGCACCTTCGGCTGATAGTGCAGCACCATCTCGCCACGATCGAGCGCGCCGTCGAGCTCGGCGACGACGCTATCGGCGGTTTCGCCCGTCCCCACCACATCGGGGATAGCGGCGGCGAGCTCCGCCTCGGCCAACGCCGCCTCGGCCCGCTCGATCAGCCCGGTCGCGTCGTCCTCGGGCCGCCCGATCACTCCAGAGATCACCAATTTGGGTAAGCAGGAAATTTTTTCGATGTGCACCGCGTTGGCACATGCGGCCCGACATTCGGCCACCACCTGCGCCAACGCGTCGGGCCGGGCGGTGAGAAAATCGACCTCGAACACGTCGCGACCGGCGAGGACGACGGTTGCGTCGGGCACCGAAGCGGCAAGCCTCTCCAGCAGCACCCCCATCAGGCGCCGCATCCCCGCAACCCCGACCCGGCGGCGCAAGTCGTTGAAATTACATATTTTTAGCAGCGCGCAACCCTGCTGCCACGCCGGAGGCGCGGGGTCGTGATCGCACGAAGTCAGCGGAGCAAGGTGGTACAGACTGGCCATGTCCTTCCGCGTCGTAGAACTCACTCTTGAAGAATGACTTAAGTGGTCATGGCGGATGGTGAATAAAGGGTTAACGCCATTGAGCCATGCCTAACGATCCCTTAAGTAGAAGTCACCCTTCGGGGGGGACACATAAGGGAGAGAGACCCATGATCGCATTCATCGTCGCGCTTGCCGTCGGTATCGTCGTCAAGCCCTGGTAATTACAGGGGCGGTCCGGCCAATGGCCGGACCGCCGCACCAGCAGTGACGGGTGGCATGCCGCCGCCCATGCGAACATGAGTGATCCGGCCAGCGATCCGCGGCCGTCGTGATCCTCCCACGCGATCTCATTCATTTCGAATCGGCTGTCTGTTGCCGGCGATCAAGCCGTGAGCGCCCGGCTGACGTCATCCAGGACGGGATCCGACGTTCTTCGTCACGTTTTTCGCGAGCAGGAAGCGAGCCCCGGATCGTATCCGGGGCGACGCCACATTTCGCCCGCCTTACCAGTCGCGTGAGTAGCGGAGCTGGACGTTTGAGCCGCCGAACGAGCCGGCCTGCGACAACAGGCTGATCGATTTGGTCAGCGCGATCGTCAGCTGGGTGGCGGTGAAGCCGCGGGCATCGGTGACGATCTCGATATAGATGTCGTTGGTCAGATACTTGCCCGCGGCCAGCGCCGAGCCGCGCCCGCTCGCCTCGTCGGCGCCAAGGATGCGCAGCCGGTCGAAGCCGGTCGCCGAGCGCAGCTTGCCGAGCGGGTTGAGCCCGCCGCCCGACCCGCGCAGCGAGTTGAGCGCCGACGCGAGTTGCAGCGCCTCGGTCGCGGACAGGTTCTCCGGGTTGGTACCGAAGAGCAGGCGGCTGAGCACCTCGTCCTGCGGCAAGGACGGGGTCGAGGTGAAGGCGATCTGCGGACGCTGCCCGGTGCCGGTGATGTTGATGTTGAACGTCACGCCATCGTTGCTGGTGGTGGCGAGGATGTTGATGTCCGGATCGGTGAGCGCCGCGCCGCCGCGGAAGCGCACCTGCCCGCGCGACACCTCGAAGCGCTTGCCCGCGAACGAATAGGTGCCGCGCACCAGATCCAGCCCGCCGCCGACCGTCGGCGCCGCGCTGGTGCCGCCGATCCGCAGGTCCATCGACCATTCGCTCTCCAGCCCCATGCCCGAGACGAACAGCTGGTTGTCGGCGTGGACGCGCAAGTCGAGCTTGAACAGCCCCACCGCCGGGGCGGCCGGCCGGTCGGTCGACTTTGCAGGCCGCGGTGTGTCGCTCTTGCGGCGGATGCCGGTCAGCTCGGGCACCTCGGCAGCACCCTGGCGGATGATCTCGTAGCGCGCGTTCGGCACGAGGATATCGCCCGAGATCAGCCCGCCATTGGCGTTGTTCTGGATGCGGATGTCGCCGGTCGCGGTCGCGCCGAGCGCGTCGGACTTCGCCAGCCGCGCATTGCGCATCGCAACCCGGACGTCGAGCGGGAAACCCTGCGCCGCGGCGAGGCTGACATTGCCCTGCGCCTGCACCGTGCCGTCACCCGCGCGCGCCTGAAGCTGCGACAGCTCCAGCCGGTCGTTGTTGAAACGCGCAGCAATCCGCATGTTGGTCAGGCGCGTGCCATAGGTCTCGTTGGTATAGGTGAGATTGTCGGCGCGGATCAGACCGTTGATGCGCGGTGCGCCGACCGTCCCGCCGAAGTCCGCCGCGATCGCGATCGGCCCCGACAATTGCTGCTCGGCGAGCCCGGCGAGGCTGAACAGCACGCCCGACGGCCCGTTGTAGCGGATCCCGCCCGACAGCGGCCCCTGCATCAGCCGCGTCGTCCAGCTGCCGCTGCCGCTCGGCGTCAGCGTCGCGACCATCCGACCGACCGGGGTGCCGCCGCGCTTGATGAGCGCCCGCCCCTCACCCGCCGCGCTGGTCAGCCGGCCCTGGAAGACGACGTCGACCGGCTCGGACACCGAGGTCAGGCTGGAGCGCGTGAAGTTCGCGATGTTGACGCGCGCATCAGCGGTCGGGAACGACTGCCCCGCCTGCTGGACATAGTCGACGCTGCCGGTCGCCTGCCCGCCGAGCCCGAGATTGGGGACGAGCGCGTTGAGCAAGGCCAGGTCGAGCCGGTCGAGCCGCAGCTGCGCCTGCGTCGCGCCGCCGCCGAACTTGCCCGCCAGCCGCATCGACCCCTTGTCGAAATCGAGCCGCGCCGGATCAAGGCGATAGCCCTTGCCCTCGGGCACGATCCGCGCCGGCGCCGCGGTGCGGAAGTTGATGCCATTGGCCGCGCCCTGCAGCGCCACAAGGTATTGCGACGGCGACAACCGCGCATTGGCGGCGAGGCGGAACGGCACGCTGTTCGAACCGGTCAGCAGCGCCTGCGCCGTGCCCGAACCATTGGCGTAGTTCACCCGCACGCGCCCGGCCTCGATCACCGTCGCGCCATAGCGCATGTCGGCGATCTGCGCGTCGGCGCGGACCTGCGGCTTGTCGTAGAGCACGACGTCGGCATTGATGAGCGCACGCCCGATCGTGAAGTCGACCGCGCCGGGGATCTTCGCGGCGAGCGCACGCGCGTTGACGCTGGCGCGCTGATACTTGCCCTGCGCACCCAGCGTGGCGAGGCCGCTCAGCCCCTGCCCGTTGAAGCGCACCTGACCCGCAAACGGCCCGGCGGCGGTCTGGACGACGCGGCCCGCGAACTGGACGCCCGCGAACAGCACGCGGCGGATGTCGACCGCGAGCTGCTTGCCCGGCGTTACCAGCACGTCGGCGTTGAACGGGCCGTAATTGGTGCCGCCGGTCGCGTTGACCTGGTACGACCCGCCGCGCCCCACGACGCGCGCGTCGAGGTTGGCGAGCCCGATTCCGACGCCGGGGCGCGGCGCGCGCAGCCGCACGACCGGCGCGGTCGCCGAGCCGGTGACGCGCGCGAACAGCGGGCCATATTGCGTCGAATAGGCGTCGGCATCGACCAGCAGCGCGCCGCTCGCCGGATCGAACCGCCCCTGCCCGCGCGTGATGCGGAACTGCGGCGCATTCATCTTCAGGCTCTCGAAGGTAACGATCCCCTCGGGCGAGTAACCGAAGCGCGTGCTGAGCACCGCATTGCCGCCGAGGAAGTTGCGCGCGCCCTCGTTGAACAATTGTTTGGTCTGCACCGCAACGCGGCCGCTGATCCCGAACCCGCCGCGCGCGCCGGGCACCAGCTTCGCATCGGTCTGAATGTTGAGGATACCGACACTGTCGACGCGGAAGTTGTTGACGCGCCCCTGCAACCCGCCGGTGTAGCGACCGGTCTCCATATTGGCGGCAATGATTGCGGTGGCGTCAATCGTGTCGGAGCGGATGCGCAGATTGTCCGACAGGATGTTGGGCATCCGGATCGCCAGATCGCCGTCGATCCGCGCGTTGGTGGTCAGCCCACCGAGCGCCGGATTGAGCCCCGCGATCCGCTTCGCACGCGCATGGACCGGCACGAGGATGCGGTCGCTGTTCACGCGCGCCAATCCCTCGGCGTACAGATTCTCGACGCTCATCTCACCGAACCCGAGCGAGGTGGCGTGAATCTTGTAGTCGACGGTCGGGGTCGCGAACGCGCCGTTCAGCACGACGCGCGCCAGCACGTCGCGCCCGCGCAGATTGGGAGCAATCGCGCCGGGAGTCAGCAATTTGGCGTCGACCGCAAAGTTGCCGAAGCGGCTGTTCTTGAGGTCGAGCATCCCGCCCGCATCGACCGCCAGCGCGTCCGACGTCAGCTTGATGCGCGTGTCGGCGCTGCGCTCGCCGAGCGTCACGTCGGCGGCGACCTGCAAGGCCGGGGCGGTCAGTCGCTCGACTGGACCTTCGAGATACAGGCCGGGGCGCGTCGGCCCGCGCACCTCGAAATGGCCATTGCGCGCGGTGAGCGCGAGGTCGGCAAGCTGCCCGCCGCCGAGCGTCGCAAGCGCGCGGCCCTGCCACGACGCCCAGCTGCCGCGGCCGGTGACGGTCGCGGTCAGCGGCGCCTTGAGCCCGCCGAGCTGCGCGACCATGCCGCCCGCCGGGGCGGTGAGCCGCACATCGACGTCGAGCTTGTTGTCATCGGGGACCGCGTCGATCTTGACGCGCGCGACATCGCCACCCGCAACACCGGGCGCGCGAAGCGTCACCGCATTGACCTGCAATTGCGCGCGGCGGTCGGCAATATGCGCCTGCCCGTCGAAGCGCGCGATGTGCCGCGCACCCGATACCGCCGGCTCCATGACGAAGCGCGCCACCTGCAACCGATTGATGTCGATGTCGAGATCGGGGAGCAGCGGCGCGTTGGGATCGGTCGGCTCGGTCGACGGCTTCAGCTCGGGATTGCGGCGCAACGTGATGAGCTGGCTCGAGACCGAGCGCACGTCGACATGGTTGTTGACGAACGCGAACGGGCGCCAGTCGACGTCGAGCCGTGGCGAGGTGAGGAACACGCCCTTGGGATCGCTGACCCGCACGTCGCTGAGCCGCATCTTGCCGTAGAGCGAGCCGTCGACGCGCCCGACCTTAATGTTGAGCCCCGACGCAGTGGTGTAGCCGCCGATCTGGTCGGCGACGAAGCGGCGGCCGGGGTCGGTGTTAATCCCGAGCACGATCGCGACCACCAGCAGCAGCAGCGCGAGGATCGCAATGCCGATCCACTTCAGGATGCGCAGCCACAGCGGACGGCGCTCCACCACGATCGTGCCCTCGCCCGGCGCCAGCGTCTCGTCAGTCATCAGAACGCCTGCCCGATCGAAATGTAGAGCGCGACCTTGGCATCGCCGGGTCGCGGGTTGAGCGGCGTCGCCACGTCAACGCGCATCGGGCCGAAATTGGTGTAGAAACGTCCGCCGATGCCCGCGCCGAAGCGCAAGTCGCTGCCGTTCGGCAAGCTGCTCTCATAGGTGTTGCCGCCGTCGATGAACGGCACGATCCCGAAATTGCCGAAGCGGTAGCGCGCCTCGATCGAGAATTCGTTGAGGCTGCGCCCGCCGATCGGGCGCAGGTCCTTAACCTCGTCGCGATCCTCGTCGCCCGGCACCAGCGAGCTTTCGGGTTCGAGCGGCCCGAGCCGCTGGAAACCATAGCCGCGCACCGAGCCGCCGCCCCCGCCGTAATAGCGCCGCGACGGTGCGATGTCGTCGCGCGCGATCCCGAAGATGCTGCCCGCGCGGACCCGGCCGGCGATCACCAGACTGTCGGACACCGGGTAATAAGCGGTCGCCTCGACGAGGCTGCGCCCATAGGGCCGCACCGATCCCTGCACCGACGTCTCCGGGCTGAGGCTCAGCTTGAGGCGATAGCCGCGCGTCGGGTTGAGCAGATTGTCGGAGGTGTCGAACTGCACCTGCCCCGGCAGCGCGAGCACGCCATAGGTACGGCGAACGCGATCGTTCTCAGCGAAGTCGAACACGCTTTCGTTCGTGCCGACCAGCTCGAAGCCATAGGCGTAAGTGAACTTCTTCTGCCAGATCGGGGTCGAGTCGTAGGAGATCCGCCCCGACAACGTGCCGGTGAACGCCTCGAACGCATCGTAATTGGCGCGCAGCGCGCTGGCGACGACGGTGACGGTGCGGTCGCGCTTGCCGGCGTTCTGACGACGGAAGGTCGCCGACAGGCCCTGCTGCTGGGTGCCCGCGATCGCGCCGAGGATCAGCGCGCCCTCGGGCGGGAAGCGGTTGCGGTTGGTGAACGTGCCCTCGACCGTCACGCCCTGCCCGGTCTGGAAGCCCGCGCCGCCCGAAAGGCTCTTGGCGGGACCACGGGCCTGGCGGACCATCAGGTCGACCTGCTCGGTACCATCGGGCAGGACGGTGCCGGTGCGGACCGGCTCCACCCCGACGCCGTTGAACAGCCCGGTCGCGACCAGCGCCTCGCGCAGGTCGTCGGCCTTGCGATTGTCGTACAGCTCGCCCTGATCGAAGCGCGGGAAGACGTTGAGGTGCTTGAGGTCGAACACCGGCTCGCCCTCGGTGCGCAGCACCCCGAACGACGAGCGCGGGCCGGTATCGACCGGCAGCGTATAATCGCCGCGCGCGGTCTGCTCGTCGAGCAAGATATCGCGCTCGCCGACCTTGACGAAGGGATAGCCCTGCTGCGGCAGCTTCAGGCTGACGTTCGCCTCCGCGCCCTGCACGCGCAACGCCTCGATCGGGTCGCCGGTGCGCAGCGGCAGCTCGCGACGGACCAGATCGGGCGGCGTGGTCTGGTTCGCCTGCACGGTGATCGTGCCGAGCTTGTATTGCTGGCCGGGGGTCGCGCTGACGATCGCCTTGATCTTCTGCTCGCCGCCGGGGACCGTCTCGATCGTCGAGATCGCGGTCGCGTCATAATAGCCGAGCGACTTCATCAAGCGCACCGCGAGCTGTTCGTCCTCGCGCCCGCGCGCCGCGACCTGCGTGGCATTGTCGGCCTTGCCCTTGCCCTCGCGCAGCGCCGACAACGAGTTGAACTCGTCGGTCAGCCCGAGCGGGTCGAGCCCGCGCACCTCGTTGGTGTAGCGGATGTCCGGGGCGTCCTCATCCTTGACGTCCGCTACCGAGCGCAGCGGCTCGGTGTTGAACGTCGACAGCGGTTCGAGCGGTTGGGCGAGCGCGGGATCGACTGCGGGCGGCGGCGGCAAAACGCCGGGGGTGATCGGCTGTTGCGCGGCGGCGTCGGCAGCCGGCGTGGTCGCGGGGGCGGCGGTGTCGGCGGGCATCGGCTCGAGCGGCGCGTTGATGTCGCCCGACAACGGTGGCAGCGCCTTGTCGAACTCGGCATCCGGAACGATCGGCGCGTCGGCCTGCGGATCGGCAGCCGGCGCCGTCTCGCGCGGCGCATCCGGTCCCTGTGCCGGCGCGGTGCCCGGCGTCTGGATCTGGGCCTGCGCCTGTCCGGCGATCAACGCGATCCCGGCGCTGGCCAGGAGCAGACGGGAATGACGAACCGTAGAAACCAAGAACAACGCCCCTTTGCGCGAGAGAGTCCGGCAATCCGGTTCTGATCTCCCGTCCCACGGCAACGATCCATCGGCGAAACGGTTGCGCGGTTCGGGTCCAGGCGACGTCGGTATTCCGTTACGGCCCGCCGACGTTACCTGTCTGCCTCCGGGGTGACGGTCGGGGGAACCATCATCGACACCGCTGGCGCACGCCACCTCAAGCGCTTAGAGCCGGCGGTAACGAACGCTGGGAGAGCGCATGAATTTCGATCTCGACGACGATCACCGCATGATCGCCGAGCTGGTGCGGCGCTTTGTCGATGACGAGCTGGTGCCGCTGGAGAACGGCCTGCTGGAGCGCGATGCCGCCGGGCACGGGCTGGAGCTGACCGCCGACGAGCGCGCGAAGGTCGATGGTGTTTCGCGTGATCTGGGATTGTGGGGGCTCGACGCGCCGGCCGATGTCGGCGGCACCGACCTGCCCGCGGTGGCGATGGTCGCGGTGAACGAGGCGCTAGGCCGGACGATCGCGCCATGGACGCTGCCGCCCGACAGCCCGAACCTGCGGATGCTCGCCGCCACCGTCGACGATCGCCAGCGCGAGGCGTACCTCGCCCCCTATGTCCGCGGCGAGACGATCTCGGCGATCGGCATCTCCGAGCCGGGCGCGGGCTCTGATCCGGCAGGCATGAAGACGACCGCGGTGCGTGACGGCGACGACTGGGTGCTCAACGGCCGCAAGATCTGGATCACCAAGGCCGACCGCGCCGACTTCACGATCGTCATCGCGGTCACCGACAAGGAAAAGCGCCAGCGGGGCGGAATGAGCGCGTTCCTGGTCGATCGCGACGCGCCGGGCTTTTCGGTGGTGCGTCCGATTCCGATGATCGGCGGCGAGACGACCTATGAGGTGGCGCTGGACGACTGCCGCGTGCCGGGGTGGAAGTTGCTCGGCACCGAGGGGCAAGGCTTCGCGCCGATGCAGCTGCGCCTCAACACGCGCCGCGCCGAGATGGCGGCGAACGCGATCGGGATGGCGGCGCGCGCGCTCGACATGCTGGTCGATTATGCCCCGCAGCGCACGACCTTCGGCAAGCCGCTCAGCGAGCGGCAGACGGTGCAGAATTGGGTCGCCGATGCCGCGATCCGCATCCACGCCGCGCGGCTGATGGCCTATGACTGCGCATGGAAGATTGATCAGGGCCGCGATGCGCGCACCGAGGTGTCGATGCTCAAGAGCTTCGCGCTGGAGATGGCGTGGGAAGTGCTCGACCATGTCATGCAGGCGTTCGGCGCGATGGGGATGACCCGCGAGCTGCCGCTGGCGCAGATGGCGGCGCGCATCCGCCTGATGCGGATCTATGACGGTCCGACCGAGATCCACAATTGGGTCGTGGCCCGCAACCTTCTGGGAACCCGCGCATGAAGCAGCATCTGTCCGTCACCCGCGAGGGGCATGTCGCCACGGTCGTGATCGACCGCCCGCCGCACAACCACGTCAATGCCGCGCTGATCCATGCGCTGGCCGATGTGCTCGACGAGCTGGATGCCGATGCCGAGGTGCGCGCCGTCGTGCTCGCGACCGAGGGGCGCGTGTTCTGCGGCGGGGCCGACCTGACCGGTGACAAGCCGCTGGTCGACGAGCACGGCGAGAGCGAGACGCCGGCGCTATACCGTGGCGCCTACCGGCTGTTCTCGGCCAAGAAGCCGATCGTCGCAGCGATACAGGGCGCGGCGGTCGGGGCCGGGCTCGGCCTAGCCTTGGTCGCCGACTTCCGTGTTGCCGCGCCGGAGGCGAAGTTCTCCGCCAATTTCGTGGCGCTCGGCTTCCACGCCGGGTTCGGGATCAGCCTGACCTTGCCGCGCGTGATCGGCGGGCAGCACGCCAGCCTGATGCTGCTGACCGGGCGGCGGGTGAAGGCGGACGAGGCTATGCGCTTCGGGCTGGTCGACCAGATCGCTCCCGATGCGCGCGCCGCAGCGCAGACGTTCGCCGCCGAGATCGCCGCCAACGCGCCGCTGGCGGTCGAGGCGACCCGCGCGACGCTGCGCGCCGGGCTGGCCGAGGCGGTGCGCGGGCGGACCGAGCATGAGCGTGCCGAGCAGGATCGACTAATGCAGACCAACGATTTTCGTGAAGGATTGCGGGCAGTTGCCGAGCGGCGACCGGGACGATTCCACCGCACCTGACGAATAAATGTTCGCCGGTGCGAAACATTTGCGACAAATAGCGCTTAGCCGGGGACACCCTCGGGTTCGGACAGGCACATAGTGACAACACGTTTGATGGTACGGCGGATGCGCGCGGCAGCCGGGCTGGCGAGCCTTGCGGCGGCGCTCGCCTTGTCCGCGTGCGGCAGCGAGAGCGGACAGGCGAAGGGCAAAGGCGGTGCGGGCGGCCCCGGCGGCGGCGGTCCGACGACGGTCGGCTATGTCGTGGTCCAGCCGACCGCCGTGCCGACAATCAGCGAACTGCCCGGCCGGACCGTCGCCTACGAAAGCTCGCAGGTCCGACCGCAGATCACCGGTGTCATCCAGAAACGCTTCTTCACCGAGGGCGCGCTGGTGAAGCGCGGGCAGCCGCTTTACCAGATCGACCCCTCGCTTTACCGCGCCGCCGCCAATCAGGCGCAGGCCAATGTCGCCAACGCGCAGGCGACGTTCGCCGCCGCCAAGATCCGTGCCGACCGCTACAAGCCGCTCGCCGAGATGGAGGCGATCAGCGCGCAGGATTATACCGACGCGGTCGCGCAGCAGCGGCAGGCCGCGGCACAGATCGGCGTCAACAGCGCGCAGCTCGACAGCGCGCGCGTCAATTTGCGCTTCACCACCGTGCCCGCGCCGATCACGGGGCGGATCGGGCGCTCGCTGTTCACGGTCGGCGCGTTGGTCAGCGCGACGCAGGCCGATCCGCTGGCGACGATCCAGCAGCTCGACCCGATCTTCGTCGATATCCAGCAATCGAGCACCAACCTGCTCGCGCTGCGCCGCGCATTGGCGGCCGGCGGCGCTGCGCCCGCGAGCGCCGAGGTGACGCTGAAGCTGGAAGACGGCAGCGATTACGGGATGAAAGGCACGGTCGAGTTCGCCGAGGTCGTCGTCGACCCGAGCACCGGCACCGTAACGCTGCGCGCGCGCTTCCCCAACCCGCAGGGCCTGTTGCTGCCGGGCATGTTCGTGCGCGCCGAGTTCGCGCAGTCGATCCTGAAGAACGCCTTCCTCGTGCCGCAGCCCGCGATCAGCCGCGATGCCAAGGGCAATGCGACGCTGTTCGTGGTCGGCGCGAACGGCAAGGCCGAGCAACGCAACGTCAAGGCCGATCGCACGCAGGGCGCGTACTGGGTGGTCACCGACGGGCTGAAGCCGGGCGAGAAGATCATCACGCAAGGCCTCGCCAACCTGCGCCCCGGCGCGCCGATCCGCGCGGTGCCCGCCAATGCGCCGCAACCGGTGAAGGCCCCCTCGCCCGAGGAAATGAAGAAACAATCCGGCGGTCAGGGCAAGGCGGGCTAAGCCGGCATGTCCCGCATCTTTATCGACCGCCCCATCTTCGCATGGGTGCTGGCCATCATCGTCATGCTGGCCGGGATTGGCGCGATCCTGTCGCTGCCGATCGCGCAATATCCCGACGTTGCGCCGCCGCAGGTCTCGATCCGCGCCACCTTCCCCGGCGCGAACGCCCAGACGATCCAGAACAGCGTCACGCAGGTCATCGAGCAACAGCTGACCGGGATCGACGGACTGCTGTACTTCCAGTCGAGTTCGTCGAGCCGCGGCTCGGTGACGATCACCGCCACCTTCGACAAAGGCACCGATCCCGACATCGCGCAGGTGCAGGTCCAGAATCAGGTCCAGCAATCGCTGAGCCGCCTGCCGCAGCAGGTGCAGCAGCAGGGGCTGGTCGTCCGCAAGTCGAACCCCGACTTCCTGTTGATCGTCGGTGTCTATGACACGACCGACAAGCTGACCAACCAGGACGTCTCCGACTATCTGGTCAGCAACCTGCAGGACCCGCTCGGGCGCATCCAGGGTGTCGGCGACACCAACGTGTTCGGCTCGCAATATGCGATGCGCATCTGGCTCGATCCGGCGCGGCTCAACAGCTTCCAGCTGATGCCGGGCGACGTCATCACCGCGATCCAGAACCAGAATACCGAAGTGGCGGCGGGCGAGATCGGCGGACAGCCGAGCCCGTCGACGCAGATGCTCAACGCGGTCGTCACCGCGCAGTCGCGGCTCCAGACTCCCGCACAATTCGCGCAGATCATCCTCAAGACGCAGCAGAACGGCAGCACCGTCCGCCTCGTCGACGTGGCGCGCATCGAGCTGGGCGCGGAGAGCTACAATGCGTTCAGCCGCGTCAACCGCCACCCGGGCGCGGGCATCGCGGTGCTGCTGGCGCCGGGCGCCGACGCGCTGAAGACCGCCGAGCTGGTCAAGGCGCAGGTCGAACAGGCGTCGAAGGCGTTCCCCGCCGGCCTCACCTACGCCTTCGCCAACGACACGACCGACTTCATCAAGCTGTCGATCGAGGAAGTGGTCAAGACGCTGATCGAGGCGATCATCCTCGTCGTCATCGTCATGTTCGTCTTCCTGCAAAGCTGGCGCGCGACACTGGTGCCGGCGATCGCGGTACCGGTGGTGCTGCTCGGCACGTTTGCGGTCTTCTATGTCGCGGGCTTCTCGATCAATACGCTGACGCTGTTCGGGCTGGTGCTCGCGATCGGGCTGCTGGTCGACGATGCGATCGTCGTTGTCGAGAACGTCGAGCGCTTGCTGGAGGAAAATCCCGGCATGACCCCGCGCGAGGCGACGATCGAATCGATGAAGGAGATTACGGTCGCCCTCGTCGCGATCGCGCTGGTGCTGTCGGCGGTGTTCATGCCGATGGCGTTCTTCGGCGGGTCGACCGGGGTGATCTACCGCCAGTTCTCGCTGACGATCGTGTCGGCGATGGTGCTGTCGGTGCTGGTCGCGGTGATCCTGTCGCCCGCCCTGACCGCGACCTTGCTCAAGCAGACGCACGACCAGCATGGCGACCCGATCGAGGAAAGCTGGATCGGCCGCAAGTTCCCGCGCGTCGCGCACGGGCTGGAGCGCGCACGCGACGGGTTCAACAACACCTTCGATCGCGGCGTCGCGCGCTACGTCGCGGGCGTGCGGCGGGTGATCGACCGCAAGGCGCTGTTCCTGCTGATCTATTTGCTGACGGTCGCGTTGTTGGCGGTACTGTTCCTGCGGATGCCGACCGGCTTCCTGCCGACCGAGGATCAGGGCGCGGCGATCGTGCAATTCCAGCTGCCAGCCGGCGCGACGCGTTCGCGGACCGAGGACGTGCAGCATCAGGTCGAGGATTATCTCGCCACCAGCGAGGGCAAGAACGTCCGCACGATGTTCACGGTCAGCGGCGGCGGTGGCGGCGGGGCGAGCGGGCAGAACACCGGCCAGGGCTTCGTGAACCTGGCGCCGTGGGATGATCGTAAGGGCAAGCAGAACACCGCCGATTCGATCGTCGCGCGCGCTTCGGCGGCGTTTCGGGGGCTGCGTGACGCGCGCGTCTTCGCGCTGGTGCCGCCGGCGGTGCGCGGGCTGGGCCAGTCGAACGGCTTCACGATGGAATTGCAGAATTCCGGCGGGCTGACCCAGGAGCAATTCGCCGCCGCTAAGGACAAATTGCTCGCCGCCGCCAATGGCGATCCCGCACTGGCGTCGGTGCGGCTGACCGAATTGCCGGATACGCCGACGCTCAAGATCGACATCGACCAGCAGAAGCTCGCCGCGCTCGGGCTGACGCAAGCCGACGTCAACACGACGCTGTCGACCGCATGGGGCGGTCGCTACGTCAACGACTTCGTCGATCGCGGGCGCGTCAAGCGCGTGTTCGTGCAGGGCGATGCGCCGTACCGCGCCGCACCCACCGATCTGAACCAGTGGTTCGTGCGCGGATCGAACGGACAGATGGTGCCGTTCGCGGCCTTCGCCCAGATCGGGTGGAGCCAGGCGCCGGTGACGCTGTCACGCTTCAACGGCATCCCATCCTACGAATTCCAGGGCGCGGCCGCCGCGGGCAAAAGCTCGGGCGACGCGATGACGCGGATCGAGGAACTGGCGGGGCAGGTGCCGGGCACCAGCGTGTCATGGGCGGGGCTGTCGTTCCAGGAGCGGCTCTCGTCGGGACAGGCACCGTTGCTGTACGGGCTGTCGATCCTCGTCGTCTTCCTGTGCCTCGCCGCGCTGTACGAAAGCTGGTCAATCCCGTTCGCGGTGTTGCTGGTGATTCCGCTCGGGCTGATCGGCGCGATCCTGTTCACGACGCTGCGCGGGCTGGTCAACGACGTCTATCTCCAGATCGGCCTGCTGACGACGATGGGGCTGGCGGCCAAGAACGCGATCCTGATGATCGAATTCGCCGAGCAGGAAGAGAAGAAGGGCAAGCGCGTCATCGACGCCGCCCTGTCGGCGGCGCGGATCCGATTGCGGCCGATCCTGATGACCAGCCTCGCGTTCATCTTCGGCGTGCTGCCGCTGGCGATCTCGACCGGTGCGGGCGCGAACAGCCGGATCGCGATCGGCACGTCGGTGATCGGCGGGATGATCACCGCAACGGTGCTGGCGATCTTCTACATTCCGCTGTTCTTCGTGCTGGTGCGGCGCGGCTTCCGCGATGGCTGGAAGGGGCTGCGGCGTGGTGCCGATCCAAGCCCCGACGACGACGGGCCGCACGACCATGGCGGCCACGCGGCACCCGACGCGCCGAAGCAATTGCCGCGCCCGATCGACAAGCCCGCGCTGCCCGCACCGGAAGGGGCATGATGTTACGCCGTTTCGCCACCCTGACCGCCACGGTTGCGCTTGCGGGCTGCTCGCTTGCGCCAACCTACGTCCGCCCTGCCCCGCCGGTGCCGACGTCATGGCCGGTCGGCGACGCCTACCTGCGCCAGAGCGAGGCGGCGCTGCCCAGCGTCACCTATCGCGACATCTTCCGCGACGCGCGGTTGCAGGCGTTGATCGATCAGGCGTTGGTCAACAATCGCGACCTGCGCGTCGCGGTCGCCAATATCGAGGCGACGCGCGCGCAATATCGCATCCAGCGTGCCGATCTGTTTCCGCAGCTCAACGCGACCGGCGCCTACAGCTATCGCCAGAACAGCCGGTCGGGGGTGAACACCGGCGTCAACACCGGCGGCACGGGCACGGGCGGTACGGGGACCGGCGGTACCGGGACCGGTGGAACTGGCACCGGCACGACAACCGTGGTGTCCGGCGCGAACAGCACCTTTCAGGCGCAGCTCGGCGTTACCGCGTTCGAGATCGACCTGTTCGGGCGCGTCCGCTCGCTGACCGGTGCGGCGCTGTCGCGCTATTTCGCGCAGGAAGCGGCGGCGCGCGCGACGCGGTTGACGTTGATCGGTGACATCGCCAGCGCGTGGCTCAATTACGCCGCGGACAAGAGCCTGCTGACCGTCGCGGAGCAGACCGCGGTCGCGGCGCGTGCCAGCGTGCGGCTGACCGATGCGCGCCGGCAGGGCGGCGTCTCGCCGCGCACCGACGTGCGGCAGGCCGAACAGATCCTCGCTACCGCCGAGGCCGACCTCGCCGAGCAGCGCACCCTGCTGGCGCAGGATGTCAACGCGCTGCAGTTGCTGGTCGGGGCCCCGATCGACGCGGCGCAATTGCCCGCCGGGATCGAGCAGGCCGCGCAGACGATCGGCGAACTGCCCGCCGGCATCGACTCGGGCGTGCTGCTGCGCCGTCCCGATGTGGTACAGGCGGAATATTCACTGCGCGCCTTCAATGCCGAAATCGGCGCGGCGCGTGCGGCGCTGTTCCCGCGCATTTCGCTCACCGGGCTGGTCGGCTTTGCGAGTACCGCGCTGCGCACCCTGTTCTCGGGCGATGCCTTCAACTGGTCGGTGGCACCCAACGCCAGCTACCCGATCTTCCGCGCCGGTGCCGGACGCGCGACCGTCGATTATAGCGTGGCGCAGCGCGACGCGGCGCTCGCGAATTACGAGCTGACCATCCAGAGTGCCTTCCGTGAGGTGTCCGACGCGCTCGCACGACGCGGGACGATCACCGATCAGCTTGCGGCGAACCAGCGTTTCTATACCGCTGCGGTCGACACGCTGAACCTCACCAATGCGCGCTATCGCGGCGGGATCGATACCTATTTGACGTCGCTCGATGCGCAGCGGCAATTGTATTCGGCACAGCGGACGCTGGTGCAGACGCAACTGGTGCGGGCGACCAATCTGGTGACGCTGTATCGGACGCTCGGGGGCGATTCGCTGCTCGACGTGACCGATCAAGGGCCGCGGCCAGTGGGTGGCGAGGCCAACATCACGCGCCCCTGAGACGGATTCCGGTACTCACCCGGTCCCGCCGTTCGTGCGGCGCCGGTCGAACACGTGCCGCGTCGCGCGCCCTTCGACAAGCTCGGGGCGAACGGTGGTTGATTGTCACACCGTTCGCCCTTCAGGATTAATCGTTCGACCCGTTCCCGCTACCCGGCGACACCGCCGCGCGGCCGAACTGCATGATGAGCTGCCCGATCTCACGCGCCTGCTCCATCGAGCGCTGGCCCTGACTGCGCAGGAAATCGCTTTGGATCTGCATCACCTGGGATAGGTCCTTGGCCTGTGCCGCGGCGCGCATCGCGGCGAACGCTTCCTGCGTGTTCGCCTCGACCTGATCGAGGATTTTCGTGCTGATCGTCTGGCCGCTTTCCATCATATGCTGCCCGGAGGCGCGGATGCGGTCGGTCGCCTGCTGCGCCGCGTCGGCGGCTGCGCCCCCCATGTCATTGCGTTGATCGGTCATCGTTGCTCTCCCTTCGAATTGGGTCAGGCTGCACGTTCGGGCTGAACCCGGCAAGCCGGTGGTTGGTTGCCATGGACGGGCGATTGCCGGGCTGGTGGCGACGCTTCGGGGGCGGTATGGAGTCCGGATACCCTGGAGCCCGTAAATGTCGTTCGCCTTGTCCCTGCTGCTCGCGTCAGCGCCCTTCCTCGCGCAGGATCTGCCCACGCCCGAGCCGTCGTGCACCACGGTCCGCCCGGCACTGCCAATCGGGTTCGAGAGCTGGAGCACGCGGGTCGCGCTGGAGGCAGGAGCGGCGACGCGCCATGCGCCGGTGATCGCGGTCGGGCGCGCCGCCGAGCTGCGGCTGGTGCCACTCGACCGGCTGGCGCCCGTCGCGCCCCCAGGCCGCGATCTGACCGCGGGGACCAACGCCGGGATGGCGCTGTTCCAGGTGACGCGGCCCGGCACCTACCGGATCGCGCTCGGCGCACCCGCCTGGATCGAGGTCGTGCGTGGCGGCCGTGCCTTGCCCTCCACCGCGCACAGCCACGGCCCGGCATGCAGCGGGATCCGAAAGATCGTCGATTATCGCCTCGCACCCGGCCGCTACGTCCTGCAACTGACCGGCGCGGCGGCGAGCACGCTGCCGGTGCTGATCGCCCCCGCGCCGCGCGGTGCGGCATGATCGCGGCGCTCCTCGCATTGGCGCTGGGTGCGCCGCAGCTCGCCCCGACCTCCCCGGTCGCGCCGCCGGCCGCCCCCGTTCCCACAACGCTGACCCGTGTCGTGCTGACCACCGACGCCGGCCCGATCGTGATCGGCGTCGACGTGAAGGCCGCACCGATCACCGCCGCCAACTTCCTGAAATATACCGACGGGAAGAAGCTGGACGGCGTGTCCTTCTATCGTGCGGTCAAGGTAGCGGACGGCTACGGGATCGTGCAGTTCGGCACGCGCAACGACGCCAAGCGCACGTTGCCGCCGATCAGGTTCGAGCCGACCACGCAGACCGGGCTCAGCCACACCGACGGTACGATCTCGATGGCGATGGCCGCGCCGAACACAGCAACCGGCGATTTCTTCGTGGTGGTCGGCGACCTGACATCAATGGACGCCAAGGACGGCCAGCCCGGCTTCGCTGCGTTCGGCCGCGTTCTGGAAGGGATGGACGTTATCCGCAAGATCCTGCTTTCTCCTACCTCGCCGACCCAAGGTGAAGGCGCGATGAAGGGGCAGATGCTGGCGCCCGCGATCCGCATCACCAGTGCGCGCCGCGCCCCCTGACGCTTCCGCCGGGATGACGGATCGGTTACAGCGGTGACCAAAGGAGTCCGTCATGACCAGCACGCTCGCCACCCAAACCGACTGGACCGCGATCGGCGCCGCCGAACTGGCCGACGTCATCGCGCTGCGCCGTGCAATCCATGCCGAGCCCGAAGTCGGGCTGCACTGCCCGCTGACCACCGCCAAGGCGAAGGCCGCGCTGGCCGGGCTGCCGCTCGAAATCCACGACAGCACCAGCACCACCGGGTTCGTGGCGGTACTGCGCGGCGCGCGGGCCGGTGGCGCGGGGTCGAACGGGCGCACCGTGCTGTTGCGCGGCGACATGGATGCGCTGCCGATGAGCGAGGACACCGGGCTGCCGTTCGCCTCAACCATCCCCGGCAAGATGCACGCCTGTGGACATGACGCGCATACCGCGATGCTGGTCGGCGCGGCCAAAGCGCTGAGCGCGCGCCGCGACGAATTGTCGGGCACGATCGTCTTCATGTTCCAGCCCGGCGAGGAAGGGCATCACGGCGCGCGACACATGATCGCCGATGGCTTGCTCGACGTCGCGCGTCCGGAGGCTGCGTTCGCACTCCATATTCTCCCCAATGCGCCGGCGGGAATGTTCGTGGGCCGCGAGGGCGCGATGCTCGCCTCGACCGATACGGTGCTGGCAACGATCCGCGGCAAGGGCGGCCATGCGGCGATGCCGCACGAGGCAATCGATCCGATCCCGGTCGCCTGCGCGATCGTCACCGCGCTGCAACAGCATGTCGCGCGACGCGTGCCGGTCGCCGATCCGGCGGTCCTGACGATGACGCAGATCCACGCCGGATCGTCGCACAATATCATCCCCGAAGAAGTGCAGCTGATGGGGACGCTCCGCACCTTGTCGGAGCCGACGCGCACCGCGATGCGCGAGGCGTTCCACCAGATCGCGCAGGGGATCGCCGCCGCGCATGGCTGCGTCGCGGAAACGACGATCGACGAAGGCTATCCGGTGACGGTCAACGATGCACGCGCCACGCGGCTGCTGCGCGAATTGTCGTCCGAGGTACCGGGGGGCGCGGGCTGGACCGCGATGCCGGCACCAATGATGGGTGGCGAGGATTTTAGCTATGTGCTGCGTGAGGTGCCGGGCGCGATGGCGTTCGTCGGGGTCGCCGCGCCGGGCAGCGACTGGCGCACCAACCCGCCGCTCCACAATACGCGCATGACGATCGAGGAAAACGTGCTCGCCACTGGCGTCGCAATGCATTGCGCGGTGGCGGAGCGTTTCCTGGAGCGCGGGCTGGACTGATCGGATGTCCGCGATGACGATGCTGCGCGAGGCGACTGGGGGGGCGCATGAGGCGGTCGACGCCGCATTCGGGGCGCACGATCTGGCGACGCCGGCGGCGTACCGACGCTTTCTGCTCGCGCATGGCCGCGCCGTGCCGGCGGCGGAGCGGGTGATGGCGGCGCTGCCATTCGCACGGACGCTGCCGACGCGCGCCGCGTTGCTGGCGTCGGATCTGACGGCGATGGGCGTCGCCTCACCCGATCCCCTGCCCTTCGCGCCCGGCGACGACGAGGCGACGCTGTGGGGCGTCCTTTATGTCGTCGAGGGGTCGCGGCTGGGCGGTGTGTTGCTCGCGCGGCAGGTGGCGCCTGAGCTGCCGGGCCGGTACCTCGGCGCGATCCATGCCTCCGGTCAGTGGCGCGCGATCCGCGCCGCGCTGGACGAAGCGGCGGCGGGCAAGGACGACGACTGGACGGCGCGGATGATCGCGGGCGCGCTGGCCACGTTCACGCTCTACGCCGCCGCGGCTGGGGCGAGCTGAGCGTCCAGCATAAGCCTGCCGTCATCGCGAGCGCAGCGAAGCAACAGCGGCTGGTCTTGCCGCTCCCTCTCGATCAACACCTGAGCTAAGCGGCCTCGATCGGTGCCGTCAGCACCGCCCGCAGGCCGGGTTCGTTGTCGAGATAATCCATTTCGCCATCGATGCGCTGGATCACCGCGCGCATCATCCGGCTGCCGAATCCCTCGCCACCGCCCTGCTTGCCGACGCCCTGATCGGCGACGATCAGCCGCAGTCGATTGCGATATTGCTCCAGCGAAATCTCGATCGGCCCGCCCGACTGACCGGGATAAGCGTATTTGGTGGCGTTGATGACCAGCTCGGCGGCGATCAGCCCGATGTTGACCGCGCGGTCGGTCGGGATCAGCACCGGCGCGATCGACAGCAGCATGTGCCGCGACCATTCATCGCCCAGCGATTGCTTCAGGTCCTCGATCAGCTCGCCAAGATAGCGGCTGAGATCGATCGTCTCGATCTGGTCCTCGCGGTAGAGGCGACGGTGCACAAGCGCGACCGCCGACAACCGCGAGCGTGCTTCGCGGAGTTGGTCCGCGACCACCCCGGGACCAGCGTCGCGCGCCTGGATCGCAAGGAACGAGGAGACGAGCTGCAGGCTGTTCTGCACGCGATGGTCCACCTCGCGCATCAGCAGGTCCTTCTGCGCGAGCAACGAGTCCTTCTCCGCGCCAGTCCGCTCAAGCTCCTGATTCAGGCGGCGCAGTTCGTTGGAGGCGCGCGCCTCGCGCAGCAGCCGGCGGAAGCGGTTGGCACCCTCAATCTGCTCCAGCGTCCATCGCCGGGCGCGTCCGCGCACCGTTTCGTGCCACGATTCGAACGACGCACGCGGATGCAATGTCGCGTCGGGATCGTGGGGGAGCGCCTTGTGCGGATTGCCCGCCCATTCGATCTCCTCGATCTGCTCGACACGCAGCCAGATCAGCGTATGGCGATCGTCGACGCGCAGCGCCAGCACGCCCGTGATCGGCCCGAACGCGCCGGCCTCCGACCAATCGTTCCCCAGCTCACGGGTCGAAAAGACCGGACCGTCCTCCCGCAAGGCTGCCCAGCGCAGCAGATCGAGCACCTCGACATCGGCCGGTGCGACACCGCTCGCGGTCACGGTGCGATCACGGACGAGCACCAGCCCATCGGCATCGAGCATCCGGCGCAACTCGTCGCCGCGCTCCGCCAGCACGCGGAACGGATCGCCTTGTTGCAGCAGCGGGCGCAGCGCGTCCTCCTCGCTGCGCAGGGCGAGCCGGACCCGGTAGGCCTCGGCTTCTTCCTTGGCGAGGATCTGCCGCGCCAGCGCGCTCGCCATCGCAGCCGCCGCGGCACGGACACTGCGCGGCATCAGGCGTGGCGTCATATTGTGGCAGGCGACCAGTCCCCACAGCAAACCGTCCTTGACGATCGAGATCGACGCAGAGGCCTGAACCCCCATGTTGCGGAGATATTCGACGTGCACCGGCGACACGCTGCGGATCGCGACGTCGCTGAGGTCGACCTGTTCGAACCCCGCCGGGCGCAGCGGCGCGGGAACATAGCCGACATCGGGGATCACGCGCGTCCGGTTGCGGACATAGAGCGCGCGGGCCTGGCGGGGAATGTCGCTGGCCGGAAAGTGGTGGTGTAGGAACGTCCCGAGCGCCGGATCGCGGTCCTCGGCGATCACGCAGCCCGCGTCATCATCGAGGAAGCGATAGATCATCACGCGGTCAAAGCCGGTCAGCGCCCGGAACGCCACCGCCGCGCGGTCGGCGAGCATCCGCAGCGTTCCCGCACGCTCGAACCCCGCGGCAATCGAGTCGAGCCAGCCGAGCGTGGCGGCGACCGTCCCCGGCCTGGCCTCGCTCGGCTCCAGTTCGGCGATCAGCCACGGCCCGGCACGATGCAGCGCCACGTCATGCCCCACGACCGGCGCCCCCAGCACGGTCCCGCCCGGACCAGGGGCCGCATCGCTCAAGGCGGAAACATCCTGCTGCAGCAGCGTCGCAAGGTCGGCGTCCAGCCATTCGGTCCCGAGCACCGCCTCGATCGGCCCTGCCCCGGCGACGATGCGCATCGTGCGCGGATCGGCAACCAGCATGATGCCGTGCGGCTGGATCGCACCCGAAAGGTGAATGGGCTCGCGATCGCAAGGCGTCAGGGCACTAACCGCCGGAAGAAGCGCGTCAGGGGACGCCGTTTGCGGATCCATCTGTCGCCACTATGGCAATGCCGCCGCGGCTGGCAACCGCTCTTACGCAGATTAAGCGATTAAACCGGGATTGTTCATGCAGGACAGGACCGCGCCTTTAACCGCTTGTTTGCCATGCGCCGGGTAAACGGACGGCCTGATGTCCGACTCTCCTCCCCGTGAACCGCGCAGCAGCGTCATCCTCTATGCGCGCATCGACCATCGCGACCGGTCGGTGGAGGCGCGCGTGCGCAATCTTTCGGTCACCGGCGCCTGCATCGACAATCCGGGCGAGCTGACGACGGGCGATCTTATTGACGTGACGATGGGATCGCTGTCCGAGCTGCCCGCGGAGGTGATGTGGACCTCGGCGACCCTGGCCGGGCTGCATTTCACCAGGGGCGCGATCGACCTTGCCGAGGCGCGCAAGCCACGCGATCGCGGCGCGACCGGACCGAAGGCGAGCGCGGGCTGGATCAACAACCTCCATCACGCCTATCGCCGCCGCGACGGCTGAACCCTCCCGACTTGTTGCGCCGCCGCGCGCGCGATAGGCCCGCGGCATGACCCGCCTGACCGTCAACAACGAGGCCGTTGAATATCGCATGGCGTCCGATACGCCGCTCTTGTGGGCGTTGCGTGACGGCTCCAATCTGACCGGGACCAAATATGGGTGCGGCACGGGAAGCTGCTGGGCCTGCACCGTCGACATCGACGGCAAGGCGGTGCGCGCCTGCCAGGTGGCGCTGCGCGAGGTCGAGGGAACGTTCGTCACGACGATCGAGGGACTGTCACGCGAGCGGGCGCACCCCGTTCAACTCGCGCTGATCGCAGGGAATGTGCCGCAATGCGGCTATTGCATCCCCGGCATCACCATGGCCGCCGCCGCGCTGCTGAAGCGAGACCCGATGCCGTCCGACGCGGCAATCCGGGCCGGGATCACCAATATCTGTCGCTGCGGCATCTATCCGCGACTGGTGGAGGCGATCCAGCGCGCCGGCCGGGCGATCCGTGGCGACGAACGCCTCCCGGCGGCGCCGCGCCCGGGGATCGACCCGGCCGAAGCCGCGCGGCGCGTGCCCGCCCTCGATCCGAAATAGCAGCGGCAGATATCCCCGCCCCCACGTCGCGGGGATGGACACTTGCTACCCGTCGCGGCCATACACGTCGTCGCGAAAGGTGAGCCCGCGTGCGCCGCCGCCGGTAGCGGTCAGATAGGTCAGGTAAACCGGGGTCGGTGCCGTGAGCGGCACTGCCTGCTCGGGCTTCTTCCCCGGATTGAACGGCCTGCCCATCAGCCAGCGCGCCAGTCGCGGCGCATCCTCCAGCCGGATGCAGCCATTGCTGAAATGGCGATCGTCCTTTTGCAGCAACGGGCGGTTGGGCGTGTCGTGAAGATAGATCCCCTCATCATTGGGGAATAGGAACTTGACCTTCCCCATCGAATTGGCTGGACCGGGCAGTTCGCGCAACCGCAGCTCGCGCCTGCCGGCCGCCACCGCTGGCCAGTCGATCGCGCTGGCGGGGATCGGGCGCGCAGTGGCGGTCCAGTCGCTCAGCGCTTCCATATGCAGCGAGGCAAGCGTGCGCCCCGCGAGCACCTTCACGGCGATGTTCTTGCGCACCAGATAATCCGGGACGTTCCAATAGGGATTCAGGATCGCCCATTGCAGCGTGCCCGCGAGCATCGGCGTCTGCGTCTCGCGCGTGCCGACCACCACGCGCATCGTGCCCTTGGTCGTCCCCGCTTCGTAGAACCACAGCCGCCCGGAGGAGGCATCCACCTCGACGTGTCGTGTCCACGGGCCCGGCAGGATCCGGGCACGGTCGAGGTTGCGCCGCAAGCGGGTCAGCGCCGCGGGCGTGATCCCGCTCGCACGCGCCTGCGCCGACACCTCGCGAAGGTCGACGTAGCGCGGGCTCATCCATCCCATATCCTTGACATAGGAGGCGAAAGACTTGGGAAAGGTCGCCGCGCGCAGCACCGCTTCCGGCTTGGGCCGCTTCGGCTTGAGCGCCGGGTCCGCCCATTTCATGCCGACGTCGCGGGGCTTGCGCTGGTCGCGGACGAACTGGACGAAAATATCCGACAAGGCGAGCTCCGCCGCCGCCACATGCGCCGGGTCGCCAGCGCGCGCCGCGTCGATCCGGGCGCGCAGCTTGTCGACATCATAGGATGAACGGTCGAGATTATCGAGATCGGCGTCGACTAGATAGCGGATCAGCGTATCCGCCGCCGGCCCGATCCGTCCGCCACCCGCCCACAACGGCGCATAATTACGCTGCGCATAAACCCGCGCCATCCATCCGCCGGCCGCGGAGCGGATGGCGGCGGCGACCGCCCGGTCTCGTGCCACATCGGCAGCGGATCTCGCCGACCCGGCCTTCGGCGTCTGCGCCCCGGCTTTGCTGACCTTCGGCTTCGTGACCTTGGCAGTGCTGGCCTTCGCCTTGGCCGAACGCGGCGCAGCCGCCCACGCCGAGGTCATCGGCGCGGCGACTGCCAGCGCGATCGCCAGACCGGCCAGGGGAGAACGGCACCGCCGCCCTCCCGCAATCCAGCTGATCAGCCCCGTTCCCCGCGGCGCGTCGGGGCCGGCGGCGGCGGCGGCGGAGCCGGCGGCGCATAGGGATGGTAGATGCCGTCGGACGTGTAATAGCCGTCGACGATCCCGTCGCCGTCGCGGTCTGCGGCATGGCTGCCGGCGACCGCACCCGGCGGCGGCGGTGGCGGTGGCGGAGCCGGCGGCGCCTTCTTGGCGCAGGCCCCCAGCATCAACATGCCGCAAGCCGCGAGCATGATCGAACGATGACGCATGAAAATTCTCCCTCTGACATCAGCGACCTGCGGCGGCTGTGCCGTCTCCCCTGTGATGCTATCGCTGATCCATCCCCACGTTGCCGACCATCCATGCTGCGACCGGACGTGCGCTGCGTGCGCCAGTATGGTTAAGACGATCATCGTAGAGACTTGGAACATCGACGCGGTTGCGGTTTTTCGCTGCTAACCACAGTGAAAGGACGAATGAATGGCGATCGACCGGCTTGAGATCGACATGAGCACGCTGCTCGACAACATCGACGAGCGTCAGGTGGAGTTCAGCGGCGAGGCCGATGGCGACGAATATGAGTTCGCCGTGCAATATGACGTGCTGGAGGCACTGAGCGGCGACACGCCGGACGGCGATGCGATTGACATGTTCAACCGCTTCTCCGACCCGATCGTCGACGCGGCCTTGTCCGCGCTGGCGCGCAACGCCGATGTGCAGCCGATCGTCGTGAGCGAGAGCGATCTCGAATGACCGATCCGCAATTGTAAAACAATATTGACTTAACGGTTGCGGTCGCACCGGCTTCCGGTCACTCTCCCGAATACAGAAAGAAAAGCCGCCACGATGCGGCAGGGAGAGGATAATGGACGTACCAAGCATCTTGGTGATCGGTGTCGGAGCGGTCGGTGCCTTGTGCACGCTCGCGATGGTCGTGGTTCTCGCCCGTCGCGCGCCCCAGCGGTAGGAGCTGCCGTCGCCGGTCATCGCGGGCGCTGCCCGATGACGACGCGAACGAAGCAGGAGGCCGCGGGCGACGTCCGCGGCCTTTTTGCTGCCTTGGTGCGGTAATAGCGTGGATGGCGGAACGACACCGGTTTAGGACCTTCTGCATGCCCAAATGCAGCTTGCCGTTGCGACCGGCGGGCGGACGTGCATGGTACGCGACGATACCATGGGGGCAGATCGGATGACGGACAGGCGAACGGTGATCACCGGGCTGGCGGCGCTGGGCGCCTCAATGCCAGCGACCGCGGCAACCCGCGCGGGGCCGGCGCTGATCGTCTCGACCTGGGATTTCGGCGCGGCGGCAAATGACGCAGCCTTTGCGACGATGAAGGCGGGCGGCTCGTTGCTCGACGCGGTCGAGGCCGGCGCCAAGGTGCCGGAGGCGGACCCGAACAATCACTCGGTGGGCTATAGCGGCTATCCCGATCGCGATGGACACGTCACGCTCGATGCGGTCATCATGGACGATGCCGGCGGGGTCGGCGCGGTCGCCGCGCTGGAGAATACCACCCACGCGATCTCGGTCGCGCGGCGCGTCATGGAGAAGACGCCGCATACGTTGCTCGTCGGCGAAGGCGCGACGCGCTTCGCACGCGATCAGGGCTTTCCGCAGCAAAAGCTGCTGACCCCCGAGGCAGAACAGGCGTGGCGCGACTGGTTGAAGACCGCGAAGTACCAGCCGGTCGCCAATAGCGAGACCGGCACCTATGGCACGCAGCGGCACGTGACGCCGGGCGGTGCGCTCGATCACGACACGATCGGCCTGCTCGCGCGCGATGCCGGCGGGCGAATGGCGGGAGCGTGCACGACCTCGGGGATGGCGTTCAAAATGCGCGGGCGCGTCGGTGACTCGCCGCAGGTCGGCGCGGGGCTGTACGTCGAGCGTGACGTCGGCGGCGCGACCTCGACCGGCGTCGGCGAGGAAGTGACGCGCGTTTCGGGCAGCGCGCGCGTCGTCGCGTCGCTGCGAGCCGGCCTGTCGCCGCAGCGCGCGTGCGAGGAGGTGGTCCGCCATATCGCCAGCTTGCGTGGCGATGCGATCAAGGGCGTGCAGGTCGGCTTTCTCGCGCTCGATCCGCGCGGGAACGTCGGGGCGTTCTGCCTGCTGCCGGGCTTCACCTATGCCGTTACCGACACCGCCGGGCACACCGTCGTCCGCAAGGCGCCGTCGCTGTTCGCGGCATGACCCGCCGCCTGCTCGAAGTCTGCGTCGAGGATGCGCGCGGCATCGCCGCGGCGGTCGCCGGGGGTGCTGACCGGATCGAATTGTGCGCGGCGCTCGACGTCGGCGGGCTGACCCCGCCCGCCTCGCTGGTGCGCGCGGCGGCGCAGGCACCCCTGTCCGTCCACCTGCTCGCGCGTCCGCGTGCCGGCGGCTTCGTCCATGACGCGGCCGAACGCGCGCTGGTCGCCGACGATATCCGCACCGCCGCCGAAGCCGGGCTGGCGGGAGTCGTGATCGGCGCGAGCTTGCCCGACCATCGGCTCGATACCGGAACCTTGGCGGGATGGATCGCCCTTGCCCGCGATCTTGGCCTGGCGCGCGGACACGCATTGTCGTTGACGCTGCACCGCGCCTTCGATCTCGCGCCCGACCTCCCCGCCGCGCTGGAGACGGCGATTACGCTCGGCTTCGATCGCATCCTCACCTCGGGCGGGCAGCCTCGGGCGATCGATGCGCTGCCGATGCTGGCCACGCTCGTTGAGCGGGCCGCAAACCGCATCGTCATTCTCGCAGGAAGCGGCGTCTCGGCGACAACGCTCCCCGCGATCCTGGGCACGGGGGTGACGGAGGTTCATGCCTCGTGCCGGGTTCCCATCGATGAGGACGACCCCGCCCTGGCACGCTTCGGTTTCAGCCCGCCGGTCGCCAAGCAGACCGATGTCGCCGCCGTCGCCGCATTGACGGCGATGTTGCGCGCCGGAGAGACTTGAACAATACCAATGTATGACTTAACCCTGTCGAAACAGGGGTACGGCACAATTGGTCCGCACCGTTCGCGAGGGAAGCGCCACCACATGCCCGACGCCGATCAGACGTTGATGTTCGCAGAGGCGGCCGAGTCCGCCGCCGCGGTTGCGCGAACGCTCGACACCAACCGCGACACGTTGCGCGATCTGGCGCGTGACCTCCGCGCGACGCCGCCCGCAGTGGTCGTCACTTGCGCGCGCGGCTCGTCGGATCACGCCGCGACCTATGGCAAATATCTGATCGAGACGTTCGTCGGCGTTCCGGTCGCATCCGCCGCCCCGTCCGTAGCATCGGTCTACGAGTCGGCGGTGAAGACCCCTGCCGCGCCGCTGTGCATCGCGATCTCGCAGAGCGGGCGCAGCCCCGACCTGCTCGCCACCGTCGCCGCGCAGAAGGCGGCGGGCGCGCGGATCGTCGCGCTCGTCAACGACGCAACCTCGCCGCTCGCCGAAGCCGCCGACACGGTCGTGCCGCTGATGGCCGGGCCGGAGAAGTCGGTTGCGGCGACCAAGTCGTACATTACCGCGCTCGCTGCGCTGGCGCTGCTGGTCGCCGAATGGTCGGGCGACGAAGGCTTGCGCAGCGCTGTCGACACGCTTCCAGACCGCCTCGCAGACGCCTGGGCGCTCGACTGGAGCGAAGTGGTCGATCTGCTGGTGGACGCCAACAATCTGTTCGTGATCGGGCGCGGGCTCGGGTTCGGTGTCGCGCAGGAGGCGGCGCTGAAGCTCAAGGAAACCTGCGCGCTCCATGCCGAGGCATTCAGCGCCGCCGAGGTGCGGCACGGGCCGATGGCGATCGTCAACGAAGGCTTCCCGCTGCTCGCCTTCGCCACCTCCGACGTCGCCGGTGACGGCGTACGCGAGGCGGCGGCGGAGTTCGCGGCGCGCGGGGCGCGGGTCGCGCTCGCCGATGCGCGTGCCGATGGCGCCAGCCACCCGCCCGCGCTCGCCGATCATCCCGCGATCGAACCGATCCTGACGATCCAGAGCTTCTATCGCATGGCGAACAATCTGTCGGTGGCGCGCGGGCTCGATCCCGATGCACCCCGCCATCTGAGCAAGGTCACCCGCACGCTATGACGCGGCACAGTTTTTCCAACGGTCATATCGTCACCCCCGACGGCACGCTGTCCGCCGCGACGATCACGGTCGAGAACCAGATCATCACCGCGATTGAGGCGCAGGTCGATGCCGGGGTCGACATCGACGCGACCGATCTCGACGGCGGCTGGGTGATGCCTGGCTTCATCGACGTGCAGGTCAATGGCGGTGGCGGGGTGTTGTTCAACGACACGCCGACGGTCGAGGGGCTGGCAACCATCGCGCGCGCGCACGCCCGCTACGGCACGACCGCGACGATGCCGACGCTCATCAGCGACACGCCCGACGTGATCGAACGCGGGCTCGACGCGGTCGATGCCGCGATCGACGCGGGTGTGCCGGGGGTGATCGGCATCCACGTCGAAGGCCCGGTGATCAGCGTCGCACGCAAGGGCATCCACGATCCGGCGCGCTTCCGCCCGCTTGACGACGAATTGCTCGCGCTGCTCACTGCGCCGCGCCGCGGGCGCGTGATGGTGACGCTCGCGCCCGAGCGTGTCTCGACCGAGCAGATCGCCGCGCTGGTCGCTGCGGGCGTGCGCGTCTGCCTCGGCCATACCGACGCCGACTACGCCACCGCCACCGCGGCCTTCGCAGCGGGCGCGAGCGGGGTGACGCATCTGTTCAACGCCATGTCACCGCTGGTGCACCGCGCGCCCGGCGTCGTCGGCGCGGCGCTCGCCGATGACAACGCATGGTGCGGGATCATCGTCGACGGCTTCCACGTCGACGACGCCGCGCTGCGGATCGCGCTCCGCGCCCGCCCGGCCGACCGCTTCATGCTGGTGTCGGACGCGATGCCGTGCGTCGGTGCGGAAACCAAGGACTTCGTGCTGCAAGGCAAGCCCATCCATGTCGAGGACGGGCGCTGCGTCGGTGCCGATGGCACGCTCGCCGGATCGGACCTCGACATGGCGGGCGCGGTACGCGGCGCGGTGACGCGGCTCGGACTGACTCCCGAGGCGGCGGCGGGGCTGGCGGCGACCAGCCCGGCGGCGTTCCTCGGCCTGTCCGACGAGCGCGGCACGCTGGCGGTCGGGCAGCGCGCCGACTGGGCGATCCTCACCCGCGACCTGTACCCCGCCAGCACCTGGATCGGCGCGCAGCCGGTCGCCTGACCCCCGATCGTTCCCGGAGACGCCATGGCTTCCCTCTCGCTCTACGCACCGCTCGAAGGCTGGGCCTGCTCGCTCGACGACGTGCCCGACGCGGTGTTCGCGGAGCGGATGCTGGGCGATGGCATCGCGATCGACCCGATCGGCGATACATTGGTCGCGCCGTGCGATGCGCAGGTGATCACGGTGCAGCCGACCGGCCATGCGATCACGCTGCGCACCGCCGAGGGCGCGGAGCTGCTGATTCACATCGGACTCGATACCGTCGGGCTGAAGGGCGAAGGCTTCGAGACGTTGGTTGGGGCCGGTGACGCGGTGACGCGCGGCCAGCCGCTGATCCGCTTCGACCTCGACCGGATCGTCCGAGAGGCACGCGCAGCGGTGACGCCGATCGTCGTCACCAACGGCGACCGCTTCACGATCGCGCAGCGTTCGACTGGCGCGATCGTCGCGCTCGGTGATCCCGTGATGACGCTGACGACGCGCGACACGCGGGCGGAGCATGTAACGGGTGGCGGCCCAGCCGCGACACGCACGATCGTCGTGCCACTGCCGCACGGTATCCACGCCCGTCCCGCCGCGCGCATCGCCGAAGTGGCGCGCGGCTTTGACGCGGTGGTGACGCTCGCGAAGGACGGCGAACCGGCCGGCGCGACCAGCCCGATCGGCCTGTTGTCGCTGATCGTCGCGCACAATGATCGCGTCACGATCGCCGCGACCGGCGCCCAGGCCGCCGCGGCGGTCGAGGCGGTCGCCGAGCTGATCCTCCACGGCATCAAGGAAGACGCGGCGCCCACGCCGCCCCGCCCCGCCCCGCCCGCGCCGAGCGACGTGCCCGAGGGCGCGCTCGCGGGCGTCACCGCCGCGCCGGGGCTGGCGATCGGCACGGTCGCGCGCTGGGACGTACAGGATCTCGACGTGCCGCGCGACGGATGCGGCATCGCAGCCGAGGAAGCCGCCTTCACGCAGGCCTGCGCCGCGCTGTCTGCCGACCTCGCCGGAAAGGCCGCGACGGCAAGCGGCCCGATGCGCGCGATCCTCGACGCGCACGTCGCGATGCTCTCCGACGACACGCTCATCAACACCGCACGCGCCGCGATCGCCGACGGGCATAGCGCCGCCTTTGCGTGGCGTGCGGCGATCCGTCCGCAGGCCGATGCGCTGCGCACCGGCGGCGACCCGCGGCTCGCCGAGCGTGCCGACGACATGCGCGACCTCGAACGACAGTTGATCGCGCGGCTGATGGGGGTGGAGGAAGCCGGCGTGACGCTGCCCGATGGCGCGATCCTCGTCGCCGAAGACCTGTTGCCGTCGCAATTCATGGCGCTCGACCTCGACCGGCTCGCCGGGCTGGCGATCGTGCGGGGCGGACCAACCTCGCACGTTTCGATCCTAGCCGCCGCGCGGGGCGTGCCGACGCTGGTCGCGGTCGGTGACGCGCTGCGCGACGTGGCGATCGGGGCGCGCGTGATCCTTGACGCCGGGGCGGGCTGGCTCCACCCCGCCCCCACATCCGAGGCGCTCGCCGCGGCCGAAGCGCGCGTCACCGCCGCCGTGACACGCCGCGCCGATGCGCTCGCGCGCGCCAATGAGGAATGCCGCACCGCCGACGGCACGCGGATCGAGCTGTTCGCCAATTGCGGTTCCCCCGCCGACGCCGACTATGCGGTGCGGAACGGCGCGGAGGGCTGCGGGCTGCTCCGTACCGAGTTGCTGTTCCTCGACCGCGACACCGCCCCCGACGTCGCCGAACAGACCGCCGATTATCAGGCGGTGGTCGACGCGCTCGACGGGCGACCGCTCATCGTCCGGCTGCTCGACATCGGCGGTGACAAGCCCGCGCCGTATCTGCCGATCGACGGCGAGGAGAACCCCGCGCTCGGGCTGCGCGGCGTCCGCGTCGTGCTGGCGCATCCGCAGATCCTTGAAGATCAACTCAAGGCGATCCTCGCGGTGCGCCCGCTGGGGCGCTGCCGGATTATGGTCCCGATGATCGCGGGCGTCGACGAATTGCTCAAGGTCCGCGCCGTCCTCGACCAGCTGACCGGCGGCGCGCGCGACGTCGAACTCGGCGTGATGGTCGAGACGCCCGCCGCTGCGATCGGTGCCGACCTGCTCGCCGCCGAGGCCGACTTCCTGTCGATCGGCACCAACGACCTGACGCAATACACATTGGCGATGGACCGCGGGAATGCGGCGGTCGCGGGCGCGCTCGACGGGCTGCACCCTGCCGTGCTGCGGCTGATCGGCGAGACGGTACGCGGCGGCGCGCTGCGCCATCGCTGGACCGGCGTGTGCGGCAGCCTCGCCTCCGATCCGCTCGCAGTGCCGATCCTGCTCGGGCTCGGCGTCACCGAATTGTCGGTCGCGCCCGCCGCGGTGCCGGAAATCAAAGCGCTGGTGCGCGATCTCGACCTGTCGGCGGCGCGCGACCATGCGCGCGCCGCGCTCGCCTGCCCGGACGCCGCCGCCGTCCGCCGCCTCGCTCGGGAGTTTGCGCGATGAAGTCGATCCTCGGCACGCTACAGCCGCTCGGCCGCGCCTTGATGCTGCCGATCGCGGTATTGCCGATCGCCGGGCTGCTGCTGCGGCTCGGCCAGCCCGACCTGCTCGACATCGCCTTCGTCAGCGCGGCGGGCGACGCGATCTTCTCGCACCTCGGGCTGTTGTTCGCGATCGGCGTCGCGACCGGCTTCGCGCGCGACGGCAATGGCGCGGCGTGTCTGGCGGGGGTGGTCTGCTTCCTCGTCGCGACCGAGGCGGCCAAGGTCCTGCTGTCGGTGCCGCCGGACGTCACCGCCGGGCTGACCGGACCTTCCGCCGATCTGGCCATCGCGGCGTGGAAGGCAAAGGCGATCACCAGGCTCGACGTGCCCGCAGGCATCATTTCCGGGCTAGTCGGCGGGCTGTTCTACAACCGCTTCTCGACGATCAAACTACCCGAGTATCTCGCGTTCTTCGGCGGGCGGCGCTTCGTACCGATCGTCAGCGGCCTGGCCGGACTGATCCTCGCCGTCGTCATCGGCAGCGGCTTCGCGGCGATCGCGGGCGGGATCGACCACCTCAGCTACGGCATCGCCGCGTCCGGCGGCGCGGGGCTGTTCCTGTTCGGGCTGCTCAACCGGCTGCTGCTCGTCACCGGGCTGCACCATCTGCTCAACAATATCGTGTGGTTCGTGATGGGCGACTATCACGGCAGCACCGGCGATCTGCGGCGCTTCTTCGCGGGCGACCCTAGCGCGGGCGCGTTCATGGCCGGCTTCTTCCCGGTCATGATGTTCGGCCTGCCTGCCGCCTGCCTCGCGATGTATCACGCCGCGCTGCCGGAGCGGCGCAAGGCGATCGGCGGCATGCTGTTCAGCCTCGCGCTCACCTCGATGCTGACCGGCGTGACCGAGCCGATTGAGTTCAGCTTCATGTTCCTCGCGCCGCTGCTCTACGCGGTCCATGCCGTGCTGACTGGCGTGTCGATGGCGCTGATGGACGCGCTGGGGGTCAAGCTCGGCTTCGGCTTTTCGGCCGGACTGCTCGATTATGTGCTGAACTTCCGGCTTGCGACGCGGCCGCTGTTGCTGCTCCCGGTCGGCGCGGTCTATTCCGCACTCTATTACGGGCTGTTCCGCTTCTTCATCGCGCGCTTCGACCTCAAGACGCCGGGCCGTGAGCCGGCCGAAGGCGAAGCGGCGGTGACGGTCGCCGCTGGCGAGCGCGGCGCGGCGTTCGCCCGCGCGCTCGGCGGGGTGGCGAACCTCACCGAGGTCGGCGCGTGCACCACGCGGCTGCGGCTGAATGTCCGCGACCAGCAGGCGGTCGACGATGCCGCGCTGAAGGCGCTCGGCGCACGCGGGCTGATCCGTCCCTCGCCGACCGCGTTGCAGGTCGTGCTCGGCCCGATCGCCGATGTGGTCGCGGTCGAGATCCGCGACGCGCTGGCGGCGGGCGGCGTAACGGTCGCGGCGGTCAACGTCGTCGAGGACACCGCCGACACGCCGGTGGTGCTGTCCGCGGCGACGCTGGCGGCGCTCGGCGGCGCGGCGAACGTGCGGTCCGCGAGCGTCCATCCGGGACGCATCCGCGTGACACTAACGGAGGCGAAGGTCGACGAAGCGGCGCTGCGTACCTTGGGTGTCCGCGCGGTGGCGCGCCCGACAGATGGCACGCTGCACCTGCTGGTAGCGGACGCCGCGGCTCTCACTGCATGATCGTCATCCCCGCGCAGGCGGGAATGCAGACGCGCAGGTTCTCGTAAGAGCCGAAAGCGTCACAGGTTCTGGACTCCCGCCTGCGCGGGAATGACGATCAGAGATCGGACAACTCTGCCACGAAGTCGTACGCATCGCCGCGGTAATAGGAGCGCGTGAACTCCACCGCGCGCCCGTCGCGGCGGAAGCCGCGCCGTTCGATCAACAGCCCGGCATGGCCGGCATCGACGCCCAGCATCTTGGCGTGTTCCGGTCCGAACGGCACCGCGCGCAGTCGCTGGAGCGCGCGCACCGGGCGGCTGCCGGCCTTGTCGAGCGCGCTATACAGCGAGTCCTCGACCGCCTCGACCGATGGCAGGCAATAACCGGCGATCGTCGACACTTCGAGCGCCATCGGTTCATCGTCGGCATGGCGGATCCGCTGGAAGCGGAACACCGGCGCGCCCGGCGACAGGCCGAGCGCCATGCTCTCCTCCGGGTTCACGGTGCTGGCGACGCGGCTGATCCAGCTGCTCGACGCGGTCTTGCCGCGCGCCGCCATATCCTCCGAGAAGGACGAGAGTTTGGAGAAGCTCTTCTCGACGCGACCCGCCACGAACGTCCCCGCGCCGCGGCGTCTGGTCAGCAACCCGTCCTCGACTAGCCCGCCGATCGCCTTGCGCACCGTGATCCGCGAAACGTTATACTCGACAGCCAGATCACGCTCGGCAGGAATTGCGTCACCCTGGTTGAGAATGCCGCCGTCGATCGCCTCGCGGATCACCTGTTGCAGCTGGAGGTAGAGCGGTGCGGCATTGCCCTCCCGAAACCGTCCCACCTCGTCTGAAAAGGCCATCCGCGTTTCTCCCTGTCGCCGCCGGTACGCGGACCCTTCACGCTGACGTAACCGTAGCCCAACGCGACCGTCGTGCAACCCCGTGGTCCGACCCGCATGATACCAGCCGACCGCGCGCGCGCCGCAAGCATCTGTCACCTCAAAGTCACACGTACGCTCAAAAACATGAAATTCGCTTTTGCACGTGAAACTTCTTGTTAACAATCTGTGACGAAGGCTGCCAAATTGGTTATAAGACCATTCACGAACCGAAGTGGCGCGACACGCCTATGTGTCGGGTAAATGGTCTGGTTTCCATCCCGCCCGTGCGGACGGGCCTATGAGGGGGTTAGTTATGCGCTTGCGTCAGATGATGCTGGTTTCCACCGCTATGATCGGCTTCATCGCCGCCAGCGCGCAGGCGCAGCAGGCGCCCGCCACCCCGCCGTCGGGCACGGCCCCTGACGCCACCCCGGCGGACGGCACCGTCGGCGAGGATATCGTCGTCACGGGCTACGCCGGCAGCCTCCGTCAGGCGATCGAGGTCAAGCGCAACGCCAATGCCGTGGTCGATGCGATCTCGGCGGAAGACATCGGCAAGTTCCCGGACCGCAACGTCGCCGAGTCGCTCGCGCACATCCCCGGCGTGTCGATCGACCGTCGCTTCGGCGAGGGCGAGAAAGTCGCGATCCTCGGCACCGATCCGGCGCTCAACCGGATGCTGCTCGACGGCCACGCGCTTGCCTCCGCCGATTGGGGCGGCAACGACAACGATCCGTCGAGCCGCACCTTCAACTATTCGCTGCTCGCTCCCGAGCTGGTCGACCGCCTCGAAGTCTACAAGTCGCCCGAAGCGCGGCTCGAGGACGGCAGCCTCGGCGGCACGGTGATCGTCCGCACGCGCCGCCCGCTGGAACTCGATGCCAATTCGCTGTTCGCGTCGGGCGGCTACACCTACAACGACCGGTCGGAGAAGGGCAGCGTCCGCGGCTCGGGCCTGTACAGCTGGAAGAACCAGGACGAAACGTTCGGCTTCCTCGTCGCCGGCACCTATGACAAGCAGCAGCTTGTCCGCGCCGGTGTCGAATTTTTCGGCTACGAACAGGCCGACGGCCGGCTGTTCCAGACGATCAACGACGCCAAGGGCAACCCGACCCGCGACGCCAACGGCAACATCAACCTCGTCCGCGACGCCAGCGGCCAGGCGGTGCTGAAGAACCCGAACGCGACCATCACGGGGGGCACGCGCAACGATCTCGCCGCGGCGACGCTGCCGTTCGGCATCAACTACGCTTACTTCCAACAGCAGCGCGAGCGCACCAGCGTCTCGGGCACGGTGCAGTATCGCCCCGCCAGCAACCTGACGCTGACGCTGAATGGCCTGCACATCGACGGCAATTACAATAACTACAGCCAGTCGATGTACACCATCCCAGGCGCATGGAGCGGCGCGGACCTGCAATCCGCGACGATTTCGAACGGCGTCATCACCAACGCCTCGTTCGGCGCGGCGACCAGCCAGCGCAACGCGCAGCTCGACACGCTGGTCCGCTCGACCAAGCTGAAGACCGACAACCTCAACTTCTTCGCCGACTGGGAGGGCGACGACGGCGCCAAGGTGTCGTTCGTTGCCGGCTGGAGCAAGGCGACCGGCGGGCGCAACCCCGAATATCTGTTCAACGTGCAGACCAAGCTGCCGTTCAGCTACGCGATCTCGCCGACGACGGCCGAGGTGAACTTCACCGGCGACCTGACCAACCCGGCGAATTACTTCACCAACCCGAGCAACAACCTGGTCACGATCGAGGGCCGTCCGTTCCTCGTCAACGGCACGCAGCTCAACGCCGCACAGATCGGCGGGCAGGATTATAGCGTCACCACCGACCGCGACGCGTTCGGCGGCTTTGACGCGACCGTCCCGCTGGGTGACGGCTTCTTCAAGCAGGTGCTGATCGGCGCGCGCATTACCGACCACGTCAACAAGATCGATGCGCGCGGCATCAACAGCTATCTGACCACGTCGAAGGACGGCTCGCAGCTCGGCGTCACAACGCTGACCACGCCGGACGGCATCTTCGACGGCTCGGGTGGCTCGGGCACCGCGACCAAGTATCTCAACCTGCCGCGCGAGGCGGTGATCCAGATCCTCGCCAACAGCATCAACACCCCGCTGTTCTACAAGGTCGGCGCCTCGACCCGCGTCGAGGAGCGGACCGCGGCAAGCTATGTCCAGGTCAACTTCGACCAGGGCGGGTTGCGCGGCAACCTGGGCGGTCGTCTGGTCTACACGCATGACGCCTCCTATTATGCGCTGTCGCTGCCGACGCCGGGGAATGACAATCCTACCCCGGTGCCGACCAGCACCTCGACCGACTATCTGAAGTTCCTGCCCGCGCTGAACGTCGCTTACGAGATCAGCCCGCAGTTGATCGTGCGCGGCGCGGCGGCGAAGGTGATCTCACGTCCGCGCTATCAGGATCTGGCAGCGTCGATCTCGCAGAACGATGTCACTTTCGACGCTGGCGGCGGCAACCCGAACCTGAAGCCGTATCAGTCGACCAATTACGAGATCACCGCCGAATATTATCCGCGTCCGGGTGCGCTGCTGTCGCTCGAACTTTATCGTCGTGAGATCGACAATTACATCATCACCACGACGCAGACCGGGCAGAGCTTCTACAACTCGCTCGAAGGGCGGGTTATCGACACCTACCGTGTGAACAGCCCGATCAACGCCGGCAAGGCGAAGGTCAACGGCGTGCTGGTCAATGGGCAGGCTGAGATCTGGGGCGGGTTCGGCATCCAGGCGAACTATGCCTATCAAGATAGCTCGACGTCGGTGATCCCGGGCATCGAGGGTTCGCTGAACCTGCCGTATTTGTCGAAGCACACCGTCAACGTGATCCCGTATTTCGAGAAGGGACCGTTCCAGGCGCGCGTCAGCTACAACTATCGTTCGTCGTATTTCCGCTCGATCGGCCGCCTGAATTCGTTCGAGATGGTGGCGCCGTACAACCAGCTCGACGCCTCGGCATCGCTGGCGCTGACCAGCAACATCTCGTTGACCGTCAATGCGCAGAACCTGCTGGACGAAACCTACCTTCAGTATAGCGGCACGCCGGATCGTCCGTCGGCCTTTTACAAAAATGGTCGGACCTTTGTCGGCAGCGTGACGTTCCGCTTGTAACCTCAATGCTTTAAGTCGTTTCCTGCCTTGGGCCTCCGTGATCGCGGGGGCCCAATTTTTTTGGGCCGCGCCATGGACGCGCGCTGCGGCGGGCGGCATGGTCGGCACATACCAAAACAAGACCAGGGAGCAGCGATGCGACATCGCCTCGCCACCGCGACTGCGGCCTTATCGATGACCGCGCGAGCCCCGCTGCGGCGGTGGCTGGCCATACCGCTGCTGCTCGCCTCGGCCGCTGCGGCCGCTGCGCCGAAGACGGTGACGCCGCTCGATAAGGACTGGCAGGTCCGGATCGATCCCGGCGACACCGACGCGGCGAAGGCGCACGCGAGTGCGGCCAAGTGGTTCGCAGCGACCGTGCCTGGTAGCGTGCAACAGGCGCTGATCGCGACCGGCCAGGTCCCCGATCCGTTCAAGGGCACCAACGAGGCGGCGATCCAATGGGCCGGGCTGACCGGCTGGCAATATCGGCGCACGCTCCGGCTCACGCCCGAACAGATCGCGCGTGACCATCTCGATCTCGTCTTCGACGCGCTCGACACCTTCGCGACCGTCGCGGTCAACGGCCAGCCGGTGCTCCGCACCGACAACGCGCACCGGCAATGGCGCATCGACGCCAAGCGCTGGCTCAAGCCCGGCGACAACACGATCACCCTCACCTTCGCCTCGCCGATCAGGACGATGCATTCCAAGGTGCTGGCCGAGGCGCACCCGCTGCCCGGCGAATACGATTCCGCGTTCGGCGACGAGCCGAAGGGCAGGCAAACATCGCCCTACATCCGCAAACCCAAGTATGACTGGAGCTGGGACTGGGGACCCCGGATCGTCAACATCGGGCCCACACAGGCGATGCGTCTGGAGGCGTGGGACGACGTGCGGCTGGAGCGGATGCTGGTCCAGCAGGTCGCGCTGAACGATGCCGAAGCCCGCTTGGGCGCAAACTTCGACATCTTCGCCGATCGCGCCGGCCCGGCCCTCGTCCGCGCAACGGTCACCGGTCCGGACGGCAAGATCGTCGCCGCCGAACAGCAGGTGACGCTGGCGGCGGGCGACAATCGCGTCACCATCCCGCTGACGATCGCGCAGCCGCAGCGCTGGCAGCCGGTCGGCTTTGGCGCGCAGCCGCTCTACCGGGTGGCGGGCGCGCTGGTCCAAGGTGGCGTGGAAAGCGACCGCGCCGAGCGCCGCATCGGGCTGCGCACCGTCGAGCTGATCCGCGGCGGCGATGGTCAAGATCGGGGCGCGTTCGGCTTCAAGGTCAACGGCACGCCGATCTTCGCCAAGGGCGCGAACCTGATCCCGTTCGACAATTTTCCGGCGCGCGTGACCGCCGAAAAGATGCGCGGGCTGCTCGCCGACGCAAAATCGGCCAATATGAACATGATCCGCGTTTGGGGCGGTGGCTATTACCTGCCCGATGCGTTCTTCGACGCCGCCGACGAACTGGGGCTGATGATCTGGTCCGACTTCATGTTCGGCGGCGCGGTGACGCCGCCCGACGCCGCGTTTCGCGAGAACGTCCGCATCGAGGCCGAGCAGCAGGTCGCGCGCGTCTCCGGCCATCCGTCGATCGTGCTGTGGGCGGGCGGCAACGAAGTGCTGTCTGGTTGGGAAAACTGGTCGGATCGCAAGGCGTTCAAGAAAGCGGTCGGCGCGGATGAGCAGGAGCGGATCGGCACCGGCATGGCGGTGCTGTTCGACCGCGTGCTGCGACAGGCGGTGCGCGATTTCGATCCGGCGGTGCCGTACTGGCCCGGTTCACCCTCGACTGATTACGAAGGCCCTGTGGATACCGACGCCGCGGGCGACCGTCATTTCTGGGATGTCTGGTCGGGGTCGAAGCCGGTGGCCAATTACCTGAACAGCTGTCCGCGCTTCATGTCGGAATATGGCTTTCAGGCGATGCCCGATCTCGCGACGATCAAGGGCTTCGCTGGCACGCTGAACGTTTCGCCCACCGATGCGGTCATGAAGGCGCACCAGAAGTTCCTCGCCGGCGAGGGCAATGACCGGCTGCTCTTCTACATCCGTGAGCGGCTGGGCGAGCCGAAGGATCTGGCGGATTACGTCTACCTCAGCCAGGTCAATCAGGCGCAGGCGATCGAACTGGCGGCGCTCCACCATCGCGCCTGCCGTCCGGTAACGATGGGGTCGCTCTACTGGCAGTTGAACGACACCTGGCCGGCGATCTCATGGTCGAGCATCGACTATGACGGGCGCTGGAAGCTGCTCCACTACGCCGCCCGCCGCTTCTTTGCGGATCAGGTGATCGTCACCGAGCATAAGGACGCCGAGACGCGCGTCGCGCTCGTCTCCGACGCGACGACACCGATCGCAGCGCGCTGGCGGGTGCGCGGCTATGCGATGGACGGGCAAATGCTGGGCGAACGCGGCGGCGACGTGACGCTCGCGCCGCTGGCGGCCGCCGACATCGCGGCGGTGCCGGACGCGGCGCTGTTCGGCACGACCGCCGCCGCCGACAGCTATGGCGTCGCCGAACTCTATGCCGGCGACCGGCTGCTGCATCGCCGCCTTGTCGAGCGGGTGTCGCCTAAGGACATCCACTGGCCCGAGCCGGGACTGACGGCACGCTGGGACGGGCGGACGGTGACAATCACCGCCACCCGGCTCGCCCGCGCGGTGATGCTCGATTTCGGCGCGACGCCCGCGCAGCCGTCGGACGACGGCTTCGACCTGTTGCCCGGCGAGAGCCGCGCGATCAACGTGGCGTCGAGCGCGACGCCGGCACAATTGGAGCGCGCCATGACGCTGCGCTCGCTCGGAGGACGCAAATGATCTGGCTGCTGTTGGCAAGCACCGCCGCCGACCCGGTTGCGACGACGATCGCGACGATGACGATCGAAGAGAAGGCCGCGCAGCTGCAAAGCACCGCGCCCGCCGATCCGAAGGCCGGGCTACCCGCCTATGACTGGTGGAACGAGGGGCTGCACGGGCTCGCGCGCAATGGCCATGCGACCGTCTTCCCGCAGGCGATCGGGATGGCGGCGACGTGGGACACCGCGCTGGTCCACCGGATCGGCGATGTCGTCGCCACCGAGGCGCGCGCCAAGTTCAACGCGCAAGCCGTGGGCGCCGATCGACGCATCTATGAGGGGCTGACGATCTGGTCACCCAACATCAACATCTTCCGCGATCCGCGCTGGGGACGCGGGCAGGAAACCTATGGCGAGGACCCGTATCTCACCGGCAAGTTGGGGGTGGCGTTCGTCACCGGGCTGCAGGGTCCGGACCCGCTCCACCCCAAGGTGATCGCCACGCCCAAGCATCTCGCGGTGCACAGCGGACCCGAGGCCGGACGCGACGGCTTCGACGTCGATCCCAGCCCGCAGGATCTCGAAGCGACCTATCTCCCGGCGTTCCGAATGGCGGTGACCGAGGGCAAGGCGCAGTCGCTGATGTGCGCGTACAATTCGATCCACGGCACCCCAGCGTGCGCATCCGGTACGCTGCTCAACGATCGCGTGCGGCGCGACTGGGGCTTCACGGGCTTCACCGTCTCGGACTGTGATGCGGTCGCGAACATCCATATGTTCCACCATTACCGGCTCGATGCGGCGGCGGCGGCGGCAGCGGCGGTGAAGGGCGGCAACGACCTGAATTGCGGCAATACCTATTCCGCGTTGCCCGAGGCGGTGCAGCGCGGACTGGTCAGCGGTGCGGAGATCGACACCGCGCTTCACCGCTCGCTCGATGCGCGTCGCCGGCTCGGCATTGCGTTCGGCGCGACCAGCCCATGGGCGAGCATCAAGCCCGACGCGATCAACACCCCCGCCGCGCGCGCACTGGCACTGGAGGCCGCGCGCAAAGCGATCGTGCTGCTCCAAAACAACGGCCAGCGACTGCCGCTCGCCCCGACCACCAAGCTGGCGGTGATCGGCGCAAACGCCGACGATCTCGGGGTGTTGCAGGGCAATTACCACGGCACCGCGGTCCAGCCGGTCACGCCGCTGGCGGGCTTGCGACAGCGATTCGCGAATGTCGCGTACGCGCAGGGCTCGGTGCTCGCCGACGGCGCGCCGATCGTGCTCCCGGAAACAGCGCTCAAGGACCTGACCGCCAGCTACAGCGTCGCGGGCCGCGAGGTACTGAAGCGCGCCGAGCGCCACATCGACCTCGATCTGACGCGCGTGCCCCCCGCCCCCGGCCTGCCGGTGCAGGGCTATGTCGCGCGCTGGACCGGCACGCTCACCCCGCCAGGGCCGGGCGCGTACCGGCTGATGCTCGATCAGGCGCAGTGCTGGAAGGACTGCAAGACCCACGACACCGCGACGCTGTCGGTCGGCGGGCGCGTGCTCCACGACGGCGCTATTCCCAAGGGCCGCGTGGAGATCGCGTGGGACAGCGATGGCCAGCCGCAGCCGTTCGACCTGACGCTCAACCACAACAGCCCGGACGAGACGTTCCGCCTGCTGTGGCTTCCGCCCGAGGAACCGATGATCGCCGAGGCGGTCAAGGCGGCGCAAGCGTCCGACGTCGTGGTGATGGTCGGCGGCCTGTCCCCCGATCTGGAAGGCGAGGCGTTGCAGGTGCAGGTGCCCGGCTTCATCGGCGGCGACCGCAGCGACATCGCCTTGCCGTTCGCGCAGCAACGCCTGCTGACCGCGCTGAAGGCGACCGGCAAGCCGATCGTGCTGGTGCTGGCGAGCGGCAGCGCGGTCGCGGTCGACCCGAACATCGCCGATGCGGTTCTCGCGCTCTGGTATCCCGGCGAGGCCGGCGGCACCGCGCTCGCCGACGTGCTGACCGGGGCGATTAATCCGTCGGGCCGACTGCCCGTCACCTTCTACAAGGCGACCACCGACCTGCCCGCCTTCGTCGACTACGGGATGAAGGAGCGCACCTATCGCTATTTCACCGGCACGCCCTTGTGGGGGTTCGGGCACGGCCTGTCGTACACGAACTATGCTTACGACCGCCTGGCGGGTGCGGCGAGCGTCGCGAGCGGGCAGCCGCTGACCGTCACCACGCGAGTCACCAACAGCGGACGGCGCGACGGCGAGGAAGTGGTGCAGGCCTATCTGGTCCCGCCGAAGATAGGCGGTGGCGGTTTCACCGCGCCGGTCCTGCAACGCCAGCTGGTCGGCTTTCAGCGCGTCCCGCTGCGCGCGGGCAAGAGCGCGACCGCGCGCTTCACGATCGACCCGCGCATGATGAGCGTCGTCGAGCGCGACGGGCGGCGGCATATCGTGCCGGGCGCATACCGCTTGTGGGTGGGCGGTGGCCAGCCGGGGAGCGCGCCGGGGGGGTGGACCGACTTCGCGGTGACGGGGGCAGATATGGACTTGCCGAAGTGATCGTCCCCTTCACCTCGCCGCTTCCCCGTCACCCCGGCGAAGGCCGGGGTCCAGTTGGGAAGGCCGTCTTAATGAAGCGCCGCGCGTCGTCATCGGCGCCCCGTAGCTGGACCCCGGCCTTCGCCGGGGTGACGGGCGTGGGCAGTGACGACGGCATGTCCAACCATTCGGAAACCCCCGCATGATCCCCACCCGCCGCCACTTTCTCGCGGGCAGCGCCGCGCTCGCCGCAACGCCCGCGCTCGCCGCCGCGCCCGACTTCGCCAGCAAGCGCCCCGCCCTCGCCGACCGCCGCTTCACCTCGCCCGCGATCGAGCGTGAACTCGCGCGCGTGTCGAAGCAGATCGCCGACCCGAAGCTGCGCTGGATGTTCGGCAATTGCTATCCGAACACGCTCGACACCACCGTGAAGATGGGCACCGTCGATGGCCAGCCCGACGCCTTCGTCATTACCGGCGACATCAACGCTTTGTGGCTGCGCGACAGTTCGGCGCAGGTCACGCCGTACCTGCATCTGGTCAAGGACGACCCGAAGCTCTGCGAGCTGTTCCGTGGCCTTATCGCACGGCAGGCGCGTTCGATCCTGATCGACCCTTACGCCAACGCCTTCATGCAAGACCCCGCGGCCAAGACCGACCTGTCGTGGTCGCTGCAGGACCAGACCGAGATGAAGCCCGGCGTCGCCGAGCGGAAATGGGAGATCGACTCGCTCTGCTATCCCATGCGGCTCGCGCACGGTTACTGGCAGGCGACGCGCGACCCGCGTCCGTTCGACAGGACCTGGGCCGCGGCAGCGCGCGCGAGCGTCCGCACCTTCCGCGAGCAGCAGCGCAAGGACGGGCGCGGGCCGTACAGCTTCCTGCGCTCCTCCAACCGCAACACCGAGACGATGCCGCTGGAGGGCTGGGGCAATCCGATGCGTCCTGTCGGGCTGATCGCCTCCGGCTTCCGCCCGTCCGACGACGCCTGCCAATATCCGTTCCTGATCCCGTCGAACCTGTTTGCCGTCACCGCGCTCCGCGAGCTGGCGCGTGTCGCCGGCGAGGCCGCGCGCGACGATGCACTCGCTACCGACGCTACCGCGCTCGCCGCCGAGGTCGAGGCCGCACTGCGGCAATGGGGGACGATGCGGCTGCGCGACGGGCGCGAGGTCTGGGCGTTCGAGGTCGACGGCTTCGGCAACGCGCTGTTCATGGACGACGCCAACGTCCCGTCCTTGTCGGGGCTCAACTACCTCGGCTGCGTCGCCCCCGACGACGCCTTGTGGCGCCGGACCGAGGCGGCGGCGTGGAGCGAGGCCAATCCCTATTTCTTCCGCGGCACGGCGGGCGAAGGGATCGGCGGCCCGCACGTCGGGCTGGGACAAATCTGGCCGATGTCCTTGATCGTTCGCGCGCTCTCCACCACCAATGCGGCCACGATCCGCACCTGCCTCAAGACCTTGCGTGACACCGATGCGGGCACCGGCTTCATGCACGAAACCTTCGACATGAACGATCCCGCCAAATGGACGCGCCACTGGTTCGCCTGGGCAAACGGCCTGTTCGGCGAGCTGATCGTGCGGCTCGCGCGCACGAGCCCCGCGATCCTCAAGGAAGCCCTGTAGATGCTGACGCGCCGCGCCTTGCTCGCAACCACCGCCACCGTCGCAGTCGCTCCGCTGCCCGCCGCCGCCGCACCGCGCCGCACCGAACCGAACCTGTTCGTCGGCACCGGCGGCGACGGCCACACCTATCCCGGCGCGACCTTGCCGTTCGGGATGGTACAGCTGTCACCAGATACCGATGTCGAGCGCTGGGACACCTGCTCGGGCTATCACCATGGCGACGGGTCGATCATGGGCTTCAGCCACACGCATCTGTCGGGCACCGGGATCGGCGACATGCTCGACGTGCTGGTCGTGCCGACGCGCGGGCCCGTGCAGTTGCTCCCGGGGCCGCTCGACAATCCCGATGCCGGCTATCGGCAGCGCTTTGCCGACGAACATGCCGAGCCCGGCTATTACCGCGTCACACTGGAAAGCGGCGTGCGCGCCGAGCTGACCGTTACCGAGCGGACCGGCTGGCACCGCTACACCTTCCCCACAGGCGCGGGGCATATCCTGATCGACCTGTCGCACCTGATCCTCGACAAGAGCGATGCGCCGCCGCTGATCGACGAGGCGAGCCTGAAGCTCGACGAGGACGGCACGTTGACCGGCAGCCGCCGCGTCCACCGCTGGGCGAAGGGCCGCCGCATCCACTTCGCGATGCGGCTCTCGCGTCAGCCCGACCGCATCGCCTTTTACGGCGACGACGACGCCGAACAGCCGAAGGGTGCGACCGGCGTCGCGGGCAAGCGCGTCAAGGCGGTGCTGTTCTACGACGATGCCGGCGCGACACCGGTCGTGATCCGCTGCGGCATCTCGGCGGTCGACGTCGCGGGTGCGCGCGCGAACCTTGACGCCGAGGCCGCGCGCGGCGATTTCGACACCACCCGTCGCGCCGCCGCCCGCCGCTGGGCCGAGGCGCTGGGTGCGATCACCGTCGAGGGTGGCACGACCGACCAGCGCACGATCATGGCGAGCGCGCTGTATCACACGATGGTCGCGCCGACGCTCTTCTCGGACGTCGATGGCCGCTACGTCGGGCTGGACCGGCAGGTGCATACCGTCCCGGCCGGGCAGCACGCCTATTCGACCTATTCGCTTTGGGACACGTACCGCGCACTCCACCCGTTGCTGACGATCGTCGCGCCGGACCGCGTCAAGTCGCTGGTCGACGACCTGATCCGCCAGACGCAGCAAAGCCCTTATGGTCCGCTGGTCTGGCCGTTGCAGGGAGTCGAGACCGGCACGATGATCGGATGGCACGGCGTGTCGGTGCTTGCCGAGGCGCACGCCAAGGGCATTCCCGCCGATTACGCCGCGGCGTGGCCGGCGATCGCGAAGCGTTCGTTCGATTTCAGCGCGCCCGACCTCGACAACAGCAAGGGCCGCGACCTGTATGACGCCAAGGGCTATGTCCCGGCTGACAAATGGTTCGAAAGCGTCAGCCGCACGCAGGAATATGCCTATGACGATTGGGCGTCGTCGAAGATCGCGCGCCTTGCCGGAGCGGAGGCCGAAGCGGCTCGCCTGCGCAAGCGCTCGGGCAACTGGCGCAACGTCATCGACCCCTCGATCGGCTTCGCACGCCCACGCTTCGCCGATGGCTCGTGGTGGAAGGAGTATGACCCGATCCAGCTCGGGCACATGCCCAAGCCGTGGTGGCGCGACTATACCGAGGCGAACGGCTGGCAGGCGACGTTCCTCAACCAGCACGACGTGTACGGCCTGATTGCGCACATGGGCGGTGATGCGACGTTCGAGGCGAAGCTCGACGCGCTGTTCACCGCGCCGTCGACGCTGCCCAAGAACGCGCCGCCCGACATCAGCGGGCTGGTCGGCCAATATGCGCATGGCAACGAGCCCGACCAGCATGTCGCCTATCTCTACGCCTTCGTCGGTGCGCCGTGGAAGACGCAGCGCATGGTGCGCCGCCTGCTCACCGAGATGTACAAGAACGACCCGAACGGCGTGATCGGCAACGACGATTGCGGGCAGATGAGCGCGTGGTTCGTCATGTCGGCGCTCGGCTTCTACCCGGTCGATCCGGTCGAGGCGGTCTATGTGTTCGGCTCGCCGCTGTTCGAGCGTGCCACGCTGGCGCTGCCCGGCGGCAAGCGGCTGGTGGTCGAGGCACCCGGCAATGCCGCCGCGACGCCTTATGTGACCGCGGTGACGTGGAACGGGCGGCCGTGGACCAAAAGCTGGATCGCGCACGCCGATCTGGTCAAGGGCGGGACGCTGCGCTTCACGATGAGCGCAACGCCCAACCCGGCGTTCGGCAAGGCGCTCGCGGATCGCCCGCCATCATTCGGGCGGACCCCGGCGTGATGCACTCCCACCACCAACCCCACTTTCGTCACACCGGCGAGAGCCGGGGTCCAGTTGGGGGACGTAACCGCATCTCGCGAGCCACCCGCCACTGGACCCCGGCCTCCGCCGGGGTGACGATTGACTTTTGCGCCCGTCTCAGGAGCCCCCGATGACCGATCTCACCCGTCGCGCACTGCTCGCCGCCGGCGCCGCCACCACTGCGCTCCCCGCGCTCGCGCAAGGCACCGCCGCGCCGAAGCCATGGGGCGCGACGCCGTCGAAGCGTCAGGCCGCGTGGCACATGCGCGAGCAATATGCCTTCATCCATTTCTCGATCAACACCTTCACCGATCGCGAATGGGGCTATGGTGACGAGAGCCCGAAGCTCTTCAACCCGACCGACTTCGACGCCGACCAGATCGTCGCCGCCGCCAAAGCGGGCGGGATGCGCGGGATCATCCTCACCGCCAAGCACCACGACGGCTTCTGCCTGTGGCCGACGCTGCTGACCGAACATTGCATCCGCAACAGCCCGTACAAGCAGGGCAAGGGTGACATCGTCGGCGAGATGGAGAAGGCGACGCGCCGCGCCGGGCTCGCCTTCGGCCTGTATCTGTCGCCGTGGGACCGCAATCATGCCGAATATGGCCGCCCGGCGTACATCGATTACTATCGCAAGCAGGTGGTCGAACTCTGCACGCGCTACGGCGAGCTGTTCGAATTCTGGTTCGACGGCGCGAACGGCGGCGACGGCTATTACGGCGGCGCGCGCGAGACACGGAAGATCGACGCACCCAAATATTATAACTGGCCATCGATCATCGCGCTGGTGCACCAGCATCAGCCGATGGCCTGCACCTTCGACCCATATGGCGCGGACATCCGCTGGGTCGGCAACGAGGATGGCGTCGCGGGCGACCCGTGCTGGCCGACGATGCCCGCGCATCCTTACGTTCAGTCGGAAGGCAATTCCGGCGTACGCGGCGCGCCCTTATGGTGGCCGGCGGAAACCAACACCTCGATCCGTCCCGGCTGGTTCTACCACGCCGACGAGGACGCGAAGGTGAAGAGCCCCGCGCGCCTGTTGCGCTATTTCGACGAATCGGTCGGACGCGGCACCAACATGCACCTCAACATCCCGCCCGACCGCCGTGGCCGCGTCGCCGATCACGACGCGGCGGTGCTGAAGAGCTTCGGCGACGCACAGGCGCAGACCTACGCCCGCGATCTCGCGCAGGGCTCGGTCGCGCATGCCAGCGCCGAGCGCGGGCGCGCGTTCGTCGCATCGCGGGTGCTCGACGGGCGGCGCGACACGTACTGGTCGACCCCGGATGGCGACACGACGCCGACGCTGACGCTCGACCTGCCGCCGGGCCAGACGTTCGACGTGATCCGCTTGCGCGAATATCTCCCGCTCGGGGTGCGCGTGACGAAGTTCGCGATCGACCTTGAGGAAGGCGGGCAATGGCGCACCGTCGCCGAGCATGAGTGCATCAGCGCGCAGCGGATCGTGCGGCTGTCACAACCCGCGTCGGCGCGCCGGCTGCGGCTGCGCATCCTCGAAGCGCCCGCCTGCCCCGCGATCAGCGAGATTTCGCTGTTCCGGCAGGTCCAGCCGGTCCCGGTCGCACCCCCCAGGGTGTCCGACCCGACGATCATCCCGCAGCGCGGTTGGTCGATCGTCACCGCCAGCGGATCGGGGGCGGAGGCGTTGATCGATGGCGACGCGCAGACGCGCTGGACGGTGCCGGCCCCCACCGAAGCCCATCCCGCCAGCGTGACGATCGACCTCGGCCGCGTGCTGCCGCTCGCCGGCTTCAGCCTGACGCCGTCGCGCACGGTCGCCAAGGATACCGCACCGCCGCGCGGCTATCTCGCGGAGACGAGCGCCGATGGAAAGGTCTGGTCCGCCGCCGCGACCGGCGAGTTCGGCAACATCGCCTATGCGCTCGCCACCCAGCGCGTGCCGTTCGGGGCGCGTCAGGCGCGCTACCTCCGCTTGCGCTTCGATGCCACCGCGATCCCGGCGGGCAATTTGACGGTGGCGGAAATCGGGGCATTTACGGGGTGACGCACAACTGACCTTGCGCGTGACGGCGTCGCCCCGGCCCGGCTAAGCCCCTCCCCCTGAACGGGAGGGGGGGCGACCTTAAGAAGCCAACGCTGACCGCTGGTCCGGATCTGACCCGGCGGGCAGCGCACTGCCCCTTAAAATGCCGACCAATCGTCCTCGCTCGCCTTCAGCGCGGTATTGCCGACCGCGCGCGGTGCCACGCGCACCGTCCGTACCGGCGGGGTAACGGGCCGGGGACGCGCTGCCGACGGCGGCGGCGCGATGCGCGCTGCCGGCTGGTCGACCGTGAAGGTGGCGACCGCACCCGCGAGTTGCTCTGACTCGCGCGCCAGCAGGTTGGCGGCAGCGGTCGATTCCTCGACCATCGCTGCATTCTGCTGCGTCACGCCATCCATCTCGTTGATCGCGATGTTCACCTGCCCCAGGCTTTGTGCCTGATGATCGGAGGCGCGCGCGATCGTCGCCATGATGACGCTGACGCTGCCGACCCGCTCGATGATCTGCTCCAGCGCCTGCCCGGTCTCGTCGACCAGTTCGACCCCCGATTTGACGTGGTGAATCGCCGAGAGGATCCGTGTCTTCACATCCGACGCGGCGTCGGCGGAACGCTGCGCCAGCGCACGTACCTCGTTGGCGACCACCGCAAAGCCCTTGCCCGCTTCGCCCGCCCGCGCCGCCTCGACTCCTGCGTTCAGCGCCAGCAGGTTGGTCTGGAAGGCGATGCCATCGATCACGCTGATGATGTCGGCGATTTCACGGCTGGCCTTGTCGATGCCGTTCATGGCAGCGACGGATTTGCGGACGACCTCGCCGCCCTGTTCCGCGGCAAGGCGCGCTTCCGCCATCGCCTTGTTCGCATCGGCGGCGTTCGACGCGCCCTCGCGCACGGTGCCGGTGATCTCGTCCATCGCCGCGGCGGTTTCACGCAAGCTCGACGCCTGCTGCTCGCTGCGCGCCGACAGGTCGCGCGCCGACTGGCTGATCTCCTCGGCGTTCTGCTTGATCGTCTCGACGCTGCGCCGCACGTTGCAGGTCAGGTCGGCCAGCTTTCCGACCGCGCCGTTGAAGTCCCGCGATAGCACCGCGTATGAGCCCGGCAGCGCAGGCAGCTTTACCGTCAGGTCGGCCTCGGACAGTCGGTGCAGCCCGTCGCCGATCTCCCGCATCGCCAGCTCGCGTTCCTGATCGGCGGTCAGTTTGGCCTGCGCGGCGTCACGGAACACCAGCACCGCGCGCGCCATGTCGCCCAGTTCGTCGGCGCGCGCGGTATCCGGCACATCGATCGCGCTCTTGCCCGCGGCCAAATCAGCCATGCGCCGCGTCAGCGCACTGACCGGCCGCGCGATGCTGCGGCTCAGCGCCGTCTGCAACATCACCGCGATCCCGATCAGGGCGATGCCGCCCAGCACCAGTGCGATCGTCGCGGTGGTCAGCGCGTGCGCCTGCTCCGCGGCGTTCTCGTCGATGGCGGCGGTTTCCTGGTCGCGCAGGTCGCGCAACGGCAGCACGATCGCGCTGGTCAGCACCTTCTTGCCGGCATCCCGCACCGCCTGCTCGGCGGCTTCGCGCTGCCCGGCCTTCACCATCGCGACCAGCCGGTTGCTCCAGTCGCGCCGCCATTTGGTGGTCTGCTCGCGTGAGGTGAGCACCAGCGCACGCTGCCCGGGATCGGACAGCATCTGTTCGAGCGCGACCGTGGTCTGGTCGTACTCGGCGCGCGCTTCGTTGTACGATTTCAGGTACGTCGGATCGGCCGTGACCAGATAGCCGCGCAACTGGCTGTTCTCGCGCAGGATCGACGTCTCCAGCGTCAGCGCCCTGGCATAGACGTCTTGGCTGTGGTTGTTGCTCGCGGTCGCCGCGCGGATCATCCAGATGTTGGCGAAGAACACGACCATCATGATCGCCGCGGAGGCATTGATGACAAGGAACGAGAAACCCAGCTTCCTCGGTATGCTCAGGGTCTTGAACATCGATGATCTTTCTGCCGCAAACGTCGCTTGCACGCGACGGGCTTAGCGGCTGGTTAGTTAAACATGGATAAAGACAGGACTTTCACCCAAGCCACTCGATCCAAGCGCCATAGGGGTGGCAGATCGCCAGCACGCGTGTTCCGCCCGACGGCCAGACGGTGAGTCGCAGCTCGACCGCGGTGCGCGCCACGTTCCACTCGAACGCGATCCGCGCCAGCGGGCGGTCAAGATCGGCGCGCGCGCCGGCGTCGGCGATGCTGCGCTCCAGCGCCATGCGGGCCGCCGGGTCGACATATTGTGCCATCATCGAATGGAAAATTACCCGCCATCGCCCGGCCCGCTGCGTCATCGCGAGTCGCTGCACCAGCCAGTCGGCGGCGTCCGCGCACGCGATCCGTGGCGGATGTTGCCGGGCGAGCGCCAGCGCCGCCGCCAGCCGTGTGGCGCGCGCCGGCTGATCGGCGAATACATACGCCATCAGCCGCTCGCATGTCGCCGGATCGTGCGGATCGAGCGGGTGAAGATCGACCCCTTCGGCCGCTGCCACCTCCACCGCGCGGTCGGGCGCCGGCGCGCCGCGCCACTCGGGCGCGATGCGCACCGGGGAATCAGCGGGTCCGGCAACCGCCCCGCCCAGATCGTAGCGATACAGCGCAAGGTTGAGGTTGAGCCCCGCACTCGCCCCCAGCTCGATCAGCTCGACCGGCAGCGGCGCCTGTCCGACGACCTCCATCAACGCGGCCAGGATCGCGGCGGTGCGGCCGACCTCGTTGGTCTGCGGCACCTCCTCGATCCAGCGCGCGATGAACGCGTCGTGCGCGTGCAGCGCCGCGCGCACCGCGCCATCGACATCGTCATGCGCGCCACGATACAACGCCCCCAGTACCGGCGGCGTGTTGCGTCGCGCCAGCGCGTGCAGCGCCGCATTCAGCCGCATCGCCACCGCCGCGGTCGCCGGATCGCCCGGCCAGTCTTCCAGCATCGCGCGAGTCCGCGGCGCCGCGGCGAGCTGCCGGTCGGCCGCTGCCAGCACCGCCGCGACGAACGGCGAGCCGATCGCCCGCATCGTCGCTGATTGCCGCAACAACTCTCCCGCCCGATCTTCCGGCATGACCGTCCTTACTGCCTGCAACACCACGATCTCCTGCCAGCGCTGCCGCCGTGATCGCGTCATCCATGCAAGGCATTGGTTGTCATCGGATTAACCTGTCGGCGGCTGAGCGACGCCGCACGGTTTGCCGACACATTTAACGTCATTTTAGGAGAGATCGGGCAGATCGGCGGCTGACCCGTCCCCCGTCGGCGGATGAAGCGCGGGGGTCGAACAATGTCGGGAAGGACAGGACGATCATGACCGAACATCGCGTCGCCCCGCGCCACCCCGCCGCCGTCTGACAGGAAAGCTTGCGATGTCGATCGTCCTCAGCCCCCGACTGGATACCGCCGCGGCGGCCCCGCTGCGCCAGGCGTTGCAGAAGCTGATCGAGGCCGCGGAGCCGGTCGCGATCGATGCCGTCGCGGTCGATCAAATCGGGCAGGCATGCCTGCAGGTGCTTGCCGCTGCGCGCGCCGCCGCGGTGGCGCGCGGCCTGTCGTGGCAGGTCGCCTTTCCCAGCGTCGCGATGGTCGAGGCCGGCGAACTCGCCGCGATCGACGTCCTCGCCGCCGCCTGATCTCAAGACCTTATTCGCGCAGGAGCCCGACCTTGGACCTCGATGCAATCCAGCAGATCTTCTTCCAGGAATGTGAAGAAGGCCTGGCCGGCATGGAAAGCGCCTTTGCCGCGCTTCGCGACCAGCAATATGACGGCGAGACGATCAACGGCATCTTCCGCGCGGTCCACTCGATCAAGGGCGGCGCAGGCGCGTTCGGGCACGAACGGCTGCAGGCTTATACCCACCAGTATGAGACGCTGCTCGACCTGCTGCGCAGCGAGTCGCTGGCGCTAACCCCGGCGCTGGTCGACCTGATCGTCGCGGCGTTCGACATGCTCGCCGATCATGTCGCCGCGGCGCGTGACGGGGGCGAGGCACCCGACGATGCGGCGATGCTGGCCCGGCTGATCGCGGCGGCGAGCGGCGACGCGGCGGTCGCGCCCGAGCCGGTGGCCGTCGAGGCGGCAGTCGACCCCGCACCTGTCGGCATCAGCGACGATTTCGACGATCTGATGGCGATGCTCGACGATGTCGGCGGTCCGGCCGCCTCGGCGCCGGCGATCGACGGCGATGAAGCGACCACGCCCGGCTGGCTGCTGACCTTCCGCCCGCCCGCGAACGCGCTCGACAATGGCGGCGAGCCACTGCTGCTGATCCGCGAATTGCTGCGGATGGGCGCGCAGGTGCTGTCGTGCGATGCCGACACGCTGCCGCCGCTCACCGCGCTCGATCCCGAGCGGTCGTATCTGGCGTGGCGGATCGCGGTGCCTGTGACCGTGTCCGAGGACGATATTCGCGGCGTCTTCGAATTCACCGACGGCTGCGCGCTGACGCTGGAAAAGGTCGCCAGCCTCCCGCCGGCATCACCGCCGACGATCGTGGTCGCCGCAGCGCCGGAGCCGGCGGCGGTCATCCCAGCGGTCGAAGCTCCGGCCCCCGCCCCGGTCGCGGTGGCGCCGGCGCCGGCGCCTGTCCCGCCCCCCATAGCGGCGATGCCCGTGGCAGCCCCCGCGCCGCGCCCGGTCGCGTCCGCACCGACCCCGCCGCCGACCCCGATCGCGCAGACGATTCGCGTCGATCTCGACAAGCTCGACCGGCTCGTGAACCTCGTCGGCGAGCTCGTCATCACCCAGGCGATGCTGGCGCAGCGTCTGAGCGAAAACGACATGGCCGGCATCTCGGAGCTGACCGACCTCGATCACCTGACGCGCGAGCTGCAGGAATCGACGATGGCGATCCGCGCGCAGCCGATGAAGACCGTCTTCAGCCGCGTGCCACGCATCATCCGTGAACTGGAGGGTGAAACCGGGAAGCGCGTCCGCCTTGATATCGAGGGCGAGATGACCGAGGTCGACAAGACCGTCGTCGAGCGGATCGGCGAGCCGCTGACCCACCTGATCCGCAACGCGGTCGATCACGGGCTGGAAACCACCGAGGAACGCGTCAAGGCGGGCAAGCCCGAAACCGGCGTCGTCACGCTCTCGGCCGCGCATCATTCGGGCCGGATCGTCATCACCGTCGCCGACGACGGGCGCGGCATCGACCGCACGCGCGTCCGCGCCAAGGCGGTAGAGCGCGGGATCATCCTGCCCGATGCGGTGCTGAGCGACGAGGAGGTCGACAATCTGATCTTCGCGCCGGGCTTCTCGACCGCTGCGACCGTCTCCAACATCTCCGGGCGCGGCGTCGGCATGGACGTGGTGCGCAAGAATGTTCAGGCGCTCGGCGGGCGGATCGGCATCCATTCGCGCTTCGGCTCGGGATCCAGCTTCTCGCTCAGCCTGCCGCTCACGCTCGCGGTGGTCGACGGGATGATCGTCACGGTCGGCGACCAGACCTTCGTCATTCCGCTCAGCCATATCGTCGAGAGCCTGCGCCCGTCCGACCGGTCGGTCACCGCGATTGGCATCAACGGATCGGTGCTCGACGTGCGTGGTTCCTATGTGCCGATCTATCCGGTCGCCGAGCAGCTCGGCATCGCGAGTGGCGAGCGGGACCCGGAAAAGGCCGTGCTGATCGTCGTCGAGGGCGATCAGGGTCAGGCCGCGCTGCTGGTCGACTCGATCCAGGATCAGCGGCAGGTGGTCGTGAAGAGCCTGGAGGCCAATTATCAGGCGATCGACGGGCTGGCCGGCGCGACGATCCTCGGCGACGGGCGGGTCGCGCTCATCATCGACGTCGATGCGCTCACCTCGCAGCGGGCACGGCGCGGGCAGCTGGCGCACGCCGCATGACCGCCGCGCTCCCGATCTCCTCGGCGAAACGCGAGTTCGACTTCGCGCCCGCCGATCATCAGCGGATCGCACGGATCGTCTACGACACGCTCGGCATCCTGTTGCCCGAGGGCAAGTCGCAGCTCGTCTACGGTCGCGTCGCCCCGCGCGTGCGCGCCTGCGGGCTGACCAGCGTCTCGGCCTATCTGAAAGTGATCGAGGAGGACGAGGAAGAGCGCGACCGAATGCTGGATGCGCTGACCACCAATCACACCAGCTTTTTCCGCGAGGCGCATCATTTCGAGGATTTTGTCGAGCGGATGTGGCCGACGCTGGCGCAGCGCCTTGCCAGTGGCGGGCGTGTGCGGCTGTGGTCGGCGGCCTGTTCGAGCGGCGAGGAGCCCTATACCTGGCTGATGGCCGCGCTCGGCCATGACCGGTCGGCGGCGCAGCGGTTGCTCAAGGGCGACCTGCGGATGCTCGCCACCGACGTGTCGCCCAGCGTGCTGGAGACGGCGCGTGCCGGGCGCTATTCCGCCGACACGCTGCGAACCGTGCCGGCCAAACTGCGTGCGACCTGGGTCAGCGACCGGCTCACGGTCGACCCGGCACTGCGCGACGTAATCTCGTTCCGACCGCTCAACCTGCTCGGCCCATGGCCGATGAAGGGGCGCTTCGACGCGATCTGCTGTCGCAACGTCATGATCTATTTCGACGAACCAACGAAGGCGAGGCTGCAGGCGCGGCTCGCCGATCATCTGGAGACCGGGGGGATGCTGTACATCGGCCATTCGGAGCGGCTGTCGCCCGAAGTTGCCTCGCGGTTCGACTGCGTCGGACGCACCGCCTATCTGAAGGTGCGCGCATGAGCGTCCGCACGCTCGTCGTCGACGATTCGCTGACCATGCAGGCACTGATCCAGCGCACGCTGGCCAGCGATCCGCACATTCAGGTCGTCGGCACCGCCTCCAGCGCCGAGGAAGCGCGCGCCCGGATCAAGGAACTCGATCCTGACGTCGTCACCCTCGACATCGAGATGCCGGGCATGAACGGCCTCGACTTCCTCGAACGCCTGATGCGGCTGCGCCCCACCCCGGTCGTCATGCTCTCGACGCTGACGTCCGAGGGTGCGGACGCCAGCATCGCGGCGCTCGAACTCGGCGCATTCGAATGTTTCGACAAGCTGGCGCTGCGCCGCCCCGATGAGGCGATCCGGCTCCCCGCGCTGGTCCGCGCCGCCTCCGGGTCGCGGGGGCGGAGCGTCGCGGCGGCCCCTCGCGCCGCCGAACCCGCGCCGCAGGCCGATTACATGCCACGTGACCAGTCGATGATCGCGGTCGGCGCGTCGACCGGCGGGGTCGAGGCGTTGATCGAGCTGCTCTCCGGCTTCCCGGCCAATTGCCCGCCGACCGTGATCGTCCAGCACATGCCGCCCAGCTTCACCGCCAGCTTTGCCGCTCGGCTCGACCGGCTGTGCAAGCCGAGCGTCGAGGAAGCGCGCGCGGGCGCGGTCCTGCGCCCTGGCAAGGTCTATCTGGCACCCGGCGGCGATCAGCATCTTGAGATCGCTGGCCCGGCGACGCGGCGTTACTGCCGTTTGCTTTCGGGGCCCAAGATGAGCGGGCATCAGCCCTCGGTCGACGTGCTGTTCCACTCGGTCGCCCGCATCGCGGCCGGTGACGCGGTCGGCGCGATCCTGACGGGCATGGGGGCGGACGGCGCCGAGGGGATGCTGGCGATGCGTCAGGCCGGCTCGGTGACGATCGGCCAGGATGAATCGTCCAGCGTCGTCTATGGGATGCCCGCCGTCGCGCATCGCATCGGCGCGGTCGTGCAGCAGATGCCGCTGCGCCGGATCGCCGCCCGGTTGCTTCAGGAGTGTCGTGCATGACGGGCCTCGCGCTCCGCGATGGGCTACGCCGGGTCACCGTGGCGCAGGGCGAGACGCGCGTCAGCGGTGAAACCGACGTCGTGCTCACCACCGTGCTCGGCAGCTGCATCGCTGCATGTTTTTATGATCCGGTCGCCAAGGTAGGAGGTATTAACCACTACCTGTTAGCGGAGGGTCATGCCTCCGATCCCGCCTCGATGCAGCGCTACGGCGTCTATGCGATGGAAGTGCTCATCAATGCCATGCTGGCGATGGGCGGGGCACGGTCGCGGCTCAAGGCGCGGATCTTCGGCGGCGCGACGATGCGCTCGGGGTTTCGCGACATCGGCGGCGACAACATCGCTTTCGCGCGACGCTTCCTGCGTGACGAGCGCATCCCGCTGGTCGGTGAGGATGTCGGCGGTAATGGTGCGCGGCGCGTCGAGTTCCGCCCGGCGGTGGGCCTCGCCCGGTGCCGCGTCGTGACCGAGCAGGCGATCGCGGCGCCGGTGATCCGCCCCCGCCCGGCCCCGCCGCCGCCGCCGCCACCGCCTGCGTCGCTCGGCGACGTCGAGTTCTTCTGATTCCGCCCCGTATTCTGCCCAGGAGCCGTTACCCGTGACCAAGACGATCATGACCGTGGATGACTCGCCCAGCATGAGAATGCTGCTGCGCGCCGCGCTGACTGACCTCGGCTATCACGTCGTGGAGGCCGAGGACGGCGTCCATGCGCTCGAAACGCTCGCCAGCTTCGATGAGGAGGAGGAGCCCGACCTGCTCATCACCGACATCAACATGCCGCGCATGGACGGGTTCGGGCTGATCGAGAACGTTCGCGCCGACGGCCGCCGCACGCTGCCGATCCTGGTGCTGACCACCGAAAGCTCCGACGAGAAGAAGCAGCGCGCGCGTCAGGCCGGCGCGACCGGCTGGATCGTCAAGCCCTTCCACCCCGAAAAGCTCGCCGCCGCGATCCGCCGCGTGCTGCACTGATGTCACAAGGAACGAATCCCATGTCCCGTCAGCTCATCACCTTTCAGCTCGGCGACCAGTATCTGGGCGTCGACATCATGGCGATCCGCGAGATCCGCGCCTGGTCGCCTGCCACCCCGCTGCCGAACGTGCCCAGCCATGTGCGCGGGGTCGTCAATCTGCGCGGCGTGGTGTTGCCGGTGCTCGACCTTCGCCATCGGCTCGGCTGGGGCATGACCGATCCGACCGCACGCCACGTCATCATCGTCGTGCGGATCGGCGAGCAGTTGCAGGGCATCATCGTCGACGCGGTCAACGACATCGTCACGGTGCAGACCGAGGATATGCAGCCGCTCCCCGACATGGGGGATTCGGCGGCGCAGCAGTTCCTCGACGGGCTGGCGACGATCGACCAGCGGCTGATCCTGGTGCTGGCGCTGGAGCGGCTGGTCGAGCGCGCCGCCATGGCGGATGCCGCCTGAACACAATTAGTTAACGCGCGTAGAGTAGGACGGGGTCATGGCTGGAACAAAGGTATTGGTGGTCGACGACTCGTTGACCATGCGCGCGCTGATCTCGGGCGCGCTTGAGCGGATCCCGGGTGTGGAAGTGGTCGGCATGGCCGATGGCGCGGCGGAAGCGCGCGGCCTGGTGGAAAGCACCCGCCCCGACGTCATGACGCTCGACGTCGAGATGCCGGGGATGAGCGGCCTCGACTATCTCGCCGAGATCATGGACACCAAGCCCATGCCCGTCATCATGTTCTCGACCCGGACGCAGGACGGCGCGGCGGAGTCGATCGAGGCGCTGCGGCTCGGCGCGATCGACTGCTTCCCCAAGCCGCGGGTCGCGGCGCCCGCAGAGCTGGACGCGATCATCGCCAAGCTCGCCAAGCGCCTGAAGGCCGCCAAGAAAGCCGACCTGAAGCCCAAGGCCGCGCCGAAGACCGGCAAGGCACCCCCGATCGACTGGAACGGGCGGCTGCTGCTGGTCGGCGGCGATGCGTCCAATACGAAGTCGATCTTCGACCTGTTCACCGCCTTCCCCGCCAATTGCCCGCCGACCGTCGTCGTCCAGCATCTCGGTCCGGGTCTGGTCGAAAGCATGGCCGAGAAGCTCGCCGAGCAATGCGCGGCCAAGGTGGTGGTCGCGACCGACGGGATGAAGCCGGAACAGGGCACGATCTACCTCGCCCCGCACGGTGACGCGCATCTGGTCATCGACAGCTGGCCGAACGGCACGCTGCGCCTGCTCGCCAAGGACCCGGTCGCGGGCGAGCGTCCGTCGATCTCGCTGCTGTTCGCCTCCGCGGCAAAGGCGGCGGCGGCGAACGCGGTCGGGGTGCTGCTGCTTGACGCCAACGAGGATGGTGCGGGCGGCCTCCGCGCGCTCAACGCGGCGGGCGGCTATGCCTTCGCCCCGGCCGAAAGCGGCGGTGGCTTCACGCTGACGCGCGGCATGGTCTCACAGCCGGTCGCCAGCGACGCGCTGGTCGCCGGCGTCATGAAGATGTGCTCCAAGTGACCGCGGCGGCGGCGATGCCCCTGCCGGTCGGGGAGGTGTCGACAGCCGGCGTGCCGCGCCCGCTCGCACAGGCGCTCGCCGCCGAGCTGGTGCTCGCGTCGAGCATGCTGGCCGATCTCGCCTATGACCTGGGCAGTGATGGCGCGACGCTGCGCCGGCACATGGCCAGTCTGCAACGCATCGACCATATCACACAGATCCAACTCGCGATCGCGGACCTGCTCCGCACGTCGAACGGATCAGACGGCGATATCGCGCAAGTGACCTTGCAGGACATGGCCGACCGCCTCCGCGCATTTCTCGCTGGCGGACCGCGTCCGGCCTCCGAGGCGTCGTGATGACGCGCCTCGCCCTGACACCGTCACCCCGGGCGTGATCGGGAGCGTTACGCGGCCTGTTTTCGCCCCGCGCAGCCACGCAGCGCATTAGCCAGAGCGTCCGGCGCGCTCGGCTTCGGGCACACCGTCGCGCTGGGATAGCGGCGTCGCAGGTCGGCATCATCGGCATGGCCGGAATGGAACAGCAACGGGATCCCCGCCGCCTGAAGCCGGTCAGCGACGGGGAAGACCGTACCGTCCGCCAGCCGCACGTCCAGCACCGCGGCGGCGAACCGCGCCGCATGACGCTGGATCGCCGCTTCGGCCTCCACGACCGTCGCGCACGGGCCGACCACGCGGAAGCCCGCATCCTCGATCGTTTCCTGCAGATCGAGGGCGATGAACAATTCGTCTTCCACCAGCAGGACATCGATGACGGCTGACTCAGTCACGGGCAAGCACACTCACAGGAAGTTTCATTCGCAGCCGAAACGAACGGCCGGCCGCCTCGCTCCGTACATGACCAAGTAATTGTCGGACGCTTGTGTCGACCAGCAGTGATCCGAAGCCGCGCGGCGGCGCGTCAAGGTTCTGGTCGCTCTCTCCGATCTCGTCCCACGCCAGCTCCAGCCCATCGTCGTTCACCTGCCAGCGTACCGTCAGCCCGGTGCCCGCGTCGCGCTCGCCGTCTCGGCTCTCGGCGCACAAGGCACCGTATTTGACCGAATTTGTCGCCCATTCGTGGAGGATCAGCGCCATCGACGACAGGCACCGCCGGTTGAGCGCGATCTTCGGCCCTTCGATCGTAATGTGCGAATGGTCACGATACGGCGCGAGCGTCGCGTCGACCAGTTCGTCGAGCCCGATCGCCTGCGGCTGCCCGGCCGGCGACGCCAGCGAGTGCGCGCTGCCCAGCGCCGCGATCCGCCGCCGCAGGTCGGTTGCGAACGGGCGCACCTCGTCATGATTGCGCGCGGCGACGGTGACCATCCCGGCGATCACCGCGAACAGGTTCTTTACGCGGTGGTTCATCTCGCGCAGCATCAGCTCGCGCGTTTCCGCCAGCGTATATTCGGGAGAGACGTCGATCGACACGCCGACCAGCCGCGGCGGGTTGCTCCCTGCGATTACACGGCCGAACCCCTTGATCCAGCGTGCCCTGCCCTCGATGGGCCGCAGCCGGAACGTCGCCTCGTAATCGCCGTTGCGCTCCACCGCGCGACGCAGCGCCGTCTCCACTGCGCCGCGGTCCTCGGGCTCGATCCGGTCGAGCAGCGGATCGATCCGCGTCGCTTCCTCGCCCGCCATGCCGAACAGCCGCTGCTCAACCCCGTCGAGCACCGTCTCACCGGTCTCGGGGCAATATTCCCACACCCCGATCCCCGCCGCCTTGATTGCGAGATCGAGGCGCTCGCGCTCGGCGGCGAGCTGACGTTCAAGCGACAGCGCCTCGGTGATGTCGGTCAGCACCAGGGTCGTGCCGTCAACCGCGCCGCTCTGCGTGCGATACGGCAGCACGCGCAGCGACAACACGCGCTCGCCGTCGCTGGTCGTCACGCGCCGCTGCGTCGCCGGGGCACCCGCCGCGACCGCGCGCGCATCCTCCAGATAGTCGGTGCCGCGCAGCCGGCTCGCGACGTCGCTCAGCGGCCGGCCGCGGTCGGCGGGCTGGAGCGGGAAGATCGACACCGCCGCGTCGGTATAGCTGCGCACCTTGAGCTCGGCATCCAGCACCACCACCGCCAGCTCGGTCGACTGATGGAAGTTGCGCAGGTCGGAAACCGCGACCGTCAGCTGCTCGACCTTGCTCTTCAGCTCGTCGTTGACGGTCGACAATTCCTCGTTCGTCGATTGAAGCTCCTCGTTCATCGACATCATTTCTTCGTTGGAGCTTTTCAGCTCCTCGTTCGCGGTCTCCAGTTCCTCAATCGCGGTGCGCAGCCGATGGCGCGTCAGCCGCAACTCATCCTCGATCGCCTCCAGATGATCGTCGTTGGTGGCGGCCAGCTTTTCCAGTTCCCCCTGATCGGACGGGCGGAACGCGCCGCTGTCGCGAAACACGAACAGCAGGGTGCCGTCACCCAGCGGATCGCAGATCACCTCGACCGGCTGCACGCCATAATCGGTCTCGACCTCGACATCGCGCGCCACCACGGGGCGACGCTCGTCGCGCGCCTGTCGCAGCAGCGGCCCGATTACGGTGCGCAGGCCCGGCCGCGCGAGATTGATCGCGCTGCTGCCGCCGGTGCGCGTCACCGGGAACTCGAAATAGCGACCCAGCTTGCCATAGGCGGCGGTGATCCCGCCGTCCTGATCGACGATCAGGCTGGCCGGGGCATAACGGTCGACGATCCGCCGGATCGCGGCGCTCTCGTTCGTCAGCGCCGGCCCGTCACCGCGGCTGTCACGTTCTCGCCGGGCGCCGGTCGGGCGCGAGTTGCCGGGCAGGTCGATCGGATAGCTCGGCGCCCCCGGCGCACGTTCATAGAGCCGCGCATGCTGGTCGACCACGGTGAACAGATGCTCGAACCGCCCGACGCTTTCGGACGGTCCCAGGAACAGGAAGCCGCCGGGACGCAGTGCATAATGGAACAGTGGCAGCACCGATTGCTGCAAACGATCGTCGAAATAGATCAGCAGGTTGCGGCACGACACCAGATCGATCCGCGAAAAGGGCGGATCCTTGACAACGCTGTGGTTCGAAAAGCGGATCATGTCGCGGATCTGGCCTGCGATCGTGAACCGCTCGGCGTGCGGCACGGTATAACGCTCGCGCAGCGCGGGCGGCAGATCGACCAGCGCCGCGGCCGGATAGCTGCCCTCGCGCGCGATCGTCAGCATCTGCTCGTCGATATCGGTGGCGAAGATCTGCACCGCCAACGGCTGGCCCGACGTGCGCGCCGCCTCCGCGAACAGCATCGCGATCGTATAGGCTTCCTCGCCGCTCGAACAACCGGGCACCCACACGCGCAGATCATCGTCGGTGGCGCGGTCGCGCAGCAGCGGCTCGATCACCTGCTTGCGCAGCGTCTCGAACGCCTCGGCGTCGCGGAAGAAGCGTGTAACGTTGATCAGCAGGTCGCGGAACAGCGCCTCGCACTCGTCGGCATCGCTCCGCACCCGTGACAGATAGTCCCGCCCGGTATCGATCCCCAGCACGTGCATCCGCCGCTCGACCCGGCGGATCAGCGTCGAGCGCTTGTAGCCCGAAAAGTCGTGACCGATCGCATTGCGCAGCACGCGGCACAATTCGTCGACATGATCCGCGACCACCCCGGCCTCGACCTCGCCCGGCTCGCTGTTGCGCCGTCCGAAGAAGCCGCGCAGACATTCGAGGATCTCGCCCGGCGGCTTGATGAAGTCGATCAGCCCCGTGCCCACCGCCGACAGCGGCATGCCGTCGTAGCGCGCGCTCTCCGGTTGCTGGACAACGCCGACGCCGCCGTTCTCCTTGATCGCGCGCAGCCCGGTCGTGCCGTCCGCGCCGGTGCCGGACAGGATCACGCAGGCGGCGTTCGATTGCTGATCGCCGGCCAGCGACTGAAAGAAGTCGTCGATCGGCCGCCGCATCCCGCGCGGCTGCGCGAAGTCGGTCAGCTCCAGCACGCCGTCGCGGATCGCCAGCCCGCGTCCCGGCGGGATGATATAGACCTTGTCGGCCTCGATCCGCTCACCACCGGCGCTTTGCAGCACCTCCAGCGCGGTTGTGCGATCGAGCAGCTCGGCCAGCATGCTTTCGTGATTGGGGTCGAGGTGCTGGACCACCACAAACGCCAGCCCGGTCGGCCGCCGCGCAGGCGCCAGCATCTCGCGCAGCGCTTCCAGCCCGCCCGCCGACGCGCCGATTCCTACCACCGGCACCGTTCGCCCGGTGGCGGCGCGCGAACCGCTATGCACGGGGGTCCTGCTCCAGCCCGGCGAGCATCAGCTTGGCCTGCGCAACGGTCGCGGCGCTATTAGCGATCGTCAGCAGCGTACCTTCGACGACGATACCGGCATCGCGCGCGATTGGGGTCAGCCGCCCCAGCGTCCGTCCAAGTTCGCTATCATAATCGCTCAGCATGTCGGGCTGCGAGCGGCTGACATCGAATTGCGAGGCGAAGATATAGTTCGCCGACCCGTCGATCGCGCGCAGCCGCGACATATACAGCAGGTTGACGAAGGGCGTGCCGTCCTTGCGGAAATTGACGATCGGCGTGCGCACATTCTCCTGCCGCGGACTGGCGAGGAACTCGCGCAGCCGCTCGCGCGGCTCGATATTGGGCGCGGATCGCTGCAACATCCGGCAGTTGCGCCCGAGCACGTCCTCCGACGCATAGCCGGTCAGTTCGCAGAAGCGCGCGCTGACGGCGAGCAGATGATTATCGTCATCGGCGGTCGCGACGGCGAGCGCAACGCGCGACTGCTGCAGATAGTCGAGTAGAGCAGGAGGCAAGTCGGTTGTCACGCATACTCCGATCACGACGATCCAAATCTGGGTTACGCCCGAAGGCATAGGGACTACAACCGTCTTCGCTCGCGTCAGTGCCCCGCGGCTGGGCGGTATGCGCCAGACCGGCCGAAAATTCTTCGTCCGCACCCTTGGCGATCACCGTCGGATCAACATTCCACCACGTTTACCGCCAGCCCGCCGAGGCTGGTCTCCTTATATTGCGTCCGCATGTCCTCGCCGGTCTGGCGCATCGTCTCGATCACCGCGTCGAGGCTGACGACATGGCTGCCATCGCCGCGCAGCGCCAGATAGGCGGCGTTGATCGCCTTCACCGCGCCCATCGTGTTGCGCTCGATACATGGGATCTGCACCAGCCCGCCGATCGGATCGCAGGTGAGCCCGAGGTTATGCTCCATCCCGATCTCGGCGGCATTCTCGATCTGACGGTTGCTGCCGCCCAGCACCGCCGCCAGCGCGCCCGCCGCCATCGAACAGGCGACGCCGACCTCACCCTGGCATCCCATTTCCGCCGCCGAAATCGACGCGCGCTTCTTGTACAGCATCCCGATCGCCGCGGCGGTGTACAGGAAGCAGCGCACGCCCTGCTGACGCACCGGCGCCGGCTTGGTCTGCGCGACCAGCGTCTCGTAGAAGCGCAGCACCGCCGGCAGCACGCCCGCCGCGCCGTTGGTGGGTGCGGTGACGACGCGCCCGCCCGCCGCATTCTCCTCGTTGACCGCCAGCGCCCACAGGCTGACCCATTCGAACACTTCCGCCGGGTTGCGCCCCGGCGTGTTGCCGGTCAGCGCCTGCTCCAGCGCCCGCGCCCGCCGTCGCACCTTCAGCCCGCCGGGTAGCAGCCCGTCCTGCGCAATCCCGCGATCAATGCACGCGTTCATCGCCGCGTGCACGGCGTCGAGGAACGCGTCAGCCTCCGCGCCGCTGCGCCACGCTTCCTCGTTGGCGCGCACCAGTTGTGCGATCGTCAGCCCGGTCGCGTCGCCGAGCGCCAGCAACTCCGCACTCGACGAGAACGGGTGGCGCACCGCGACATTCGCCGCCGCAACCGGCGCGCCCTTGCGCAGGATCGCACCGCCACCGATCGAGAAATAGGTTTCAGTGTAGCCGGTCCCGTCCGCCAGCCGCGCGGTAAAGCTGATGCCATTGGGATGTTCGGGCAGAAAATCGCGCGGATGGAAGACGAGATCCGCCGCCTCGGCAAACGGGATCGTGCGCTCGCCGGCCAACCGCAATCGCGAGGTCTCGCGGATCGTCTCCAACACCGCCGGCGCGTCATCCGGCTCGAGGCGCTCCGGCTCCCACCCCGCCAGCCCGAGGATCGCGGCGGTGTCCGTCGCGTGCCCGCGCCCGGTCAGCGCCAGCGAGCCGTACAGGTCGCAGCGCACCGCGACCACGTCCTGCTCCCGCCCGATCGCGCGCTGTGCGAAGTCGAACGCCGCGCGCATCGGCCCCACCGTGTGCGAACTCGACGGCCCGATGCCGATCGTGAACAATTCCGCCACGCTGATCGGACGCGTCGCGCAGCGATCGAGCGGCTGATGGGTCATGTCGACGTGCATGTGCTCTCCCCGGACGCCCCGCGCGGCGCCTGCATGCCCCATCTGTCCCTTGCGCCTGAGATCGCTATCCCGTCGGCGGACGCCGGGACTATCCCCGCGCCTCTCTCCAGATGTCCGTCGTCGATCTGGTCCTTTTGCCTGAGAGTTTCCGGGGCGGTTGCTCCTTCGGCGCCGGGCCTGCCCGGTCTCTCCCAAATCGACACGGGCGGTATCGGGGAGCGCACCGGGCCGGTCAAGCGCCCCTCGACGCCGCGGGTCGGCGTTATTATATACCGCCCGTTATGGAATCGATCACCACCGCCGACGCTCCTGCTCCCACCCGTGGGCGTCCGCGCGAATTCTGCCCCGATGCAGCCTTGTCGGCCGCGCTCGGCGTGTTCTGGGCAAAGGGCTATGACGGCGCGTCGATGGCGGACCTCACCGCCGCGATGGGCATCACCAAGCCCAGCCTCTATGCCGCGTTCGGCAACAAGGAACAGCTCTTCCACCAGGCGCTCGACCGCTACGAGGCGGAGAAGCTGGCCTATACGCGCGAGGCGCTGAAGCAGCCGACCGCGCGCGCGGTCGCGGAGCATTTCATGCGCGGCGCAGTCGCGGCGCAAACCAGCACCTGCGACCCGAAGGGCTGCATGGGCGTCATCAGCGCCACCGCCTGCGGTGCGGAGGGCGATTCGATCAAGGCGCACATCATGGAGCGCCGCCAGTCCTCGAACGCCGCGCTCGTCGCGCGCTTCGAACAGGCGCGGCAGGACGGCGATCTGCCCGCGCACCTCGATCCGCAGGGGCTCGCTTTCTATCTCTATGCGATCCTGCAGGGGATGGCGGTGCTGGCGACCTCCGGCGTCACGCGCGAGGAACTCGACGGCGTCGTCTCGATCGCCTTGTCGATGTGGCCGACGTCCTGACCGAAAAATAAATTACCGATCGGTACACAAAGCCGTTGACGGGCGTTCGGACGCTTTATATACCACACGGTATGGAATGAGGAGCCAACCCGGCGCCCCATCATCGCAGGAGCCGGTTATGGATCCTCGTTGCTTCGCCCATCCCGGCGCGTCCTGAAAAGGTCGCGGTCCGCCCGTTCTTCGCCTGCCACCTGCCAGCGCTTCCACCCGTCGTCCGCGATGTCGGGAACGGCTGCGCCCGCCCGTTTCCAAGGGAGTCCGCCCATGGCCTATCTGATGCTCGACGACGACCGCTCGGTCGTTACCACCGCCCCCCTTCCTGCCGCCATCACGCCATGCGCCGATCCGCTGCCGACCGACGCGCCCGCGCGGCTCAGCGCGCTCGAATGGTCGGTGGTCGCGCTCGCCCGCAAGGACCGGCTCTGGTCGCTCGACAAGCCCGGCCGGATCGCCAAGGCGATGGCGGTGCTGTTCAAGCCGCCGCACAACCACATGCTCGCCGACGAACGGCTCGAGGCGCTGCGCCGCATCGCGGTGCTCGGCTGGCATTATGGCTATACGATCCCGACCGACGAGCTGAAGCGCTTCCTCCGCGCCGGCTTCTCGCCCGCGCAATATGAGCTGATGATGGACAGCATCGGCGTCGCCAGACTGCGCAGCGCGCAGCGCTGACCCTCAGAAAGCCCTTCCCCTCGCGGGAGGGGTGAGCAGAAGAGGCTACCCGATCAACAATCTCACCCCCAGCGCCGCGACCAGCGCCGGGATCATCGTCGCCGCGCCGACCTTCAGGAACCGCCAGAAGCCGACATCTTCACCCTCGCGCCGGATCGCCTGCAACCACAGGATCGTCGCGAGGCTCCCGGTGATCGACAGGTTCGGTCCCAGGTCGACCCCGATCAGCAGCGCATCGACGATCACGCGCGGCGGCTGCGCCTGCGCCACCGCGGTGCTCGCGATCAGCCCGGCGGGCAGGTTGTTCATCAGGTTCGACGCAAAGGCGAGGATCGTCCCGCTCCACGCCGCGCCACGCACGGGATCCGCCGCCAGCCCGCGCAACCCATTCGCCACCCGCGCGATCACCCCGGTGCGGTCGAGCGCCTCGACCAGCACGAACAGCCCCGCGACCAGCGGCAGCACGCTCCACGACACCGCGCGCATCGTGTCGACCGGCGAGCGGCGCACCAACAACGCCACCCCCAACATCGTCGCCACGCCCGCGATGCAGGTTGGCAATCCTAGCGGCCGGTCGAGCGCCGACACCACCAGCAACAGCAACGCCGTCGCCGCAATCCCCGCCAGCGCCGCTTTGCCTGCGAGGCTCAACGGCGCGCGCGACACCGCCGCCTCACACGTCCCCGTCAGCCGCGCGCGCTCGACGTAACGCAAGGCAAGGAACGTCACGACGATCGCCGCCATCGACGGCCCGGCGAACGACGCGAACCACGCCCCCAGCGGCGGCATCTTCCCCCCGTACAACACCAGATTGGCCGGGTTCGAGATCGGCAACACGAAGCTCGCGGCATTGGCGATCAGCGCGCAGGCGAACAGTAGCGGCAGCGGTTCGGCCTTCGCCTTGCGCGCGGCGGCATAGACCGCCGGGGTCAGCACCACCGCGGTCGCGTCGTTCGAGAGGAAGGTCGTCGTGATCACACCCGTCGCATAGACCAGCAGGAACAGCCGCGTCGGCGAACCCCCGGCATGGACGACCGCCGTCGCCGCCACCCAGTCGAACAGCCCCTGCTCGCGCGCGGTCTCGCTCAACAGCATCATGCCGATCAGGAACAGATAGACGTCGCCGCCCTTCGCCACCGCCGATAGCGCGTCGCCCGGCGTCACCAGCCCGAACAGCAGCAGCGCCACCGCGCCCGCCACCGCCCAGATCGCCTCCGGCCAGCGGAACGGTCGCGCGATCACCCCCGCAGTCGCGGCGGCACAAATCCCCCAGGTCATACCGGTGGCAAGGATCATCGCGCGCGACCGGACAGCATCGACATGCCGCCCCCCTGCCCGAACGTCCCGCGCTCCGCCAGCACCCGAGTCACGCCTGCGCCGTCACGCACGCCTCGCGCACCACGCCCGCGAACACCACCCACAGCGCGACACTCACCAAAGCGAAGCTGCCGAGGATATAGAAAGCGATGTGATAGCCGAGTTCCTGCGCCAGCCACCCGCCGATCGCCGGACTCAGCGACGCGCCGACGCCCTGCACCGTCATCACCGCACCCTGCCCGACATTGACGCGGCCCGTCCCGTTCAACAGGCACGCGACGAGTCCGGGCACGGCGACGCTCTGCAATCCCGCGCCGATCCCGTCGAGCGCCTGCACCGGCCACACCCCCCAGTGCTCGATGAACGTCCCGGCCAGCGCGCCACGCACCGGCAGCGCCGCGAACGAGATCAGCAACACCAGCCAATAGCCACGCCCCGCCGACATCCGGGTCGCAATCAGCGACGCGACGATCATCACCGCCTGCGCCACCACCACCGTCTCGGCGGTGAAGATCGCCGCATTGCCCTTCCCGGCGCCGACAACCGCCAGCCCGTAAAGCGGCAGCATCGCGCCATTGCCGAGATGGAAACACGCCAGTGCCGCGCCGAGCACCAGCATCGGCTTGTTCCGGAGCAGCGCACGGAATCCTTCGGCCTGTCCGCCCTCCGCGTCGTCATCGCCTTTCTCCAACCCGCGCGCCGCGCGGTGATCGATCGCCTTTTCCGGGATCAGCAGCACGCTGGTGATCGCCAGCACCCCGAACACGGCGGCGAGATAGAAGATCGCCGGCATCCCGAACTTCCAGCCGAGATACCCCGACAGCCCCGCGCCGACCATGTTCCCGGCATGGTTCCACGCCTGATTGCGCCCGTTCTGCGCGTTGAAGCCTTTCTGGCGCACGATCCCCAGCGTCATGCCGGTCACCGCCGGGCCGATCGCCGCACCCGCGATCGCGGTCGCGACCTGGCTGACCGTCACCACCCAGCCCGCCTGCGAGAACAGGATCAGGAACGACGCCATCACGGTGCAGATGCCGGTGACGATCACCACCAGCCGCTTCTTCTCGGTATGGTCGATGAATGCGCCGGCGGGCACGGTCATCAACATTCCGGCGACCCCGCCGGCGGTCATCACCGAGCCGATCGGCCCCGCGGTCCAGCCGCGCTGCTGGAGGAACACGCCCAGAAACGGGCCGATCCCCGCCTGCATGTCCGCCATGAAGAAGTTGAGCGCCTCTAGCGGCCGCCTCGCGCGCTTCCGCTCGTCATCACGCGCCGGTGATGCTCCGCCACGCGTGTCAGCCACCGTCGCCATGGTCCGCGCTCCTTCACCGTTCGCGCGCCCAACCCGGCAACAGTTCGAAATATCCCGTTCAAACCTGATTTATATTGCTGACCGGCGTTCAGAAGCTGCCGAGGGCCGTGATCCAGTTGGGGGGACGCTGATGAGGCGTGCTCCGCCTCGTACCGATGCCTGTCGCCCCGGACTTGATCCGGGGCCTCGCTTCTTCTCCACGGCGAAGAAAGAAGAAGCGGGATCCCGGATCAAGTCCGGGATGACGGAAGAAGAAAAAAACTCGGCCAGCCCACGCTACAGGTTCGCCTGCTCCTCCTCCGGCAGCTCGGCATCCGGCGGATAGTAAAGCGCCGCGCATTCCTCGCGCAGGCACCCACCCTCGATCACGATATCGTCGCGATAGGCGTCGGCGATAAACGACAGCGTGTCGACATGCTTCGCCTCGAAATACATCGCATGGACGTCGTCGCGCCCCGCGCCATAGACGACCCGCCCGACCTTCGACCAGATCGACGCCATCGTGCACATCCCGCACGGTTGCAGCGTCGAATAGAGCGTCGCATCGCGCAGCTCCAGTTCGCCCTCCGCCTCGCACCCGCGCCGGATCGCCATCATCTCGGCGTGCGCGGTGGCGTCGGGCAGTTCGTGGGTCTGGTTGCGCTCGGCGGCGATCACCCGCCCGCCGCGCACGATCACCGATCCCAGCGGCGAGGTGGAGGGGTCGCTGCCCTTGGACCGCGCGACCCTGATCGCCTCGCGCATCCAGCGTTCGTCATCCTGTGTCATCGCCGCTGAACGCGGCAGCGCGAATTTCGACCCCGCCTTCTCCGTCGTCCCGGACCAAGTCCGGGACGACGGCCAAAAACTACAACAACTTGTCCAACGTGATCGGCAACTCCCGCACCCGCTTGCCCGTCGCGTGCCACACCGCATTGGCGACCGCCGCCGCGACGCCGGTGATCCCGATCTCGCCGATCCCGTGCGCCCCCATCGGGGTGTGCGGATCGGGGATGTCGGTCCAGAGCACGTCGATCTCCGGCACGTCCAGATGCACAGGCAGGTGATATTCGGCGAGGCTCGGGTTCATGATCCGCCCGTTGCGCTCGTCGAATTGCGTCTCCTCCATCAGCGCCATCCCCAGCCCCATGATCATTCCGCCACGGAACTGGCTGGTGGCGGTGCGCGGGTTGAGGATGCGCCCGCAATCGAACGACCCCAGCATCCGGCTGACGCGCAACTCGCCCGTCACCGCATTGACCCGCACCTCGCAGAAGATCGCGCTGTGCGAGTGCATCGACCAGTGCATCAGCTCCAGCGGCATCGACCCCGCCTTCGTCACCGACACCGCACCGCGCTGCGCGCGCGACAGGATCGACGCATAGCTTTCGCGCCGCGACGGATCGGTGCGGCTCGCCAGCCCGCCGTCGACGCTGCCGACCTCGCCCGCCGACAGTCCCGCCAGCGGCGAGTCGTTGCCCGCCAGCTTGAGGAGATCGGCGACCAGGGCATTGTGCGCCGCGATCACCGCCGCGCCGATCGCCGCGGTCTGTTGCGACCCGCCGGCCATGATCGCGCCGGGGATCGCGGAGTCGCCATAGCCGACCTCGACCTGTTCGATCGGCAGCCCAAGCCGCTCCGCCGCGACGATCGCGGTGGTGGTGGCGGTGCCCATCCCCATCTCCGCCGCCGCGACATCCACCTGCGCGCGCACCGCATCGCCGTCGCGCGTCAGCGTGATCCGCGCCTCCGCGCCCGGCATCCGGTAATAGGGATAGGTGCCGGTCGCGCAGCCGGTGCCGACCAGCCACTCGCCCTCGCGCCGCACGCCGGCACGCGGATCGCGCCCCGCCCAGCCGAACCGCTCCGCGCCCTGCCGCCACGCGGTAACGATATGCCGCGACGAGAACGGCACACCGCTCAGCGGGTCCTTCTCGGGCTCATTGATGATCCGCAGCTCGACCGGGTCGATCCCCAGCTCGACCGCCAGTTCGTCGACCGCCACCTCCAGCGCGAAGGTGCCGACCGCCTCGCCCGGCGCGCGCATAAAGGTGTTGGCCAGCATGTTCATCCGCGCCACCTCGACCTTCAGCGCGAAGCTGCGCGCTCCATAGGTGCAGCGCGTGCCGAGGATGAACGGCTCGGGCATGTTGTTGTGCGGGGTCATCACCGACAGTCCGGTGTGAACGATCGCGTCGAACGTCCCGTCCTTCTGCGCGCCGATCGCGACGCGCTGCTCGGTCTGCGACCGCCCGCCGACCGTCCGGTACACGCCCTCGCGTGACAGCGTGATCCGCACCGGGCGTCCAGCGAGCTTCGCCGCCGCCGCGCCGATCACCTGATGGTCCCACAGCCCCTTGCTGCCGAAACCGCCGCCGACATAGGGCGAGGTCAGCCGCACCTTGTCCGCCGCCAGCCCGAACACCGTGCCGATCGACTCGGCCTGTTGCGAGACCATCTGGCTGGCGTCGTGGATCACCAGCCCGCCGTCGACCCAGGCGATCGTCGCGGCGTGCGGCTCGATCGGATTGTGGTTGTGGCGCGGCGTGCGGTAGGTCTGGTCCACCTTGACCGGCGCCTTCGCCAGCAGCGCCTCGGCATCGCCGACGTCGTTGCGAAGCGGCTGGCCGAAGAACGTCGCCTGCTCGGTCCCGTTTGCCACCGCCCCGGCAACCGTCGTGGTCGACGGCTCGGCGTCATAGGTCACGTCCAGCAGCGAGGCGGCATGATCGGCCTGCTCCTGCGTCTCGGCGAGCACGCACGCCACCGGCTGTCCGTTCCAGTGGATGCGATCGTCCTGCAGCACCGGCAGATTGTGCGGCCCGACCGCATTCGGCGACGAGCCGAACACCGGCATGTTCTTCATCCGCGGCGCGTTGCGGTGCGTCATCACCAGCACCACCCCCGGCGCACTTTCCGCCGCCGCACTGTCGATCGCCGCGATGCGCCCACGCGCGATCGGCGCATAGACCAGCGCGGCATAGGCCATATTCTCGAAGCGATATTCCGCCGCGAACCCCGCCGCGCCCTTCACCTTCAGCGCCCCGTCCAGCCGCGACACCGGCGTCCCGATCAAGCCGTGCTTGCGCGCGATCAGCGGGTCGGGCACCCCGCCGGGTATCCAGCTATCGGGCGCGAGCGGCACCAGCTTCTGCATCGCCCCCATCATAAGCCCCTGCGCGGCCTGCTTGGCGTCGTCGACGATGCTCATGCCGTCTCTCCCGTCTTCAGCGCATTCAGCACCGCCACCAAGGTCCGCGTCGCCAGCGCCGGTTTGAAGGCATTGTCGCGCAGCAGCTCTGCGTCCGCGAACTCACGCCCAGCCGCCGCTTCGATCGCTGCGTCGGTCAGCGCCGCTCCACGCAGCGCCTCCTCGATCCGCGTCGCGCGCCACGGCTTGTGCGCCACCCCGCCGAACGCGACGCGAATGTCCGCCACCCGCTCGCCGTCCATCTCCAGCGCCGCCGCCACCGAGATCAGCGCAAAGGCATAGCTCGCCCGGTCCCGCACCTTGCGATAGGTCGACCGCGCCGCGACCGGCAGCGCCGGCAACGCGACCGCGGTAATCAGCTCGCCCGGCTCCAGCACGGTATCGAGATCGGGCCGCTCGCCCGGGAGGCGGTGGAAATCCCCGAACGCCACCGTCCGCGCCGCGCCGTCACGCTCGACATGCACCACCGCATCCAGCGCCGCGAGCGCCACGCACATATCCGACGGATGCGTCGCGACGCACGCCTCGCTCGCGCCCAGCACCGCATGGATGCGCGTAAACCCGTCGCGCGCGTCGCACCCGCTGCCCGGATCGCGCTTGTTGCAGCGCGATCCGTCGGTGTCGTAGAAATAGGTGCATCGCGTCCGCTGCATCATATTGCCGCCGACCGTCGCCATGTTCCTGATCTGCGCCGACGCCCCCGCAAGGATCGCACGCGCCAGCACCGGATAGCGCTCCCGCACCAAAGGATGCGCCGCCAGCGCGGTGTTGCGCACCCCCGCCCCGATCAGCAGCCCGCCGCTCTCGGTCTCGCTGATCGCATCCGACAGCGCCGAGACGTCAACCAGCCGCTCCGGCCGCGCCACCGTCTCGCGGAGCAGGTCGACCAGATTGGTCCCGCCGCCCAGATACGCCGCCCCCGGCGCCGCGCCCATTCGCACCGCCTCGGCGACATCGCCTGCGCGGTCATAGCTGAACGGCGTCATGCGACCGTCTCCAGAATGGCGTCGATGATCCCATTATGCGCGCCGCAGCGGCACAGGTTGCCGCTCATCCGCTCCTGCACCTCTTCGCGCGTCAGCGTCACCGCGCCGCCCAGATCCGCGCTGACATGGCTCGGCACGCCCCGTTTGGCCTCCGCCGCCATCCCGATCGCCGAGCAGATCTGCCCCGGCGTGCAATAGCCGCACTGGAAGCCGTCATGTTCGATAAACGCCGCCTGCAACGGATGCAGCGCATCGCCCTCCGCCAACCCCTCGATCGTCGTCACGTCACGTCCGTCATATTGCACCGCCAGCGCGAGGCAGGACAGGATGCGCTCGCCATCGACCAGCACCGTGCACGCACCGCACGCGCCCTGGTTGCAGCCCTTCTTGGTGCCCGTCAGGTGCAACGTCTCGCGGAGGTGATCCAGCAGCGACACGCGCGGATCGCCCGGCGGTGCCACCGCCAGGCCATTGACGACGATCGACATCCCACTCTCCATTTCAAGACAGAAACACAGGATAACAATCATTTCGCGTGGCGGAAGCCCCGCGCGCGAAGATCCTCGTCAGAGACCGATGAACACCGCCGACGGAATCCGCACCACCTGCGTCGGCCGTCCCACGACGCCGTCGCGCCCGACCGGCAGCCGAGCGATATCGCCCGAGCGCTGGTTGGCGACCAGCATTTCGCCGCTCGCTTCCAGCAACCGGAAATAGCGCGGCCAATGCCCGCCGCTGGCGACATGCCCGATCATCCGCAGGTCGCCCGCGCCATCGATCGCGAAAGTCGCGATACTGTCGTGCCCACGGTTGGAGACGTACAGCCGCGTCCCCGCCGCATTCATCGCGATATGCCCGGCAAAGGTTTCGCCACGATAGCCGGCCGGCACCGTCGAGATCACCTTGCGCGTCACGAACCGCCCATCCGGCAACGCGCGCAACACCGTGACCGTATTCGCCAGTTCGGCGACCAGATAGGCGACCGGCAGGCGCGGATGCCGCGCCAGATGCCGCGGCCCCGACCCCGGCGTCGCACGATAGGCGATCTCGGTGTTCGTGACGCCCGACGGCCCGAGCCGGTGCGCGAAGATCGCGTCCGCGCCCAGATCGACCGAATGGAGCGTCCGCCCGTCGGGCGTGAAGCCGACCCAATGCGCGTGCGGCCCGGCCTGCCGCTCCCTGTTCGGGCCGCTGCCCTTGTGCTGGAGCGCGAGCACCGGCCCTTTCGGCAGCCCGGTCGCCCGATCAAGCGTCCAAAGCGCGACGCCCCCGCTCGAATAATTGGCCGCCGCCAGCATCCCGCCGTCCGGCGACAGCGCGGCATGGCACGGGTCCGCGCCCAGAGTCGACGACACCGCGACCCGGCGGAAGCCACGATCGTAGACGCCCAGCCCGCCTTTCTGCTGCTCGTCGAGCACGTAGCGCAGTCCGCGCGCGCCGCTGACCGCGAACGAGGCGTTGCGGATGCCGGCCACCGCCGCGCCGGTCCCCCACGCATCGCCGACCTTGTGCAGCGGCACCACGCCCGCCCCGCCTTCGGCGACATAGGTGCCTACCCATAATGCCGGCGCCGCCACCGCCGCCCGCGCCGGCAATGCGCCCAGCGCCAGCAGGCCACCGACGCAGGCGCGTCGCGTCATCATCAGGGTTCGATCGTCGCTCATCGCGCCAGCCAACCCCTTTTATCCCCTGCCGTCAATCACCCGGCCGGCACCGTCGCGGCGGGCACGTTCCACCCGCCCAGCGTCACGCGCGGCACACCCGCGACCGCCGCCGGATAGCGGATCGCGATCTCGCGCCGCTCGCCGGGCAGCAGCGAGACGTAATTGTCGTCGTAGAAGGCCGGCAGGATGCGCTTGCCCTGCGCGTCGACCAGCGTCAGCTTGGCGTTGAGCGCCGGCGTCGCGGTGTCGTTCGCCAGCGTCACCTGCACGACGCGATCATTGCCCTCGACCACCGCCGCCGCCGCACGCGCGGTCAGCGCCGCCGGCGCCAGCGTATCGAGCGCGCGGTAGGCGCTCTCGTCGCGCCCGCGCCAGTAGAAGTTCTCCGACACCGACACGCCGTCCGCGCCGACCAGCGACAGCTTGACCAGCACCATCGGGTTCGCCGCGAACAGCCCGTCGAGCGGCACCGCCGCCAGCGCGGTCGCGCGATTGGCGAGCGCATCCAGCTTGGTGTCGCGCGCGAACAGTTCACGATTGTCGAGCCCGACCACCTTCACCCGCGCGGTCAGCCCCTTCGCATCGGCCTGCGTGGTGTTGAGCACCACCAGTTCGTTGCCGGGCAGGTTGAGCTGGACGTGCAGCGGCTCGACCGCCTTCTTCGCTCCGTAATACGAAGCCTGCGTGTCATAATCCCACGAATAGATCTGCCACGCGTTCGACGGCCACGCCGGGTGCGTCATCCACAGCAGCCGCCCCGAGTTCTTGGTCCACAGATGCCCCAGGAAGCCCTCGTACATCGCCTTGTGCGTCTCGAGGTTCATCATCTGCGCCTTGCGCTCGAAATCGGCGAAGCTGGTCCCCGCGCCATACATGCGGTCGAGCGCGGCCATGAACGTCTTGGTGTCGCCGTTCCCGCCGAAATGCCAGTCGTGATAGGCGAGCACATCGCCGAGCGGCCAGCGGTCGCCCGCCGGCACATAGCTGGCGATCGACTCGGCGGTCGAGAAGGACGGCGTGCCGGTCTCGACCGAGAAGCCGGTCGCTAGATCGGTGAAATAGCCGACCGGCGCACGGTAATTGTACGGTCCCGATCCCTGCAAATTCACGACGTTCGAGCTGCCCGTGAACCAGCGCGTCCCGTCCAGTTCGAACACCGCCTTCGCCAGCCCCTCGTTGAGGACCGGATAGGGCACGCCCTCGTTGCGCCCGAACCACAGGATGATCGACGGATGGTTGCGATAGCGCGCGATCGTGTCGCGGGCATTGTCGAGAAACAGCGACGCGTCTTCCGGCTCGATCTGGAAATTCTGCGTCGATTGCCAGAAGTCGTTGAGGACCATCATGCCGTTCTCGTCGGCGAGGTCGAAGAACTCCTCTTCGTTGTTGTTGCCCATCCAGTTGCGAATGATGTTCATATGCGCCTCGCGCTGGAGGCGGAAATAGGGTGCGAGCCGGTCATAGCTGACGCGCTTCATCGCATCGTCCATGCCCCAGTTGCCGCCGCGCGCCGCGATCCGCACGCCGTTGACGCGGATCGTCAGATGCGGCTCGGGCAGCGTTTCGGTGATCGGCGTCACGCCGCGCGATCGCTCGCCCGCCGCCGTCAGCGATTCCGCCCAGCCGGTCGGCGATTGCTTGATCGCGGCATGGCGGATGTCGATCAGCGGCGTCCCCGCCAGCCCGCCGTCGGTGGTCTGGACGTTGACACGCCGCAGCGCGCCCGCCGCATCGAACAGCGACAGGTCGTAGCTGACCTCGCGAATTCCGAACCGTGCCTTGCGCTGGTCGGACACGCCGCGCGCATCCGCGACTTGATAGGTCACGTCATACAAATGCGGTTCGCCATAGCCGTTCGGCCACCAGAGCTTCGGGTTGGCGACGCTCAGCTGGCGGAACTCGGCGGGCGTGAACTTGACCTCGCTCTTGCCCGCAGGCGCAGTCACCTGCTTCTCGACCGTCACGCCCTCGAACGCGACGCGCACCGTCACCGGCGTTGCCGCCCCGGCATTGTCGAGCGGCACCGTGACATAGACGTCTGCGTGGTCGGTGCGCGGCAGCGGCAGATCGGTGACGACGTGAGGATCGCCGATCCGCACCGCGCCGGTCGCGACCAGCTCGACCGGCCGCCACAGTCCAGTGTTGCGGTCGCGGATGCCGGGAATCCAGTCCCAGCCCTCGGTGGCGACGAACGTCGGTCCGTCGATCGCAAGCTGCCCGCCATTCTCGCCGACCCCCGCTTTGACGGACTGCTCGTGGGGAATGCCCGGATGCGGCGGCGGCGACACGCGCACCGCGATGACATTCTCACCCGCGACCGGCACATAATCGAACTGCCCGCGCACGAACGCGCCATGCGTCTCGCCGAGGCGCTGCCCGTTCGCCCAGATCTCCGACGCATAATTGATCCCGCCGAACACCAGCGTCAGCCTTTTGCCCGCGGCCGCATCGGGAACGGTGAAGCGCGTCCGATACCAATAATCCTGCCGCGCGAGGCTTTCGGGGATCTTGAGGTTGTTCAGCCCGTAATAGGGATCGGGATAGACGCCGCGATCGACCAGCGTCTGGAGCACCGTCCCCGGCACCGTCGCCGCGCGCCACGTCCCCGCAGGATTGCCGGGCCGCGACAGCGTCGCGCCGTCCCCCTTCACCTCGGGTGCGGCGGCGAGCGTCCAGCCGTTCACCTGCCAGCGATGGTCGTCGAGCGGCTGCATCCCCGCCATGTTCGCCACCGGCTTGGTGACCGGCACGGTGTACGCACCGTCGCGCGACTGCGGCAACGTCCACGCGTCCTGTTGCGTCGTCAGCCCGATATTGGCCTGCTTCTGGAACGGCCAGCCGACCCCGACCTCGGTCATCTGCACCAGCGCCGCTTCGGGTCTGGCGCGCGCCGCCGCCGCGACCTGCCGCGCATCGAGCGCCACGCCGGTTACGCGCGCGTCGATCAACTGCCCGCCGAAATGCGGCCGGCCGGGCATCGCCGGTGCGATCGCGATCTGCGGCTCGACCGCGCTCGCGCGCGCCGCGCCACCGCCGACGCGGCGGCCGTCAAGGTAGAGTGATACCCGCGCACCGTCCGATACGGCGGCAAGATGATGCCATCCCTTCGGCACGACGGCGCTCCGCAGCACCGTCTCGCCATCGCGCAACACCATTCGCCCGTTTTGGAGCGACAGGGCGCGCGCGGTGGCTGGTATTCCGATGCGGATCAGCGTCCCCGACGCGTCGCTTTGCGTACCTGCGTCGACCCACGTCGCGATCGTGTACGGCGCCCCCGCCGCCACCAGTGCATCGGCATGCTCCAAAGGCCGCTCGATTCCGATCCCGCCTTGCAGAAAACGCGCATTATACGGGCCCGCATTGCCGATTTCCTGCGCCCGCGCGCTCCCGGCCAGCATGGTGCCAGCCAGCAGCAGCCCGGCGATCATCCTCGTTGCGCGCGTCATCCTATCGCCCTTTGTCTCGTGAAATCATTGTGTTCGGCGGATGGCCAGTGGTGTCGGCCGGCAGCATCAGATGTCCGAACGCCAGCAGCGCCGCGCCGATCGCCGGGGAATCCTCCGCCAGCGCAGCCGTCAGAATGGGCGCCAGAACAGGGGCATAGCCGCCGTCGCGCTGCATCAACGCACTCGTCGCCTGCCCCAGCCGCTCGACCAGCGCGACCGGCAGCCGCCCACCGACCAGCACCGCGCCGGGATTGAGCAGGCAACTGACCGCCACCAGCGGCGGCGCCAGCGCGGCAGCCGCGCGCGCCACCCAGTCGTCGGTCACCGCCGCCACCGCCGGTTCGTCAAGATCGAGCGCGTGAAGTTCTTTTCCGCTCAACCCCTTGGCTTCCAGTGCACGCATCAATCCGCCGATCGACAGCACCTCCTGCAACGGCACGCGCCGGCCCGCGCGATCCTCGACCATCAGGAAGCCGATCTCGCCGCTCCGCCCGTTCGCGCCGCGATCGTAGAGCGCGTTGACCACCACGCCCCCGCCGAGGCCGACCGTGATCAACAAGTAGAAAAAGCTCGCATATTTCTGGCCAAGCCCGAACTGCATCTCGCCGATCGCGGCCGCGGCGGCATCGTTCTCGACCGTCACCGGCAGATCGAGCGGCCCGGCGAACAGCGCCGCAACATCGTGGGTGGACCAGCGATCATAGTCGCGTGGCCGTCCGGGCAGGTCGATCGCGCCGAGATCATCGGGCCGCGCCACCCCGATCCCGCTCAACGCGGCGGCAGAAATCCCGCCCTGATTCAATAACGTATGAACATGCTCGCGATAGAAGGTGCGCACGTCCTCGGGGCTGGAATAGGCGACCTCGCGGCTGATCCGCGCGCGCGATCGCCCTTCGAAGTCGACCACCACCATTGTCAGGTGATCGCGATCGATATTCACCCCGATCGCAAACGCGCCATCGGGGTTGACGCACAGCCGCGTCGCCGGCTGCCCACGCCCGCCGCGCCGCTGCCCGGCACGACCGAGCAACCCCTCTTCGAGCAGACGATTGGTGATATTGGTGACGGTCGCGGTGGTCAGCCCCGTGACCGCCGCAACCTCCGCCCGCGTCGCCGATCCTGCCACGCGGATCGCGTGGAGCACGACGCGCTGGTTGTGCAGCCCGGCATGTTCGATGTTCGCGCCCGTCAGGCGCTGCAGCGCGGGGATCGTCATTCCCGGCCTGCGTGGACGCGGGCCAGGAAGTCGGCGTGCGGCTCGGCGTGGCGCAACGTACCCTCGATCGCCGCGCGCATCCGTGTCAGGCTGTCGCGCAGATCGGCCTCCGGTATCTGGTCCGCCAACGGCGCGTAACGTGCGGGAAGATCATCGAATCCTGCATACATGCTCAACCAGCTCGCATCCTGGAACGTGTCCCATTCGCGCCGCACGAACTCGCCCGCGGCACGCCAGGCATCGAGCTTGCCCTTCAGACCATCGGTCGGCTCGATCGCGCGGACATGGTCCCAGAAGGGCTCACCGATCCGGCGGTTGCCGCTGTAATGCAGCATCAGGAAGTCGCGGATGCGCTCAAACTCCAGCACCGATTGTCGGTTGTACGTCGCGGCCAGCCGGGGGTCGATCGCGCGTGACGGGAACAGCGGAATCAGCCGCTCCAGGCCCGACTGGATCAGTGTGATGCTGGTCGATTCCAGTGGTTCGAGGAACCCGGAGGACAGGCCGAGCCCGATGACGTTCTTTTCCCAGAAGCGTGCACGATGCCCGGCGGTGAAGCGGATGCGGTTGGGCTCCGCCAGCGCCTTGCCCTCGATCGCCCCGAGCAGATCGTCTTCCGCCGCCGCATCGTCGATGAAGTCCGAGCAATAGACATGGCCGTTGCCGACGCGGTGACGCAGCGGAATGTGCCAGCGCCAGCCCGCGCTGGTGGCGGTCGCGGTGGTGAACGGCCGGTGCACCTGCGCCGCCTCGCACGGGATCGCCACCGCACGGTCGCACGGCAGCCACTGCCGCCAGTCGACGAACGGCACTTCCAGCGCGTCGCCGAGCAACAGGCTGCGAAAGCCCGAACAATCGATCCAGAGATCGCCCGCGATGTCCTGTCCGCTGTCGAGATCCACCGCGACGACACGCCCGTCCTCCGTGTCGCGAACGATATTGGTGATCCGCGCATCGACATGCTGCACGCCGTTGGCGAGTGCGAGCCGCCGCAGCAGCGCTGCGAATTTCGATGCATCGAAATGCACCGCGAAATTAAATACGCCCAGATCGTTGGCAGGTCGATCGACCGGCGGCAGGAACAGCCCACGCTCCGCCAGTTGCGTCGCCAGGCAATAGGTGCCGACGGGCGTCGGATCGCCGCCCGCGCGTAGCTTCAACCAGTAATGATGAAACGCCACGCCATGCGCCCCGACCCCGTACAGGCCGAACGGATGAAAGAAGTCGTGCCCGGGCTCCTTCCATCCGGCGAAGCGGATGCCGTATTTGATCGTCGCCTCGGTTTCGCGGAGAACGTCCGCCTCGCCGAGTTCGATCGCGGCGAAAAAGTCGCGGATCGCGGGCACCGTCGCCTCGCCGACGCCGATCGTCCCGATCGCCGAGCTCTCGACGACGGTGATCGACAGCCGGAGATGCGCCAGCCGCCGCGCGAGAAAGGTCGCGGCCATCCAGCCCGCCGTTCCCCCGCCGACGATCACGATCGATCGAATCGGTTCACGCATGTCGATAATCGCCCCCGCCCCTGCCGTCATTGTAAGCATCGCGAAGCGATCCGACACGTCACGGGCCGGCCGCTGGATTGCTTCGCTATGCTCGCACTGGGACAGCAAAAAGCCGGGCCGTCAATGATCGACGACCCGGCCACCGACACGATCAGAAGCGCACGCGCGCTCCGGCGATGAACCGCCGCTCATAGATGCTCTCGTTGAACACCTGGTCGGTCCACGTGAGGTAATAACGCTCGGTTTCGGCAGTAAGGTTCGACGCTTGCCCATAGAGCGTGATGAACGGCGTCACGTCATAGGAAATCGAGGCGTCGAGATAGTTGGTCGGCTGCTGATATTGCGCCAGCCCGACGATCCCGCCGTAGTTCGACGACACCAGCCGCTTCGACCGGTAGTTATAGGCGACGCGCGCCTGCAACCCGTACTTTTCGAACCACAAGGCCGCATTGACCTGATGCTTCGAATTATCCTGGAACGGCTGATTGTTGCCGGCCAGATCGACCAGCCCGGCATCACCGAGCGACAGCGTGTAATTCGCATCGACGCCGAACCCGCCGAAGAAGCCGTTGACGCCATAATCGGCCAGCGACTGCCGCGCCGACGCCTCGATCCCCTTCAGCACGCCGCCCTCGCCTTGCGCCAGCGTGTTGGTGACGACCGGACGACGGATCACGCCATCATTGTCGGGGATGTCGTTGCGGATCTCGGTGCTGTTGGCGATGAAGCTGTCGACCGCGATATAGAAGGCGCCGATCGCGAGTAGGCTGGAGCGGCCGGTGTAATACTCGAAGCTGCCTTCGACGTTGGTCGCGCGCCACGGATTGAGGTTCGGATTGCCGACCGAGCTGGCGGTCTGCGCCTCAAACCGCGCCGGCGTGATCGTGGTGTTGATCGCATAGCCGACGTTCAGACCACCGCCCCATTGCTGGAAGTCGAGCAGCGTCATCGTCTTCGAGAACGCGGCACGCGCGCGCAGCTTGCTGGTGACGTCAAACGCGATGTTGATCGACGGCAGGAAGTCGGTGAACTCGCGCTTGGTAACCAGATCACCCGCGTCCACGCCCGATACGCCATACGGCTGCGGGTTGCCGACAATGTTCTGGCGAACGTTGAGCTTCGTGTTGACGACCTGCAGGCCGCCATTGGCGCGGAACGGCATCCCGAGCAATTCGCCCTCGCCCGACACCTGCGCATAGCCGGAGATCTGGCGCGTGTTGACGTCGAACGACAGCGCCGGGTTCACGAGGTTCTGGCTGCCCGGGTAGAATTTGTTCTGCCACGCCTCGCTGTTGTCCATCGCCTTGGGATCAAGGACGTAGAGGTTGGGCGCACCCTGTGCAGGCAGCACATATTGCTTGATCAGCCCCGCGAAGATTGGATCGGTCGCCTGTCGCGTCAGCCCCGCCGTATAGGCATTGCCCTGCGCGTCGAGCACCGGGCATGACTTGTCGTTGAGGTTGACGTCGAACGCCTTCCACTTGACGAGGCAGCCCGCCGCCGGATTGGCGGCATTGTCGCGATTACCGGCATAGAAGGGCGACACGCGGTCGAAGGTGAACTGGTTGACGCTCCGCTCGCCATAACGGCCACCGAACGACACCTTCAGCTGGTCGTTAGCCTGCCATTCTGCATCGGCACGCAGCGCCCAGATGTCACCCTTCTGGTAGACGTTACCTTCCGACGAGATCGTCTTTAGTCCATAGCGCGACGGATCAGCCGCCTGCGCCAGGAAGCCAGGCGAGAAGCCGAACACCGGCGCGCCGCTCGAATAGTCGACGGTCGCGGTGTCGCTGTAGATCGAATAACCGGTCGGGTTGAAGGTGACGTCGCCGCCCGGATAATTACCGACACCGTTGTATGCCCATTGCTTGCCGTTGGTCAGGCTGAACTGCGTATAGGACTGGTCGCGGTTCTTGTACGCCTTGCCATAGATGCCGCGGACGGTCGCCTTGAAGGTTTCGGACGGCTTCCAGTCGAGTTGCAGATTGTAGTTCTGCGACTCGCTCTTGGTGCGGAAGGTTTCCGCATAGCTGTCGAAGTTGGGCAGGCTGTACGTATATTGCTGGACGGTGTTGACGTTGTAGCCGCCGGACGTCGCACCGGTATCGCGCGACTTAGTCGGCAGGAACGGCGACGACAGCCAGTCCACGTTCTGGAACTGGAAGCCGGCGGTGCGATCGTACTGTGTCTGACGGGTATAGAAGCCGTCGGCGGTCAGTTGCAGCGCATCGTTGATCTCGAACTGCAACGAGGCGTTCGCGCCGAAGCGCTGACGGTCGGTGATGCGGTTCCAGGCGGTGTGCGACTGCGGCGTGATGAACGCGTCGTTGGCATCGCCGTCGCCGTTCACGTCATAGCCGACGATCGCCCCGCTGCTGTTGCGCACCGGCGAGCCACGGCTGACGCCGTTGTTACCGACCGCGAAGTCGCCGGGGTTGGTGGCGCTCCCGCTCTCGTTGCGGAGGGCGACGCCGTAATCCTGAATCCCGCGGAAGCTGTTGGCGAGCGTCAGGTCGCTATACGCCGCCGACACCAGCAGGCCGACGCGCTCGCCGTGGAAGGCGATCAGGCCGTTGGCGGACGGATTCCACTTCTTGGTCTTGTCGCCATATTGCCCCTCGCCCGCCGCCGAGAAGGTCAGCCCGCGCTTCAGATCGAACGGGCGACGCGTCAACAGGTCGACGGTCCCCGACAGGCCCGCCTGCTGCAACGAGGCGGTCGGCGACTTGAACACCGTCGCGCCCGAGAAGAGCTGCGACGGGATGTCGGTAAAGTTCGGCTGGACGGTCGTCACCGAATTTGCGCCGAGGAACTGCTCGCCGTTGAGCAGCGTCGTCACCTGCGGCAGGCCGCGGATGTTGATCGCCGCGCCTTCGCCCGCGTCGCGGCGGATCTGGACGCCCGCGATACGCTGGAGCGAGTCGGAGATGGTGACATCGGGCAGCTTGCCGATGTCCTGCGCGCTGATCGCCTCGACGACGCTGTCGGCATTGCGCTTCACTTCGATGGCGCGTGCCTGCGACGCACGGATACCCGTCACGACGATGTCGCCGGCACTATCGTCAGTCTGGGTGGGTGCCGCTACCTGGTCGGCCGACGTGGCCACGCCATCCGCGGTAGCGGTCTGCGCCGAGGCGTCCACAACCATCCCCATGGTGAGCACGAACGGCGAAACGGCAGCCAGCATGGCGCCGCGCACGGTGATCTTACGCATCGATCCTCCCCTTCATCCCTGAAAACGTCTTTTATTTAATAAGGCTTTTTTATTTAATGAGCTTCACGGTCGTTTTGTCAAGCGCATACCACCTCGAACTCCTTGATCTGAGACGAGTATGTTCTCCCGATCAGCAAGATTGCTGGTCTCGCTCTACGCGCTGACTTCCTCATGACCACGCCATTTACCATGAAGCCGCAACAACACTTCAAAACCAAATGCTTACCAATTTCAAGCCCTCTTTCGACATTGGAATGGTTGGCTTGCCTGCATGCGGCGCTGGAGGCGCCGCACGACTAGTGGGTGGCCCGCGATCCGCTCGACCGGTCGGGCTTCTACTACGCGACCAGACGTTCGGCCCGGCCGTCGCGATCATCCGCGTGGCCGACACCGCCGGAGCGATCCGCATTGCCAAGAACATTCAATAGGGGCGTGGGATAGCGGACGGGCGCGGTCGCTGGCACGCCCAATCGACGCCGGCGCGGTGTTCATCGACGACATGGTCGCTTCCGACCCGCAGCTGCCGTTCGGCGGCATCAAGAAGTCTGGTCATGGTCGCGAACCCGCCGCGGCGGGCCTGCGCGAATTACCAATGTCAAAAGCTTGTGGATCGGCCCCGCGCTGGCCGAGCCGCCGGGGCAACCGGAAGCCTGGCGCGGCAAGGACCGTGGAGCGGACAGGCCTAGCCAGCGGTCGGTTCCGGGGCAACCGTCCGTTTTCCCTGCACCCGAAGCAGCACGGTGCCATGCGCCGGCACGGTGAAGGTCGTATCGGCGGCTGCCAGATCGACGCCGCGCCACACGTCGCGCAGTCCGGCGAAGGCAGTGAAACCGGCATCCTGCGGCGTCGCGGTCATCGTTACCGGCGCATCGCCCCGGTTGAACAACGCGAGCGCAACGCCACCATCGGCCAGCCGCTTCGCCCACACCTCCTGCTTGCCGGCGACACGCACCGCCTTGCCCTGCGCGCCGGCGGCATCCTGATCGATCGCGATCACCGCGCGGTTGGACAGCAGCGCCAGCGCCGCCGGGCCGGTCTGCCGCACATCCTGCCCCATCATCAACGGGGCGGCCGACATCGCCCACAGCGTCATGTGCGTGCGGTACTCGTCCTCGGTCATTCCGCCGTTGCCGATCTCCAGCATGTCGGGATCGTTCCATCCGCCCGGCCCGGCGTGGCCGAAGCGCGGATTTCGCTCGAACCCGATCTCGCTCATCTTGGCGTAATCGTCGGTGATGTCGCCGGTGGTGCGCCACAGGTGCCCGCCGACCGATCGCCCCCATGACGCGACATCGAACCGGCCATATTCGCACAGCGAGTAGACGATCGCGCGCCCGGTCGCCTTCAGCGCCGCTCCCATCTCGAAATAGCTGCGCTGTACGGTGTCGGCACTGTCATATTGCCACTCGCCCGCACAGAGATCGTATTTGAGATAGTCGACGCCCCAGCGCGCGAAGGTCCGCGCATCCTGCGCGACATGGCCGTAGCTGCCGGTATAGCCCGCGCAGGTCTTCAGGCCCGGCGAGCTGTAGAGGCCCAGCTTCAACCCGCGCGCATGAACGTAGTCGGCGAGCGCCTTCATGTCGGGAAATTTGGCGTTCGGGCGCAACTCGCCGTCCGCCCCGCGCGCGCCCTGCCAGCCGTCGTCGATGTTGACGTAGCGATAGCCGGCGTCGCGCAGCCCGGTGGACACCATCGCATCGGCGATCGCGCGGATCGTCGTGTCGTCGATCCGCTCGGCGAACTTGTTCCAGCTGCTCCACCCCATCGGCGGCGTCGCCGCCTGCCCGTCCGGTGCGAGCGTGCCGAGTGGCGGCAGCGGCACCGGATGATGCGCCAGCGCGGCGGCGCGCGCCGCATCGACCGCCCGGCCGGTCTGCCGCACGACCTGATCCCAGATGCCGCCGGTCAGCAACACGCCACGCGGTGTGATCGTCGCGGTCCAGCGGCGAACGGGGACGCCCGGCGTGTTGATGTTGCGGATATCGAAACTGACCGAGCGGCCCTCTCGCACGATATTGCGCATCGGCATCGTGCCATACCAGTTGGAGGTGAGTTGCCCGTCCCAGCCGGTGCGCGTTCGCGTCAGCTCCAGCAACCGCACGCCCGGCCGCGGCGCGCGCTGATCGAAGGCCACGCGCAACGTCTTGCCCGCCGCTGTTGGCAAGGTCGGCGCGGCAGGACGCGCGGCAGCCGGCGTGGTCGGCAGCGCCATCATCGTCACGGCGAGCGCAATCGGAAATCCGTGAACCATGCCTCTCGGTCCCTCCTTTTTAGCCGCGAAAGAAAGAGGCGAGGCTCAAGCCCGCCACGACAGAATCATTTGCGTAGACCCAAATATCGTATACGGTTTCTCATGTCCGAGTAATGGGGATCAATCAACAGGAGGATTTGGATGCCAGCCCTCACCCGCCGCTCGCTGATGACCGGAGGCGCCGCATTGGCGATGACGACGGCGGTGGCGCGCGCGCTCCACGCCGCGACGCATTCGCGCCTGCCGACCCGCGCAGCCCCGCTGCCGCTCGCCGACATCCGCCTCGCCCCCTCCGACTTCGCAACCGCGGTCGAGGCGGACCGCAGCTACCTGCTCGGGCTCAGCGCCGACCGGCTGCTGCACAATTTCCGCAAATATGCCGGGCTGGAGCCCAAGGGCGATATCTACGGCGGCTGGGAAAGCGATTCCCTCGCCGGCCACACGCTCGGCCATTACCTGACCGCGCTGGTGCTGATGCATCAGCAGACCGGCGACGCCGAATGTCGGCAGCGCGCCGACTATATCGTCGCCGAACTCGCCGAGGCGCAGGCGAAGCGCGGCACCGGCTATGTCGGCGCGCTCGGCCGCAAGCGGAAGGGCGAGACCGCGATCGTCGACGGCGAGGAAATCTTCCCCGAGCTGATGCGTGGCGAGATCCGTTCGGGCGGGTTCGACCTCAACGGCTCATGGTCGCCGCTCTACACGGTGCACAAGCTGTTCGCCGGGCTGCTTGACGTCCACGCCGGCTGGGGCAACGCGCAGGCGCTGGCCGTGGTGCTCGGGCTCGCGACCTATTTCGAACGCGTGTTCGCCGCGCTTGATGACGAACAGATGCAGAAGGTGCTGGGCTGCGAATATGGCGGGCTCAACGAAAGCTACGCCGAACTCTATGCGCGAACCAAAGACCCGCGCTGGCTGGCCGTCGCCCGGCGCATCTACGATCGCCGCGTCCTCGATCCGCTTGCAAATCAGGAGGACAAGCTCGCCGGCTTCCACGCCAATACGCAGGTGCCCAAGCTGGTTGGCCTCGCGCGTCTCTACGAACTGACCGGCGAGCAGCGCTATCGCACCGCATCGCAGTTCTTCTGGGACCGCGTGACGAAGCACCACAGCTACGTCATCGGCGGCAATGCCGACCGCGAATATTTCTTCGGCCCGGACCGCATCGCACGCAATCTGAGCGAAGCAACGTGCGAGCATTGCAACACCTACAACATGCTCAAGCTGTCGCGGCAGCTGTTTGCACAGACGCCCGACGGCGCGTACTTCGACTATTACGAGCGCGCGCACCTTAATCACACACTGTCGCAGATCAATCCGCGTACCCGCGGCTTCACCTATTTTACCCCGATGCTGTCGGGTGCGGCGCGCGACCATGCGCCCGCCGGTCAGGAAGGCTTCGTCTGCTGCGGCGGCAGCGGGATGGAGGCCCATGCCAAGCATGGCGACTCGATCTTCTGGGAGGGCGAGGGCATGTTGCTGGTCAACCTCTACATTCCCGCACAGGCGCAGTGGCGCGCCCGCAACGCGACGCTGACGCTCGCGACCGGCTATCCTTATGAACCCGAGGCGCGGCTGACCTTCGCGACGCTCGGCAAGCGCGGGCGCTTCCCGGTCGCGCTGCGCGTCCCCGCCTGGGCGGCGGGCCGCGAGCAGGTCACCGTCAACGGCGAACCCGTCGCGACCGAACATGCCGGCGGCTATGCGATTGTCGAGCGGCGCTGGAAGGCGGGCGACACGCTCGCGATCACGTTGCCGCTGGAGCTGCGCACCGAGGTCGCGCAGGGCGGCGGCCCGGTCGCGATCCTGCGCGGCCCGCTGGTGCTCGCCGCCGACATGGGCCCGGCGGAAACGCCGTGGCAGGGCGTCGAGCCGGCTTTGGTCGGCGACAATGTGCTTGCCGCCTTCACCCCCGTCGCGGGCGCGGCGGGCACCTTCGCCACCAAGGGCGTCGGCCGCCCCGGCGACCTGACCTTCGTGCCCTTCTATCGTCAGTACGACCGGCGCAGCGCAGTCTATTTCCGCGAGTTCACCGAGAGCGAGTGGCGCAACGAGGAAGCCGCGTTCCGCGCCGAGCAGGCTCGGCAGCAGGATGTCGCCGCACGCTCGATCGACGTCATGCACTTCGGCGAGATGCAGCCCGAGCGTGACCACAATCTCGACAGCGAGCTATCGTGGCCGGTCAGCTATCGCGGCCGCAACGGGCGCGACGTGCGCTCCGGCGGCTATCTAGCGTTCACGCTCAAGGCGCGGTCCGGCCCGCTGGTGCTCCAAGCGACCTATTGGGGTGACGACAGCAATCGCGGCTTCGACATCCTTGTCGATGACGTGAAGGTCGCCAGCGAGCTGCTCAAGGGCAGCGCACCCGGCCGCTTCATCGACATCGACTATCCGCTGCCGCAGGCGCTGACCCGCGGCAAGACGTCGCTGCGCGTCCGCGTGGTGCCGCATCAGGGGCAGACCGCCGGGCCGATCTTCGGGGCACGGCTGCTCGCCGAAAAGGGAGCCGCAAAGTGAACCGCTTCATCTTCGCCACGGCGCTCGCCGCGATCCCGGCCGCGCTGCTCGCGCAGGACGGCGTCCCGGTCGTCGCGCCGGGCAATCCGATCCTCGCCGACGGGCGCTATTATTCGACAGATCCTGCACCATTCGTCGATGGCGATACCTTGTGGGTTCTCGCCGGACGCGACGAGGCCGCACCGAACGTCAACGACTTCATCATGAACGAATGGCAATTGCTGTCGACGAATGATCCGGCCTCGGGGCGCTGGCGGCACTATCCCGCGATCGCGCGGCCTGAGGCGGTGTTTGGCTGGGCGGAACCGGGCCGCGCCTATGCCGGGCAGATCGTCAAGGGTCTGGACGGACGCTATTACATGTACGCGCCGGTGCTGGAGCGGAACAGCGACGCGCCGGATCGTTTCGCGATCGGCGTCGCGGTCGCCGACCGGATCATCGGCCCGTGGCGCGACGCGCATCCGTCGGGCCCGATCATCTCGCAGCGGGTCGGCGTCCCGAACAACATCCAGAACATCGACCCGACCGTGCTGATCGACGACGACAGGCGCGTCTATCTTTACTGGGGTACGTTCGGGCAGTTGCGTGGCGTCGAGTTGGCGCAGGACATGCTGACACCGAAAGGACAGGCGATCAGCGTGAAGACGCTGACCGGCTTCTTCGAGGCGCCGTGGCTGATGAAGCGCAAGGGCACCTATTACATGCTCTACGCGGGCAACAATGCGGGGCCGAATTCGCCCTGCACGCCCGCGGTCTATCACGCCTGCATTGCCTATGGCAGCGCGCCCTCGCCGCTCGGCCCGTGGACCTATCGCGGCACGGTGCTGCCCCCGGTCAGCTCCACCACCGACCATTCCGGCGCGGTCGAGTTCAAGGGGCAATGGTATCTGACCTACCATACCGCCGATGCGGTCGGCGGCGGGCATTTCCGCCGCAGCGTCGCGATTGACCGAATGGACTGGGACGACAGCGTCACCCCCTCCGCGATCCGTCCGGTCACGCCAACCCGCCGACCGCAGCCGCCCGCCGCACCGACCCGCAACATCGCCGCCTCCGCGCACACTGCTGCCTCAAACGAGCCGATCCCGCTGCAATATTGGATCAAGTCGCTCAACGACGGCATCGTCAAGGCCGCGCCGCTGCCGCCTGATCTGTGGGGAAGCTGGTCGCCGAACAACCCGCCGCAGCAATGGGTCGAATATCGCTGGCCGACGGCGGTGACGCTGAACGGCAGCCGGATCCGATTCTGGGGCGACCACCCCGCCGGCGCGAACGAAGGCGTCGCGCCGCCGCGCGCCTGGCACCTCGAATATTGGCAGAACGGCTGGAAACCGGTGCCGGGTGCCAGCGCTTACGGCACCGCCGTCGACGGCTGGCAGGCGGTGCGCTTCCCGGCGATCACCACCCGCTGCCTGCGCGCGGTGTTCGACGCGTCGGGCAGCGCGGGCAAATTCGCCGGTGTCGCAGTGCAGGAATGGGAGGCCCTCGCCCCGCGCGCGACGGCGCCGACGAAGGCGAAGCCGCCGGTCATGCCGAGCTGCGACGTGTCGAAGGCTTAGGGACAGCGCCGTCCTTCGTCGCCCCGGCTTGCCCCGGGGCCCGCTTCTCCGCCACTGAGGCCAAAGCGGCCCCCTGACCAGGTCCGGGCTGACGAAGGGAAATACTTCAACCCGGCGCGATCAAACCGCTACGGGCGCCTCCCCACAGATCAAGAGCCGCCTCAACACACCTCGGCGGTCGCCACCGGCGGCGCACCAGCCGGCGCGCTCCGCCGCACCCGCGCCGGGTGCATGTAGAACACATCACCCGACAGATGGTGGTTGCTGCCGTACACCTCCGACAGCACATTATAGAGCGCCGGATCGTAGCGCAGCAGGTCGCTGTCGTTCAGGATCACCTGCCCATCGACCACCGCCTGCATGTTCGAATTGAACCAGGTCTGCGTGCCCTCGGCCCAATATTCCTGCAGCGTGGTCATCGCATATTCGCCTTTCCACATGCCGCGCGCCGCGGCGGCGGCATAGGCGCGCTCAACCCGCGCGAAGAGCGCAGGATCGGCGACCTCGACCGCGCTCAGAATGCCATGCGAGAATTCGTGGACGAAGATATGCTCACCAAAATAGCGGGTGCCTGGGATGCCGAGCAGATTCTCGGCCCCCGCGCTGATCAGCTCCCCGCCGGTGCCGCGCGCGCGACCATTCCAATATTGCGCATCGGTCAGCCGCCCGATCCGCTCGTCATAATGTTTGCGCTCGCAGACCGTCAGCCGCGGATCGTCGCGCGTCGGCTTCTTCCAGTCGCGCTGTTCGGGCAGGTCGACCGTCCCTTCCTGCACAGCCAGGATCGCGACACGGATGTGCTGTTCGATCATCACGTGCCGCACGTCGGGCCGCTCGATCAGCATCTCGGTCACGATGTCGCGCGCGCGGAGCAACGCGGCATCGGGCACCGCCGCCGAGGAGGTGATCGGGATCCCCGCCGCGTCGACATAACGCTTGTAGAAGGGGTCGAGCTTCCAGTCCGCCGGCGGCGCGCCGATTGCGCGCACCGCGTATTCGTCAGCCGGTGCCTGCGCCGCCGCCATGCTGGCGAAGCTGCCCGCCGCGAGCAACAGCGCGCCGATCGTCGTCATCGCGCGCATCTCAGGCCCGGCCCCGCGCGACCCATACCAGCGAATGTGGCCCCGGCTCCCTGCGCCGCTCTTGCGCGGCCGTCTGTTGCGCACCGCCCGCGTTCGCGCTGCCCGGCGCATATTCGACGCCGGAGCGGCCCGGAAACTCGGGGATCGGCCAACCGGTGCGGTTCATCCGCGCATAATTCGGGATCGCGGTCAGCGGCGAGCCGTCCGCCCAGCGTCCACGGATCGCGACCACCCCGCCCAGCAGGTCGCCGCGCCATTCCGGCACCAGCGCCTCGCTGCCGATCGGTTGATCGATGCGCGGCTGGTCGGCCCGCTCGACATTATAAACCAACGGTCCGTAGCGAAGCGCCACCTTGCCGCGCGTCGCCTCGATCCGCGCGTCGGCGGTGACGCGCTGCACCGCCAGCGGCAGTTCCAGCTCGACCCTGTCGCCCTTGCGCCATTCGCGCGCGATGACCGCATAGCCCTTTTCGATACGCGGCGTCACCGCCTCGCCATTGACCGCCAGCCGCAGCAGCCCACCGACCGCCGGCTCGGGATGATAGAGCACGCTGGTCTTGCGCTGTGGCACGCGGATGCGCAGCGCGAAGCGGCGCGTCTCCTGCGGGTTGACGGTGATCGCCACCGCCCCCTTCCACGGATAGTCGGTTTCCTGCACCATCTCGACCGGGGTGCCCGCGACCTCGCCGACCTGAATGCGGCTGCCCACAAACAGATTGACGTACAATCCGTCGTCGCCCTTCACATAGGTCCAGGTCGGCATCATCAGCAACGTGCGCGGAATGTTGCCGACACAGCATGGGCAGGTGTGCCAGCGCGCGCGCTCGGTATCGACCAGCGGATTGGTGTAGCAGAAGCTGGTACCCGCCAGATCGGTTGCGCCGAGCAGCGCGTTGTACATCGTCTCCTCGTACAGGTCGGCATATTTGGCGTCGTGGTACGCCAGGTTCAGCTTGTACTGGAAGAAGATCAGCCCGCAGCTCGAACAGGATTCGCAATAGGCATTGTTGCGCAGCGCGTAATTGCCGCCGAACCCTTCCGACGTATCCCCGCTGCCGACCCCGCCGGTGACGTAATATTTGCGGTTCACCATATTGTCCCAGAGCGACATCACCGCGCTCTGATAATCGCGATCGTCGGTCTCGGCGGCGATGTCCGCCATCCCGGAATAAAAATAGACCGCACGCACCGCATGGCCGACCGCCTCATATTGCTGCTCGGGCGGCAGATGACTCTGGTCATATTCGGCCCCGCCCTCACGCGAATCGAGCAGGAAGCGCGCCAGCTTGATGTACGCGTCGCCGCGTCCGTGCCCTTCCTCGTCGTTGACGAAGCGGCCGAAGCGCACCAGCGCCTGCTCCATCTCCTGATGGCCGTCGAACCACGGCTTCTTCCCCGGCCCGATATGCGCGACCCAGCAATCCGCCAGCTTCTTGGCGGCATTGTACAGCCGCAGGTCGCGCCCGCCCGTCAACGTATGATGATTGATCGCCGATTCGATGAAATAGCCCGCGACATAGCCTTCGTGGTCGGCGCGATGCTCGGGCGACCAGCGCTCCGGCCAGTTGCGGCGATCGGCGAGTGTATAGGCGGTGTGCAGATAGCCGTCGGGCTCCTGCGCGGCGAGGATGATCGGGATCCAGCGCTCCAGCGTCGCGCGCATCTTCGCCTGCGCCTGCGCGATCTCGGCATCGCCCTGCGGATCGACCATCAGCGCGATGCACATCGATTCCACCGTCTGGTGCACCCAGGCATTGGAAAAGACATAGCCCTTGTGCGGCGCATGCGCCTCGCCGCGCAGCGCGTTGCCGGCCTCGACGAAATTGTCGATCCCGCCCTGCCCGTCGGTCAGGTCGGCGCGCTCGCAATAGGCGATGCAATGCGGGATCCAGTTGACGATCAACGCCTTTGCGCGCGCATTCCACAGCGGACTGTGGATCGAATAAGGCGTGGTATAGACGACATCGAGCCGCTTGGCGGGCGGCGGCGTCTCGGCGCGCAACGCAAGCGTCGACTCGGACGTCTTGCCCTGCGCGGTGGCCGCCAGCCGCAGCACATACTCGCCCGGCTGCGTCACCATCGCGCGGGTCGTCGACGCGCCCGCATCGGCGAACATCACCTTGCCCGGCCCGCTCACCTGCGACCACCGCAGCGTGTCGCCGGGGCGGCGCTGCAGCCACTCGGCCTTCCCCGCCAGATAGGTCTGCCCACCGACCACCACGGCGCGGTCGACCCCTGCGCCGACCACCGGCGCAAAGGCGGGGACCGGCCCGGCATTATAGACCTTCCATTGCAGCACACCGACCGACTTCTGCCCGTCGCCGACGAATTCCAGCTTCAACTTCTGTGTGGTCACGCGATCGAACGTGGTGCGATTGAAGCGATCCCCCGCCACCCCGCCCCCGCGCGGGTTGCGGACCGGCACGAACGCCTTCCCGTCCCAGAATGAAAGCCGCGCCGAGGTCGGCAGCGCGATCCCCTGCCCGTCCTTCCACCAATAGACGTCGATGCTGTCGGTCGATATCGGCTGATCCCAGTCATAGACCACCCACTGCGGGCCGGTCTGCGGCCAGGTGCCATACGCGCCGCGCGCGGTGTCGGCGGAGTTCTGCGGCTCGGCGCCGCTGTTCAGCGCCGCATAGCTCGTGTCGCCCGACACGAACCCGCCGCTCGCCTTTGCCACCTTGGCGAGATTGACGGGCGGGCCTGCCGGTGCAGCCTCGGCGATTCCGCCCGCCGCCAGCGGCAGCCCCAGTCCCGTCGCGAGCCCGGCCAACACCTTGCTCCGTCCCACGACGAGGTCGTGGACCTGTCCACCGTCACCGTTCACCTGATCCGATCTCACGTCGTTTCCTCTCCGCACGGGATCTGGCGACGCGTTTCCTGCAAAGAGCCGACACCACCAAAGATAATGATATCGTATACGGACGATACCGGGAGCGCCAAGATGCTATTTCGAAGTCGCCCGCATGGGCGCGCGAGCGTTGCGCAGAGCGATCGGCAAAGGAAGTGGCGGAGAGGGTGACGGCCAGTTGAGCATATGAAGCCCTTGGGACGACAGATGTCCTAAATTTCGAGCACGATCGAGTGCTCCGTCCGTGCCATTCGAAAGACACGCCTCAGGACGCCGAGCGACGCTCCTCAAGCCATTCATTGATGTCCTGCTCCCACCAGCCTACCGCCCTCGCCGTCAGCCTCATCTACTTTGGAAACAGATCGGCATCGATCAGCCGGTAGATAGTCGCGCGGCTCAGGCCGATCGTCGCCACGACATCGTTGATGCGCAGAAAGCGGCCGCTTGAAGCGGTGCTGCCATCGCGTTTGGCCTGGGCGAGTGTACGCGGAGCAAGTGCTATGGTCATGAGGCGAGCGCCTCCTCGCGCTCAAGTGGCGGAGTGGTTGGAATGGTGCTTGATGTAATGGGGGTGGCGAGTGGCGATGCGAAACGCGTCACCCTGCCCGCCGATCATGACTGCGACGCTCGGCCAGCCGAACAGCAGGTGGCCGAGCTGGATGACGGGCAGCGGCCCGAGGAAGCCGGCGAGCACGTGCAACGATACCACGTCGAGCGCGGTCAGCCGCGAGGTGCGGGGTGCCGGGCGCGAGCGATCAGCGGGGCCGCGGCGCGATCGTGGCGGCGCAGGGGCGATGACGTGATGCATCAGCGGTCTCCGGGAAACAGCATCGCCCGCAGGACCGCGAGCACGACGACGAGGACGAGGACGAGGATCAGTGCAACCTGCGCGAGGCCAAGCACCACGGCGGCGACCGACAGCGGCAAGGCGAAATGCTCGCCCACTGCGTAGCGACGATCGGACGGCAGCGTCATGCGCGCGCGCTCCGGCGGCGGCGATAGAATGCGCCGAGCATCGCGTCCGCCGCGCGGCTGTCTCCGCCATCGCCCGATCAGTACCGTCGCCCGAAGAGATCAATGCTCAAACGTGACGATCCCAACTCTCCTACGAGTGAGGCTCGTTAACCAATTGCGAAGATTGAATTTGTAGAGCGTATCATCGTTTTTAATCTGGATTAAGTTCCATGTTCACGTCGCTGATCTCTCGTGTGACAGCCATCGGCTGCCTGATCGCGGCGGCGCTGCTCTGCCTCGTGGCAGTTCTGCTCCAGTCCTCCTGGAGCACGCGTGAAAGCTTCGCCTGGGTAAGCCATTCGCAACAGGTCATCGTTGCCATGGATGAGGCGTTGGCAGAGTTGCGCGAAGCGGAGTCGGGCCAGCGTGGCTACCTCCTCACACATGATGAGCGATTTGCCACCACGGTTGATCAAAGGCTGGTCGAGGTGCTTCGCCAGCTGGACCATCTCGTAGGCCTGACAGATGACAACTCGCTCCAAAACGAGCGCGCCGTCGCGGTCCGTGATGCCGGTGCAAGGAAGGTCGCGTTCACGCGAGAGTCGATGCGTCTGGCGCGTCAGGGCGAGTTTGAGACTGCCGTCCGTGGCCTCGCCGGCGGCCGAGGGCGCGAACTGATGGCGCAGGTCGATCAGCAAGCCAACGCGCTGATGCAACGTGAGCGCGATCTGCTCGCGCAGCGTGCCCATGAGGCTGAGGAGCGACTTTCGTGGACAAAATATGTTGCGCTGGGTGGCGGAATGGTCGTTGCGGCGCTCCTCGCATCCTTGATTGCGACCATATCGTTCGGAGTGCGGCGTCCGCTCGGCCGCACGCTCGAGGCAATGGAAGCGCTCGGGCGAGGTCAAGTCGACCTAAGGTTGACTGCCCGCACGGGATCGGCCGAATTCGATCGGCTTGCGTCAGGATACAATCAGATGGCGGATCGGCTCGCCGCGGCAATCGACGATCAGCGCCAGATGGATACCCGGCTGCAAGCCGCAAACGCCGACCTGCTCGAACAACACGGGGCGTTGGAGGCTCGTGGTCAGGTGATCGAGCGTCTGGGCGAGATGGCGCATCGTTTGCAGGCTGCGCGTACCGATATCGAGCTCGCGCAGATCATCGATTGCTTTGTCCCTCAGGTTCTCCCTGGCGCCGCAGGAGCGCTGTACGCCCATAACAACTCCCGTAACCTGCTCGTGCGCCTGGCAGACTGGGGCGTCGGCGATGCGTTGCCCGAGAATTTCGGTCCCGATGACTGCTGGGCGTTGCGGCTGGGTCAGGGACATGTCGTGCTTGGCGACGGTCGCGAGGTGACATGCCGGCACGCCACTGCGAACATGGGTGCCTATCGCTGTGAGCCGCTGCTGGCCGGGGGCGAAGTAATCGGGCTCCTGTTCCTTCAAGGGATCATCGGGAGCGAAGAAGCCTTCCGATTGGCAGCGCTGGGCGAGAATATCGCGTCCGCGCTGGTCAACCACCGTCTGCAGCGCGATCTTAAGGAGCAGACGGTTCGGGACGCCCTGACCGGGCTGCACAATCGTCGCTACCTCGAAGAAGCGCTTCATCTCGAGATCGCCCGCGCCGCCCGGGCCGGATCGTCGCTCACCTTCGTCATGTGCGACATCGATCACTTCAAGCGCTTCAACGATGAGTTTGGCCACGATGCCGGAGATGCCGTGCTGCAGCTCGTCGGCGCAGCGATGCGTGAGCATTTTCGAGACGGAGACGTCGCATGCCGCTTCGGCGGTGAGGAATTTGCAATCATCGCGCCAGGCGCCTCGGCCGAGGAGCTTCTTCCTCGTATCGAACGGCTGCGCGCGAACATCGCCGACCTGCGGCCCCGGCAAGGGACGAAACTTCTTGGTCAGGTAAGCATGTCCTTTGGCCTCTCCGAATGGCACGCCACGTTCGGCCGAGAAAATGCTCCGCTGATCGCCGACGCGGATGCCGCGCTTTATCGCGCCAAGCGTGCCGGGAGAGATCGTGCGGTCGTTGCAGAACGGCTGGCCGCCTAGCCCGCAGCCCTCCCGACGGCGATTGTCGAGCTTCATCAAGAAAGCCTGACAATAGGACCGCTTTGTGATGGAGTTCGCCCGTGCCGCTGAGACGGGCGAGACGATCCGCTTCACACGCCAGGTCGGCGATCTCCAACGCTGGTACGACGGCGTTTGCCAGCCCGCTGGTGGAGACCGCTTCACCGTGATCTTCTTTGAAGTGATCGATCGCATCCGGGGTGAGGAACGCCGCGAAGCGCTGGTCGAACTTGGCCGCGCCCTGACCGCGATCGATGATCCCGATCACGTGGTTCGAGCGGCCACCTCGATTGTTGGTCGCACGCTGAGCGTGGGGCGCGTCGGTTACGCCACGCTGGGGGACGATCGCGAGACGTTGGTTGTGCCGATCGACTGGACGGCTGAGGGCTATCAGAGCCTCGCCGGCACCTACCGCATCGACGACTATGGTGATTATGCAGAGGACCTTCGCCAGGCCGCGCGGTCGTCATCCCCGACGTTCGCCTCGATCCGCGCACCTCTGGCACCAGCGCGTCGCTCGAAGCCATGAAGGTTCGCAGCCTCGTCAACCAGCCCGTCAAGGAGAAGGGCCGAACGGTCGCGATCCTCTTCGTTACCGATGGCACTCCGCGCGATTGCGGCGCCTGATTACGAGTGGAGAAACCCGGCCGGCTTGATACCGCTTGACCATCATAGCTTCGCATTCTGGCTGCAGTTTCTTGGAAGCTTTCGCTGTCGTGCGGCGGATTGAAAACAGACCAAATCCTCTCTAGTGCCGCGATCCTTCCTCGGGACGAAGACGGTCTCAGGCCGGCAAGGGACTTCTCAATCGATCAACAACGATGTCGGATCGAGACGTCTGCGTGAGATCGAGGACATCATGAAAAGCGGCTGCGGTAAGCGGTCGACTGACGTGGTACCCCTGTATCGTGTCGCAACCTTCCGCAACCGAGAAGGCGAGTTGCTCGCTCGTCTCTACCCCTTCAACGGTCGTTTTGATGCCGAGGCATGCGCTCATCGTGATGATCGCCCGGATGATCGCCACGCTTTCCGGATCATCGGGGATCTGACGCACGAACGACTGATCGATCTTGATCTTGTCGAACGGGAATTTGCGCAGATAGCTTAGGGACGAGTAGCCGGTGCCGAAATCGTCCATGGAGATGCGCACGCCGGCTGTCTGAAGTTCGGCCAGTGTCGCAAGCGTGCCCGCCTCGTCGTTGAGCAGCACGCCCTCGGTGATTTCCAATTCCAAGCGGCTCGGCTCCAGTCCGGACTCATGGAGCGCCGACAGCACGACCTTGCTGAGCGCTGGATCACGGAATTGCGCAGGTGAAAGGTTTACCGCCACGCCGATGTTCGCGGGCCAGCCAACCGCTTCAGAGCAGGCTGTCCGCAACACCCAATCGCCTAGCGGCAAGATCAGGCCGGTTTCTTCTGCCAGTCGGATGAAATCGATTGGAGGGACGAGCCCACGTTCGGGATGGTTCCAGCGCACCAGCGCCTCTGCGGACGTAATCGCGCCGGTTTGAGCGTCGACCAGCGGCTGGTAGTGCAATTGCAGCTCACCGTGGCTGATCGCGTGCCGGAGACCGATTTCGAGGCGTCGCCGCTTTTGTGTCTCCTCATCGAAGCGCGGGTCGTAACGTCGCCAGATCGCGCGACCGTCCGACTTCGCGGCATAAAGTGCCAGATCGGCGTTCCGCAGCAGTTCGGCCGGGTCGTTGCCGTCTTGCGGCGCCCAGGCGAAGCCGACGCTCGCACCAAGGTGCAGCGCCTGACCCTGATAGATGAAGGGCCGGCCGCCGATGGTCTGCACGATGCGCTCCGCCAGGATGGCCACGGAGTCGAGATGGTCTGCGGCAATCTGCAGAACGGCAAATTCGTCGCCGCCAAGCCGTGCAAGCACATCGCCGTCCCGCAGCGTCGCCTGCAGTCGCTCCGCCACCATCTGGAGAATCGCGTCACCTGCGGCGTGACCAAGCGTGTCGTTCACTGGCTTGAAGCGGTCGAGATCGAGCATCAGCACCGCGAAGGATTGATCGCGCTCCCGTCGCGAAGCCGTGTGAATCGAGAGCAGATCAAAAAAGCGCCCGCGATTTGCTACACCGGTCAGCGAATCGCTGAATGCCAGGGTGCGCATGCGTGCCTCGGTCCGCAGCCGCTCACGCTGGTCACGCACGGCGATAACCGAGTGGATCTTGTGCCCGAGCGCGACCTGCGCGCGCAGGATGCGGACGGGAATGGTGTCGCCGCTCGCGCTGGTGAGCTGCGCCTCCCGCTCCTCCCGTTCGGGCATGCTGGCGAAGTCGACGCCGGGAAGCAATTGGCTCAGGAATGATCCGGGGAGCGTGCCGGGCGCATAGCCGGAGAGGCGCTCGATGCTCTGATTGGCGGTAGTGACCTCGTCCTCGGTGCAGATCAGCAACCCCTCAAGCGCAACGTCGGCGAGCTCGCGCAGGCGGCGCTGGTCGAGCCGGAGCCTTGCCTTCGCGGCAAGGTCGAAGCGCCAGCCGAATATCGCAAGGGTGAGGAGCGCAATGGACACGCCCGCTACCCACGGCGCGATCGTTGCCGGCGACATGGCGGTTGCCGGGAACCTGACAGCCGCATCTGGGCTAACGGTCAGCGCCGCCATGCCGCAGAAGTGCAGAACGGCGATCGAAAGCAAGAGCAATGGTGGCGCGGCGCGGCGAACGGAGCGACGTCGGTGCGACAACGTCATCATGCCCAGCCCGGTCACCGGTACGCCGACGACAAGCGAAAGCAGCACCAGCACCGGATCCCACGCGAAGCTGCCCCGGACGAGATACGCGGCTTGGCCGATGTAGTGGAGCGCGGCGATGCCGACGCCGATGACGAGCCCTGCGATAAACTGCTGCGAGCGGCGGCGCGAGCGCATCGATACCAGGATGCCGCCCCCAATGCCTACGATTGCGCAGGCTAACGAAGCAACGGTGATCAACGGATCGAAGGCGGCTTCAATGCCTGGCTGATAGGCCAGAAGAACGATGAAATGCGTGGCCCAAGCGGTACACCCGCCAGATACGATGCTGACGAGAGCCCATCGGGAACGAAGCGCGTCGACTGCGCGCGCCGCATGCCGAGCGATCGCAAACGTCGCGTAGACGCCGACAGCACAGACGACAGCGGCAAGCGCCACAAGCCGCTGGTCGTGACTGTGCGCCATGCAGTGCGTGATGGTATGGAGCAGATCCATAACGGCACGGTACGCCGCAAAACTTAACGTTTACGGTAGCTTCTGAAGAGGAAAGCGCGGCTTTCGCCAGTACGGTCCGCGCCATCTGCACGGTGCGAACCGCCGGAAATTTGCCTTTGGTCTTTTTGCTCAGTGCGCTCTTCGTCACTGCAGCGGGATCGGCCGAGGCGATCCCCGCCCCAATCGCCCCGGCAAAGACCTCCGAGATCCGCTGGCGCAAGCGGTGTGTCGTCTCGACCGCGCCTCGCGCCTCGATTGGCTTGAGGACCTCCACAACAAGTGGCGTCGTGATCGCTGCGATGGGCAGCTTGCCGTTCTCGGGAACACGTCGCCCTCGAAGCTGCTCATCACCAGGGCGGCGTGACGCTTCGACCACAGCATCTTCTGACTCTCGTGCCAATCGCGGGCGATCGTCTCGAAAGTGCTGCCCACCAGCGCTGTCTGCTCGGCGGCGCGCTGTCGCTTGGCAACCGAAGGATCGATCCCATCGAGCAACGCGCGTGCGGCGGTCTCGCGCAGCTGGCGCGCCTTCGCGAGCGTGACGGTCGGATCAGGTCCGAAGACCATCCGCTTCTCCTTGCCCCCGAATCGATACTTCCAGCGCCACGATTTGAAACCGCTGGGGAGCACGTAAAGGTAGAGCCCCTGCGCGTCGCTCAGCTTGTATGGCCTCTCGCGTGAGGGGCATTTCGGCACGCTGCATCGATCAGCATCCAGTGCCCCAATGCCCCCAAGTCCTGGCCCCCGCAGTGCCACCAGAAACGATGCGCTGCATGGCTTTCGAGTGCGGGCAGATGAGACGCCGAACAAGGCGTTCCACGAGGGAAAACTGACCCTGTTTGGTACCTTTGGAAACCAGCTGAGATGATGAAGTGGCGGAGAGGGTGGGATTCGAACCCACGGTACCCGTGAGGGCACGCCGCATTTCGAGTGCGGTGCATTCGACCACTCTGCCACCTCTCCGCGAGGGTCACCGGCGGCTTCGAAAAGCGCCCGGCGGTGGGTCGAGGCGCGGCCCCTAGCGGCTTGCGATACCCAGCGCAAGCGCATCTCGTGTTGTGCTGCACGATTTCTGCACTAGATACGCTGGCATGACCCGCGATGCGCTGGCTGATACCCGCCTACCCGACGATCCGATCGCTCCGCCGATCTCCCATGCCCGTTTCTCGATCGGCGACGTGGTGCGCCACCGTATGCTCGATTTCCGCGGCGTGATCTTCGACGTCGATCCGGTCTTCGCCAACAGCGAGGAATGGTATCAGTCGATCCCGGAGACGCTGCGTCCCGCCAAGGACCAGCCCTTCTACCATCTGCTCGCCGAAAATCTCGAATCGAGCTACGTCGCCTATGTCAGCCAGCAGAACCTGGAACATGACGACAGCGACGAACCCGTCGATCATCCTGCGATCGCCGGGCTGTTCGACCGGTTCGACGACGGGCGCTATGGATTGAAGCGTCTGCACCGTCATTAACCCTGCGGGGCGCACGGGGAATCGGTTGACATCCCGCAAGGGCTATCCTAACCGCCACGCTTCAACCGTGCGGCTGTGTCCGTCGCGGTCCATGACATTTGGGAAGCAATTCCCGTTGAAGGAAACATCGTAGCCATGTTCGCAGTCGTGCGCACGGGCGGCAAGCAGTACCGCGTCGCCGCCGGAGACAAGATCGTCGTCGAGAAGATCGAGGGCGAGGCCGGCGCGTCGGTGACGCTGGGTGACGTGCTGCTCGCTGGCGAGGGCGCGGAGCTGAAGGACGTCGCGGGCCTGACGGTCGCCGCCGAAATCATCGCCCAGGCGAAGGGTGAGAAGGTGATCGTTTTCAAGAAGCGTCGCCGTCACAACTATCGTCGCCGCAATGGCCATCGCCAGAACCACACGATCCTGAAGATCGTCTCGGTCGGCTGAGCCCCAAAGCGCGAAAGGAACAGACACAATGGCACATAAGAAAGCAGGCGGTTCGTCGCGTAACGGTCGTGATTCGGCCGGCCGTCGTCTCGGCGTGAAGAAGTTCGGCGGTCAGGAAGCGATCGCGGGCAACATCCTCGTGCGTCAGCGCGGGACGAAGTTCTATCCGGGCCGCAACGTCGGCATCGGCAAGGACCATACCCTGTTTGCGCTCGTCGACGGTCGCGTGGTGTTCCACGACGGCAAGCTCGGCCGCAAATTCTGTTCGGTCGACATGATTGCGGCCGCGGCCGAATAACATCGGGTGACCATACGGGTTGCCCACCAGGGCGACCCGGGGTTCCACGACGGAACCCAGCCAGACAAGGGAGACGGGTCCGCCCCGGCTCCCTTTTTTCTTGCTGCTCCCTCCGCTTATCGTTCCCGTGTCGCGCGCGCGTCATCGTCGCGTGCCACGGGCCCGTCGCAGGAGTTGGAGCACATGTTCGCGTTGACGCCCCGTTTGACGTTACGGCCCGGCTGGTTCGAGGACGCGCCCGCGCTTGCGCAGGCGATCGGCCACGAAACGGTCGTGAACCGCCTCGCCCGCGCACCCTGGCCCTACACGACGGAGGATGCGGAGACGTTCCTGTCGCTGCCGCGCGGCGCGACCGAACCGCGCTTCGTCATCGTCGAGCGTAGCGGCGCGCACCGACTGATTGGCGGGATCGGGCTGCACCGCGCCGACAATGGCGATCACGAACTCGGCTATTGGCTGACTCCGGACGCGTGGGGCCGCGGCTATGCGACCGAGGCCGGGCGCGCGGTGATCGACATCGCGCGCCACGCACTCCCGCTGACCCGGCTCACCGCCTACCACCACGCCGAGAACGCAGCCTCGGGCGCGGTGCTGCGCAAGCTCGGCTTCGTCGAGACCGGCCGCTCGCAGCGCTGGTCGCTGGCGCGCGGCGGGATGGTCGGATCGGTCGACTTCGCGCTCGACCTCGATGCGGAGGCAGCGCGTACCGACGCGGCGATGCCGATCGCCGCGTAAAAAGAGCACGAGGACGCAGACCCGCCGCCCTCCGCCTGCAAACGAGGGGATGAAGACCAATGAGCGATATCGCCGTCGCCTATGAGGCACCGCTCCAATTCCGTGCGACATAGGCGGACTCCGGCGCGGTGCTGGTCATGCACGGTCCGAAGGAACTCGGCGGAACGGGCGAGGGCTTTTCGCCCAGCGACCTGCTCTCCCTGTCGCTCGGCGGCTGCATCCTCGGCATCATGGAAATCGCCGCGCGCTCCATGGACATCGGGATCGCCGGTGCCACTGCAACCGTGTCGAAGGAGATGGGCGGCACCCCGCGCCGGATCTCGCATCTGTCGGTGATCGTGCGCGTTCCGGGCACCTTCGACGAGCGCCAACGGCGTAAACTCGAGGTCGCGGCCCACGCCTGCCCCGTGCACAACGCGCTCGGCATCAATGCGCCGATCGTCTTCGACTGGGCCGGCTAGGTCATGATGACGTGGGTCGGATGGACGCGTCGTCATTGCGAGCGGAGCAAAGCAAGTCAGGTGCTTCGCTACGGTCGCAATGACGGATCAAGGTGACGAGATCACGCTCTGGCCCCGCGTCGAGCGTACTTCAAACGACGCGGCAAGCATCCGTACGCCAACATCGGCGAGCCTTAACGGCGCAAAACCGGCGCCTCGCTGATGACTCGTATTGGCATTTCCCGAGCGCCGGCCGCGGCATCGCACCGCTCCGCACCAAACGAACGACCGCCCTTACAGTTACTTGCCAGGCGCCGCTGTCCTACATCGCCGCTCGCGCCTTATAATCTCCCCATGGCCTCGCCCGCAGTCGCCGCGCCCCCATCGTCGCCGTCGACCACAGGTTTTCCCGTGATCAGCGCAAACATCGTCAACTTCCGCCTGGTCGCTTGGTCACGCCGTAGCCCGCGGCAGCACCGCCGCCTCGTAATCGCTCTCCGCCAACGCGATCAGCTTGCGGTCGTCGTGCTTCCATGGGTGGAAGCCGGGCAGGAAATACGCCAGCCACACCCCCGCCACCTTCCGCGCCATCCCGGGATAGCCGAACGCATACCACGCCATCCGCGCCCACACCTTCGGCCCGGTCAGCCCGTCCTGTCGAAGCAGCTCCGCCATCCCCCGCGCCCGCCCGTGGACGAAGCGCCACGTGGTAATCAGCATCACCAGTGCCTTGATCCGCCAGCGCGTGTAGCGCGGCCAGTCGCGCGTCGCGTGCAGCCAGGTGTCATAGGCGACGCCCTTGTGCTCGATCTCTTCGGCGGCGTGCCACAGCCACAAGGCGCGCGCCTGCTCGTCACCGCCCGCCAGATGCCGTGGATTGGCGATCAGCTCGTGCGCCAACATCGCGGTGAAATGTTCGAGCGCGGTGGTCGCGGCAAGGCTGCCGATCGGCGGCCGCCCCTTGGTGAGCGCCAGCGCGGCATCGACATCGCGGTCGAGCAGGCTCGTGTCGTAACCCTGATCGGCGACGTGGCGATTGAACGCGACATGCTCGCGGGTATGTAGCACCTCCTGCTTGATGAAGGCGTTGATCTCGCGTTCCAGCCGCGGCGAGGTGCCGTCACGAAACTTGCGGACGCTGTCGACGAAGAACCCCTCGCCCTTCGGGAACGTGACCGAGAGGGCGTTGTAGAAGGCGGTCGCATAGGGATCGTCGTTCAGCCACCAACGACGCATCACCGCACCGCGCCCGAAACGCCGGTCGCGCGGGGTGATGGTCAGATCGGCGGGCGTGGTTGCTTTCGCCACGGAAACCTCCACTAAGGACGAACACGGTTTGTTTACTTACACTGGTGTCAGTTAATTGCCCCCTGCCCTGAATGCAACCCCACGCCGGCGGCTGAGCCCCGAGGCATCGCGCGATGCGGCGCTGGAGGCGGCGCGCGTACTGCTGGTCGAACAGGGGCCGCAGGCGGTGACGCTGAAGGCGGTGGCGGGGCGGATCGGGCGGACGCACGCCAATCTGCTCCACCATTTCGGCTCGGCGGACGGGCTGCAATCGGCGCTGATCCAGCGGATGACCGCATTGGTGGTCGCACCGATCCGCGACGCTGCCCGCCGCTCGCGCGAGCGCAAGGATCCGGCCGAGCTGGTCGACGTCGTCTTCGACGCCTTCGGCGCCAACGGCGCCGGTGCGCTGGCGACGTGGATGATTCTCAACGGCAATCAGGACGCGCTCGACCCGATTCTTACCGCCGTCCACGATCTGGTCGAGGACCTGTCCCACGAGGAACACCGCCCCGACGCGCCGATCAAGGACGAGACGCTGCAACTGGTGCTGGCCGCCCTTGGCGACGCCCTGCTCGGCGGCCCAATGGCGCGCGCGCTGGGGCTGCCGAGGGACCGCGCGCGCGTGATCGCAAGGGCGATGTTGCTCAGGGATCGCGGGGTGGTGGAGGCGTAGCTTCGTCATCGCCGCGAGGGCGGGAATGACGATCGGTTGCCAACAACCCGCCGCGGCAAAGTCGCGCAGTCCGGGCGCGCTCCGATATCGCTTTAGCCGCGCTAAAGCGGTACGGAGCACGCCATGCACTTTCTCGATCAAGCGAAAATCTTCGTCCGCTCCGGCGCGGGCGGTCCCGGCGCCGTCAGCTTCCGGCGTGAAAAATACATCGAATATGGCGGCCCGGACGGCGGCAACGGCGGCAAGGGCGGCGACATCGTCTTCGAGGCGGTCGCCGGGCTGAACACGCTGATCGACTTCCGCTACACCCAGCATTTCCGCGCCCCGCGCGGCATGGGCGGCTCGGGCAGCAACCGCACCGGCGCGGGCGGCGACGATCTGGTCGTCAAGGTGCCCGTCGGAACGCAGATCCTCGCCGACGACGAGGAGCGCACCCTTCTTGCCGACATGACCCGCGTCGGAGAGCGGATCACGTTCCTGCGCGGTGGCGATGGCGGGCGCGGCAATGCCAGCTACAAGACCTCGACCAACCGCGCTCCGCGTCAGCACGGCACCGGCTGGCCGTATGAGGAAGCCTGGGTGTGGCTGCGGCTCAAGCTGCTCGCCGACGCTGGGCTGGTCGGCCTGCCAAACGCCGGCAAGTCGACCTTTATCAACCAGGTGACCAACGCACAGGCCAAGGTCGGTGCCTATGCCTTCACCACCACCCGCCCGCAGCTCGGCGTCGTCCGCCACAAGCAGCGCGAATTCGTCGTCGCCGACATTCCGGGTCTGATCGAGGGCGCGGCGGACGGTGCGGGGATCGGCGACCGCTTCCTCGGCCATATCGAGCGCTGCCGCGTGCTGCTCCACCTGATCGACGCCAACGACAAGGACGTGGCGGAAAGCTACCGCATCGTCCGCGACGAGCTGACCGCCTATGGCGGCGGGCTCGACGAGAAGCCGGTAGTAATCGCGCTCAACAAGATCGACACGCTCGACGACGAACTCATCGCGGCGCTCTCCGCCGAGCTGGAGGAAGCCAGCGGCGCGGAGGTGATCCCGATCTCGGGCGCAAGCGGCGTCGGCGTCGACTGGGCGCTCGACCGGCTGCTCGAGGCGATCCCGACGCCCGATCGCCCGGTCGACGATGATGGCGAGGAGCAGGAGGTCGAATGGTCCCCGGTGTGATGCTCGCTCAGCGCCAACTGCGAAGCGCCGGCGCGTAACGCGTCGGCAGCACCCGCAGTGGTGGGGGCGCCCCCCAGGTCGCGCGCGCGCGGTCCAGTGTGGCCGTATCAAAGGGCAATTGGCGGTACGCCGGCTGCGCGGAGACGAGCATCTGTGACCCGGCGGGCAGATGATCGAGATCGCGCTGCCAGACGCTTACCAGCGAGTCCGGGTCCCTCATGCAAAGCGCCGCGCGTTCAACAAGATCGCGATTGGCAGGTGGTGCGTACCGCCGGCTCGTCGGCTTGGCCGCCTGATCGATTCGCGCCAGCGCCGCCGCTGCCTCGGCCGTCCGCCCCAGTCCGTGCAACACACAGGCGCGCACCGAGTCGAACTGCGCCGTGGCGCCGGGGACGACCGACATGCGCGCCGCCATCGCCACAAAGCCGCGTTCGGCACGATCGACCCGTGGCAAGGCCTGCGCATACCGGCCATCAAGGGCGAGAATCGACGCCGTCTGCAGGTCGACGTTGATCGCATAGGGCGACCCTCCAAGCCGCGCGACTGTCTGATCGAGCAGTGCAACGGCATCGTCCGTGCGGCCCTGTTCCATCATCGTATTGGCCAGGGCGTTCGACACCGTCGACCATTCGGCACGATCCCAGTCGCTGGTGAGCGGATTGGCGTCGCGCTCCTGTCTCAGGGTGTCGATCGCTTCCGCCCCTCGCCCCGCCTCGCGCAACGCCACCGCATATTGCAGAAGCGCGCGTACCCGCGTCCGCACCGCGCCCTGCGAAGGTTGCGCGGCCCGCGTCCCGGCGCGGCCCTGCTCCCACGCCGTGCGCGTGCGTGCGATCATCGCATCACGCAACGGCACCAGATCGTCGCCCGCCCAGCGCGTGATCGGGGCGTGCAGGAAAGCCAGCCGGTCGTCGGCCAGCACCGCCAGTACGGGCGCGAGCGTGTCGAGCGGAACCTCGACCCACGCCGTCGAGCCGGCAAGTGGGCGATAGCGCAGCACACCGGCCCCGTCGCCGGTCTTCAGCTCGACCGCGCTGTCAATCCCGGCGATCCGGGCCGTGCCCTGCACCGTCTCCGCCCCGGCCTCCGACGCGACGGTCGCGGCCAAAATCCCGATTGCCACCCACATGACGCGCTGCATTTCCGCCCTTCCCCCGTTCTTGCGCAGATCATGCACGCGGGACGCACGCTGGTCGACAAGATCATCATGGCACGCCGCCGCCCCCTTCGCTAACGGTGCCGCCGTCATGTCGCTCTTCCCGCCCGCCGCCTGCCCGCGATTGATCGTCAAGATCGGCTCGGCGCTGCTCGTCGAATCCGAAGGAGGGGTGCGTCGGGCGTGGCTGGAGGAAATCGCGCGCGATATCGCCGTGCGTGTCGCCGCCGGGCAACAGATCGCGGTCGTCTCATCGGGCGCGATCGCACTTGGCGCGCGCCGGCTCGGGCTCGCGAAAGGTGGACGCGCCAGCCTTGAGGATGCCCAAGCCGCCGCGGCCACCGGACAGATCGCGCTGGCCGGCGTGTGGGCCGACGTCCTCGCCGCGCAGGGGCTGACCGCCGCGCAGATGCTGGTGACGCTCGGCGATCTGGAAGAACGCCGCCGCTACCTCAACGCCGCAGCGACGCTCGGGCGTTTGCTCCAGCTTGGCACCGTGCCGGTCATCAATGAGAACGACTCGGTCGCCACTGAGGAAATTCGCTTCGGCGACAACGACCGGCTCGCGGCGCGGATCGCGCAGGCGGCGGGTGCGCAAGGTGTCGTGCTGCTCTCCGACATCGATGGACTTTACGACCGCAATCCCGCGCTTCCCGGCGCGCAGCATATCCCGCGCGTCGAGCGAATCGACGCCGGCGTCGAGGCGATGGCCGATCGTGGCTCCGCCTCGGGCATGGGATCGGGGGGCATGGTGTCGAAGATCGCCGCCGCGCGGATCGCCAACGCCGCCGGCGCCGCGCTCGCGATCGCCTCCGGTCACGCCCCGCGTCCGCTGTCGACCGAAGCGCGCCACACCTTGTTCGTCGCCGAGCGTACCGCGCCCGCGCGCAAGGCGTGGCTGGCCGGCGGGCTGACCGCGGCGGGGACGATCCATGTCGATGCCGGCGCGGCGCAGGCGCTGACCGAGGGGCGCAGCCTGCTCGCGGCCGGAGCGACGCGCGTCGTGGGCGCGTTCGCGCGCGGCGATCTGGTTGCGATCGCCGGCCCTGACGGCCCGATCGCGCGCGGCCTGTCCGAATATGACGCCGCCGACGCCGCGCGGCTGCTCGGGCGACGCAGCGACGAACATGCCGCGCTGCTCGGCTATGCGCCGCGCGCGGCGCTCGTCCACCGCAATCATATGGCGTTGCTATGATCCTCGCGCTGACCGGCGGCACCGGCTTCGTCGGCGGTACGCTGATCGAACAGGCGCTCGCCGCGGGCCATCAGATACGCGCGCTCGCCCGCCGATCGCAGCCGCCGCGCGAGGGCGTGACGTGGATCGCCGGCGCGCTCGACGACGCGTCAGCGATCTCAGCGGTCGTCTCGACCGCCGACGCCGTCATCCACGTCGCGGGCGCGGTCAATGCCCCCGACCGCGCTGCCTTCGCCGTTGCTAATATCGATGGCACCCGCAACGTGGTCGATGCCGCGCGCACATGGGACGTCCGCCGTTTCGTCCACGTCTCCTCGCTCGCCGCGCGCGAGCCCGCGCTGTCGAATTATGGATGGTCGAAGGCCAGCGCGGAAGACGTCGTGACCACCAGCGCGCTCGACTGGACGATCGTCCGGCCGCCCGGCGTCTACGGCCCCGGCGATATGGAGCAGCGTGACCTGTTCCGCGCCGCGCGCCGCACCGGCGTGGTCCCGATCCCGCCGCGCGGGCAGCTTTCGATCATCAACGTCGCCGATCTCGCCCGCCTGCTGCTCGCGCTGGTCGAAGCGCCTGGCGACCGCGCCATCTACGAACCCAGCGACGGCTACCCGCTCAGCTATGCCGACTTCGCCCGCGCGATCGGCGCGGCGGTCGGTCGGCGCGTGCGGCCGCTCCCCCTCCCCGCCACGCTGCTGCGCACCGCCGCCCGCGCCGACAAGCTGCTTCGCGGCGCGAAGGCGAAACTGACTGCCGACCGCGTCGCTTACATGGTCCACCCGGACTGGACTGCCGATCCCGCCAAGGCCCCGCCGTCCGCGCTTTGGCACCCGCAAATCACCGCTGCCGACGGGCTATCCGACACGGCACGATGGTATCGCGCCCACGGCTTGCTATAGCGCAGCCAGACAATCGCCGCATTTCAGGGCCAGAGCATCCGCATGACCGACCGCACCGCCATTCTCGACACGCTGCGCACGCAGATCGAACCCTTCAACAAGAAGGGCGTCGCGATCACCGAAGCGACCAGCTTCCAGGGCGACCTGGAATGGGATTCGCTGACCGTGATGGACTTTGTCGCCGCGATCGAGGACGAATTCGACATCATCATCACGATGAACATGCAGGCCGAGATCGAGAATGTCGGCCAGCTCGCCGACGCGGTCGAGAAGCTGAAGGGCTGAGTCGCATGACCGAGACCGGACTCCAGAGCGAGAAGCTACCCGTCGAACCCGTCGCCGCGCCGACCGCACGCGACCTGTTCGCGAAGTTCGATCCGCTGCTCGCCGAGCGTGAGGCGCTGATGAGTTCGGGCGTGCGCGATCCGTTCGGTATCGTCATGGAGCAGGTCACGTCGCCGACCACCGCGGTGATCCGCGGCAAGGAGACGATCCTGCTCGGCACCTACAATTACATGGGCATGACGTTCGACCCGGACGTGATCGCCGCCGGCACCCGCGCGCTCGAACAATTCGGCAGCGGCACCAACGGCAGCCGGATGCTCAACGGCACCTTCCGCGATCACGTCGAGGCGGAGAACGCGCTCAAGGAATTCTACGGCGCGTCGGGCGCGATCGTCTTCTCGACCGGCTATCAGGCAAATCTCGGCACGATCTCGACGATGGCGGGGCGCGGCGAATACGTCATCCTCGACGCCGACAGCCACGCCTCGATCTACGACGGCTGCAAGATGGGCGATGCGGAGATCGTCCGCTTCCGCCACAATTCGGTCGAGGACCTCGACAAGCGTCTCGGTCGTCTCCCCAGCGAGCCGGGCAAGCTGGTGGTGCTGGAGGGCGTCTATTCGATGCTCGGCGACATCGCGCCGCTGCGCGAGATGGTGCAGGTCGCCAAGAAGCACGGCTGCATGGTGCTGGTCGACGAGGCGCATTCGATGGGCTTCTTCGGCGAGCATGGCCGCGGCGTCTATGAGGCGCAGGGGCTGGTGCTCGGCGAGGACGTCGATCTGGTGATCGGCACCTTCTCCAAGTCGGTCGGCACCGTGGGCGGCTTCTGCATCTCGAACCATCCGAAGTTCGAGGGGCTGCGCTTCTCTTGCCGTCCGTACATCTTCACCGCCTCGCTACCGCCGTCGGTGGTCGCTACCGCCGCGACCTCGGTCCGCAAGCTGATGACCGCGCACGACAAGCGCGCGCGGCTGTGGGACAATGCCCGCCGCCTGCACGCCGGGCTGAAGGGGCTGGGGTTCGCGCTCGGGACCGATACATGCGACTCGGCGATCGTCGCGGTGATCCTGCAGGATCAGGCACAGGCGGTCGTGATGTGGCAGGCGCTGCTCGAGGCGGGGCTCTACGTCAACGTCGCCCGCCCGCCCGCCACCCCGTCGGGCACGTTCCTGCTGCGCTGCTCGATCTGTGCCGAACATACGTCGGAACAGATCGACCAGGTCATCACGATGTTCGCTTCGGCGGGGCGCCTCGCCGATGCGATCAAGTGACGACGCATTTGCCTTCTCTTAACGTTTGTTAACCTAATGTCGCGGCCGTGAACGATCGCGACGATATCACCGGACGACTGACCGGCGCCTGGCGCACCATAACGCTCAGCGTAATGGCGCTCGCCGGCGCGGTCGTGCTCGCCCTGCTCGTTGTCACGCTGGCCGAGGTGAACGGCCAGCGTGATCGCGCGCTCGCCTCGCAACGGCACAGCTACGACGTGATGATCCTTGCCCGCACCGTGCAGGGGACGATCGCCCATGCCGAAGCGTCGCTGAGTCGCTACGTTATCTCGGGCGATCAACAGCTTGGCCAAGTCTACTATGACGACTGGCGACGTGCCAAACAGTCTATCGGTCGGCTCGCCAAGCTGGTGCGCGACAATGACGTGCAGTTGACGCATGTCGCGATCTTGCAGGAGGCGTTCCGCACCCGCGGCGACGAACTTGCGATGGCCGCGCTCAGCACCAATTACGGCAAGAACAGTCAGGCGCTCTCGCGTCTGTATCAGGCGCGCCAGAGTGATGCGCTCACCCGTATCAACGACTCGCTCGATGGGATCATCACCGACGAGCGCCTGCTGCTTGAGATGCGCACCACGCAGGCGCGCGCGTCGGTTCGCCGCTCGACCACGATCGCCAAGGTATTGGCGGTGTTCGGCGTGCTGCTGGTCGGCGGCGGCATTACCATGGGCTGGGTGATGGTGGAGGCGCTCGCTGATCGCGCGATCGCGCGCGACGAGGCGGAGAGCGAGCGGCTGCGCGCCGACGAGCTGGCGCAGGCGGTGGCGCGCGCGACCGAGGAATTACGCGCGCAGGAGGCGCGGCTGCGTCAGGTGCAGAAGATGGAGGCGGTCGGCCAGTTGACCGGCGGTATCGCGCACGACTTCAACAATATGCTCGCGGTGGTGCTGAGCGGCGTCGAACTCGCCGGGCGCCATCTTCCGCCGGGCGCCGACGAAGCCGCGCGACATCTGGACGGCGCCCGCGAGGGCGCGGATCGCGCCGCGGCGCTGACCGCGCGGCTGCTCGCCTTCGCGCGCGAAACCGCGATCAACCCGGAGCCGATCGCGGCGGCGGCGCTGTTCGACGGACTTGGCGACATGCTCACCCGCTCGCTGGGAGACGGCATGACGCTGGTGCTGGAGGACGACAGCGCAGGCTGGTGCGTCCGTGTCGACCGTGTTCAGTTGGAGAACACGCTCGTCAATCTCGCGGTGAACGCGCGCGATGCCATGGATGGTCGCGGCACGCTGACGATTCGCGCCACGCGCGCCACGCTGCCGGGTGGTGATGCGAGTGGGCCGAGCGGTGATTTCCTCGCGCTGGCCGTCACCGACACCGGCTGCGGGATCGCACCCGAGGTGCTCGACCGCGTGTTCGAGCCATTCTTCACCACAAAGCCGCTTGGCAAGGGCACCGGCCTCGGGCTCAGCCAGACCTTCTCCTTCGCACGCCAGATCGGCGGCGAGGTGACGATTGCCTCGCGGGTGGGCAAAGGCACCACCGTCACCATGCTGCTGCCGCGCGATCGGCGTGGTGAGGAAATCGCCCGCGTACCGACGCCCGCCACGTCCTCGCCCGCCGCGCCGCCGGGCCCCGCCGAGCCAACCGCTGACGGCGGGCGCGCGATCCTTGTCGTCGAAGACGATCCGCGCGTCCTTTCGGCGACGATGGAGGCGCTCGCCGACCTCGGTCATCATCCGGTCGCGTGCGACGATGCGACGCGGGTCGCCGCAGTGCTCGACGAAATGGCGCGTGTCGACCTGATCCTGTCCGACGTGCTGATGCCATCATTGACCGGGCCGGAGATGATCGCGACGCTGCCGCTGGCCTTCGCGCAGGTGCCGGTGCTGTTTGTCACCGGCTTTGCGGGCGAGGCGAGCGGCGGCGTCGCGCTGGGCGATCATCCCGTGCTCCGCAAGCCGTTCACGCTCGCTGCGCTGGACCGCGCCGTGACCGCGGCCGCCGCGCGCGGCGACAATCCGGCGCCGCTTGCCGCCGAATGACCCAAATCGGCTACTGACGCGCCCGCCGCGCCAATCTATAGCCGGTCGTCCCGTCACCCTCGCAAAGGCAGCGCTGCCCCGCCCATGACCTCGATCGACCGCTACATGGCCCGGCTGATCGCGCTGCCGCTGTTCTCCACGTTGCTGATTTCGGCGATGCTGCTGATCCTCGACCGGATCCGCCGCCTGTTCGACTTCGTCGCGACAGAGGGCGGCCCGGTCAGCGTTGTCTGGAAGATGCTGGCCAATCTGCTTCCCGAATATCTCGGGCTCGGCATCCCGATCGGGCTAATGCTCGGCGTGCTGCTCGCCTTCCGCCGCATCGCGACATCGAGCGAGCTGGACGTGATGCGCGCGGTCGGCATGAGCTACCGCCGGCTGCTGCGCGTTCCCTATTATTACGCGATCGTGCTGGCGGCGCTGAACATCGCGATCGTCGGCTATATCCAGCCGCAGGCGCGCTACGCCTATGAACAGCTCCGCTTCGAACTGCGCACCGGCGCACTCGGCGCGTCGATCAAGGTCGGCGAGTTCACGCATCTCGGCGACCGGATGACCTTGCGCATCGAGCGCAGCAAGGATCGCGGACGGCAATTGTCGGGGATCTTCGTCCACGCCGAGACACCCAAGGGGGAGTGGGTCGGCGTCACTGCCGAAAGTGGGCAGTTCCTTGCCACCGACGATCCGAACGTCATCATCTTCCGCCTGACCAACGGCACGCTGATCCACAACCGCCCGGATTTCAGGACTCCGCGTACGCTGACGTTCACCTCGCACGATCTGCCCATCAACCTGCCGCGCTTCGAGAGCTTCCGCACCCGCGGCGGCAAGGATCTCGAATATACGCTGCCCGAACTCGCCAGGCTCGGCCATGCGACGACGCGCAGCGAGGAACAGCGTGACGGAAGCCGCGCCGAATTCCACTTCCGGCTGGTCGAGGTGGCGTCGATGTTCCTGTTGCCGCTGCTGGCGGTCGCGCTTGGCGTGCCGCCGAAACGCTCGACGTCGGCGCTGGGCGTGTTCCTGTCGATCGTGATGGTCGTCACCTATCACAAGATCAACCAATATGCCGCGTCGCTGGGCGAGCGCGGCACGGTCGATCCGGCGATCGCCTTGTGGGTGCCGTTCGTGGTTTTCGCGGTCGTGATCCTGTGGATGTACCACACGATCGCCAATGTCCCCGGCGGGCAGCCGATCGGCGCGCTGGAGCGATTTTTCGGCAAGGCCTGGGCGATGGTGGCGCGCTACTTGCCCGGTCGCCGCCGCAAGGAGGCCCGCGCATGAGCGCGCTGTTCCCGTCGCGCACGGTCGCGGTCTATATGGCGCGGCTGTTCCTGACGCGCACCTTCGGCATCCTGTTCGGGCTGGTGCTCGTGCTTCAGACGCTCGACCTGCTCAGCGAGAGCGGCCGCATCCTCGCCACCGCCGGAAACGGCGATGCGGAGGTCTGGCGCTACGTCTCGCTGCGCGCGCCGCAATTGATCTCGACCTTCCTGCCGTTCTCGGTGCTGCTCGGCACGATCCTGACGCTCATCACCATGAACGCCAACAGCGAAGTCGTGGCGTTAAAGGCCGCCGGCCTTTCGGCGCATCAGGTGCTGGCGCCGTTGGTGATCGCCAGCGCCGGCATCGCGCTCGTCACCTTCGCTTTCAACGATCGCATCGTCAGCCGCGCGACCGCCGAGCTGAGCGCATGGCAGAAGGTCAATTACGGCACGATGCCGGTCGACCGCGGCAATCGCACCAACGTCTGGGTGCGCGCCGGTGACGATCTGATCCAGGCGGACGCGATCAGCGGGCGCGGTTCCGGCGCGCAATTGGGTGGCGTAACGGTCTATGAGCGCAATCCTGACGGCGGACTGCGCGGCCTCATCAACGCGCCGCATGGCGTGCGCGATGGCGACGGCTGGCGGATCTGGCCGACGCGCCGCTTCGACGTCAGCTCGGGCCAGGTCACTCGGCTCGGCGCAACGATCGTCGGGCGCGGCGTGACTCCCGATCAGTTCACGCTCGCCAGCGTCGACGGGGATGCGCTGTCGTTCGCCGGTCTGCGCGAAGCGATCGGCGATCTGGAGGAAGCGGGCCGACCGACCAAGGCGCTGGAGGGCGTGCTGTGGCACAAGCTGTCCGGTCCGCTGTCGTCGGTGCTGATGCCGCTGCTCGGCGCGGTCGCGGCGTTCGGCATCGCACGCTCGGGAGCATTGTTCGTCCGTGCGGTGATCGGCATGGCGCTGGGCTTCGCCTATTTCGTTGCGGACAGCTTCGCGCTTGCGATGGGCAATCTCGGCGCCTACCCGCCGTTCCTCGCCGCCTGGGCGCCGTTCCTGCTGTTCCTGTTGATCGGCGAAGCGGTGCTGCTCAGAACCGAGGAATGATCTGCCTGACACGACGCAATGTTCTGACGTCATTGCGAGCTTCGCTACACGCGCAATGACGAACCTGCTCGTGTCAGCGCTTCAAGCGCGACGTCGGTCCAAGGCTCACCGCCCGCGCAGCGTCGCCATCGTCAGCTTGCCGACCAGCCCCGGCAGCCCGCGATAATTCGCCTTGTAGTAAGGCGACTCCGGCTCCAGCACACCGATCAGCCGCTTATGCGCCTCGCCCAGTGCATGATAGGGCACGCCCGGCAGCAGATGATGCAGCGCGTGATACCGAAGCCCGATCGGTGCCCACAGCACCGGCAGCAGCGCCGGCGGCGGCACGTTGACCGAGTCGAGATACTGGGCGGTGACGGTCATCACCTCGCCCTCATTCTCCCACAGATGCGCTACCAACGTCCGCACCTGATTGATCAACCCCACGCCCGACCCGACCGCGAGGAAGATGAGAAACGCCTTGAGCGGCAGCACGCCGGAGGCGGTCAGCCCGATCAGCGCGAGCGCCCACACCGCCGTCACAGCCTCGACGCGATCCCAGCGCGCCTTCTCCTCGCCCTGCGGCATCCGGCGGCGGAATTGCGGATTGATCGACAGCGCCGAATAGCGCGACACCACCGCCGTCCGGAGCTTGGGCGACAATGCCGACAGCGGCGCCAGCACGCCGAAGCGGATCAGCAGCCCGACCGGCGCCAGCGCCGAGACGAGAATGAACACCGGCAGGGTCCACGGCTTCATCAGCGCAAGCGGAAGATACTCGGGGTCTTCCGACGTACCATAGCGCGTCTTGGCATGGTGCAGGTTATGCACGCCCTCGTACATGAATGACGGGATCATCATCGGCACGCCGATCAGCGCGTTCCACCCCGAGCGGAAGCCCGGCAGCGATGCGTGCTTCACATGCGTCAACTCGTGGATCATGCTCATGCCGCGATAGAGCGCGAGCACCGCCACCACGCCCGCGACAATCGCCAGAGCAGTCGAGGCGGTGACGATCGCCACCACGAGCGCGCCGTAACCGACCAGCGACGAGGCAATCAGGTCGGCCCAGTAGACACCGGGACGCGGTTTCAGCAGGTCGCGGGTCAACTCCGCTGCCGCCTTCAGCATCGCTTTGTCGTCGACGATCGTCGGACGCGGCGCGCGCGCGACCGTCGTCGCGCGATCGAGAGTGATGGTGTTCATGGGTGTATCCATTCCCTGAACATAGTGGCGACACCATGACCGGAACAGGACTAGGGCGAACGCCATTCTGGATAATTGTTCACTCGCTATGATCGAGTGACCCGTTTACACGCCAGCAACATGGCTGAGCTTTCGATCACTCCCGTCCTGACCAAGAGCGACCGCAAGGCGTTCGTGAATCTGCCATTTCGTCTTTACAAGGACGATCCTTACTGGGTGCCGCCATTGAAGAGCGAGGCACTTGGACTGATCACGCCCGAAAAGAACGGCTGGTTCAGCCATGCCAAGGCACAATTGTTCCTCGCCCATTGCGACGGACGTGTGGTTGGGCGCATCTCCGCGCATATCGACACGCTCGGGCTCGAAATGCCCGCCGAGCGCGGCTTCGGTCCCGGCTGCGGGCAATGGGGCCTCATGGATGCCGAGGATGAGGGTATTTTCAAGGAGCTGCTCGCCACCGCCGAAGGCTGGCTACGCGAACAGGGCATGACCCGCGCGCTCGGCCCGGTCAGTATGTCGATCTGGGAAGAGCCGGGTCTGCTGATCCAGGGCTATCACCAGTCGCCGACCGTCATGATGGGGCATCACAAGGCAGAATATCGCGAGTGGATCGAGCGCGCCGGCTACCAGCCGGTCAAACAGCTCATCACCTACGAACTGGACATTACTCAGGAATTTCCGCCGCTGGTGAAGCGGATTATCCGCTCGGGCGACGCGAACAAGAGCATCGTCGTGCGCGAAGTCGACAAGCGCAGGTTCGAGGAGGAAGCCGCGATCATCCTCGACATCCTTAACGATGCGTGGTCCGATAATTGGGGCTTCATCCCGCTCACCCCGCCCGAGATCAAGGATGTCGGAGTCAAGCTGAAGCCGATCGTCTTCAACGACCTGATCCGGATTGCGGAGATCGACGGCAAGCCGGTCGCGTTCATGATCACCCTCCCCGACCTCAACGAGGCGATCAAACCACTGAATGGAAATCTTCTCCCGTTCGGCTGGGCGAAGCTGCTGCTGTGGCTCCGCAAGCCGCGCGTGCAGACGATGCGCGTGCCGTTGATGGGCGTCCGCAAGGAACTGCAAAGCTCGCGGCTCGCCGGGCAATTGGCGTTCATGATGATCGAGGCGATCCGCAAGGCGTCCGTCGCCAAATATGGAGCGACACGCGGCGAGATCGGCTGGGTGCTTGACGACAATCAGGGCATGAACTCGATCGCCACTGCGATCGATAGCCGCGTCAACAAAATCTACCAGGTGTACGAACGGACGTTCTGATCCGCTGCGGCGGGCTCCGGCCGGTGCCGGAAACCCGCCCGCGGGCGATCGTCACAGGTTCTCGGGAACGATCACGCCAGCCTGCTTCCACGCATCGCGGGTCTTGCAGACGCGCGTCAGGATGCGTGAACCGGTCTGCTCGGTCTTGTAGCAATAGCGGGTCTTGGCGTTGCGAACCGGTGCGGGCAGGTCGCCGGCGAGCGGCGATGCCTCTGCGTTCGGCGCGGCCTTGGGGGCAGCATGCGCGGGCGCGACGGCGAACAGGGTGGCGATGACGGCGGTGGCGATGGTCTTCATGGCGGGTCTCCCTGCCCCGTTGATCGGGGACATGGGAGACATTGCAGCCATCGTGCCAAATCAAAATCTGGCGGTTTTGCGTGCTTTTCGAACGATGACAGGTGTGTTGCACCAGCAAAGCACACCAAGTTTCGGCGTGATGCGCCGATTGCCGGTTAGAACAACAATGCCCCGCCGAGGGCGACACGCGCATCAGGCGCATGATGATTGAGTCCGGCGACCGCCAGCAGGTCGAACTGGGTGTGCTTGGTCGGCTTCCACGCCAGCGATGCGGCGGCCAGTGTCCGAACGACATGCTCGGTCGGGTCCTGATCGCGCTCGACCGAGAATTCTGCATTGGCGGAGACGCTATCGGTCAGCGCGTAGCCGACCCCGAACACGCCCGTCGCATCGAAGTGCCGCCCCGCGCCATCCTCATCCACCGCGGCGGCCAATTGGCCGGTGAAATCGACGCTCCATTTTTTGTCGATGCGCCACATGACCGGCAGAACCGCGCCCGTCGACCAGTCACCCGCACCGATCTCGCTATGTCCGACCGGCAGGGTCACGTACGGCTGCACCGCCGCCGACAGCTTCTTGCCGTCGGGATGGCTAAGTGCCCTGCGCCACCCGAGCGTCACATCGCCCGCACCGGTCACGCGTGTTGTCTCACCGGTTGTGCGATCGCGTGTCCGCAACGTGCCGAGTGACGTCCACGCGATCTGCGCCTCGCTATTCTGCGTCAGGCCGATCCGGGCGGTCACTTCGCTGCGGATCAGATCCTCACGCGTCTCCCCGTCATCGTCGCGCTGCCAATCAACCCCGGCGAGTTCGACCTGCACCTGCCCGGGCAAGGTCGTGCACCCGCTCGCTCCGAGTGACGGTCTATTGGGGCAGAAACGTACACCCGGCGCATCTTGTGCGGCCGCGGTGGTCGCCATCGACGCCAGCAGCGCCACCGCGCTCCATTTCAGCGTCACCGTAACCGCACCCATGTCGGCGCATGGTCGCTGGCCTTTTCACGCCCGCGATACGCCTTGTCGACACCGGCCTCCGACAGCCGGTCAGCCACCGCCGGGCTCAACAACAGATGGTCGATCCGGAACCCCGCGTCGCGCTGCCACGCACCGGCCTGATAATCCCAGAACGTCCACACGCCACCCTTTGGATTTCGCGTGCGCAACGCGTCGGTCCACCCCTGTGCCAGCAATGCGCGATACCCATGCCGGCTTTCGGGCTGCATCAGCGCGTCCGATGCCATGGCCTTGACGGAGAACGTGTCGTCATCATTGGGGATGACATTGTAATCGCCCGCCAAAATGACCGGAACCTCCTCGGCGAGCAGCACCCGCGCGCGCTCCTGCAACCGTGCGATCCAGCGCAGTTTGTAATCGAACTTGGGCCCCGGCAGCGGGTTGCCGTTGGGCAGATAGATTGATGCGACCACCAATCCGAACACTGAACATTCCAGATAGCGGCTTTGCTCGTCCTCGGGCTCACCCGCCAACCCGCGCTGGCGTTCGACCGGGTCGACCCCGCGCGCCAGCACCGCGACGCCGTTGAAGCCCTTTTGTCCATGCCTCACAGCACCATAGCCGGCGGCCCGGATATCGGCCTCGGGGAAGGTATCGTCGCTCGACTTCAACTCCTGAAGACAGACCACATCGGGCTGCTCCTCGGCGAGATATTCGAGCAAGCGCGGTAGCCGCGCCTTGATGCCGTTGACGTTATAGGTGACAATTTTCACGCGGGCCGGTCTAAACGCGGCCGGCGCGCTTGTCTAACTACACCGAAAAGCTGGTGCCGCACCCGCAGCCGCTGGCAGCATTCGGGTTTTCGACCTTGAACGACGCTCCGCCAAGCGACTCGACGTAGTCGACGCTCGCTCCGCGCACGAGGTCGAGGCTGATGTCATCGACCACCAGCCGCACGCCGTCCGTCTCAGCAATCAGATCCGCGGGCTCGGGCGCGTCGGCGAAGCCGAAGCGATACTGGAACCCCGAGCACCCACCCCCTTCGACCGACAGCCGCAGGATCGCGGGCTTGTTCTGTCGCGCAGCGATCGCCGCAACGCGCGCCGCGGCGGCAGGGGTCAGGACGATGTCAGGTGCGAGCGTGGCCATGCCGCCAAGATAGGCGCGATGCCTGCAAACGGAAAGAGGCCGAGCGTATCGGCGGCTTCCCCTTCCTCCCGGACTTCATCCGGGGACCCGCTTCTTCTAATGGCCTCGCCAGGAAGCGGGATCCCGGATCAAGTCTGGGATGGCGGCAAATTTACGTCAATGCTGTAGCTGCCTCGCCTCAATCCTGGGGCACCGGCCCGGTCGTCGACACCGGGATCTGCCCGACCGCGCGATCCTGCGCCGCCATCAGGTAATCGGCGGTGGTCAAAAACGGCACCGGATTCACCGCATGGCCGTCGATCCGTACCTCGTAGTGAAGGTGGGGTCCGGTCGAGCGCCCGGTCGATCCCATCAGCGCGATCAACTGCCCGCGCTTCACGCGGGTATTGTCACCGACGATGATCTTGGAAAGGTGGCCATACCGGGTCGCGATGCCCTTGCCATGGTTGATCTCGACCATGTTGCCATAGCCGCCCTGGCGACCGGCATGGCTGACGATGCCGTCGGCGGTCGCATAGATCGGCGTGCCGCTCGGACCGGGGATATCGACCCCGGCGTGCATCGCGGCGGTGCCGCGGAACGGGTCGGAGCGGATCCCGAAATTGCTGGTGAACTGCAGCTTCTGGACTGGCTGCACCGACGGGATCGCGATCACGCCCTGCTCGAGCCGGTCGAGCTTCTTCCACGTCATGAACAGCGAGCGGAACTGCTGGTCGGCGGCGAGATCGGCGCGCGCCTCGGTGCTGTTCGCCTCGACCAGCGGGCCGCCCATCGCTGACCCGGCCTTGACGACGCGCCCCGGAGCGATGCCGCGCTGCCGAAGCTGCTGTGCGGTCGCGGCATAGCGATCGAGCAACTGCTGCTCCGCGACCTGCGCCAGCGCCACCTGCCGGCGCTCGACCTTCAGGAACGGCCGGATCGTGTCGGCAGCGACGCGCGTCGCCTGCGGATCAACCGCGAGCGTCGCCAGCGCCATCCGCTGTGCATCACCTTGCCCGGTCAGCGCCGCGGTCAGCAGTTCCTGCCGCTGCTCGATTCGCGCGGCATGTTGCTGCGCGGCGGTGCGGATCGTCGCGACACGCGCCTGCATCCGCTCGACCTTATGCTCCATCGCCTGCATCCGCTGAGCCTGCGCCGCCCCGGCGGGCGTCAGTCCGGCCGCCTGCGCGACCTGCGTCGAGGCCTGAAGCGCGCCATAGCCGGCGAATCCGAGCAGAAGTGCAGCGCCCCCGCGCAGCAACGCCGGTCGTCCGGCAATAACGGCGTTCAGGCGAACAAGCGGCCGCCCGGCCGGCAAAGAAGCGGTGTCGGTCATCGAACCCCAGATCAAGACTGCGACCGGTGCGACACGCGCCGGTCTTCCCCTTTTTCCGTGTCCGCCCGCGAATGAACCGCTGCAGCGAACGCAAAGGTTTGTGCGCGGTGAAAGGTTAATCATGCAAGAGCGCCGCCCGTTGTGCGCGCTCAAGCGCCGGAGTCATGCGCCGAGCCGTTGTAAGAAGCGACGGTTTGCCTGACTTACAGGCGCTTTGCCGCGTCCAGTACCGCTGTGGCATGGCCCGGCACTTTCACTTTGCGCCACGCCTGCACCAGCTTCGCCTCGCGATCGAACAGGAACGTCGCGCGCTCGATTCCCATGTAAGTCTTGCCGTAAAGCTGCTTCTCGCCCCACACGCCGAACGCCTCGGTAACGCTCCCGTCGAGATCGCTGGCGAGCGTGACGGTCAGCGCATGTTTGTCGCGGAACTTCGCATGCTTGGCGACGGTGTCGCGTGACACGCCAAGCACGCCGACGCCCGCGCCGGCGAAGTCATCGGACAAAGCCGAAAAGTCTTGTGCCTCGCGCGTGCAGCCCGGCGTATCGTCCTTGGGATAGAAATAGACGACGAGCGGTCGCGGCAAATCACGCAATCGTAGTGACGCACCATCAACGCCGGTAGCGGTCACGTCCGGGAGGGTTTCCATGCGATGCTCTCCTGCCAGCTTGCCGCGACGCTCTCGCGCACCGTCGCCACCGTGACAAGCACCGTTGCCCAGTCAGGCAGCATCAGCGCACGCGCGATCAGCGCGCGCGTCGCTGCCGCCGCGGGCTCCTGCGCATCGGGAGCGATCAGCCGCACCGTCACCAGCAAGCGCCCGAGCAGATCATAGGCAGCGCGAAGTTCGGGCGCAAAGGCCCCGGCCGCGATCAGCGCATCGATCGCCTTGCCGAGTTCGGGCGTGAACGCGACACGACGCGTCAGTTGCGCGACGTGCACCGCGAACTCCAGATCGACCAGCCCGCCCGGCAACAGCTTGGCGTCGAGCGGCCCTTGCGGCGGTTTGTGTTGCGCCATCTCGGTGCGCATCGTCGCGGCATCGGCGGCGATATCGTGCTCCGCGCGCTCGCCGGCCAGCACCCGCGCGACGATCGCCTCTACCTGGGCACGCGCCGCCGCGCTGCCATAGATCGCGCGTGCGCGGGTCAGCGCCATATGCTCCCACGTCCACGCTTCCTCGCGCTGGTAGCGCGCAAAGGAGTCGATGCTCACCACCAGCGGCCCCTGCGCGCCCGAGGGCCGCAACCTTGTATCAACCTGATAGAGTGGCCCGGCCGCGGTCGGCACCGACAGCGCCGCTGTCACGCGCTGCGCCAGCCGCGTGAAATACAGCGTCGCGCCAAGCGGCTTTGGTCCGTCCGAGTCAGCGGTGAAATCGCCGGTGAACAAATAGATCAGATCGAGGTCCGAGGCATGGGTCAGTGCCGCGCCGCCCAGCCGGCCGAGTGCGAGGATCACCAGCTCGCCGCCCGGCACGCGCCCGTGTGCTTCCTCAAAGGCCGCGACGGTCGCGTCGGTCAGCACCACGACCGCCGCCTCGGCAACGCGCGCATAGCCGGCGGCGACCTCCAGCGGATCGGCGCGCCCGGCCACGATCTGCGCGCCGAGCGCGAACTGCCGATCGCCGACGATGCGCCGCACATGATCGAGCACCGCCTGATAATCCGCGCCTTGCTCGGTCGCGCGCATCTGCGCCATCAGCGCGGGCACGTCACCGACCGGATCGAAGGCGCTCGCGTCGATCAACCCGTCCAGCAAATCCGGCCGCCGCGTCAGCGCTTCGGCGAGCGTCGGGGCGTGGCTCAGGATCTCGCCGAGCAGCGTCGCCAGCGCCGGCCGTGCCTCCAGCAAGCGGAAGATGTTGATCGCGCTCGGCAGGCGCTCCAGCAGACGATCGAGTCGGTTGAGCGCCATCAACGGCACCGGCGATTGCGCCAGCGCCTCGACCAATCCGGGCAGCACCGCCTCCAGGGCGCTTTGCGCCGCACCGCTGCGCAACGCGGGATAGCGCGCCTCGCGCCAGGCGGCGATCCGGCGGGCGGCGTCCTCGGTTTCGGCAAAACCGACATTGGCGAGGTAGTCGGCCAGTCGCGCGGTATCGCGGGGGACGGCCGCAACCGGTGCGGGGGCCAGCCGATCGAACGCCGCCGCCACTCGCTCGACATGCGGGCCGAGCAGGTCGAGCAGCGCCGCGCCGCCCGTCAGCCCGTGCAGCCGCGCGACCCGGTCGAGGCCCTCGCCGGTCGGCAGCGCATGGGTCTGCCGATCGTCAATCATCTGCACGCGATGCTCGATCGTGCGCAGCAGCGTATAGGCGTCGGTCAGCGCACGTGCATCGGCCGCATCGATCCGCCCCGCCGCCGCCAGCGCCGCCAGCGCATCGCGCGTCGCTGGCGCGCGCAGCGCCGGGTCGCGCCCGCCGTGGATCAACTGGTGGATCTGCGCGAAGAACTCGATCTCGCGAATTCCGCCGCGTCCGCGCTTCAGGTCATAACCGGGACCGAACGCCTGCCCCTGCGCGTGATGGTCGCGAATTCGCCGCGTGATGTCGAGGATTTCGCCGACCGCGCCGAAGTCGAGGCTTCGCCGCCAGATGAACGGGCGGATCGTGTCGAGGAATCGTTGCCCCAGCTCACGGTCGCCCGCCGCCACCCGTGCGCGGATAAAAGCGGCGCGCTCCCACGGCAGCGCCTGCGATTCGTAGTAGGCGATCGCGGCGTCGATCGGAATGACGATCGGCGTTGCTTCGGGCGATGGCCGCAGGCGCAGGTCGACGCGCAGCACATAGCCGTCCGCATCGCGCGTCTGCAAAAGCTCGAGCACGCGCCGGCCGATCCGCACCGCTGCATCCGCAACGTCCTCGCGCGCGCGATGCGGCAGCGTGCGTGGATTGTAGATCAGGATCGGGTCGATATCGGACGAGTAATTGAGCTCGCGGCTGCCCTGCTTGCCGAGCGCGATCGCGACGAAGCCGTACGGAGCCGCGTCGGGGGTCCGCTCGGTGATTGCAGCGGCGATGGCCTGATCCAGCGCCGCATCCGCGAAATCGGTCAGCGCCGAGGTCACGCCGGTCAGATCGAGCGTTCCCGCCAGATCGCCCTCCGCAACCCGCAACGCGATCTGCCGCCGCTCCAGTCGTAACCGCTTGCCGACGGGCAGATCGCCGGCCGCGAGTGCGGCGGCCGTGACCGCCTCACGTGCGATCAGCCCGTCCAGAAATGGCGCAAAGCGAGCGGCGCGCTCCCGCGCCTCAGCGACAGCATCTGTCATAGGGCCGCAACCTTACCGGAAAGCCGGCGTTGCGACACCATGGTTCATGAAGCGTCCTCGACCGGCATTCCACCGCAAGGCGCTTATGTCGTGCGTTATCCGCATGCGGCGGATGCGCTGACATCGCCACTGCGTTCGGCGTTCCGTAAAGAAGCGAGATTGCCCTGCGAGATGGAGGCGTGCCTCGATCACCTACGTCGGGTCCGCTTCCGCGACTGAAATACGTCAAGGCTGGCGCTAACGAATGCGGTCGAATTGCGTTCGTTCTTGATGGCCGAAACAAAGACGGTCAGTCCGAAAGCTATTCGAACTGGCCGCTAACGCACTACAATTCGCTCAGGCGTCGCGATCTCGGCTAAGTTCATCGACCTCGCTCATGATCGAATCGAGCGTCGAGCGCTCGCTATCAACCTCGTGATCACGACGCGATGACAGCGCGCTGCCCGCCATCAGTGCCTCAAGCGCAACGCGTCCGCGCGCCACGCGGCTCTTGATCGTGCCCACCGCGACGCCGCAGATCTCTGCTGCCTCTTCATAAGCGAACCCGCCCGCACCAACCAGGATCAACGCCTCGCGCTGCGGCTGCGGCAAATGCAGAAGCGCACGCTGCATGTCCGCGAGTTCGACATGCTTGTCCTGACTGGCCGGCGCGGCAAGCACGCGATCCGCGACCAGATCGTCCCACTCGCCCTTGAAGCGCGCACGACGCATCTGGCTCAGGAACAGGTTGCGCAAAATGATGAAGGTCCAGGCCCGCATGTTCGTGCCGGCCTGAAAGCGCTTCCGCGCCGCCCACGCCTTCAGCAACGTTTCCTGTACCAGATCGTCGGCCAGGTCGCGGTTGCCCGACAGTGAACGCCCGAAGGCGCGCAGGTGCGGGATCACCAGCGCCAACTGCTTCTTGAACTCCGGATCGGAGAGCGCGACGTGCTCGACTGGCGCCGCTTCCGGCGCGTCGTCTGCGAGCGTATTGGATTGGGTCATGCCGCTCCGTTGTGCTGGATCGCCGCCCGTCTGGCGCGCGTCCGAGCCGTAAAGATAGGTACCGTCTGGCCGCTTGGCCAGTCCATCGGTCAACATCCGCGCATTACGACAACAGTATGGCGGCAAAGATCGCGATGACCAGCAGCAGCGACGCCACCAATATGTATCGCGTCATCCCCGGCGTGCTGCCGGCCCGCGCCTCGTCCGTATCGAGATGGATACGCTCGTTTTCGTCTGCCATAAGCGATGTAACCCCTTAACATCGTTTTGGGTCCGTACCGAGTACGGACCCGCCACTTCGGTCGGCCCCCATGGCAGCGCCCGCGATCAGGCCGGGACGGTGCTCTCGTCGAAGAACAACGCCTGGCTGATCGCCGCCTTCACGGTCGACCGCTGGAACGGCTTGGTGATCAGGAAGGTCGGCTCGGGTCGCTCACCGGTTAGCAACCGCTCCGGGAAGGCAGTGATGAAGATCACCGGTACGTTGAACTCGGCGAGGATGTCCTTGACCGCGTCGATACCCGAGCTGTCGTCGGCGAGCTGGATATCGGCAAGCACCAGCCCCGGGCGATCCTCCATCGCCAGCGCCACCGCCTCGTCGCGCGTCACCGCTACGCCGGTCACTTCATGACCCAGGTCGCGGACGATCGATTCGATATCCATCGCGATGATCGGCTCGTCCTCGATGATCAGCACGCGCGCGCGCGTTTGCTTCTCGATCTCGGCCAGCGCCTCGGCGACCAGCGCGTCGACCTCCGCGGCGTCGACCTCGATCAGATAGGCCGCGTCCTCGGGCGTGAAGCCCTCCATAGCGGTCAGCAGCAGCGCCTGCCGCGACAGCGGCGTCATCCGCGACAGCCGCGCGCGCGCCACGGCTTCCTGATCCTCTGCCGGCATCTCGTCGGCGGTCTCATCGAAATTCGCGGAATTCCAGATCGCCTGGAAGGTACGATACAGCCCCAGCCGCGGATCGACGTCCCGCGGAAATTCCTCCGGCGCGGCCACGATCGCTTCTAGCGTGGCGCGCACATACCGGTCGCCCTGCGCCTGGCTGCCCGTCAGCGCGCGACCATAGCGGCGCAGGAACGGAAGGTGCGGCGCGAGTTGTTGTCCGAGCGACATGTGTAGAAAACCCTCCCTGCGGCGCGGCTCCGGCCGGCGCCGCCGATACCCAAACGTGCGTGGACGTCATGACAGGTCGCAGATGATACCCCCCGACCGGCGATTTTCGTCGCACCCGCATGGAACCAACGATGCCGGATTTGGTTTCATCGGATATACGTGCATTACGCGCTTGTCCGATTAGGGCGTTCGTCCGACGAACGTCCTGCGGTGCTGTGTTGGCCGGTCAACGGTGTCGACGATCGGACTGTCTTAGGGGGTTTACGTTGACGTCGGATAAGGAAGCGCCTGAACAGCCGAAAAAGGGCACCGCGGCACAATCGAAGAACCGCGACATGGGCTCGGCGCTGCGCTCCGTTTATCAGAAGACCGTGGAGGAAGCGGTGCCGGATGACCTGCTGTCACTGCTCGGCAAACTAGACTAACGCGACGTGGCCACGCCTGACGCGGCTGACGCCCCCCGGCCCGTCGCGGGGCGTCTCGATATGGTGTCGCGCTGGCCAACCGGCGCCAAGCTGTTCCTCATTCTCAGCATCGCGCTGCTGCCGCTTGCGCTGATCGCCATCTTCGCCACGTTGCGCGTCACCCAGATCGCCGATACCGAATTGCGCTCGCATCTGCGCGTCGCCGCTTCCGAATCAAGCCGCGCGATCGCGATCGAGCTGGTCGGCGACATGACCGCGCTGCGCGTTGCGGTGGACGCGCTGACCGAAGACCGTGGCGATGCCCCCAGCTGCGCGCGCGCGCAGGGCGTCTTCGCGCAACAATCAGCTGCGGGCACCGGCTTCGTTATCCTCGACCGTCATGGCCGCGCAATCTGTGGCGAACCCTTCCCCGGCGCAGCCGCGTTCGCGCGCCAGTCGGAAACCGACGCGGTCAGTGCGCGGATCGTCGAGAAGCGTGGCGTGATGCTCCGCTTTACCGGGCGCAGCGATGGGCTGACCGCCGCGGCTTACTTCCCGGCACCGTTTCTGGCGCAGATCAGTCAGCCGAGCGGCTTCGCGCCCGATTACGGCCTGGCGCTCGCGCTCGGCGACGAGCGCCTCGAGCTCGATCCGCTGGCCCGCGAGAGCGCGCTCGAACGACGCGAGACGATTCGCAGCGATCTCGGCATCGCCGGCCTCACGCTCGAAATGCAGGTACGCAGCGCACCGATCGGCTCACCGTTGGTGATCGCACTGACGTTTCCGCTGCTGATGTGGGCGGCGGCGGCGGCGATCAGCTGGTTCGTGGTCGATCGGCTGTTGATCGCTCCGCTCCGCGCCTTGCGGGGCAGCATCGCCGCTTACGCGCCGGGCGACCAGCCGGACCCGGCGATGCTGCGCGCGCTACCCGCGCAGGAGATCCGCGACCTTGGCGATACGTTCCGCGCGCTCAGCCGGACAGTCGCGATCCACGAGGCCGGGCTCGCTGACGGGCTGATGCGACAGACCAAGCTGACGCGCGAGGTCCATCACCGCGTCAAGAACAACCTTCAGGTCATCTCCAGCCTCATCAATTTCCATGCGCGTGGCGCACGCAGCACGGAAGCAACGCAGGCCTATGCCTCCATCCAGCGCCGCGTCGACGCGCTCGCCGTCGTCCACCGCTATCATTATGCCGAGATGGAGGAGAACCGCGGCGTCGGATTGCGCGCGGTGCTCGGCGAACTGGCCTCCAGCATTCGCGCCACCGCGCCCGAAGGAACGCGGGTCGGGATCGTGCTCGACATCGATACCTATTACGTCACGCAGGACGTAGCGGTCGCGGTCGCGTTTCTCGTAACCGAACTGGTCGAACTCGCGATGACCTGCGTCAACGAAACGCAGGTGCGGATCACGCTCAAGCCCCTCGATGACCCGCAAAGGGCGTTGCTGCGCCTGTCCTCGCGTGCGCTGGTCGACACCGATCATCTGCGCGAAGGGCTGAAACATCGCTACGGCCGCGTGATCGAGGGGCTCACCCGGCAGTTGCGCTCGACCTTGCAGCATGACCCGCTCACCGGCGCCTACGAGATCGCCATTGCGGTTACAGGTCGCGAATAAGGCGGCAATTTTTTCCTGAGTAGCGGATACAGCGCGGAACCCCTCCTCCCGCGCGTCGTTCTGAAATGCGGATAGCGACTATATGCCCCCCCGCTTTCGCTATCCAAGACATAGGCCCGGAAGCATCCACCCTCCCCCCCCCCGGTGATGCTTTCGGGCCTTATTCGTCCCCCACCTGCCAGCTTTGTCACCGACGCGGAACGAACCGCCGCCGTCGGCATTGTCCGCTGTGTATTTAGGGAGACCGTTCAATGCGTAAGGTTCTGACTGCCGCAGTGCTGGCAGGTGCGGTGCTGGTATCGGCGTGCAACACCGTCAGCGGTGTGGGCAAGGACGTCTCGTCCGCGGGTGATGCGGTCGCCGGGGCTGCCGACAAGCACAAGTAACCTTCGCCGCATCAAAGCAATAACGGGCGGTCTGCCGATGGCGGGCCGCCCGTTTGCGTCGGATACTGGAGCGTCGGGTTGACCGGCCGCGTTCAGTCTGCGCTGGCGGTAGCGACCTCTTCACGCGCGCGCTTTCGCTCCGTGAACCAGATCCCCACGATCGCTGCCTCGTAAAGGATCACCAGCGGGATCGCGAGCAACAGCTGCGACCCCACGTCCGGTGGCGTCAGAACCGCCGCGATCGCGAATGCCCCGACGATCGCATAGCGGCGCGCGCCGATCAGTTGCTTGCGCGTCACGACGCCAGCACGCTCCAGCAGCATCAGCAGCACCGGCAACAGGAACGCTGCACCGAAGCCGAACAGGAACTGCATGACGAAGCTGAGATAATTACCGATCGCCGGCAGCGCCTGTTGTTGCACCCCACCGATCATGCCCGAGTAACCAAGCAGGAAATGCAGCGCCATCGGGATCGCGATGAAATAAGCCATCGATGCGCCCATCAGGAACAGCACCGGCGTGGCCAACAGAAACGGCAACAATGCGCGACGTTCCTTGCGGTACAGTCCAGGCGCCACGAACTGCCACAACTGATTGGCGATCACGGGAAACGAGATCATCATCGCCGAGAAGAACGCAACCTTCACCTGGACGAAGAACGCCTCGAATACCTGCGTGTAGATCACCGTCTTCTGCCCGGCGTGGAGCAGCGGCTGGACGAGAAACGCGAAGATATTCTCCGCGAAATACCAGCAGATGAAGAAGGCGAGGAGAATGGCGGCGATGCAGTAGAGAAGGCGGCGGCGCAATTCGAGCAGATGATCAAGCAACGGCGCGCGCGAGTCTTCTAGTTCGTCGACGGTTTCGGTCACGATGCGGCCTTGTCCTGAATTACGCGTCCGTCGGCGGCATGATGATCGGCTTGATCGCCGTCCGAACCGGCGTGACCGGTGCCGGTTTCGGCAGAACCCGGTGGCGTGGCGTCGGGCACGACATGCGGCTTCTCGACCATCACCGGCTGCTGCACGTCGTCAGCTGCCGGCGTGCTGTCGATGGCCGTGGCGTGATCCGGCAGCGCTGGAGCGGCGGGGGGCGTCGGGACGAATGGATGCTCGCGCATGATCCGCTCGTTCTCCGCCTTCCACTTCTTCTCCATTTCTTCCAATTCGGCCTCGCGCACCATTTCGTCGAAGCCGTTGCGGAACTGGCGGCCGACCGCGCGCGCGCGACCGACCCAGTAGCCAAGGACGCGCATCGCCTTGGGCAGATCCTTCGGGCCGATCACCACCAGCGCGACGAACGCGACCAGCAGGAATTCGGAGGGAGCGATGTCGAACATTCAGCGCGCGCCGGGTGAGATGCGATGGTTCAGCGGCGTTCCTCGCGAACCGGATCGGCATCGCGGTCGAACGCCGGCTCGGCATGGCTCTTGGCCTCGATCCGCGGCTTGGGACGCGCATCGTCCTCGTCCTCTTCGGCCATACCCTTCTTGAAGTTCTTCACACCCTTGGCGACATCGCCCATCAGATTCGAAAAACGCCCGCCGCCCAGCAGCAGGATCGCGACCACCGCGAGGATGAGGATATGCGGAAGGCTGAAACTGCCCATGACGAATTCTCCTAAGATGTAAGGGTATCTAGTCGTCCTCGGCGGCGTTTTCTACCGCGAGTTGATCAAAGGCGAGATCGACCGGATCGAGCAGCCCTGCGGCGCGCAAGTCGTCGATCCCGGGGAGGTCACGACGGCTCTTGAGCCCGAAATGTGACAGGAATTCGGGGGTTGTCGCGAACATCAGCGGGCGGCCCGGCACTTCGCGGCGTCCAGCGGGTCGGATCCAGCCTGCCTCCATGAGCACGTCTAGCGTTCCGCGCGCGGTTTGCACACCGCGGATCGCCTCGATTTCCGCGCGTGTGACCGGCTCGTGATAGGCAATGATCGCGAGCGTCTCGATCCCGGCGCGGCTGAGTCGCCGGATCTCGTCGCGCCCGCGCCGCAGGAGGTGCGCAAGGTCGGCGGCGGTCTGGAAATGCCAGCGCCCGCCGCGCTCAACCAGCTCGAACCCGCGTCCGCGATAATGGACGGTCAACCGGTCAAGCGCGCCCGCAACATCGCCTTCCCCGGCGTGGGCGCGAATCGCGTCGCGGGTCAGCGGCTCGGTGGCGGCGAACAGCACCGCTTCGACTGCGCGATCATATGCGTCGCTCACGATGCGACCCGCCTGAGATAAAGCGGTGCGAATGGCGCTTCCTGATGCAACTCGGCGCGTCCCTGACGCGCTAATTCAAGCACCGCAAGGAAACTGGACGCCAAACTCGAGCGACGCAGCCGGGGATTGGCGGTGTCGGGAAGAAACCGTTCGATCTCGCGCCAGTCGATTGCCGTTCCCAGCAGCCCGGCGATGCGCGCCAGCGCCGCTTCCAGCGTTACCACCTCGCGATCCCGCACCACATGCAAGGCCGGTCGGGTACGCGCCCTCACCTGCCCGTATGACGCGAGCAGATCGTAATATTCCACTTCCCAGAATGACTTGCGCACGACGTGCAGGCCCTCGGGCGCGCCCCGCCGGAACACGTCTCGGCCCAGACGATCCCGCGCCATCAACCGCCCCCCCGCCTCCCGCATCACGTCGAGCCGTTCCAGCCGCAACTGTAACCGAATCGCGAGTTCCTCGACATCCGGCTCCACTTCCGGATCACGCGGCAGCAGCAGTGCCGATTTGAGATAAGCGAGCCACGCCGCCATCACGAGATAATCGGCGGCGAGCTCAAGTCGCAGCACGCGCGCGCGTTCAACATACCCGAGATACTGCTCGACCAGCTGCAGGATCGAAATGTCCCGCAGATCAACCTTTTGTGCCCGCGCGAGCGACAGCAGTAGATCGAGCGGCCCCTCGAAACCGTCGAGGTCGAGAGTCAGTTGTTCGGGCGCGTCGGTCATATCGTTAGAAGATCGGTCCCGCGCGCCACGACGGGAGACTGGCATAACCAGCCTCGCCCGACCAGAGGCGTTCAGGGTCGCTGGCGGGGCCGAAATGCGCGATTCGGGCGCGGCGTACGCACGCCATCGGCACGATTCTGCCGACGCAAGTCACGGAAATCGCCGCGAACATCGTTGCGATATTCCTGGCGGGCGTCGCGCCGCTGCTGACGGAACTGGCCGCGGGTAATTTGCCCATTTCTGAACGCCTGTCGATCGGCTCTGACGTCGCCACGAAAGTCGCGTCGTTCACGGCGCACGTCCCGGCCGAAGTCGCGCCAATTGGAACGGACATCGCGATCGCCGTAGGCGCCGCGGCGCTGCGCCCAGTAGCGCTGCTGGCGCTCATTCCATGGATAGGCGCGCCGGTAACGGTCATACACGTATGCGCCGGTGCCCGGATAATAATAGTTGTCGTACCATCCGTAATAGCCGGTGCCATAGCCGCCGGCATAATAGGCGTCATCGTAATAGCCGGAGCCAAATCCGACCCCCGAATAGCCATAACCGTTAGTGCAAGCGGACGTCGCCAGCGACAGCCCACCCAACAGCCCGATCAGCAGCACACGTGGCGCAAACATCGTGGCATCTCCTCACATGGAGCAAGGCGACAAAACGCGTCGCCGACGAAAGCCAACGACGGGTAGTCAACGCGGTTCCGGTGAACAGCTTAATGGCCGGGAAAGGCGACCAGCGCCGATACGGCAATGTCGTCCGCGCGCAGCAGATCGGCGCCGCCCAGCGCGGGAAGATCGACCACAAATTGAGCCTGCTCGACCGACGCCCCGGCCTTGCGCAGCAGCCGCACCGCCGCGCGCGCGGTACCGCCCGTGGCGATCAGGTCGTCGACAAGCAGTACCCGCGCGCCGGGCGCACACGCATCGGCGTGGATCGCGATTCGGTCGGTGCCATATTCCAGCGCATAATCCTCTGCGATCGTCGTACCGGGCAATTTTCCGTCCTTGCGGATCAGCAGCACGCCCGCCCGCAACGGGATCGCCAGCGCCGCGGCGAAGAGGAAGCCGCGTGCCTCCACGCCGGCTACCAGGTCGACCGGCCCGTCGGTCGCCGCCACCATCCGCTCGATGCACGTCGCAAGGCCATTCGGCGAGAGCAGCAGCGTGGTGATGTCGCGGAATTCAATGCCCGGCTTTGGGAAATCGGGAATCGTGCGGATCAGCGCCTTAAGGTCGTCGTTCATGGTGACGCGACTACACGAAAACGGCGACCGGGCGAGAGCCCGGTCGCCGCTTTCAGCTCTTCGGTGTCGCGCCGCCGAATGGACCCGGCCTTGCCGTACCCGGCAGGCGTCCGCTCAATGCTTAATGTTGCGCCAAACGTTCTGGTACGCACCCCACGTCAGATAGACGAAGATCAGCAGGAAGATCACCACCGCGACACCCGCCGCATGGCGCGCCTCGAGGTTGGGCTCGGCGGTCCAGGTCAGGAAGGCCGCGACGTCGCGCGCCATCTGGTCCTTGGTCGCCTTCGTGCCGTCCGAATAGGTCACCTGCCCGTCCGAGGTGATCGGCGGCGGCATCGCGATGTTGAGGTTCGCGAAATACGGATTGTAGTGCAGTCCCTCCGGCGTCTTGGCGTCGGGGAACTCGCGCAGCAATTCCGCCGGCTGGTCGCGATAGCCCGTGATCAGCGCATGGACGTAGTTCGAGCCGTCCTCACGCGCCTTGGTCATCAGCGAGAGGTCGGGCGGCAGTGCGTTGTTGTTCGCCGCACGCGCCGCGACCTCGTTCGCGAACGGCGACGGGAAATGATCCGACGGCAGGTTCTTGCGGGTCGCCGCCTCGCCCGTCTCCGGGTTCACGCTCGGCTGCTCGATCACCCATTGGTTGGCGATCGCCTTCACCTCGGCCTCGTTATAACCGATCTTCTGCAGGTCGCGGAACGAGACGTACTTCAGCGAGTGGCAGGCCGCGCAGACTTCCTTGTAGACCTGGAAGCCGCGCTGCAACTGCGCGCGATCGAACTTGCCGAGCAGCCCTGCCGAGGACAGGTGAATGTTCTCGGGATGCTCGTGAAACGCATGTTCGGCGGTGTGCGGCGCCGGGTTCTGGATCGCGTCCTTCGCGGTGAAGAAGAGCGCCAGCGTCAGCACGAAGACGAATCCCGCGCCGACCAGCAGTGAAATGAGACGAACCATATTCTGTCGAATCCCCTCTTCGTCTCTGTCTCAGCTCGCCATCGCGGTCTGCGCGGGGCTGGTGCCGCCATGCTTCGCCAGCACCGCCTCGGTGATCGAATTGGGCAGCGGGCGCGGACGCTCGGCCGCCGACACCAGCGGCAGGATGATGAGGAAGTGCGCGAAATAATAACCAGCGGCGATCTGACCCATCATCACGTTGCGCGCGCTCGCCTCGGCCCCGCCGACATAGCCGAGCACCAGCACGTCGAGCAGCAGCACGAGCAGGAACCAGCGGTAGGTCGGGCGGTAATTCGCCGAACGCACCGGCGAGGCATCCAGCCACGGCAGGAAGAACAGCAGCAGGATCGAGCCGAACATCGCCAGCACGCCCCACAGCTTCGCGGGCAGGATGAAGTCCGCGGTGAAGCTCTTCAGGATCGCGTAGAATGGCAGGAAGTACCATTCGGGAACGATGTGCGCCGGGGTCGAGAGCGGGTTCGCCTCGATGTAATTGTCCGGGTGACCCAGCAGGTTCGGCGAGAAGAACACGAACAGCGCGAAGATCAGGAAGAACACGCCGACGCCGACGCCGTCCTTGGCGGTGTAGTACGGGTGGAACGGCACCGTGTCCTGCTCGCCCTTCACGTCCACGCCGGTCGGATTGTTCGAGCCCGGGATGTGCAGCGCCCAGATGTGGAGGATGATGACCCCCGCGATCACGAACGGCAGCAGATAGTGGAGCGAGAAGAAGCGGTTGAGCGCGGCGTTGTCGGGCGCGAAGCCGCCGAGCAGCCACACGCGGATCGTTTCGCCGACCAGCGGGATCGCCGAGAAGAAGCCGGTGATGACCTGCGCACCCCAGAAGCTCATCTGCCCCCAGGGGAGCACATAGCCCATGAACGCGGTCGCCATCATCAGCAGGAAGATCACGACCCCGAGCAGCCACACCATCTCGCGCGGCGCCTTGTACGAACCGTAATAGAGCCCGCGGCCGATGTGGATGTAGACCACGGCGAGGAACATCGACGCGCCGTTCGCGTGCGCATAGCGCAGGAACCAGCCGGCATTGACGTCACGCATGATGCTCTCGACCGAGCCGAACGCGACCCCGGCGTTGGCGGCATAATGCATCGCCAGCACGACGCCGGTGACGATCTGGATGACCAGCGCCGCGCCCGCGAGCACACCGAAGTTCCAGAAGTAATTGAGATTGCGCGGCACCGGATAGCCCGCGCCGATCGCGTTGTAGACGAGGCGCGGCAGCGGCAGCTTCTCGTCCATCCAGCGCATCAGCGGCGCCTTCGGCTCGTAATGCTTGGCCCAGGGAAAGCTCATTTCTCTATCTCCCCTCAGCCGACCGTGACGACGGTGTCGGAATTGAACGTGTAATCGGGCACATGCAGGTTCTGCGGCGCCGGCCCCTGCCGGATGCGACCGGCGGTGTCATAGGCCGAGCCGTGGCACGGGCAGAAATAGCCGCCGAACGGCCCCTTGTTCTCGCCCTCGCCCGCACCGAGCGGCACGCAGCCGAGGTGGGTGCAGACGCCGAGCGTGATGAGCCAGTTCTTCTTGCCCGCCTTGGTGCGCTCTTCCAGCGTCTGCGGATCGCGCAACGAGGCGACGTCGACCGCATCGGCCTCGCCGATCTCCTTCGGCGTCAGGTTGCGGACGAACAGCGGCTGCTTGCGGAAGCTCGCCTTGATCGCCTGACCTGGCGCGATCTTGGAGATGTCGATCTCGGTGGTGGACTGCGCCAGCACGTCGGCCGACGGGTTCATCTGATTGATCAGCGGCAGGACGATCGCGACCGCGCCGACCCCGGCGAACGACACCGCGGCGATGTTGATAAAGTCGCGGCGGCGCGGATCGTGCGCTTCCTCATGATAAGGCGCGGGATCTTCGCCGAGGGGGATTTCCTGCTCTGCCATCGCCATTCGCGTCACACCTCTGCCCGTTCCTCTGTCCGGCGGGTGGCTGATGCCGCGTGCGACACTGTTGCTCCCCGCCTGTGGCCTGCCCGTCCCCACGGCGGCCTTTCCGGCCTGATAGCCGTGCCCTCGCCGCTTTGCCAACAGCATTTTGCGCCGCTACGAGGCGCATCCATGCGGATCGCGCTCTTTCAGCCGGACATCGCGGGCAACGTCGGCACGCTGCTGCGGCTCGGCGCGTGCCTGAACGTCGCGGTCGACCTGATCGAGCCGATGGGCTTTCCGTGGAGCGACCGGGCGCTGGCGCGCTCCGGCATGGACTATGCCGGCAAGGTTGAGGTGCGCCGCCACGTCGACTGGGACGCGTTCCTCGCTGCCAGCGCCGGCCGGATCGTGCTGGCGACCACCACCGGCGCGGTGCCGCTGACCGACGCGCGGTTTGCGGCCGATGACATTTTGTTGCTGGGTAGCGAGGGCGCGGGCGTACCCGCCGAGGTGCACGACCGGGCCGACCTGCGCGTGCGCGTGCCGATGCGCGGCGGGCTGCGCTCGCTCAACGTCGCGGTGGCGGGGGCGATACTGCTGGGCGAAGCGCTGCGCCAGACGGACGGCTGGCCGGCGACGTAGCGCGCGCCACCGCGCCGAGGACGTGCGCGAGCAGGCCGTCGGCGTCGTGGTGGAGATTGTGCCCGCCCGGCATCGCGATGATCGTCGCGCCGGGAACGCGCAGCTTCGGACAAAGGCTGTCGTCCTCCTCCTTGCCGTAGATGCAGGTTAGCGGCGCCCAGGTCAGCGTGTTCGCCGTGTCCGTCGCGATGCTGTCGGGGGTGCCGTCATAGACCCACCCGGTTGGATCAGCGCGGTAGAATACCGTCTCGCCGGGCAGGATCAGCACGATCCCGGCGACGTGCGCGCGCAGTTCGGCGGGCAGGTGCGCCAGTCCGGTCTGCACGATGTCCGCGCCATAGGATTGCCCCATCACCACCACGCGCTCCTGCCCGGTGCGCGCCAGTGCGGTTCGGACCGCAGCGGCGACGAATGTGTCCACCTCCGCGCGGGTGCGACGGAACCGGAACACGACCGGCGAGGATACGCCAAGCACCGGAATGTGATGCTCGGTCAACCCGCGCGACGTAGAGGCGCCGAGCAGGAAGCGCAGCCCCATGTCGCCCGAGATGTTGACCACCGCGATCGGGCGTGTCGGGGGTGCGGCCGGGTAGAGATGATAGGGGTCGCGGTCAAAATAGCCGCCCGCCGCCACCAGCGCGCAGACGAAGGCGGAGCTGACCGCGCTCACGCGCACCCCGCGCCAGAAGGATTTGGCGTTCATGCGGCGATGCTCTGCCACCGCCGCTGCGCCTTGGCCAGCAGGCGGCGACGCGCTACGGCACGGACATGATAACGCTGGATGACGAACAGGCCGCTGCCCGCGCCTGGTTCGAGGAATTGCGCGACCGGATCTGCGCCGAGTTCGAGGCGATCGAGCGCGAGGCCGGATCGGACGCCGGGTTCGACTATACGCCCTGGGATCGCCACGATCCCGGCGACCTGCCCGGCGGCGGCGGGGTGCGCGGCGTGATGAAGGGCCGCGTGTTCGAGAAGGTCGGGGTCAACGTCTCCACAGTCGGCGGCACGTTCGAGGGCGAGTTCGGCAAGACCATTCACGGCGCGGGCGACGATCCGCGCTTTTTCGCGACGGGCATCAGCCTCGTCGCGCATATGGCGAATCCGCACGTTCCGGCGGTGCATATGAACACGCGCTTCCTCGTCACGACGAAGCGCTGGTTCGGCGGCGGCGCCGACCTCAATCCGCCGCTGCCGATTGCCGAGGATACCGAGGATTTCCATGCGACACTGGCGCGTGCCTGCGACGCGCACGACCCGGATCATTACCCGCGATTCAGAAAATGGGCCGACGACTATTTCTACATTCCGCATCGCCAGGTGCATCGCGGGGTCGGCGGCATTTTCTACGATCATCTGGAGGGGGATTTCGCGCGCAACTTCGCGTTCACGCAGGACGTCGGACGCGCCTTTCTTGACGCCTATCCCCGCATCGTGCGGCGACGGATGGACATGCCGTTCAGCGAGGCCGATGTCGCCGAGCAGCGCGCATGGCGTGGGCGCTATGCCGAGTTCAACCTCGTCTACGATCGCGGCACGTTGTTCGGGCTCAGAACCGGCGGCAATATCGATGCGATCCTGATGAGCCTCCCGCCGATCGCGACCTGGGCATGACGACACCGGGGCTGGCCACGCTGCGCGACGAGCAGGTCGCCGCGATCGTCACCACGCTGGAGATGTCCGAGCGGCCACGCCCCCGACCGTTGCCCGACGCCTCGCTGCGGCTGGTGCGCTGGGAGCAGCCGTCGCCTGACAAATATCGCGCGCTGTTTCGCCGGGTCGGTGCGCGCTGGCTGTGGTTCTCGCGGCTGGTCATGGACGATACCGCACTGACCGCGATCATCCATGATTCGGCAGTCGAGGTCTATGCCGCGGTCGATCGTGCCGGGATCGAGGTCGGGATGCTGGAGCTGGACTTCCGCCACGATGCGGCGTGCGAGATCGGCTATTTCGCACTGGTCCCGGAACTGGCGGGGCGTGGGCTGGGGCGCTGGTTGATGGCGCAGGCGCTGGGACTCGCGTGGCGCGGCGGGATCGAGCGGGTGTGGCTGCACACCTGCACGCTCGATCATCCGCGCGCGCTCGGCTTCTACCGCGCGCAGGGCTTCGTCGCGACCAAGCGGACGGTAGAGACGTTCACTGACCCGCGCGTGCTCGGCGTGCTCTCCGCCGACGCCGCGCCTCAGGTGCCCTTGCTCGCGCGGATTCGATAGGCGACGACGCCGAGCAACAGCGTCGTGGTGGCGTAGGCCGCACCGACGCCCGCGATCAGCGCGTTGACGAGCGCCAGGGCCAGCGAATTGCCGTCCCCTTCCCGCAACGCCGCATCGGCGAGCGACAATGGCGAGATCACCAGCCAATGCGCAAGGAACAGCGCGACCAGCGCGCCGGTCAGCGCACGATCCAGCCCCTTGGTCATCTTCCAGCTCAGCCGCAGCGAGGCGAGCGGCCTGAGCGCCGGGTGCCGCGCCATCGCCGGGATCGCGACGATCAACCGCGCCTGAAGGTACAGCCCCGGCAGCACCAGCATCCAGAGCCCAAGCGCCACCGGCACCGCAATCGCGACGGTGGCGATCGTGAACGCCACCAGCCGGACGATCGCCAGTCCCAGCGCCTGCCCGATCGTCAGTCGGTCGGGCTCGAGCAGGAACAGCGCGACCGCCGCGACGCCAAAGGTCCCGATCAGTTCAGAGAGCAGGAACCAGGCGCCGTTCGCCTGTCCCCACAACCCGACGTTGTTGAGCCACGCCTGCATCACCGCCTCGTCACGCGGGCCGGTGGGCAATGGCGGCACCGGATCGCACAACAGCAGCGCCGCAAACGACGGCAGGAACACGAACGTGCCGACCACCGGCAGCAGCAGCGCCGCATCGCGGCGGAACATCCGCCACACGACCGACAACAGCCCGGCGAATCCGATCGTCATGCCAGTGGGACCGTGCGCTGCTCACGCTCGACCGCGGCGACATAGAAGCGGGCGTAGAAGACGCTCTGCACCATCGTCGCACCTGCCGAGATCAGCGCGCGAACCACCGCGACCACGAACACGACCCCGCCGGGAGCGTCACCGCCCAGCAGCAGGCGCGCGATCACCCCGACCACGGAGGTGGCGGCGAGCATCGCGACGGTGGTGATGATGAAATACAGGATCAGCACCCCGATCAGCTTCATCGTCGATCCGCGTGTCAGCGCCAGACTGCGCCGCAACGCACCGAAGCCGCGCCGCTCGTTGACGATGATCCCGAACAGCGGCACGATCCGCGCGCTGAGCCACAACCCGAGGATCGCCGCGAGGAACACGAGCAGCGCGGCGCCGGCGGCATAGCCCGACACGGCATGGGACATGTCGACTGATCCCGCTCCGTTCAGCACCGCACCCGACAATTTGAACAACACGCCAGCCGGCACGAACAACAGGATGGCCGCGATCACCAGCGCGACCAGCACGCCCAGCGCGGGCAGCAACCGCTGCCCCGCCAGCCGCAACGCCTGCGGGCGATCCACCGCCGGATCACTGGCCACAGCGGTCATCGCCAGCACCCCCAGCACCAACAGCACCAGCGCGCCCAGCCGGATCAGCGGCGCCGCCACCACGAACGCCCCGGACAGCGGCACGACGGTGCCCAGCGCCCCGGCGACCACGCCGGGAAGAACCAGCGTCATCAAGGCGATGCTCATCAGGATCGCCGTGCGCCCGCGCAGGACGTCCACCGTCCGATCCCACACGTCGCCGATCCTGACCATCGCCACCTCATGCCGTCCGCGGTTGCCCTTTCCGCGGCCTAGGGACAGTTCCGCCGCTCGGCAATGGGCGTCGTCGGCGCGACCACCTTGCCAAGCGCGTTGCGGGTCCGCATCTGGGCCGCGTGGAGACGAACACGCAAACCCCTGACGGGATCGAGTGGCGGCTGACGCCGGGGCTGACCGATTATGCCACCGCCCTGGCCCAAATGGAGGCGCGTGCCGCAGCGGTCGCGGCGGGTGAGGCGCACGAGCTGGTATGGTTGCTCGAACATCCACCGGTCTATACCGCCGGTACCAGCGCCGATCCCGCCGAGCTGGTCGATCCGCGCTTTCCGGTGGTGCCGGCCGGTCGCGGCGGTCGCTATACCTATCACGGGCCGGGGCAGCGCGTCGGCTATCTGGTGCTTGACCTCAACAAGCGCGGGCGCGACGTGCGTTGCTTCGTTCATGCGGTGGAAGGTTGGGTGATCGCGGCGCTGGCGCGGATCGGGATCGCCGCGTTCCGGGCGCCGGGCCGGATCGGGATCTGGACGCACGATGCCACCGGGCAGGAAGCGAAGATCGGCGCGATTGGCATTCGCGTGCGTCGCTGGGTGACGCTGCATGGGTTCTCGGTCAATCTTTCGCCTGACCTGCAACACTTTAGCGGGATCGTGCCCTGTGGTCTGGCCGACTATCCCGTGACCAGCGCGGCGGCGCTGGGTATGTCGTCGGACGCTGCAACCTTCGACGCCGCTCTGGCGTTCACCGCCGAGGCCTTTCTCAATAGCCTGATTTGTGCGGGTGAAAACGAGACTTGAGAGGCCGGTCATCTGTGATTAATGTCCAAGCCGATTTGGAAATAACAAAACGGCCGCTGGGTCGCCAAATCCACAGTCTAGGGAGCAATTTCATGCGTGCAGTCATCACCAAGTTCGTGGCCGGCTCGGCACTCGCAGCAGCCGCTCTCGCGGTTTCGGCGTGCGGTTCGAAGACCGAAGGCACCGAGAACACCATGGTCACCGACATGAACGCCACTGAAGGCATGGACACCATGACCGACAACATGACCGCCGTTGACGGCGCCATGAACGGCGGAATGATGTCCAACGATTCCATGATGAGCAACGACATGATGATGTCGAACATGGGCGGCATGTCGAACGCGATGTAATCTGCCGCATCGGCGATTGTATCCGAAAGGCCGTCCGGGCAACCGGGCGGCCTTTCTCTTTGCAGAAACGAACCGTTACGCGCCGCCAACAAGTTCCGGTTCCGCAAGCTATTTGCGGTGAACCGAATCCAGTGCGCGTTAGTTTGCGCTTGGGTCGACACCCCTAATCATCGTAAAAGGCACCATACGGCAGGGCCGGGTGCGAGGAGTGTTGGGGAAATGCAAAAGGTGGGGATCGCCGCCGCGATCGCGACGCTGGCGGCAGGCGTGCTGGTGACGACGCCGGCAGCCGCGCAATTCTACATGAAGAGCAAGGATCTGCGCGGCGAACGTGTGCGTGGTGACGAACCGGGGATCGGTCAGGCGATGCCCGGCGCGACCGCCGAGGAGCTGCGTGCCGCAATGGTGTGGAACATGCGCGCTGCGCTCAACGTGGCCGCGCTGCAATGCCAGTTCGAGCCATCGCTGCTGACCGTTCAGAATTACAACGCAATTCTGGCCGACCACAAGCAAGAGCTTGCACAATCCTATACACTCCTCACCAAATATTTCGAGCGAAGCGCCAAGTCGAAGAAGGAAGGGCAGAACGCCCTCGACCAGTTCGGCACGCGCACCTATTCGGGCTTCGCAACCGTGGCTGCGCAATATGGTTTCTGCACCACCACGTCGAGCATCGGGCGTGAGGCGCTTTATGCCCCGCGCGGCTCCTTTGGCGAAATCGCGCTGGGCCGGATGCGCGAGGTGCGCAACAGCCTGACGCCATGGGGCGAGCAGCAATTTCCGCGGATGCTGGTCTCGCTAACCCCCGCCGCGCTGCCGCGCTTCGACAAGGCCTGCTGGAAGAAGGACGAGTTCGTTGTCAAGAAGTGCGGCGCGCCGTTTGGTGCCGTGACCTACGCGGCGCGGTAAAGCCGCACGGGGCTGCGCTTGCCGATCCAGCCGCACCCGCTTCGCCACGGGTGCGGCAAGCAGGTCAGCCGATCCGGTAGCCGGCAAGCGAAACGATGCGGCCATTGCTATCCGGGACGGCGACGACCAGCACGCCGTCCGCGGTGATCGCCAGATTGCCTCCGGTTCCAGCGGACCAAAGCGGCGAATGGTCGGCTCCAGCGACCGGCAGCGCGTAGACCGCACGGTCGGTGCTCGCGAAGACGAGGTTTCTGGTCACGATCGTGTTGCCGATAAACCGCTCGCCGCTCGGCGGTGACCAAGACCAACGTACGGCGCCGGTCGCTTCATCCAGTGCGTCAAGACGTCCCGGCTGATTGCGGGCGAGATACACCGACCCCCCTCCAAGGGCGGGAGAGGTGACGTAGGAGTCGCCGCTTCGCCAGGCGACACCGCCATCGGCGATCGACCAGTTCACCAGCACGGAGGGTGTCTGGCTTGAGCGGTTGCCCGAGTAGGCCATGACATTCCCGCGCGATCCGATGATCGGACCACCATAGTAATCGTAGAAATTCTGCTGGTAAAACGGGTCCTTGATCGACTGAAGCAGCGCGCCGGAAATCCGGTCGATCACGCCCAGCGTCGCGCCGGCATAATAATAGACGTTCTTCGCGTCAGCGGCGACGGTGGCGAGATCCCACACGCCGGCCGGCGACACAGCGGTCTCCCACTTGGCCGTGGGCTGGTTCCTGTCGAAGCCATATGCTACGCCGCCGTAATAGCCCGCCGCCATATAGACACCACTTCCATAGGTCGTCGGTGCCATGAAATCGGCCCATTGCGAGGCAAACGGGAATGGCTCCCCGGCATAGCCGCCGGTCTTCGCGTCGATGCTCACGACGGGATTGTTGCCCGACGAGGTCGTCATCGACGCGACCAACACTTTGCCATTGCCGACCGACGGCGGACCGGCCGAACTCACGACCCCGAGGCTGTAAATCCACTGCTGCTCTCCGCTGGTGGAGGCAAGCGCGCGGACACTGCTGGTGCCGTCCTGATTGCGGGACGTGACGTAGACAAGCCCGTTGTACGAGGCAACGTCGCTCAGGCCGCTGGCGCCTTCCGGGGCGACCTGCCATAGCTTTCGAAAGTCGGCCACGTCATAATCTCTCGGCACGAACGCGGCGTGGGAGGGACTGCGCTGGAAATTGGTCCAGTCGCTCAGTCGGTATGTCATCGCATAGGCGAAGCTCTTGGCAGTGTTGGGCAATACCGTCGCACAGGCGGTGTCGGCACACAGGCGGAAGGTGACATCGCCGTTGTAGCTTCCGAACGGAAGGTCAGCGGCAGGCCGGAAACGAATGCGATACTTGTTTTCCGCGTCGCGCTTCACTTCCTCGGTAAGCGCGAGTTGCGCGCCATTATATTGCACGTTGGCGAAGAAGGGCGATCCGTCGCCGCCGGACACTACGGCGTCGAAACCGACCGTCGTGTCACGATCATCGTCGCCGATCGTGACGCTCTGCGACCCCAGCGAAGTCACCACGCTCAGCGCCGGAGCCGTTGGACTGGGCGTCGGGGATGGAGTCGGAGTTGGCGCAACGACGACCGGCGATCCGCCGCCCGCCCCCGCGCCGCCATCGCTGCCACCGCAAGCGGCCAGCATCATCGCCAACGCCAAAGGCGTGACTTGCCGAACAATCCTCATATCCATCCCCCGTGGCGCCCCTGAACACTCGCCTCGTCGGGCTATAGCGCCATTTCGTCGCGCGAAAAGACGCTGTGGTGGAGACGGCGCCAAATAGGTCAGCGCAGGCCGAGTAGCTTGTGCGTCTGGAGTGACAGTCGCCAGCGCGGGCGTTCCATGACTACCGCCATCGCCGTCGCGACATTCGCCGCCCCTGCCGCGTCATCGAGCGGTTGCAGCAGGAAGTGCTTGAAGTCCCACCCTTCGATCGTCTCGATCGCAGTACCCGGCTGCGGCCACACCAGTTTGAGTTCATCGCCATGGCGCTGCACCGTTTCGCTGCCTGCCTTGGGGCTGATGCACACCCAGTCGATGCCGGGGTGCACTGCCAGCGTGCCATTGCTCTCGATCGCGATCTCGAACCCGGCGGCGTGCAGCGCATCGACCAGCGCGTCGTCGATCTGCAACATCGGCTCGCCGCCGGTCAGCACCACGAAGCGACGCGCGATGTCCTCGCCCCAAAATCCAGCGACTGCCGCGACCAGCGCCGCGGCATCGGCGAACTTGCCACCGCCCAGGCCGTCGGTACCGACGAAATCGGTGTCGCAGAAGCGGCAGATCGCAGTCGCGCGGTCCTGCTCGCGCCCGCTCCACAGATTGCACCCGGCGAAGCGCACGAACACCGCGCGTCGTCCTGCCTGCACGCCCTCACCCTGGAGCGTCAGGAACATTTCCTTGACGGCGTAGCTCATGACAGGCGGCTCATGGCGCGGGCGGCGTGACCGCATAGTCGGTCGGATCGACGATGCCCGCTTCCTCGAAGCCCCTGTGGCGCAAGCGGCAGCTGTCGCACATCCCGCAATGCCGCGCGTCGGGCGTGGGATCGTAGCACGACCAGCTCATTCCCATGTCGAGCCCGAGCCGTTCGCCCTCGCGAACGATATCGGCCTTGGTCATGTGCTGGAGCGGGGCACGGAAGCGAAACGGCACGCCTTCCACCCCGGTCTTGGTCGCAAGCTCGGCCAGATGCTCGAAGGCGGCGATGAACTCCGGGCGGCAATCGGGATAGCCCGAATAATCGAGCGCGTTGACGCCGAGATAGATGTCGCTCGCGCCCGCCGCCTCCGCCCAGCCCAATGCAAGGCTGAGGAAGATCGTGTTGCGCGCCGGCACATAGGTGACGGGGATCGCCTCGCCGACGCCGTCCTTGGGCACGTCGATCGCCGCGTCGGTCAGCGCCGAGCCACCGAACGCCGACAGGTCGATCGGCAGCACGACGTGCCGGACCGCGCCGAGCGTTCGCGCGATGCGGCGGGCGGCGGCCAATTCGACTTGATGGCGTTGATTGTAATCGATCGACAGTGCGTAAAGCGGGTGCCCGGCTTCACGCGCGAGCGCGGCGGACACCAGGGAGTCGAGCCCGCCAGAGATGAGTGCGACGGCAGGAGTGGATTGGGTCATGATCCGCGCGAGCTAGGCGCACTCCGGCTCCAGCGCAACCGCCGCTCATGGCCGGCCAAGCGCAAAAAAAGAGCGGGCCGCCTGTGCGGCGGCCCGAAGGGTGCCCGTTCGACCGGGCGGGGGAGAGAGCATGCCGCCGAAACAGCATGCGATCCTTATGATCGCTAAGGGTTAATGAACCGCTAACCCCGCCGCCTTGATGCCGTCACTCCCACGGCGGCGGAAATCAGGCGCTCCTGACGCGGTGGCCCTTGCGAGAGCCTGCGCGTCTGGATCCCGCTCCCGCGAGCTGACGAAGAGGCTCATGCCGCCAGATCCTCCGCGCGCAGCGGGAACACCGTCGAACAGAAGGCGCAATCGACCGCTATCAGCCCGCGCTCGTCCGCCATCTCCAGCCGCTGTTCGAGCGGGAAGCGCTCCAGCACCGAGCGAATATGCTCGACCGTGCAGCGGCAGCCGCGCGACACGGGCTGTCCGTCGAGGACGCGGACCTCGCTTTCCTCGTTGAACAGCCGCCACAACAGCGTTTCGAGCGGCAGTTGCGCATCGGCGAGTTCATCGACCGCGATCGTCTGCCCCAGTGCCTCGACATGCTCCCATTCGGGATGGTCGAGTTTGGTATGAAGCCGCTCGCGGCCTTCCTCGCCCTCGGGAAGATGCTGGAGCAACAGCCCGCCCGCGATGCACTTGCCGTGCGCATCCTTCTGCATCCCCACGTGCACGAGGGTCGGAATCTGCTCGGACTGATAGAAATAGCTTTGCGCGGCCTCGGCAAGGGTCGCGCCGTCGAGCGGGACGATCCCCTGATAACGCTCGTTGGTGCTCGCCAGATCGAAGGTGATCGCGAGATAGCCCGGCCCGAACAGCGCAAACAGGGTAGGATCGGCGGGGGCTGACGCCAGCTTGTCGGCGTCATACTGGACATAGCCGCGCACCTCGCCGCCGCGCCAGTCGCAGACCAGCAGCTTGACGATTCCGTCTTCGGTTTGCGTCTGCATCGTCAGCTGGCCGGCGGGATCCTTGAGCGTCGCGCCGATCAGCGCGGTCAGCGTCAGGGCCTCGGCGAGCAGTTTCTCGATCGCAGGCGGATAGGCATGCGCGGACAGGATCGCGTCCAGCGTCGGCCCCAGCCGCACCGCACGCCCGCGCGCGTGGCGGGCCGGGATGGTGAAACCGAGCGCGCGGTCAAGATCGGGGGTCGTGGTCTGATCGGTCATCGTCTCTTTCGCCACCGAACCGTCACCCCGGGCTTGACCCAAGGTCCCGCTACCTCGTGGCGCAGGAAAAGCGGGACCCCGGGTCAAGCCCGGGGTGACGAAGGATGTTCCGGTGAGCCGCCTAAATGGGAGCGCCGCCGCCCGCGATCAACCGATCTGCCCGAGGCACCAGCGCAGCACCGATTTCTGCGCGTGGAGCCGGTTCTCCGCCTCCGCCCAGATCAGCGATTGCGGGCCGTCGATCACCTCCGGCGTCACTTCCTCGCCGCGGTGCGCGGGCAGGCAGTGGAGGAACTTCGCGTCCGGCTTGGCGGCCGCCATCAGCGCAGCATCAACCTGATAGGGCATCATCGCCGCCAGCTTGGTATCGGCATGCGCCTGCCCCATCGAGATCCACGTGTCGGTGACGACCACGTCCGCGCCATCGACCGCCTCGCGCGGATCGGCGACGATGCGCGCCCGGCCCTTACCGCGCGCGACCGACGCTTCCTCGGGCTGGAACCCCTGCGGGCATGCCGCGACGACGTCGAAGTGCATCAGCCCCGCCGCCTCGACGATCGAGGCGAGCACGTTGTTGCCGTCGCCCAGCCACGCGACCTTCAGGCCGGGCAGCGCGCGGCCGCTTTCGATGATCGTCAGCAGGTCGGCCATGATCTGGCACGGGTGCGATTCGTCGGTCAGCCCGTTGATGACCGGGACGGTGGCGTAATGCGCCATTTCCTCGATCTTGGCATGATCGTCGGTGCGGATCATGATCGCGTCGACATAGTTCGACAGCACCCGCGCGGTGTCGGCGACCGTCTCGCCCCTGCCGAGCTGCATCTGCCCGGCCTCCATGACGATCGACTGCCCGCCAAGCTGGCGCACCGCCATGTCGAACGACACGCGCGTGCGCGTCGAATTCTTTTCAAAGATCATCGCCAGCACATGGCCGGCGAGCGGCGCGTCGGCATCGACGCGCCCCTTGGTCCAGCCGGCGCGCGCTTGTTTGCGCGTCAGGGCATCGTCGAGCATCGCGGCGATCGCGTCCGGCCCGGCATCGGTCAGGTTCAGGAAATGGCGCATCGTCTCTCCCCCGCTCCGCCCCCCGCGTCGAAGGGGCGGAGATCAGGCCATCAATCGTCGGCGACCGGCACGTAGACCCGTGCCGCTTCGCTCAGCTTCTCCACGCACTCGGCGATGTGACTTTCGTCGATCACCAGCGGCGGCAGGATACGGACGACATTCTCGCCCGCCGCGACCAGCAGCAACCCGTGATGATCGCGGCAATGCGCGACGAAACGGCGGCTGTCGCTCTTGAGCTTGAGCCCCTGCATCAGCCCGTGCCCGCGCACCGAATCGAACAGCCCGTCGTGATTGGGGATCATCTGCTCCAGCGACGACCGGAGCCGTTCGCCCATCTGCGCGACATGGTCGAGGAAGCCGTCGGCGAGGATCACGTCGAGCACCGCCTCGCCCGCCGCCATCGCCAGCGGGTTGCCGCCATAGGTGGAGCCGTGCGTGCCGAACACCATGCCCTTCGCCGCCTCGGCGGTGGCGAGGCACGCGCCGAGCGGGAAGCCGCCGCCGATGCCCTTGGCCGCCGCCATGATGTCGGGCGTGATCCCGTACAGCTCGTGCGCGAAGAACTTGCCGGTGCGGCCATAGCCCGCCTGCACCTCGTCGAGCACCAGCAACAGGCCATGCTCGTCGCACGCCTTGCGCAGCCCCTGCAGGAACTCCATCGAAGCCGGGCGGATGCCGCCCTCGCCCTGGATCGGCTCGACGAGGAAGCCGGCGGTGTTGCCGTCGATCAGCGCGAGCGCGCCCTCCAGATCGTTGAACTGCGCATATTTGAAGCCCGGCAGCAGTGGCTCGAACCCGTCGCGCATCTTCGGCTGGTTGGTGGCGGAAATCGTCCCCAGCGTCCGTCCGTGGAAGGCGGTGTCGAAGGTGATGAGATCGTGCCGCTCGGGATTGCCGTTGGCGAAATGATAGCGGCGCGCGGTCTTGATCGCGCACTCGACCGCCTCGGCACCCGAATTGGTGAAGAAGACGGTGTCGGCAAAGGTGTTGTCGACCAGCCGCTGCGCGAAATGCTCGCCCTGCGGGCTGCCGTACAGGTTGCTCACGTGCATCAGCGTCGCAGCCTGTTCCGAAATCGCCTTGGTCAGCGCCGGATGGCCGTGGCCGAGCGCGTTGACGGCGATGCCGCTCGCGAAGTCGAGATACTGGCTGCCGTCTTCGCCATAGAGGTACACGCCCTCACCGCGCACCGGTCGCACGCCGCACCGCGGGTAGACGGGCATCAACGGCGGGATGGATGCGTCAGGCGACACGGGGCCTTCTCCTCGAACGAAAGCGGGCGGCCCGACACGGACCGCCCTCACCTCGCTATTAGAGGCAAAAACGCGGGTGAACAACACCGCGTCAGCGTTGCGCCAGTCCCCTGCCCGCCGCCGCGACCGCCAGTGCGAACGCGAAGGACGCCGCCCCCCACAAGGCGTCGGTGCCTAGCGCATGATAGGCCATCGTCCCGCCCAGCGCGCCGAGCACCAGCCCGCCCCACAGCAGCAGATACGGCACCCAGCCGGTCGCCGAGGCGGTACCGAGCAGCGCCCCCGCCAGCGCTTGGCCGAGCCGCACCAGCGTGCCCGTGACATAGGTGATCGGTATGCTCACCCCGCCGCCGCGCTGGAAGACCACGTTGAGCGCGCCCATCGCCGCGGCGAGCAGCACCGCGCCCGGCCCGTCGACCATCAGCAGCGCCGACCAGGCGAGCAGGGCGGTGCTGAACAGGATCATCGCCATCGGCGACCAGCGCCCCAGCCGTTCGCCGAGGATCGACGCGGTCATCACGCCCGAAAGAAAGCCGAGAACGAGCGTCACGACCGTGATCGTCGCACCCTCGCGCTGGACGAGATCGATCCCGAGCAGCGTCGAATTGCCGCTCATGAACGACACGAACAGCCCGCCGATCCGCAGGAACCCCACCGCATCGACGAACCCCGCCAGCACCGCCAACGCGATCGCCAGCGGCCAGTCGGCGCGCGGCCGCTCCGCTATCGGCATTTGTGTTCAGCCTCGGGCATACCGCACCCGTCATTGCTCGCAATGACGAAGGTGCGGGCATCGCCGACGCTAGAAATAGACGGATTCGCAAACGTCATCGCATTCAGGACCTCAATTCACGCAGTCACCCCATATTCGTCGCCCCGGACTTGATCCGGGGACCCGCTTCTTCTTGCCGAATGGCGAAAAAAGCGGGATGACGGAGAGGCAAATGCTCCCCTGATCAAAAACCATTACGCGTCGATCGCCTCTTCATCGAGCCGCGCGGCATTTTCCTGAATGAACGCGAAACGGTGCGCCGGATTAGTACCCATCAGCCGGTCGACCAGATCCTTGACGCCCATCCGCTCCTCATATTCGTGCGGCAGCGTAATGCGGATCATGCTGCGCTTCGTTGGGTCCATCGTCGTCTCGCGAAGCTGCTGCGGGTTCATCTCGCCCAGCCCCTTGAAGCGCGCCACTTCGACCTTCTTGCCCTTGAACGCGGTTCGCTCCAGCTCGGCGCGGTGCGCATCGTCGCGCGCATACAGGCTCTTGGTCCCGGCGGTCAGGCGGTAGAGCGGCGGCTGCGCCAGATAGAGATGACCCTGCCGCACCAGATCGGGCATTTCCTGAAAGAAGAAGGTCATCAGCAGCGTCGCGATATGCGCGCCGTCAACATCGGCGTCGGTCATGATGACGACGCGTTCGTAGCGGAGCTGCTCGGGGCGGCAATCCTTGCGCGTGCCGCAGCCGAGCGCCTGGATCAGATCGGCGATTTCCTGATTGGCGAGGATCTTGGCGCTGGTCGCCGAGGCGACGTTGAGTATCTTGCCGCGGATCGGCAGGATCGCCTGCGTCTTGCGGTCGCGCGCCTGTTTCGCGGAACCACCCGCCGAATCGCCCTCGACGATGAAGATCTCGGTTCCGTCGGAATTGTCGGCGGCGCAATCGGTCAGCTTGCCGGGCAGCCGCAGCTTGCGTGCCGAGGTCGCGGTCTTGCGCTTTACGTCGCGCTCGGCCTTGCGCCGCAAGCGCTCGTCCATCCGCTCCAGCACATAGCCGAGCAGCGCCTTGCCACGATCCATGTTGTGGCCGAGCCAGTGATCGAAATGGTCGCGCATTGCTTTCTCGACCAGCCCCGCCGCCTCAGGCGAGGTCAGGCGGTCCTTGGTCTGCGACTGGAATTGCGGATCGCGGATGAACACCGACAGCATCAGTTCGCTGCCGACCATCACGTCGTCGGCGGTCATGTCCTTGGCGCGCTTGTTGCCGACCAGATCGCCGAACTGGCGAAGCCCGCGCACCAGCGCCTGCCGCAGCCCCTGCTCGTGCGTCCCGCCATCGGGAGTCGGGATCGTGTTGCAATACCAGCTGTAGCTGCCGTCGCTCCACAGCGGCCACGCCACCGCCCATTCGACCTTGCCCTGACTGTCGGCGAAATCCTGCTGCCCGGCGAAGAAGTCGGCGGTGGCGCATTCGCGACCCGCGATCTGCTCCTTCAGGTGATCGGACAGCCCGCCGGGGAACTGGAACACCGCCTCGGCCGGCGTGTCGTCGCTGATGAGCGACGCGGCGCATTTCCAGCGGATCTCGACCCCGGCGAACAGATACGCCTTGGACCGCGCCAGCTTGTAGAGCCGCGCCGGCTTGAAGTGCAGCTCCGGCCCAAAGATCTCGGTGTCGGGGACGAAGCTGACCGTCGTCCCGCGCCGGTTGGGCGCCGCGCCGACCGTCTCGAGCGGCCCCAGCGTCACCCCGCGCGAGAATCGCTGGCGATAGAGCTGTCGGTCGCGCGCCACCTCGACCACCGTTTCGCTCGACAGCGCGTTGACCACCGACACGCCGACGCCGTGCAACCCGCCCGAGGTCGCATAGGCCTTCCCCGCAAACTTGCCGCCCGAGTGGAGCGTCGACAGGATCACCTCCAGCGCCGACTTGTCGGGAAATTTCGGATGTGGGTCGACCGGGATACCACGGCCATTGTCGTGGATCGTCAAGCGGTTACCCGGCTCCAGCGTGATCTCGATCCGCGTTGCATGGCCCGCGACCGCCTCGTCCATCGCATTGTCGAGCACCTCGGCGGCGAGATGGTGCAACGCGCGCTCGTCGGTGCCGCCGACATACATGCCGGGGCGGCGACGGACCGGCTCCAGCCCCTCCAGCACCTCGATCGACGACGCATCGTAACTGGCGGGGGTGGCAGTGGCGGACGCGAAAAGATCGGACATATGGGGGTATATACGGAACAGACGCCCTCTGCGCCACCGCGACCGGGGCAGCAACCGTTCGTCACGCAACCTATCCCCAAACCTCCCCGTTGGCTGATCGTCATTTCAGGGAGTTAGTGAATGAAGGCGTATCTATTGGCGGCGGTTGCGGCGTTGATTTCGGTACCCGCCATGGCGCAGGACGGCACCAGCGGCGATCCGGCCGTGAGCACCGGCTTTTCCGGCATCTTTGTCGGCGCGTCGGGTGGCTATGACGTGCAGCCCAACGATCGCGGGTCGACGATCCTGTTCGACCGCAACCTCGACGGGCGGTTCGGCGACACCGTGCTGACCGGCACCGGCGCCAACGCCTTCGCTCCCGGCTTCTGCGGTGGCCGCGCGCGCTCGGCGATCGGTCCGGTGACTGGCGGACCCGGCTGCCAGAAGGACAAGGATGGCTGGTCGTACAATGCCCGCGTCGGCTTCGATCACCAGTCAGGGCCGATCGTCTACGGCGTGGTCGGCGAATTCGGGAAGACGCACATCAGCGACAGCGTCACCGGCTTCTCCTCGACGCCCGCCAATTACGTGATGACGCGCGAGATCGGCTGGGAGGCCGCGGTGCGCGCGCGCGCCGGCTTTACCCCCAACGATTCGACATTGTTCTACGGCACGTTTGGTCCGTCCTATGCGCGGATCGACCGCGATTTCTCGTCGAGCCAGAGCACCAACAGCTTCGAGCAGCGCGGCAAGCGTAACCAGTTCGGCTTCCAGGGTGGCGGCGGCATCGAGCAGCGCATCGGCGACCATTTCTCGGTCGGTATGGAATATATCTACCACCAGTATCAGGACAACGACTTCCGCGTCCGCGCCGCCGGGCCGGCTGCCACGCCGTTCACCAATGCCAACAATGGCGGGACGGTGAGCGGGACGGATTTCCGGCGCTCGGACGACAAGTTCAACTGGCACAGCCTGCGCGCGACCGCCGCGTTCCGGTTTTAAGGCGAAGGGTGGCCTGCGCCTTACTGGCGCAGGACTCACCCAAGCCCGGCCAGCGGGGCAGCGCCCCGACTGACGACGCGGCTTTGCCGCGGCGGGTCTGGCAGGAAGACCTAACAAATACGCGTCACCCCGGCGAAGGCGGGGGCCTAGCCGGGGGGACGATTGTGACTCGCGCTGCGCGGAGTTACTGCGACCTTCCCAAGTGGCCCCCAACTTTCGCCGGGGTGACGATCATACCAGAAGTATCGCCTTAACAAGGCCCCGCTGCGGGCAAAGCCGCCTCGTCGGACGCGGCTATGTCCGCGCCGATCGCCGGTTGCGCGCAACAGCTCCGCTGGACCTCGCGCGATCGGCGGTCAGCGCATCCGCGGCCCACCGAACGGCAGCGGCGGCGCGCGCCGGTCGCGGCGCGGCAGCTGCGCCTGATAGGCATGGCCGCAATGGGTGACGCAATATGGGAAGCCCGGGTTCACCTTGTCACCGCAGAAGTGGAAGTCCGGCTCGCCCGGATGCCCCAGCGGCCACTTGCAAATCTTGTCGTTGAGATCGAGCAGCGACGTCTTGTCGGCATATTCCGGCGCCGTGCGCGCAGGCACCAGCCGGCGCGGCGGCGCCGGGGCGATCGGCGGCTGCTGCTCGCCGGGCGCCTGACGGACGAACCCGCCCGGCCCGACCGAGCGCAGGATCGACTGCGGCGGGCGCTCCGGGGATGGCGCTGCCGGCGCCTCTCCCTCGGCGGAGAAGGGCGCGTCGTCCTCGTCGTCGTCGGCCTCGACCACCGGAGCAGGCGGCGGCGCGACCGGCGCGGCGGCGACCGGCTTGGGGCGCGGCTCGGGCTTCGGCTCGGGAGCAGGTGGTGGGGGCGGCGCGGCCGCAGCGACCGGCGGAGGGGCAGCCGCTGCCGCGGCGGCATTAGCCTTTTCGGCGGCGGCGCGCGCCTCTTCCTTGCTGACCACCGGCGACGGACGCGATTGCAGGCCGAGGCGATGCGCCTTGCCGATCACCGCATTGCGGCTGACGCCGCCCAGTGCTTCGGCGATCTGGCTGGCGGTCTGTCCGCCTTCCCACATCGTCTTGAGCGTATCGATGCGCTCCTCGGTCCAGGACATGATCGTCTTCCTCGTTCGCGTTCCGGTTGCGGGCAGCGGCGGCAGCGGGTACCCGCGTTTGCGATGAGCAGCCAGCCCCCTATCGGACAAATTCCATCAGGCGTCAGAAACGCCCCCGGCGTCCCGGTCATCCGGAACGTCAACTGGGGCGGCCTGAAGACCCTCTATGTGAAGGAGGTGCGTCGTTTCTTCAAGGTGCAGCTCCAGACGATCTGGGCGCCCGCGATCACGACGCTGATGTTCCTGGTGATCTTCACGGTCGCGAATGGCGCGCGCAGCCCGGTGCGCGTCGGCGGCAGCGACGTGGCGTTCGCGGACTTCATCGCGCCCGGGTTGATCGTGATGGGGATGCTCAACAACGCCTTCGCAAACGCCAGCTTCTCGCTGCTGGTCGGCAAGATCCAGGGCACGATCGTCGATTATCTCCAGCCGCCGCTGTCGACCGCCGAGCTGCTCGCCGCGCTAACCGGCGGTGCGGTGACGCGCGCCTTCTGCGTCGGCGCGACGGTGTGGCTGGCGATGGCGCTGTGGCCCGGCGTCCACGTCACGCCGCAGCATCTGTGGGCGGTGCTGTGGTTCGGGCTGCTCGGGGCGGTGTTCCTCAGCCTCGCCGGCGTGCTGACCTCGATCTGGGCGGAAAAATTCGACCACGCCGCCGCCGTCACCAATTTCGTGATCGCGCCGCTGACGCTGCTCAGCGGCACCTTCTATTCGGTCGATCACCTCGCGCCCGCGTTCCGCGCGTTCAGCCACGTAAACCCGTTCTTCTACGTCATCTCGGGCTTTCGCTACGGCTTCCTCGGCACCGCTGATTCGCCGATCGCGACCGGCAGCGTGGTGATCCTCGCGATCGACGTGGCGTTGGGACTGCTCTGCTACACGCTGCTGCGCCGCGGCTGGAAGCTCAAGAGCTGAGCAGGCCCCTGCCCGCCGCAGAGCTGCCCGCCGCCGAGCCGCGCAGCACGCCGACCGCCCCGCGGCTGGCGTGGATCGCGCTGGCGATTGCCGGACTGATCGCCGCCGCGTTGCTCGCCTATGAGATTGGCGACGGTTCGCCGCTGGCCTGGGACCGCGCGATCATCCTCGCGTTGCGCGCGCCCGGCGACACCGCGCAACCGCTCGGCCCCGCATGGCTGCACGCGGCGATGGTCGACATCACCGCGCTCGGCAGCGGGACGATCCTTACCTGCGTGGTGGTCGCCGTGGCGGGATTGCTGCTCGTCCAGCGACTATGGCTGACCGCCGCGCTGGTGCTGGTCGCGACATTGGGCGGATCGATCATCGCGGGACAGGCCAAATATTGGGTCGGCCGCCCGCGCCCCGAACTTGTTGATCATCTGGTGCAGGTCACCGGGCTCAGCTTTCCGAGCGGCCATGCCACCAACAGCGCGATCATCTATCTGACGCTCGCCGGGCTAGTCGCGCAGGTCACGCCGCACCGCGTGGTCCGCCGCTACGTGCTGGCGCTCGCGGTCATGCTGGTCGGCGCGATCGGGGTGAGCCGCGTCTACCTCGGCGTCCACTGGCCGTCCGACGTGCTGGCAGGCTGGAGCGCGGGCACCGGCTGGGCGGCGCTGTGGTGGTGGATCGCCGCCTCGGTGCGCGGGCGGCTGGCCGGGCGGCATTAAGCCCGATCCCACCCCTCTTCGTCACCCCGGCGAAGGCCGGGGCTCAGTTGGAAAGGCTCAAGTGACGAAGCGCGACGTGCATCACCTGCGTCGCGGAGCTGGACCCCGGCCTCCGCCGGGGTGACAGGCAAGGGCGTGACTTACTTCTGCCGCTCGGCCAGCGTGCGCTCCCACGCCAGCGCATCGCGGACGATGCCCTCCAGATCGTCGCGCTTCGGCGTCCAGTCGATCGTCTTCAGGATCGCGCTATTGTCTGCGACCAGCTCGCCCGGATCGCCCGGACGCCGCCCTTGCAGCTTGCGCTCGATCGTCCGGTTGGTGACCCGGTCGACGGCATCCAGCACCTCCAGCACCGAGAAGCCCCGCCCGTAGCCGCAGTTGAGCACATGGCTCTCGCCCGGCTGGTCGATCAGCAGCTTGAGCGCCGCGACATGCGCCTCGGCCAGATCGCTGACGTGGATGTAATCGCGCACGCCGGTGCCGTCGCGCGTATCGAAGTCGGTGCCGAACACCCCGACGCTGTCGCGCTTGCCGGTCGCGGCCTCGACCGCGATCTTGATCAGGTGCGTCGCGCCGATCGTCGACTGCCCGCTGCGGCCCTCGGGATCGGCGCCTGCGACGTTGAAATAGCGCAGGCAGCAATGGTTCATCGGATGCGCCGCCGACACGTCGCGCAGCATAAACTCGGTCATCAGCTTCGACATGCCGTACGGGTTGATCGGCACCTTCGGATCATTCTCCGAAATCGGCACGCGCTCCGGCGTCCCGTAAGTCGCGGCGGTCGAGGAAAAGATGAAGTGCGGCACGCCCTCGGCCACCGCGCTCTCGATCAGCGTGCGGGTCGCGGCGGTGTTGTTGCGATAATATTTGAGCGGGTCGCTGACCGATTCGGGCACCACCACCGAACCCGCGAAGTGCATGATCGCCTTGACGTTATATTCGCGGATCACGCCGCGCACGCCCGGATCCTCGACCGCGATCTGCACGAACGCCGCGCGCCCGTCGATTGCCCAGTCGAACCCGGTGACGAGATTGTCGATCACCACGACCTCATAGCCGGCATCGAGCAGCGCCAGCACCGCGTGGCTGCCGATATAGCCCGCGCCGCCCGTCACCATCACCTTGCCGTTCAACGCCGTCATGTCAGTCTCCCGAAAGTTGTCGCGGCGTAGCGACTTCCTACATGGGACGCAAAGGAGACGAGTTTCATGACGGAATATGCGACGCTGGCCGGCGGCTGCTTCTGGTGCACCGAGGCCGTGTTCAAGGACGTGATCGGCGTCGAGAGCGTCGAGAGCGGCTATATCGGCGGCCACGTCCCCGACCCGACCTACAAGCAGGTCTGCGGTGGCGACACCGGCCATGCCGAGGCGATCCGCGTCGGGTTCGACCCCGAACAGGTCAGCTATGCCGATCTGCTCGACATCTTCTTCGCGACCCACGATCCGACGCAGCTCAACCGGCAGGGCAATGACGTCGGCACGCAGTATCGCTCGGCGATCTTCCCCGAGACGGTGATGCAGGAGGAGCAGGCGAATCAGGCGATCGCGCGCGCGCAGGAAACCGCGTCAGGAAAGATCGTGACCACGATCGAGCCGTTCGCGGACTGGTATCCTGCCGAGGGCTATCATCAGGACTATTGGGAGACCTCGGGCCGCTCTAACCCCTATTGCATGGCGGTGATCCCGCCCAAGCTGCAGAAGCTGCGCAAGAGCTTCGCGGCCCGCAGCAAGGCCGTCACCGCCTGAACCCGTTGCCCCTGCGCAGGCAGGGGCAACGGCCACCCCCGTCAAGCCAGGGAGGATTACTGGCATCGCCTGCTGCCGGGCGATGAGTCGTTGCGCGGCCGCTGCCGCATGGAGGGCGGCAGCCCAAGCCGCTTCATCAGATACCGCCGCCCTGTCGCCGCGCCTGCACAGCGTCGTCTGCGCCGCTACCCGCCGCGCAAGACCGACCTCGACAGGCTGTCGCCCAAGCAACGGCGCGTCCATGCACAGCGTCTCAACGAGAGACCCAGAAACTGCCTCGACTTCCACCCTCGCCGAGGCATTCTCTCAAATCTTGACCAGCCAAGGATGACGAGCCCTCCCGTGCCATGCTGCGCGTGAGAGATTGCGCAACAACCGCCCGCCCGGCCAGTTTATCCCGCATGACCCAGGCCACCCGCACCGAAACCGACTCGATCGGCTCCATCGACGTCCCGAACGATGCCTATTGGGGCGCGCAGACCGAGCGCAGCCTCGAGAACTTTCCGTTCGGCGCGCGCGAGCGGATGCCGATCGAAATCGTCCACGCGCTCGCGCTCGTCAAACAGGCCGCTGCGCGCGTCAATCGCCGCCACGGCCTCGCCGTCGAAAAGGCCGAGGCGATCGAGCAGGCCGCGCAGGAAGTCACGTCGGGCAGGCTCGACGATCACTTCCCGCTCGTCATCTGGCAGACCGGCAGCGGCACGCAGAGCAACATGAACGTCAACGAGGTGATCGCGGGCCGCGCAAACGAGATCCTGACCGGCATGCGCGGCGGCAAGTCACCCGTCCACCCGAACGACGACGTCAACCGCGGGCAATCCTCGAACGACAGCTTCCCGACTGCGCTCCACATCGCTTGCTCGATCGCGGTGCGGCAGCGGCTCTTGCCCGCAGTCGAGCGGCTCCACGCCGCGCTCGACGCCAAGGCGCAGCAATGGCGCGACCTCGCCAAGATCGGCCGCACGCATCTGCAGGATGCGACCCCGCTGACGCTCGGCGACGAATTCTCCGGCTATGCGCACCAACTCTACCGCTGCCTCAAGCGGATCGGGCCGGCTGTCGAGCAGGGCACCGACCGGCTCGCGCAGGGCGGCACCGCAGTCGGCACCGGGCTCAACGCCCCGGCCGGTTTCGCGCGCGACGTCTGCGCCGAGCTCGGCGCGATCACCGGCATCGCGTTCAGCCCGGCGGAGAATTTCTTCGAGGCGCTGGCGAGCAACGATCCGCTCGTCCATCTGTCGGGCACGCTCAACACGCTGGCGGTGGCGTGCACCAAGATCGCCAACGACATCCGGCTGCTCGGCTCGGGCCCGCGCTGCGGGCTCGGCGAACTCGATCTGCCCGCCAACGAGCCGGGCAGCTCGATCATGCCCGGCAAGGTCAATCCAACGCAGTGCGAAATGCTGACGATGGTCGCGGCGCAGGTGATCGGCAACCATGTCGCGGTGACGGTCGGCGGCGCGCAAGGGCATCTCGAACTGAATGTCTTCAAGCCGGTGATCGGCGCGGGGGTACTGCGCTCGATCGACCTGCTCGCGACCGGCTGCGACAGTTTCGCCGAACGCTGCGTCGAGGGGCTGACCGCCAACGAAGGGCGGATCGCGGAACTGCTCGACCGCTCGCTGATGCTCGTTACCGCGCTCGCGCCAGAGATCGGCTACGACAATGCCGCGAAGATCGCCAAGCACGCGCATGCCGAGGGGCTGACGCTCAAGGAGGCGGGGCTGGCGCTGGGGCTGGTCGATGGCGAGACGTTCGACCGGGTCGTGCGGCCGGAGGCGATGCTGGGGCGCTCCTGATCTCATCTGAAGGTCGTCGCCCCGGACTTGATCCGGGGCTTCGCTTCTTCTTGGCCGGCGTCGTTGAGAGCGGGGCCCCGGCTCAAGGCCGGGGCGACGGCAAAGGTAGGCCTGTCAACCGGAACCCCGCCGCTCCCCCGGCATTGTTGATGCGAAACGAACAGGGGTCATCAACATGGGTGCTACCACGATCGGCGCGCTGATCGGCGGCGCGATCGACTCAATGTCGGGCGACGACAGCGCCGCCGACGGCGCATTGTACGGCGCAATTACCGCCAACGTCCTGAAGGTCGTGCTGCCGGTGGTGGCGACCTGGGCGATCGGATGGGGCGTGCTCAAGGGAATCGAAATCCTCGGTGACAGCGTATCGGAAAGGATCAAGGCATGATTCGCAGCATTTTGGGCGGATTGATCGGGCGCGAACTCGATCGGCGTGGGCGTGACGGCGGTGCCGGCGGCGCGATCCTCGGTGCGGTCGCCGCACGCGCGGTGACGCGGATGGGCCCGCTCGGCTGGGCGCTGGGCGGCGCCTATGTAGCGAAAAAGGCCTATGATCGTCACAAGGCGAGCAAGGCCGCGACGGTCGGCCGGCCGTCGCGGTATCCGCCGGGCGTCTGATTCGCGTTCGCGCGTGTGGGGCGGGTAGTCATTGACCCCGCCCCCGCGACGCGGCACCCCGGTGCCATGACCGCAACCGACACGTTCGACCGGCTGTTCGCGACCATCGCCGCGCGCAAGGGCGCCGACGCGGACGGCTCTTACACCGCCTCGCTGTTCGCGCGCGGCCGCGCGCGCATCGCCCAGAAGATTGGCGAGGAGGCCACCGAGATCGTCATCGCCGCGATGGGCCCGAACCCGCGCGCGATCGTCCCGGAGGCCGCCGATCTCCTCTATCACCTCTTCGTGCTGCTCGCCGACGCCGGGCTCACCCCCGACGACATCCGCACCGAATTGGCGCATCGCGAGGGCACCAGCGGGCACGAGGAAAAGGCCGCGCGCGGTCCGCGCCCCCTCTCCTTCCGTGCCGAATGAGGAGCCGCGCATGAGCGTTGATGCCACTTTGCCCTATGACGACGGCAACATCTTCGCGCGGCTGCTGCGCGGCGAGATTCCGTCGAAGCGCGTCTACGAGGACGAGCACACAATCGTCTTCCACGACATCGCCCCTTGGGCACCGACGCACCTGCTCGCGGTGCCGCGCGGCAGCTACGTCAGCTGGGACGATTTCTCCGCGAACGCCAGCGAGGCCGAGATCGTCAGCTTCACCCGGGCGATCGGCCAGGCCGCGCGCGACGCCGGACTGGTGGCGAGCGGCTATCGACTGCTCGCGAACACCGGCCTCGATTCGCATCAGGAAGTGCCGCACCTGCACGTCCACATCATGGGCGGACGTGCGCTCGGTCCCATGCTGGTGCACAACGATAGTCGCGATTGAAACCGTCATCGTAACGCAACACTATTGCGCAGCCGCGATCCGCCGCTAGGCTCCCGTCAAATCTGATTTTCGGGGGCTTCGACCTACATGATATTCGGGCGCGTCAAACCTCTCGACGCCATCCTCGCCACCGCCGAGAAGAAGTCGCTGCATCGCACGCTTGGCTGGTTCCAGCTCACGCTGTTCGGCATCGGCTGCGTGATCGGCACCGGCATCTTCGTGCTGACCGCGGCAGGCGCGCAGAAGGCCGGTCCCGGCCTCATGCTCGCCTTCGCGATCGCCGGCGCGATCTGTATCGTCGCGGCGCTCTGCTATGCCGAGATCGCCGCGATGATCCCGGTGGCGGGATCGGCCTATACCTACACCTATTCGACGATGGGCGAGCTGCTCGCCTGGACGGTCGGCTGGGCGCTGATCCTCGAATATGCCGTCGCCGCCAGTGCGGTCGCGGTCGGCTGGTCGGGGTATTTCACCGGCACGATCCTCAACCAATTCATGGGCGTGCATCTACCCGCCTGGCTATCCGCCGCGCCGCTGGCGCTGGGCGGCGCGCCGGGTGGCTTCATCAACCTGCCCGCGATCGTTATCGCCTTGCTCATCACCTGGTTGCTGATGATCGGCACCACCGAGAGCGCGCGCGTCAACGCGGTGCTGGTCGCGATCAAGGTGACCGCGCTCACCGCCTTCGTCGCGCTGACGCTGCCGAGCGACTATTTCAGTGCCGATCGCTTCAACCCGTTCCTGCCCGCGGGCGTGTTCGGCGGGTTCGGCACCGGGGTCGGCGCGGTCGGCGCGGCGGCGACGATCTTCTTCGCCTATGTCGGGTTCGACGCGGTCTCGACCGCCGCCGAGGAGACCAAGAATCCGCAGCGCAACGTGCCGATCGGGCTGATCGGGTCGCTGTTGTTCTGCACCGTCTTCTACATCCTCGTCGCGGCGGGCGCGATCGGCACGATCGGCGGGCAGCCGATCATGGGGCCGAACGGCATCCCCTTCCCGGCCGGCTCCGAGGAACTGGCCCGCGAATGCGCGCTGCCGCAATATAAGGACGCCCTGGTCTGCTCGGGCGAGGCGCTGGCGCACGTCCTGCGCACGATCGGCTGGTCGGGCGTCGGCAACCTGCTCGGCATCGCCGCCTTCGTCGCGTTGCCGTCGGTGATCCTGATCCTGATGTTCGGCCAGACGCGCATCTTCTTCGTGATGAGCCGCGACGGCCTGCTCCCCGAGCGGCTGTCGACCGTCCATCCGAAGTGGAAGACGCCGCATATCGTTACCGCGATGACCGGCGTCGGCGTCGCCTTCGCCGCGGCGTTCCTGCCGGTCGGGCAGCTGGCGGACATCGCCAATGCCGGGACGCTCTACGCCTTCGCGATGGTCGCGGTGGCGGTGATGATCCTGCGCCGTACCGCACCCAACCAGCCGCGCAGCTTCCGCACCCCGGCGCTGTGGCTGGTCGGGCCGCTGACGATCGCCGGCTGCGTGTTCCTGTTCTTCAACCTCCCCTCGGCGGCGATGCTGGTGTTGCCGGTATGGGGTGCGGTCGGGCTGGTGATCTATTTCGGCTATAGTCGCAGCCACAGCCATCTGGGACGCGGCATCGTCGAGGTGCACGAGACGCACTGACCGCTGGGGTCGGGCAAGAAAAAAAGGGCCGGGAGGAGCGATCCCCTCGGCCCTTTTCCATGTCGTTTCTGCGCAGGCAGGGGCAACGCGCTCAGTCGCGTGGGCGCGCTTTCAGCTCGTCGCGGATCTCGCGCAGCAACACCACCTCGGCGGGATCGGCCGCCGGCTCGGCATCGCCCGCGGCCTTCTCGCGCTCGACGGTCGCGATCAGCTTGTTGACGCTGCGCATCAGCAGGAAGACGATGAACGCGAGAATCACGAAGTTGATGACGACGGTGATGAACTCGCCATAGCCCAGCAGCGGCACCCCCGCCGCCTTGAGCTGCGCATAGCTGGCCAGCGACCCCTTATAGTCCGCGGGCACCGGGCCAAGCCGGACGAAATAGCTGGAGAAATCGAACCCCCCGAACAGCGCGCCGACCACCGGCATGATGACGTCATCGGTTAGCGACTTGGTGATCGTCGCGAACGCGCCGCCGATGATGACGCCCACCGCCAGGTCCAGCACGTTGCCGCGCGCGATGAACGCCCGGAAATCCTTGAGCATGAGCCGCTTCCTTCCCGTGTTGCACGATATGACCGAGGTTAGGCGCGGTTTTTCGCTTCGCCAAGCGCCGCCGCGCCGATAAATGGGCAGCATGACCCATCCGCACCGCGACGCCGCCTTCCCGCCCGAAACCGCCTGGGAAGGCCGCTACATCAAGGTCGTCAAGCAGGGCGGCTGGGAGTTCGTCGCCCGCCAGCGCGGCATCCAGGCGGCGGTGATCGTCGCGATCGACGACGCCGACCGCGTGGTGCTGGTCGAGCAATATCGCGTGCCGCTCGGGTGCCGCTGCCTCGAACTACCCGCCGGGCTGATCGGCGACGAAACCGAGGGCGAGGCGGTCGCGGTCGGCGCGGCGCGCGAGCTGGAGGAGGAAACCGGCTACCGCGCCGGGCGGATCGAGGAGCTGGGCTTCTTCCATTCCTCGCCGGGGATGAACAGCGAGGGCTTCACGCTGGTGCGTGCGCACGATCTGGTCCGGGTCGGCGAAGGCGGTGGCGAGGCCGACGAGGATATCGAGGTGCATCTGGTGCCGCGCACCGAAATCGCCGCCTTCGTCGCGCAGAAGCGCGCCGCGGGCGTAGCGATGGACGTCAAGATGCTGGTGCTGCTCGCGGATGCGCTGATCGGGTAACCATCGCCACTGTCGCCCCTGCGAAGGCAGGGGCCTATGACTGCTTAGTCTGTCGTAGCGTTCGCCCCTTAAGCGCCGCGCCTGTGTCGAACCGCGCTCATTAATTTGAGCGACATAAGTTCCCGCCTGCGCGCGGCGACGGTGTTTCGGGCCCAGCGCCAGCCTCGTCACGTCTCCCCGGCTCAGGTCCGGGCCGACGTCACCTCAGCGGAAATTATCCGCGTAGCTCTGCAGCTTGAGCTTCTTCTCCGGCGTTGGGATCACCGTATACGCCAGCCCCTGCGCCTCGGCATAGGCGACCGCCGCCTCGCAGCTCGGGAAGAACAGCCGGATCTGGTCGCGCGTGTCGCCGCTGCCGGCCCAGCCGGTCAGCGGATCGGGGCGCTTCGGCTCGCCGGGCTCGAACTCCAGCTGCCACGTATCGGTGCGGGCCTTGCCGGACTGCATGGCGTTTTTCGGTCGCTGATAGATGCGGGCGGTCTGCATGATGGGCTCCTCTACGTTCCACGCAGCGAACAGGCAATGGTTCCCGCCGACATCATACGGCAATCTTGCGGGCCGGATCACGCCACCTATATCGCCCTTCGTCACACGCGGTTGCGCTGCCGTAACGGGGCGTGGCGGCGACGAAGTCACAAATATGCAGGGGCTAGGTAAAGCACTCATGGCAAAAGTTATCGGTATCGACCTCGGCACCACCAATTCGTGCGTGGCCGTGATGGAAGGCGGCAAGGCCAAGGTTATCGAGAATGCGGAAGGCGCGCGCACCACGCCGTCGATCGTCGCGTTCGCCAAGGATGGCGAGCGACTGATCGGGCAGCCCGCCAAGCGTCAGGCCGTCACCAATGGCGACAACACGATCTTCGCGGTGAAGCGCCTGATCGGCCGCCGTTTCGACGATCCGGTCACCAAGAAGGATACCGAGCTGGTCCCGTACAAGATCGTGCGCGGCAGCAATGGCGACGCGTGGGTCAGCGCGGGCGGCAAGGAATACAGCCCGTCGCAGATCAGCGCCTTTACGCTCCAGAAGATGAAGGAAACCGCCGAATCGTACCTCGGCGAGACGGTCACGCAGGCGGTCATCACCGTGCCGGCCTACTTCAACGACGCGCAGCGGCAGGCGACCAAGGACGCCGGGCAAATCGCCGGCCTCGAAGTGCTGCGCATCATCAACGAGCCGACCGCGGCGGCGCTGGCCTATGGCCTCGACAAGCAGGACGGCAAGACGATCGCGGTCTATGACCTTGGCGGCGGCACCTTCGACGTCTCGATCCTCGAGATCGGCGACGGCGTGTTCGAGGTGAAGGCCACCAACGGCGACACCTTCCTGGGCGGCGAGGACTTCGACAACAAGATCGTCGAATATCTGGCCGAAGGCTTCAAGAAGGACGAGGGCATCGACCTCGCCAAGGACAAGCTGGCGCTCCAGCGGCTCAAGGAAGCCGCCGAGAAGGCGAAGATCGAGCTGTCGTCGGCGGCGTCGACCGAGGTCAACCTGCCCTTCATCACCGCGGACCAGAACGGCCCGAAGCATCTGGTGAAGACGATCACCCGCGCCGATCTGGAGCGGCTGGTCGAGGACCTGATCAAGCGCACGCTCGATCCCTGCAAGAAGGCGCTGGCGGATGCCGGCGTGTCGGCCAGCGAGATCAGCGAGGTCGTGCTCGTCGGCGGCATGACCCGCATGCCGCGCGTCCGTGAGGTCGTGAAGCAGTTCTTCGGCAAGGACCCGCACACCGGCGTCAACCCGGACGAGGTCGTCGCGATGGGCGCCGCCATTCAGGCGGGCGTGTTGCAGGGCGACGTCAAGGATGTGCTGCTGCTCGACGTGACCCCGCTGTCGCTGGGTATCGAGACGCTGGGCGGCGTGTTCACGCGCATGATCGACCGCAACACCACGATCCCGACCAAGAAGTCGCAGACCTATTCGACTGCCGATGACAATCAGCAGGCGGTGACGATCCGCGTCTTCCAGGGCGAGCGCGAGATGGCGGCGGACAACAAGCTGCTCGGCCAGTTCGACCTGCTCGGCATCCCCCCCGCCCCGCGCGGCGTGCCGCAGATCGAGGTGACGTTCGACATCGACGCCAACGGCATCGTCAACGTCAGTGCCAAGGACAAGGGCACCGGCAAGGAGCAGCAGATCAAGATCCAGGCCTCGGGCGGCCTGTCGGACGCCGACATCGACAAGATGGTCCGCGATGCCGAGTCGTTCGCCGAGGAGGACAAGAAGCGCCGTGCGGCCGCCGAGGCGAAGAACAACGCCGAATCGCTGATCCACACCACCGAGCGTCAGCTCGCGGACAATGGCGACAAGGTCGACGAGTCGCTGAAGGGCGAGATCCAGTCGGCAATCGACGCGGCCAAGGCGGCGGTCGAGAGCAACGACCCGGAGCAGATGAACGAGAAGAGCCAGGCGCTGGCGCAGGTCGCGATGAAGCTCGGTCAGGCGATCTACGAGAAGCAGCAGCAGGCCGACGCCGCGCCGCAGGGCGAGGCCGGCGCCGAAGAGGCGAAGAAGGACGACGTGGTCGACGCCGAATTCTCGGAAGTCGACGAACAGAAGTAATGAAACGCCCTCCCTCTCCCCTGCGGGGAGAGGGTCGGGGTGAGGGGTAGTGAGGTAGGGTGGTCATGCAACAGGCGATAGCGTGCGTGGCCGCCTCTCACCCAACCCTCTCCCCACAGGGGAGAGGGCTAGAAGTACCAGTATGACCGAAATCGACTATTACGAGCTGCTCGAATGCGAGCGCACCGCCGATGCGGCGACGATCAAATCGTCATACCGCAAGCTCGCGATGAAGTACCACCCCGACAAGAACGCCGGGTGCAAGGACTCCGAAGCGAAGTTCAAGGCGGTCAGCGAAGCCTATGACTGCCTCAAGGATCCGCAGAAGCGCGCCGCCTATGATCGCTTCGGCCATGCCGCGTTCCGCAACGGCGGTGGCGGCGGGCATCAGGCGCAGGATTTCGGCGGCTTCTCCGATATTTTCGAAAGCGTGTTCGGCGAGTTCATGGGCGGCCAGCGCAGCGGCGGCGGGCGGCAGCAGACGCGCCGCGGTGCCGACCTGCGCTACGACATGGAGATCACGCTCGAGGAGGCGTTCCACGGCAAGGAGACGGAGATCACCGTCGACATCTCCGCGCCGTGCGACACCTGCCACGGCACCGGATCGAAGCCCGGTACGCACGCACACACCTGTCAGCATTGCCACGGCCACGGCAAGGTCCGCGCGCAGCAGGGCTTTTTCGTCGTCGAGCGCGCCTGTCCGCTCTGCCACGGCTCGGGGCAGGTCATCACCGATCCCTGCGGCGACTGCCGCGGCGAGGGTCGCGTCGAGAAGACCAAGACGCTCGCCGTCTCGGTCCCGCCCGGCGTCGACGAGGGCACGCGCGTCCGGCTGACCGGTGAGGGCGAGGCAGGCGCGCGTGGCGCACCGGCCGGCGACCTCTACATCTTCCTCCACGTCAAGCGGCACACGCTGTTCGAGCGTGAGGGCACGACGCTGTTCGCGCGCGCACCGATCAGCTTCACCACCGCCGCGCTCGGCGGCACGATGTCGATCCCTGGGCTGGACGGCAAGCGCCACGAGGTGAAGATCCCCGCCGGCATCCAGTCGGGCAAGCAGTTGCGCCAGCGCGGTGCCGGGATGCCGGTGCTGCAAGGTCGCGGCCACGGCGATCTGGTGATCCAGATCGACGTCGAGACCCCGACCAAGCTCAGCACCCGCCAGCGCGCGCTGCTGGAAGAGTTTCGCGAAACCGAAACCGGCGACGAATGTCCGCAGAGCCAGGGCTTCTTCTCGCGGCTCAAGAGTGTCATTGCGGGCGAATGACCGAGTCTGAAGAAAACGCGCTCCCGGAGTCCAACGCGCCCCACCCATCCAACCCGCCGGCGTCTCAACATTCGCAACATTCGCCCGACGACGCGGCGGCGCAACATTGCGGACTGGTCGCGGTCGTCGGCGCGCCGAACGCCGGAAAGTCGACCCTGGTCAATGCCTTGGTTGGACAAAAGATCGCGATCGTCAGCCCCAAGGCGCAGACGACGCGCACCCGGCTGATGGGCGTCGCGATCGAGGGCGATACGCAGCTGCTGCTGGTCGACACGCCGGGCATCTTCGAGCCGAAGCGCCGCTTTGATCGCGCGATGGTGTCGGCGGCATGGGGCGGGACCGAGGGCGCGGACGTGATCGCTTTGGTCGTCGACGGCAAGGGCGGGCTCGGCCTCAAGGTCACCGAGATCGCCGAGGCGCTGAAGGGTCGGCCCGAGCCGATCTATCTCGTGCTCAACAAGGTAGACCTCGCCGACAAGCCGAAATTGCTGCTCCACGCCGAGAAGCTCAACGCGCTGCTGCCATTCGCGGAGACGTTCTTCATCTCCGCGCAGACCGGCGACGGCGTCGCACACTTCAAACGCGAACTGGCCAAGGCGCTGCCCGCCGCGCCGTGGCATTACCCGGAAGATCACGTCTCGGACGCGACCGAGCGCGCGATGGCCGCCGAGGTGACGCGGGAGCAATTATACCTGCAACTCCACGCCGAGCTGCCCTATGCCAGCGTCGTCGAGACAGAGAAGTTTACCGATCGCCCGGACGGCTCGACCGAAATTCACCAGCAGATCATGGTCGAGCGCACGTCGCAGCGCGCGATCGTACTCGGCAAGGGCGGCGCGCGGATCAGGGAAATCGGCGCGCGCGCCCGCGCCGAACTGGCAGTGCTGCTCGACCGCCCGGTGCATCTGTACCTGCATGTGAAGGTCAAGCCCGGCTGGGACGAAGACCGCGGCGTCTACCGCGACCTCGGCCTCGACTGGGTGGAGTGACGCCCGGCTACCCGCCGTCGCCCCTGCCCCAACGCCGATGAGCGCCGCCCACTCCCGCCGTCACCCCGGCGAAGGCCGGGGTCCAGCGTGCCGCGAGAGCAGCGGCGGCGGCGTCTGCGGCGACGTGGGTCCCGGCCTACGCCGGGATGACGAAAGAAGGGCAAACGCGCTCGTCACCCTCATGACAGCGCCCGCAACCGCAGGCATGTAGCTGAGATGGCGCTCCTCACCCGCCTCCGTACTGTCCTCGCCGAGGAACGCTGGGACTATGCGCCCCACGAGCGTCCGGTCATGCCCGGCTCGCCGGGCTCGCCCGACCACCCGCGCCGGCGCAAGCTCGCCTATGCTTTGGTCGCGATCCTCGTCGGGCTGACCAGCGGGTTCGGCAATGCCTTGGTCAGCGCGAACACCGTCACGCTGGCGGGCGCGCTCGGTCTCGATCCGGCCGAGATCGCGTGGTTGCCGACCGTCTATGTGATGACCAACGTCAGCATCAATCTGCTGCTCATCAAGTTCCGCCAGCAATTCGGGTTGCGGCCGTTCGCGATCATCTTCCTGTCGCTCTACCTGCTGCTGACGCTCGGGCATCTGTTCGTGCGCGATCTCTGGTCGGCGGTGTTGGTGCGCGCGGCGAGCGGCATGGCGGGCGCGGCGCTCAACACCTTCGCGCTCTATTATCTGATGCAGGCCTTCCCCGCCAAATGGCGGCTGCGCGCAATCGTGCTGGGGATCGGCATCCCGCAGCTCGCCACCCCGCTCGCGCGACTGTTCTCGCCCGAATTGCTGTCGATGAGCCAGTGGCGGACGCTCTATCTGTTCGAGCTCGGGCTGTCGGCACTCAGCCTCGCCGCGGTGCTCGCCTTCCGCCTGCCGCCGACCACGCGGCAGAAGGCGTTCGAGAAGCTCGACTTCGTCACCTTCGGCTTGTTCGCGGGGTCGATGGGGTTGTTCGCGGCGGTGCTCGGGCTCGGGCGCTACGTCTGGTGGACGCAATCGGCGTGGATCGGCTGGGCGCTGCTCGGCGCGATCCCGATGCTCGCCGCGGCGCTCATCATCGAACATCACCGCGCCAATCCGCTACTCAACACGCGCTGGCTGGGCAGCGCCGACATCCTGCGCTTCGCGGTCGTCACGCTGATGGCGAGGATTGTGCTGTCCGAACAGACCTACGGCGCGGTCGGGTTGCTGACCGTGCTGGGGCAGAACAACGACCAGCTCGTGCCGTTCTTCACGATCATCTTCATCGCCACCGTAGCCGGATTCGTCATCAGCGCGATCACGCTCGACCCGACCAAGCTCGCCCATCCGGTAATGCTCGCGATCGGGCTGGTCGCGATCGCGGCCTGGGTCGATTCCTACTCCACCAGCCTGACGCGCGCGCCGCAGCTCTACGCGACGCAGGCAACGATCGCCTTCGCGGGCGCGTTCTTCCTCGGGCCGTCGCTGCTGTTCGGGATGACGCGCGCGCTGCAACAGGGCGCCGGGCACGTCATCAGCTTCCTCGCGCTGTTCGGCGTGCTCAATTCGATCGGCGGGCTCGCCGGCACCGCGATCCTCGGCACCTATCAGGTGGTCCGCGAGAAGGCGAACAGCGCCGCGCTGGTGCAGGCGATCGACCCGACCGACCCGATCGTGCAGGCGCGCCTCCAATCCGGTGCGAGCGGCGTCGCGCGCGTCGTCGGCGATCCGACGTTGCGCAGCGCCGAGGGCGGCGCACTCCTGTCGCAAGCCGCCACCCGCGAGGCGAACGTGCTCGCCTATGACGATATGTTCCGCTTGATCGCGGTGCTGGCGGCGCTCACCTTCTTCTATCTTCTGTTCCTCCTGCTGCGCCGTTCGTGGCGCGCACGCGTTCAGGCCACCGCATGACTGATACCCGTTCCCCCGTTGCCGCCGCGCCCGCCACCGAGGAGAAATTGGCCGAGGACACGGCCGTTACGGCCCCTGCCCCACCCGCCGGCTCCGGGTGGCGGCCGCCCGCGCTGTCGCGCACCGCGGTCGCACTGATCCTGCTGCTCGCGGTTGCGGGGATCGCCGCGGTGCTGGCTGCATGGCGGGTCTGGCCGTTCACCACCGCTTACGAGTCGACCGACAATGCCTATGTTCGCGGGCGCACGACCGTGATTGCGCCGCAGGTGTCCGGCTATGTCACCCGCGTACTGGTCCGCGACTTCGAGAATGTGAAAGCCGGCCAGCCGCTCGTCGCGATCGACGACCGCATCTATGCGCAGCGCGTCGAACAGGCGCAGGCGCAGGTGGAGACCGCGCAGGCCACGCTTGCCAACGCGACCCAGACCGCCGCCAGCCGGCAGGCGTCGTTCGGCGCGCAGGGCGCAGCGGTCGCCAACGCCCGCGCGCAGCTGATGCGCGCGCAGGCTGACATGAACCGCGTCAACGATCTCGTCACCGACGGCTCGGTTTCACTTCGCGAACGTGACCAGACGCTCGCCGCACTCCGTCAGGCACAGGCACAGCTCAACCAGGCCGAGGCCGCGCAGGAGATCGCACGGCAGGACATCCGCACCGTCGAGGTCGGGCGCGGCGGGCAGCAGGCCGGCGTCTCCGGCGCACGCGCCGCGCTGCGCCTCGCCAAGATCGACCTCGCCAACACCATCATCCGCGCGCCGGAGGCCGGACGGCTCAGCGAGGTCGGCGTTCGCGTCGGGCAATATGTCACCGCCGGGTCGCAGCTGATGTTCCTCGTGCCGCCCGAGACATGGGTGATCGCCAACTTCAAGGAAGCGCAGACCGCGCGGATCACGGTCGGGCAGCGCGCCAGCTTCACCGTCGACGCGCTCGCCAACGCAAGACTGACCGGGCGCGTCGAGCGCATCTCGCCCGCCGCGGGCAGTGAGTTCGCGGTGCTCAAATCCGACAACGCCACCGGCAATTTCACCAAGGTGCCGCAGCGGATAGCGATACGCATTCGTGTCGACCCCGGTCAGCGGCTCGCCGAGCGGCTGCGCCCCGGCATGTCGGTGCAGGCGCGCGTCGACACCGATGGTGCGCCGAGCCCGCGATGAGCAATAAACGCGCGCTGTTGCTCCCGCTGTTGCTGGCGGGGTGCGCCCTGCCCGGCCCGCGCCGCGCCGCGCCGGAGAGCGCCGCGGTCGTGCCACCTCCGGCGTGGCGCAACGCGCTTCCGGTCGGCGGCCCGGTACAGGCCGGCTGGTGGCAGGGGTTCGGCGATCCGGTGCTGACCGTTTTGGTTGAGCGCGCGCTCGCCAACAATCTCGACATCCAGACCGCCGCCGCGCGCGTCGAGGAAGCGCGCGCCGCCGAAGCGCTCGCGCGCGCGCAATTGCTCCCGCAGATCGGCGGCGCGGTACCCGAAACGCAGGGGCAGCAGATCAGCGCGCTCGGCACCACCGCGCGTTCGGCGGCGGTGCAGCCGGGCGTGACGCTCAGCTACGACCTCGACCTGTTCGGGCGCTTGCGACAGGCGACGCGCGCCGCGCGTGCGCAATTGCTCGCCACCGAGGCGGCGGCGGATACGGTGCGGCTCGCGACCGCCGCGACGACCGCGCAGAGCTACATCACGCTGCGCGCGCTCGACCACCGGCTGGCGATCGCGCGCGACACGCTGGCGGCGCGCGCGGAGGCCTTGCGGATCGCGCAGCGGCGGTTCGAGGCCGGCTATACCTCGCGGCTCGAATACCGGCAGGCGCAGGCGGAATATGCCAGCACCGCGCAGCTCGTCCCCGCCGCCGAACTCGCGATCACCCGCGCCGAGAATGCGTTAGCGCTGCTGACCGGCGACGTCCCGCGCGCGATCGAGCGCGGGGTGACGCTCGAGCGGCTCGCCACCCCGGCGATTCCGGATGGGCTGCCCGCCGACCTGCTGCGCCGCCGCCCCGATCTGTTCCAGGCCGAGCAGACGCTGGTCGCCGCCGACCGCTCGCTCGACAGCCAGCGCGCGGCGATGCTCCCCAATCTGTCGCTGACCGGCGCGGCGAATCTTGTGCTGTCCACCGCGCTTGCGCAGCCGGAGGTGGTGTTCTCGCTCGGCGCCAGCATCCTCGGCCCGATCTTCGACGGCGGGCGGTTGCGCGCACAGGAACGCGGCGCGACCGCGCGGCGCGATCAGGCCGCCTTCGCGTATCGCCGCACCTCGCTCACCGCGTTCCGCGAGGTCGAGGATGCGCTGGCGGGCGTGCGCCGCACCGGCGAACAGGCGCAGGCGCTGTCGGAGCAGGTCGCCGCATCACGCGGCGCGCTCCAGAACGCCACCAACCGTTATCGCGCCGGCTATTCCAGCTACATCGAGCAACTCGATGCGCAACGCACCCTGCTGACCGCCGAATTGTCGCTGGCGCAGGCGCGCGCCGACCGGCTCAACAGCTATGTCGCTTTGTATCAGGCGATGGGCGGCGGCTGGTCGCGCGCGGACGTGTCGGCAACCGCGCGCTGATCCGCACCCGGCGCGGGCTTCATCCAGAAGGCGGTGACGAGGAACAGCAACAGGTTCGTCCCCTGCGTCAGCGCAGTGCCCGCGACCAGCAGTCCCGCCATCGCGTCCCGCGACGCGGTCAGCCCGCCGCTCATCTGCAATCCCGCTGCCATGAACAGCAGGTCGCGATTGGGGATGAACGGCAGCCGCGCGATCACCAGTTGCGCGGTCAGGAAGCTGAGCCACGTCGTCCAATGCTCGCCCGGCAGCACGATCACCCATTGCACGACCTGCACCGTCAGATTGACGATTGTGCGCAGCGTGTGGATGCCGAACACCTGCCACGCCACCCGCGCGCTGGTCGACAGGATCGCGTGGCGGAAACGCAGCAGCAGCGGCAGGGTCAGGCTGGCGCACAGCACCCCGCCGACGACGAGGCCAAGCGAGGAATCGAGCCACCCCGCGATGCGCCCGGTCGGCGCGCGGACGATGAAGGTGACGATGAACGCGCCCGCCACCACCGCGCCCGCCAGCGACGACAGGATCGCATTGTCCTTCACCGCCAGCAGCAGCTTGCGCGATTCGATCCCCAGCCGCTTGCGCGCCCAGTCGTAGAGATAGAGGTCGCCCGAATAATCGACCAGCACCGCGTTCACGATCCGCTTGCGCACCAGCACCGGTAAGGCGCCGGGGATCGGCTGCCCCAGCAGGCGGCGGAAGATCGGCACCTCGGTCAGCGGCAGGACCATGAAATTGGCGAAGAACAGCAGATAGAACAGCGGTTGCGTCGGCAGGGAGCGCAGCACGTCGGACCAGCCGATCGCGCGCAACTGGAACAGCAGGATCGCGGTGATCGCAACGAAGAACAGCACGCGCACCACCCGCCCGATCCGCTTCGCCCCCGGCGTCTCGGCCCAGGCCTGTACGCGCGCTGCCACGGTCTTGATCGTCATCGGGAAAGTCGTTCTTCCGGCATCATCGCGCGCCCCTACGCCACCGCGCCCGCTGGGACCAGCGATCTGACCAGCGCGACATATTGCGCGGCGATCGTGTCCGGCGCGAACTGGCGCAGGTGCGCGGCGACCCGTTCGGGCGCGGCGCGCACGGCGGTGCCGTCGACCATTGCCGTCATCGCCCGCCCCAGCGCCGCCTCGTCGTCCGCCGCGATCAGCGTACCGAGCGCGCCGTCCGCCAGCAGCTCGCGCGGCCCGCTGGGACAATCGAAAGATGCCACCGGGCAGCCGACCGACAGCGCCTCCGCCAGCACCAGCCCGAAACCTTCGTTGCGCGACGACAGCACGAAGCCTGCCGAGCGGGCCATATAAGGCCGGACGTCGGCGACGAAGCCCGGCATGGCGACGCTGTCCTCCAGCCCGAGCGCGCGGACCTGCGCGGCCAACGCGCCGCGCAACGGTCCTTCGCCGAGGATCAGCAGCCGGGCGCGCCTGTGCAATCCCGCCGCGTGGAAAGCACGGATCAGCGCCGCCTGGTCCTTTTGCGCCACCATCCGCCCGGCGTTGACGATCACCGGGCGCGCGAAGATCGCCTCATGCCCCGCGTCGATCGCGCCCGGCGCAAGCCGGTCCGGCAGCGGATTGTAGATGGTATGGACCCGCTCCGGCGGCAGCGCGAATTGTCGGACGACCTGCGCCGCCAGATCGCGCGACACCGCCTGGGCCGCGACGACATCGCGGTACAGCCGCCGCTCCGGTGCATAGCCGAACAACGCGCGCGGCCAGAAGCGCGCGCGGCGCGGCACCTCCAGCGCGTTGTGCACGCTGATCGCGACACGCAGCCACGGACGCCGCAGCTTGGCCAAGCCCGCGACGATCTTGGCGCTGTGGACGAAGGCGAACAACAGATCGGGCCGCGCGCGATCGACGTAGCGGAGCAGCGCCGGCAGGCTCAGCAATTCGTTGGGTGCGCCGAGATCAACGCCATGCGCGGCGAAGACCGGTGCATCGACGAGCGCCCCTTCCGCCCTGGCGACGATCAGCTCGGCGTCGATCCCGGCCGCGCGCAACCGTTCGGTCGCGAACAGCGCGATCCGCTCGGCACCACCACCGGCCAGCGACGGGAGGAAGATCGCGACTTTCATCGCGCCGCTCGTTATCAAACATCGCGTGAATGTGAAATCGATCGCCCTGCTCCTGCACGATTTCAACGCCGGGGGCACGGAGGCGACCGCGCTGCGGCTGGCGGGCGAATGGGTTGCCGCCGGGCATCGTGTGACGATCGTCGCGGGCGCGACGGACGGCCCGATGCGCGCGCGCGTCCCCGATGGCGTCGCGGTCCATGTCCTGTCGCCGCCGGTGCCGCGCAGTGCATTGTCGCGGTTGCGGCTGGGCCGGGCGATGGTGCCGGTGCTGCGCGCGCTGGCGCCCGACGTCGGCTATATCACCGGCAATTACCATTTCTGGATCGCGCCCGCGATCCGCCGCGCGCTGCCGCACCTGCCGCTGGTGGCGAAAATCAGCAATCCGTTGTTGCCCGATCTGCCGCCCGGCCTGCGCGGCGTCGCGCGGCGACTGCTCGCGCGACTGACCGATGCGGTGAACATGTTCGTCGCCATGTCGCCCGAGCTTGCCGAACAGTCCCGCCGCCTGTTGCCCGGCCGCCCGGTCCGCGTCGCGCCCGAGCCGAACCTGCCGCGCGACCATCGCCCCGCGCCGCGTACCGTCCCCGAGCGCCCGCCCGCGATCCTCGCGATCGGCCGGCTGGAAGCGCAGAAGGATATGGCGCTGGCGCTGCGTGCCTTCGCCGCGCTGCTCCCGCGCCGCCCGGCCCGGCTGACAATTCTCGGCGAAGGGCCGGAGCGCACGAAGCTGGAGGCGCTGGCCCGCCATTTGGGCGTCGCGGAGCACGTCGACATGCCCGGCTTCGTCGCCGACGTGCCGGAACGGCTGGCGCGGGCGTCGGTGCTGCTGATGACCTCGCGCTACGAGGGGTTTCCCGCGGTGCCGATCGAGGCGCTGGCCGCCGACGTGCCGGTCGTCGCCACCGATTGTACCCCGGTACTGCATCACCTGCTTGCGTCGCCGCAGCGCGGACAGGTGGTGCGCGACCGCAACGCCGCCGCGCTGGCCGCCGCCCTAGACGCCGCGCTCGACCTGCCGTTTCAGACACATGGCGTGCGCGCTTCGGCCGCTGCCCCCTACAGCGCGCCCGCCTCCGCCGCTGCCTATCTCGCCATCTTCGAGGAGGCGATCACACGCCCCCTTGTGTTGCCATTGAGCAACACCATCTGACAACCAAGACTTACGAGGCGTTCAGATGAACCTTGAAAAATTTACCGACCGCGCGCGCGGGTTCCTCCAATCCGCCCAGACCGTCGCGCTGCGCATGAACCATCAGCAGATCGCCCCCGAGCATTTGCTTAAGGCGTTGCTGGAAGACGAGCAGGGCATGGCCGCCGGGCTCATCACCGCCGCGGGCGGCGATGCGCGGCGCGCGGTGACCGAAACCGACGGCGCGCTCGCCAAGATCCCCGCGGTCAGCGGCTCGGGCGCGCAGAACCAGCCGGGCCTCTCCGCCGACGCGGTGCGCGTGCTCGATCAGGCCGAACAGATCGCGCAAAAGACCGGCGACTCCTATGTCACCGTCGAGCGGCTGCTGGTCGCGCTCGCGCTCAGCCTCAACACCGCGGCGGGCAAGGCGCTCAAGACCGCCAACGCCACGCCCGAGGCGCTCAACGCCGCGATCACGCAGTTGCGCGGTGGCCGCACCGCCGACACTGCCAGCGCCGAGGACCGCTACGACGCGCTCAAGAAGTTCGCGCGCGATCTGACGCAGGCGGCGCGCGACGGCAAGCTCGACCCGGTGATCGGCCGTGACGAGGAAATCCGCCGCACGATCCAGGTGCTCGCGCGCCGTACCAAGAACAATCCGGTGCTGATCGGCGAGCCGGGCGTCGGCAAGACCGCGATCGTCGAGGGCCTCGCGCTGCGCATCGCCAACGGCGATGTCCCCGACGGCCTGAAAGACAAGACGTTGATGGCGCTCGACATGGGCGCGCTGATCGCGGGCGCGAAATATCGCGGCGAGTTCGAGGAGCGGCTGAAGGGCGTCATCGACGAGGTCAAGCAGGCCGATGGCGACATCATCCTGTTCATCGACGAAATGCACACGCTGATCGGCGCGGGCAAGTCCGAGGGCGCGATGGACGCCGGCAACCTGCTCAAGCCCGCGCTGGCGCGTGGCGAGCTGCATTGTGTCGGCGCGACCACGCTCGACGAATATCGCAAGCATGTCGAGAAGGACCCGGCGCTGCAACGCCGCTTCCAGCCGGTGTTCGTCGGCGAGCCGACCGTCGAGGATACGATCAGTATCCTGCGCGGGCTCAAGGAAAAGTACGAGCTGCACCATGGCGTGCGGATCACTGACGGCGCCTTGGTGTCGGCGGCGACGCTCAGCAACCGCTACATCACTGACCGCTTCCTGCCCGATAAGGCGATCGACCTGATGGACGAGGCCGCGAGCCGGCTGCGCATGGAAGTGGAGAGCAAGCCCGAGGAAATCGAGACGCTCGACCGCCGCATCCTGCGCCTCAAGATCGAGCGCGAGGGACTGAAGCGCGAGACCGACGCCGCGTCCATCGACCGGCTCGACACGCTGGAGGGCGAGCTCGCCAATCTCGAACAGCAATCCGCCGAGCTGACGACGCGCTGGCAGGCCGAAAAGGACAAGATTGCGGGCGAGGCCAAGCTGAAGGAACAGCTCGACGCCGCGCGGCTCGAACTCGAACAGGCACAGCGGCAGGGCGATCTCGCCAGGGCGGGCGAGCTGTCCTACGGGCGCATCCCCGCGCTTGAAAAGCAACTCGCCGACGCGGCTGGCGCAACGCAGGGCGCGATGCTCCGCGAGGAAGTAACCGCCGACGACATCGCCGGTGTCGTCAGCCGCTGGACCGGCGTGCCGGTCGACCGGATGCTGGAGGGCGAGCGCGAGAAGCTGCTGCGCATGGAGGAGGTGCTCGGCAAGCGCGTGATCGGTCAGGCCGATGCGGTGCGCGCCGTCTCGACCGCGGTGCGTCGCGCGCGCGCCGGGTTGCAGGACCCGAACAGGCCGCTGGGCAGCTTCCTGTTCCTCGGGCCGACCGGCGTCGGCAAGACCGAATTGACTAAGGCGCTCGCCGAATTCCTGTTCGACGATTCCAGCGCGATGGTGCGGATCGACATGAGCGAGTTCATGGAGAAGCACGCCGTCGCGCGGCTGATCGGTGCCCCGCCGGGCTATGTCGGCTATGAGGAAGGCGGCGTGCTGACCGAGGCGGTGCGGCGCCGGCCCTATCAGGTCGTGCTGTTCGACGAGGTCGAGAAGGCGCATGGCGACGTGTTCAACGTGCTGTTGCAGGTGCTCGACGACGGCCGGCTGACAGATGGTCAGGGGCGCACGGTCGATTTCTCGAACACGCTCATCATCCTGACCTCGAACCTCGGCAGCCAGTATCTGGCCAACATGCCCGACGATGCCGCGGTGGAAAGCGTCGAGCCGCAGGTGATGGAGGTGGTGCGCGCGCACTTCCGGCCGGAATTCCTCAACCGGCTGGACGAGATCATCCTCTTCCACCGGCTGGGGCAGTCGCACATGGGGCCGATCGTCGACATCCAGGTCGGGCGCGTCGGCAAGCTGCTGGCGGATCGCAAGGTCACGCTCGACCTCACCGATGCGGCGCGCGCGTGGCTGGGGCGGGTCGGCTATGATCCGGTCTATGGCGCACGTCCGCTGAAGCGCGCGGTGCAGCGCCATTTGCAGGATCCGCTCGCCGAGCTGATCCTGCGCGGCGAGGTGAAGGACGGTGCGACGGTCCACGTCGACGAAGGCGAGGGCAAGCTGGCGCTGACGGTCGATTGACCGGCGTGCTGGCGGGGGTAGTACGTCCGCCCCCGCCCCTTCGTCATTCCCGCAAAGGCCTGCGCGTCCGGATCCCCGCTTTGGCGGGGATGACGGTGGGCGAAGGGTGACCTTGAAGGCCGGAACTCCTGCCATCTGGCGCAATCCCTGACACGCCTTGTCACGGCCACAAGCCTTGCGCCGCGCAGGCGCCAGTGCCATTTGCCCCTTCGAACGATCCATTTTGGGTGAGGATTTCCCTTCGGTTGCGCTCGCCTCCCCGGTGCCGCGCCCGGAACGATCACGTGCGACCATTCTCCGCCCGACCGGGGCGGGGGCTCGTCGTCATAGCGGAAAGACCCCCCGGTGCAGACCACTCCCCCTTCCTCTGGCGTGACCCGCCGCAACCTGCTGGGCGCGAGCCTCGCCGCCGGCACTGCCGCGCTCGCACCCGCCGCGCGCGCCGCGCCGACCGAGCGCAAGGTCGACGTGCTGCTGATCGGCGGCGGGATCATGAGCGCGACGCTCGGCGTGCTGCTTACCCAGCTCGAACCGGGCTGGTCGATCGAACTGGTCGAGCGGCTCGACACGGTCGCCGACGAAAGCTCGAACGGCTGGAACAACGCCGGCACCGGTCATTCCGCCTTGTGCGAGTTGAACTACACGCCGGTCAACAGCGCCGACGGTCGCGTCGAGATCGCCAAGGCGATCGAGATCAACGAGCAATTCCAGGTTACGCGACAGTTCCTGTCGTCGCAAGTGAACGCTGGGGTGCTCGGCAACCCGCGCACGTTCATCAACTCCACCCCGCATATGAATCTCGTCTGGGGCGACGAGAATGTCGCTTTCCTGCGCAAGCGCTACGAGGCGCTCGGCGCGAGCCCGCTGTTCTCGGGCATGGAATTCACCAGCGACCCGGCACAGATCGCCCGCTGGGTGCCGCTGATGATGGAAGGCCGCGCGCCCGGGCAGAAGCTGGCAGCGACGCGCTCGCCGCTCGGCACCGACTGCGATTGGGGCGAGGTGACGCGGCAATATATCGCGTCGCTCGGCAAGCGTCCCAACTTCACGCTCACCACCGGGCACGAGGTCCGCTCGCTGGAGCGCAACGGCGACGGCACATGGCGCGTCACCGCGCGCGGTATGAAGAACGATAGCGAGCAGGTCATCACTGCGCGCTTCGTGTTCGCCGGCGCCGGCGGCGGCGCGCTGCCGATCCTCCAGAAGTCGGGCATCCCCGAGGCCGACGATTACGCGGGCTTCCCGGTCGGCGGGTCGTTCCTCGTCACCGAAAACCCGGCGGTGGCCAGGCGTCACCTTGCCAAGGTCTATGGCAAGGCGGCGAGCGGATCGCCGCCGATGTCGGTGCCGCATCTCGACACGCGCTATCTGAACGGCAAGCAGGTGCTGCTATTCGGGCCGTTCGCGACCTTCTCGACCAAGTTCCTGAAGGAAGGCTCGTATTTCGACCTTCCCGCGTCGGTGACGCTCGACAATTTCCGCCCGATGCTCGCCGTCGGCTGGGACGATTTCGATCTGGTCGAATATCTCGCCGGGCAGCTCATCATGAGCGATGCCGATCGGATGAACGCGCTGCGCGAGTATCTGCCCGGCGCGAAGGACGGCGATTGGCGGCTGTGGCAGGCCGGGCAGCGCGTGCAGATCATCAAGCGCGATCCGAAGAAAGGCGGCGTGCTCAAGCTCGGCACCGAGATCGTCGCGGCGAAGGACGGGTCGATCGCGGCGCTGCTCGGCGCATCGCCGGGCGCGTCGACCGCCCCGTCGATCATGCTCGACCTGCTCAAGAAGGTGTTCGCCGATCGGCTCGCGACCCCCGCGTGGCAACAACGGATCCGCGCGATCGTCCCGAGTTATGGCACGCCGCTCAACGCGCAGCCCGATCTGCTCGCGCGCGAATGGGCCGCGACCGCCGAGACGCTGCAACTGGCGATCGCACCACCGCCGGTCCATGTCGCTTCGCAGCCCGCCCCGGCCGCGACGCGCGTCAAGCCAGACCGCCATCCCGATCTGGCGCTGTAACACGGCCCGGGCGGGGACGGCGTGGCGGAAAAACTCGCCGCGCCCCCTGCCCCGCCGCTTGGTTTCGTGCAAAGGGGATTTGTCCGACACAAACCCCGGCAGAGTGACCCCGCATGACCAGCATCGGCATCTATGGCAGCAACGGCCGCATGGGCCGCGCGATCGCCACGATCGCCGCCGGTGAGGGGGTGGCGATCGCCGGCGGCGCCGATGCGGGCAGCGATCCGTTCCCGATCGCGCACGCAGCCGACGTTCTGGTCGATTTTTCGACACCGGCTGCGCTCGAATCGCATTTGGCCGCGGCAGTTTCGGCGCGGACACCGATCGTGATCGGCACCACCGGGCTCCTGGCGACGCACCACACGCTGATCGAACGCGCCGCGGAGACGATTGCGGTGCTCCAGACCGGCAACACGTCACTCGGCGTGACCCTGTTGAGCGTCCTGGTACGCGAGGCCGCGGCTCGGCTCGGTGCGGATTGGGATATCGAGATCACCGAGATGCACCACCGCCACAAGGTCGACGCCCCCTCCGGCACCGCGCTGCTGCTCGGCGAGGCGGCGGCCGCCGGACGTGACACGCGGCTGGCGGAAGTCCGCGTCGACAGCCGCGCCGGGCTCGTCGGCGCACGCAGCGAAGGAACCATTGGTTTCGCCAGCTTACGTGGCGGATCGGTGGTCGGGGACCACAATGTGGTCTTCGCTGGCGAGGGTGAGCGGATCGAGATCGGCCACCGCGCCGACGACCGCACGATCTTCGCGCGCGGCGCGGTGAAGGCCGCGCTGTGGCTCGCCGGCCGCGCACCGGGCCGCTATGCCATGGCCGAGGTGCTCGGGCTTTGAGGAAGGCCGACGTCGCCGAATTCTACCGACGCCTCGCCGAAGCCAATCCACATCCCGAAACCGAATTGGAATCGGTCAACGATTACACGCTGTTGGTTGCGGTAGTGCTCTCGGCGCAGGCGACCGATGCCGGCGTCAACAAGGCCACGCGCGCACTGTTCGCCGAGGTAGACACGCCGCAGAAGATGCTCGATCTCGGCCTGGACGGACTGAAGCAGCACATCCGTACGATCGGGCTGTTCAATACCAAGGCCAAGAACGTCATCGCGCTGTCTCAGGCACTGGTCGACGATCACGACGGCCACGTTCCCGACACCCGGGAGGCGCTGGAAAATCTGCCAGGGGTCGGGCGGAAGACGGCCAATGTCGTGATGAACGTCGCCTTCGGTGCCGAGACGTTCGCGGTCGACACGCACATCTTCCGCGTCGGCAACCGCACCGGTCTCGCCAAGGGCAAGACGGTGCTCGCGGTCGAGAAGCGCCTCGACGCTGCGACCCCCGCGCCGTTCCGCGTCCATGCGCACCACTGGCTCATCCTGCACGGGCGCTACGTCTGCAAGGCACGCCGTCCCGAGTGCTGGCGCTGCATCGTCGCAGACCTCTGCGCGTTCAAGCCGAAGACTCCGCCGCCGCCGGCCCGCACAAAGGATTGACGATGCGCCAGTTGTTCGTTGCCGTCCTGCTGACCGCCGCCGCCCCGGCGCTAGCGCGCGACCGCGCCGACGACGTGCCGCCCGCCAAGCTCGCTGGGCCGACCCGCACGTGCCTGTCACTCGCATCGATCGAGGAAACGCTGGTCCGTAACGACCAAGTGATCGATTTCCGCACCACGGGTCGCCGCCTGTACCGCGTCGCCTTGCCGCAACGCTGTCCGGGTCTGGGGAGCGAACGCCGCTTCGGCTATGCGACATCGATCGGCCAGCTATGCGCACAGGACCTCATCACGGTCCTCTACGTCAGCGGCCCCACACGCGGCGCAAGCTGCGGCTTGGCGCCGTTCCAGCCGGTGACGCTGGTCCGCTGACGATTTTGGCTGTCAAAACGGGTAGCGCCGCGCGCTAACCCCTGCTAGGCGAGCCGAACCGGCACCCGTAGCTCAGCTGGATAGAGCGCTGCCCTCCGAAGGCAGAGGCCACAGGTTCGAATCCTGTCGGGTGCGCCAGCAACAACCGTCCAGGCGCCCGCCAACTGCGACCCGCAACCTGCGGCTTTCGCGGCCAACGCGATGTGGTCGATGGACTTCGCCTCCAACGCGCTACTCGATGGCCGGCAATTGCGGGCGCTGACCGTGGTCGATGCGTTCACGCGCGAGGCGCTGGCGATTGACGACGACTCGAGCATCAAGGTCGAGGTGAGGACGCGGATCACATCGATCCGCGGCGCGCCTCGGATCATACGGGTCGCCAATTGTCCGGAGTTCATCTCGAAGGCGGTCGACCGGTGGGCGTATGAGAGTCGCGTCACGCTGGACTTCAGCCAGCCGGCCAAGCCGGCCGACAATGCCTTCTTGAAGCGGTTCATTTGCCGCCGTCGGAACGAGTGCCTGAACACGCATTGGCCCCTGTCCGTTGGGGACGTTTCGGCCGTGATCGAGGCCAGGCGGCGCGACTATGACGATGGCCGTCATCAACCATCGCTAGGCTGGCTGACGCGAGCGGCAAACCTTCACTACAGTGGCCAGCGTGAACAAGGAGCCGATGGCATAGCCGGCTAGGACGATCATACAGGCGCTCCGACCTTATGGATGCCCGTTGCAAATAGCCCGCTGTGGTTAACATCCTGCCATGATCGCTCTGAGTCGAGCTCAACCGCTCCGTGCCTTACGCGTCTCCGACCGTCAGCGACGCGCGACCATCATCGGCCTTGCCCGCAAGTCCGGGCACCTCGTCGAGCTGACGCAGATCGGTGAAGCGGCCACGCTCTCCGCGGTAGCGCACGATCTCGAACCCGTGCCCCTCCAGCCCCGGCACTTGGTCAAGCTCGTCGGCTGTGGCGGTGTTCACATCGACAAGGGATTGATTGCTCACGTCATCGTTCTCCTGTGGGTTCATGCCGCAAGCGCGTAACGGCGACAGTGGTCAAGATAGCCGGACTCGTGGCTACCAGCGAGCGCGACTACACTTTCCCAAAGCCATGAAGGCGTATCGATCGCACCGCGCCGATCGGCGCAAAGCACGTTGCGCCAACCCTCTCTCGTCGTAAGGTCGATCTGGCGTGCATGGGCCCTGCCTACCGCGAAGGCCAGATAGCGCGCCGATCGCACCGCTTCCCCGTGACTGAATTGATCGATCTCCAGCTTCAAATCCTGTGGGGCCAGCTCCCTGATGAACAGCGAACGATCCAGCATCCGTACCGCCATCACCCGACTGCCCAGATGCGGAGAAAGCGCACGCGCTGCTGCGACAACGCGCTGGCCATTATCCTCCGGCATCTTTCCACTGACGGCAGCCGGGGCCACCGGATCGACCGCCTCCTTCAAATCAATGAGCGCATAGGACCAGCGCCCCTTGCTGTTCTTCAAAGCGACGATCGCCGCATAGCGTAAAAGGCCGAGCGAGCTGCAGCCCTTCATCCAATATGCCGCGTCGACCAAGCGCACCTCGCGATCGGCGGGCTTGCCCTTGAGCGACAGGATCATGTGCGCGACATGCGGGTCTTCGAAAAGCGCCTTGAGCGCGCCGCGTTCTTCCTCCGATAGCGCCCAGAACTTCTTGCCAAGTGGGATTTGAGGCTCAACCGCATCAAGGCGCTCTCTGGCGAGGTGACGCCAACGGCGACCGATTGCACGACGCTTGATGCTGCGCACGACATCAGGCTCCACGCCGGGATCGCCGCTGGTCGGGTCGTGGATCGCGGCGGCGTAGCCCTCGACCATCTCCTCCATCATGCGCGCCGTCGTCACGCCCGGCAGATCGGAGCCGCGGGCAGCGGTGGCGAGTGATAAACCGAGCCTGATCAAGTCGTGCGCGGGATTGCCGATCACGGCCTGGTCGAGATCGCGGATTTGCACCTCAACCCGTCCGTCACCGTTCGCGATCGGGCCAAGGTTACCGAGGTGGCAGTCTCCGCAAATCCAGATTGCGGGTCCGTCTGGCACGCGCGCCGCCGCGGAACAGGCTGCCAGCCACTCGTAGAATTTGGCGGTGTTACCTCGGACGTAGGCGTGGGCTGAGCGGGCCATCTTGAGGGTACGACTGGCTTCAAGAACGGCGTGACGATCGGCAGGCGACGGCATCAACGAGCAACCTCGATTTTGTATCTAGGTCATCAACGCACCCTCAAAGGGTTGGTGACAAAAGATTGCTCCTGATAAGGATTAGCCCACAGGCACCGCTTTCGCTTGACCTACGTCAGCAACTTGTTCGGGCACGCCCGGAAGATCCGCGCGTTCGTGACGGATGCGGCCCAGATCAACTTCATCCAATGAGCGATTGCCTGAGCACGACATGAACGTGCTCGGCCAAGGTCTTGCTCGTAGTTTCCGCGTCCAAGGCACGATCGAGTTTGATGATCTGCTTGCCCGGCTAGATCGGGTTGAAGGCAGCTACCCGCGTAACGGCGACAGGGTTGATAGCTAGACCTCGCTCGGACGCATCGCTCTGATCACTCCTGCCCGGCGTTTGGATCCATGCCGTCTCGCCCGGCTTTCGCACGGTCCTGCGTCTTCGTGTCGCCACCGCCCTGCTCGCTTTCGTCCTTCGCTGAGCCGTCCTCATGGGCGTCAGCGCCTTCACTAACTCCTGCCCGGCTTTGTCCCGTTCCGTGAGCGATATCTTCGGTCGTCGTTCCGGTCGGATTCTGCGCCTTGATGTCGCTCGCAGGGTTAGCGCCATCGCTGGCATTATCGTGATCGGCCATGGTGCTCTCTCCTGTTGTTGACGACGACCACCGCTCTTCGAACGCCCGGTTAGTAGCCAACGACCCGTTCAATCTCGCTCGTCTATATGGGCAGGCTCAATCACCGCTCCCGATCATGAACTGCGCCAGCGTCGCAACTTTGAAGAGCACAACGGCGTTGGCTCGCTTGGTGGTGTTGATGCGGCCAGTGACAAGAGATGACACGATGTCGAAGAACCCTTTCATCGACGATCCAAGAGATGTGGTAGCGCGTCACGTCGCCTTAGCCGTCCAGTCGCCAATTGAAGAGGTGCGCGCCATTCATATCCGTACAGCAGAGCACTATGCGGAGATTGCGAAAGACAGTGGCCTGGCGTTCAACGCTTGCACCAATCCACCATCTGGCCGGAGCTGAAGCGCGATAGCAGCGGCAAGGATCTAATCGGCGTGAGCCTTATAGCGCGATTGCCTCAGCCTTCGGTGTGCCAGCGCGCGAGATGAGCCGCGCTGGCCACAGGCTTCAAGGCTGCCCGCCGCTGCTTACACGGAGCGTCGCCCCGAGAACAGCTGAACCAGCCCGACGATAACGGCGATCACGAGCAGGATGTGGATGAGGCCGCCGGCGACGTGAAGCGAGAAGCCGAGCAGCCACAATACCAGCAGAATCACTGCAATGGTCCACAACATAGCAAATCCTCTCGTTCATACGCCGGCCAGCAGGGCAGACACACTTTGAAATAATTGAAGCGGCAAAGCGTTCCCTGACGGAGCATGAATGACGGCAAACGCGAAAGGGGCGCCCGTTTGGACGCCCCCCAGTTCGAGCCGCGCTTGGGAGCAGCCCGCTCTGCTCGCTCTAGCCTAGATGCCGTTCTTCAGGTTGGTGTCGGCGTCATGGGTGCGCATGTCGTCGGCCTTCTTCTCGCCAAGCTCGCGAACTGCATCGGCCTTGTTCTCAAGGCGATCCTCGACGGCGTCGTTGTCGACATTGTCTGCCGCGTCTTCGAGGTTATCTGCAACCGCATCGGCGTTCGCCTCGATGTTGTCGGCCTTCTGCTCGCGCGGGCTTGAATTGCAGGCGCTGAGCGACGCCACCCCAGCCAACAGTGCGATCGCAAAAACCTTCTTCATCAAAGACCCCTTCAAGACAGGTGAAACCTTAAGTGCGTAGAAGTGCGGCTACCTGCGGATGGTTCCGGCTTGGCAAACTGCGACGGCTCGAACAGCCCTCATGCTTTCGACATCATCCCGCTTCAGCCTCGGAATGGGACACGCGATGCCAGGTGCCCGATGTGCAAGGGACAACCGCGAGCATCAAGCTATGATCCTGTCGGGTGCGCCAGCTTCTCCACCATTGCCCACGAAATTTCTCCTGTTGTGCTGCGACCCCACCCAAGCTTCGATCAATCGTTAACCATCTGCCGCTAACGCTCGGGGCGGAGGTGGCGAATTTGACGCTGGATCAAACAATTACCGGAGCTTCGCGGGTCGCGGGCGAGCTGGGAATTAGGACGCTCGACCTTCAGGCGGACATTTCCGAACTGTCCACGCGTGTCACCGCGCAGGCGCAGACTATCGAAAGCGTCGGTGCGCAGACCAGCAGCCTTACGGACGATGTCGAGAACGTCGCCGACACCGCGCGCGAGGCGTCACTAGCGACAACGGGCGCGCATGGCCTGCTCGCCAGCTCGCACGTCCAGATCGACTCGGCCATGGGCGACGTGGTCGACCTGATCGCACAGGTCAGCCGCATTCATGACAGCCTCGGCGCCTTTACCTCGGCGCTGGAAGAAGTCGGGCGCGTGACCGCGACGATCGATGCGATCGCCAAGCAGACCAACCTGCTTGCGCTGAACGCGACCATCGAGGCGGCGCGCGCGGGCAGCGCCGGCCGCGGCTTTTCGGTTGTGGCGGGCGAGGTCAAGAAGCTGGCGTCGGAAACCGCGGCCGCCACCTCCCGGATCAACACGTCGATCCTTGCACTCACCACGCAGGCCGATGCGATGCTGGGGCGCGTCGATCAGGGCGTGACCAAGGCGCGCTCTGCGCACCGCGGCACGCATGAGGTTAAGGCGCTGGTCGCCCAGCTTCGCGGGCTGATGGACGGGCTGGAACGCAACAGCGACAGCGTTGTGCGGCGGATCGGCTCGATGCTGTCGGCGGTGGTGGAGGTGAAGACGGGGCTGGGCCGCTTGTCCGAAACGTCGGCCGACAACGCCACCGGGCTGCAACGCCTGTCGCAGCGGCTGACGACGGTCAGCGACGATACCAACGATCTGCTCCAGTTGCTTGCCGAGAGCGACGCCGAAACACCCGATCGCCCGTACATTCACTTCGCGATCGCCGCGGCACGGCAGGTGTCCGAAGGGCTGGCGCAGGCGGTGGCATCGGGGGCGCTGGAGCAGACGGCGATCCTCGGCGATGCCTATACCCCTGTCGACGGCAGCGATCCGCCGCTATTCACCCATCCCGCGATGGCGACGATTACGGCACTCGCACGCCCGCACCAGGAGGCGGCCCGCGCCTTCCCCGGCTTCTTCGGGATGAGCTTTACCGACCGCCGCTGCTTCGGCGCGGTGGCGATGCCGGAACGCTCGCTGCCACAGCGGGCGGGTCAACGCGCGTGGAACACCGAATATTCCCGGGCTGGCGTCTTCTTCCATTTTCCGGATACCGAAGAGCAGGTGAAGATCACCAAGCCTTTCTGCCTCAAGGCCTACCGCCGCCTCGCCTCGGACGGCAGCGTGATCCTGCTCAAGCAGGTGATCGCCTCGATCAATGTCAACGGCGCGCACTGGGGCATTCTGCAAATGGCGTACAAGGATCAGGGCTAGGCGGCGGGCGTCCCGGAGGATGCGAGCACCCTCGCCACCCTGAATTCCTCGACGATCTCGCAAGATCCTACGATCGCCCGAACAACTTCGCCACGCTCTTGAGGTCGAGCTTCACCCATGTCGGGCGCCCGTGATTGCACTGGCCCGAATGTGGCGTGACCTCCATTTCGCGAAGCAGTGCGTTCATCTCGGCCGGCGACAGGACCCGCCCCGCACGCACCGAGCCGTGGCACGCCATCGTTCCCGCGATCGCGTCGAGCCGTTCGCGCAGGCTAAGCGCCTCATCATAAGCGGCCAGTTCATCGGCAAGGTCGATGACGAGCCCCTTCGGATCGCCGCTGCCCAGCAATGCCGGGGTTGCGCGCACCAGCATCGCCCTGGCGCCGAACCGCTCCAGCTCCAGCCCGAACTCGGCCAACTCGGCGACGCGCGCCTCCAGACGGTCGCACGCCGGCTCGTCCAGCTCAACCACCTCGGGGATCAGCAGCGCCTGCGACGCGACGCGCCCGCCGGCCAGCGCGGCGCGCATCCGTTCCAGCACCAGCCGTTCGTGCGCGGCATGTTGGTCGACCAGCACCAGCCCGTCCTCCGCCTCGGCGACGATATAGGTCTTGGCCACCTGCCCGCGCGCGACGCCGAGCGGGAAGTCGGTCTTCGCCGGGGGCGGGGTCCAGTCGGAGACGGATCGTGCGGCCGGCGGCGCGGCGAAGAACGTGGGACGCTGGTCATGCAAAGATAGCCCTCTCCCCTCCGGGGAGCTTTGGGTCGAATATGCCCCCGGCATATTCTCGACATCGCGGGGCGATGTCGACCCGAAGCTGGTTGGGTGAGGGGCTGCCACGAACGGACCACTCGGTAAGACACCGGCCCCTCCCCCAACCCCCTCCCCGAGGGGGCGGGGGCCACGCGCCTCCGGCACCCACATCGCCATGATGTCCGCGGGCGCCGAATGCGCGACGCGGTGCCCCGCTGCATCGAGCGCACGGCGCAGGCCGGAAACGATCATCCCGCGCACCAGCGCCGGGTCGCGAAACCGCACCTCGGTCTTTGCAGGGTGGACGTTCACGTCGACCTCGCTCGGCGGCACGTCCAGAAACAACGCAACCACCGCATGACGGTCGCGCGGCATCATCTCGGCATAGGCGCCGCGGATCGCGCCGATCAGCAGCCGGTCGCGCACGGGACGGCCGTTGACGAACAGATATTGATGGTCCGCCACCCCGCGGTGGAAGGTCGGCAGCCCCGCGACGCCGCCCAGCACATGCCCGTCGCGCTCCAGATCGATCGCGACCGAATTGTCGACCAGCGCGCGATCGGTCAGCGCCGCGACCCGCGCCGGCCGGCTCTCGGCAGCCGCGACCGACAAGGCACGCCGGCCGTCATGTTCCAGCGAAAAGGCGATATCGGGCCGCGCCATCGCCAGCCGCCGCACGATGTCGAGGCAGGCGGCATATTCCGATCGGGAAGAGCGCAGGAACTTGCGCCGCGCCGGCACCTGCGCGAACAGCGCCTCGGCCACGACGCGCGTCCCCGGTGGCAGCGCGGCGGGACCGTCGCGCTCGAGCACGCCATTGTCCACCGTCCGCGCCCAGCCCTCGCTGCCGCGCGGACGGCTCTCGATCGTCAGCCGCGCGACCGAGGCGATCGAGGGCAGCGCCTCGCCGCGGAAACCGAGCGTCGCGACCCGGTCGATATCCTCATCGGGCAGCTTGGAGGTGGCATGGCGCTCCAGCGCCAGCGCGATCTCCTCGGGGGCCATGCCGCAGCCATCGTCGGCCACCTCGATCCGCTCGACCCCGCCCGCGGCCAGCACCACCGCGATGCGCGTGGCGCCGGAATCGATCGCATTCTCGACCAGTTCCTTTAACGCGCTGGCCGGTCTTTCCACCACTTCACCGGCGGCGATACGGTTGACCAGATGCGAGGGGAGACGGCGTATTGACACGAGACAGCACCTAGACCAAGCCGCGGCATCCCGCGACCCCGCAGATACCATCGCCAGCATGATTCCTGCGGGATGCGCGGACTTGGACGATCACTGCCGGCGCCCTCAATCCGGCGACAACGACACGGACGACAACGTCAATGATATTCTCGCGCCTGTTCAAGATGACCTCGCACGACATGGCGATCGATCTCGGAACCGCGAACACGGTCGTCTATGTACGCGGCCGCGGCATCGTACTCAACGAGCCGTCGGTGGTCGCGGTCGAGACGATCAACGGCGTCAAGCGCGTGAAGGCGGTCGGCGAAGACGCCAAGCTGATGATGGGCAAGACGCCCGGCTCGATCGAGGCGATCCGGCCGCTGCGCGACGGCGTGATCGCCGACATCGACGTGGCCGAGCAGATGATCAAATATTTCATCGAGAAGGTGCACGGGCGCAGGCGCTTCATGCGCTGGCCGGAGATCGTGATCTGCGTCCCCTCGGGATCGACCAAGGTCGAGCGCCGCGCAATCCGCGACGCCGCGCAGAATGCCGGTGCCAGCGCGGTGTATCTGATCGAGGAGCCGATGGCGGCGGCGATCGGCGCCGACATGCCGGTGACGGAGCCGGTCGGCTCGATGGTGGTCGATATCGGCGGCGGCACCACCGAGGTCGCGGTGCTGTCACTGCGCGGTCTGGCCTACACCACCTCGGTGCGCGTCGGCGGCGACAAGATGGATGAGGCGATCGTCAGCTACGTACGCCGCAACCACAATCTGTTGATCGGCGAAGCGACCGCCGAGCGGATCAAGCAGGAACTGGGCTGCGCCAAGCCGCCGGTCGACGGCATCGGCAAGACCGTTCACATCAAGGGCCGCGATCTCGTGAACGGCGTGCCGAAGGAAATCCAGATCACCCAGGCGCAGATCGCCGAAGCGGTCAGCGAGCCGGTTGCCGCAATCGTGGACGGCGTGCGCATCGCGCTGGAGAATACCGCCCCGGAACTGGCCGCGGACATCGTCGATCAAGGCATCGTGCTCACCGGCGGCGGTGCGCTGCTGCAGGGGCTGGATGAGGTGTTGCGCGACGAAACCGGTCTGCCCGTCACGGTGGCGGACGAACCGTTGATCTGCGTCGCGATCGGCACGGGTCGCGCGCTGGAGGATCCACTGTTCCGCGCGGTGTTGCAGAACGGGTAAGTCGCAATGACGGCGCGCCCAACCGCCGTCATCGCAAGCGTAGCGAGGCAATCCGGTGTTCCTCGCGCTGCCCTGGATCGCTTCGCCACACTCGCAGTGACGACGAAAGCTGACGTCATCGTACTTTAATTACCAAGGCGGGAGGTGACGGCAATGGCGCCGTCGCGGGATCGGCGCCCCGGCTTTTCGCGGCGCGCGCAATACGGACTGTTCGTCACCTACATCCTCGGCATCGCCGGGGCGGTGGTGGGAGCGGTGCTGCTCGCGCTGTCGACGTTCAACCCCGCTGCCTTCACGATGGCGCGCGCGGCGCTCGCCGAAGTGACGGCTCCCGTTTCCGCCGCCGCCGCCACGATCGTTCGCACCGTTGCCACGGTGCCCGAGGAGATCGGGACGTGGTGGCGGGTCCATGACGAGAATGCGGAGCTGCGCGCGCGGCTGGAGCGCGCACGCGGCGCGTTGCTGGTCGGGCGACAGGCGCGGCTGGAGAACGCCCGGCTACGCGCGCTGCTGGCGCTGCGTGATCAGAACCCCCAGGTGGTCGCCACTGCGCGGATCGTCAGCACCAGCGCGTCGAGCACGCGCCGCTACGGGCTGTTGAACGCCGGGACCTGGCAGGGCGTGGCCGAGGGGCAGCCGGTTCAGGGGCCGGAGGGGCTGATCGGACGCGTGCTCTACACCGGCCCGAACAGCGCCCGCGTGCTGCTGATCACCGATGCCGAGAGCGTGGTGCCGGTGCGCCGCTCGCGCGACGGACGTCCGGCGCTGGCCGCAGGGCGCGGCGATGGTTTGATCGACATCCGCACGATCGACACCGCCGATGGCAAGTTCCGCCCCGGCGACATCTTCGTCACCTCGGGCACCGGCGGCATGTTCGTCCCCGGCGTACCCGTCGCCCGCGTGCTGCGCGGAGGCACCGACAGCGCACCGGCACGGCCGTTCGCACGGCCGGACACGCTGGATGTCGCGATCGTCCATCGTGCGTTCATGCCGCCCCCGCCACCAACGCCGACAGCCGCTCCCACACCGACTCCGACGCCCACCCCCGATCCGTGACGCTTCCTGCCCGCCCGCCCTTCGAGGAACCGCTCGGCCGTCGACGCGCGCGGCTGTTGCCGTGGGCGACGGTGATGGTCGGCTCGCTGGTGACGATCCTGCCGTGGGGCGCAACGCTGCCGCTGTTGCCGCCGGTCGGGCTGCTGCTGATGCTGTCGTGGCGCTTGCTGGCGCCGCTCTCGCTGCGCGTCTGGGCGCCCGCGTTGCTCGGGCTGTTCGATGATCTGCTCTCCGGACAGCCGCTGGGCAGTGCGATGTTGCTGTGGACGCTGGCCTATTTTCTGGTCGAGGCGATCGACGCGCGTTCGGGCGTGCGCGACTTCAAGCAAAGCTGGGCGATTGCCGCGCTTGCGATCGCGTTCGTGCTGCTGGGCGGCCGACTGGTGGCGACGCCGCTCGATGCTCATGTCGACACCGTGCTATTGCTGCAGATCATGATGTCGGTGCTACTCTTCCCCGCCGCCGCGCGGCTGGTCGCCTGGATCGACCTGCGGCGCGCGCCATGAGGCCGCGCGCGCCGAAGATCATGACCGAGGCGGCGCAGAGCTACAGCTTCTCGCGCCGTGCGTGGCTGCTCGGGGCGGGGCAGGCCGGGCTTGGCGCGCTCCTGATCGGGCGGATGGGCTATCTCGCGATCACCCAGAACGAACATTACAATCTGCTCGCCGAGAAGAATCGCGTCAGCATGACGATGATCCCGCCCCGTCGCGGCTGGATCGTCGACCGCCATAATCAGCCGATCGCCAGCAACCGCACCGACTTTCGCGTCGACGTCATTCCGGATCGGCTGGAGGACAAGGACCGCGTGCTTGCGCATCTGCGCGGACTGCTCGGCCTCACCGACGAGGATCTCGCGCAAATCAACGCCGAGCTGGAACACGCCCCCGGCTTCCGTCCGGTCGAGATCGCCGAGAACATCGACTGGGAACGCTTCGCCGCAGTGCAGGTCCGCCAGCCCGAACTGCCCGGCGTTGCGCCAACGCGCGGCTTTGCACGCCATTATCCCGCCGGCCCGGCGGTCGCGCATCTGATCGGCTATGTCGGCGCAGCGACCGCCGAACAATATAAGAAGACCCGCGACCCGCTCTATGTCACCCCGGGCTTCAAGCTCGGCAAGGACGGCCTTGAGAAAACCATGGAGCCGCTGCTGCGCGGCACCGCCGGCGCCAAGCGCGTCGAGGTGACGGCGCGCGGCAAGCTGGTGAGGGAACTCGCCACCCGTCCCGACGAGCCGGGACGCACGCTGCGGCTGACGATCGACGCGGGCCTTCAGGAATATGCGGCGCGACGGCTCGGCACCAATTCGGGCTCCGCGGTGGTGTTCGACTGCACCAATGGCGAGATGCTCGCGATGGTGTCGATGCCCGCCTACGATCCCAACACCTTTTCCGAAGGCATCAGCCAGCTCGAATGGAAGATGCTGAGCGAAGACGATCACGTCCCGCTCATGAACAAGGTGACGCAGGGGCTTTATCCGCCGGGCTCGACCGTCAAGCCGATGAACGGCCTTGCGCTGCTTGCCGCAGGGGTCGGCGCGGACGAGCGCGTGTTCTGCTCGGGTGCGATGCGCGTCGGCAACGGCGTCTTCCACTGCCACAAGCGTGGCGGCCACGGTCCGCTCGATCTCAAAAACGCGATCATGCAGAGCTGCGACATCTATTTTTACGAGATGGTGCGCCGGGTTGGTTACGACAAAATCGCGCCGGTCGCGCGCGAGCTGGGGCTTGGGCAGAAGTTCGACCTGCCCTTCTCGACCCAACGCTACGGCACCGTTCCCGACAGCGCGTGGAAGCAGCGCAAGTACAAGACGGACTGGAAGGTCGCCGATTCACTCAATGCCTCGATCGGTCAGGGTTACGTGCTGTCGAACCCGCTGCAACTGGCCGTGATGGCCAGCCGGCTGGCATCGGGGCGCAGACTGGTGCCGACGCTGATCCGCGATCCGTTCAAGCCGCAGGCCGAGATGCTGCCGATCGACCCCGAGCATTTCCGTATCATCCGCGAAGCGATGGACGGAGTCGTCAATCATGGCGGCACCGGCGGCGCGGCGCGGATGTTCGTCCCCGGTGTCGCGATCGCCGCCAAGACCGGCACCGCGCAGGTTCGCCGCATCACGATGGCGGAGCGGCGGTCGGGCGTGCTCAAGAACGGGCAATTGCCGTTCAAGCTGCGCGATCACGCCTTGTTCGTGTGCTTCGCCCCCTATGACAATCCGCGCTATGCTGCGGCGGTGGTGCTCGAGCATAACGGCCATACCGTCCGGAACCTCGACACGCCGATGATCGGGCGCGACATCATGACCTATCTGTTCGACCGCGACCGGGCGATGAAGAGCCTCGCCGAGGTCGAGCCGACCTGGGGTGGCGACATCGCCGCGCGCATGGCCGCCCAGCGCGCCAGTTACCGCGCGGCCCATGCGCCCGCTCCGCCGGTCGTCGACGACGACGACGTGCCCGCGTCGAATTCACCCGCGGTTGAGGCCGCCACCGACGCCTCGAACGCCAGCGCCGAGGCGACCGCGCGTGACATCGCCACCAGCGGCGGCCCCGCGCGCACCGGCTCACCCGAGCCGGAAACCGAGGGCGAGCGCCGCTCCGCGCCGCTCGATCCCGCGCCGGAGCCGCCGCGATGAGCGGCTTCGTCCCCGCGCCGCTGGCGGTGCTGCCGTGGCGCGTGCTGTTGCTCGTCACCGCGATCGGCGGGTTCGGGCTGGTCGTCCTCTATTCCGCCGCCGGTGGCAGCCTGCGTCCCTGGGTCATTCCGCAGGGGGTGCGTTTCGCGGTGTTCATGGTGGGTGCGGTGGCGTTGTCGCGCGTGCCGCTCGACTGGTGGAAGAAATCCGCCTTCTACATCTATGGCACGTTTCTGATCCTGCTGGTCCTTGTCGAACTGCTCGGCGCGGTGCGTGGCGGAAGCCAGCGCTGGCTGGGTTTCGGCCCGATCCGTATCCAGCCGTCCGAAACGATGAAGCTGGCGATCGTGCTGGCGCTCGCGCGCTTCTACGACATGCTGCCCGCCGCCGAAACGCGTCGTTTTCAGGCGGTCTGGCCGGCGGCGGTTCTGATCGGGATGCCCGCACTGATCGTGATGATGCAGCCCGATCTGGGCACCGGGCTGATGATCTGCGCGGGCGGCGCGACGGTGATGTTCCTTTCGGGAGTGCCGCTGCGCTTGTTCGTCGGCGGCGCGCTGGCGGTAGCGACCGCGATCCCGCTCGCCTTCAACTATGTGCTCCACGATTACCAACGCCACCGCATCCTGATCTTCATGGACCCGGAGAGCGACCCGCTCGGCACCGGCTATCACATCAGCCAGTCGAAGATTGCGATCGGCTCGGGCGGGCTGTTCGGCAAGGGCTTCCTGCAAGGCACGCAGAGCCATCTCGACTATCTGCCGGAGGGCCACACCGACTTCGTCTTCGCAACGATGGCGGAGGAATGGGGGCTCGCGGGCGGCGCCTTCCTGATCATCGGCTTCCTGCTGGTGATTCGTTGGGGGGTGAACGTCGGCGTGCGCGCCGAGGACCGCTTCGCCAAGCTCGCGGCAGCCGGTTTGGCGACGACGATTTTCTTCTACATGGCGATCAACCTGATGATGGTGATGGGGCTGGCGCCGGTCGTCGGTATCCCCTTGCCTTTGGTCAGTTTTGGCGGCTCGGCGCAAATGACGGTGTTGATCTCGCTCGGCATCCTGATGGGCATCGACCGCTCGATCTCGACGCGCCAGCCGATGCGCTGGTGAAAAAAATAAAAAAAGGGGTTTGCGAATCCGGGAAGCGCTGTTAGAGGCGCGCTTCCCGATCGCGGGGCGGTTCTTCGGAAACGCTTCTCCCACGGTCACTGGACGCATAGCTCAGTTGGTAGAGCAGCTGACTCTTAATCAGCGGGTCCTTGGTTCGAGCCCAAGTGCGTCCACCATAGTTTCAATAACTTACGCCTACTTGGCCGCTCGCCAGGTTCCCATTAGGTAACGGGCTAGGTATCAGCTGATTACCAGAGGTCGGTGGTGGTGGTGCCAGGCCATCATCAGTTCGAGGCGCAGCGTGCGATCGAATCGATGGCTTCGAGTATACCGGGTGTGGGCGTGAGCCGTGGCATCGCCACCGAGCAGATCGGTAGCTCGAGAACTTAGCGCCGGCGCCTTCGCCTGTTCGACAATGGCCTCGATCAACAACGCTTCGTTTCAGTTTGTCGCTGCACTGAAAACGGATGCGAGTAGGTACGTCGCCGTGACCGAGCAGGAAAGCAGGGTCCGGCCTCTCGGAAATGCTTGCTGAGCTCATGCCCTCAATGCCCCCCCGCCGCCAGGACCCACTCGGTCGCGACGGGGGCCACGTGTGTTGGGATGGCGGGAGCGCCAGTCGGCAAGCACGCGGCCCATTGCCGCGATCGCCTCGCGGCGGCGGCCGTCATCACCGATGGCGACGAGCCTGCCTTTGAGATTGGCGGCGAAGTCGGCATAGTCGTTTTGCCAGTCGCGCGAGAGCACGCCGCCGAGATCGGCTCGGCCTTCGCCTGCCAGCGCAGGCTTGCGGCCCTTTGGTAGCGACCAAGTCTCGCCGATGCGCGGCGCAACCACTGCCGGCGCCGCGGTCTTGGCGAGTTCCGCCAGCGCATGGATAGCGCCCTCCTCGCCATGGGTGAGGAAGAGACCGCCCGCGATCGGACGACGAGCCTCGATCCAGCGCAGCAACTCGCCCTGGTCGGCGTGTGCCGAATAGCTGTCGATGCGCCGGACGCGAGCCCTGACCGCAACGTCGCGCCCGGAGAGGCGAACCCAGCCCGCGCCATCCAGGATGGTCCGCCCCAGCGTGCCTGCCGCCTGGAAGCCGACGAACAGGATCGTCGAGTCCTCTCTTGGCAGGTTGTGCAGAAGATGGTGTCGGATCCGGCCCGCCTCGCACATGCCGGACGCGGCCATAATGACGGCGCCCGACATATCGTTCAAACGCATCGACTCGATCGCGGCGTCGGTGAAGTGGAAGTCGGCGCGATCAAAGGCGCCAGTGCCGTCGACGTCTTCGAGCTCCGCGGCATGATGCCGGAACACGCCCGTGACCCGACTAGCGAGCGGCGAGTCGACGAACACGCTCGCCCGGTCGAGCGCCCCGCGTCCGAGCAGCACGGCCAGGTCGAGCATCAGCTCCTGCGTGCGCTCGACGGCGAACACGGGGATCACTAGGTTGCCGCCACGATCAAGCGCATCGCGCACCTCCGCCGCGAGTAGCGCCCGACGCTCTTCGGCCGTGACGGTCGCCCTTCCGCGGTCGCCATAAGTGCTCTCGCAGAATACGTGATCGAATCCAGCCGGTGCAGACGGATCGGGATGAAGGCTTTTCCATTCGGGCCCGATGTCGCCCGAGAAGAGCAAGCGCACACCCCCGACTTCCACTTCGACCGACGCTGACCCGAGAATGTGCCCAGCGTTCCAGAGACGGGCGCGAAATCCGGGCGCAGGCTCGAACCAACTCTCCAGCGCCACCGCCCTCCCCCGCATCGCCGCGGTGACCGCATCGGCCTCGGTGTAGATGGGATCGACGGGACGCTGGTCGCGCCGATCCGGCCTCCGGTTTCGCCGCTCGGCCGCCCACTCCTGGATGCGCCCGGCGTCGGCCAGCATAGGCGCGAGCAGGTCGCCAGTCGCCGCTGTGCACCAGATGTTGCCTTCGTAACCGTTTGCAACGAGACGCGGCAGCAGGCCGCTATGGTCGATATGGGCATGAGTAAGAACCACGGCATCAATGCGTGCGGGGACGAAGGCGAACGGCTCGAAGTTCAGCGCCTCTAGGCTGCGCGGCCCCTGGAACAGCCCGCAATCCACCAGCACGGCGTGTCCGCCACAGCGGATTTCGTAGCACGAGCCGGTCACCGTGCGTGCGGCGCCGTGAACGGTAACGGTGGGGGCACCTACCTGCTGGTCAGCCGCCACACTCAATGCACTATCAGCACGGGAGTGCGGGGATCGTCGACTAGCGTCCGCGTGACGCCGCCGAAGATTGCCTCGCGAGCACGGGAATGCGTGTAGCCCCCGACGGCAAGCAGGTCCGCGCCGCGATCGAGTGCGAACGCCTGCAATGTATCGGCGGTGCGCTCGTCGTGCGCTAGGACATGCGGCTCGGCCGCGAACCCGTGCCGGCCCAGATAGTTGGTCACGCCCTGGAGATCGGGCATCGTCTCGTTCGTGACGACGGCAACATCGATCCTCGCGCCTGGCGCGGCAAGGCGGACAAGCTCACGCAAAGCGCGCGTGGCGGGCGTCCCCACTTTCCAACCGATTACAGCATGGTTGATCCGCCGCACGGAGCGACCGGGAGGCAGAAGCAACATCGGTGCTCCCGCAAACATCAGCAGCGCCTCAACCGTCCGCTGCCGCAGCTGGTCGCTGGTCCAACTTTCCGGAGGCCCGACCGTGACGAGGTCGGTGACAGGCGCCGTGCGGCGGAGATCACCGGCAAGAAAAGCCGATCCGTCGACCTGCGTCAGCACCTCGGCCGTGCATTCGGCCGGCAGCCGCGTCAACAGGTCAGCGCGCGTGAACCAAGCTCTATGCTCGACCTCGTCAGCCAGGGCGTAGACGGCACCGAGCGGGGCCGACGCCGGAGACAAGAGCGGCACGGGCGCGAGCAGCTCGACCACGAGGTGGGCGTGCCGGAACTCCACGAGCGTGAGTGTTGCGTCGATAAAGCTTCGTGCCTTATCGACATCCTCCACCACAGCCAGGATAGTCTCGGTCATACCGGCCTCCCCATCACGATAAGCCAGACCTAGGCGGCCGCCTCGGCTACTGCTCTACGTGATTCTACGACCGTGTTGGCGTCGGCGGTGACCGATCCCACCCCCACAAACGCCTGCGCGACCATTCCGGTCAGAAATGACGAGCTACGCCCAGAATGCCGGAAGTCGAGTGCGCGACGTCAGTGCGACGGCACCCATCGGATCGCGGATGAGTTGGAGACCGAAGCAAATCTACGGCGAATTGCGTACTGACCGCTGGCTGACCGTGGCGGAAAGATACTTCCAGTCAGGAACGTGGAGGCGGTCGGCAAATGCTCGGATCACTGGTAGCTATGGCGATAGCCCTGTCATCGCTGCAGGCCGCTAGTCCGTCGGCAGCGGTGTCCAGTAGCCCTGAAAATCAACCGTCGCTGGAGCTAGGTTCCGTCGCCTCCGTAGCGCGCGCTTTGCGTCCAGGCGACTTTCTGTGGGCCCCGCAAGTCGCACCCGCCGGACCAATGCTGATGATCGTCAATCGGCAGACACAAAGAGCGGTGCTCTACCGCAACGGGGTCGCGATCGCCGTGACGACCGTGTCGACGGGCCGCAAGGGCCATCGGACTCCGACCGGCGTCTTCGCCGTACTCCAGAAGAACCGGGTTCACTTCTCGAGCCTCTATGACGATGCCCCGATGCCGTTCATGCAGCGGCTTACGTGGGACGGCGTAGCGCTGCACGCCGGACAGCTGCCAGGGTACCCGGCATCGCACGGATGCATTCGGTTGCCGTCCAGATTCGCGGCGCTCCTGTTCGAGGCGACCCGCCTCGGCATGATCGTCGTCGTGACGGACCAGATACTACTTCCGGCCATTGCCCCGGTCAGCAGCCCGCTTCCGATAGCACAGGCCCCGACGCCAGACCCGCTCGCGACGAGCGCCTTCTGGCGCCCGGACGTTGCTCCAGCTGGTCCGGTCTCGGTCGTCATCAGCTCCACCGATCACCAACTGGTCGTCCTGCGCAACGCTCGGGTGATCGGCCGGATGCCGGTGATCGTCGGTGGCGACATCCCTCGGGCGTTTCTCTACCGTCTCGCCGCGATCAATACGGAAGGACGACGTTGGGAGCGCGTCGCGCTCCCCGGACAGGTTCTCACTGGCACGGAGTTGCTTTCGCAACAGTTCCAGCTGGGCGAGGAAGACAGGATCCGCATTGAGAGCGTCTTAGCGCTCGGCGCGACGATCATCGTCACACCGGACACGCTTGCGACAGCACCCGCCAACTACGGTGACCTGGTACCGAAAGACTGAAAGGTGATCGAGCCGGTTGCCGCGTGCGCCGGGTAGTCCTGTCAGACTGCGGTGCCGACCAGCCGTCCGATCCCGGCAGTGACCGCCATGGCCAGTCCTCCCCAAAATACGACACGTGTGCTCGCCGTGAACATGGGAGCGCCGCCCGCCCTCGCCCCGACAGCGCCCAGAGCAGCCAGAAAAAGCAAAGATCCGCACACCTCCACTGCGATCAGGATTGACACGGGCAGAATGAGGACGAGGCATAAGGGGAGCGCCGCGCCGGCCGTGAAGGTCGCAGCAGAGGCCATTGCTGCCACGACCGGTCGGGCCGTGGTCAGATCGGTGATGTTGAGCTCGTCCCTGGCGTGGGCATTGAGCGCGTCGCGAGCCATCAGCTGATCGGCGACGGTCGACGCAACCTGCCGTTCCAATCCTCTGTTGACGTAGAGATCTGTCAACTCCGCATGCTCTGCCGCGGGATCCGCCAGGAGCTCGGCTTGTTCACGAGCAAGGTCAGCCCGCTCGGTATCCGCCTGCGAACTGACCGAGACATATTCGCCGGCCGCCATGGACATGGCGCCCGCCACCAGCCCCGCGGCTCCGGCGACCACGATCTCCCCCCGCGCAGCACCCGCGGCAGCGACGCCGATGATCAGGCTGGCGGTGGAGACGATCCCGTCGTTCGCCCCGAGGACCGCCGCACGTAGCCAGCCGATGCGTGCCATAAGATGGCGTTCGGTATGCTTCAGTCTCGACACAGTTGTATCCCCGCTCCGTTTGGTTGAGGACCACGACGGATCTGCGTTGTCGGGAAGATGCTCTCCCGGCTTGTCGCCAAGCTCCTCACTCCGGTGTCGCCAGCATGATCAGGAGCGGCCACAGGTCACTCTCGAGCGATCTGAACCGCGGGATCAGCGACAGAAGTCCGGCACTCAGAGCGATGCCCAGGAGGATCGTCACCCACGCGAGGGTGCCGACACGTGGCCACATCGTTCGATTCCTCGACATGCCGGTCTATGCGACGACGATATTGTCATCGATCGCAGTGACCCCCGGGGCGGCCCAAGCCGCACGCTCGGCGATCTCGCGTTCCCGATACGCATGAACGATGCCGCCCAACGTGACCTTGCCTCCATCGGTCAGCACCCTGATCGATCCGGCGTCGATGTCTGCGTGCCGTCGGAAGGCGTCGACGATCCGGTCGCGCACGTCCGCCGGCGTCGGAACCTGTCGGATGGTGACCATGTTGCTGATACCGGTGACACCGTGGATGCGCCCGGCTGCCTTCCAGGCCGCATCGCGCTGATAATGCCAGTCGACCGATCCCGATAGCGTCACCCAGCCGTGCTCGACCGTCACCGAGAGTTTATTCGAGGGCACGATCGCATCCCAGTCGAACAGGTCGCAGATCCGCTTGGCGATCTCCTCATCGCTCCACTTCTTGTCAGAAGCACGGTGGACCTTGATTTCCTCGGCAAGGGCACGGAACCCACCCACTCGCCGGGCAGCTTGTTCCGCCGCCACCTTCTCCGCGAAGGACGGCACAGTGCCGGTCAGGGAGACCACTCCCGCTTCGACGCTCACGCCGATTTGGTGGTGCTGGACACGCGGATCCCAAGCTAGTTCTGCAAGAACGTCGCGCTGCAGTTGGTCGTCGGATTTCATGGCCTGTTCCTCCAGGAGAGATGTGGGTTACTGGGCGGACGCAACTGGTCCGCGAGCGGATAGCGGGATGGCAAAGCGGACGCCTCGCAGACGTGGCGGAACAGGCAGGAGGCGCACACTGCGGTGCGCTCCGCTGCGCAGTCGCGACATCGGGCGAGATATCGCCGCGTAAGCGCATTGTGCGCGATCTCGGCCTCGATGCAGGCGGCCCGCATGGTCGCTTCAAGCTCGGATGTAGCCCGGCTGACCAGGTACTCGCGCTCCTGCTCTACCTCGCCGTCGTCGCGCCGCGCAGGTGAACGGTGCGGCTGCACAAATTCGGCGGTAATGGCGGTTGCTGCGGTCGACATGGGCTCCGTCTCCTATGTTGACCCAATCATCGGCCCGAGTGCGGTTCATGAGCATTCGTATTGATACGTACGCCCGTGGCTGTGCGACGGGCGATCTGCCAACCTCGTACAATTGCGGATGCCCGCGATTACTGGCCTCGCCTACGCGGGTTTCGAACGGAGATCGCGATGCCGCACGCCGAGACCCTGCCAATTCATTTGACGTCCCTTGATGCAGTTGGGGACCCGCTGCCGACCGATCGGAAGCCGGGACAATCCTCCGATTCTCGAACCAGCCATTTCGAACTGAACCTGATCGACCGATATTGGCGCGCCGCGAACTACCTTTCGATCGGCCAAATCTATCTGCTCGACAATCCGCTCCTTCGTGGTCCGCTTCAGGCTGAGCACGTGAAGCCGCGCCTGCTCGGCCATTGGGGCACGACGCCGGGGCTCAATTTTATCTATGCCCATCTTAATCGGGTCATCCGTCACCGCGACGCTGACGTCCTGTTCGTTTGCGGCCCAGGTCACGGGGGTCCGGGGGTGGTGGCGAACTGCTGGCTGGAGGGAACGTACAGCGAGGTCTACCCTGCCGTCAGTCAGGACTTGGACGGCATGCGCTGCCTCTTCCGGCAGTTCTCGTTTCCGGGCGGCATTCCAAGCCACGTCGCACCCGAAACTCCGGGCTCGATCCACGAAGGCGGCGAGCTCGGCTATGCGCTTGTCCACGCTTACGGCGCGGCCTTCGACAATCCGGAACTCGTCGTTGCGTGTGTCATTGGCGACGGCGAAGCGGAGACCGGCCCCCTCGCCGCGTCCTGGCAGGGCAACAAGTTCCTCAACCCCGTGTCCGACGGCACAGTGCTGCCGATCCTGCACCTAAACGGATACAAGATCGCCAACCCTACGATCCTTGGCCGCACGGCCGATGCCGATCTGCGTCGACTGTTCGAGGGACTTGGACATGATCCGATCTTCGTGGTCGGCGACGATCCCTTTCCCATGCACGGCAAAATGGCCAAGGCCATGGATGACGCATTCGATCGCATCGCCGCGATCAAGCAGGCCGCGGGGGCCGGCGACACCGATCTGCCACGCTGGCCGATGATCGTCCTGCGCAGCCCCAAGGGCTGGACCGGGCCCAAGGAGGTCGACGGCAAGAAGGTTGAAGGCTTCTCGCGCGCGCATCAGGTGCCGATCAGCGAAGCGCGAACCAATGACGCGCACCGCGTGTTGCTGGAACGCTGGATGCACAGCTATCGCCCGCAAGAGCTGTTCGACATCGACGGCGACCTGCTGCCCGATCTCAAGGCCATCGCGCCTTCAGGCGCAAAGCGAATGAGCGCCAGCCCCCACGCAAACGGCGGAGGGCACGCGGCGCCGCTTCGCCGGCCCGATTGGCGGGATCACGCGGTCGCGGTTCCCGCGCCCGGCGCCGTGGACGGCGAAGCGACGCGCGCCTTAGGGCGGTACCTGGCGGCGCTGTTCCAGTTGAACGACAAGGCGCGCAACTTCCGCCTGTTCGGGCCCGACGAGACCGCTTCCAATCGCCTCGATGCCGTGTTCGACGTCACGGGTCGAACCTGGATGCAGCCCGTGGAGCCGTTCGACGAGCACTTGGCGCGCGACGGCCGCGTCATGGAGGTGCTGTCCGAGCATCTATGTCAGGGCTGGCTGGAAGGCTATCTACTCACCGGACGCCACGGCCTGTTCAACTGCTACGAGGCGTTCGTGCACATCGTCGACTCGATGTTCAATCAGCACGCCAAATGGCTGAAGGTGGCGCGCGGGATCGAATGGCGGAAACCGCTCGCATCGCTCAATTACCTGCTCTCCAGCCATGTCTGGCGACAAGATCACAACGGCTTCAGCCACCAGGATCCCGCCTTCATCGACCATGTCGTCAACAAGAAGGCTGACGTCGTCCGCGTCTATCTGCCGCCCGACGCCAACTGCCTGCTGCGCGTCGCCGACCATTGCCTGGGCACTCACGACCGGATCAACGTGATCGTCGCTGGCAAGCAGCCGGCGCCGCAATGGCTCACCGCGAAGGAAGCCGAAACCCACTGCGCGGCCGGCGCCGGCATATGGGAGTGGGCGAGCGCAGACCGGGATGGGGCGTTGCCGGACGTAGTGATGGCGTGCGCCGGGGATGTGCCGACGCTGGAAACGCTCGCCGCGGTCGACCTGCTGCGGCGACATGTTCCCGACCTGACGATCCGCGTGGTCAACGTGGTCGACCTGATGACCTTACAGTCGGACAGCGAACATCCGCATGGCCTCTCAGCCGCCGAGTTCGACAGCCTGTTCACCCGCAACCAACCGGTGGTGTTCGCCTTCCACGGCTATCCGCATCTGATCCACCGGCTCACCTACCGACGCGAGAACCACGCTAATATGCATGTGCACGGCTTCATCGAGGAAGGTACAACGACGACCCCGTTCGACATGGCGGTGCGCAACCGGCTCGACCGCTTCCATCTGGCGCTGGCGGCGATCGATCATGTGCCCGGTCTCGGCGAACGCGCGGCCCACGCGCGACAATGGCTGCGTGACCGCCTCGTCGCCCATACCGCTTACGTCACCGAGCACGGCGAGGACATGCCTGAGATCCGAGACTGGCGGTGGCCTAGTGCGACCTCGATCAGCGCCTGAGGTGGCGCCCGGCTACATTCTTGCGCTCAACGTCGGTTCGTCGGGACTGAAGTTCGCCGCCTACGAAGCCGGCACCATGCGCCTTCTGGTGCGCGGTGAATGGCGGGCGTCGGCTGGCGCCGCAATTCAGCTTCGCCTCTCGGCCGGTACTGGCGGCGTTGCTGTTTGCACCACTGTGCCCTCGCTGCTGCCTACCGGGCAGATCAGGCTCATCCTGGACGCTCTCACCCCGTCTACCGAGACTCGCGTGCTGATGGCAGTCGGGCACCGTATCGTACACGGAGGCCGCTGCTTTTCGGTCCCAGTCATCCTCGATAATCATAGCATCAGCAAGCTCGAGGAGCTGTCACCCTTGGCTCCGCTGCATCAGCCTGCCTGCCTTGCGGTGGTGGAAGCGGTGCGCGAAGTGATGCCGGGCCTACCTCAGGTGGCGTGCTTCGATACCGGTTTCCATAACGCGCTCACCCCGCCGGTCAGCCGCTACGCCGTTCCGCCGGAAATGGAGGCGGATGGCGTCCGGCGGTACGGCTTTCACGGCATTTCTTATCAGTCGATCACCGATCAGCTGGCGGCGGATCCGACGTTTTCGCCGGACGAGCGGGTCGTGGTGGCGCATCTCGGCAGCGGCGCCAGCCTTTGTGCCATGCGCAATCTGCGGAGCGTCGACACCACGATGGGTTTCTCCACGCTTGAGGGGATCGTGATGGGAACGAGACCAGGTACCCTCGACCCCGGCATCATGCTCTATCTGATGCGGGCGAAGCGATGGTCGGCAGACCAGATCGAGCGCCTTCTCTACCACGAATGCGGACTGAAGGCTGTGTCCGGTATGACAGGCGATGTGGAAGCCCTGCTGCGTTCGACCGATCCGCGCGCGCGCGAAGCGCTGGACCTGTTCGCCTTCAGCGTCGCGCGCCATACGGCGGCAGTGGCATCCACGCTCGGCGGGCTCGACCGGTTCGTCTTCACCGGCGGTATCGGCGAGCACGCATCGCCTGTTCGCGCGATGATAGGCGATCGCTTGGCTTGGCTCGGGTGCGAACTCAGCGGGGAGGCCAATGACGATAACCGCCGCGAAATTTCCGCGGCTGACAGCAGAATCCGGGTTCAGGTTCTTGAAACCGACGAGCAAGCCGTGATCGCAAGGGCGACTGCGGGGCTGGTCACCGGCCCGACGGCGATGGCGGCTGATGCTTCAAACGAGCACCGCTAGATGATCTCGCCGCACGTCGAACACCTTCCCGTTCGGTTGTACCCTCAGCCCTCCCGGGTTGTGCTTCGGCCATTCACGCCGTCCGATCCTCCCGGGTCGATGGCGGGGGCTGGCCAGCACCGACAGCACTTGCTGGAGCGCATTCTCGCGCTTCCGCCCGCGGATGTGAGCCGATGCCTAGCGTCGATGCGCCGCGGCCTTGATGACCGCCATGGCGACATTGTCGCGACGCTGCGCCAGCGATTCGAGGAGGTCAGCGCGGGCCGCGCGTTGCCGCCGGTCAGCGCCGATCAGGCCTTGCTGATCGCGGCATACTTTTCCGAGGAATACGCCTTCGAAGCTGCCGCCCTCTTTAGTCCAAGCATGACGGTTCATCCGGATCAGGAAGGTGTCGGAGACGGGTCACTGCGTTTCGCTCTCTCGATGAGGGGCGTCGGAGACGGCCATGTATCATCGATCACCTTTCGCTCGGGCCTTCTGGATGCTGCCGGACAGATCGTGATGGACCCGCCCAGTCCGCAAGCCTCAACTCCTCGGATCATCCAGACAGCGGGAGCCGATCCGAGCCGGACTGCCGTCAGATTGGCGTTCAACCGGCCTGATGACCTGTCCGCCGTGGTCATCTTTCCTGTTACTTTTGAGCAGCGTCACGGTCTTGAGGACCTTCGCCTCGTGCGCTTCGTCGATGACGACGCATCGGTCCGCTATGTCGGAACCTACACCGCCTTTAGCGGCGAGGGAATCCGGCAGGAGCTGCTGCACACGCTCGACTTCCAAAGCTTCGATCTGTTGCCGTTGGCCGGGGATGCCAGCGCAACCAAGGGCATGGCGTTGTTCCCCAGGCGTATCGATGGGCGCTTTGTCATGCTCGGCCGGCAGGACCACGAGAGCCTTTCGCTTTTGTATTCGGATGACCTTCAGCATTGGGATACGGGCATCGCCATCATGCGACCTCGGTACGACTGGGAACTCGTTCAGCTCGGCAATTGCGGGTCACCGATCGAGCTTGAAGAGGGCTGGCTTGTCGTAACCCATGGTGTCGGCATGGTCCGCACCTACGCCATTGGCGCATGCCTGCTCGACTTGCATGACCCTTCTCGCATTCTCGCACGAATGACCGAGCCTCTTATCGTTGCCGGTCCGGCCCAGCGCGACGGCTACGTACCCAATGTCGTCTACAGCTGTGGGGCGATCATTCACGAAGGCAAGCTGATCGTACCGTTCGGCGTCGCCGATTCTTTCGTGATGTTCGGGACGGTGCCGGTGAGCGAGGTGCTCGGCGCGATGACGCCTTGTAGATAGATCGAAAAAGTCTGCATCGATCGAGAGCGGCCTCGTCGGAAAAGCGCTACGCGGCTTGCTCCGCCTTTCTCGCTATCGCGCGTGCATAATCGCGCACGTCGGTGAGATCCTGTTCGACGAACCTTGTATTCAGTCCTTCGACGATATGGCCAAAATGGAAGTGCTCCGATGGCGCCATTCCAAATGCATGTTCGAGGTAACGATCGAAGATGGTCCTCAGCGACTGAATCTGGCCCTGCTCGTCGAGCCAGACCGCACTAGTGCCGGATGAGGTGAAGCTGACGAGGCGCTTGCCCGCCAAAACGCCGCGCGCGGACCGCTCCTGCAGGTCACGCGGCATGACGCCTCGCCCAAATACCCGCTCGACGTACCCCTTGAGCATCGCCGGCGGCAACCCAAACCAGATCGGATACACCAAGACGAACACGTCAGCGCCGTGCAGGAGGCGGATCTCCTCTTCGACGTCGGGATGGGGGTGGAACATGGCCCCGGGCTGTTCCGAGGCCCTGAGCGCCGGTTGAAAGTTCATCGCGTAAAGGTCCCGCACGCAGGTCTCGTGGCCAAGGGCGGAAACCGCGGAGCAATACGCCTCGGCGACCGACGCATTGAAGCTGCCTTTTTCCGGATGACACAGGATGACTGCGTGGCGCGGCGGGGATGTGATGTCGGCGGACATGGGCATGCTCCTTCACCATAGGCCGGTATCGGAGTCCGAGGCGTGTCGCCGTACGTGATTGTCCCACGGCGCGCGCGTTCTGCAGTCAGGCCAGAAGTGCTCCGTACATCTACGAATGGAGGCGAACCCCCGTCCCGTCGATCATCGCAGAAGAGATTGATGGAGATGACGATGAAGGATCTGCTGCTGCTTGTGCGCGACGACATTGGGCAGCCCGCCCGTCTCCGTGCAGCACTTGACCTGGCTACGCTGCTGCAGGCGCGGATCACCTGCCTCGAAGTGGACGAGAGCATGGCGACCGAGGACGATCTCGCGCCATCGACGATCGAAGGGCGCATGCTTCAGGACGTTATGTTGCATCAAGCGACCAGCAACCGGAGCTGCGTGGAGCGAATGTTCCGTGAAAAGGGGGTCGAGTGCAATTGGACTACAGTAAAGGGCAAGATTGCCGATAGCTTGAGCGATCATGCAGCCTTTCACGACTTGACCCTCGTCAACACGCAGCCCCGAACCTACTCGTGGCGCGACGGCAGTTTTGTCGTGTCCGACCTGGTCCGGACGACGCATCAGCCGGTCCTGCTGGTCCCGGAGGAGGACGGATCGTCGGGGTTTCAGGGCCGCGCCGTCGTCGCCTGGGACGGCTCGCCTCCTTGCATCGCAGCAATGCGCGCGGCGGTTCCTCTCCTGTCCCGCGCCAAAACCGTGTCGCTGATCGAGGTCGGCGAGCACCACGACGGTCCCACCGTGCAGCGGGCGGCCGCCTATTTACAGAACCATGACGTGCATCTTCACGTGGATACGATCCCGGGACGCCGACCCGCCGACTGGCTGCTGTCGCGTTGCCGTCCCGAACACACCTCGTTCTGCGTGATGGGGGCCTTTGGCCGCTCGAGGGGGCGTGAAGCCGTGTTCGGTGGCACCACCCTTGATATGCTCGAAGGCGCGCGCGTGCCGCTCTTCGTCGCGCATTGAAGGGCGATGCCGCGCGCACTCGGCGTCGCTTGCCAAGCGGGAGAAATCAGATGAGCACCATGCGCGCCGCCGTCGTGCGCCGCTTCGGCGAGCCGATCGTAATCGAGGAATGGCCAATCCCAGTGCCCGGCCAGGGAGAGGTGCTGGTCAAGGTTGCGGCTAGCGGCGTGTGCCACACCGACCTTCACGCCGCGGACGGTGACTGGCCGATCCGCCCATCGCTACCGCTCGTACTGGGGCATGAGGGCATCGGCCATGTGTGCGCGATGGGTCCCGGCGTTGCCGATCTTCGCGAGGGCGACCTCGTCGGGGTGCCGTGGCTCCACGACGCCTGTGGAGCGTGCGAATGGTGCCTGCGCGGGTGGGAGACGTTGTGCGAGCGCCAGCACAACACGGGCTACGGCGTTCACGGAACGCACGCCGACTATGTCATCGCCCGAGCAGCGTTCGCCGGACGCGTTCCAGCTACCGACGATCTCGCGGCACTCGCCCCCGTGCTCTGCGCTGGTGTTACCACCTACAAGGGCCTGATAGAGACCGGCGCTCGCCCGGGAGAGTGGGTCGTGATCTCCGGTGTCGGCGGCTTGGGCCATGTCGGCGTGCAATATGCGCGAGCGATGGGATTTCGCCCGATCGGCCTCGACACCAATGCTGACAAGCGTGCGCTGGCGTTGGCTTGTGGCGCTGAAGCGGCGGTGGATGCGGCGGCGACGGACGCGGTCGACCAAATTGTCGCGATCACGGGTGGCGGGGCGCACGGCGTACTGGTGACGGCAGCGTCGCTACCGGCGTTCAGAACGGCGATCGGTGCCGTACGGCGGGGTGGCACCGTCGCCCTCGTTGGCCTGCCGCCCGGTGACATGCCGCTGCCCATCTTTGACGTCGTCCTCAAGCGCATCACGGTTCGCGGCTCGATCGTCGGCACCCGCGCGGATCTTGAGGAAGCGCTCGGCTTCGCCGCACGCGGCCTGGTGAAGCCGCGCGTTACGACCTTTCCCCTTGACGAGGCGAATGGCGTTTTCGAACAGCTGCGTGCGGAAACGGTGGACGGTCGCGCCGTGCTTGTTCCCTGACCGTGACCGTGACCGTGACCGTGACCGTGACCGTCGCCGATCTACCGAGCGCGTCAACTATTCTTTCCCTAGGTCAGGCTCTGGGATGCGGACTGCTGATCGGGACCGAACGCGGCTGGACGGATCGCGAGCAGGCTCCGGGAACGCGCGTCGCCGGCATCAGAACCTTCGGACTGCTGGGCCTTTGCGGAGGCCTGTCCGGCTTGCTACACCCCATGCTTGGCGCCGTGATCGCCGCAGGCTGCGTGGGTCTGATCATCTACGGCTACGTCCGTCAGCGCGCCACCGGACCGGACGCAAGCGCGACGACAGCTGTCGCCGCGTTGTTGGCCGTGGCAACCGGGGCTGCCGCCGGCGTCGGCCAGGGCACCGCGGCCCTGGCCGCCGCGGCCATCGTTACGCTGGTGCTCGCCAGCCGGGAAACCCTGCACAGCTGGCTGGCCGGCTTGGACAGAGTAGAGCTGCTCGCGACTGCGCGGTTCTGCGTAGTTGCGCTGGTGATCCTGCCAATGTTGCCCGATCGCGACCTTGGTCCCTATGCCGCGATTAACCCGCGCGCCTTATGGCTGGTCGTCGTCCTCGTCTCAGGGCTGTCCTTTGTTGGTTACCTGCTAGCGAAGCGACTGGGACCTGCGCGCGGTCTGCTCGTGACCGCAGCTTGCGGCGCTATCGTCTCCTCCACGGCTGTGACCGTTGCGTTCGCCCGACGGCTGGGCCCAGAAGCCCCTAATCGCCAGCTCGTCGGGGGAATCGCGATCGCTTCCGGCGTGATGTTCGCGCGCGTGCTGGTGCTCGTCGCCTTACTGGCGCCTGCCTTTACGATCCCCATCGCGGTCGCCGTCGTGCCCGCCCTGGTTGTGACGGCGCCGTTCATTGTGCTAGCATTGCGCGCAGGTTCTTCCGTTCGCGGGCAGGCGCTAACGCTTGGCAACCCGTTCGACCTGAGACCTGCGTTGCTGCTCGCGGTGATGGTCGGCGGACTGGCCATTGCGAGCCGGTGGCTGCTCGATCGTAGCGGTGATGCAGGCGTCGGGCTGCTCCTTGCCGTCACCGGTGTGGCCGATGTGGACGCCGCAGTGATCACGTTCAGTCGATTGCCGGCCGGCTCGCTATCTCCGCAAAGCGCGGCAGCGGTCCTGGTCGCACCGGTCCTTCTCAACACCGCCTTCAAGGCGGTGCTGGCTTTGAGCTTCGGTGCGCGACCGTTCGGGATCCGGGCCGCGTGTCCACTTGCGCTAGCGGTGATCGCAGGCACCGCGGCGACAGCCCTCGTGGTCTGGTAGGCCACCTACGGGTTATCACGAATGATCGCCCACCCGCTCGTCCGATAGGTTTCATCCCGAACAGAACGGGAGATGCGAGATGAAGAATGTCCTCTTGATGGTTCATTGCGATGCTGGCCAGGAAGCCCGCTTCCAAGCCGCACTCGATCTCACCCGCGCGCTGGACGGCCATCTGACCTGCGTCGATGTTTTCGTGCCCCAGGTCGTCGCCGATGACTATTACATGGGTTCCGGCAGCGCGTGGGCGATGGCCGAGGCGCATGCGGCCGAACGCCGGCACGGCACGCTCATCCGTGATCGCCTCCAGCAGGAGGATGTCTCTTGGGATTGGATCGATGCGACCGGCGGCCTGTCCAATCGCGTGACCGACGCGGCGGGGCTAGCGGACGTGATTGTCTCCAGCAGGCAGGCGGATCGCATGTTCGATCCCAACCTGCCGAGGGTCACCGAGGACATCGCGATCACGAACAACCAGCCGGTGGTGGCCGTGCCAGCGGAGTGCAGGGGAATAGACTGGCACGGACAGGCAATGGTCGCCTGGGATGGCTCGGCCGCCGCGATGGCCGCTTTGCGGGAAGCCACGCCGATCCTGGCGCTCGCCGCCGATGTCGAGATCCTCGAGATCGATGACCGGATTTCCGGTCCAACGGCGGAAGCGGCCGCTGGCTACTTGTCACGGCACGGCGTCCCTTCGACGATCGAGCGCATCCACTCGCTCCATCGCCCTACGTGGGAGCTGATCGAGGCGCGTGCTGATCAGGCGAAGGCGAGCTACATCGTCATGGGCGCGTACGGCCACAATCGGACGCGGGAGCTGTTCTTCGGCGGTGTGACCCGCTCGATGATCCGGGACAGCGCCTATCCGCTGGTACTCGCGCATTGAGCACGGTTCGCGACCTAACCCGCTCTACAAGGTTGTTCGGGTGCGCTATGCCGACGTCATGCCGCACGACGATGCCCTCGACCATGCAGACCGTGCAAAAGCAGGCTCATTGCTGAGCGACGAACTCGGGCTGCTGATCGACAGCGCGACCAACTACGCGATCATCATGCTCGACCCGCAGCGGCGAGTAACGGTGTGGAATGTCGGGGCGGAGCGGCTACTCGGCTGGTCGGAGGCGGAAGCGATCGGACGATCGACGACCGACTTTCTGCCGCCCGAACACCGCTCCGCCGGCTTTGGCGAAGAATGCGATACAGCGGAGCGCGTCGGCCGCTCCGAGGTCGAGCTGGGGCAACCCACTGCATCGGGTCGCATCTTCCCGGCGAATAGAACCGTTACGGCGCTTCGCGACGTTGACGGCCGTCTTCGGGGGTTCGGTCTCGTCATCCGCGACCTTTCCCAGCACCGAGCAGCAGAAGAAGCGCTACGCGCCCAAAAGGATCATCTGGCGTCGATCCTTGCCACGGTCCCGGACGCGATGATTGTGATCGACGGGCAAGCCCGCATCCTGTCGTTCAGCGCCGCCGCCGAGCGTCTGTTCGGCTACGCGGAGAGCGAACTGCTCGGCAATAACGTCAATCAGCTGATGCCTTCACCGGACCGAGAGCGCCATGATCGCTATCTCGGGCGGTATCACGAGACCGGGCAGCGCAAGATCATCGGCATAGGACGCATCGTGATTGGTCAGCGGAAGGACGGCTCTACCTTCCCGATGCATCTATCGGTTGGCGAGGCCGGAGATAGAGACCACCGCATCTTTACCGGGTTCATACGCGATCTGACGGATCAGCAGCGAGCAGACTTTCGCCTGAAAGAACTGCAGTCCGAGCTGATCCACGTGTCCCGATTGAGCGCGATGGGAACAATGGCGTCGACGCTCGCGCACGAACTCAACCAGCCGTTGACCGCCGTCGCGAATTATCTCGAGGCCGCGCGGGACCTGATCGACCAACCCGACGAGGAGACGCTCGCTCTGGTACGCGAAGCCGTCTCGGAGGCCGCCGCCGAATCTCTTCGTGCTGGCCAGATCGTCCGGCGGCTACGCGAGTTCGTCGCGCGCGGGGAGGTGGAGAGGCGCGTTGTCGACCTGCCCCGGCTCGTCACTGAGGCAATGGCGTTGGCTACCGTCGCAGCGCGCGAGAAAGGTATCACCTGCGCGCTGAATCTCGGCCCGTCTGCCCAAGCCGTCCTCGCAGACGGGGTTCAGATCCAGCAGGTTCTGGTCAACCTGATCCGAAACGCGGTGGAAGCGATGGAAGGCATCGCGGACGCGCGCCTGTGGGTCTCAACAACACGCGTGACCGAGAACACGGTGCTAGTAACCGTGGCCGACAACGGTCCCGGCCTTTCGGCCGGGGTCGCCGCTCAACTCTTCACCGCTTTCGTCTCGACCAAGAAAGCGGGTATGGGACTTGGCCTTTCCATCTGTCGCACGATTGTCGAAGCCCATGGTGGTCGAATAGATGCGCAAGCTCGGTCGGGCGGCGGGACCGAGTTCAATTTCACCTTACCGCGCGTAACCGGAGAGGAGCATTGATGGCCGACAAGCGGCTGATCCATCTGATCGACGACGAAGAATCGATCCGCCGGTCAGCGGGCTTCATGCTCAAGACGTCGGGCTTTTTAGTGCAGACCTATGCCAATGGCGTAGAGTTCCTTCGCAACGCACGGCATGCCGCGCCAGGCTGCATCCTTCTCGATGTGCGGATGCCGCAGATGGACGGACTTGAGGTTCAGGAGCGGCTGCACGAGGCTGGAGTGACCCTGCCGGTCATCATCCTGACCGGCCATGGGGACATTGGTATCGCAGTTCGGGCGATGAAGGCAGGTGCTATCGAGTTTATCGAGAAGCCCTTTGAAAAGGCGGCATTGCTCGCCGCGATTGAAGCAGCATTCGCGCGCCTTGAGCATCGGGACGATGTCGAACAGGTCGAACGCGAAGCGGACGTTCGCCTTGCGGTGCTGACGCCGCGAGAGCGAGAGGTGCTGGACGGCTTGGCTCGTGGGCTGCCGAACAAGACGATCGCCTACGACCTCGGGATTTCCGCAAGGACGGTCGAAGTGCACCGGGCGAACCTGATGACGAAACTCGACGTGCGCAGCTTTTCCGACGCGCTGCGCGTCGCCTTCGCCGCAGGGCTCGGCCGGGAGCCCGCGAGCTGAACGCCACGACGCAAACTCGCCTACGTACAAGTCCGCAATGCCCGTGCTGAAGGATTCACTTAGCGTTCTCTCCGTCAACAGGGAGAGACCAGGTGATCAAGGACTTACTGCTCGTCATCGACATCAGCACGAACGACGATGCGATCGTCGCCGCGGCGGTGCGCATGGCCGGGCATCATCAAGCCCATCTCTCGGTTGCCCTGCTCTCGGTTATCCCGGTGCCCGACTATACCGTCATGGTTTTTCCGCCGTATGTCACTCTCGACGAGTACCGCGAGAAGGCCGAGGCTAAGGAAAGATCGGTGCGGGATCGCGCAGCGCGGGCCGGCGTGGATGTCGAAATTCGCATCCTGTCGGATACCGCCCGTGTCCTGCTCGACAAAACACCTGCGCAAACACGCTACGCCGATCTTGTCCTTTTCGGCCCGCCAGCGACGTGGGAAGACGAATGGCTGCGTCGCCGCGTGCTTGAGAACGTCATTCTCGGGTCCGGTCGCCCCGTGCTTTCTTTACCGCTGGACGGCACCGTACCATCCTTCGAGCGGGCCGTCATCGGCTGGAACGCGGGTCCTGAGGCGACGCGCGCAATCCAAGTCGCCTTGCCTCATCTCAGCGCGCATGCGGACGTCGTGGTCGCTATCGTCAATCCGGAGACATCGGCCGATCACCACGGAAGCGATCCCGGAGCCGACATCGCCTGCCATCTGGCGCGCCACGGGCTGCGCGTCGACGTCGCGACGACGACGGCGCATTCGGGAGCCGAGGCCGAAGCTCTGCGAGCCATGGCAGCCGATCGTGGTGTCGATTTGCTGGTTCTTGGCGCCTTTGCAAGGTCGCGATTGCGGGAGCTGATCCTCGGCGGCGTGACCGAGGACATGATCGGCACCGTCGCGACGCCCACGCTGCTCATGCATTGAGGACTATAGCCATGACCTTCAACGCGCAGGGTTCGCCTTCTTTGCCCCCGATCCGGCACCTCCTCGTCTACGCCAATCCGGCGGCGGACAGCTTCGATCATGCCATTGTCGAGAGGTACGTGGCCGAGACTTCGCGCCGTGGGCAGGAGACGATCGTCCGCGATCTCTATGCGATGGCGTTCGATCCCGTGCTTAAGGCCGAAGAGCGCCCTCTGCATGGCGGAGGCTGGACCCCCACACCCGAGATCGCCACAGAGCTCGAACTGATCGCCTCGGCAGACATTCTAGTACTGGTTTACCCAATCTGGTTCGGCCTGCCCCCTGCCATTCTCAAGGGCTATGTCGACCGGGTTCTCGGCGCCGGCTACTCGTTCCGGGACATGCACGATCAAAGCGGTCAAGCGGCACTTGAGGGGAAGCCGCTCCTCTCGTTCAGTACCTCTGGCACCTCGGATGCTTGGCTGAGCGAGCACGGACAGCCAATGTCGCTGCGCACGATCTTCGACGTGTATCTGTGGCGAGGCTTCTGCATGAAGCAAAGCGAACACATTACGATCGACTCCGTGGTGCCGAACATCAGCACCGCTTATGCCGCCGAGCAGTTGGAACGTGTCAGATCAACTGCGGAACGGACGTGCTCGACGCTCGCGAGCGACCGCCACGCTGGCTACACCGCTCGCGTGATGGCGCGCCGGAAGCAAGGTTCGGCCGGCTGATGCTGGCGACCCAGCTCGCCTTCTCGAGCGCGATGGTGGTGGGTACCATCGTAGTGCATCTCGTCGGCCTGCTCCTGCTGCTCAAGGTCATCGACCACGAGGCCATACCGACGAAGGGACGCGCCGCAATCGCGGGCGACGTCATGCGCGTCATTGCCGCCGCACTTGGGCTTTTTGCCCTGCATACCGTCGAGATCTGGGCATACGCGTTCGCTTATCTGAGACTCGGTGCGCTCGATCAGTTTGAGAGCGCGCTCTACTTCTCGACGGTGACCTATGTCGCCATCGGCTATGGCGACGTACTCGTCGACCCAGCATGGCGGGTGAGCGGCGCAATCGAGGGCGCCAACGGCATTATCCTGCTCGGCTGGTCCACCGCGTTTCTTGTCAGCGTCGTTTCCAAGCTTCGCGTGCTCGAGCGGCGCTGGGAAGACCCGCTCGAGCCAGCCGGGCCGCCTGGGACGCAGGCGAGCGTCGCCAGTGTTGGCAAAGAAAGGCGCACTTGATGCTCGATCAGCTCTTTACACGCATCGCCGGGCGCGTGGCTGCATGGGCGGGCCAGCCATTGGCGTTCGTCACCGCGCTGCTTGCGATCTTGCTGTGGATCTCGACGGGGCCGCTCTTCGGATATTCCGACACGTGGCAGCTCGTGGTGAACACCGCCACGACGATCGTCACGTTCATGATGGTGTTCCTCATCCAGAATTCGCAGAACCGCGACGCCGCCGCGATGCAGGCCAAGCTCGATGAGGTCATTCGGGCTCTCGAGCACGCCCGCAACCAGTTCGTCGGTATCGAGCACCGCACCGATCAGGACATCGAGCGCATCCGCGCTGAACTCGAACGGGAATGTGCCTCCGAGGATCCGGGGCATGGTCCGGTCACGACCGTCAAGAGGCTGAGCGCGCGTTATTGACCGGAGATTACCCGGTCCGCCCTCCCGCGTGCGCCGATGATGAGCGGCGCTATCGCGAAAGCGAGAAGCCCTGCAATGGTCAGCGCCAGCCGAGCTTCGGTCTGACTGGCCCATTGCTCCGACAAGGAGGTGCCCCGCAAGGCTCGCGTCAGCAGGTCTTCCATCAGGAGGAGGAGGATCAGCGAAACCGCGCCCATCGCCAGCCGCTCGGCTGCCGCAAATCGTGGCCGTTCGCGCCGCAGGCACCACCGGCCTATGCCGACGCTCGCGGCAATCATGATCGGCAGTTCGACAACCAGTGCTGTAGTCGTTCCCAGGGCGGGCGCGACCGCCAGTTCGCGGGCCGTGCCCAGTAGAAATCCGACGGTGAACGTACCGGACGCGTACAGCCCGGCAACACTGAGGGTTCGGCTCACGATCGCCTCCGACTTGTCGGTTTCCCGCATCACGGCGACGATGTTCCTGTGCATCGCGTTTCGCTCCCGATTTGGAGCCTTCCTATCCGGCTGCGCTCGCTCGTCGCTGTACGTGATTGTACGGGTGCCAGACCCTTACCGTAAGGCCTCCGGCAAGCGCGAAGGTGATGCATCCGGCTACAGCGAGTGCCCACATGCTGCCGCTGGGCGGCGCCAAAGCAAGTACAGTTCGCAAGACGGGCACGCTCAGGATCGCGGCGAGCATCACGGCTACTATCCCCGCGACCGCCGCTGACATGCGGTTCGTGGCCCTGCCGTCGATGCCACCCACACGCAGACGGCCGCGATGGAGATGGATCATGCAGAGAAGTAGCGTGCAGAGCGTGACGAACGTCACGGCGCGGACTTGGTCGGGTGTGCCGAGCGATCCGGCAAGGCCGGCTACCGCACTCGCGATCGCGAAGGCGGTCGCCCCCAGGCACACACTCCAAATCAGCATGGAACGGTCGAACAGACGGGCATTCGCTGCGCGGGGTGGACTTATCATGGAACCCTCCCCGTCAGGCTCGGCTTCAAATACCAGCGCACACACCGGGTCGATGACGATCTCCAGCAGCGCAATGTGTAGCGGCCCGAGGAGGAGCGGCGAACCGGTTACCAACGGCAGGATGGCGAGGCCGGCGATCGGCACGTGCACCGAGACGATGAAGCCTGCCGCCTGCCGGATGTTGTTGTAGATGCGTCGGCCGAGGCGAACCGCATCGGGTATTGAGGCGAAGCGATCATCCAGGAGCACGAGGTCGCCCGCTTCGCGCGCTACGTCGGTCCCGCGGCGGCCCATCGCCACGCCGATGTCTGCGGCTCGCAACGCCGGTGCGTCGTTGACGCCATCGCCGATCATCGCCGCAATCTCACCCGCATTGTGCAATGCTCGAAGGATCCGCAATTTCTGGTCCGGTGATACGCGCGCGATGATCGTCACGTCTTGGAGCGCCAGTGCCAGCGCCTCATCCGAGAGAATCTCCAGTTCGCTGCCGACCAGCAGATTGCCTTCGGCTATCCCGGCCTGGCCGGCGATGGCGCGTGCGGTGGCGGGATGATCGCCCGTGATCATGACGACGCGGATGCCGGCCGCGCGTAGCCGCGCGATCGCTGGCGGGACGTCAGCGCGAACGGGATCGATCAGCCCCACCAACCCGTCAAAACGATATGTCAGTTCGTCGAGGCGCTCGGGTATGGCGCTAATCGAAATGGATGCGCTTGCGACGGCGAGCACGCGCTGTCCGGCGGCGGCCATGGTCGCGATCCGGGCCTGTAGGAGAGTTTTCAGGGCAGGGTCCGGAACACAAAGGGTGAGCACCGCTTCCGGCGCCCCCTTCACGGCGATCTCTGCCGTCCCGTCAGCGTTCGCATAGGCCACGCCGACCGCTAACAAGTCTCGACGTAAAGCAAAGGATTTCGCAGGCGAGCGAGCCGGCTCCTCGCGCCCTATCCGGATCGCAACGTCCATAGGGTCGGCTGATGCTGGCAGACAGGCAGCTGCCGCGATCGCTTGAAGTCGGTCTGAAATTTTCGCCTCAGGTGTCCACCAATTGACGACGCGCATCTGATTTTCGGTCAAGGTGCCGGTCTTGTCCGTGCATAATACCGTTGCAGCGCCCAGCGTCTCGATCGCCGCTGCCTGCCTGGTCAGCACGCCTACTGTCGACAGCCGGCGTGCGCCCATCGCGAGGTAAACAGCAAGCACGACCGCGAACTCTTCGGGGAGCAGCGACATGCCGACCGCGATTCCGGAAAGCAGCCCCGCTGACCAGTCGTGCCGCATGAAGCCATGGATAAGGAGAACAGCGAGTGCTACCACTCCGCCGCAGAGGGCACTGATCCGCACGATTGCTTGCGTCTCTTGGCGGAGCCGCGGGGCGCCAACGTCTAACGACGAAAGCGCGCCGGCGATGCGACCTATGGCGCTTGCGGAGCCCGTAGCCACCACGCAGGCTGTCCCTGCGCCCTGCGTAACTAGAGTGCCCGCCTTGATCGCTCCGTCCACGCCAGCGGTCTTGGGAACAGGGGCCGACTCGCCCGTGAGCAGGGATTCATCGACTTCGATGGCGGCGTCGCCCAATAGTACCGCATCCGCCGAGATCCTGTCTCCTGCATCAAGAACGAGAAGATCACCCCGAACAACTTCTCTGGCAGCGATCTCAGCAGCTCCACCATCTCTAACGACCCGAGCACGCGGAGCCGCTAGTGCCCGCAGGGCATCGAGCGCGTGCTCGCTACGTATCTCCTGAACAATCGTAATCGCCACAGAAACGCACGCGAACAGGGATAAGATAATAGCTTCCGCCAAGTCGCCGAGGACCAGGTAGGTGACACCGCCCGCGATCAGGAGCAGGAACATAGGTTCTTGGACGACATCAAGGGCGATGGCCGGAGCGGTACGGATGGTCGCAGCGCCTACCTCGTTTGGCCCGTCAGCCATCAAGCGCTGAAGTGCAGCCTCGGTCGTCAGCCCGACTGCCGCCCCGACGATAATCTCATCTTCCGATGCGACACCTGACTGCCCTTGCGCGCCCTCAGTAACCTCACGCTTAAATAACGGCTGATCCGCATGGCTGTCGGGATCACAGCGATCAGAAACGCGATGACCAGCGTCGGACGTGTCACCCAGAGCATTCGCCATTGAGCTTTCCTCTCCGGGGGTGAATGCGGCCGGCCAGCACCGCTCGGGAGCCGATCGGCACCGCGCGTTTGACGACTAGCAGCAACATGCGAACATGCCTTCTTGTCCGGCATAGCACCGCGCTTGTGGTTCGCTTTACGTAGATCCACGGATGATCGTCAGCGTACGCGTGAACGAGCCTTCTCGCACCGTCTCTGAAAAGGCCGGATTTGGCCGCGCGCCGCCGAACAGCCGTTGTCATTGGATTTCCGTATCGGGGGCTTGTCTTGCACCAAATTGTTCGATCCGGCGTTTGATCGTCGTCATCCTCCATTCGAAAGTACGTTATGAAGACCGTGACGCTCCCAGGTTTGGAGACGGTGCCCGCGCTCGGCCAGGGCACCTGGATGATGGGCGAGCGGCACGAGTGCCGCGCCGAAGAGATTGCGGCGCTCCGCGCTGGTGTGGAACTTGGCATGACGCTGATCGATACCGCCGAGATGTATGGCGACGGTGCGGCCGAAATTCTGATCGGCGATGCACTCGGCGACGTGCGCGACCGGCTGTTCCTTGTCAGCAAGGCCTACCCGCAGAATGCGTCGCGCAAACGCCTGGCCGGCGCCTGCGAGGCGAGCCTGAAGCGGCTCGGCACCGACCGTCTCGATTTGTATCTGCTCCATTGGCGCGGGTCGGTGCCGCTCGCCGAGACAGTCGAGGCGATGGAGGCGCTGAAATCCGCGGGCAAGATCCGCTATTGGGGCGTCAGCAATCTCGACACCAATGACATGGAAGAGCTTGTTGCGGCGGACGGCGGCGCCTGCGCGGCCGACCAGATCCTCTACAATCTCACGCGGCGGGGGGCCGAACACGATCTGCTGCCCTGGCTTGGCGATCACGGCATGCCAGCCATGGCGTACAGCCCGGTGGAACAGGGCCGCCTTCTTGCCGACCGCACCCTTGCTACGACCGCGAGCAAGATAGGCGCGACGCCGGCGCAGGTGGCACTCGCCTGGGCGATGCGCCACGACGGCGTGATCGCCATTCCGAAGGCAGGCTCAGTTGATCATGTGCGGGAGAACCGCGCGGCGGCCGATATCGTCCTTTCGGACGCTGATCTTGCAACACTGGACGCAGCGTTCCCGCGCCCCCGCACGCGTCGCCCGCTCGAGATGCTCTGAGCCTTCCGCAATGGCGATCTTCTTCACCGCCGACACGCACTTCGGTGATCATCGCACGATCAACATCCACCGCCGCCCGTTCGCCAGTGTGGCGGCAATGGACGAGGCGATCGTTGCCGGCTGGAACGAAACCGTCGGCCCTGACGACGAGGTTTGGCACCTCGGTGACGTCGCACGTCGTTCGGCGGACGTGGCGGCCTTGCTGGCTGAGCTCAACGGCATCAAGCATCTCGTCCGCGGCAACAATGACGATCCCGCTACCGGCGATGCCGCAGGCTGGGCGAGCGTTCAGGACTATGCAGAACTGACGCAGGACGGCGTGTTGCTGGTGCTCTGCCACTACCCATTCAGGAGCTGGAACGGACAGCATTGCCGCTCCATCAACCTGCATGGGCATAGTCATGGCAAGTTGAAGCCCTTGCTGCGCCAGTTCGACGTCGGCGTAGATGCACGTGGCTTTCGGCCGACGACACTCACCGCACTCCTCGGCGGAGTTTCGAGCAGCGAGCCTGGCGAGAGCTCCGCTCGCCTGATCTCGTCGACAGCCTCAAGCGAGACGGTAGGGTGACCGCAAAGGACTATCCGGTCACACCCGATGGACGCTACTTCGTCGTCCGGGGGCGCCTGTGGCGGCGATCAAACCCGTCTTTGTCAGAACAGCAGCGCGCAGCCTTGGTTGGCGAACTCATGGGTGCGAGACGCGCCGTGGGGGTTGCGCTGCGCGCAGGCGACAAGGCTCGCGTTGCCGAGGCCCGTGCTCAGGTCGACCAAGCCAAGGTCGCGCTCGGCGAGCGCGGGCCGGTATGATGGCAGGATGGGACGCCTGATCTCAATCGGCACATGGTCGCCAACACGCCCTATGCGGACTGGCTGAGAGAACAGGACCGCGCGCCGTGATGAACCCGCTCCCCGAACTGCCCGCCGGCGCCTTCACGAAGCAGGATACCGGTGACGATCTTGCTTTCTATGCCCCTCCGCGGCTGGTCACGCACATCGACGAGGGGGCGGTGGCGTCGCTGACCGCACATTATCGAGGTCTGCTGCCCCAGGGCAAGCCGGTACTCGACCTCATGTCGAGTTGGGTCAGCCACCTGCCGCCCGACCGGACCTACGCCCCTGTCGTCGGACATGGCATGAACGCTGAAGAGCTCGCCGCCAATCCGCGCCTGGATCGCTGGTTCGTTCAGGATCTGAATCGCGACGCCACGCTGCCGCTGGAAGATCGATCCTTCGAGAGCGCCCTCTGCTGTGTCGGTGCTCAATATCTCCAGCAGCCGGTCGCTGTATTCACCGAAGTGCGCAGGGTGCTGGTCCCGGAAGCCCTCTTCATCGTCAGCTTCTCGAACCGATGTTTCCCGACAAAGGCAGTTGCCATCTGGCGGTCGCTCGACATCAACGGACACGCCGCGCTGGTCCGGCTCTACCTCGAGCGCGCAGGGTTCCGCCACATCACCGCGGACGTCCTCGCCGACGGCCGTGCAAGTGATCCGTTGATCGCAGTAACTGGTCGCGCTTGAGAACTGTGAACGGCCACCGCCGACGCTTGGGAAAAGAGCCCGCACTGTCCGGGGGGTGACCCAGCTCCGCGGAGGATGCCGCTTAGAGACGACGGTCCGCCGGCGGCGCATCACGCGCACGGATCGGCGCGTGAGGCGATGCGAGCCCGACGGTCAGCGACTCTTCCGTTGCTGCCGTTCCTCATGATCCGCTGTGATCTCCAGGTCCCTCGCGAGCTGCTCCAGGGCGCGGCGAGCGCCCACGCGCTCAAGCCCGTCCCGATGATCGACAGACCGCGGCGGGGTGCTTCGCGCTCGCGCCAGTTTCGCGGCGGCCCTGAGTGTTTCTGAATCCACGACCGCCGATCCTCCGATCGCTGCTTACGGAACCTCTGCGGCAGCATAGCATCATCGCGGGCGAAGTATCGACTCGCACAGCGTCGGACTTCCGGACTCGAGGCATATCCGATCCGCCGCTAATGCACGTTGGCGCTGACCAGCTCGTCCAGAGCAGACCCCACGATTCCCCATCGTTGCATGCCCCGCCAATCCCGTTTTCGATACAGGTCCCGCATATAATCGTCAGCCCATGCGACTGCGTCATGCGCGCCCAGATCAGTGATCAGTTCGGCCGCAATCGCCCAGGCTTCCTGCTGGTCACCCTGGTCCGGCACGATCTCGGTTGCTGATTTCCTCGAAGCCCCGCGATCACGCGGCTCGCCAGCCGTCGATCTGAAACGCGCGGAGGACGGGTCTGTGCTGACGCCGTTCCGCAGAGTGCTGCGGTCGAGCTTTCTTCTCGGCATGATCAATCGTCCGGCGGTAGTTCGTCGGGCCAGAAATCGACCTCTTCGGTCGTCTCTGCGGCGTGCCGCTTCCGGCCGCACTCGGGCAAGACGGGCGCTTCTCCGTCGAACCCGATCCTGATCGCTGCTCCGGGTTGCGTAGCCCCCTGGAACACTGCCTGAAGCTCCCGACCATTGCGTAGCATGCTGCCGATCCAGGGCGCGCGATCCGCCGTCAGGTAACCGATCTGAACATGACGGGCGCTGACGACGGCAATGGCGCTCGGATCGACGGGGTTCTTGGGTTCGGGTACGAGCTCGATCGGCTCACCCGGCACACAGAGCAGGATCTCGAACCGGCGATTGCTGCCATCGGCATTCGGATGGTTCGCGCCGACGACATGCAGGCTGAGTTGCTTCATAGCCATGTCTCAGTCCGCCGCGATCAGCTCAGGGTGCGGCCGAACCATAGCACCCGACCAACGATGTCGATCCGGCCAAGCTCGATGTTCCGCCAACTCGGATAATCCGGATTGTCGCTCCTGATCGAAATACCTCGTCCCGATGGATTGCGGGCGAGCCGTTTGACCATCAGGCTGTCGTCGAGCCGCAGCACGTAGATGCCGTCCCGAAGTCGCCCGACGCCGTCCTTTCGGTCGACGAGCACATCGTCGCCATCGGCAAGGGTCGGTGCCATGGAATCACCCTTTACCTGGATGACCGACAGACCATCGGCAGACCCCTTCGTGCGATCGCGGAGCCAACGCGGATCGAAGCCGATCGTCGTGCGACGCGCCTCACCGAAATCGGCAGCGCCATGTCCGGCCGACGCATAGACGTCGAGCACGGGCACTTGTTGCAAGGCCGGCTGCTCCCACTCCTGGGGTCCGCCCAAGACGGCCTCCTTGACGCCGAAGTAAGCGGCGAGAACTCGTCGATCCTCTTCGTGCAGCCGCTTGGGCGTACCGCGCTTGATGTACTGCTGGATGTACGCATCGTTGCGCCGAAGCATGCGTGACAGGCCTGCATAGTCTTCCTTGCGCTCGTCGATCAGCCGCTGGAGCGCTGTGCGAGGATCTTCAATTTGCGCGAGCATCATAGGAATCATCCTAGACAAAACCGGCAGGAGCATGGAACATAACGGGAACAATGTAAAGCGAGTCGGTGCCGATGGAGAACGAACTGCTGCAGAAAGTGGAGGAGTACCTCGCTCGCGCGGGCCTGAGCCCGACCCGCTTCGGCCGTATCGTCGTGCACGACCCGCGCTTCGTGTCCGACCTCCGCGCAGGAAGACGTCCTAGGCGAAAGGTCTATGGCAAGGTGACCGCCTACCTTGTCGCCCACGGCGCCTGATGACCGCATGCCGGCCCGGATCAGCGGACGCCACCGAAGGACCAGGCAGCAAGGACCTTCGCGACATAGGCTGGCGTCTCGTTATTGGCCGGCACCCCACGCGAGCGAAGGACCGCCCCTGGACCTGCATTATAGGCCGCGAGCGCAAGCTTGATCGACCCGAAGCGGTCGAGCATCGCTCGCAGGTACCGGGCACCGCCATCCACATTGGCGCGCGCGTCAAACGGATTGAGGACGCCGAGCGCGCGCGCCGTCGCCGGCATCAGTTGCGACAGCCCCATTGCCCCGGCTCGGCTGATCGCACCCGGCTCAAAGGCCGATTCAACCTCGACCAAAGCCTCGAGCAGGCCAAGCGGCAGTGCGTGGCGCATCTCGGCCGCCCGGATGAAGGCCAGCACATGGGTGCGGGCCTGGTTCGTCAACGGGGCGCGCGAGGTTGTGCGTGCGATAGCGAAGCGGCTTTGGGGGACGGGAAGCAAGGGCGCGCGCCCGGCCGTCCTGTGCTCGACGAGCTTGAAGGCCACTGGTGCAAATATCCCCTCGTAGACGCTGTTCTCGACTGGCGCCTCGGCCGGGGGAGGAAGCTGCTCGGCGAGCGCCGGCGAGCTGACCAAGAAGAGCATGAACGCGCTCACGCTGGGAGTAAGGAATCGGATCATCGTGTCCTCGCATGGCTCTTCCCTTCCTCCTCGAATCGGAACATAGTGCGAACGTGCTGCTGTAGGAAAGCAGCGAAGCAGCCCTGGAGAGGAGGCGGCGGCCGGGGCCTGCACACGAAGATGCGAGACGCCGATGAGCTACCATGACCCTCACTTTACAGGCGCGGCCGACAGCGGACGCGCCATCGTCGAGTCGCTCGGCGGACGATGGGGACAGAGCGGCGGCATGTGCCGCTGTCCCGCGCATGGCGACCGGACGCCGTCCCTCAGCGTCAGGCTGGGCCGGAAGCGCCTGCTGTTCCACTGCTTCGCGGGTTGCGACAACGGAGCGGTTCTGCAGGCGCTGCACGCCTTGCGACTTCCCGGCGCGGCGAGCTGGTCTCCCGCAGTGCGGCACGATGCATCCGACGATCTCAGCCGCCGAGCCGCCCAGCAGCTCTGGTCCGACGCGCGTGCCGCGGCCGGCTCCCCTGCGGAGCTTTACCTCGCCGGCCGAGGCATCAAGCCGACCCCTGCCCTTCGCTTCCATCCCCGCACACCACTCGGGCCGAAGCCGTTCACCCGCTTCTCGCCCGCGATGATCGCGTCCGTTACCGATGCAACGGGCCTCATCGCCGTCCACCGGTCATTCCTGTCTCGCGACGGCAGACGCCTGACCCGTCGTGAACCCCGGCGTGCCGCGCTGGGTCGGCTTGGCTCCGGCCTTGTCCGTCTCACGCCGGCTGCCCCCCGCCTCGGGCTTGCGGAAGGCATCGAGACGGCACTGTCGGCCACGTCGTTGTTCGACCTGCCGTGCTGGGCGACCCTGGGCACCGAGCGCTTCTCCCGCATCGAGCTCCCGCCCGGCGTCGAGGAGATCGTCCTGTTCCTCGATCATGATGCGGGTGGAAAGCGGGCCGAGATGTTGGCGCGCGAACATCTCGGCCGGCACGTGGTCGAGGCGCACTACCCTCCCTGTTTGGGCGACGACTGGAACGACGTTCTGCGACGCTGACGCTTCGAGAGGAAAGGCAGCGGGGCCGTGGTGCCCTGGTGCCGGCAATGAAGCCGGTCGGGCGGGAGATTCCTGATGACCGCACTTGCCCTGTCACGCTCGCCGGTCACCGACCCGGTGATCAAGCTCGCTCATGCCCTCGTCGGCTATCTGGAAGCCGGCGAGCCGATCGACCAGCGGCTCCTGAGGCAATCGTTCGAATCTGCCTGCTCGCAGGCGAGCGCGCGCGACCATCGGTCGATACGCCACGCCTATGACGCGCTGGAGCTCGCGCAGATCCTTCTTCTCACCTCGCCCGCGTGGAGCGAGCACGACAACACCCTCGGAACGCTCGCCGCCCTTGCGGCACTGACCGATCAGCTGCCGACGCAGAGCATCCGCACCGAGGAGCAGCTCGTACTTCAGCAATTCTCGACGCCCGCTCCGATCGCGTGGCTCCTGGGGCGGGCCGCCGCGCTTTCCTCGGCGGACACGCTGCTCGAACCGTCCGCCGGAACAGGGATGCTCGCTTGGCCGGCCGCGCGTGCAGGGACGCGCCTCATCCTGAACGAAATCGACCCGGTGCGCCGGCTGTGTCTGCGGGAGGCGTTCGGCGACGCTCAGGTGACCGGCTATGACGGGGAGCTGATCGACGACCTGCTCCCGCCGGACCAACGCCCGACCGTCGTCATCATGAACCCTCCCTTCGCCCGTTCCGAAGGACGCGGCCAAGATCGGAACGCAGCCGATCGCCACCTGCTCGGTGCTGCGAAACGCCTCTCCGACGGCGCACGGATCGTGGCGCTGATGCCGACCTGGTCCAGTCGCGATCTGCTTGGTTCGTCTTGGACTTGCCGCATGGACCTGACGCTGAGGCGCGGCCTTTATGCCAAGCACGGCACCGGCATCGCGGTGCGGCTGGCCGTCTGGGACCGGGTCACTGACGGCGGCGTGCCGATGGTGGCGGACATCGAGGACCTTTCTAGCGCCCTTGAACTCGTCGATCGGCTTCCTCCCCGCGCAACGCCGCCATCCTCCCCTTCGCCGCCCTCGCCGTCCCGCGCCCCGCGCCTGTCGCTCTTCCGCGGAGTTCGTGGCGCCTCACGCGCGCCCACGCTTCCGAAGCCGGAGCACCAGGATGCCGAGGCGCAGCCGTTGCGGGTCATTGCGCTCGAGGAACCGAGCCCGACCGGCGAGACGGCCGGCATCTACCTGCCATGGCGGCCCAGCCGGCTCAGCCTTCCCGACGGACAGGATCACCCGACCCCGCTCGTCGAGTCGCTGGCGATGGGTTCGATCGCCGCTCCCCGACCGGTCTACGCGCCTTTGCTCCCCGCTAAGGTGATCACCGACGGACTCCTTTCCGCGGCACAGCTGGAAACGCTCGTCTACGCCGGCGCGGCCTTCGAGCGTGACCTACCGGGTCGCTTCAATACGGCCAAGGAGGGTAGCTTACTCGAAGTCTCCGATGACGGAGCTGCGTATGCCGCGGGCTTCTTTCTCGGCGATGGCACCGGCGCCGGAAAGGGGCGTCAGATCGCCGGGATCATTCTCGATCAGTGGCAGCGGGGACGGCGACGCCACCTCTGGCTCAGCAAGAACGAAGCCTTGCTGGAGGATGCACGGCGCGACTGGGGGGCGCTCGGCGGAATGGCACTGGACGTCCAGCCCCTGTCACAATGGAAGCTCGGCACGCCGATCGCGCTCGATGCCGGCATCCTCTTCGTGACCTATCCGACACTGCGCTCGGGGCGCGAGGACGCGACCCGCCTTCGCCAGATCCTCGACTGGGCAGGCGAGGCGTTCGACGGTGTCATCGCGTTCGACGAAGCGCACGCGCTCGCGAACGCGGCAGGCGGCGAAGGCTCACGCGGCCGGGTCAAAGGATCGGAGCAGGGCGTCGCAGGTCTGCGGCTGCAGAACCATCTCCCCCGCGCTCGCGCCCTCTACGTCTCGGCCACGGGCGCCTCGAACATCGCCAACCTCAGCTATGCGACACGCCTCGGGCTCTGGGGACCGGGAACGGCATTCGCTGACCGCGAGGCATTCATCACCGGCGTCCGCAAGGGCGGCATCGCGGCAATGGAGCTGGTCGCCCGCGACCTAAAGGCGCTTGGGGTCTACACGGCGCGTGCGCTGTCCTTCGCCGGGGTCGAATATGACCTGCTGGAGCACACGCTCACCCCCGAGCAGATCCACGTCTACGACGCCTATGCGGAGGCCTGGGCGATCATCCATCGCAACCTGAATGCCGCGCTCGAGCAAACCCGGGTCGTTGATACCGTCTCCGGCTCGACGTTGAACCCGAATGCCAAATCGGCTGCGCTGTCCCGGTTCGAGAGCGTCAAGCAGCGCTTCTTCGCGCAACTTCTCCTGTCCGCCAAGCTGCCGAGCCTCTTGCCTGCCATCGAAGCCGACCTCGCCCGCGGCGACGCCGTCGTGGTTCAGCTGGTCTCCACCTCCGAGGCGATGCTCGCGCGGCGATTGGCCGAACTCGATCCGGCCGAGCGCGAAGCGCTCGAGATCGACCTCTCCCCTCGCGAATATGTCGTCGACTACCTGCTCGGCGCCTTTCCTACCCGCCAGATGCGCGTCTTCACCGATGCGGACGGCACGGTTCGCTCCGAGCCGATGACCGACGAAGACGGTCGTCCCGTGCACAGCCAGGCCGCACTGGCCGCGCGCGATGCTCTGGTCGAGCAACTCTGCGCCCTGCCGGCAATCGCCACGGCGCTCGACGCGATCATCGAGCGGTTCGGCACCTCCCAGGTCGCAGAGGTGACCGGGCGCACTCGCCGCCTCGTCGTGGATGCAAACAGTGCGCAGCGCCTCGAACGCCGCACGCCCAAGTCAAACCTCGCTGAGTCCCAGGCCTTCATGGACGGCACCAAGAGACTGCTCGTCTTCAGTGACGCCGGTGGAACGGGACGCAGCTACCACGCTTGCCTGCGCGCCAAGAACCAGGCGCGCCGCATCCACTATCTGCTCGAGCCCGGCTGGCGCGCCGACGCGGCCATCCAGGGCCTCGGCCGTACCCACCGCTCGGCGCAGGCATCGGCGCCCCTGTTCCGGCCCGTCACGACCGATGTGCGCGGCGAACGCCGCTTCATCTCCACCATCGCTCGCCGCCTCGACACATTGGGTGCGCTCACTCGGGGACAACGCCAGACCGGTGGTCAGAACCTGTTCGACCCCGCCGACAATCTCGAGAGCGACTATGCCAAGGATGCGCTGATCGCCTGGTACCGCCTGCTCTATGCCGGGAAGCTTCAGTCGACGACGCTGGGTGACTTCGAGGATCGTTCGGGGCTCCGCCTTGCCGCTGAGGACGGCGGTCTGCGCGACGACCTGCCGCCGATACAGCGATGGCTGAACCGTCTCCTCGCCTTTCCCATCGCGCTCCAGAACGCGATCTTCGACGAGTATCTCGGTCTGGTCGAGGCGCGCGTAGACGCGGCGCGCAAGGCGGGTACGCTCGACCTCGGCGTCGAGACACTGGCGGTCGAGCGGTTGCGCGTGGAGCAGGATCGCGTGATCCGGACCGATGCCACCAGCGGTTCCACCACGCATCTGCTCACGTTAGGCTTAGAACGCCGCCCGCGGCCGTTGTCGTTGGACGACGTAATGGATCTCGCACGACGGAAGGATGCCCGTTTCCTCGTCAACGAACAGTCAGGTCGCAGCGCCCTGCGCCTGGATGGCCGGAGCGTGCTCAGCGAGGACGGTACGCTGTGCCCGCGCTATGAGATCGTTCGTCCCTTGCGCCGCCAACGTCTTGATCGTGACGCCTTCGCCGACACACGTTGGACCATCGCCACAGCTGACAGGTTCGCGTCCGCCTGGACCGCTGAGGTAGACGAACTGATTGCGTCCACGTCGACCGAGACCATGCACCTGGTCACCGGTCTGCTCCTGCCGATCTGGGACGCCCTGCCCGATGAACTCGCCCAGGTCGTGCGCGTGGTCGACGAGACAGGACAATCGTTGCTCGGGAGGCAGATCCCCGCGCGGGCGCTGGCGGAGCTTGGCCATCGGTTCGGCTTCGATGCGCCCGTGGTCGCGCCGGACGATCTCGTCAGGGCGGTGCTCGAGGATGGGCGAACTGTCCCCGTAGGCAACGGTGGCAAGCTGCACGCTAAGCGGGCGCTTGTCGGCGGGTCGCAGCGGCTTGAGCTCACAGGGTTTGATCCGGCGCGCCTGCCCGAGCTGAAGGCGCTCGGCTGTGTCGTCGAGATCATCCGGTACCAGACCCGGCTGTTCGTACCGGCTCCAAAGGCACCGGAGATCCTGACCGCGTTGAGCAGATAGTCGAGATCATGGGTTCGGCTCGACAGCGCCTCGCTCATCATCTATTTAGACGTTACCACTAGAAAGGTCCGGCCATGGAACGTGCGATCAGCGCCAGCGATGCCAACCAGCATTTCTCCGAGATGCTGCGCGACGTGCAGGACGGCGAAACTTTCGTCGTCACATCTCGTGGCCGCCCGGTCGCAAAGGTCACGCCGGTCGATGATCTCGACCGGCAGGGCCCCGCGCTCGATGCGCTGCTCGACTTCGTCGCCACTCTGCCGCGCCGACGGGCGGACGCGTGGCGCCGCGAAGATCTGTACGAGTGACCCGCGTCGCCTTCGATACCAACGTGCTGGCCTATGTCGCCGGCGTTGACCGGCATGCCGATGATGCAGTGAAGATCGACGCCAGCCGCATGCTCCTGAAGCAGCTGCGCGGTCGTGCCGCCCTCGTCGTGCCGGTTCAGGTCCTGGGTGAGCTCTATGTCGTGCTGACCCGCTCGGGCGCATCACGCGACGAGGCGCGCGACGCGGTGCTGCGCATGGCGCAGGCTTTCGGAACCGCGGACAGCAACGCCTCGGCTTTCCTGTCGGCGCTCGACCTGGCCACAACCCACAAGCTGCAGTTCTGGGACTCGCTGATCGTGAACGCCGCCGCCGAAGCCGGCTGCACGCTCCTACTCTCGGAGGACATGACCAACGGCTTCTCCTGGCGGGGAACCGTCGTGGTCAACCCGTTTGCAACGACGGTCGATGAGCGTCTGACCCGCCTCATCGCCTGAGTTCGGGCAACCCCCACCTCACACGACTTGGAGGAGGAAAGGAGGCGTCGAGGACGCGAGCCGGCGCAGACGCGCCCGAGGCTCGTGACCAAGGAGACCGACGATGATCCAGACTATAGCGCTCGGCAAGCTCGTGCCGTCCAAGCGGAACGTCCGCCGCCGCAGCGATGCCGCAGCCGATGCCCAGCTCCGTGCCGATATCGTGGCCCGCGGGCTGCTCCAGAACCTGATCGTAACCGCCAACAAGAAGCCTAGGGGCACCTACGCCGTCGAGGCTGGCGGGCGACGGCACAATGCGCTCAAGGCTCTCGCCGAGGACAGGAAGCTTCCTGCTGACTTCGCCGTTCCCTGCCTTGTGCTCGACGACCTCGGTAGTGCCGTTGCGGAAGCGAGCCTGGCCGAGAACTTCCAGAAGCTCGCCCTGAACCCAGCCGACGAGTGTCTCGCCTTCCAGCACTTCATCGAGCAAGGCTCCGATGTAGAGGGCGTTGCCCGCCGTTTCGGTGTCACCGTGCGGTTCGTCGAAGGTCGGTTGCGGCTGGCGAGCCTCGCGCCGGTCGTCTTCCAGGCGCTCGCCGATGGCGAGATCACACTCGATATCGCCAAGGCGTACGCCTCGACCCCTGATCGCGAGCGTCAAGCGCACGTGTTCGACCAGATGAGCCGCGGCTATGGCGGTGCGCATCCGGACAGCATCCGGCGCATGATGACGCAGGCGACGGTCTCCGGCGCTGATCCGCGCGCACGCCTCGTCGGGGAAGATGCGTATCTCGCCGCGGGTGGGCGGATCGATCGCGACCTGTTCGCCGACGACAGCACCACGCGCTGGCTGGACATCGCCATCCTCGAGCGCCTCGCCAGCGAGATGATGGAAGCCGCCGCCGCCGCCGTCGCGGCGGAAACGGGATACGCCTGGGTCCGCCCGACGCTGGATCGCTACGTCGACTGGCAGCAGACCGAGGGCCTGCAGCGCGTCGATCTCGCGCCGCCATCGCTCTCCGCAGCCGAGTAGGACCAGATCGCCACCCTGGAGGCGGACGCTGCGGACAAGATGGCGCTGATCGAGGACGAGAACAGTAGCGAGGACGAGCGTGCCGTCGCCGAGACCGCGCTCGAAAGCATCGAAAGGGCAATCGAGACAATCACCGAGAGGCCTCCCGTCCTCCCCGAAGAGCTGCGACCGACGGTGGGCGCCTTCCTCGTGCTCGGCCCGGACGGCGCCCCGCGGCTCCATCAGACGCTCTATGTCGAACCGGTCCAAGAACCGGAGGCAGTGACGGAGAGTGACATCGGCGACGAAGTGCCAGCCTCGCCCGCCCGCTCAGTGGGGCTGTCACAGCGGCTGACCGACGAACTCGCGATCCAGCGCCGCGACATCCTCGCCGTCCATGTCGCCGCCTACCCGGACTTCGCCCTCGACCTGGCGATCTTCCTGATGGTCGATCGCAAGCCTGGACATGGGGTCGAGCGGTACGGCTCGTCGCTCAGCGCCCGAGCGCCTCAGGAGCCTGTGATCGGCTTCAAGACACCGGAGGCCGCGGCAACGCTCGCGAGGATCGAGGCCGAGCAAGCACTCGACCGCAGCTGGACCATGCTGGAGACGGCGAGCGCCCGCTTCGATGCCTTCCGGGCGCTTGGCGCCGATGAGCGCGCCGCGTGGCTCGGACACGCTGTCGCTTCCACACTCGAGGCGAGCGTGCTCGGTGCCGGCGCGAGCGGCTGTGACTTTCACGATCATCTGGGGCAGCTGCTCGGCATCGACGTCGCGGCATGGTGGCGGCCGACAGCCGCTAACTTCTTCGACAAGGTCACCAAGCCTGTCATGTTCGACGCGCTTGCCGAGATCGACGGGCCGGCGCTCGCCGCGCGGTATGGCAACGCCAAGAAGTCCGACCTCGCCGCCGCGTGCGAGAAGATCTGCGCTGGCGACTTCATCGGTGAGGTCGGCACGAAGCACTTGGCGCGTGGGTGGCTGCCGACGGCGATGCGCTTCACACCGGCTAAGGCTGCCGAGGCAGCGCCGGAGAGCACACCTGCTCTGGACGGCACGTCTATGAGCGAAGCGGACGCCGGCGATGGGGAGGACAACGCGGTCGATCGCGAAGCAGCCTGAACGACGGCGACGCGGGGGCGGCCTCTACTGGAGGTCGCCCCTTTGTTTGGGGCCGGTGAGAGAGGGGAGACGGCTGTCGCCGGGGGCGAGCCGATCCGGCTCTTATCCGAGAGGAGATGCGCAATGCGCCCCACACGTTCTTCCGCCGTGTCCGTCAGTCCCGCCGAGACGATCACCGACGCCATTATCCAGCGCCTGGAGGCTGGCGTCAGGCCGTGGCGCCAGCCCTGGACCGGTGGCCCCGTTTCGCGGCCACTGCGCGTCTGCGGAACCGCCTACCGCGGCGCGAACGTGATCTGGCTGTGGATGGCTGCCCAGGCACGCGGCTTCATCTCACCGACCTGGATGACCTACCATCAGTCGCAACTGCTCGGAGGTCAGGTCCGCAAGGGCGAACGCGGCACCTGTGCCATCTTCTACAAGAGCTACAGCAAGGAGGTCGAAGATCCCGCCACGGGCGAGCGCGAGGACGAAGCTCGCCGTGTGCTGAAAAGCTTCACCGTCTTCAATGTCGACCAGATCGACGGCCTGCCCGAACGCTTCACGCCGGAGCCCATCCCGCTGCCCGAGCCGACCGCGCGCGATCATGCGCTCGACGCCTTCTTCGGCGTGATCCCCGCCTCGATCCGCCACGGCGGCGGCGAAGCCTATTACCTGCCGAGTGTCGACCAGATCACGATGCCCGATCCTGCCGCGTTCCGATCACGTGACTTGTACCGGTCCACGCTCGCCCACGAGTTGGCGCACTGGACGGGACACCAGAGCCGGCTCGCGCGCTCTCTCGGCAACCGGTTCGGCAGCGACGCCTATGCCATGGAAGAGCTGATCGCCGAGCTCGCCTCCGCCATGGTTGGCGCCGAACTCGGCCTGCCGGTCGATCACCTCGACGACCATGCGAGCTACCTCGCGTGCTGGCTCAAGGTGCTGAAGGCCGACAATCGGGCGATCCTGACAGCTGCCGCCAAGGCCGAAGAGGCGTCTGCCTTCCTGCTGGGCTTCGCTCGCGTTGCGCACGCGCCGGACGCCCTCCTCGCCGCCTGATCCTGCCGCCGGGAGCGAAAGCACGCGTCCGCTCCCGACACTCTCTTTCCATCGGAGACACCCCATGACCTACGATGTCGGTTATCGCTTCGCGCAGGCGCTCGATCCGAGTGGCCTCGACACCATCGCTGCCTGCCTGCACGCCATCCAGGCCGCGGCCAAGGACTGCCGCAACGCAGGCAAACCGTTCGAAACTGATCCTGCCGTCGTGCTCTTGGCGCAGCATCTCGGGGCCGTCGCACGCGCCAAGATGCCCGACCGGGCCGCGCTGCGGTCGTTATGCGGGCAGGCGGTGGCCGAGATCGCCCGCACACCCCTGCTGACCGTGCTTGCCGCTCGCGGCGTCGACAATGATGCAGACGCCAAGCGGACCTTTCATACGGAGGCACGCCGCGCGCTCCGGCGGCTTGCGGAAGCGCTCCAACTCGCCAGCGGCACGTACGAGATACGGGTCTGCGCGGGTGGGCCCGCGGTCTCCGGCGAGGTCATCCTGCACGGCGATGAGCTCTATGTGCAGGTCTCGATCGGCGGCTTTGGCCGAGGTGAGATCCTGCTCCGCAGGTGCCGCGGCCGCTCCGACTATGTCGGCGAACGCAACCACTGGGCACGGATGGCGGGGTTGGTGGATCCCGCCACACTGGCGGCCCGTATCGCCCGCGAACTCGGGCTTGCCATGCCCGTTGAATTCCAGCCGCGGCTGGTTGCCTGAGGTCACGAGAGAAGGTCTCCCAGACCCCACCTGCGGCCGCAGAGGCCCTCTACCCGCCGGCGGTCCACGCGCAACCCGCCCGCCTGCGGCCCGTGTTGCCTCAGCCGGTGCCGGGCACCGGGTGAGGCTGCCCGCGCCAGCCTTGTCGGTGGGTGGCGCTGCGTCCCTGCTGCCGGCGGGTCGGAGGGCTTGCGTCGCCGCAAGGATGCGGCGTCTGACAGGAGACCTCTCATGCCGACCACCCTCGCCTCCCAGCTTGCCGCCCTAGAGCTCGGGCATCTCTCGATCACCGCAGATCGCGGTACGCGTACCCTCGCCCGCCCGGAACCCGAGGCGATCGACCATACACTGGCCGCCGTCTGGTCCGACCTCTTCGCGCTGTTCACCGACACGATCATCGAGGATCAGGCCGAGGAACTCGGTTGGGGGTTCGTGAACCTTTTCCACCGTGCGGCAACGAAGGCCTCGACCCGGATCGACCGCGCGACCGACGAGATCCGCTTGTTGCTGGCAACCGCCGACGGGTCTGAGGTCCATACGTCCGAGCTTGAGCAGCAGGTCGAACGTGCCCAGGAAGCCGAAGCAGAAATGCTCGCACTCGAGAACCTGCGAGAGACCGCGGCATCCTTGTACCTCGCCGAGACGGGGTCCTCGTGGAAGCCCGCCGGCGGCTCTCGGCTCAGTCACGACGCGCTGACGACATCGGCGGTCGTACAGGGTCGCGAGTTCCTGAAAGCGCGCGCCGAAGGCAAGCGCCGGGCCGCTATGCCCGAGGGAACGCCAGTCGTGTTCGCCGGTGGACGGCAGACCTTCCAGACGACCGATGACGCGAAGGCCTATGGCGATGCGATCTGGCAGACGCTCGACCGCGTCCGCGCAAACGTCGCCGACATGGTGCTGGTCCACGGCGGCGACGGCAAGGGAGCCGACCGCCTCGCAGCATCCTGGGCCGAGCGCCACAAGGTGCCCCAGATCAGCTTCAGCCTCGACACGCGCCTGGGCGCACGGGCCGGCTTCCGTCGCAACGAGCAGATGCTCGGATTGAAGCCCCGCTATGTCGTGGCATTCGCCGGCAATGGCGTACTGGAGCGGCTCGTCATTCAGGCCAAGGAGCGCAGCATTGCCGTCGTCGATCGTCGCGGACCGCTCGGCACCAATCCCAAGCACAACGCACGGGTGACCGGTGCTTCCGTAGCGGGTTGACCGCTCGCTTGGGCGTCGCTTCGGCGGCGCCCTTGCCCCTGTGATCAAGCTCTGTGTGAAGGGCCGAGGCGCAACGGAGGGCGCGCCGCTCAGGACTACGCCGCCTCGCGCTGATCGGTTGTCGCGGCCGCGACATCCCCGCTGCCGACGGCATCCCACCCCGCAGGAGTCAGGGCGTACAGCCCCCGCTCCGTTCGCTCAAACCAGCCATAGACATTGCGCAACAGGATCGCGCCGGCATCCTCGGCAAGGGCCTTCAGATCGCGCGGGCGTTTCGCTCCATCCCGCATCGCTTCAGCGCACGCGATCGCCCGCTGGCGATAGGCGGTCATGATCGGCTGGCGGGTTGATCCGCCCGCCGTCGGATCCCCTCTGCGCCGACGATGCTCGGCGACAAGCCGCCGCCGCTGCGGCAGGTTGGGCCTTGGCCGGTAGGGTGTCGGTTCGGAGATGACGCTCACGCTGCCCAGCCGCAGATCGACCGTGAGCAGACCGATGCCGAGCATCCGGCAGAGCCGATGCACCCTCTTGTCCTGGTAACGGCCGCGTCGTGTCGCCGGCACCGCGACATAAACGAGGTCCGAGGAGCGCGTCCGCTCGACGGCCTGGAGCAGGAGTTCGAGCGAGAAGGATAGCTTCAGCTCGGTGATCACCACCAGCGGCGGCTCGCCATCGGCCAGGCCGACGATATCGCAGCCGCAGACCTCGCCTTTGACCTCGAACCCGCAGGTCTCAAGGTAGCGCTTGATCGGCGCGTAGAGCGACGTCTCGGGAGTGGCGGCCGACCTGTTCGTCATCCTCTGTGCAGTAGCTGCCGCGCGTTCGGCATCAAGCGCTTCGCGAGCGCTCGACCATCGATCCTGCTGGTCCCGAGACCACCGCAGCGTAAGAGGCCGTGAATGCTCCTGCTTCTTCTCCTGGCCAGCGCGGTTGCGCCCGGCGCAACCTTCACCTGCACGCCCGTGGCGGTGTGGGATGGCGACGGGCCGATCTGGTGCGCCGAAGGGCCGCGTATTCGTTTGGCGGGGATCGCCGCGCGCGAAATCGACGAGACCTGCCGGCCCGGGCACCCCTGTCCGACGGCAAGCGGCCGCGCCGCACGCGACCACCTCGTCTCGCTCTTGGGCGGTGCCCGCGGCACGCGGCGCACCGGCCATGTCGTCGTTCGCGGGCCGCGCCTCACCTGCGTGTCGAACGGGTCTGCGAAGGGCGATCGGACCGGCGCTTTGTGCCGTTCGGCTCAAACGGGCGACCTCTCCTGCGCGATGGTCCGGAGCGGCTATGCGTTGGCGTGGAAGCGCTATGGTGGCGACCGGCTCTGTAAGTCGGCGGGGCTGCTTTCCAGGAGAAGGTGAAGCGTCAGAGCTTGACCATCCTGACTGGTCAGGACCGCTCCCATCGACTTCTCACCCCTATGGCGGGCGCCATCCGACACAACCCGCTCGAGCCCAGGCCCGTGTTGCTCGGGGCTTCGCCCCTCCCTGCCCGCGCCAGCCTTGGTCTCGGGGGTTCCCCTCCGGCCCTGACGGGCCTGCGGTGCGTCGTCTCGGCTTGCCTCGCCATGGCCGGGGCTCCGTCGATCGGGACGGTCCCGACGACCCTTTGGAGTGAGCCCCATGACCAACACCGTTCTTCTCGTCGGCAATCTCGGCACCGATCCCGAGACCCGGACCACCCGCGGCGACACCCGCGTCACCTCGCTAAGCCTGGGCACCAGCCGACCCAAGCGCGACAGCGAGGGCAAGACCTTCAAGGATGCGAACGGCTTTACGGCCAAGGAAACCGAGTGGCACCGCATCACCTGCTTCAACGGGCTCGGCAAGACGGTCTCGCAATTTGCGACCAAAGGCATGCTGGTGTCGGTGCGCGGCCGGATCCACTACAGCAAGTGGACCGACAAGGAGGGCGTCGAGCGGTACGGCTGCGAGATCATCGCAGACGACGTGCAGTTCCTCAGCCGGGGCAAGCCTGCGGCCGAAGGCGGGGCGAGCCAGTCCGACATCGACGACGATCTCCCCTTCTGACCTCAGCGGATCACCCCGGCGGCAACCCGCCGCCGGGGCTCTCCTGGCGTTATCGACAGCTCGGGAAATGCCGGGCGACCATCGCGTCCAGCCGACGGGTCAGCAGCGCCGCCAGTGTCAGCGCATCCCGTTCGGCATCGAACGGATCACGCGTGCAGGCAGACACGATCGCATCACGCAGCCAGTAGCTGGTTGCCGGATCGGCGATGATCGCGATGACCTCCGCCACATCGCCAACATCGTGTCTCTCGAGAAGCTCAGCCATGGCTGTTCTCCTCGCTTTCGACTGCCGCACCGATGCGAGGCACAGCAGCCTTGCCAGCCCGTTCGCGAGCCGCCCGGTCTTGCGAGGGAGCAGCCACGGCGTCGGCGATAAGACGCCGCAATGCGTCGGCACCGAGCCGTGAACCGCCAGCGTCGAGCACGATCAGACCCAGCTCGAGTGCCGCCGCACGCCTGAGCTCGGCGCCCTTCGTCTGCATCGCGAGACGCTCTTCGTCATGTCGGGTGAGCGCTTCCAAGGCGCTCGGCTTCTTCTTGGCCACGACCAATCTCCTTACGGTCGAAGCCCCTTCCACCCGCGATACTGGCGCGGGCCCCGGGTGTAGGAAAGCGATTCCTGTGCAGGCGGGCGAAAGAGGTCTCCGCCTCGGGGCTCACCGCATCCAATCGGCCGGGACGGGCATCGAGCCCGTCCCGGCCGAACTCTTCTACTCGCTCAACGATGGGCAGGATGACAGCGGCGAAGACCGGGCCTCAAGGACGACGGGGCCCCACCATTTTTCCGGCCGCGATCGGGCCTTGGCGCCTCACCTCGAGCCGGGTGGCGCGGCCGGAAAAATCGTGACCCCCATCGCCGCTGCGCGGCCGCACCCTGCGGGTGCGGTCCCTGACCCCCGATCTTCCCCGCTGTCGCGAGACCTCCGTCTTTCACGTGAGATTGAGGAGATGGACGATGACTTACTTCAGCCCGATCAGCACTAACGACAGCAACACCGTGCTGGAGCACGAGGCCTTCATGGCCGCCTACGGAAAGGCAAGCGCAAGGGCGCCCTACAGCTACTTCGACCAGCACATCATCCGGACGGACGATGCCTGCTACTGGGTAGCCGATGAAGGGGACTACGAGACGCTGATGCAGGACCTGATAGACCGGATCGTCCACACCGTGCCCGCCGGCCGGGATGACGAATACTGAAGACGGAGGGGGCGCAACGCTCCCTCTTGTCGTGCTCGTCCAGAGCTTAGTCTTCACTGCTTCTCGTCGCCGCTTTGCCAGCTGGCTCGCCCGCCCGACCAGCCTTCCACCCACCTGCGTAAGTGCTTCGATCGCCAAGCTTCGAGCACCGCCTCTCACGGCACTGGAGCCCTCCGGTATCGACTGATCATCCCGGGTTTCAGGCAGCGAGATCACCGCCACCATCAATCTCTGGGCATAAGGGACAGGGAGCACACCTTACGCGGTGCACCGCAGGAAGGTCGTAGTCTTTTCAGTGACTTAGCGCGTGACCACCACTGGCACGAGTCATGGTCAAAGACCACCAGATCACCAATGACCATCAGCCTCGGAAAACTGCCGGAATACTGGCGCTGGTCCTTGACGCAGAGACCTTGTTCCGGCTATGTTCTCCTTGCCTTGCGTAGTGCCCACCACGCTCCATGCGAATGGATGCGTGATATGCAACGACGTTTTCAGCTTGCCTGCTATGTGACGGATGACCTCAGCACCGCCTTCGCGGCACGTGCTCGGGCACGGGAACTTACGATCGCAGCGGCGCTCCGCCAGCTCGTCATCAACGACGTGTTCGGGGTCGCCTACGACCCGCGCGAACAGCGCAATCACATCCTCTTCATGACGATCGCGATGGACGGTTTGCTGACCGAACATCCCAATCCCGATCTCCGGTCTCGCCTGATCAAGGAATGGCAGGAGCGCGTCGCTCGGGAGGACCAGTCCCATGCGGCATAAGTTCACCAACTTCACCCGCGGCAGCCAGCTGCTCGGCCATTTCGGCTTTATGTTCGCCGCCGGCCTGAAGGGGCCACTGATGGTGACGGCCGCGACCTTCACAGGCCTGTGCTGGTGGCGGGTATCGGCCGCGCTGTCCGACCATGAAAGCTATCTCTGCTGGATGCGGCTTTATGCCGGCATCTACACCTGGTTCGAGTTCGATCCGGCCAAGGCCGTCAACCTCGAGACGCTGTCTGGTCGGCACGTGCTTCTGCCGATGTCGCACGTCGCGACGCACCCGATCGTGGTCGCCGCCTGGGACCGGATGACCTCGGCTGCCGGCACCGCCGCGATGCTCGCGGCGATCATCACCGTCCCCGCGATCGCGGCCTTCGCCTGGCTGGCAGCGTGGTTCGGCCGACGCTCCAAGGAAAGTCGCCACGAGCGCGGCGCGACCCTTGCCGAGCTGCCCGCGCTGGTAACTGAAATCGAAGCGCATAACGCCCGCGAGCGGGCATCCGAATATCGCCGCCTGCTGGGTTCAGGATGGCGCTATGCGTTCGCCGCAGAGCTCCGCGAAGCCGGCTTGTACGAGCCCTATTCGCTCGCCGGCGTGCCCTACCCGTGGCGCCTCGAGCAGAGCCACGCGATGCTGATCGGGACCACCGGCACGGGCAAGACGGTCGCGTTGCGTGACCTGCTCGCGCAGGTCCGCGCGAAGGGTGCGAGGGCGGTGGTGTTCGACCTCACCGGTGCCTTCATCGAGGCGTTCTTCGACGAGGCGACCGATACCATCCTCAACCCGCTCGATGCGCGCTGCCCGATGTGGTCGATCTTCGAAGATTGCAGCGACGAGGCCGAACTGACCTCAGCGTCCGAGGCGCTCGTGCCGCACGATGGCGGCGGCTCCGAACAGTTCTGGGTGCTCGCCGCACGCATGCTGTTCGTGGAGATGTGCCTGAAGCTTCTCAGGGATGGTCGCGCGACCAACGAAGCGCTCAGCACGGAGCTGATGACGGCGAGTCTCGCCCACGTCCACAAGCTGATGGAGGGCACCGTCGCCGATCCGCTCACCGCACCGGAAGCCGCCCGCATGGCGGAATCGATCCGCGCCGTGTTCAACGCCAACGCCAAGGCGCTCCGGATGCTGCCAACGACGGGGACGCCCTTCTCGGTCAAGCGCTGGGTGACCGGCGACAGCAAGCCCGGCGCGATCCTGTTCGTGTCCGCGCGCTACGTCGACATGTCGGTCGCATCGCGCCTGCTGACGGTGTGGATGGATACCGCGATGAACACGCTGATGACGCTCGAACGATCGAGCGACCTGCGGCTCTGGTTTCTGTTCGACGAATTGGGCGCGCTGCACCGCCTGCCCGCCATCGAGAAGGGCCTGCAGACGGTCCGGAACTATGGCGGCGCGATCGTCGCCGGCGTGCACGCTTATGCCAAGCTCAAGGAGACCTACGGCGAGAACATGGCGATGACCCTGTCATCGCTGGCGCGGACCAAGTTGTTCCTGGCGACCGCCGACCGGGAGTCAGCGACCTGGTGCTCGGACTTCATCGGCCACCGCCAATATCGCGAGATGGAGGAAGGCTATAGCTACGGCTACAATAACGCTCGGGACGCCGTCAGCCTGACCCCGAGGCGCCAGATCGAGCCGCTGCTGCTCCCCGATCAGCTCATGAACCTGCAGCGGCTGCGCGGGTATCTGAAGTTTCCCGATGGCTTTCCGGCAGCCCCGATCCGGCTCACCTATGTCGACTTCCCGCGCCGCGCAGAGGCCTTCGTCGCCCGACCTAAATTGGCGCTCTCGGAAGCCGGGAACGGGACTGCAGAACGTCCAGACGAGCCCTCTGTCGACGGCGCTGATGCACCCGGTGCGACCGACCAGGGACCGGGCCCGAGCAGCGATGCCCGGGAGCAATCGGTCCCGTCAGACGCGGGATCCGGCCCCTTGTTCGACTATGCCGATCAGCGCCCCACCGAGCCCCCGATCCCGCCCGCGGACGTGCCTGCCAGCGCGTCCAATCCTGCATTGGCGCCGCTACGCCCGGCCTTCATCAAGCCTCCGACTCCGCCTGCATCGCGTGCGTTGAAGATGGGCGGAACAGCATCGCGCGGCGGCCAGGGAGAAGACGCCGAGATTGCAACCCGACCTCCAGCAGGAATGGAGCGATCTCCCTTCGCGCCGCCGCCCGGCACACCCGGCAGCGTCAATCTCGGCCGTGGCGTGCGCCCCCTCCCCGGCCAGGAAAACATCTCGCTGCGCGAGCTGAAGTCCGGGGTCGCTCCGGGAGACACACCGGTGCCGGATGACGGCATCGAGCTCTGAGAGGTGCGCCATGCTGTCGGTCGCAACCGTCCGTTCCGCTAAAGGCGCCGCTGGCTATTTCGCCGCCGATAACTACTACTCGCCGGGCGAAGCGGAGACGTCGGGCGAGTGGTTTGGCAAGGGCGCCGAAGCGCTCGGGCTGACCGGCAATGTCGACAAGGAGACGTTCGAGGCGCTGCTGAAGGGCAGCCTCCCCGATGGATCTCAGGTCGGCACCCTCGAGCGCCACCGCGCCGGCATCGACCTCACCTTCTCGCTGCCCAAGAGCTGGTCGCTGCTTGCGCTCGTTGGCGGCGATCGGCGCATCCTCGACGCCTATCGCGCGGCGGTGAAGGAGACGCTCGGGTGGGCCGAGCGCAACGCCGCCGAAGCCCGGATGGAGGTCAAGGGCAAGGAGAAGGTGGTCGCCACCGGCAACCTGATCGTCGCTTTCTTCGAGCACGACACCAGCCGGGAACAGGAGCCGCAGGCCCACCTCCACGCTATTGTCGCGAACGCCACCCAGGGGCCGGATGGCAAGTGGCGCGCACTGCACAACGACAAGCTCTGGTCATTGAACACCCTGTTCAACGCGATGACGATGGCGAGCTTCCGCGACAAGGTGGAGGCGCTGGGTTACGCCGTTGGCGACCGCGGCAAGCACGGCAATTTCGAAGCCGAGGGGATCGGCCGCAACCTGATCATGGCGTTCAGCACGCGACGCCAGCAGATCCTCGCCAAGGTCGCCGAGATGGCGCAGAAGACCCCGGAGGCATTCGCCGCCGCGACGCTGATGACGCGGTCCAGGAAGGCGCCCGTTGCGGACCGTGAATCGCTTTATGAGGGCTGGCGGGAGAGCGCCCGATCAGCCGGTCTCGACCTTCCCGAACTGATCGAGCAAGCCCGGGCGCGGGGAAGTGCCGCGCCATCTCCGTGGGAGCGTCTGGCACAGGCTGCGGGTGTCGCGACGACACGCGGTCGCGAGCTCGTCAGTGCGCTGGCCGATCGGCTCGGCCTCGCCAGGTCCGATCCATATCTGCCCCGCAATATGCGCTCCAAGGGCCCGGCAGAGGTCGCCGCGGCGCATTCGGTGGCCTCTGCGCTGCGTCACCTCGAGCAGCGCGAAGCCGCCTTCAAGACCACCGACATCTACAAGGCTGCGCTGGACACAGGCCTGCCTACGGGGATGGCCCAGATTGAGGCGCGCTTGGCTGCCCTCGCGCGAGCGGGTCAGCTCGTCCCTGGCACCGGGCACGCCGACGACATGATGACCACGGCGCAGGGTCTCGCGGTCGAGCGACGGATCCTCTCGGCCGTGGGTACAGGGCGCGGCGCCGGCACCAGCTTCCTGCCTCTTGGCGACGCAGGTGCCGCGCTGCGGGACAAGGCGCAGTTCAACTCAGGGATCGTGCTCAACCCCGGTCAGGAGGCTGCGGGCGTCCTTCTGCTGTCCTCCACCGACCGCATCATCGCCGTCCAGGGAGTTGCGGGCGCGGGTAAGAGCAGCATGCTGGCGCCCGCCGCCAGGCTCATCGAGGAGAGCGGCCAGAAGGTGCTGGGACTCGCCGTCCAGAACACGCTCGTCCAGATGCTCGAACGCGAGACCGGCATTCGGTCGATGACCGTTGCCCGGTTCCTGCGAGCCAATGCGCCGCTGCTTAGCGAGCGCCCAGACCCGGGCGCGCTGACCGAGGCGCGGGCGACGTTCGGCGGCACCGCCATTCTCGTCGACGAGGCCTCGATGCTGTCGAATGCCGATCAGCTGAAGCTGGTCGATCTCGCCAATCTGCTCGGCGTCGGGCGGATGGCGTTCGTGGGCGACGCACGCCAGCTCGGCGCGATCGATGCGGGCAAACCCTTCTCGGTCATGCAGCAGGCCGGCGCGACCACCGCACACATGCCGCAGAACATCCGCGCGCGCGGCGACACCGTGAAAACGGCTGCGGCAGCGGCGCAGATCGGCAATGTCGAGCAGGCCATGACTGCGCTGAAGCCCTTTACGATCGAGGCACCCGGACGCGGTGCTGAGGAAGCTGCGGAAAGATGGCTGGCGCTGGCACCGGACGAACGATCGCACACCGCCATCTATGCATCTGGTCGACGGTTGCGGGGCGACATCAATCGCACGGTTCAGGAAGGCTTGTTGGCACGCGGCGAGATCGGCCCCGCTAGCCTCGCCCTGATCGTGCTGGAGCGGGTCAATGTCACCAATGAGGAACTGCGGTACGCGCAGAACTATGCTCCCGGCATGGTGCTCGATGTGTCGGAACGCCGCGACGGAGTTCGGCTCGCCAAGGGTCGCGCCGAGGTCGTCGCGGTCGATGCCTCCGCGGGCACGGTCCGGGTGCGCGGGGCCGATGCAAAGGAGCGGACGTTCCGGCCTGATCGGCTCAGACCCACGCGCGATACCGGGCTGCAGTTGTACGAGCGCAAGGATCTCACGATCCATGAGCGCGATCGCATTCGCTGGACGGCGAGCGACCATAACCGGGGGCTGTTCAATGCGGACCGGGCACAGATCGTCGGGATCGATCGTGGCGTGGTCAGCATCGAGACCTCACTCGGCGTGAAGCTGGACCTGAAGCGTGACGATCCAATGTTGCAGCGGCTCGATCTCGCCTATGCGCTGAACGCCCATATGGCGCAGGGGCTGACCTCCGACGCCGGCATCGCGGTGATGGAAACGCGCGATACCAAGCTCGTCAACCAGCAGACCTTCCTGGTCACGGTCACGCGGCTTCGGGATACGCTGACCCTGATCGTTGATCACGCCGATGGCCTACAGCGTCAGCTTGTTCGCAACGCTGGCGGCAAGACCTCGTCACTCGAGACTGCCGGCAGCATCCCTCGCACTGGAGCACCGGGTGCGGCGAACGAAGGCAAGGATAGCGGGGCTGATAAGCCGACCACTACACCCGAGAAAGCGCTCGATATCGACACCGGTCGTGGAAAAGTCTTCGAGATCGGGATCTAAGCGGAGCGTGCTGAAGTTGTCCTCGAGCCTTTTGCCTGTTCGGGATTGGAGATCTACCTTCGGATAGGCACGACCGGTAACTGGCCGACGTCCCCTGCCCAAACTGCAGCTTCCGGTCTGATCCAGTGCACGGAGCTTTAGTACGGCTCCCTCCGACCCCCCCAACTTCGAAGCTTGCGCCCTACGGTGAGAACAGATAGAGAACTGATGCGGTCTGGTGAGGAGGGTCCCTCGTCGACGGCGCTCGACGGCAGCATCCTCGCTGCTTATGCAAGCACAAGACGTCGGGCTATCCGGTGATCGGGGGATTCGTGTCGGTCGACGTTGTGCATTACCTCTCGGGCTCTGATTAATGGTACCGCTCAGCCAGAAGCATAGCGGCGCCTATTTCACACCCGATCCCGTGGTCTCAGCCTTGGTCCGGTGGGCCGTCAACGATCCGACCGACCGCATGCTCGATCCCTCCTGTGGCGACGGTCGATTCCTAGCCAGCCATCGCAATAGCGTCGGCATCGAGCAGGATGCGCGTTCGGCCGCGAACGCCATGGAGCGCGCTCCCTGGGCTCTGGTCCATGAAGGTGATTTCTTCACCTGGGCGAGCGAGACGTCGGAGCGCTTCGAGTGCGCCGCCGGCAATCCGCCGTTCATCCGCTACCAGACGTTCAAGGGCCCGGTCCGCGCCCGCGCGCTGGGTCTGTGCCGTGGGCTCGGCGCCGAATTCAACGGGCTCGCCTCGTCCTGGGCGCCGTTCCTGGTCGCGACCGCAGGCCTGCTCAAGCCCGGCGGCCGGATGGCGTTTGTGGTACCGGCCGAGATCGGGCATGCGCCCTACGCCTCGCCGCTGCTTGAATATCTGGTCGCAAACTTCGCCATGGTGCAGGTGGTAGCGGTCCGCGGCAAACTGTTCCCTGATCTCTCCGAGGATTGCTGGCTGCTCTACGCCAATGGGCATGGCGGGCAGACGGATCGCATCCGCTTCACGGCGGTTGACCGGTTCGAGCCCAGCAAGGCCAAGCATCCGCCCAGCGAGGGTGAAGACGTGCTCGTCACCGAATGGCGCCAGATTTGGGGCCGGCGGCTGCGGCCGTTCGTGCTGCCCGCCTCCGTCCGGGCGCTGTACGCCCGCGCCGCCGCGCACCCGAAGTCGCTGCGCTTCGGCGCGGCTGCGCAGATCGGCATTGGCTATGTCTCGGGCGCCAACGACTTCTTCCATCTAAAGCCGTCAATGGCCAAGAAGCTCGGCATTCCGGCCGAGCTTCTTCACCCGACGGTGCGCAACGGTCGCGCGCTGCCTGCGAAGCAGCTGACCAAGAGCACGCTTCAGCAATGGCATGCCGACGACGAACCGTACATGCTCCTGAAGTTGCCGAAGGCGCCGGTCGCCGACTTGCCCGCCAAGGTGCGGCGTTACCTTGACAGCGAAGCCGGCCGTGAGGCCCGCGAGGCTTATAAATGCCGGGTACGCGAGCCCTGGTTCTCGGTACCCGACGTGCATAAGCCCGATTACTTCCTGAGCTATATGTCGGGCGTTTCGGCTAATCTCGTGCGCAATTCAGGCGGAGCGACCTGCACCAACTCGGTGCATGGGGTGCGCGTGCGCGACGCCAAGGCCATGCAGCGCGTCGCGGAGCATTGGATGGGTGATTTCGTGGCGCTCAGCCGGGAGATCGAGGGGCATCCGCTTGGTGGGGGTATGCTCAAGCTGGAGCCGCGCGAAGCGACGCGGATCCTGGTGGCCGCCGACGAACTGGCGCCGGAACTTGGCGGAGATGCGCTGGCCGACGCCGTGACAACGATGCAGCGCTGGCGCCACTATGTCTGACCCCGACCTGCCTGATCCGGAACTGCCGGACGAGGAAGATGCGGCGGCGCAGCCGTCGGACGATCCCACCTTCCCGAAGACCTGCCAGTGGACGAACCAGCGCGACGCGCTTGCGCATTTCGCCTCCTATGTAGGCGCGACGCAAAGCCAGCAGCATATCAAGCCGCTGCATTGGTATGTCGCCTGCCGGCTGGTGATCGAAGGCGGTTTTCGCCCTGAGGAAATCACGCCGCGCCCGCCGTTCACCTTCAAAAAGCGCAAGGGCAAGTGGCACCTCGCCTATGATCCCTCCGTCGCCGAGGGCGGAGAGGCGACCGTGCTGGGCGGTCTGAAGACCAAGAACGTCGACGTGGTGGTTAATAAGCCAGGCTTGGGCCCGGTCCTCGCGGTATCTTGCAAAGGGATGACCGGCGCGTTCCGCAATCTCACCAACCGCATGGAAGAGACCATCGGCGAGTGCACCAACCTGCACATCACCTATCCGGCGATGGTATTCGGCTATTTGTTCGTAATCCGCGCCAACCGGCTCATAGAGAAAGCCGCGGCGATTGCCGCTGAGGAAGACGCGCCACCCTCCAAGCAGCTCAAGGCCAATGATATCGCCATGGCGGTGGGCGGCGAGCCGGTCGAAAGCATCATCCGCTTCCATTCGGCCCTGCGTGAGCTGACAGGCCGGCGCGGCATCCGCAACGATGTGTCACGGTACGAGGCGGTATCGCTTGCGCTTGTCGAAATGGCGGATGCCGATCTTGGCGCGCTGTTGCCGACCTATCCTGCGGAGGACAGCCTGTTGCGGCTCGAGCAGTTCTTCGAGACCTTGTATCTGCGGTACGACGAACGGTTTGTTTACGCAGCGCCCGACCTCAAGAGCGTCACCCAACGACTGGAGTGGGCACCGGAGTCCCCTGCCCTCGAGGCGGATCAAGGATTTCCAGAGATCGACTATCCGGTCCGCTGTTCAGAGTGAGGTACAATCCGATACGGACAGATTGGCCGCAGCGGTCGCTCAGCAAGCGGGGCACGACATACCGGGCTGTGGCGCCGCGCTTGGTGCGGTTGTCGTGCCGCGCCTGCTCGCCTAAATCGGCACCGCATTCAGGCGCGGACAGGCCAACTTCCCTGCCCGGTGGGGAAAGATAAAATCTGTGAAAAAGCGCGTACTTATCACCGACGTCGACAATACCCTGCTCGATTGGCAGGAACTCTGGTATGAAACCTTCTCGGCGATGACTGACAAGGTTCTCGAAATCTCGGACGTCGATCCCGACGAGTTCTACGCGCAGTGCAGCGTAATCCACCAGAAATACGGCACTAGTGAGTATTCGCGTTTACTGGAGGAGCTGCCGTGCCTGCGTGAGCTTTATGGCGATGATGTGGTCACGGTCATGGCTCCGGCAATAGACGCATTCCGCGCCGCACGGCGCCGAGTGCTCAAGCTCTATCCCACAGTAGAGGACACGCTGAAGACCCTGAAGGCATCTGGCGTCCTCATCGCCGCTTTCACCGAGTCAAAGGCGTTCTACACCAGCTATCGCTTTCGCAAGTTGGGCCTCGATGGGCTGGTCGACTACCTCTACTCGCCCGCCGACCACAGCATGCCCGATGGAACGGCGAGCGCGCGCTTCTATGCACCCGAAAGCTACAGCTTCACTCACACGGTCCACCATCACACTCCCGAAGGCGAGGTGAAGCCCAATCCCGACATCCTGGTCCAGATCATCGCCGACCTAGGCGCCAGGATCGAGGAGGTCGTCTACGTGGGCGACAACATTCTCAAAGACATCCTTATGGCTCAGCAGGCGGGCGTCGCTGACGTCCACGCGCTCTATGGCGCCAGTCAGCACAAACCCGAATATGAGCTGCTGCGGAGAGTGACGCACTGGACACCGGAGATGGTGGAGCGCGAGCGCCACGCGCTTAAGCCGGGCGGTCTGATGCCAACGCATGTCCTCGATAAGGAGTTCGCGCAAATACTGCCGCTGTTCGAGGTGCGCTCATGACTGATCCGGCCGCCACGCCGCCCATGGCCGCGGGGCAGATCGAGATTTGGAAGAAGATTGTCGACGTGCAGCAGCACTTTAACGATCTTGAGCTGCGCATTCGTAACTTTGCCCTCATTGTTACGGGCGCTTTCTTGGGATTGGGCGGCTACGCGATCAAAGACGGAGGCATCCTAAACGCCTTCGGCTGGGAGGTCTCCATGGCCGGTCTGATCGTGGTGTCCGCGATCTTTCCCCTGCTCGCCTTCTACTTCATGGACCGGCTCTGGTACCATCGTCTGCTCGACGGTTCGGTCCAGGCAGGTATTGAGGCGGAGACTGCCCTCAAGGATCTCGGTTATAAAGTCGACCTAGGATCGCAGATCTCCGCCAAGAGCCCGTTCAAGCTTTGGCTGGTTGGGACGCGGATCCATTCCAAGACCAAGATGGACATCTTTTACCTCGTGCTGGTGCTGACGTTGCTCATCGTCGGTGCGAGCCTGGGCATTGGAATTCGGCCACAACCCGTTTCGGTCACGCGATCAATCCCTTCTTCCGCGGATAGTGCGCCTGTGCCGAGTCCGAGTCCTACGAAGCCGATTGTGCCGGGAGACCTGGTTGATCCTGGCGTGGCCAACGCGACTGCCGCCGGAGACATTGACATAAAGTCGAAGTGAAACGACCTTTCGTAAACTAGCACATGCCCGCTCTGACCCACTTCCGGCCGCTCAGAGACCACCAAACGCTACCTGAAACCGGCCGCTTGTTCAGCATCACCGATGGCCGACCAACCACATTTACGAACCGCAGATTTACCGCGCCTGCGTACGCTCGATCGGCCGATCCGGCCCGATGGAGACGATCGATGGGTCACTCGCCGATGGACCCCGCCTTTCACGAACTTCGACCTTGGAACGAAGGCCGGCTTATCGGTGCGAAGCGAGCGCTGAAACAGCAACAGGTCTGGGCCATTCGCTTCTGGCTCGACCAGCATAGACGACTGCGCGATCGAGCGCTGTTCGATCTTGCCATCGACAGCAAGCTGCGCGGCTGTGATGTGGTCAGGGTGCGGATTGGCGATGTAGTTTCCGGCGGGCGCGTACGTGACCGCGCCGTCGTGGTTCAGCAGAAGACCAAACGACCGGTCCAGTTCGAGCTGATGGACACCGCACGTAAGACGATGCGGGCATGGTTGGAAAGACGCGGCGGGACACTGAACGACTTCATCTTCCCAAGCCGAAACGATTATATGGCTCACATGAGTACGCGGCAATATGCCCGCCTCGTGCACGAGTGGGTGGTCGGCATCGGCCTTCCGGCTCAGGATTACGGGACGCACTCGCTTCGGCGCACAAAAGCGTCGATCATTTACAAGGCGACTGGCAACCTACGCGCCGTTCAGATCCTTCTCGGCCATGCCAAGATCGACAGTACGGTGCGCTACTTAGGCGTAGACGTGGAGGACGCTCTGGAACTGGCCGAACGCACAGAGGTCTGAGCGGACCAGTTGCGGGCGCTCCGGCGTCGCCGATCGCTGCTTAAACCGGAACGTTGTTAACATAGACGAATGGGTACGAGCCCGTTCCGTGGTCAGAGACGTTGAGTTGGTTCAGTCGCTTTTCCGATCCTGGCGGAGCTCCTGCCCCGACGGAGAAGAGACATGCGCGCACTATGCTGGCACGGTAAGGGCGACGTCCGCGTCGACACGGTCGCGGACCCCGAGATCAAGCATCCGCGCGACGCGATCATCAAGGTCACCGCCTGCGCGATCTGCGGGTCGGACCTACACCTGCTCGACGGGTACCAGCCAACGATGGAGGCGGGTGACATTCTGGGCCACGAGAACATGGGCGAAGTCGTCGCTCTCGGGTCCGAGGTGACTAACCTCAAGATCGGCGACCGAGTCGTGGTGCCGTTCACGATCAGCTGCGGCGACTGCTGGTTCTGCCGCAAGGGCCTGTTCGCGGCCTGCGACCGGACCAACCCCAATGCCGAGATGGCCGCCAAGGCGATGGGCCACTCGCCTGCCGGCCTGTTCGGCTTTAGCCACATGCTGGGCGGCTATTGCGGCGGCCAGGCAGAATATCTCCGTGTCCCGATGGCCGACATCGGCCCGATCAAGATCCCCGACAACGTCACCGACGACCAGGCGCTGTTCCTGTCGGACATCTTCCCGACCGGCTACATGGCCGCCGAGAACGCGCAGATCGAGCATGGCGATACCGTGGCGATCTGGGGCTGCGGCCCGGTCGGCCAGTTCGCCATCCGCTCCGCGCTGATGATGGGTGCTGGTCGGGTCATCGCGATCGACGAGGTGCCCGAGCGGCTCGCGATGGCCGAGGCGGGCGGTGCCGAGACGATCAACTTCGCCGAGACCGACGTCTATGACGAACTGCAGGCGCGGACCAAGGGACGCGGCCCGGACAGCTGCATCGATGCGGTGGGTTGCGAGGCGGCCGGACACGGCGCGGCCGATGCAGTCATGGACAAGGTCAAGGCGTCGATGTTCCTCGCCACCGACCGCGTCCACGTGCTGCGACAGGCGATCATGAGCTGCCGCAAGGGCGGCACTGTCTCGGTACCCGGCGTCTACGTCGGGCTGGGCGACAAGCTGCCGATCGGTGCGGCGATGAACAAGGGGCTGACCATCAAGCTAGGCCAGACCCACGTCCAGCGCTACACCAAGCCGCTGCTAGAAAAGATCGTGGCCGGGGAGATCGACCCCAGCTTCGTCATCACCCATCCTGCCAGCCTCGAGGACGCGCCCGAGATGTACGCCAAGTTCCGCGACAAGGAGGACGGCGTCATCAAGGTGGTCATGCGCCCGCACGGCTGAGCGGCGCATCCCTCATCGTCGTGGCGGCGTGCGATCCCTCTTTGAGGATCGCACGCCGCGACGACCGGCGCACGGCAGCTCGCAGATTAACTGGTGCCATGCACGGACGGTGCTCGTTGAGTTGTTTCAGATAACCGAAATGGAACGAGATGCACCAGATCAACCGCGGCTCCGGCCGCAAAATGCTGCTTGTCCACGGTCTGGGCGGAAGCTCGCGATCATGGAGTCCCATTCTAGACTCGCTCGGCGCCAGTCGAACGGTGATCGCGATCGACCTGCCCGGACATGGCGCGACCCCGGCCCAACTCGATAGTGGGACCTTCGACGGGCTAGTCGGCAGCGTTCAGCGCTACATCGTGGAGAACGGGCTGACCGGGATTGATGTGGTCGGCAGTTCAATGGGCGCCCGGATCGTGCTTGAACTCGCTCGACGCGGTATGGTCGGCAACGTCGTCGCGCTCGACCCGGGTGGATTCTGGCGTGGCTGGGAGCGTAGCTTCTTCAAGACAACGATCGGTGTCTCCGGCCGATTGTTGCGGGCGATCCGACCCGCCCTGCCGACGCTGAGCCGTAACGCGGCCTCGCGCACTGCCCTGCTCGCCCAATTGTCCGCGCATCCCTGGGCGCTTGATCCGCAGATGGTGGCGACCGAGTTGACCGGTCTCAGTACGACACAGACGTTCGATGCGCTGGTCCATGACCTTGCGGCCGGGCCCGAGCAGATCGGTCCTGCTGCCGACAGCACTGGCCGGATCGTGATCGGATGGGGCAGGCACGACAGGCTCTGCCTGCCGGGTCAGGCGGCGCGCGCAATAGCTGCGTTCCCGTCCGCAGAGCTGCACTGGTTCGAGTCCAGCGGTCATTTTCCGATGTGGGACATGCCGGAGGAGACAGTCGAGGTCATCCTCAGAGCTACGCTGTGAAAGTAGCGGGGTGTAACGCCTACCCATTTGAGGTCATTTGAAGCGCTCGGTTCGTTTGTCACATTTTGTCATCCGTTTATGTCGCCGTAGAGGTGATCCTAGAGCTGCGGCAGGGCGACAGGCTCGATCAAGTCCCACCTGTTCCCGTACAGATCCTCGAACACAGCGACGGTACCGTAGGCCTCGCGGCGTGGTCGCTCGACGAACCGAACTCCGTGTTCGGTGTAGGCGAGATGGTCGCGGGTGAAGTCGTCCGTCTCGAGGAACAGGAACACGCGGCCGCCGCTCTGGTCGCCCACCGCCGCTCGCTGCCGCTCACCAACGGCCTCCGCCAACAGCAGCCCGGCGGCCGCACCGGGCGGTGCGACCACGACCCATCGCTTGCCCTGCGTCAGCGTGGTGTCCTCGCGCAGCTCGAAGCCGAGCTTCCCTACGAAGAAGGAGATTGCCTCGTCGTAGTCGTTGACGAGGAGGGCGGTCATGGCGAGGCGCTGCGACATCCGGTGACGCTGCCCCATTTCGAGCGGCGATCCAACGTTGACCGCCCCAACCTGGCTTAAGCGCCCTACCTCCAGGCCCCGACGGAGCTTACGCCGAAGATGCTCTCGCGAGGCAGGTCGAAGATGAAGTAGGGGTTCAGCGTCGGCGGCGCCCCCACCGCGTTCAACCGCTTCAGCTGCTCCGGCGACAGCACAATGTCGAGCGAAGCCGCGTTCTCTTGCACCTGTTCCTGCCGGCTCGCTCCCATAAGCACCGAGGCAACGCCTGGACGGCCCGCCACCCAGGCGAGCGCCACCTGCGCCATTGGGCGGCCGATCTCCTCCGCCACGGCGCGCAGCTCGTCGACAATGCGGAAGTTCGCTTCAGTGAACAGCATTCCGCCATAGGGATTGTCACCGTTGAGACGTCCGTCGCTGCCGCCGGCGTGTTCGCCCGCCTTGTTCGGGACGCCCCCCGCCGGACCAAAGTCGGCGAGCTTCTCCCGCCCGTACTTGCCGGTCAGCATACCGAAGCCGAGGGGGCTCCACGCCACCAGTCCGAGCCCGAGCGCCCGTCCGGCGGGCACCAGGTCCAGCTCGACGCCGCGATCGATGAGCGAGTAGCTGTATTGCAGCCCGATCGGCTCGGGCAGTCCGTGGGCACGCGCCAGGGTCGCAATCTGCGCGGCATACCATGCCGGTGCATTGGAAAAGCCGTAGTAGAGGATGTCTCCACGGCGCACCGCGTCGGTCAGCGCGCGCAGCACCTCCTCGGCCGGCGTCGTGCGATCCCAGACATGCGTCCAGTACATGTCGATGTAACCGCTGCCGAGCCGCTTCAGTGATCCCTCGAGACCATCGCGGATGTTGCGCGCCGAGTTGCCACCGGCCAGGGGATTGCCCTCACCGCGCGGAAAGCCGGACTTGGTGGCGATCACCAATTGGTCGCGGCTGCCGCGCTCGCGCAGAAAGCGGCCGATCATCGCCTCGCTCTCGCCGCCCGAATAGACGTCGGCGGTGTCGATGAAGTTGCCGCCCGCCCCGGCGTAGGCGTCGAAGATCGCGCGCGATCCCGCCTCATCGGCACCCCAGCGGCCGGCGCCGAAGGTCATCGTGCCCAGCGCCAGCGGGCTCACCGCGAGTCCCAAGTTGCCCAGCGTGCGATAGTTGGTCATGTCCATGGCTCGTCACTCCTTGTGTTGGGATGAAGGTAAGGCAACGCCGACCGCCCGATTAGCCGTTGCGGACAGCAAAGGCTTATGAGCATGATGCATCAATGCGACGCGGTGACCTCGACGATCTCGCGGCGTTTGCCAGCGTCGCCAGACACCGCAGCTTCACGCGGGCGGCGGCCGAACTCGGCCTCTCGCCGTCGGCGCTGAGCCACGCCATGAAGGCGCTGGAAGAGCGGCTCGGGGTCCGGCTCCTCGCCCGCACTACCCGCTCGGTCGCGCCCACGGCAGCAGGCGAGCAGCTCCTGCGCTCGCTCGACCCCGCGCTGGCGCAGGTGACTCACGGTCTCGCGTCGCTCGCGGACTGGCGCGGCGCGCCTTCGGGCACCGTGCGGCTCACGACCTTCGGCTACGCGGCGCGAACCATCCTGGCGCCGCGGCTGCCCCAGTTCCTGCTCGACCACCCCGACGTATCCGTCGAGGTCATCGTCGAGGACCGATTGATCGACCTCGTGGCGGGTGGCTTCGACGCAGGCATCCGCCTTGGCGAGGCCGTCGAGCGCGACATGGTGACCGTGCCTGTGGGTCCGGACCTGCGCACCGTCGTGGTCGGCACGCCCACCTACTTCTCACAATACGCTGCGCCTGAGACGCCGGCGGACCTCGATCGCCACGTCTGCGTCAACTACCGACTGCTCGGCGGCGGCGGGCTGCTGCCTTGGGAGTTCGAGAAAGGAGGCAGGGACCTCAGGATGAAGGTCCATGGGCAGCTCATCGTCAACGACGAAGTCTTGTCAGCGGCGGCGGTGCGCGCCGGCGCCGGGCTCGGCTACATGATGGAGCACGACGTGGCCGACGAGATCGCGGACGGCCGGCTCCTCCAGGTACTCGCTGCCTGGTGCCCGAGCTATTCGGGGTGCCGCCTCTACTACCCCGACCGCCGGGTCACTCCTGCTCTGCGCGCATTGATCAGCGCGCTTCGCTTGTGACCCACAACCGGTCATTCGGCGACCAAATCGCAACCGCCGAAACCCGACGCTTGTTCATGTGGCTTCATTCCGCTCTTGGAGGCGGCGACAGCCGCTCGGGAACGGCTTGGATTGGGGACTTTCCTGCCAGTCAGGTTTCAGGATTGGAACGGTCGAAAGCCGCCGGTACGTGGTGTCACAACCGTTGGGTTTGACACGCTACGATGTAACAGTGATTAGCCCAACGGCGCTAAAGATCAGCAGATTAAACTAGACGTCTTCGACCTCATGCTTGACCGCTTGATCGTGCAGGTTGCTAAGGATGCGGCTGGGCGTCACCGCAGCCTCGCGAAGCGTAAATAGACCGGACATGATGAGGTTGCCATCGACGAGAAGCTGCCTTTTTAACGCCCTCTGATGGCCCAGCGCGTTGCCTCGATTTCCATCACATGCAAGGTTCGAAAAAGCGGGTACACGATCTGGAAGCCCAGGGTGACGATATGGCCCGAGTGAGCGTGATTTCGTCTGCCCAGTGCAGAGCAGCGCGCGCGATGCTGAATTGGACCCAAGGAGAGCTCGCCAGGAGGGCCGGCGTCGCACGAACGACGCTTGTGAATTTCGAGCGGGATATACGCATGACGACTCTCACCAATCTCAGCTTGATCACTAGCGCCCTAGAGAATGCTGGCATCACCTTTCTCCCCGAACGTCGAGCGGTCGGTGCCGGCGTGCGCTTCAACCCGTCGGTAGGAAGCAGGCTGAGCCCGCAACGACGATCAAGCAGAACCGCAGTCGAAAGCTCGTCAGCGGTCACGTAGGAGTAGCCGCAAGCCCAGAAGGCTCAGACCGGCGAGCGCGAACCAGGTGAGAGCGTAGCTCAAATGTGCATTGCGGAAGGTGGTCACAGTCAGGCCGCCGACCGGATAGCCGCCAGCATTCGGGGTGGCATCGGCGTCGATGAAGTATGGCGCACTGCCGCTTAGCCCGCGCGCCGCAGTGATGGCCCTCACGTCGCGCGAGAACCAGCGATCAGCTCTCGGGCTATTAGCACGCAGGAACTGACCCCTGGGTTCAGTCACGCGCAGCAGACCGGTTACGGTGACCTTTCCGTCAGGGCGGCTCATCTGCGGAACTCCGTCGGGTAGGAAGCCGCGGTTTATCAGCACCGTCCAGCCGGCGTCGGTTTTAAGCGGCGTCAACAGCCAATTGCCCGAGCCGCGACCCGTAATTGCTACAACCTTGGTTTCATGGGTGTGATCAAACCGGCCCGTGACCCTGACACGACGATAGGCGTCCCTCTCGGCGGTGATCTCGCCCCATGCGGGAGGCCCAGGTGCTTGGGATGGGGTCGCATGCGCTCGCTCATTCACGGCCGCGATCAGCTCAAGTTTCCAGGCGCGGCGCTCTATCTGCCAAATTCCGAGCGCGACCGCGACACCGCTTACGAGAAGAAGGAGCGCCGCGAACAGGCGGCGCTTCCATCTCGTGGATGATCCGACCACGGGAGTCAGTTCATCTCCGTCATGTTCTCGACGCTGGTCGGCATCATGTTCGAGTTCATCTGGTACATTGCCCAGACCGATCCGCCGATCGTGATCACGACGATGATCGCTGTGAAGATGAACGATATCAGCGTCCAACCGCCCTCGCTGCGCGTGTCGACGTGGAGGAAGAAGCGCACATGGACGATGATCTGGATCACCGCGAGCACGGAGATGGTCGCCAGGGTTGCCCCTGTGCTCAGGGTTCCCGCCATTACTAGCCAGAAGGGCACGGAGGTGAGCGCGACCGAGAGGAGGAAGCCGACGATGTAGTCGCGGTAAGAGCCGTGGCCATGCGTGTCGCCGTGGCTGTGCAACTCCGCATCGCGGTTGCCGTTGGACGAAGCCATCAGCGGGTCACTCCAAACAGGTAGACAAAGGTGAAGACGCCGATCCAGATGATGTCCAGGAAATGCCAGAACAGAGAAAGGCAAAGAAGACGGCGCTTATTGTCTGCATTGAGCCCGTGGATGCCCACCTGCGCGACCATGGTCGCAATCCAGACCAGACCGACCGTCACGTGGAGGCCGTGCATGCCTACCAGCCCGAAGAAGGACGACAGGAAGGCGCTACGCCCCGGGCCTGCCCCCTCTGCGATCAGGTGGCTGAACTCGTAGATCTCGATACCTACGAATGCCGCGCCGAGCACAAAGGTGGTCAACAGCCAGGCTTGCACCCCGCGGGTGCGGCCCGCCTCCATCTGCAGCATGCCGAAGCCGTAGGTGATCGAGGACAGCAGCAGCAGCCCCGTATTCACCGCAACCAGCGGCAGGTCGAAGATCTCACGTGGTATGGGGCCACCGGCATAAGCGGTGCTGAGGACTCCGAAAACAGAGAATACAGCGCCGAACAGCAGCGCGTCTGTCATCAGGTAGATCCAGAACCCCAGCAGCGTCGCGCCGCCACCACCGTGATCGTGATCCTCCTCCTCGGCCAGGTGCCAAGTGACGGCGCGTGCCTCCGCTTCCGCCTCGGGGGTCATCGTTTGCGCAGACATCGATCAGGCTCCCGCCACTGACGTTGCGAGCCGCTCGCGCTCGCCTTCGATCCGCGCAACCTCATCGGCAGGAATGAAGTAGTCGCGATTGTAGTTGAAGGTGTGCCCGATTGCCACCGCGAGCAGCGCAACGAAGGCTATCGCGGCGAGCCACCAGATGTACCAAACCATGGCGAAGCCGAACACCAAGCCGAGGCCTGACAGGATTACTCCAGTTCCCGTGTTGCGGGGCATGTGGATGGGACGATAGCCATTGGTCGGGCGCTGGTAGCCCCGGTCCTTCATGTCATACCAAGCATCCAAGTCATGCACGACGGGCGTGAATGCGAAGTTGTAGGCAGGCGGCGGGGAGGAAGTCGCCCACTCCAGCGTCCGGCCGTTCCACGGGTCTCCCGTCGTGTCGCGCAGTTGGTCGCGTTTCACCCAGCCCATGACGATGCTCATCACGAAGCCAAGGATACCGATCAGGATCACCACCGCCCCGAGCAATGCAACGATGAACCAGGGCTGGAGCGAAGGATCGTAGAAGTGGTTCACGCGCCGGGTCACGCCGTAAAGGCCCGGAATATAGAGCGGCATCCAGGCGATCCAGAAGCCGGCGACCCAGCCCCAGAAAGCCACCTTGCCCCAGAACGGGTCCAGCTTGAATCCGAACGCCTTGGGGAACCAGTAGACCATGCCGGCGAACAGCCCGAACACGACGCCGCCGATTATGGTGTTGTGGAAATGCGTCACGAGCCACAGCGAGTTGTGAAGCACGAAATCGGCAGGCGGGATGGCGAGCAGGACACCCGTCAGACCTCCGATCACGAACGTAATGATGAAGGCGACCACCCACATCATCGGCACCTCGAATCGGATGTTGCCCTTGTACATGGTGAACAGCCAGTTGAAGATCTTGGCCCCTGTCGGGATCGCGATCGCCATGCTGGCGATGCCGAAGAACGAATTGACGCTCGGTCCCGCCCCCATTGTGAAGAAATGGTGCAGCCAGACGAGATACGACATGATCAGGATGACGACGGTCGCGTAGACCATCGAGGTGTAGCCGAAGAGCCGCTTGCCGCAGAAGGTGGCAGTCACCTCCGAATAGATGCCGAAGACGGGGAGAATCAGGACGTACACCTCTGGGTGTCCCCAGATCCAGACCAGATTCCAGTACATCATCGGCGATCCGCCGAGTTCGTTGGTGAAGAAGTTGGTCCCGACGTAGCGATCGAGCAGCAGCAGGGTGAAAGCTGCCGTCAGCGCCGGGAAAATGACGATCGACAGGATCTGGCTGCAGAACGCGGTCCAGCAAAACACCGGCATCTTCATCATGGTCATGCCCGGCGCACGCATCTTGAGGATGGTTGCCACCATGTTGACGCCGGATAAGGTTGTGCCGAGGCCCGCCAGCTCCATAGACCAGAGGTAATAGTCCACGCCTGTGTCGGGGCTGTAGGCTAGCTCCGAGAGCGGCGCGTAGTTGAGCCAGCCGGTGCGAGCGAACTCACCCACGAACAGCGACACCATGGTCAGCAATGCCGCTGCGACGGTGAGCCAGAAGCTCAGCGAATTGAGGAACGGGAAGGCAACATCGCGCGCGCCGATCTGGAGTGGCATGACGAAGTTGATCAGCCCCGATACCAACGGGATCGCGACGAAGAAGATCATGATCGTCCCGTGCGCGGTGAAGATCTGATCGTAGTGATGCGCTGGCAGGAAGCCGGGATTGTCCCCGAACGCGACCGCCTGTTGCGCGCGCATCATCAGCGCGTCGGCGAAGCCGCGCAGCAGCATGATAATCGCCAGAATGACGTACATGATACCGATCTTCTTGTGGTCCACCGTGGTGAACCACTCGCGCCAGAGCCAGCCCCACAGTCGGTACTTCGTCACCACACCAACCAGGCCGGCGCCGAGCAGCAGCACGACGATGAAGGTGGTCAGCAGGATCGGCTCGTGGACCGGGAAGCTTTCCCATGTCAGTCGGCCGAAAATGGTCTTGGCGAGGCTGTCGCTCATGGGAATGCTCATGTCAGACGGAGCGCGCGGCTGAGCGCGCGCCTGGAATGGAAAGAGGCGAAAGGCTGGACATATCGCGGTTTCGCTGGTCCCCAGGTTTCAGCTGTCCGGGTGGCGAGCCCGGCTTCTCGGGCTTGGTCACGTTAGGTCCCGAACCCTTGTCCTCCGGAGCCTTCTGCAAGGCAGGGACAGGCTTTTGCCCGTTCAGGGGCATACCGCCCCTATTCTGTGGAACACCCGAGCCACCCCGCATCATGTCATGCATCATCACATCAGCGACGCATGGCTTGCCGGCCTCGACGCAACGGTTGAGGATTCGGCTATACAGGCCTGGTGAGACAGCGCCGAAACGCATCATCGGCACCTTCTCGCTCGGCTTTTCAAGCTGGATATAGTTCGCCGCCTGCAGCAGCCCGCCGCGTGCCTTCACCCGCGCTACCCACTCGTTGAACTGGGCTGGCGGGAGCCCGTGGAGCGCAAAGCGCATGTCCGAATAGCCGCGCCCGGTGTAGTTGCCCGAATATCCGAAGCTCTCCACCGGCTTGTTCAGCACGGCGTGGAGCTTCGCGTCCATGCCGGGCATCACATAGATCATGCCTGCCATGGTGGGTGCGTAGAAGGTGTTGAACTGGCTCGTCGAGGTCATCGAGAAGCGCACGGGCACGTTCACCGGCAGCGCCAGCTCATTCACCGTCGCGATCCCCTGTTCGGGGTAAATGAACAACCACTTCCAATCCATGGCGACCACCTGGACTTCGAAGTGCTTGGTGCCAGGCGGCAGCGGTTTGCCCGGGGCGATCCGGTCGAGCGGCCGGAATGGATCGAGCAGGTGCGTGCTCCTCCAGGTAACGGCACCGATGATGGTGATGATAAGCAGCGGGATTGACCAGATCACCAGCTCGAGTCCGGTCGAATGATCGAAGTGCGGATCATAGTTATGTCCGCCTCGCCGTGCGCTGTACTTGCGCGAAAAGACGATCGCCATCACGATAACCGGGATAACCACCACCAGCATGAGCAGCGTTGCGAAACCGAGCAGATCCCGCTGTTGAACGGCAACATCGCCAGCCGGGAACAGGACGATCAACCTCTCTCGCGAACATGCCCCCAGGGCAAGAAGCGCCGGAAGGGCAGCCAGACTGAGGGCACGCGCCCGAAGGGATCGGAATCTATCGTTGCCCATGGATCAGCCCATATCGTGTGTTGTTCTGGCGACTGCGGTCATTTTGTCCTATTCCACAACGGTGCTACCAAGGGCAACGACGAGAACGCGGGCGGAAGCTAGGGCAACTCATTGTCGCGCGTGTACCGAGCGGTGTCTCGTTGCTACATTGGACACATTGTCCTATCCCCGATCGCGCTGATAATGCTAGAGGAAACGGTGTAGGTCGCAAGACGTTTCACCCAGCGCGACGCTCGCGAAGGAGGCAACAAGTTGGCACCCGGGATTGCTGCGGCGAACTCGACTCCGCTAGAGCGTGATGCGCGACTGGTGAATGCGCGGGACCATAAAATTCGACCCGGCGAGGTGGCGATTGGCGTCATCGTGGGCCGCACGAGCGAGTTTTTCGACTTTTTCGTGTTCGCCATCGCCTCTGTGCTGGTGTTCCCTTCGCTCGCTTTCGGCTTCACCGATCCGCTCACCGGCACGCTCTACTCGTTTGGAATGTTTGCGCTGGCATTCGCGGCCAGGCCGTTCGGGACACTCTTGTTCCTGTGGATCGACCGCAACCACGGGCGCGGCACCAAGCTGACCATTGCCCTTTTTCTGCTCGGCGGGTCCACGATTGCGATGGCCTTCCTGCCTGCCTATGCGCAGGTTGGCGTCGCCTCGCCGATTCTGCTCGGCTTGTTTCGCATCGGCCAGGGACTGGCGTGGGGCGGCGCTTGGGACGGACTGCCTTCACTGCTCGCCGTCAATGCGCCGCCGGGACGACGCGGGTGGTACACCATGATCCCGCAGCTCGGCGCGCCGCTGGGCTTGCTTGTTGCCGCAGGGCTTTTTGCGTACTTCCATTCGACGCTCACGCCCGGGGACTTCTTCGCATGGGGCTGGCGCTATCCCTTTTTCGTGGTCTTCGCGATCAACGCGGTGGCGCTGTTCGCGCGACTGCGTATCGTCGCGACCCCCGACTATGAACGTGCTTTTGAGTCGCGCGAACTCCAGCCCTCGCCCGCTTTCCAGACCATGTTCACCGAATGGCGCACCATCGTCCTAGGGGCTTTCGCCCCGCTGGCCAGCTTCGCGCTTTTCCACCTCGTGACGGTCTTTCCGCTCTCGTGGATCAACCTGTCGACACGTGAGAGCGTGACGCGATTTCTGCTGCTCGAAATGGGCGCGGCGACTGTAGGGCTGCTCGCAATCCTAGCCTCGGGCCTCCTCGCAGACCGGTTTGGTCGGCGATCGGTTCTGGCGGTGACGGCGATCCTGATCGGCGGCTATTCGGGCTTCGCCCCACAGCTGCTTAATGCGGGTTTCGCCGGGGAAAGCGTGTACATGGTGCTCGGGTTCGCACTGCTGGGGCTTGCCTTTGGCCAATCATCGGGCGTGGTGAACTCCAATTTTCCACCCCACCATCGCTACACCGGAGCGGCGATCGTCGCTAACGCGGCGTGGTTTATCGGTGCGGGCTTCGCGCCGCTTGTTGCGCTGCTACTGGCTAGCCGGATCGGGCTGTGGGCCATCGGAGCATATTTGCTGTCCGGTGTCCTTTGCACGCTAGCAGCGCTGGCCATCAACAAGGAGTGGGCCAGGACAGCGGTATAGCTTCGTACGTGACACCTGCTCGGCGTCCGCTGTACCCAATCGCGGCAAGTGGCCGGCATCAATGCCATGCTAAGGCTCTCGATCGGGCTTGAGCATGAGGATGATCTGATTGTCGGTCTGGAAGGGGGGGCGCATGAGCGACGCCGCTGGTACTATCCCACTTTGCCGCTACGAAGAGCTGGCGCAGCGCGAAAATAGGCTGAGGGAGGGAAAAGCGTCAGCTTCGATCCCAGCGACGGACCAACTCGCCGGTGCCGATGACCTCGAAGGTGACGGCATCGATATACCGGACCGGCTCTCCGGTAGAGAGAATTAGGCGCCGCGCGCCGGGGTAGCGGCGGCGGTCGGTATTGCCTTGTCCGACATGGCGGTACTCCATGACGGTGAGCGAGGAGCCGTCGTCTCCCTCACAACGATAGCGAGCGCTCTCCTCCTCCATAAGCGGTGCGCACCTGCCTAGAAGAAGCCGTGACTGCCAGCCACCGCACCGAAGACGGTGACGAGCGCCACGAGGAAGAGCAGACGGTGCAGCCGCTCTATCCACTCGAAGCTCTGGCCCGAAGCATCCTCCCTGGCCATGAGCGGGTGCAGAACCAACGGCTCGATCGCGAACAGCATCACCATGAAAACGAGCCACAGCCCGACCATCGCGTGCATCCACCAGAAATGGGGGTCGAGAAAGCGACCCCACATATCCCCGCGATAGACCATCCAGAAGCCGCTCGCGCCGGCGAGCAGCACCCATAGCCGCGCCTGCCAGGCGAACCCGGCTTCGATGCGATGAAAGGCGGCGGTCCGGTCTCCGGGTGGGTGATTCCGACGCGTCGCCGGCAGCACCACCGTCGTCACGAAGGCGACGCCGCCTATCCACAGCAGCACGCTCAGAACGTGCAAAGCGCGCGCGAGAATGAAGTCGTCCATGTCCTCTCCCGCGCGCGTCGCGTCGCCTTCAGGCCGCCAGCAGCTCGTCCGCCGGGCCGAAGAACTCATAGTGGATACGGTCGCTCGGCAGACCCGCCATCGAGAGGGCGGTGATCAGTGCGCGCAGCATGGGCCGAGGGCCGCACAAAAAGTAATCCGCATCGCCGATCGGCGTCTCCTTGCGGAGCCACTCCTCATCGATCTGCCCAGCACGATCGAAGTCACGGCCCGCGATGTCCTCGTCGCGAGGGCACTGATAGAAGGTGGTCGTCCTGATGTTGGGCCGCGCTTCGGCAAGCGCACGCACATGGTCGCGCATCGCATGCGTCGAGCCGTCAAGCGTGCCATGCGCGAAATGGACTGCCTGACCGGGGTGGCGTTCGGCGATCGTCTCCAGCATCGCCACCATCGGCGTCAGCCCGACACCGCCCGACAGCAGCACCACGGGTCTTTCCGGATGATCGGCCAGAAAGAATTCCCCGGCCGGTGGGGCAACCTTGAGCACGGTGCCCGGGCTCGCATGATCATGCAGCCAGTTGGAGGCGATCCCCTGCGGCTCTCGCTTGACCGAGATACGATAGCTGGTGTCGTTCGGAGCGGCCGAGGCGCTGTAGTTGCGCTTGAGCGGCGGATGACCGGGGATCTCGAGCCAGAAGGTGAGATACTGGCCCGGCTTGTGCGCGACGACAGGCCGCCCATCGGTCGGTCGCAGCACGAACGACGTGATGATCTCGCTTTCGGGCCGCACCTCATCAACGACGAACGTCCGCCACCCGGACCAGCCGCCCTCGGCCGAAGCCAGGTCACGGTAGATATGGTCCTCGCGCGCGATCAGGATGTTGGCGAGGAACCAGTACGCCTCTCCCCACGCGGCAAGGATCTCGGGCGTAGCGGCCTCTTCCAGAACCTCTTTAATCGCCGCCAGCAGCGCCTCAGCAACGTACGGATAGTGCTCGGGCAGAATCTGCAGGCCGACATGCTTCTGCGCGATCCGCTCCACCGCCGGCGCCAGCGCGCCGAGATTGTCGATATTCTGCCCGTAGGCGAGGATCGCGGTGGCGAGCGCCTTGGGCTGCGAGCCCGTCTCTCCGTGATGCGACTGATTGAACAGGTCGCGGATCATCGGATCCTCAAACATCCGCGCGTACATGACGCGCACGATCTCCAGCCCGTGCGCTTCGAGAGCGGGAACCGTAGCTTTGACGAGCGCGACGGTCCGGTCGCTGAGAGGCTGCGACATGAATTCTCCTGTCGAGGTAAGTGGCTATTTCGGAAGCGAGAGGATCAGCCGCTGGGCGGCTCATCATAGAAGTCGACCTGCATCCGCACCGCCCCGAGCGGCTCAACGAAGTGGCCCTGCTCGGGCAGGATCAGCCCAGGCAGTTCAGGCGTGAGGATCGTCTCGGATGGCGGATCGAGATAGGTGAGCTTCAACCGGCCTTCGATCACCCGGATCACACCCCAAACGCCGGCCTTGGTCCGATGCTCCGCGCGCAAGGCGGCGGGAAGTGTCTTCTCCTCGAACCTCGGGGTCGAGCGGTAGGGAAAAGCGGTCATCTCAGGCAGCCTTGCAGTCTCGGGCGGGCGGGAGCTTGAAGAACATGGCGAGTTGGAGGCTCTCAGCAATGCGTGACGCTTTCGCCTGGAGCTCTGCCGCCGCCTCGGGCGGCATCACTTCGGCAGTCGTCCTGGCCCATAGCGCCAGCCAGCGCTCGAACAGGGCGCGCTCGATACGATCGCGATGCTTGAGGTGGGCGGCGACGGGATTGCCCTTGTAGCGTCCGCTGGTCAGCATCACCGAAGACCAGAAGGCGATGAGCTTCTCCAGATGTGCGGGCCAGTCGGCGATGGCGTCGTTGAAGATCGGCCCCAGCTCGGCATCTTCGCGGACCCGAGCGTAGAACAACGCGACCAGCCGTCGCAGCCCTTGCTCATCGATCTTCGCGGCGCCGCTCACGAGTCGTACTCCAATCATGTATCGCAGCCACATCTAATCGACAGCTTTGAAACATGCAACGAAAATACATATAAGGGGCACCGGCCGATGAGGTCGTGACGGGAGACCAGGATGCGGCTGACGCGCTACACCGACTATGCGATGCGGGTGCTGCTCTACGTCGGGGCACGTCCCGATCGGCTGTGTTCGATCTCGGAAATCTCCCGCGCCTACGGCATTTCCCAGAACCACCTGATGAAGGTAGTCCATGATCTCGGCAAGACCGGCTATCTCGCAAGCGCGAGGGGCCGTTTCGGCGGCATCAAACTAGGCAGGCCGGCGGAAGACATCAGCGTCGGCGCGGTGGTCAGACATACCGAGGACGGCTTCGATCTGGTCGATTGCGGATCGTGCATCATCGCGCCCGCTTGCGGGTTGACCGGCGCGCTTGCCGAAGCGCTCACCGCCTTTCTGACCGTGCTCGACCGCTATACGCTGGCGGATCTCCTCACGAAACGCAGCGATCTGCTCAGCTTATTCTCAGTGGATCGGGCAAGCTCGCCTCCAGCGACCAGCCCGTGTCAGCAGCCCTAGGCTGAGACTTTCTAAGGGCGTTTCGTTCGAGCCATCATGGCACCCTGCGTGCATTTGCCGCCACCTCTGTGCTTGGCACGATGACTAAATGATCAATTAGCCGGCCGGCCGAGGACAGCCGCCTTTCGGGCAGCGTGCCAATCGCTAAGCAGCTTGGCGCAGATACGTTCTGCGGTCGTGCGAACCCTTTCGAGCTGCTCGGCTGCATAGGCAGAACTCATGTCTCGCACGACCGAGTCAATCATGATGTGTTCGCTCTGTTGCATGCCGAAACCGCGCCAGAGATAGACATCAAAAATATCCCGCAAAGAGAGCACCTGTCCCTGTTCGTGCAGCCAGGGCAGCGATGTGCCCGAGGTGCTGAATGACAGCAGCGGCTTACCTTTGAGCGCAGGATGCCCGACCTGCGCTTGAAGGTCGCGAAAGCTGTAACCCGCCCCCAGCACGCGATCAACATAGCCCTTGAGCATGGCCGGCGGCAGCGCAAACCAGATTGGATATACGAGTACCAGTGCATGCGCCGAGCGCAGCATTTCCAGCTCGGCAGCCACGTCGGGCGAGATATCGCCTGTCCCGTGCAGCGGTCTCTCCTCGTCGCGCAGGACGGGGTCGAAGCCAATGGTGTAGAGATCGCGCACTATTACATCCTGCCCCAGTCGCGCCACCGTCTCGGTGTAGGCATCGACAATCTGGCCGTCGAAGCTGGTCCGCGACGGATGTGCGAAAACCAGGTGGTGACGAATGGTGGGCTGGGTCATCAGCTTCTCCTCGTAGGCAGAGAATGGGCGAAATCGGGAGATCGCACGCTAGGTGCCCCGACGAGACTGAGACAATGCCCCGTGCCGAAAACCTCTACCTCAGCTTATTTCTTGCCGGACCCAGAAAATGGATGCAACCGGCAAGAACGGGTTGGGCGACGGCACACGGTCGCCGGACCTCAATGATTTTTGCCCGTCGATGCCCAAGACTGACTTCTTCGTACAAACTGCCAGTCTCGGCCGTTCGTCTGGTGTCAAAACCGGTCGGTTTTGACGCTGCGGACGCGACCACGGTTTTCCGGGGGTGTGCGTGTGTCAGAACCCCGGTTCAGAATGTCAGCTTCCAAGACCGGCAACTTGCGTCGGCTACGTCTGCCTTTGGGTCGCTAGCTTCCCGGCGGCTTAGCGGCGGCCCGACCCATAAGTGAACATTAGGAGCTAGTTTATCCGCTCCCGAAACCAGCCATATGTTCATTTGCCTGCGCAAATGGCGTTCGGCGGCTATTCCTTTACTGTCTTGTCCGAGCTTTCCCGAAAACGGCGACACTGAGTGAAAGCGGGGTCAGTCCCTCTGCATGATCGCCACTCAAGACCGTTGGGATCGAGGGAAAGGAAACGGCGGCCGCCCGAGAATGTTAAGACCGGTCTGGAGTCCGAGATGCTCCACCTCGTAACCGGGATCCCGCTACTCCGTCCGCTCGCGAACGATGCGACCGTTGTATCGTTCCGCCGTTACGTCTGAGGCCAGGACGCCGTTCAGCGCATCTCCATTTGAAAGGCTTCCGGGTGCTCGTCTATCAGCCCGAGTGCGTCGAGTATCGCCAGGGCGGGACGTTCCGCGAGCTCGTCGCGCTTGCGGCGCGGAACAAGTTCAAGCGCTGCAGCGACGTCCGGCTCCGCCAGCAGCGCGGAGTTTGAGCCCATCGCAGCGAGAATGATCGCGGGAAGGAATCGGAAGAGGGCGAGGAGGTGGTGGACACGAAGTGCGACCGCCTGCCTCTCGTGACCGGCAAGCACCATCCGGGCGAATGCATCGACGTCTGACGCCGACCACCCGCTTGCCACTCGATCCGCCCAAGCACGTTCGCGCGGAAACCCCAGCGTGGCGAAGTGGTAGCGGGGATTCTCCAGCACGCGGCGCCTGGACGGGAAGGCACCCGCTCGGTTCACCCTCACCTTCGGCGTACCCCCGCGCAGGCGCGCCCTGATGAACATGCGAGTCGTCTCAGCGTGGATCGGATCGCCGACATCCGACCACTCCTCGAATAACCCGCCCCACGAGATGTAGTCCGACAAGCGGTACGCACAAACCTTATCGTCGACGACGACATCGTCCTCATCCGCGGCTTCGAGTGACTCGACCGCCGAATCAACCGTCCTCTCGGCCTCCACGTACGTGGGGTGCTCTGCCTCAAACGTAGGCGGTCGCCCGATCGAGCCTTCGAGAATGGCTCCCGGGGCGGATGCTGCCGCACCCCGCATCGCGCCGACGTAACCCGACCGGTAGGTGGTGTCGGCGTCGGACTGCAGGATCAGGACATCGCAGTCGGGCACGGACATCTCGCTCGCGATCCGGGCCGCGACGGCCACGCCCCGTCTACGCGGTGGGACGTAACCCCGGCGGTGCTCGGCCTCGACCATGATCCTACCGGGGTAGCGATGAGTGACGTCCGCGAGTACATCGAGCGTCCCGTCAGTGGAGCCGTTGTCGACAACAATCACCATCAGGTCGGAACTGTCACCTCCTGTGGGTTCGAGGAGCGAGCGGACCGCCTCGCCTACGTAGTCCACCTCGTCGAGGCAGGGCATGACCGCAAAGGTCAGCATTCCGACCGACGCATGGCCAGCTTGGCGGAGGCTCCGCAGTTGTGCGAGCAGGGCACGTGAGAGAGCAAGGCCCGGCCTGCTCGATAGGCGCCCGGGTCGATTCCCTTGAACTTGCCGCGAAAGCGTCGGGCCGCCACGGCATCGCACATCGCGTCAATTCCCTCGTCGCCGACCTTCGCTGCGGCCCGGGTACAGCATTCGGGGTAGCCGAGCATCCGGCCCAGGGCGACCGCGTGTCTCCCCGGCCGACGGTCGACGTCGAGCACACGCCGCGCCGTCGCTCCGCTGCGGGACAGGACGGCATAGCCGTCGCGGTCGGCGCTGCAGAACAGTCCCTGCACCCGCGCCCACCCACGGATCTCGCGCCCGCGCTCCCCCACGTAGAGGCGTGCTGCCGGCTTGAGACCAAGCATCAGCAGGTCGATGTCGGTCACCGCCGACGGCGGCAGCCATGACGGGATGCGGCCGGTCACCCGCCGCCCCTGTGCCTCTTCAGGATCAGCTGAATGAAACCGGCGGGCGTCGCGTCCACGAAGCCCGCAGCCTCCGCGGCGATCCGCGAAGCGACGTTCGCCTTGCGCATGTGAAGGTAGATCAGCGGGTGCGAGCTGGCCTCCGCCGCCATGCGGTAGGCGATCCTGCCGATCCCGCGCGCTTGGTCGGGCTTGTTCAGGAAGATCTGGAGCGACGCGTGCCGCCCGACCGGTGGCTCGTCGATCACGTTGACGAACACCTCGCCCGCACGCTTTCCAGCGACGACGACGTCCCAATACTCCCCACCAGCGCCATCACCCTTCCCCTTCCGGCCGGCCTTGGCGACCAGCTGCACATCGGTCTCCGCGACCTTGGGCCGATTGCGAGGGGCGGCAGGGACCTTCGGCTTGGGCGTCGGGCGCGTCGGCTTGCGACGTGCGCTCTTCGTCGTAGCCTTGACGTCAACCATAGAGCTCCTCCAGGCCCTCCCGAAGCCGCAGCTCCGAAGCCTGCCACATCTCCGCCGGGAAGAATCCCGGCGAGAACGCAACTACCGCGTCCTCGATGCGCTCGAGCAACCCTGCAGATCGCATCGCTCCGGTCACCTCGTCGATCCTCAACAGGACGTCATCTAGAGGCGGATCGTGTCGGCGGACCCGATCGGGCCAGTCACCGTCGCCGTCATAGCGGTTGTTGAAGTAGTCCATGTCGACATGCAGCAAGACGGGGCCCGAACCGATGCCGTCCAGCCAGTCTCCGAGGTCCGCGGTCGCCCGATACCGGCCCGGTCCCGCTCCCCCGTCCGCTGCCGGTTCTAGCCGGATCGCTGGACGAGCGACGCCCGGCTGCAGCAGGTCGTCCTTAACCGTGGCCGGCGCGACGGTATAGTCGGTGGTCGCCGTAATCTTTGGCGCTTGGCCGAGTTGCCGCACGTCGCAATTCGGGAAGGCGATGAGGAACGGCGTTAGGAAGCTGCCCATCCCCACAGCGCCGCTGACGCAGGCGGCGAGTACCGTCGAGGGTTCGCGGATATCGAACAGGTCGCCCGTGATCAGGTCGCGCAGGCCGCCGTTGAACGCGGCCAGCCGGGGCGAGCCCAGGTCCCGATGGTCGTCGAGGTGCAGGATCGTGATCGGCGTATCCGCCGCAGGGGCGGCCCGTGCGGCCCACTCGCTCCAGCTCGGGAGCGTCCAGGTATCGTAGAGCGCGGTGAGGACGCGGGCAGAGCGGCGATGCGCCATCGCCATGCCGCCAAGACCGATCTCGCCCCAGGACGGAAGTTCCGCGGCGATGCGCGGGTCGACATGGCGCTCTGCCTCCCCGGGCCAGTCGAGGTCGAGGTGCCAAATGCCATCGGCCAGCGTCGACGTGGCATCCTTATCGCAGAAGTAGTCGCGTAGGCGTCCGTGGCGCGCGTGCCGCTCCGCGGGCAGTCGATCAAAGGGCAGTAGGATGGTCACGCAGCCAGCGGCATCGCCCGCGCCCTGGCCTCCAGAACCGTCGCCAGTTCGCGACCGGAGGGAGTCAGTTCGCAACCGCGAAGCGTCTCGAAGGCCTGCGCTAGGTTGCGCTCCGTATCCCCGATCTGCGCGGTGGCGCGGTTGTGCAGGCGGGTGGGGCCGTGCTCGCGAACGAACCTCCAGAACCGGCCGAGTTCGACGAAGACAAAAGCGGCATGCAGCAACCCCGACACCGGACGGAGGTCCTCACGCCACGGTGATACGACAAGCGCACCCTGGAAGGTCGTCGGATGAAGCCGCTCGAACAGGTACAGCTTCTGGTGCCGGTATTCGTGGACGAGCGAATCGGCGAGGTCGTAGGCGTCGATCAATCCATCGCCCTGGACGATCGAGACATACAGCGCACCGGGGACGGAGTCGTCGCTGAACGAGACTATCTTGTCGGGGTGGGCCGTCGGGTCGCGAACGAACTGGACCGCCGAGCAGATCAGCCGCAGCTCCCGCGCAACGGCGGGTCGCCACGCCTCGATAATGCCCAGAGCCTCGTCCACCAAGGCCCTACCGCGTAGCGCCACCACCTCGTCCTCGAAGCGAATGCCTTCGCCGAACGGGAGGCGCAGCCATTTATCGTCGACCCCGACCTCCAGGGCCGGCGTCGACATCTCGGGCAAGAACCGGGCGAGGTAGGCGGGCTCGACCCGGATCGATGCGCCGTCGATGTCCCTGACCTGTCCACCGGACAGGGCCGACCGGGTCGCGCGCTGCCAGGCCACCGTCCCCGCCCGACGGGCTACTGCTCGTATTGTCGCGGGCGTTACGGATTCCAGATCAAGACCTGACACCGCTGCTGCTTCGCGGAGCCCGCGCTCGTCTTCGACGAGCGCCTCCTCCTGAAGTCCCGCGATGATGGAGTCGCTCGTCTCGGCCAACTCGAAGGACCCCACGTCGAAGTCGAGCGCGGGACCGTCCGCCACTCCGTCTGACAGCAGGCTCTCCGCCAAGCGCCGGCGTGCGTGTCCGATAAGCGCCTTCATCTCGCCGCAGTAGACGGTCGGGTTGTCGAAACCTCCATCGCCGAAGCGGTGCGGCACCGAACCGCCTCCGCAGATCTCCGCTAGATCACAGGCGCGGCATGTGGCGCTCAGACCTGACCTCGTGAGCAGGCGCCGGTGCGCCGCGAGCTGAACGGAGGACGCGACCTGCTCGACCGACGTGTCCGCGACCGAGCCGACGAGACGTGTCGCTCCCTCCCCAGCGACCTTGAGCACGTCGAGGTCGTGCCACGTGCCGTCCGTCTCGAGCGAGATCAAGCTGACGTCGCCCAGCCCGAAGGCATCGGTGCCCGAAGGCAAGCCGGAGATCGCGTCGAGCAGGGCCTCGAAGGTCCGGACGGGCAGGTCGGGGTATCTGTCGAGCCACTCGTCGAACGCTTCCACGAGCCAGCGCTCATAGAGGCCCGAGTCCCGCTCCCGTCCCGGCGGCGGACGGCGGTGGTGCGAATCGGGCAACAGGAAGTCGACCTTCGGTATGCCCTTATCCGCGAAATAGCCTAGCAGGGTAGACGGCCGCACAGACGCGTCGATCACGGCAATCACGCCGGCGAACACGGCCGGACGCCGCGCGAGACGGCTCAGCGCGCCCTCGACCCGGTCGAAACTGGAGCGACCCTTGCGGGTTGTGCGGTGCAGGTCATGGGCTTCGCGAGGCCCGTCCATGCTCAGCGATACCGCGATCCGCTCCGCCTCCAGGGCGTCGAGCGCCTCGTCGGAGAGGAGCAGCCCATTGGTCTGCATCCCGAGGTCGACCTCGACCGACGGACCGACGGCCGAGCGCAGCATGCGCGCGAAGTCCACGATGTAGCGATGGCCTGCGAGTAGGGGCTCGCCGCCGTGGAGGATCACCGCGACGTGGCTGAGGCCCTGCTCCCGCACGTGTTCGGCCAACCTTGCGGCGAACAACCGCTGATGCTCGGTAGAGAGAAGGCGGGGCATACCGCGCCAGCTCTGGTCGGCATGATGGTAGACATAGCAATAGTCGCAGTCGAGGTTGCACCTCGATGCGACCTTGACGAGGAATGAGGTTATCCTCGCCGAAGACATGGACCGACTCCTAAGAGCGACTATGCCGGTGGTGCATCCGGTCGTAGCTGGTGATCACCTCACTGGCCGGAACCTCCGACAGGACGCGCCGCTGCAGTCGCTGAAGAGCGGGGTTCGAAGGACGCGCGCCAATGACCGCGCTCCGGGTCGAAGCGGTCTCGCGATCCATCACCTCAGGCATATTCGGTCTCCTTCTACTCCGTAGTCTACAAGCTGTAACAGCGATGTTCAAGCCAACCGACGCCGGTGTGGTTCAATCAACCGGCGCACACTTGTATGCGGCAAGTCGACGGATAAGATGCGGGCGGGGGTCCTCCTAATGCCGTCAAACCTAACCGCCTACAGGATATTCATCGCTTCCCCGGGAGGCCTCGAAGACTTCAGGAAGCGATTCAAAGCGACGGTAGAGAAGCACAACGACGCCGACGCCGTCAGGCGTGGGGCGCTGTTTATCCCCGTTGGCTGGGAACAGACCCTCGGCGGCATGGGTCGGCCGCAGCACATCATCAACGCTGACTTGCGCGAATGCGACTACTTCGTGGTCGTGTTGCGCGACCGATGGGGTTCCCCCGCCGACACCACGCCCGACAGCCTGACCGGGACGGAGGAGGAGTTCGAGCTCGCTTGCCAACTCTATAACGATCAGGCCCCGATGAGCCGCATCGTGGTAGTGTTCGTGGCCATCGATGCGGACCGAATGCGCGATCCCGGCAAGGACGTCGCGAAGGTCATAGAGTTCAGGAAGAAGGTAGAGCGGGAGAAAATCCTGCTGTTTCACCAGGTCGAGCGCGAGGAGGACTTCGCAGACGTCCTTAGACGGCACCTGGCCGACTGGACGCACGCGCACGAGAACGCGGCGGCGGGGCGTCCCGAGGCTCCAGTTGAAGCGGAGGTCGCATCGGCGCCGACGCCCAACGACCAAATTGCCTCGCCGCCTGCGGGCGAGGCGACGGGTCCCGTCGCCGACGCCGCGAAGCTGATCGCCCTAGCGCGGTACACGGAAGCCGAGGCCCTGCTAGCGGAGGCCGTCTCGGATCATGACGACCCGCCCGCCCTCACCGCCTATGGCGACCTCCTGATCCGACTCGGCCGTCGCACACAGGGCATCGACTCATTGAGGCGAGCGGTTCGGCTGGCCGAGGAAACGTCGGACGTCGGAGTGGCGGCGGCCGCCTATGAGGCACTGGCGACAGCGCTGGAAGCGAGCGGTCAAGGCAAGGAGGGAGCCACTGCCGCGCGAAGCGCACTCGAACGCTTCGCGGCGCTAGGCGACGCGGGCGGGGAGGCGCGGATGTACAACCTACTCGGTGAACGTCACCGCCTCGATCACGAGATGGATAACGCCATCGCCCATTATCGGGCCGCCATCGACCGAGCGACCGACGGTGGAGCTGAGGACATCCTGGCCGACGCCTGGATCGGACTTGGTGAGGTGTTCCGCGACCAAGAGGCCTTCGGGGAGGCCTTCGACGCGTTGAACCGAGGCGCCGAGATCAAGCATCGCCTCGGCGCCACCGATGTCGGCGACCTCCACGCCGCGCTCGGCGCGACCCTCGCAGGTCTCGGCGACGACGCGGGAGCGGATCGGGAATATCGCATAAGCATCGACCTCTTCAGGGGAAGGAAGGACCGCGCGGGGATCGCCGACGCGGCCGATCATCTGGGACAAGTCTGCCTGAGACGAGGCGACGCCGACGGTGCAGAGGAGGCATTCCGCGAGGCGGCGATCAACTTCGAGGGCGTCCAGAACGTCGAGGGCGCGGCCGACGCCTACACCAGCCTAGGTCGAGTGGAGCTCGTCCGGGGCGACAAGCTCCTGGCAGCGCGGACGCTCAACACGGCCCTTTCACTCGCCCGTCGGCAACTCGGCGATGGCGCACGCGCCGCCCAGTCGGAGATCGTCGGCCTGCTCGACCAGGCACTCACGCCGGCTGAGACAGAGACTTCCGCGTGAGCCTAAGGCTGGCGTCGGGTACACGCGCGGTTACGGACCGGTGTCGGCGTGGCGTTGCATGGCCCGACCCCAATCGACCGCACCCTCGTTAGACGCGTCACGTCGCGCTCGACGATGCGCCGACGCACACCGCGGCATCCGGGAGTTCGCGGACGGCGGATGGACCTCCTTGTCGGCCGATCCCGCCGATGGGGGGCAGGGCCTGCCGTTCATCGCGCAGCTCTGGCTCGATGAGATGGTCTCGGCGGTCGACCTCTCCTTCGGCCTGTTTCCGGGCCTCACGCGGCGTGCGGCAGAGGCGATCGCGGCGCATGCGAGCGATGAACTTCGGACGGCCTACCTACCCCGCATGGTCAGCGGCGAACGGATCGGCGCGATGGCGCTGACCGAGAGTGGAGCGGGCACGGACCTCACCTTGCTCACGCGGGCTGGCGGTGGGGCACGGCATCGAGTTGAGCGGCGGTGGCGGTGTTGAGGTCGATCACCCCTCCACGCATAGCCGCGTTGCAGCGGCGACCGAACAGCCATTCGGGATCCCATCCCTGGCATGGCGTGCCTAAATGCCGACCTGTGTTCCAGATGAAGCGGTGGAGCTGGCCGATCCAAGGATTCGAATTGGCGCAAGACCGATTTTTGGGCCACCAAGCCCGATTCCCAGCCGTAACAACCGATTCAAGACCACTGAATCACTTGCTCTATCGTCTCTCAGCCGATATTATCATTCTCAAGCGGCTTTTTATCGGATTATTGGCCTATGGAACATTTTGCGGTGATACAGAGCATTGTGCGCGCGGCGCGCAGCGGCGACCGCAGGGCTTTGGATCGCCAGGTGGCACGTCTACTCGAGCGTCTCGAGAAGGACGGGTCGGTCAAGGAGGCGGCTGCCCTGCGGCGGCTTGGGGGGCTCGACGCGGAGGTTCAGGACTTGGCGCCAAGCCGTGTGGAGGTGTCGCGTGCGATGGTCTCCGGCGAGGCGCTGAGCCGCGACGTCAACCCGCCGATCGACCGCGAGACGGGGGCCCAGCTCTGCACCATCGACTTCGGCAGCGCCGATCTTGCGGTTCCCATCTACAGCGAGATGATCGGCGAGACCATCGAGGGCCTGCTTCGGGAATGGAGCAACGAGGAGGCCCTGCGGCGGGTCGGCGTCGAGCCGACCAGGTCGCTCCTGCTCTATGGTCCGCCTGGATCGGGCAAGACCGTGACGGCCCACTACATCGCTGCGCGGTTGCAGCTGCCGCTGGTGACGGCTCGGATCGATGGCCTGATATCGTCATTTCTCGGCACGACCGCCCGCAACATCGCCAACCTGTTCGACTTCGCCAACCGCTACGCCTGCATCCTGCTGCTCGACGAGTTCGACGCGCTCGCGAAGCTGCGCGACGACGCGCAGGAGATCGGCGAGATCAAGCGGGTGGTGAATTCGCTGCTCCAGAATCTGGACCGCCGCCGCGAGCGCGGCATCACGATCGCGATCACCAACCACGACCGACTGCTCGATCCAGCGGTGTGGCGGCGCTTCGAGGCGCAGGTCCACATCGGCGAGCCAGGGGCGGCCGCGCGTGAGCGGATGATCACTCGCTTCCTGCAGCCGATCCAGGCTGAGCCGTCGACGGTGCGCATCATCTCATACTGTCTTGCCGACAGCTCGGGCGCGGACATCGAGCGGCTGTGCGCGACGCTGAAGCGCCACATCGCGCTCAACGGCGAGGCGCACGACGGTCCGGGGCTTTTCCGTTCGCTTGGCGCCATCCTCGCTCGCGCGCCCGCCCAGGCCGGCATCCCCGCCCGCATGCTGGCGGCAGATCCGGAGGCGTTCGTCAGCCTCATCGCCAACGACGTCGATCTGGGGCTGAAGCAGACCGAGATCGGCGAGGCGACCGGCTACGGCCAGTCGCGAATCAGCGATCTCAAGCGTTCGCGCAAGCACGCTGGGCTGCTGGAGCAGATCCATGGCTAACAACCCCGTCCAGATCATCCTCAACGACCGGGACTTCCATCAGGCTCCGGATCCTGGGACGCCGCCACGCAACAAGGACTTCTTCGATAAGGCCGACGCGGCATTCGCCGCGCACAAGAAGGCGCTGCTGGCGGCGGTCGACGCGGTGATCGCGCAGCTCCGCGCCAGCCCATACGGGCCTCTGGCCTACGTGAGGGTTCAGATGCGCAGCGACGCGCTGGCCAAGTCCTACCGACCCGTCGGCTGGCTGTTCAAGCGCGACCAGTTCCCCTGCGTGGGGGCCGACGCCGTGGGGACATTGTACTTCGAGGCGCCGCTTATCTACCTGCCGGCGCTTCGCACGCGCATCGAGGCCGCGGAGCTCATCGTCGAGACCAAGCATCGCAAGAGCGATGGCGCACCCTACAAAGCGCCGACGGCGGCCCGCGCAGAGGTCGGCGCCGTCGAAACCATCGAGATTGCGCCGCCGGAGCAGAAGCGCGGCTTCTCGGTGTCGGCAGCGCTGGCGGCGCTCGACGATCCGCGCGCCGTGTCGGGATACAGCATCGAGCTGTTCAACGCGCCGGTCGACCCGGTGATCGCCGACGATCCCGTCGGGCGGGGCCAGCTCCTGCGGAGCCTCGAGGGCCTGTTCCTCGGGCTCGGTTTGGGTGCGCGGGCGTTCGTGCACCGCTCGATCGGCCGCACTCCCGTGCTCGAGCTGCAGCTCACCCGGGACACGCGGCCCGCACTGATCGACAACCGCTCCAGCCCGGTCGGTGGCGAGATCGCCACCGCACTCTTGCCGAACGAGGTGGACCGGAGTCCGGACCGGCACGAGGCGGCGCTCGGCGCCTTGCAGGACCATCCGCTGGTGCGAGCCATCCTGCCGCCGATTCTCCTGCAGATCGAGGAGGAGCAGAGGCCACCGCCGTCCGACCTTGGGTTGGATCTGCCCTCATATCCGCTTGAGATACCGCCACCGGCCGCGGACGCGACGTATCCGGTCGTCGGGGTGATCGACTCTGGTGTTGCGCCGGTGCTGGACGAATGGGTCGTCGGACGGTTCGACTACCTCTCCGAGGGTGAGTTTAACGCGGTCCATGGCACCGCAGTCGCCGGATTGGTGAGCGTACCGCGCCTGACCAACAACTCCGCGGTGGTGCCGGATGCGGAGGGCTGCCGGATCTACGATGTCCCTCTTTTTCCGGCCCGGCCGTTCTTCGAACAGTATAGTCGCGGGTTCGTCGACTTCCTGGAGGAGGTCGAGCAGGCCGTCGCCGAGGGGCGGCGCGACCACGGCGTGCGCGTCTTCAACCTGTCGATCAACGCGGTCTCAGATGTCGAGCGCTATCGCTACAGCATCTACGCCTCGCGGCTCGATCAGATCGCTGACGCCTACGGCGTGATCTTCGTCAACACCGTCGGCAATTTGCCGCGCGCCCAGGCCCGGGCGGCTTGGCCCAGGAAGCCCGGCGAGACGGTTCGCTACTTCGCGTCGCGGGCTGCATCCGACACGATCTACAAGCCCTCCGAGAGCGTGCGCTCCATCTCGGTCGGCGCCATCAATCCGCCAGGGACCGGGCATCTCGAGGGCGCCCCCGCGGTATACACGACCAGGGGGCCAGGTCTGCAGGTCGGCGTGAAGCCCGACGTCGTCGCCTATGGCGGCGCGGGCGTCACCGCCCCCGGCGCCTCGACCGGCCTCTCGTCGATCGACGTCGAGGGCCGTCGGCAGGACGTGGTCGGCACCAGTTTCGCCGCGCCGCTCGTCGCCCGCACGCTCGCCGGGCTGGACGCGGCGACCAATGGCGGGCTCCACGTGGAGGCGCTGCGGGCGATGCTGCTGCACCACTCGTCGATGCCCGAGCCTCTGCGGCGACGCAGCCTGAAGGATCTTGCCCGCCAGTTCGCAGGGTTCGGCCAGCCCGCTTCGGTCGTCGACATGCTCGAGACCGGCGACCACCAGATCACGCTGCTCTTCCAGAGCCGGCTAAGCATCGGCGAGCGCAAGCCGGTCATCCTCCGGTTCCCGTTCACATGGCCTGAGAGTCTCACTGACGAGAACGGCGGCTGCAGCGGGCGGGCACGCATCACGCTCGTTTACGCGCCGCCCCTGGACCCCGCCTTCGGCGCCGAGTTCGTGCGCGTGAACCTCGAGGCCTCGCTGAAGCAGCTGCAGCCCGAGCCGGCCAAGAACGGCGACCCGCGCTTCCTGAACGAGATTGACCCGCTCTACTATCCTAAGTCGGCTCACCTCGCCGTGCCAGAGAAGGCGCTGATCGACCACGGGTTAAAGTGGTGGCCGTCGAAGCAGTATCTCTCGAACTTCGACGCGGTCGGGGTGAGGTCGCAATGGCGCCTCGAGGTCACCAGCCTCGTCCGTGCGGAGACCCGGTTTCCTGCCGAGGGTGTCCCGTTCGCCGTTCTACTCACCATCGAGGACCCGGACGGCAAGGCTCCCGTGTTCCAGGAACTGCGGCAGCACCTCCGTACGAGCCAGGCGAACGCTCAGGACGTCCGCACGGCGGTCCGGCTGCGGGCCGGGCGCTAGGCGGGTGGACCGCCCCGCACTAACTACCCGACTGCGCGCGACGGAAGGCGGGCCGATGGACGACGGGGCAAGCAGCAACTGCCCGCTGATCCCCCGCAAGTGACGCAATCTCTAGCCGCCGCGGGGCTCCAGCTGAATGAACGGCCAGAGTCTTGAAGCCGCACCCAAAAGCGGACCGACTGCCATCCATCAGAAAGGCCCCCGCGGGCGCTCCCGCGTCCGGCGCGGCAGCGCAATCTCTGGCACCTGCCTCCGTCGAGCACTGAGTACGTCGAGAGCGGTGCCGCTTCTCAACTTGCAGCCGACGCTCACACTCTGCCGGAAGAGCAGAGCCAGCGGAGAGGATCGAATTCCACTCGCAACAGGGAGGTGCAATCGGTATGCTCTGCGAACCAATTAGGCCGAGCCCAATGTCCGATCCTGCCACAGATGCTCACCTCCGGGCTCACGAGGATCGGCTTCGTGCATTGGAGAACGACCACATTTTCAGGCGGAACGCGGCTGTTGATGACGGATTTGATGGCATTCGCGAGTTTAGCCGGGCGTGGAAAGAAAATCGCTCTACTGCTTACCTTTACAGAAAGACTTGGACTGATCCCGTTAGCCGAGCCCTTGCCCTCGGCGTGATCAAGACTATTGCGGCGATCTGGATGTACCTTATTTTCTTTTGATCTCTGTCAGTCCCGCTTAAAGGGCGACAAGGGCACCGACTTGCTCCAACTGCGGGCCAACTCGGCGCCATCGTCTGTTGGTCCGGCGGCAGCCCCGGCCGTATCTGCGTCCCGAACTCGCCGCTTTCGGTCGATAATATCCGCACCTCTGAGCTGAGCGTTAGAAACTTCGGCTCGGATGCTATCCGCACGTTCAAGCAGCGAATTATCTTCAGCCTCTCCAACCTTCGGCACTGACCTTGCCGCCACGCCGCCGCTTGCGCGAACATCCTGTCCGCTTGATGCCGCCGGCCGAGCCAATCCATTCGCATTTGGAGCGTTCAAATGCTCCTCGACTTCAGCGCGCATGTTGACGCCGACCTGATCGACGTATTTCGACATTAGTAGATTTCGTTCGGACGTGATCTGAGGATCGTCGCTGTGCCAATGAGTTGCATTGGCCGGATCGAAGTCACGATAAACGAGGGGTGTGCCGGCGATCTCCGCTCGTGCAAATGCCAGAAACGCATCGCTGGTGTTGAGCGACCCGCTCACGCCTTCCCCGTCGCGTGCCGACCAGCGGGTTTCAAGGCGATCCGCTTCTTCATAAAAGCGGCGAGCTTCGCGACTGAAGCTTTGTGCCTCTGTGAGACTAGAGCTGATACCAGAGGCGTTGCTTGACACATCTGACCGAGAGCTCGTGGCAACCGATCTTTCAAACGTGTCCCTGTTCTGCGACCAGCCATGGTTCGCCGACCAGCTTTCGAGCGCATCTTCGATTCGAGATCCGTCGCGAGAGACTGCGGCAACATCACTGTCGGTCCAGCGGCGCGAAGCCCCCGCGCTTCCGCTGGCCGATGCGCCCACCTTGGCCAATCCAAAGTTCGCGCCAACGCCAGCGTTCGCGCTGACTGAACCACTCACGAACTTCTCCGTAGCGATCGAGTCCGCCACTTCCGCGCGCAGCCCGAAGCGGCTCTGGAGCATGCGCGATGCCTGATCGACCTCGTTGAAGCTGCTGCCGATATTCGAACGATCTTCGGCACCATAGCTGTTGGCGATCGACTGATCGTTGCTCACCGCGCGGCGGAACTCGTTGAAGCGGTTGACCGCGTTGCTGACGCTCTCGCTCGCCTGGTTGGACAGTGTCTCACCGCGGGTGCGGGTCTCGCTCGCGACACGCGAGGCCTCGGTCGCTACCGACTGCGTCACCTGCGGGCTGAACGGCAGCTTGGACACGGGCACGTCGAGGAGGTCGTTGGCAGCGAAGCTGGTCGAGAGGGTGCCCGTGTCGTTGAACGACCGGGTCTGCGCCGCGCCATAGGTGAAGCTAGGCGCCTGGTTCCACTGGTCGTGCTGGCGCGTCTGGATCGTCTGGTTGTCGAAGCTGGCGTTGCCCACGCCAATGTTACCGGTCGATGCCTCGCGTGCAGCTTCCTCGGCGGCGTTCTGGGAGGGGTTGAGGTAGCTGGTCGCCTGGCTCGAGATCGCCATAGCGCCCTTGGCGATGCCGCCGGCGAGGAACGGGATCGATGCAACAAGATAGCCGGCAAGCATGCCGATGTCGTCGTTTGCCTCGCTCATACCCGTGAAGCTCGCCAGCGTCAGGCCGTTGCCCGCCCCTGCCCCGGCCACCTCGGACGCGCCCTTGAACATCATCACCATGTGCAGGATCACGTAGAGCGGTCCCCAGGCGGCGAGATAGAAGAAGCCGGTGACATAGCCACGCAGCGCCAGCGGGCCGCTCTTGGGCATCAGGAACAGCGGGAAGAGCACGGGGAACAGCGCGTAGAAGACGACGGTCAGCACGATGTTCAGCACCGGCACCCACTTCATCGCCGAATGCGCGATCGAGCCGTACGTCCGCTTGGTCTGGATCTCCGCCCGGGTCTGCGCATAGACGTCGACGCTGCCGGTGCCCGTCGCGCCCGCCGCCGAGTGCATCGCCTGGCTCATCGCGTTGATCGTCAGCGTCTGCTTGAGGATATCGCTAGCCGACGCCGAGACGCCGGTTAGATACCGATAGGCGATCGGCAGGTCGGCAAACAGTTTGGCCTTGGCGAGGTCGGCGCTCTGCCTGGGGTAGAGCTGCCGTCCGAAGACGCGGCCCAGATCGTCGGTCATGCCGGCCCATTGCGTGCTGAGCGTCGTGTAGGCGTCGCGGCAGGTCTCGATCGACGAGGTGACCGCCCCGCCGGCATCTCGGGTCAGGAAGCGCTGCGCGCGCGCCTGACTGCCCGGGCCGATCGCACCCCAGATATCGGGCGCATTGCTCAGCGTCTCCATCGAGTAGCGGCCGAGCAGGACGTCGTAGAACACGCACTGCCGAAAATGCTCATCGAGATTGGCGGCGAACTCGGGATCGTTGATGCGCAGGTTCTGCGTCGCCTCGAACAGCCGTGATCCGTAGATCATGCCGTTGCGGCTATAATCGAGATCGCCGGGGAGCCCGAACACGAGCTCGGCCGAGCCGACCAGATAATCTCCGACTTGGCTGGTGAAGCTCGCCATCATCGCTAGCCCCAGCGGCACGTTCGCGACCTGCGCCGGCGCGAGGCTCGGGTTAATGCGATCGGTGACGTGGACGTCCAGCCGCGGCACCATCAGCACCATGTACATGAGCGTTGCCTGCAGGAACCAGTTGAGCCAGGCCCGCCAGTCGGCGTTGAACGCGACGATCACAACCGAATAGCCCAGCCCCATCACCATGCAGACCTGGAGCAGGCTCTTGTAGCCGCCGTCACCGGTCCAGGCCGCAACGGCGTTCAGCACGTTCACGACATACTCGCCGCCACCGATCGTGAAGAGTTCAACCGTCGCCATTGCCCGTGCTCATCTTGGAGGTTGGTGGATCACCGGTGCTGCGCCCCGGCGATCGGCGGCACGTCTAGTTCAGCCCGCGCGCGCTCACGCCGCGCGACCAGTCGAGCGCGGCCGCCATGCCCGGCGACATCGAGTTGGCGAGGACGTTCTCGAGAAACTGCGTCTTCTGGATGATCGCCATGATCGCGGTGATCCGCGCCTGCGTGGTCTGCTGCCGGTCGGCGAGCGTGGTGCGCGCGGTGTTGATCTGCGCGCTCCATGCGGTCAGCTTGGCCTCGTCGGCAGCAATGAAGCTCGCCTTCGACTTGCCGACCTCGCTCACCAGCTGATCCAAGATCGCGTAGAGCAGGTCGATCGAGGCGATCTCGGCGAGCGTTGAGCGGTCGTCGGTCGACAGGCCGCGGGCATAGGCCGCCTGCACGGTCAGGATCTTGTAGAGCGGCACCGACGCGATCTGGAGCAGCTCCTTCTGCTCGGGCGTTATCGCGCGATCGGTGCGGATCGCATCGACCATGCCGTCGATGAGCGCCGTCACGCGCGGGCGGATTGCCTTTACCGTCGGCACATCGAGCGGCTTCAGGGTCGGGCTGAGGCACTGGTCCTCAGTGTCGCAGGCATAGACCTGAACCGCGTTCGCGCTGGTGCCGTCGAGCAGCGCAGTGACCAGCGTTGAGGTCGTGTCGCCCGTCAGTGGCTGGAACCGGCCCGGGTCACTATCGGTCGGCGGCACGTAGATGATCGTGCCGACCATGGTCATCACGTACTCCGCCAGCTCGCGGTCAAAGCTGCCGCCGGCATTGAAGAACTTCGAGGCCTTGAGCACATGCCAGGTGTAGTTGCGCGGCACTGCCGAGTTGACCGCGTCCCATTTGGCAGGATCGGCGCCATCGATGGTCGAGCGCCGCTCGCCCTTGTTGCCGCAGCCATGCTTGGCCGCCGCATAGTCGGAGAAGATGCCGTCCGAGTTGCCGATCGCTTCGCAGATCGCCTTGTCGGCGAGATCGCCCTTCGGCCAGACCGACCCGACCAGCGCCTGTGCCGCCTCGCAGCTCGAGATGTTGAGCGCGTTCATCATCTGCGCCTTCTGCGCAAACTCATCCATGACCTTCGAGCATTCGGGGCAGACGGTGTCGATCGCCAGCTTGAAGGCGAAGCCGACCGCATTGTTTGCCACTGCCTTCAGCATGGCGACGATCTCGCTCGCGTTGATGAACGAGAAGGAGCCGGCGAACAGATCGATGCCGCCGCAGCCCGCGCGCGCCGAGGGCAGCTGGAGATTGGCGAGGTTGGTCGTCTTCTGCGGGAAGCGCGTCCAGACGTTGCCCAGGCTGTAATAGCCGGCCGACTGCCCCTGAAAGGCGCTCGGACCGGTGACGTTAGCCGCGCCGCCAGCGTCGCGGACGAAGTCGTCCATGGCCTTGGCGACCTGAGCGCTCGCGGGCGCGACCGGCACGATCATGGGCAGGAGCGCGCCGACGATCCCGAGGCTGCAGCCGAGTGCGGCGACGCCCACGCTCGCGCGCCTGACGAAGCGCTTCGCCACGGCGATTAGGCGCTGGGAATGGCCACGCCGCGGGCGTGGCGACGAGGGTTCAATAGTCACTGCCGGCCTTTCTCTGGGTGAGCGCGAAGATGCGGTCCATCAGCTCGTCGGCGGCGATGACGCCGTAGCCGATCGGAATGGGGGTGCGGGTGGCGCTGTCGAACAGCACGACCGCGGGCGTCACCTGCGAGGTCAGTCCCATCGCAGCGCGCTGGTTGGTCTCGACGGTGTAGCGGGGGAAGGTCTCGGACGGGCCGCCATCGGTCGAGATCGCGCGAACGGTGATGCCGTGGGTATCGGCGACCGCCTTCACGATCGGTGACATGACCGAGCACGCGCCACAGCTCTGCGCGAAGAAGTAGAACAGCCCGTAGCGCTTGCCGAGCTGGCTGAGCGTGCGGTCGCGTTCGGCCTTTCGGGTATCGAGCCACTGGCGCTTGGCAACCGTGCCGACCGGCCGCTGAAGCGTATAGTCGAGTTCGGGGGTCTGCCAGATCGCGCGCTGCCACACGTCGCCGAACAGCGAGGCGCGGTCGAGCTGCGCGCGCTGGAAGCGGATATAGGCGGTGACGTTCGCCGAGCTGGGATCAAGGATCGCGCGCGCCTTGAGTTCGCGCAGCTCGGTCGTGACCGCCTCGAGCTGCTCCGCAGCCGACAGCGCCGGAACCGACGGGAGCGTGGCGTCCGGCTCGGCCGGCTTTGGCCGGTCGCAGTAGAACCACGTCCCGAGCCGGCGGTCCTCGCAGTAGAAGCGATCACCTTGCTGCGGGGTCGGGGTAGTCCTGGCCGGTGCTGCAGCGAGCGCGTCCGGGGCGGTCGGCAACGCCGCCGCCAGGATCATCGCCACGGCGGCGAGTGGATGGAGAAATCTCCTCATCAGCGGGGTCCGTTCAGCGTGTAGAAGTCGGTGATCTTCTGCTGGACCGAAGCGACCGTGCTCAGCTCTTCAGGCAGCCGCACGGCGTCCTGGAACTCGGCATAGACTTCAGAAAAGTCCATGAGTGACAGGTCGAGCCGGGCGAACTCGTCGACCGTGAAGCCGAGGCAGGTCTCCCGCTTCGGCGAGCCCCAGGGCTTGCCGATCTGCGGCCGGCCCTGCTCCTGCAGGATGCGGCTGAGCTTGGACTCGAAGCAGCAATAGGCTTTGCGCTTGGTGACGCACACGCCAAGCACGCTGCTGGAGCAATAGCTGCCGACATAATGGCACAAGCCCGTCGCATCGCGCTGATGGAGCAGGATCTCCTCGCGGCTGCAGCCGAGCGCGACGAGCAATTGGCTCCCGGGGATCAGCGGAAACGCCTTGCCCTTGCAGCAGTTGAGCACGCCGAAGACCGCGCTCTTGCAGGTGTTGCGCGTTCCCTTAAACAGGCTGAGCGTATCTGGATCGAACTCGCGGCCGGCCTGTGCCGCGGCGTTGAGCGCGACCGCGGCATCCTTGAACTCGGCGTTCGGCTGGCGGTCGATCGTCTCGCAGTCGCCGTTGATGCAGTAGATGTCGCCATCGCAGATATATTGCTTGTCCGGGCCGACCTGATCGGGGATCGCGCAGCGATAGATGCGCTCCCAAGTCGTGCAGGGCTCGTCCTCGCTCAGGCATTCCCGGCGCGCGAAGCTGCAGGCCGGGTTGGCGTCGAGGCTCCCGCAATCCTGCGCCGGCACCGCGCGCGAGCATTGATAGCTCTTCTCCCAGGCCCAGCAGGGTCGCGTGACCTCGACGCCGTTTACGGTCCGCGTCACCGGATCGCTCGAGGTGCAGGTCTCCGCCTGCGCCACGCAGCCCGCATCGGTGCTGAGGGCAGCGCAGGCTCGCTCGTCTCGCGCCTCGGAGACCCTGTTCTGATTGCTGGTCGAGATCAGCGTCCCGCCGGTTACGGGCGCGTCGCAGGCGATCTCATCGATCGGCTCGCCCGGCTCGGTGCAATAGTACTGCCCGTTGCGGGAGTAACCCTGCAGGCAGCGGCCGGGATGCGAGCCGACGTGGCGGCAGGTGCCGCCCATATAGGGTTCGAAGACCGTGCAATCGTCGGCTCGATTGAAGCCGGCGTTGAAGCTGCTGCAATAGTAGAGGTGGGTCGTCGTGCTCGTGACCGAGACGTTGAGCGGAATGGTGCAGCGCTCGGTCTTCTGCTCGAGCGCAAGCCCGTCATTGCAGGTCGCCTCATAGCTGCCGCTGGCGCCGGTGCCCGGTGGCAGCTCGCGACAGCTCCCCTGCCCGCCACCGACACCCATGCCGCTGACATAACCGTTCGGATCGGCGGCCACGGCCTGACCACGCGCGATCGTCGCCTCGATGTCCGCAGGCGCGATGCGTGCTCGGCGATCGACTGAGGAGCGCACCGCCTGATAGCCTTCGTGACTGGTTGCGGCCGCTCCCGCGGCGCGCGCCAGTGCGTCGGGATCGTCGAACAGCGACGACTGCGAAGGTGATGCGTCGAAGTTCGGCACGCTGTCGGCCGTCGGCGTCTGCTGAGTCGCGTCCTGCGCTCGGGTCGCGATCTCGGCGGCGAACGCCTTGCCATCGTTGCGTGCCTGGCTTGGGTTCCCGGCCTGACCGAGCGCGCCACTACCGGCCAAGCCGGCGCTGAACAGCATCACAAGTAGCGCGATGCCGCGTGGCTTCCTGCTGAAGACGCTCATCGCTGTGCTCCTTCCAGGCGAGCCCGATAGAGGTTGGCGATCCCCGCTCCCGGTCCGGAGCCCTGCGCGAAAGTCTCCAGAGCATGGCCAAGGCTGACGTTGCCCGACATGCGATCATGCGGCGGCACCGGGGTGGTGCAGTCGAACCCATCACACAGGTCGAAGTCGGTCGACGTGACGACATAGGTCGGCACCGTCGTAACCGCGAACGCGCGGAACAGGCGCGGGTCGATCCCGACCGCATTGCTGGCACCGGCCGGTACGACCCTCGCGAGCGCGCCCGTGAACTGCTTGACCGAATTGCCTGGAAAGCCACGGAAGACGACGACGCCCCCGGCGCGCTCGACCTCGTCGATCATCTGGCGCAACGAGGCGGCCGGCATCGACAGACTGGCGAACGCCACCAGCCGCGGCGCGTCTTCGCTTGATGCGGCTTCGCGCCCCGCTGCCGCCACCATCACATCGAAGTCGAACGTGTCGGTCGGCCGCGCGCTGGCGGCGGCGGTACGCGCATGCCGCGTGGCGTTCGCGCGGGCGGCGGCTGCACTCTGCGCGGCTTGCACCTTCAAAGCCTCGCCGCGCCTCGCGATAACGCTGCCGAACGCTTCGGCATCTTCGGGCGAGAGCTTCGCGCGCTCGCGCACCTTGGCGAGATCGAGTCCGTCGACGGTTTGAGCGCCGCCGCCGCTGGCGAGGCCGAGTGTAAGACCGGTAGCCGCCATGGCGGCGCCGATCACGAGAGGAAGACGGCGCATCACAGCACGCAGCAATTGCGTTTGCGCCAGACGAGATAGCCCATATCTTCTCCGATCGCGGGATAGACCTGGCCGGCCGACATGAAGGTCGTGGACGCGCCGATCGGCGCGCACGCGTAGCGCCCGCCAGTCTGGGGATTGGGATTGGTGGCCTGGAACCGGTATTGCTGCTTGCGCATCACCGGCATCAGATATTTGCCGCACAGGCCCTTGGAGCCCATCGTGCCCCAGGCGACGAGTTCGCGGTGGAGCTTGTAAGCGAAACGCGCAAGTGCGAGCCGCGAGGCCTGCACATGGCCGATCGAGGCGCCGATATTGCCGTTCAGCGGGTACATCGTCCCCTGGCAACCGGCGCACCAGAAGAGCGGATCGGTCGGCAGCTTGGCGGTCGCGGCGATACAGTCGGCAGCACAGGCAGCGAGCGCGAGCGGGTTGGCGAACAGCACCGCTTCGGGGTTGATCAGGGCGGTGAGCTCGCTGTCCTGCCACAGCGGGTCGATCTCGGTCAGGTACAGGATGTCGATCGAGCCCGTCTCAAGGCACAGGAAGTCGGTGACGATCTCCATCCAATAGATCAGCGGGTAAGCGTACCAGTGGACATGCCAGCCGCTGGTATTCTGCGCCTTACCACCGACCGCGCTCGGGCCCGCGATCGTCTTGAACCCGATGTCGAACCCCGGATCGAGCTTCAGCCCGCCGAGATTGACGAAGCACCACGGCTTCATGCTGACGTCGGCGAGCCGCACCGGCTCCCAGAAGCCCATCGCAATGCCCGGCCTGATCCCGCAATTGCAGACGGGCAGGTTCGGGTTGTCGGTGTCGGGTCGCCCCGCAAACGACGGCCAGATCTTGAGGCCGCCGACCGACATCGGGAACAGACAGCTCCAGCAGATGTCGGTGATCGGATTGACGAAGCGGCCCGTGCAGCGCCCGGGCGTGCCCGCGGCACGCGCCGGCGACGCGAGCACAAGCGCAGCCAGCGCAAGCACTGCGGCAAGCAGCATGAGCGTCAGACGAGTGCGGCGTATCCGCTGCTGGTGGCGCTGCCGCGCCGCCACGAGCCATGCGGGCGGAGGAGGTGTCTGTGCGGTCACTTGCCGCCGTCCTTTGTCTTGGGGATGACGATCTCGCTGACCCTGAGCACGCGCCCTGCCTGCTCGATCACCGCCGGCACCGCGCGCACGCCGAACTTCGTCGTGAGCGTCCCCGACTGGTCGAAATAGAAGCGGCGCTGCTCGGCTTTCATGAGCGCGAAGGGCGAGCCGCGCACGAGGATGAGCTTGGCGTTGAGCGCGGTCGTCCTGCCGGTCGCCCAGGCGACCTGCGCCGGATCGTCGCCGTCCAGGAAGACGAGCCGCTGCCGTAGCGGAACGGTGTCGAGCGGATTCACGCGGGTCCCCCGCGCCACCACCACACGGCCCTTTGCATCGCGCAGATCCTGCTCGACGGTGATGGTCGGATCGTGGATCCAGCTTCTCGACTGGCTCGCGGGGATGATGCCCTTGACCGCAGGCGGCCGCTTGACCCGCGCTTCAGTGCGCGCGGCCAGCGCCCGGTTGGCGCGATCGAGCGCGCCCGACGCCTGCATCGTGGCTAGCTTGTTCTGGATGACAGACAGCAGATCGGTCTCGATCACCGGAAACACCGCGCCCTGCTGACCATAGTCGCGCGCGGAGACCGCCTGCGACATGAGCGACAGGATCGTGGCGCTGGAAAGGAGGAGGAGCCGCTTCACAGGATCGCCCTCCCCACCCCGATGATGCGCGGACGGCAGACCCAGCCGATCGCGGCATAGCGGCTGTCGAAGCTGTCGCGGTGGGGCGTGCCGACGAAGTAGCAGCCGCGCGGGATGATGCCGGTGGGACCCAGCGAGAGCGGCTCGCCGAACCGCGTCGCCGGCTTGGCCAACGCTACGGGCCGGGCGTTGATCGAGAATAGCCGGCCATGTCGCTCTACCCGGTCGCCGGCGGTGCCATAGACAATCTTGCCGAACGGCTGGGGGTGAGCGCCGAAATGCCGCGCGAGCAACGGGCCTGGCGGTGGTTCGAAGAAGATGAAGTCGCCGCGGACCGGCACCCGCTGCCGATCGATCATGAACGCCCAGTTCGGCAGGCTCGTCGTGGCATTGACCAGCAGCGCGTGGTCGTCGCTCCAGCTAGCAAGCTCGCCGAGGCTCACTAGGCTGATGCCGACCGCGGTATAGACCAGATAGCGGCGGCGCCGGGCCGGACTCCAGAAGGTGGGCGCAAGCTGCGTCTCAGCGGGCGTCATGGCCCACCTCCAGCGCGCGCTTGACCTCGGCGCGTACAAGCTCGGTGCGATCGGGCACGCTCTTGCCGAGCGTCGCCTCGGTGACGAGGACAGTGGTGCCGTCGGCACCCAGCGCGCTGACCGACCGGTTGATGGCGGCGAGATAGGCGGCGGTGCGGCTGGCCGTCTGCTCGGGCGTGCCGCCGTTGCGGCTCTCGGCAGCGACGAAATCGCCCACCAGCGTGGACAGGCTGACCGACACGATCTGCCGCTTCGATAGGTCGAACAGCAGGCGCGTTGCCCAGGCCGCCCAGATCAGGCCCGCGAGCAGGAGGATCGTCGCCAAGACGTGGGCTAGAGGCCAGCCGGCGATCGTGCGCCGCGCCGACGCCGGGGTGATGGCATCGCTCATTGCTCGTCCTTTCGAGACAGCTCGCGCCGCATGCGGGCGGCAAAGGCAGGCAGCCGGGCGACGAGGAACAGCAGCGCGAGCGCAGCCGTGAGGCCAACAAGCTGGAGATCGAACTCGGCGCGGCGTGCGGTGTCGGCGGCGAGATAGTGGGTCGCGAGATTGCCGAGGTGCGCGAACAGGATCGACAGCCGCGCACCGGCAGCAAGGATCACCACCGCCAGGATCGTGCCGAGCGTGACAAGCAGCGTCCCGCCGAGCCAGATCGTGGTGCTCAGGGCCAGGTGGCAGGCGTCGGCGAGGAACCGCCGCAGCCGCACCCTACGGCTACCCAGAGGCCGGGGATCAGGCGCGGGCATGCTGCGCCTCCCTTGTGCTCGAGGTCTGAGGCGCATCCGGGAAGGCCACGGCATCGAGCGCCTGTTCGATCGTGTCGCCCGCCGCCATGCGGCGCTCGATGGCGGCATAGGTGTCGGGCGAGGACGAGAAGAGCGTCGCCGAATAAGGATCGAGGACCAGCCGGCCCAGCGCCTGAACCTCGGGGCCGCGGATGAAGACCTCCGAATATTCGGAGCCACTGCGCTTCAGCGAGCGGATCAGGCTTTCGGTGCGGTCATCCATGTCGAGCCGCTCGGACTTGCGGAAGTCGGCGATCGTCTCCGGCTTCTGCTGGAGGACCAGCATCCAGTCGCTGTTCTCGAGTGCGGCGGTCGCGCCGCCCGATTTGTAGAAGTCGTTGAGCGACTGCGTCGCGGTCGCCAGCGCGCCGCCATATTTGCGCGCGGTGCGGGCGTAGGTCTCGACGAACTCGGACATCGAGCCGCCCTTGAGCATGCTCCACGCCTCATCGATCAGGAGCAGCTTCTTCACGGATCGCGGACTGCGGGTCATCGCCTGGCTGGTCATGAACATGATCGCGGTCAGCACGACCGAGCGCAGCTCTTCCCGCGTCGCCAGGTCCGACATCTCGAACACGGTGAAGTCCGCCTCGAGCTTGAGCGTCGCTTGCCCATTGAAGAACCCACCGTACGTGCCGCCCGAGAGGAACGGACCCATCGCGATCGCCAGGTTGGCGGCATCGGGATTGCCGGTGTCGGTGAGCGCTCGCGCGACACCGTCGATCGAGCCTGCATGGCCGAAGGCTTCCCACACCTGGTTCACCGCTTGATCGATCAGGCCACGCTCGGTGTCGGTCAGGCGGTCGATGAAACGCGCCATCTGCCCGACGATGCTTTTCAGCATCGCCATGCAGTCGAGGCGATAATCCTCGTCCTCGCCAACCCGGGCGGCATCGATCATCGAGAAGGGATTGAGGCAGAAGCCCGAAGCCAGCGTGAACTCGATAAACGCGCCGCCCTGGAGCCGGCACGAGTTCATGAAGCTGCGACCGTCATCGATGACGACGACCTTGGCACCAGCCCCGCACAAGGCCGCGCACATCTCCTGCAGCAGCACCGACTTGCCCGATCCCGATTTGCCGAGGATCGCGACATTGTGGTTGCCCGCGCCATTCTCGAACGGCGACCAGAAGAAGGGCTGCCCGCGCCGCCCGACGAACAGGAGATGCGGGACGTTGCCGCCGAGATACTCGCCCTGGACCGGCGCGATGTTGGCCGCCGTGGTCGAGAGCATGGTGCGCATGCGCTTGCAGCGCTCCATGTCGACGCCAAGCCCGTCGCCCAGTGTCATCGGCATGGCCGCGAGCAGCCCCTGGATCTGCAGGTAGCGCTCGTCGGCGAGGTCCCAGCCGGCCGCCTTGTACAGCGACTTGATCGTGCGCTCGTTGCGGTCGCCCTGCCCTTCCGGTGAAAAGGCCGTGACCCCGTAGAAGGCGCGTACCAGCCGGCGGCCTTCCTGCATCTGCGCCTGGACCTCGCGCCATTCGGCGGCCTGCTCACGCAGCTTGGGCAAATAGCGCGCCGAGCGACCTTCGCTGAGCGAGGTCGTGCGCAGGAACTTCATGCCCGCGCGGGCCGAGGCTGCCTCCTGGTCGGGATAGACGAGGCAGAGCATCGTCGCTGCCGGACAGGGCATGCGCAGCTTGTCGGTGAACAGATCGCCGATCAGGCGAGCGCATTCCCACGGCGCCCAGCGCGTCGGCATGTTGCGCACGCCGAAATGCCGGACGTCGAAACGGTCGGGATAGATCTCCCCGATCTCGGGTGCGCCTTCATCCGTGGCACCGGTCGGCCGGAAGCGTTCGGTGCGCAGGCACAGCCGGCTCTCCTCGACGATTAGCTCGATGTCGCGACGGATGGCCTGGTCGGCAATCGGGTCGAGCGGGTTGTAGTCGATCGCATCGTCCTGCGGTGCTGTCGTCGGCGAAGTCAGGTCGTCGAGGAAAGCGATAAGCTGGACAGGATCGACGTTGGCCACGGGCACATCGAGCGAGCGCAGCACGCCGGTAAGGCTCTCGCGGACGGCGACCAGCTCCTCCTTAGTGGTGGCGCCCCCCGCAGGAACGCCGACGGAGATCAGGATCTGATGATGGCGTGCATGGAAGGGCGCGCTTGCCGAGCCGCTGGTCCAGACCAAGTCGTAGAGGCATGCCGCGCGACGCCGCGCGATCGCTTCATACACCCCGCCCCGCGCATAGCGCGGCAGGAACCATGGCGCGATGTTGCGGCCGATGCGTGGGGAAGCCCAGTGGACGATCTGAACGCAGGCACCCGCCGGTAGGCCTTCGGAGAAGAACTGACCGAGCAGGTCGCCGGTCCGCTCGTCCGCACCGACCAGTGGTGCCACGTTGAGCACGAAGCCCATCGATCGCGCGTTGAGGTACAGCCGGGTGGTGGGCTCGTAGACGCGGTACGGCAGGAAACTCGAAAGCATGTCGAGACCGATCACCGGACGCGCCGCTTCCTGCGCATCGGCGTCGCCAAACAGCCCGCGCGACAGCGTGTCATAGAGGGTGCGGAACGACAGGCTCATTTCGGCGCGTCCTTCGGGCTGGTCGCGGGTGCGAACACGCCCTCGAGGTCAGGCTCGGCTGAAGTATGACCCAGCTGCTCCATCGCAGGTTGGGCGAGTGCGCGGACGCGCCCCGCCGCGATGGCTCCAGCGATGCCAGCTGGTGGCTTGCCCGCGGATGGCGCCGGGCCGGGGCCCATCCCCCCGATGACCGGCAAGGTCTGCGAACGGTCAAGGGGCACCTTGCTGAGATCGATCGTCGCGGGCCGGGCGATCCGGCGCCCGGCCTTAGCCGCAGCAAGTGCCTCCGGCGTGGGTCCTGGCACGATGCCGGTACGAGGAAGCGCACCGACCGCGATGATAGGGTGAGGGGCTTGAGCGGGGAGTGACTCAAGCCCCTCGATTACCGGAGCGGATGCTCCAGCAATCACCTCGCGCAGGGAGGAAGGGGCGAAACTGCGCGAGATCTCGAAACTGTGGGTGGCGGTTGTGTCGCCGGACGCTGCCCTGTTCGCGGGGTCGACCGGCTTCATGGTCCAGGCAGCATCCTCGACGACGACATGCGCGGTGGCTTCGTCGTGGAGCACGCCGGCGCGATCGACATGCGCCGGAAACACGACCCGGAGCGTTCGCTCGCCGGTGCGGCCGACGGTCCCCGGACCTTGCGTCGACCGGAACGGCTGCTGTCGGGCGCTGGGCTTCTGATCCGCCTCGGCGTCACCTGAGCCGACCATTCTCTGGACCGCGCGGGCATCGATCGCCGACATCGGCGAGCATGTTCCGTCGGGTGCCTGGCAGGCGAAATCACCGCTGACATTCCCGCCCAGCGTGGCGCAGCCGGTGCTCGCGAGGAGCGCGGCTAGTGCAGTGCCGCACGGCGCTGCCCGGATCACCAGGCCGACGTGGCGATCGCAACGGAGTGCGGTGCGGGTCATGCCGCACCCCCGGCGACGAACGCCTTGAGCTGTGCCGCGGGGCGGAAGCCCTCGAGCACCGCGCCATCGGCGCGGATGATGACCGGGGTGCCGCCAAAGCCGTGCCGCTTGGCGAACGCCTGATTGGCGTCGAGCCCGCTGGTGTCGCACTTCCCGCCAGCCGGCAACGCCCTCTGCTCATAGGCGGCGTGCAGGGCACGCGCCGGATCCTTCGAACAGAGCACACGCTCGGCCGCTTCCCGGCTGGCGGCGCCGAAGATCGAGATCGGCCGCTCCTCGACCCGCGCACCGATCGCGCGCAGCTCGTCGGTCAGCCGGCGACAGTAGCTGCAGGCGAAGTCGCTGAGCACGACGAGCTTGGGTCCGTTTGCGGGTCCCCAGTGGATCGCGCCGGCGGCGGGCAGCTCGCCGAGGTTCACCTTGGCTGGCGTCGCGGGTGCCTGAGGCGGCGCGGTCTCGTCGGTTTCTGCCTTCTGGCGCGCCGCGCCGGCGACGAGCAGGTCGGGATTGAGCGCGAGCAGCCGGGTCGCGGTCAGGTCCGCCCGGGTCTCCATGTCGTAGACCCGGCCGATCATCAGATAGCGCGCGCCGCGATCGACGTAGAACAGCGTGGTGCCCGCGACGACCTCGCAGATCCCGCCGAGCCCACCACAGTTGACCGCATTGATCACGGTCTTGGGCAGGCGCTTGGCGAGTGCGGCGAGCACCGCCTTTGCTTCTTTGCCGGCGTCGATGCTGGGCACCGTTGCCTGCGCAGAGACCGCGTTGACCAGCATGCCGGTGCTGGCGCCGACGCCGAGCGACGCGAGCGACAACATGGCCCAGAAGCCGCGACCTTCGCGCCGGTGCCAGCGATCGAGCTGCAGTGTTCGAGAAAAGACAGAAGAAGTCATTGCGTGTTCCTCACGTAAACGCCGTCCAGAAAGACGATTTCGACATCGATGCCGGTCGGCATCTCGATGACCGGCTGGTATTGCTCAGCTCGCTCGATCAGATATTTGGAGACCGTGTCGGCGGCGTCGCCGGCACCTTGGCCGAGCCCGCCGGTGACGATGTCGCCGGGCGATAGCTTCTCGCGCGTGCCATCGGCGCCTTGCGTGATCCCGGAGAAGGCGCTGTTCGCATTGGCCGAGAAGCCCCGGCCGAACCCGCCAACAATCCCAGCGATCAGCGCTTGGCTGACAAGACTGCCCTCGCGGCTGACGACGCGACCGCGCACGCCGGTCTTGCCGGCGAAGCTGATGAAGCCCTTGACCTCGCTCACCGCGACCCGGCCACCGGGCTGGTCGCAGGTCATCTTGGCGAGCTTCACATAAACCTTCTCGGCCGATAGATCGCCGCGCGCCGCGCCGTTGACGACACAGCCCTGGATGCGCGTGGTCAGCAGCTTGCCGTTGTTGACGACGGACCGCGCGGGGCCGGTGATCCGCAGCACCACGGGCAGCGGATCCGTCTGGCTCGAGACGCCCGCCGAGGCATCGACCCCGACGATAACGCGCGCCGGCGCGTAGCTGTTGGGCGGCAGATATTCGGGACTGTCCTCGACCTCGATCGGCGGCGCGCCCGGACGACCGGACCGAAGCCCCGTCTTGGTCGCACCCGAGGTCTCTGGCGCGCTTGTGCCGAAGGACAATGTCTTGACCTGCCGCTCGGGCGGCGCGCCCTCGCTGCCGGGCGTGGCTGCAAGATCAGGCGACAAGGGCGAGCCGGACGGGACGGACGAACCCTGTGCGGCATAACCCCCACCCGGACCATAGGCGGGCGCTGGAGGTGCTGCGGGAACAACCTGCGCAGGTCGGCTGGCCTCGGCGCGCAAGCCCGCATTTTCAGCGGACAGCGCGTCGATCGTCCGCGCGCCATCGGTGCGCATCGCCTGGTTCTCGGCCGCGAGCGCATCCAGCTTGGCCTGCAGCTCGGTCGGATTGGTACGACCGTCCTCGAGGGCTTTCAGCTGCCGCGCCTGTGCGTCGAGGCGATTGCCGTAGATCGCGACGAACTCTTTCTGGCTCAGGTCGCGGTTGACGATCCCGTCGGTCTCGATCCGCTGCGGCGCGTCGAGATTGGCGATGCCGCCATCCGGCGAGCCGCCGAGCACGAACCAGGCACTAATCAGCGCCACGGCTCCGCCGCCGCTGAGAAGGATCAGCTTCTGACGCCGCGCGGTCTTGGCGTTGAGCGCGCCCAGCGCACCGCCCGCGGGCAGTCCGGCGTCATGACTCTCGGGCAGGCCGTGCGGCTGGGTGGAGCTTACCATGCGCCCTCTCCGGCCGAACCGACGAGCCACACGCTTGTGGCCGCGCCGGGTGCGAGCTCTGGCGTCGCCACGCTGAGCGCGAGCGTTCCCGAGGGTGCGATGTCGCCGGCCCGAACGGACGCCGGCTTGGTCCCGCGATTGTCGATGCGGAGCACCTTCCCGACGAGCGCCGCGCCGCGATATTCGGCGATCAGCCGGACACTGAGATCTCCGATCCGCGTCGGTGCGGCCGCGACCTGGCGCAGCTGGTAGCCGTCGACGGTCGCGGACGTGGCCATCGCCTGAATAAGCCGCACTGCAGTCTCGCGCGGTCCGGTCTTCGCTTCCCAGTCCGCCGCCTTCTCAAGCCCGAGCGCCGGGTTGGTGACGAAGATCTGCTCGGCCTCGTCGCCGCCGACCGTGCAGGCGAACTTGTAGACGTAGCCCTTCTTCGATGTAGCGAAGAAGTTCAGCGAGCGCGCCGCAAAGCCATCGGGAACCGACAGATAGATGTCGCCACGGATCGGCTCGTTGGTGACGGTGAAGTCGTTATACGGATAGCCGGTCGAGACCTTGCTGACGCTCGCGAAACCGTCGCCGACGAGCGCGATGCGGGTCAGGTCGCGCGACGAGACGACGCAGTCGACCCGGGCATTGTCTGCCGCCTGCCGGTATTGGTCGGCCCAAGCCGGCGTGGCACCGAGCACCAAGGCCGCGCCGATCAGCGCAAAGCCGAGCGGCTTCCAGGCGAGATCGATCGGCCGCGAGGCGCCAGCCACGACCGAGGTCGCGCCAGCAGCAAGCAGCCAGGTGGGTGGGATGCAGATCACGGACGTGCCTCCTTGGGCGAATGGATGAGCGCAAAGCTCGTGAGCGAGAGGCGCAAGCCCGCGTAATTCCAGCCGAAGCGGAACCGCTTGGTCTCGCTGGCGATCACCTGACCGCCGACGAAGGTCTTGAGGTCGCCTTCGACCTCGGACGTCAGCCCTTTGGGATCGACGGTCATGCCGTTAATCACGAGGGCCTGGCTGACATCGGAGCCGCGCTGCTCGGTGACGATCTTGACGAGTTCGGCCTTGAGCGCGCCGTGCGCCGACGGATCGGCGAGCTTGAGGATCTGCTCCATCCAATAGTCGAGGCCGGCAGGCGACCGGTTGAGCAGCATCAGCGCGACGTCGCGCGTCACCAGCTCGAGATAGTCGGCCTCGACACCCGACGAGCTGATCGTCAGCGGACGCGTCGCGATCGGTTGAAGCACGATCTCGCGATCCTTCGACGAGAGCGCCGAGAACAGGGCAATGTTCGTCACGAACGACGCGGCGGCCGCGAGAAGCAGAACCTTGCGTTGCCGGAGCAATGACTGGCTGCGCTGATGCGCGATGTCGGCGAGCATATTGTCCTCCTCAGCCGGCCAGCAGGCGGCAATGGGAGGGCGGAGTGGCTTTCAGCCTGACAAAGGTCGCACCCAGATACCAATAGGCCGCATGGATCACCCACGAGCTGGCTCGGCCAGCTTTTGCCTTGCGCAGCGCAAACCACGCTCCGCCGGAGAGTATGATGCCAATCAGGATATGCTGGGTGAGAATGCCCCAGGCGAACGGGATCGCCAGCCCCATGAATTCATCAAGGGTCCAAAGGCCGATGAGCTCGGGATCATCGAGACGCCTGGGAACGATATACTTGTCAGACATGGCTGCCGCCCCGCCCTCTTTTCCCGCACTCAGATGAGCGCGGTGACCGTGGAGGTGACGATCGGCACGCCGGTGCCGACACCGATGCCGACGCCGACGGGCAGCGCCACCTGGCCGAGGCTGAACCGACCCGACGCCATGCCGATGATGCCGCCAGCGAGGCTGAGCACGGCAATGATCTTGCCGCCCGAACCCTCGAGAAAGTCGGTGAATTTGGTCAGCGCCGGGCTGAAGGTCGCGTCTGCGCCGGCGTAGGCGGCCGTAGCGCAGAGCATGAGCCCCACCGCGGGCAGGACATAGTCACTGGCACGACCGAGTTTGGCGCGAGCCAGCGGGAGCTTGAGGCTGTGCATCGAGAGCGTCTCCGTGGGAGTGTCGGTGCGGCCGAACACCGACCGCCCACTCACCAAGCGCCCTTCGCCCGGCCGCCTCAACAGAAAGGAACATGAAGAGAACAGATCGCCGCTCTTGTCGCGGATTCTGCGATAGTCATCGCAGCTCGCGTTGGAATCTTCCTACTTACCGCGACAAGGATCGCGGTGGTGGAGCACGTTAGCGCGCGCCGTCGCGACGACTGTCGCAACATCCGCCTCTCGAACGATTCGCAATCCTTTTGGCCGAGTCGCGCGGGCGTTTGCACCAACGGAGAGCGTCCCATGATCCTCCGCCGCTATAGGATGTTCTTGTTTTGTTTTCCTACAGGCGGAGTGCGCGCTAGCGTGCGATGCGACTCGATAACCGGAGACTTTTCGTGGCCGTCATCGCCGACCCTCCACCTTTCACCTCAGCGCCGCTGCATGCCGTGGTTGCCGATCTCGTGGACGAGAGCGGCGTGAGCCAGCGCGACCTCGTCTCTCGCGTTGGCCTCTCCAAGGACCAATTAAGCCGCACTCTTAAGGGCGCACGCCATATGAGCTTGGAAGAAGCTGCCACCATCCTGCACGAGGCTGGGCTGCCTGCCCGCGGCACACTGACGCTTGCGCTGTTCGATCGCCAGGACCTCGCGACCGACTGGGCGCGCTCAGGGCTTGGAGGCTTTCTCGAGACCATGGTGGCTGCCCTTCCCGATGCGCTTGCCGCAGAAATCGGCGACACCAGCGATCGGGTCGACCCAAGGTGGGGAACGCAGGCCGCCCGGTTCGTCGCCCAGCGGATCGCGCATCACATCCACGACCTGATCGAACGAGAACAGCGTCTTGGCGACTTCTCGCCCGGACGTACCGCCTAACCCACTAGCAGCCGACCACTGGGGAGAGGTCGCGGTAGCTTCAACGAAGGACAGCTTGATGCAAGCTCATCTCTCCCGATCGTCGGAACGCCTCATCAGGCTGCCCGAAGTCAGACAGCGGGTCGGCCTCGGTCGCTCAACCATTTACCGGCTGATGGAACTCGGATCTTTCCCGAAAGCGCGGAAGTTGGGCCCTCGCGCAATTGCGTGGTCCGAGGGTGAAATCGACAGCTGGATTGAGGGCAAGCTGACGGACCAAGCAAGAGACTGAGGCGCAATGGCGCGTTCGCAGCGCGTTTCGTTCATGCAACAGATGCTGGGCTCCTGTAGCGATCTCTCTCTCTATCTCTCTCTCAAGTGCACGCTTCGGGCAGTCCCGCGGGCAACTGTTTTGGCCCGCTCTGCGCGATAAACTCGGCTTCCGTCGCCAAGCTGCCGATCCTCGATACTGCCATCGGCGCCTGCTCACCGGCGCGGTCGAAAACGACCGGCATTGGGACGAAGCCGTCGTTCACGGCTCGCGGCCTAAAAGACGGCTTTCGGCGGGAGCAGACGGTACAGCCTTGCACGGATCCCATCATCGATTGACTGACGTTGGGCCGACTGCGACCGTCCGGCTTCAGCGTCCCCGATGCCAAGTGGACGCCCGCTCCAGCTGACTCTTGTCGGCGGGGTCTTGGTTCAAACCTAAGTGCGTCCACAACCGTTCCCTTTGGACTACGTGGTTTTTATAGTCGTTCCGCTGGCACAACCTGTCATTGTCATTCGTCCAAGCTACGGGGTCATTCGGCGGTTTTGCGACGTTTTGGGGACCGGCGGACGCCGACAGAACCGGCGTCCACTGCAGGGCACGGTAGCGTGACGGTATGCGCTGCTTGAGCGCCTTGTCCCCAACATTGGTCCGATCCGCCGGGACAGAACTTAGTTAAGAGGATCGTGGACGTCAGCCGGGTGATAGTGGCCGACGATGCAGTCGCCGGGAAGATCGACCGGGATGCTGAGCGCGGTGCCCGCCCAAGGGCTGCCCGAATGGCTTTCCCGATCGGGAAGTAGCTCGCAGAACGCCAGCTCGACCATCATTCCCGCGAATTCGCGCAGCGTCCGCTCGCGCATCAGCGTCATCGGTATATCGCAGACCAGAACCGTGGGACGCCCGATCGACTTGAGCAGCCGCTTTGCTTCCCACCGGTCGACGACGCGGATGCCGAGACAAAACAGGTATTCGCTGCCGTAGACGAGGTAGTGGCCGCAGCCGCCCAACCTGGTTACCAGGCTTCGCTCATCCGCGCAGAAGTAGAGGACGCCCTCTCGGCCACCCGCGGGCCTGCGCGCGCCGATGTCGTCGATTGCGGCAACCATCCGATCCTCGGCTGCGCCGCCGAGACTTCCGTCGAGGAATATCGCGCGCGCTCTATCCTCGACCTCGCCGGCGCGCAGTATCCGCAGGCCGCGTGCATAGAACTCGCCGACGTCGTCGGTGCGGGTCCCGTGCGCCGCCCTGAACGCACGATATTCACGGGCCAGCCGCGACGCGACCAGCTCCTTCATGTCCACTGCCTCACCCGTGACGCGCATGACGATTTCGTCGAGCCAGCCAAGATCATCGGAAACGACGTATTCGGGTGGGTTGCGAACGAATTCGGCCTTCACGTAGTCGGTCACGAAGTCCGCGATCATCCGCCAGAAGCGGTCCCGCCATCGATCGACGAGCGGGAACGACAACACATCCTCGGGGGGCAACGGGCGCAAGGCGAGATCGTCGGCGATCTCGCGGTCCTCGTAACCGGGCCGCATTGGCCCAGCGTGCGGACATGACGACCAACGGTAGCCCATGCCGTTCATCTAGCCACAGCTTGCGAGCGAGGGACCATCGGGCCGCTCCCGGTCAAGCCACCGCCTCCGTACTCTGCACGTCATAGATCTGCATCGACAGTCTGGAGTCGAGACGGTGATCAAGGAGCGCCTGGAAGATGTCACGGCACGTCGCGGGCGTGGGCACGATGCGACCATCGTCGTCGAATGCGATCGTCAGGCCCATCGCAACGCACTGCGCACGGAGGTTCTGCATGAACTCCGCGCTCCGAAAATGCCCCTTCTCGCGTATTGCGATCGCCCTGCGGAGCTGGATCTTGTTCGCACCGACGAACGCGGTGATGGCGGCGACGTCCGTGAATATATCGAGGAAATCTGGTTCGGCGACCAGTTCCTGGAAGGCCTCGACGTGGCCCGCGCGATAAGCGAGCACGGATTCAAATCTCCCCTTGTGAGAGACGAACACGTCGCCTCCGAAGACGAAGAAGTCGAAGTACGGTTCCAGGCTGAAGGCGGGGCGGTCGTCGACGTCGAGTTCCTCGTCCTCGAACACGACGCGCAGGATACCAGATGCCCGTCTAGTGCTCCACGTCGCGTTCGTCTTGCGCACGGCGAGCAGGACGCCGTCCGCAGTGGCGAAGCGCAGCATGTAAAAGTCGGCGTTGGCGATCTGCTTCAGCTGCTTCACCCTCAGCTTCTCGATCGGCTCGGCGGCCTGGCCATCGACAAGCGCGATGTACGTCTCGTCCGCGCCCAGCGTCAGGACGCTGCCCTCGTTGTTCTGCGCGAGGATCTCGTAGTCGATGGTCTCTGTCACGCCGTGAAGCGCCTGGGTGACCGCCCCCCTCAGCGATGCCGCCAAGTCGTCCGTGATGCCGACCCAGCGCCCCTTGAAGACGGGAAGGCCGTCGCGGGTCGACTTCTTGTACACCCAGACCGTCAAATCGGCGCCGGCCACGTCGAAGGCCTTCAACCCAGCCAGGTCAGCCATCAGTCTCTCCCTGTTGCAGCTCGCGTAGGATCATCACGTCCTGGAGGCTGCCCTTGCGATAGACCTTATCGGGTTCGACCTCGCCACGAAACAACGCGCGGCCGAGCCACGGCTTGTCTATCCCCATGAAGCTGTACTTGATCTCGTAGAGCCGCCAACCGAATACGATCAAGATCGGGTTCATCACGATCTGCCCCGATCGGTAGGTGATCCAGAAGATCCAGACGAAGAACACGCCGAAGCCGAGCAGCCTCGTGGGTGACCCGAAGTCGAGGCCCATGAACGACACGATGTAGGGCATGGCGTAGTTGATGAGGTCGGCCGGGATGTGCTTCGCCTCCGCCACCTTCACTTGGCGCGGCGTCCCGATGGCCCGAAGCGTTAGCGTGGTGAGGATGAGGCACGCGATCCCGATGGCCACCGTGCCGACCGCCCACCACGGATGCATCAGCGGCACGACGCAGCCTTCGCCGAACCAGGCCGACGGCGGACAGAACCCCCTGCGTACCGCCACCGGATCAACGTCCTGGACGAACAGGACCAGCCCGAGCGGCAGGTAGGAGCCCACATAGAGGGCGAAGGCAGATGGTGTCCTGAGCTGCATTGCGCCTAATCACCCGGCACCGCCAATCGGCTCCGGCACCCCGGACCATATCCCGCTTCCCCAACAACGGGAAATCGGCATGTGCCAACGCACTCGTACTCGGCTCGGACGGCACATCGAGGCAATCGCGACGGACTGGTAAATATGGCGAATCGCCACACTTCCGTCCAGCTTTCCGCCATCACCGGCCGTCTGCGCCGATCAGCGCGCCTTTGTCGCTGCGCCAGGCCGGCGTTTCCCGTCCGTCCCGAAGCGTGCATCCGGGGCTGCCGCGACGAAGGCGTCCAAATCCGACACGACGTCCACCCTGCCCAGCCACGCGTCATGGAATTGCATCGGCACCTTCTCCGCCGTCACGAGGCAGTTTACCATCCGGATCCGGTCCTCGGGTATCCCGGTCAGACGAGCCAGCTGATCGACGTGACGCGAGATGATCTCGATCCGAGCCAGGTGCTTGCGGAGGGGACCTGGATTGCCCTTCTCATCGACGAATTCCGGCCCGTACTCCTGCAGCCGTTCCGCGATCTCGCCCGCTGTCTTGTCCATCATCAACCGCTTGCACTCGATCAGGAGCACCATGCCTGTCGAGGGGCGCCAAGCGACCACGTCCACGTCCCCGTTCGCCGCAGTGGCGCCGCCGAGCTCGCTCATCCCAATATCGGACCGAGCGTCCCAGCCCACACCCGCAAGGGCGTCCCGGACCTCCTTGTTGAAGGCGTGACCGATCCTGTCGATCACTCCCCCGACCCAGGAATGCATTGCCTCGCTTCGGAAGACCGTCTGCGGCAGGTGCCCAGCCGCAGCCCGCATCGCATAGCGCCACGCCTCGTGCGCGAGAGGCACGGACGCCAAGCACACCGCGTCCACGCCCCCGGACAGCTGCACCAGCGGCCGCATCAGAAGCGAGAGCCGCCGAGCGTAGCGCCAGGGCCACCAGTCGCGAGGTGCGGCGTCCTTCGGCTTGCCCTCGTCCCACCTCTTGCGTGGCATGAGCGTGACCCGACCAAGTGCGACGGAGGCCTCTTCGGCCGACATCGGACCCAGATCCTGCAACACGCGGACGAGATCCGCACGCTTCACCCTGGCGACGGTTGACCCGGGTAACGCGAAGCCCGCCAGTGCCTCGGTCAGCTGCACGTAGGTTAGCGGCGTCATTCCGAACTCGACGACGAATGCGGTCTCGAACTCTCCTAGCGGCTCAGGCGCGTCCACCACAGCGTCGCCAGTAACGTTGAGATCCTCTGCTTCATCGTCTCCAAGGGGCTGTACAAGCGTGGAGTAGGAGGTCGCCGCCAGCTCGAACTGCGCCGAGCCATGCGCGGCGAGGAACGGGGTCTGCACCTGCTCGCGGAAGCGGCTCGGGAGTTCGATGGAACCGTTGGGATGGATCAACAGGCCTTCATCGGAAAAGCCGTAGTGGATCTCGTCGCTCCGGCCCGCGATCTCAACCAAGGTGGATGCCTGGGCCACAAGCTCGTCAAAGACGGCGTCCGAGCACGCCGACCCGCCCGTCACCGGACTCGTGCAAACCGCCATCTCCACAAGCACCCGGGACGCGAGGCTCGCCAGCGCCCGTTCCCCTTCCCGCCGGACCGACGCCTCAACGACGTCGTCGCGTCGCGTGTGAAGCGCGAGGACAGCGGCGGCAGTTAGGCGCGACTGGTATCGGTCACGCTGAAGCGCGTCATGGTTCTCGAGGCAGCGAACGATGAAGGCTTCGCGGTCGAGCCCTAGCAGGCGGTCCTTGATCCTTGCCCAAAGCGCGTCGACGACATCCTCGATGAGGTTGGTAGCGTCCTTGCCGCGCAGCCGCTCCGGCAGCTTCTTAGGCAGCGGCCGCCCCGAAAGTCCTGCAAGACCGATCTGCATAGGTGCGTACACGTCTGCCGCGACGAAGCGCGGTGGATCGATCGGGGCGCCAAGCAGTAGAGCCTGCGCTGCATACTGGGGGGCCGTTATGTGAAGGAACCGAGCCACATCACCGCCGACAATGTCGTTGGCGATGCGCTCGATCTCGCCAGCGGCGAAGGGACGTCCCGCCAGAAGGAAGGCACCCTTGACAAGGGCCTCCACCATACGTCGGTCGCCGACGTTGTCGGCTAGGCGGAACGACTGGAGATAGTCGAGCGCGCAGCCGAGCTCGACCGCGCCATTGCGTAGCCTGACGACCGGCCTTCCCGCGGCATCGAGCGACGGCTTCGGACTGTTGATCGGCACGTCGTCGGTCTGCACGTCTAGTGCGAAGACTAGCGTCTCGGGGAGGTCGCGGAGCATCGGATCAAGTCGGGTAGCGACCGGCAACATCCAGCTCCGCGCCATGTCCCAGACCCGGTACGAGAGGGATGTGCGGTCGCCGGGCGAGCGACGCTTTCCCGTCATCCACCAGACACGGTCGCCGACTTCGACGCAGCCGCTCGGCTCAAGGGAGAACTCGAAGTCCGTCGCGGTATATTCCGGCGTCAACAGAGTCTCTGGAAAGTAAGCGTCAGCGGACCGCCGCTCCACCTCTATCCAGCGTCCCGCCTCAGGCGCGCGAACGACGTGCCTGTCAATCACCTGTCGGAGCGATGCCCTCATCAGGGCAGCATTGTCCGTTCCCATGTAGACTACCGCGCTTGTCGGGTCCGCCTCGTCCGGGAGGGGCGAGAAGCCGAGCGACCGTATCCATGCATAGATATTGGCGAAGCCGTTGAAGTTCAGGAACTCGACACCGCCGGCGGCCAGCGCAGACTGGTTGTCCAGCATGCGCTTCACGCGCATGCAGCTGAAGCCAGGGTCACGGCTGAGCAGCGTGAAGTCATCGATGCCCATTCCGATGACCTGCCAGCCGTCCGGAACTTCGCCAATCTCGACGACGAAGCCGCGCCCCAACCCACCGTGGACCATGATCGTTAAGCCGGAAGCGTAATCGGAAGCCGTCGCGAGTTCATTCGCCCGACGCGCCGCCAGCGCCGCGATCGTGCGGGGCACGCGCCGCATGTCGAAGAGGCCCTTCGAATGCGCTTCGGTAAGATCGTCATGGATGATCACGACGTCGACCGGCGTCCCGACGTCGATCGAGCCGCTGAACGTTGTCACGCCCGCCGGATCGGCGGTCAATCCGACGTCGTCCGGCACGATGCGCCACCAAGCGAGCGCCGCCTTCCAAACGGCGGCGACCTGATAGCCTTCCACCAACTCCGCGAGATCAGCCACCGCCCCGTTCACCACCGCGGTGTCAAGGAGCCGCCAGCGGACCGCAAACGAGACCGCAGTAGGGTAGATCAGCACCGCGCCGCCATCCGTGTCCAGGTGGACAGGGCGACGGTCGAGACCACTGCGGCCGACCGTCTCTCCCGCAAGGCCCGACGCGTCGCCTGCCTTGAACTCAAACGGGCGGAGATCGAAGGAGTGGATACCGAGATCCGCGAGCTCGTCGCGGTCGAACCGGACGACCGATCCAGCCTCATCAAGTGACCGCGCCGTCACGGCTATGGAGGTTCGATGAGTGCCCTCGCTGAGAGTGTTGCGCGGCACGTCCGCCCGCGCGGCAACGGCCTCGCTCATGTTAAGCAAGGCGCTGAACTGCCGCCGCAGGTGGCCAGCCCAGTCGTGGCCAGCCGCCTGCAGGCCATCCGTCGCGGCGAGCGCCGTCTGCAGATGCTGCCCCTCGCTCTCTGAAAGGCCCCGGAAGACGCGCGCATTCCCCATCCAGCCGACGACGTTCTCGACGAAGACGTCTTCGATAGGATCTTCCAGATGCCCGACGTGCGAACGGATCATGGCCAACCACTCCCTGACGTTCGCCGCCGTGGGAGAACGCTCACCGTTGCAGTGCAGAGCCGCCAGGTGCGTGAGCACTTCAATCTGGACGTTGTTGGGATGCAGGCCCAACCGGGTTAGGAGTCCGCCCGCCAACGTTACCGTTGCCACCCAATCGAACCGCTCCAACCTGCCGCACAGCCGGGCGAGCTTTCTCTCAAGATTGGATATCCGCATAGCCTCCGTGGCGTGATCGGCCGACGAAAGCTGTCCTAATTCTCCTGGTCCGATGCCTGGTAGTGCCCGCATCCTAGCAACCTATTCAAAACCGTACCGCCTGTCAGCCACTGGCTTCGTCGGACTGGCCGGCCGAGATAAGAGCATGATTGTGGATAAGCTCTGTGGCCTTTCTCTTCCATCTCAGCGCGGGCCGGCTGATCGCAACGACCATCATCGGGACGCGATGTTGATCGTCCACTTTGACAAGCCCGATCGGCGGCTTCCGTCAGGATCGGACGTTCCCCAGTGATCAAGGGAACGACCGGCGCTGGTCGGAAGCCGCCCGGCAGCTCAGCGGCAGGCACGACCAACCTCGGCAAGAGCGCTAGGCTTGCCCCGCGTTTGTGCGCCATACATAAAGCCGATCTACTCGGCATCAGCGCCTGCATTCTTCTTCCGACGGGAGTCTCGGGCTGCCCCCTTCGTAGGCTGTTCCGTCACGAGCTTTGTAACTTCAGCGCCCCAGACTTCGAGAGCTGCCCTTTTCTCGGCTGCGAAGCCATAGCGCTGGTACACTCCGACGATACCGCTTCGAGTTCCCGAGACATGGTTCAAAACCGCCTCGGTGACTTCCAGTCGAACGCTGAGTCGCTGGAGCCCCGTTGCCACCGTCCGTCGAATGTCGTGGAGCGTCCAGTCGCGTACCACACCGAGTTTCTCAAGCATTGCAGCCCGTAGCCGCGCCTGAGCCTTGCTGAAGCCGCTCGGTCCATTCTGCGGCTGACCTTTAGCCGGAAACAACTTGGGGCTGTCCGGCACCTCGTCGATCTTCTTGAGAACGGCCAGTGCCTCCCGGGAAAGCGGAACGAAGTGGCGCTCACCATTCTTCGCCCGCTCAGCGGGTATCCACCACTCACCACGCTTGAGGTCGAACTCGCTACGGTCTGCGCTGAAAACCTCATCGCGCCGCTGCCCGGTCAGGATCAACAATTTCAATGCAGGCCCCCAAGGAAGCGGTTCGGCCTCTAGCAGCTTCCACAGGGTCGCAAGCTCCCGGTCGTCGAGCACGCGGTCGCGAGCCTTCGGCGCCTTCGGACGGCCGGCGTCTCGGCACGGGTTTGTGGGAAGTCGATCTAGCCTGGGTAGTGCCCACGAGTAGAATGCGGACAATTGCGCATGGACGTTGCGCGCCATCACAGGCGCTGTAGCGGCGACGCTGTCGACCAGCGCCGTGATGTCCCCTCGGGTCACCGCGTCCGCCATTCGGTCACCCAGCACCGGGATCACGTAGTTTTCGAGAACCCGCTTCATCTCCCCGACGGATCGGCGATCCGCCTTCGCCGCCAGATAATCTGGGACCATGCTGCGGATCGTGAGCGTGCTGGTTCGCTTGCTAGGTGTCCTCAGTTTCGAACTAGGGTCCCCGCCAGTCTCGATGTCGCTGATGATCGAGCGGGCCTTCTTCCGGGCGTCGGCAAGACCGAAACGAGCACCGTACTGGCCGATCGTCATGTTCTTGATCCTGCCCCCTACCCGCTTGCGGACGATGAACGTCTTTAAGCCGGTGGCACCGATCCGGACTCGAAGCCCTGGAACCGCGGGATCGCTGACCTCAATCTGGCCCCGCTCCGGTGCCTTCAAACCCTTCAGCTTCGCGTCGGTGAGAACCGTCTTGTTACCTAGGATGTTACCTATGTTCTCCATCTGTCCCGCCTCGATTCCGGACCCGCTGATGTGTTACCTTAGGTATCAGTTGGGGTCAGATACCCCGGTAAACTGCGGGAAACCTTGGGATAATGCAATGGCGGATTTCTGCGGTTTTTGGACGTTCTGGGGCCTTGCGGGACACCCCAAAAAATGACTCTTAATCAGCGGGTCCTTGGTTCGAGCCCAAGTGCGTCCACCAGATTCATCAACGGCCTCGCGAGTGATCGCGGGGCCGTTGTTCATTGGTCGAATGGGCGAAGACGATCCTCGTAAATTCTGGCAGGAGCCGCGTCGTTGATGCGCCTACTGACGAAGCGCGGAGGGACAGGAAAGGCCGCCGATGATCCTGCGCAGTGATGAAATCCTCGACGTCGCGGTGCCGGGCAGCGGCGCGATGCGCGTGCACCTGTTCCGCCCGGTAGCCGAGGGGCGCTTTCCCGGCGTGTTGCTCTATTCCGAAATCTATCAGGTTACCGCGCCGATCCGGCGCCTGGCGGCGATGCTGGCGGGAAACGGCTATGTCGTCGCGGTGCCCGAGGTGTACCACGAATATGAGCCCGCCGGCACTGTGCTCGCCTATGATACGGCCGGCACCGAGCGCGGCAATGCGCTGAAGTTCACCAAGCCGGTCGCCGCCTTCGATGCCGACGCCACCGCCGTGATCGGTGCGCTGGCGGCACATCCGGCCTGCACCGGCAAGCTGGCGACGTTCGGCGTGTGCCTCGGGGGGCATCTCGCCTGCCGCGCCGCGCTGGACCCGCGCGTCGCGGCGGCGGCGTGCTTCTATCCCACCGACATCCACTCCGGCACGCTGGGCGAGGGACGCAGCGACGACACGCTGGCACGTCTCGCAGAGTTGCAGGCCGAACTGATGCTCGTCTGGGGACGGCAGGATCCGCATGTCCCGCCCGACGGCCGGGTCGCGATCCGCGCGCGGCTGGACGCGGTCGGCGCGTCATACGAATGGCACGAATGGAACGCTCAACATGCGTTTCTCCGCGACGAGGGCCCGCGCTACGATCCCGCGCTGTTCCTTCAGGCGATGATGCAGACGCTCGCATTCTTCCGCCGCACGATCGGGTAAGGGGCGCCGCGGCCCTCCCTCCCGTCATTGCGAGCGTCGCGAAGCAATCCAGAGCCGGATCAAGACACCCCGGATTGCTTCGCTACGCTCGCAATGACGATGAACGCCAGCCCGGCGTACGCCTGGTCCGGGCCTTCCCGCTATCGCGCCAGCCACCCACCATCGACCGCCAGCACATGCCCCTGCACATAGGCCGCAGCGTCGGACGCGAGGAAAACCGCCGCCCCGCCCAGATCGGCCGGCGCGCCCCAGCGCCCCGCCGGAATCCGCTCCATGATCGCGCGGTTGCGTTCCGGGTCGGCTTGTAACGCCGCGGTGTTGCTGGTCGCGATATAACCCGGCGCGATCGCATTCACCGTCACGCCGTGCTTGGCCCATTCGTTGGCGAGCAGCTTGGTCAGCCCCCCGACCCCGCTCTTGGCGGCGGTATAGCTCGGCACGCGGATCCCGCCCTGAAAGGTCAGCATCGACGCGATGTTGATGATCCGCCCACCCCCGGCCGCGATCATGCGCCGCCCGGCCGCCTGCGAAAGGAAGAACACCGACTTCAGATTGGTGTCGATCACCGCATCCCAGTCTTCCTCGGTGAAGTCGACCGCGTCGGCGCGCCGGATGATCCCGGCATTGTTGACGAGGATGTCGAGCCGCCCCAGCGCCTCCAGCGTCTCCGCGACCACGCGCCCGACCGGCTCGATCGTGGCGAGATCGGCATGGATCACCGCCGCACGCCGCCCAAGCGCCCGAATCTGTGCTGCCGTTTCCTCCGCCGCGGTGCGCCCGACACAGGCGATATCCGCCCCCGCCTGCGCCAGCGCGACCGCGATCGCCTGCCCGATCCCGGTGTTCGCGCCGGTGACGATCGCGACGCGCCCGGTCAGGTCGAACGGATGGCTCACCGCAGCTGACATATGTCGCACACGTCCATGTCGTTATAATCCTGGTTCTCGCCGGCCATCGCCCAGATGAAGGTATAGTTGCTGGTCCCGGCGCCCATGTGCACCGACCACGGCGGACTGATCACCACCTCTTCATTGTCGACGACGATATGCCGCAGGTCATCGGGCCGCCCCATGTAGTGGAAGACGCGATTGTCGTCCTCCAGATCGAAATAGAGATAGATTTCGCTGCGCCGCTCATGAACGTGCGGCGGCATCGTGTTCCACACCGATCCGGGCTTCAACTGCGTCAGCCCGAGGCACAAGGACGCGCTGGCGCACAGATGCGGCAGCACCAATTGGTAGATGGTACGGTCGTTCGACGTCTCCAGACTGCCGCGCTGCATCGGATTGGCGTCGGCGAGCGTCACCTTGCGCAGCGGGAACGGCGCATGGGCCGGCACGCTGAGCAGATAGAAACGCGCCCCCTCGCCCGCGAACGTCACGTCCGACGACCCCATCGGCACATAGAGCGCCTCGTAGCGCGCCAGCTCGAACACCTGCCCGTCGACGGTCACGCTCCCGCTACCGCGCCCGATATTCACCACCCCCAATTCGCGGCGTTCGAGCAACGGATGCCCCGCCGCGCTTTCGGGCTCGCTGTGCGTCGGCAGCGCGAGCGGCGTCGCGCCGGGCACCGCGCCGCCGATAATGAAGCGCTCGCCATGCGAATAGGTCAGCACGACCTCGCCATCGCGGAACAGCCCACCGACCAGATAGCGGTCGCGCAGCGCCTGGTTGGAGGCACCCTCCATCATGTCGGGGTGGGTGGCGTAATAGGTCTTGGCGTACACGGTCTTGCTCCTGTTCAACGGGCGCGGTCGAGCTGCGCGATCTGCGTCGCCGCCAGCAGGAACGCGCCCACGCCGTAATATTGCGTCTCTTGCGCGGCGACCTTGTCGGGCCGGTCGCTGACCTGCTGCACCCAGCCGAGCCGTCCGTCGGGCTGAACCGCGCGCTCCAGCGCCGCCCAGCCGCGTTTCGCGACCGGCGCATAGTCGGCGCGCGGCAGCACCCCGGCGTTGACGCCCCACGCCATGCCATAGGTGAAGAATGCGGTGCCGCTCGATTCCGGCGGCGACCCCTCGGGGGCGAGCAGCGACGGCGCCCAATAGCCGTCCGGCTTCTGCAAGGTCTTCAGCTTCGCCGCCATCTTGTGGAACAGCCCCTCCATCCGCACGCGATCGGGGCTGTTCTTCGGCAGCAGCGGAATGATCCGCGCCATGCCGGCGAACACCCAGCCATTGCCACGCGCCCAGAATTGCTTGCGGCGCTGCGCATCACGGCGCTCGAAGAAACGGCTGTCGCGATAGTAGAGCTGTTCGACCGGATCGAGCAGGAAGTCGGTCGTCGCCCAGAACTCCCGCAGCGCGAAGTTACGATACTTCGGGTTGCCGGTCTGGCGGCTGAGTTCGACCAACGCGGGCGGCGCCATGAACAGCGCATCGCACCAGCACCAGCGCGTCAGGCACTCGGTCGCGCCATAGCCCTCGGGCGGCACCACGAAGGCGAGCGTCGTCACCGCCGGCTTGTCGACCACCCGGTCGAACGTCGCCTTCGCGCTGGCGAGCGCCTGCGGCGGCCCGCCATGCGCGGCCGCCCACAAATAGCTCTGCACGATCGTATGATCGTCCGCGAAATAGGGCTTCTCGCCCGGCCGCCAGCCGTTCGCGCGCCCCATCCGCATGATCGCGTCCTTGATGCGCGGCGGCGCGCCCGCATCGGCAAGCGCGGTCATCCCGACCCAGAACACCGCCGGCTCCCATGCGCGCATGTCGCCGCTGCGCGGGTTCACGTCCATGTGCGACAGCTGCCAGTCCGCCAGCTTCACCGCCTGCGCGATCGGCCCCTGTTGCTGCGCCGCGGCGGGCGCAGCGACCGCCACGAGACTGGTGGCGAGGGCAAGGTGTCGAAGGATCATGCGGCGCTCTCCATGGACGCGAAACGGGCCGGGGCCAGCCGGGGGCTGATGACGTGCAGCGACAGCAATGCCAGCAGATAGGCACCCCCCGCCACCGCGAAGATCGGCGCGTAGCTGCCCGATATGCCAAGGACGTGACCGACGAACTTGGCGATCAGCATCCCGCCGATCGCCCCCGCCGTGCCGCCGATCCCCACCACCGATCCGACCGCCGCGCGCGGGAACAGGTCGGACGGCAGCGTCAGCAGATTGGCCGAAAACGCCTGATGCGCCGCGGTCGCCACGCCGATCAGCGCGACCGCGATCCACAAATGGTCGACATACTGCACGGTGACGATCGGCAGCACCGCGACCGCGCACCCCAACATCGTCACCTTGCGCGCGGCGTTGGCCGACCAGCCGCGCCGCAGCAGCCGGGACGAGGTCCAGCCACCCAGCACGCTCCCCGCATCCGACAGCAGGTAGATCACCACCAGCGGCGGCCCGAACGACTTGAGGTCCAGCCCATAGCGCTTGCCGAGGAAATCGGGCAGCCAGAACAGGAACATCCACCAGATCGGATCGGTCAGGAACTTCGGCACCGCATAGGCCCAGGTCTCGCGATAGGCGAACAGCCGCAACCACGGCACGCGCTGCACCGCCGGCGCGGGATCGCTGCGGATCAGCGCCAGCTCGCCGGGCGTGACACGGCGGTGCTCCTCGGGCCGGCGATAGATCGCGATCCACGCGATCAGCCACAGCACGCTGAACGCGCCGGTCGCGATGAACGCCATCCGCCAGCCATAGGCGAGCGTGATCGCCGGCACGAGCAGCGGCGTCGCGATTGCGCCGACATTCGCCCCGGCGTTGAACAGCCCGACCGCGAACGCGCGCTCGCGCTGCGGAAACCACTCCGCAACCGCCTTCAGACCGGAAGGGAAGTTCCCCGCCTCCCCCAGCCCGAGCGCGAAGCGCGCGGCGGCGAATTGCGTCACGCTGCTCACCAGCCCGTGCGCGACATGCGCCAGCGTCCAGAACGAGAAGGCCAGCGCATAGCCGAGCCGCGCGCCAAACCGATCGATCAACCGCCCCATCATCAGGAACCCGGCGGCATAGGCGGCCTGAAACCAGAAGACGATGTCGGCATATTGCGCCTCGTTCCACCCCAGATCCTGCTGGAGCACCGGCTTGAGCACGCCGATCATCTGCCGGTCGATGTAATTGATCGCGGTCGCCGCAAACAGCAACGCGCAGATCGTCCAGCGGTAGCGCCCGGTCGGCGGCGCGGCGGCGATGTCCGGCATGGCGGTGGCGCTCCGGGAAGAAAGAGCGCGCGACACCGCCGCGCGCCCAGGTGGGGAACGGTTTAGAACTTGCCGCGGACGCCGAACGAGAAGGTCCGCCCGTTGAAGTAGGAATTGTCGCGGTGCGTCTCTCCGACGGACTTCGACGGATTCTGGTAGAACGTATAGGTATTTTCGTTGGTGATGTTCAGCGCGTCGACACGCAGCTCGATATAATCGTTCATCTTGAACGCGACGGTTGCGTCGAGGTAGCCCTGCGCCGCAAAATACGAGATTTCGTCGTTTGCGGTATTGCGCTGTGCACCGCCGGTCTTCGAACGGTAGTTGTACGATCCGCGCAGCGAGAACGGCCCCTTTTCATAGAAGCCGGTGATGCTGTACGTGTACTTCGGCACGCTCTGTAGCGCGACGACGTTGCCGTTGGTCAGCACGAAATTATAGTCGATACCCTTCTGCTGCTGATCGATCAGCGTGAAGCTGCTGGTCAGGCCCAGGCCGTCGAACGGCTTGGGCAGGAACGTGAAGTTCTGCTGATACGCCGCTTCCAAACCGCGCAGCTTCAACTGTCCGGCATTCTGGACGATCGTGCGCAGGATGCGCGGGTTGTTGTTGGTCAGCGCGTTGACCTGCGCCAGCGTGCAGGTGCCGGTCGGCCCGCCGAACGCCGCGCAGCTGAAATAGCTTGGGTCGAGCCCGGCTGCGGCAAACGGAACGTCCTCGGTCACCGCGACCGGCTGGTCGGTGATGTCCTTTTCGAACAGCCCGATGCTCACCAGAGCGGCGGGCGCGAAATACCATTCGAGCACCGCGTCGTAGGTGGTCGCGACCTGCGGGCGCAGGTCCGGATTGCCGACCGTCACCGCATTGTTGAACACGTTCGGCACGACGATGCTGCCGGCGATGTCGTTGAGCGCGCCGCGCGTCACCGTATTGCCGATCGATCCGCGCAGCAGCAGCTTTGGCGTAATGTCGAAGGCAAGGCTCGCCGACGGCAGCCAGTTCTGGTAGCCGCCGTTGCGCCGGTTGGGCGCGAACACGCCGCCCAGATTGGTGTAATTGTTGATGATCGTCTCGGTATCCGAATAACGGATACCGGCGTCGCCGCGAAGCTCGTGCCCGCCGATCGTCAGCTTGAACGACGTCTCCAGAAACGCCGACTTGACGCGCTCCTCGGCCTCATAGGTAGCGTTGAGCTGGCGCGCTGCCTGACGGTTGGCCTCGTTCGCCCCTAGCGTGCCCATCACGAAGTCGCGCGAGAAGGTCGCGAAGTTCGACGGGTAGCCAGAATTACCGCCGTTGTTCAGCGTGCCGTACTGCAGGAACGGATCCATGTACTGGAATACGCCATTGCCGCTGGAGGCGAAGGTGCCACCGTTCGGCAGCGTCGCAGCACGCGCGATCGACGAACCGTCCTGCGCGGTCCGGCTCTTCAGGCTGGACACGTAGCTGCCGCCCACCTTGAACGCCATGCTGCTGTCGCCGGTATCGACCACCGTCCAGTCGAGCACCGAACGCAGGCTCTTGACCGTATCGTCCTCGCGCTGGATCGAGAAGCCGAGCGTCGGATCAAGGAAATTGGCGGGATCGGTGAACGAGGTCGGCGACGTGATCGTCGGATAGGAGACGTTGACGGTCGGGTCGTACGTCGTCGTGATACCGTAGATGTTCGAGACGATCCGGTTCCCCGATTGCCAGGCGCGGCTCTTTGAGATGCTGCCCTGCGCCTGCAACGTCACCCGGTCGCTGAAGTCGTATTTGGCCCGCGCCACGCCATAGGAGAACTTCGTCTCGAAATCGCGGAAGAAGCTTTCGCCGATGATGCTCGTATTACCGAACGTGCCATAGAGGTTGTTGTACTGGTCGATCTTGACGTCGAGCGGGATGATGCCGGAATTGGTTCCGGTTCCCGGGATCGACGTCGTGTTGGGCGCGGTACGTGAATTGCGTACCGGCACGCCGAACGTGAACTCGTCCATCTGATCGGTCAGCTTGGAATAGATGCCATCGATGCTCGCTTCGAACCGGTCGCTTTTATATTGCACCGAGCCGACGAAGCCCATTCGCTCGCGCTCGGTATTCGAGGTATAGACACGGTAGAAGCGCGGCAGCAGCGCATTGGCGACTTGGTCGCGCGTCAGATTGCCGAGATTGGCGAGCGGGCTGTCGAGGTTCAGCTCGAACTGGAACGGACCGCTCGTGTTCGACGGCACCGAGCCGTAATAGGGACGCCGGCCGAGCGTCGATGAATTGTAGCCGCCGGTCGACTGGAAGCCCGAGCGTTCGTTGACGGTCTTGGCATAGGCGGCACCGAACAGGACGCCGAAATTGCCCCAGTGATCGCTGACGATCAACGACCCGCGCGGCCGCCACTTCTCCGACTGGTCGTTGTAGCTGTACTGCGCCGTATAGCGGAACACGCGGTCCTTGCTGTCGAAGGGGCGCGGCGTCTGCAGGTCGACGTTGCCACCGATTCCGCCCTCTTCGAGATTGGCGAGCGGAGACTTGTAGACGTCGACGCGCCCGAACAGTTCGGACGGGAAGACGTCATAGTTGAACGCGCGGCTCGAACTGCCGACGCTCCCGGCCGAAGTGGTGCGCACCGGCGCGCCGTTCAGCGTCGTCACCACAAAGTCGGAACTGAGGCCGCGAATGGCCACCCGCTGCCCTTCGTTGGTCCCGGCGCCGCCGTCGCGGCTGAGGATCACGCCCGGAATGCGCTGCATCGAGTCCGCGACGTTGGCCTCGGGGAATTTGCCGATGTCTTCCGCAACGATCGAGTCGCGAATGCCGACCGCCTCGCGTTTCAGCTCCAGCGCTTCGGCAAGGCTGCGACGGAAACCGGTGACGACGATGTCTTCGCTCGTCGCGTCGGCGGGGGCCTGGGGGTAGCTGGCGGGGGCGGCGGCCGGCGCGGCCGGTTCGGTCTGCGCTGCGGCGGGAGCCGCCATCAGCGCCAATGCGATGGCATGTGCCGACGCCATGCCGATGAACAACGACCTGCCCACGATAACCCCTCCTGTTGCGCCGCTGATCGCGGCTTATGAATCGGGTTATCATACAACTTTGGGAGCGCGTCAATCCGCTTGCTTCACCCGTCGCGCGGCAATCCGGCCGCCTCGCTCAGCTCGGTATGCCGGCTCAGACTCTCCTGCATGTGGTGCCGCGCGGCGTCGCGCGCGCCCGCCGGGTTCATCCGCACGATCGCATCGACGATCGCCTCATGCTCGGCACGCACCTTCTCGACATAAGCGCGCTGCGCTTCGGGAGGCTGGTCGCGCAGATACAGGTTGCGCGGCGGCACCAGCCGCACGCCGAGGAAGTCGATCAGCTTGACGAAGGTCTCGTTCTGCGTCGCGCGCGCGATCGCGGTGTGGAAGCGCGTGTCCGCCGCCGCCGAGGCGACCGGATCGTCGGCCACCGCCGCCATGTCGCGCAGCGCCGCGCGCATCGCGGAGATGTCGGTCAGCGTGCGCCGGGCGGCGGCAAAGGCGGCCATCTCCGACTCGACCGACAAACGCACCTCGAGCAGCCGGATCACATCGGCCAGCTCGCTCATGTCCTGCCGCGTGATCTGAAACGCCTGATACCGCGCATCGTCGGACACGAACACGCCCGAGCCCTGCCGGGCGATCGCGATCCCGTGCGCCTCCAGCCGCGCAACCGCCTCGCGCACCACGGTACGGCTGACCTTCTCGTCCTCGGCGATCTCCTTCTGCGTCGGCAGACGGGCGCCGGGCGGCATCTCGCCGGAGCGGATCCGCGCTTCCAGCTTCATGTACAGGGCATCGGCCAGCGACATGCTCTTGGTCATTTGCCTTCTATATCAAGGTCGCCCACGAAGCCCCACACGCAATAGGGCGCCTTGGCAAGATTGATATGATCCTTTAGGTTATCGTACAACATGACGAAAGGAGCGGAGCGCATGAAATCCGGCCGGCGTATTGCCGCAGCGGCGGTGTGGTGGCTGCTGACTGGCGCACCCGCGCTCGCGCAGCAGGCGGAAACACCACCGCTGCCGGTCGCCTCACCGCTCTCGCCGCCCCCCGACCGCACGCCGCGCGCGGTCGCGCTGCTTGCCGGCTATCGCTACGACGATCTGCTGTGGGAAAACGACCGCACCGCGCACCGCATCTACGGCCATGCGCTGGAGGCGGCCGAGCCGCCGTCGGGTTCGGGGATCGACAGCTGGGGCAAGAACGTCCGCTGGCCGTTCGCCGACCGACAGCTGCGCACCGGCGACCAGCACGCCTATCATGGCGAGGGGATCGACTTCTACAATGTCGGCACCACGCGCGGCGCGGGCGGGCTGGGCATCTGGCACGACAACAAGTTGTGGACCTCGCGCAACTTCGTCCGCCACCGCATCCTCGCCAGCGGCGGCGACCGCGCCGACTTCTCGGTCGATTACGCGCCCTGGCCGGTCGATACCGTGCGCAAGGTGTGGGAGACGCGCCGCTTCACATTGCCGCTCGGCACGCACTTCACGCGGATGGTGTCGACCCTCTCCTCAGACCGTGCCGGGCCGCTGCTGGTCGGGATCGGCATCGGCAAGCGCACCACCGGGCAGGGCGCGGGCGAGCTGACCGTCGATCGCGCACGTGGGCTGCTGTCATGGTGGGGTCCGGACGATCCCGGCCACGGCCGCATGGCGATCGCGATCCGCGTCGACCCACGGATGATCGCCGAGGTGCGCGCCGACGCCGACAACCAGTTGGTGCTGCTCCGCGTCACGCCGGACACGCCGTTCGTCTATTATTCGGGATCGGCCTGGAGCCACGGCGAGGGCGATTTTCGCACGCGCGCGCAATGGGACGATTACGCCAAAGGCGCCGCGCTCGATTTCACAATACCCAAGGCAGGGCAATGACGATGCAGGTGGATCGACGCACGGTGCTGGCTGGCGCACTGACAGCGGCTGGTCTGGCGACCACCGCCGCCGATGCGCAAACAGGGGCGGCCGAGACACCGCTTCCCGACGGCCCGGCCGATCGCGCCGACGCGCTCACGCTGCTGCGCCGGATGGCCGAGCCCGTGTTGGGACGCATGGCGCGTGGCCGCCTCCGCGCCGAATGGACGCCGGAGCTCAGCCCGACATGGGACGGCCGCAACCCCGGTGTCGCCTATCTCGAAGCGTTCGGGCGACTGATCGACGGCATCGCGCCGTGGCTCGCGCTCCCCGACGACGCCAGCGGTGAAGGACGGCTCCGCGCCCGGCTCCGCGCGCAGGCGCTGGAAAGCTATACCCATGCGGTCAATCCGAAGAGCCCCGATTATCTGCTGTGGCGCGGTCACGGACAGGCTTTGGTCGATTCCGCTTACTTCACCAGCGCGCTGCTGCGAGCGCCCGATGCGCTGTGGAAGCCGCTCGACGCAAAGACCAAGGCGCGGATCGTCGCGGAGATCAAGGGGCTGCGCCGTATCTCCCCGCCCTATCAGAACTGGCTGCTGTTCGCGGCGATGAACGAGGCGTTCCTGTTCGCGATCGACGAGGACTGGGATCCGATGCGCGTCGACCTCACGATCAAGAAATTGCTCGAATGGTATGTCGGCGATGGCTGGTACGGCGATGGGGAGCGCTTCCACTATGATTATTACAACAGCTACGTCATTCACCCGATGCTGGTGCAGATCCTCGCTACCCTCGCGGCCGGCAAGCCCAGCTTCAACAACCTCCGCCCCGCCGAGGAACTGGCACGCGCGGTGAAACGCGAGCAGCGTTATGCCGAGCATCTCGAGCGGATGATCGCCCCCGACGGCAGTTATGCCGCGATCGGCCGTTCGCTCACCTATCGCACCGCGGTGCACCAGCCACTTGGGCATCTGGCGTGGCGCGGGCAATTGCCCGACAGCTTGCCGCCGGGGCAGGTGCGCGCCGCGACGATGGCGGCACAGCGGCGCGTATTTGCCGATCCGAGCAACTTCAACGCCGACGGCTTCCTGACGATCGGCTTCGCGCGCCACCAGCCGACGCTCGGCGACGTCTATTCCAACGCCGGCAGCATGTATATCGCCTCGGAAAGCCTGATCGCGCTCGGCCTGCCCGCCGATCACGCTTACTGGACCGCCCCGCCCCAGCCATGGACGATGCGCCGTGCCTTCGCCGGACAGGATTTCCGCAAGGATTACGCGGTCAAATATTGACTGACAGCTATTTCTTCCCCTCCTCCGTCGCCCCGGACTTGATCCGGGATCAGGGAGGAGAGGGATGCGATCGTAGACCTAATCCCCCGCCGCCGTGACCACCGGTCGCGTCTCGCCGTCCAACTCGGTCAGTTCGCGCTCGACCGCGATCGTGTCGCCCAGATCGCGCATTGCATACAATTTGCCGCGCGCCTTTTCGAACGGGCGGTGAAGCACCATCGTCAGCTTGCCCGTGAAGGTGCGGAACAGCATCCCGTGCCCGCTGTCCCCGCGCACCAGCGGCGGCAATTGCTCCCACGGCCCCGCGATCGCGCCGCTCTTCGACCGCGCGAGCGACTGGACGTAACCGCGCCGGTCGTAGCTCGACCACAGCATCAGCAGCGTGCCGGTGCGCGTGCGGAACAGCTCCGGTCCGTCGGTGACGTTGCCGCCCTTCACGTCGGCCGGATCGGCGCGCTTTGCCCATGGCGCATCCGAGGCACGAAACAGCAGTTTCGGCGGCCCCGCTGCGCCGAGCCGGTCGTCGAGTGGCACCGCTTCGATCGTGCCGTCGCCGACCTGCACCCATTCGTGCGCATAGACCATCCACGGCTTGCCGTTACGATCGACGTGCAGCGAGCCGTCGAGCGTCATCTGCGCGGCATCGACGATCGGCGCCCCGCCGCGCTCCAGCCGATACGGCCCGCCAAGTGTGGGCGACGAGGCGAGCAAGGTCGAACGCCGCACCGGCTGCCGGCCGTTCTCCTCCGGCAGCTTCAAGGCATCGTTGTAGAAGGTCGAGAACAGATACCATCGCCCCTTCCAGCGATGCACCTCCGGCGCCCATGCCCCGTCGTTCGCCCAGCTATCCTCGGGCAGCGTGAAGACCATCACCGGCCGCTGCCAATGCTTCAGGTCACGGCTGCGATAGGCCATGATCCCCAACCGTTTGTCACCGGTCAGCTTTCGCTCGTTGCGGGTGAACAGCCAGTAGGTGCGCGTGGCGCGATCGGCGACGATCCACGGATCGTGGAGCGGCATGTCGGGCAGCAGCAGCGGCGCATCGGAACCGCGCGGGGCGGCGGCGGCGGTTGTTACCGGCAGCGCTGCCCATGCCAGGGCAAGGGCGGTCCGCAGCGCAACGGTCGCGCCAGCTCGCCCGGCGGCAAGTAAGGTCATTCGTCTCTCTCCCGGTTATGTCAGACAATAACCGGGGACGAGAGTGGGTCAACCCGCCGGCACGACCGTCCCGCGCCGCTCGCGTGCCGGATTGCCCGCAACCGTCGCGCCCGCGCGCACGTCGCGCGTCACCACGCTGCCTGCGCCGATGATCGCATCGTCGCCGATGGTAACGCCGGGCAGGATCAGCGCCCCGCCCCCGATCCACACGTTGCGTCCGATCGTGATCGGCCGCCCCCATTCCGCACCGGTCGCACGCGCCGCCGGGTCGCGCGGATGATCGGCGGTCAGAAGTTGCACCGCGGGCCCGATCTGCGTTCCTGTTCCGATCGTGACCGCCACCACATCGAGAATGATGCAGCTATAATTGAGGAAGACATCGTCCCCGAGGCGAATGTTATACCCGTAATCGCAATGAAACGGCGGCCGGATCACCGCCCCCTCGCCCACCGCCGCCAGCTGTTCGCGCAGGATCGCGCGCCGCTCCGCCGCCGACCGCGCCGCCGCCGCATTGTAGCGCTCCATCCACGCCAGCGCCGCCTGATGGTCCGCGATTAATTCTGCGTCGCCCGCGTGATAGGACTCGCCGGCCAGCATCTTCTGCTTCTCGCTACGCTGCGCCACCGCCCTCAATCCCGCGCCGTCAACGGCACCGAGGACCGCCCGGCTGCGCGCCCATCCCCACCCGACGCGCCATGTCGCGTCGCGTGAAGATGCCGCAATATCAACGCCAAATCCGCCTCGCTCAGTCCCGATGCCGGGTCGATCACGATCCCCGCCGGCAAGGGTTCGACCCAGGCGGCAAGGCGGTTGCATGCAGCGCCCAGCGCAGGATCGGCGGAATCATCGAACGCAGCCATAAATTTGCTTATGCCGCCCCCGCCGCGATCGACCAAGTCTCAGCGCAACGTCAGTTCGACCACCTGATCCCAGCTTTCCCCAAGCGGCGGTAACCCTGAGATTTCAAGGCGATCTGCCTGCCGCGCGACCGCAACCCTCGAACCGCCATCAAGCAACCGCGCCGCGGCAACCTGCGCCTTCATCGGCAGCACGACCCGCCCGTCATGCGCGCGCAGCAGATGGACATAGACCGTCTTGTCCTTCTGCGTGGTGACGCCCCATGCGCCCGCCGGCACCGGGCCGCCACGCGTTCCGTAGATGCTTGCGCCATTGACCTTCAGCCACGCGCCAATCGCATGAAATGTCGAAAGATTCTCTGGCTGGATCTCGCCATTGGGCATCGGCCCGGTGTTGAGCAGGAAATTGGCGTTCCGCCCCGCCGCCCCGACCAGCGTCTGCACCAGTGTCTTGGGCGACTTGTACTGGTCATCGGTCAGGTTGAACCCCCAGCTGCCGTTCATTGTCTCGGCGGTCTCCAGCGGCAGTCGACCGATCGTCGCGGTACCGCTGAACCCGGTCTTGTTCTCGCCGGGCAGGTCGCGCTCAAACGTTTGATAATCCTCGCCTGCGAACGGCGCGTGATGGTGGTTGTTGACGATCAGCGCGCCGGGCTGAAGCTGGTGGATCAGCTTGTAGGTGCGCTCCAGCCGCCAGCGGTCGCGCAGCGGCGTCTTCTCCTGATCCCACCAGCCGTCGAACCAGATCCCGCCGATCGAACCATATTGCGTCAGCAACTCGCGCAACTGCGCGTCCTGATAGTCGAGATACTTGTCCCAATTGCCCGATTCCGGCCGTCCCGCCGACTGGCCGGTGCGACCGCGCGGAAAATAATCGGGGTGGTGCCAGTCGAGCTGTGAATAATAGAAAAACAGCTTCACGCCCTGCCGCCGGCACGCCGCCGCCAGTTCACCAATCGGATCGCGCTTGAACGGCGTCGCCTTCACGACGTTATACGGCGACACCTTGCTGTCGAACATCGCGAAGCCGTCGTGATGCTTGCTGGTGATGACGATATAACGCGCGCCGGCATCCTTGAACGAGCGCACCCAGGCGTCGGCATCGAACTTTTGCGGATAGAAGAACTTGGCGAGCCGCTCGTACTTGGCGGCCGGGATCTTGTTGTCCTGCATGATCCACTCGGCACCGCCCGACGATCCGGTACCACCCAGTTCGCTATATAGTCCCCAGTGAAGGAAGATGCCGAACTTGGCGTCCTGAAACCATTCGCGTGCCGCGAGATTGGCGGGCGCAGGGGTGTAGGTGTCGGCGGCTTGCGCGGCGGCAGGCGGCACCGCAAGCATCGCTGCGCCCGCCAAGGTTAGTCCCCGCCACAAACCACGTGCTGCGCTGTCCATCTTCCTCTCCCGCTATGTCCTTGAAAGCAGGATGACGACGAAGCACCATCCTGTCACCCTTCCGTCGCTCTCACCGCGCTGAGAAATACCCTCGCAGCCGCGCCGCCTCCTCGGGCGTGATCGCCATCACCGTGCCATGCTTTGGCGCGGTAAAGTTCGTCGTCTTCATGCGCGAACCCGGATCGTTGAAGCGCCCGACATTGCGGAACGTCTTGAAATCGGTCGTCTCGGCGAAACCCATGTTGTTCGGCTTCGTCCCGAACACGTCGTACATCAGCACATAGGTGTTGGTGCCGTACCGCTTCCACAGGTTCGGTGCCTCTGCCGCGACCGTCTCGGGATCGATCTTCCGCGCGTCGTAGACATAGCCGCCGTCGATCCGCCGCGACACTGCCTGGCGGATACTCCCGGGTTGCTCGTGCGCGACATAGAACATGCGGTAGCGGTCACCGACCCTGGTGATGTCGGCGTCGATCGTGTTCACCGCCGGGCGCGGATAGTGCAGGATCTGCTTGGGCTCGGTGGTCAGCGTCGTGAAGGTGGGGTTGGCGAGCGACTGCACCATGAAGTTCGGCCCATTGCCGATCCGCGTCGTGAAATACACCATCATCCGCTTGCGCGCCGGGTTCCAGATCGTCTCCGGCGCCCAAGCATTGCCCGCCTGCGCAAAGGCCGGGAACAAGGCGCTGACATCCACCTTCGCCAGCGTCCAGTGCAGCAGGTCATGGCTCTTCATCAGGATCAGGTTGCGGTTGTTGCCCCAGCCGTAATCCTTCTCCGGCCGCTCCCAGTCGGTGGCGCGCAGCCCCTCGCGCTTCGCAAAAATGTGGAGGTCGGTCATTGACATATAGAAGTCGCCGTCCGGCCCGCGCATGATGTGCGGATCGCGGATACCCTTCTGGTCGGCGACTGCGCGCCCGGACAGCACCGGCGCGCCGTCATTCACGTCGGTAAAGGTGTAACCGTCGGCTGACGTCGCGAAATGCAGCGAATGTGTCTCGTCCTTGAAATAGGCGAGCAGATACGCCGAGCGTGCCACCGCGCGAACCTTTGGCGCGGGATAACCGTCGATTGCGCGCACGACCTCCAGCTGCCGGACGACCGAGGCGGCATCCGCCGCCAGCAGGCGCGCGGGCGACGCCGTCGTTCCCAGCGCCAGCGCCAGGGTCGTCATTGCGATCAACGCCTTCATATCTTCTCCTGTCACCGCCCACACGTCGCGGGTCGCTCCCGTGCAACTAAATACTCCGACAAGACGGTGCAAGGATTTCAATTTATTGCGAATTTTGTGGCCTGCGGTCAAAGACCTGACCTTCTTTCAACCGAGGGCTCGCGAACTCTACATCCATTGATGTAGAATGGCTGGGCGGGGCCGTCGCTTTTCGGTCACTCCGTCGACCGCTTCGCCGGGTTGAACATCGCGGACTCGCGTCGTCACCTGCGCCGGGTCACCGTAGCACGCGATGTGCCGCGCGGCATCGATGGTCGGATCGGGCGCGCAATCAAGCTCAAGCGGGGAAGCGCTGCAACAGCCGCGTCATACGGATCGGCCCGTCCGCTTCCGGGGCCGGGTTCTCAGCGGGCCGCCCTTGGTTCCTGTAAATTAACGCTTTTCCTTCATGTGCCCAGCTATCCGCCAGCCAGGCGATGAGCGATCAACAGCAAATTGGAAGCGTCACATGCCGGGAGTGGCAGCACGAATTCGCGATCTCAGTCTCTCCGCGAAGGTGACATGGCTCATCGCATTATCGCTCTGCCTCTTGTCGCTCGTAACGGCCGCTGTCACCGCCACCGTGCTGGCGATCAATGCCGAGCGCAGCGCAACCGAGCGCCAGGAAGCCAATATGCGGGTCGCGTGGAGCGTGCTCCAGCGCCACGGGCGCACGGCCGCTGTGGACGGGGATCTGCTATCGATCGACGGTCACGTCCTCAACGGCGATCACAGCGCCGTTGATCGGGTCAAGGAACTGGTGGGCGGCACCGCGACGATCTTCCGCGGTGACACCCGCATCGCCACCAACGTCAAAAACAAGGACGGCAGCCGCGCGACGGGCACCAAGCTGACGAGCGCGGCGGTGCGCCAGACCGTGCTGCGCGAAGGGCGCAACTATCGCGGGCGCGCCGATATTCTGGGCACAAACTATTTCACCGCCTATGATCCGATCAAGGATGCGAATGGCGCGGTCGTCGGCATCCTCTATGTCGGAATCCCGGCCGCCGACTTCCTCGCCAGCGTTCACGCGGTCCAGCGCAGCATCGCGATCGTCGCGGTGCTGGTAACGCTCTGCGCCGCGCTCGCCTGTCTCGCGGCGACGCGCAAGATGTTCCGCCCGCTCGGTGAGATGCGCCGCGCGATGACCGAGCTGGCAGACGGACGGCTGGATGTCGCGGTGCCCGGCACCGAGCGTCGCGACGAGATAGGCGCGATGGCAAAGGCGCTGGTCGTCTTTCGCGACGCGGGCGAAGCCAAGACGCGCGCCGATGCCGAGCAGCAGCAAGTCGTCGATACGCTTGCCAAGCAGCTTGCCGCGCTTGCCGACGGTCGCCTGACCCAGCGGCTCGGGCAGACGCTGCCGGCCAGCTACGCGGCGCTGGAAAGGGATTTCGATCGCGCCGTGTCGTCGATCCATGACGCTCTGCTGGGAATCAGCACCGGCAGCGAAACGGTCTATCGCTTCACCGCCGAACTGACGCAGGCCTCCGACGACCTGTCGTGCCGCACCGAGCAACAGGCGGCGAGCCTTGAGGAAACCGCTGCGGCGATGAGCGCGATTGCCGACACCGTGAACAATGCCGCGACCGGCGCCGCCAGTGCGCAGGAAGCGATGCACCGCGTCCATGGTGAAGCGCGCAACGGCGCGCAGGTCGTGCGTGAGGCGGTCGCGGCAATGGGGCGCCTGGAGCAGGCGTCAAACGAAATCTCGGAGATCATCGCGGTGATCGACGGAATTGCCTTTCAGACCAATCTTCTGGCGCTCAACGCGGGCGTTGAGGCGGCGCGCGCCGGCGATGCCGGCAAGGGCTTCGCGGTCGTCGCCAGCGAGGTGCGCGCGCTTGCCGGACGCTGTTCCGACGCAGCGACCGATGTTCGGCAGCGGATCGTGCTGAGCAGTCAGCAGGTCGAAGACGGCGTGCGGCTCGTCAACGACACCGGCGGCGCGCTCGACCGGATCACGACGCAGATCGGCGCGATCACTACGCAAGTGTCTCATATCGCTAGCAATGCCTCCGCGCAGGCGGAGGGTCTGCGTCAGATCGATCTTGCACTGGCGCAGATCGACGGCACTACGCAGCAGAACGCCGCGATGGTCGAGGAAGTGACCGCGGTCACCCGCAAGCTGGAGGCGCAGGCTGGCGCACTCGGCAGCCAGATCGCGCGCTTCGACGTTGCGCAGGCGCCCGTCCCGCTCGCACGTGCGGCGTAAGGGAGCGCCTCAATAGGCATTGAATGTGAACGGGATACGGAGCGTCGTCCGCACATCGGCGGCATCGTCGGTCGCGCCGACCTCGACGTTCCAGTTGAGCGTCGTGGTCGGCGAGGTGCGATAGCTGACGCCGAAAAGCAGGCGTCCGATCTGGAGGTCGCGGCTGAGGGCGGTGACGGGGTCGCTGAGTTCCTGCGTGGTTTGGTTGAGGGCACGGACGCGGGTTTTTGTGCCCAGCGCCCATGTCTGGGCATAGCCGAAGCTGATAGATGTGCGCGGATTCAAGGCAATAGCGATGCCGGCGCTGGCCGAGGGCTGGCTGCCCGGTGCGACGCGTTCGATGTACGTGGCGCCAATCTGGCGGTTTATGTCGCGCGCGAAGTTGTACGTGTAGCCCAGAGTCGCGAACAAAACCGCCGGATCGCTGGGCAAGATCGCGGTCAGGTTCGGTGTTACGGCCCAGAATCCCGCCCCCGTTGCGCCCTTCAGCGCATTGCCGAGCGCGTCACGCGGCACACGGAACGGATCGGTGCCGGTTGGTGCCACTGCCTGCACACCCGCGATCAGATAGGGCGCGCCGTTGGTCCCGTCGGTAAACTGGTACCGGAGGCCGAAGTCGATATCGCCGATATTGGCCCCGCTGACCGGACGATCGAGCTGACCGGCGTTCGGTTCGGACGGGTTGGCGACCGGCGCGAGCACCGACTTGTCGGAGCGGTAGACGAACGGCAGCCGCCCGTTGATCTCCAGCCGGCTGGTCAGCCCGAGCCGCCCGACCGTCCCGACCGTCAGCACGTCCTGGCGGCTCTGGTTGATGTCGAAGACGCCGATCAGCACCGCCTCCGGGATCTGCACGCCGCGGAACACCACCTGATTGCGGTCGGCGCGCGCATATTCGAAATTGACCTCGACCGTCGCACGCCCCGCCCTGGTGATGATGCCGCCCTGCTCCGACAGCACCGCCACCTGCACCTGACGCTGGTCGGAAGGCGCCTCGCCGACCGTCTGCACCTGCGTACCGGCGGACGGCGGCGCGGGCGGCGGTGAGGCCGGGAGCGGCACGCCACCCGGCGGCAGCGCGGTCTGCGCGACCTGCGCCCCCGTCACGCCGCCCCCGGACAGTCGCGCCTCCAGCCGGTCGATCCGGGCGCGCTGTTCGTCGAGCGCCCGCTGCTGGCGGTCCAGTTCCTGCCGCTCGACGGCGAGCGTGCGGCGCAGCTCGTCGCGATCATCCACGGCGGCCGGCACCGCCGCCGTGGCAGGTGAGACGGGCTGCTGCGCCGCCGCCGGAACGGCGATCAGGCCGAGGGAAAGAAATGCACTGGGGGCCGCCGGTCGCATCAATGTTGTTCCCTTCCCATTTGGCTCATCGCGGACCCGCAGCCTCGGTCGCGATCCGATTGACCAGCAACATTCCATTCATCAGCCCGGCGGGCAATCCGACGAGGTTGACGTTGACGGTGCTGACGGTGTCGATGACGCGATCGTTGGCGGTGTTCGAGATGACCGCTCCGGTCGCCTGCCCGACCAGATGCCGGATCTCGGTGGTCGGGGTCAGCAATTGCACCTGGCTGCCGCGTTCGTCGCTGGTCAGCCGGATGCTCCCCGAACTGGCATCGACCGCCGGGCCGTTCGCGACCACCGGCACCGGCGTCTGCCCCGACGCGTCAAGCCAGCCGGTCGTCGGGCCGGAGACAATGTTGACGCTGGCGGGCGCACCGGCGGCAGGCGCGGTGACGGTGGTGCCGGTCGGCGTCCGCGACACCGAAACCGTCGGCCAACTCTGGTCTCCCGTCTCGACGGTGACGGTGCCGGGCAACTGACTGGGACTGGTTCGCCCGTCGGTGAAGACGCGCACGCCCTGCGCCTCGCTCGAAAAGATCGTGTGCAGCGCCAGCACGCCGTCGATCCGCGTCTGGATGTCGATGCCGATCGCGACGTTCAGGCCGTTGGGAAGCATCAGGCCGCCCCGCATCGTCGCCAGCTCGCGATCGGGCACCCGCACCGGGGCGTCGGCGGCGACCGGCTCGGGAGCGGCGGCCAGCGCCGCGGCGATCAGCAACGCGATCGACATGTCAGAACTCTCCCAGGCGCGGGCGGGTGAGCGCGAGCTGCGCGCTTTCCAGCGGATCGGCGGACAGGAACGGGCGACCATGCGGCGCGCGCGCCAGATCGACGGGCATGTTGAAATGCGACTGCCCGACCGCGTCGCGCCCGCTGATGACGAAGAACACGCCGTTCCATTGCCTGGCGAACCGCCCGATCGTCTCGCGGCGTAATCCCAGCGAGGGGTCGCCGAGCAACAGCGTCTGATCGTCGATCCCCTTTACCACGACAAAGTGGCGGTAGCCGTCGAAGTCGATCAATGCGATGCCGGGCACACGCGCCTTCGCGATCTGCGCGATGCTGACCTTGAAGCCGTCCGCCGCGACGCCGCGCGCCGCGAGATAACGTTTCATGTCGAGCAGCGAGAAGCCGAGCCGCCGGATCTGCGCCTGATCGCCGTCGCGGAACATGCCGAGAAACACGCTCTGCTCGTTCTGCGGATCGTCGTAATGAAAGCGCAGCAGCGTCGCGAGCGCCGCCGATCCGCAGCTGAAGTCATATTGCTGGCGCACCACCGTCTCGAACCGACGCCCGATCAGGCTGGTGACGGGAACGGCGAAGTTAAGCGTCGGCGAAAAGTTTGTGACTGTCCCGCCCTCGGGCAACGGCATCGCGGTACAGCCGGCGGTCGCCAGCAGCGCCGCCGGCATCCACCGGCCAAGACGGAGTGGGTCGCGCATCGTTACTGGTTGATCGCGACGTTTACGTTGAGCGACGAATTGATGGAAACATTGTTTCCGGTGTTCGCGCTGAGCAACGACAGGCCGTTGAGGTTCTGGAAGGAACTGGGATCGAAGCTGATCGTCCCGGTTTCCGAATGGCCGTTCACGCTGTTGCCGCTGACCGTGCTGGTGTTCTGCGCGCGGATCACCTGCGACAGATCCGCCTGACCAGTGACCGCGCCAAGCTGTGCATTGTCGACGGGTGCCGCGGCACCGAACGGATTGGCATCGACCGATGGCGCGGTCTGGGCCGCTGCCGCGACCGGCACGGCGGCGGCGAGCAGGGCCGGGCCAATGAAAAGGATATGCATGTCCCGATCTCCCGATCGAACGACGGAAAAGGAGGAGGGGCGGCACCGCCACCCCTCCCCGCTCCCTGGTCTTATTGACCGCCGCCGAGGTTGATCGTGCCGGCGGCGACGCTGACGTTCACCGCCGAATTCTGCGATGCGCCCGCACCGGTGTTCATGTTGAGCGATTGCAGCCCGGCAAGGTTCTGGAACGCGCCGTCGCCCGTGGTCAGGCTATTATTGACCGAATTGGTCGCGCCGCCCGGGGTCTGGTTATAGTCGACCCGCACGCCGGTGACGTAGCTGGCGAGCGTCGCGGAGGAGACCACCGCGCTGGCCCCGAAGACGTTCGAGGTCGAGGCCGCGCCGGTTCCCGCCGATGCCGTGCCCGTGCTGCGCATCGAGTTGTCGGCGTAGCTGGCATCGCCGTTGGTCGCGACCGAGCCGCGGCCCGTGTTGCTGGCGGTGTTGCGACGATCCGAATTGTCGTTGGTCGACTGATTGCGGCTGTCGGTGGCGTCGCCATTGTTGGCGGCAACCTGCGCGCCGCTGGCCGAACTGGTCCGTGAGCGGTTCGAATTGTCCGAATTGTCGGTCGTGGACTGGTTACGGCTGTCCGTGGCCGAACCGCTGCCGTTGTTCGCGACCTGGGCGCCGCTCGCCGAGCTGGTCCGCGAACGGTTCGAGTTATCAGAATTGTCGGTGGTCGACTGGTTGCGGCTGTCGGTTGCCGAGCCGCTGCCATTCGAGGCGACCTGAGCGCCCGACGCCGATGTGGTCGTGGTGCTCGTATTGGTCGACTGGTTGCGGCTGTCGCTGGCGTTGCCGCCACCACTGGCCGCGACCTGCGCGCCGCTCGCAGAATTGTCGGTATTCGTGCTCGTCATGCGCGAATTGTTCGACTGGTCACGACTGTCGGTCGCCGAGCCACCGCCGTTGTTCGCGACCTGCGCGCCCGAAGCGGATGTGGTGGTCGACGTGTTGGTGGTCGACCGGTTGGAATTGTCGTTGTTCACCGTCGAGCGATCGGCATTGTCATTATAGGTATACGACCGGTCGGCATTGTCGGTGTTGGTGGTCGATTGATTGCGGTTGTCGGTGGCGGTGCTGCCGTTGTTGGCCGCGACCTGCGCCCCGCTGGCCGACGAGTTGGTCGTGCTGGTCGCCGTCGAACGGTTCGAATTGTCGGTGGTCGAGCGGTTCGAATTGTCGGTCGTCGACCGGTCGGCATTGTCGGTGCTGGTGTTGGTGGTCGACTGGTTGCGGCTGTCGGTCGCGCTACTGCCGTTGTTCGCCGCGACCTGCGCACCCGAGGCGCCGCTGCTGTCGGTGTTCGTGGTGGTGTTCGTGCGGGAGTTATTGGAATTGTCGGTGGACGAGCGGTCCGACTGGTCGCTCCAGTTCGAAGTCGACGTGGCGGTATTGTTGCTGTCGTTCATGGAATTGTTGGTGCGGGAATTGTTCGAATTGTCCATCGACGAACGGTTCGAATTGTCGGTCCACGAACGATCCGACGAGTCGGTCTGGGTGGTCGTCGCGGTGTTGTTGCTGTCGTTGGTCGAACTGTTGGTGTTGGTGGTGGTATAGGTGCTGCCGGGCTCGGTGGTTTGGGCGAAGGCGGGGGCGTTCCACGCCAGGACGGGGATCGATGCGGCGATCAGAAGACGCGATTTCATGGTGAGGCATCCCTTGTTGGCCGGTTGAGCCGGCGGTTTTTTCGAGCCCGGCAATCCTGCGGACCGAGCCGAATCGGGAATACCGTTAATCATTCATTCACCATTCCCCCCCTTCGCGGGCGACCGTTCCTCCCATTCGGCAATAGCGGCCACCCCCAAATGAGGGGGGTGCCCCTCGTGAATATTTCCCCTTGTTTCAAAACGGGATAGCCTGGATCGAATGACTTGCCCGCCAGTTGGCGTACAACAATCGAAACCCGGCGGTGGAATCGGGGATGACAGTGGAGAGGTAGTGCATTGTTGGCAGACAAAGATCTGCCCATGCTCTTTCGCGGAGCCGTTGCGCGCGCCGATCCGTTGGCGGAACGCGACGGAGAGAGCGTGCGGCATTCGATACAGGAACGGCGGGCGGAACGCATCGCGCGGTTTACTTTCGGTGACATGCATGAAGACGCGCTGGCCACGGCCGACGATGTCGCACTCGTCACCGGCCATTTCGCTCGGGCGCTTGGCGCGGAGGCCTGGGCGCTGACCGGCACGCACGAACAGGGCGCGTCCCGCTGTATCGTCGCCGAGGGACTAGACCACGACATTTGCGCCGCGCTGGTACAGATCGCCGACCGGATCGAAACCGGCTTCGGCCATCACGCGCCCGCCCCAATCTGGTGCGACCACCTGTCGACCGAGCATCCCGGCTCGGCACTGGTGATCCCGGTCCAGCGGATGCCGGGACAGCCCGGCGCGTTCGTCAATCTCGTCTTCCGATCGCCCGACGACGAGGCGCGGCGCGCGATTGAGGACCGCTGCCTGCGCGAATGGCCCAGCGTCGCGGCGTACTTCCGGCTGTGGGAAACCGCGCGGGCGGCGCAGCGCCGGATCGCAGGGATCGAGATCGGGCTGAACCTGGTGGCGATCGGGATCGTGCTGCTGTCGGGCGACGGGCATATCGTCTTCGCCAACGATACCGCGCGATCGCTGATGGACCGGCACGACGGCATCCGCGAACATCGCGGCCAGGTGCAGGCAACCGACCGCGCCGACGCGGCGGCCCTGTCCACCGCGATCGGCTGTGTGCTGTCGCAAAACGGCGCGGACGTGCCGCTGCTGATGCTGCACCGCGATGGCGGGCCGCCGCTGGTGACCTCCTTCGCGTCGATGCCGGCGTCCGAACAGTCGGATGAGGATGGCGCGTTGCTGTTCTTCGTCGATCCGGGGCTCGACATTCACCAGCTTGCCGAACCTGTGTGCAAGCTGTTCCGGCTGTCGCGCGTCGAAACCGAGCTGACGTGCCTGCTGGCATCCGGGCAGACGCTGGCCGCCGCGGCGCAGTCGCTCCACGTCAAGCTGGGAACCGCGCGCGGCTATCTAAAGCAGGTGTTCCTCAAGACCGGGAGCAACCGGCAGGTCGATCTGGTTCGCTTGATCTTCAGCAACCTGGTTCGCGCCGCGACCCACGACCATGTGCACCGACGCTGAGTGAATGGTCAGGCCAATATTTTGGTAGCGTTCTCTTGAAGTAGCCTACGAAGACGGCCCCACCCTTCGCGCCACTCCACTACCCCGTCAACCGCCCTGTCTCGTGCCGGCTCGCACTCGGCACAGCCTGACGTGTGTCAGGCCAAAAACGAGTTGACAGGTAAGGCATACCATAGGAAGTTAGCGCTATCAGTCGCCTGACCCCGGGCTTGCGGCAGGAACGGCAGTCGACCGTTCCGCCGGCAATCGTCTGATGGGGTCCGGGAACGGACGTGGAATGATCGAGGCGCTCCCGAAGAGGACGCATCGAGGGAGAGGATTGAACAAGATGAAGAGCCGCCATTTCGCTCGCGCCACCCGCGCGCTGCTGTTGAGCGCGACCGTGCTGGGCGCTGCGGTTTCGGCAGACGCGTCGGCGCAGGCGCTGCCGCCCACCGCGACCACCGCCCCCGCCGACGGGCAGGACAACGGCCCGGCCACCCCGCCGCTGCCGCAGACCGACGCCACGCAGGGCACCGTTGCAGAAGATATCGTCGTCACCGGCTATCGCTCGTCGCTGGCCAAGGCGACCGACTCGAAGCGCGCCTCGACCGGCTTCACCGACTCGATCTTCGCCGAGGATATCGGCAAGTTCCCCGACACCAACATCGCCGAGTCGTTCAACCGCATCCCCGGTATCACGATCACGCGCGACGTCACCGGCGAAGGCACCAACGTCGCGATCCGCGGCCTCGGCTCGAACTTCACCAACGTCACGCTGAACGGCGCGACGATCGCGGTGGCGTCATCGGGCGCGACCGACGCGCAGGGCACCGACCGCTCGGTCGACCTCAGCTTCTTCCCGACCGACCTGTTCACCAAGCTGACGGTCAACAAGAGCTATACCGCCGACCTGCTCGAAGGCGGCGCGGCGGGTAACATCGACCTGCGCTCGGCACGCCCGTTCGATCGCCAGACCGGGTTCCTCGCCTATAACATCCAAGGCACGAAGCAGTCGCCCGAGGACCGGATCGGCGCCCGCGGCTCGCTGATCGGCAGCTGGCGTAACGAGACGTTCGGCATCCTCGCGGGCGTGTCGGCACAGCGGCTGTTCACCGATACGCGCGGCTTCGAGACGATTGGCTATACCAACCCGGCGCTGACCGCGGCGCAGTGCGGCGCAAGCACGGGCTGCAACACCACCGGCGGCGGCAACTGGACGATCCCGGCGACGGTGCCGGTCGGCGCGGGCGCCGGGCTGGTCGCCGGCACGACGATCGACCGCGCCTTCCTGCTCGCCAACAATCCCGGCGCGACGATCCAGCAGATCGACAACGGCCTGCTGCCGCGCCTTGGCCGCTTCACCAGCATCCGCGGCCCGCGTGACCGCGTCAACGCGATCGTCAGCGCCGAATGGCAGCCGTCCGACACGCTGCATTTCTACATCGACGGCCTGTACGGCTATAAGAAGAACGAGCTGATCCGCGAGAACATGGCGTGGATCGTGCGCAACGGCGCGATCATCCCGACCAACCTGACCTTCGACAAGTCGGATTGCAGCGCGGGCTGCACCGTCACCGGCGGCACCTTCGCCAATGCGCAGTTCTTCAACGAATTCCGTCCGTATACCGAGACCACCAAGTTGTTCAGCGTCAATCCGGGCGGCGAATGGGAGATCTCGGACCGCCTGAAGCTGACGCTGCAGGGCAATTACGCGCGTTCGACCTTCCATCGTGAGAACCCGACCGTCGGCATGACCACGCCCCTGGGCGTCGGCAACACCGTCACTTACTCGAACGATGGCGGCATCCCGACGATCACCAGCGGGCTGGACCTCAACGATCCGAACAACTTCGGCTGGTACACCGGCAGCCGCGTCAGCGTGAACGACGAGCGCCGCGTCAACGAGAACAAGGGCTTCCGCGGCGATCTGATGTGGGGCGACAAGTCGCTGAACCTCAAGGTCGGCGGCGCCTATGACGACGTGTCGCGCCGCATCAGCGGCTTCGACAATACGCAGGCCTATCAGAACGCGGTTTGCGGCAACAATCCGAGCGTGACGCTGCCGTCGCCGAACACCCAGCCGCCGTGCGAAGGGCTCAACGCGCCCGGCGCCGCGCCGGCAGGCTATCCGACCTATCCGGGGCTCGGCACCGGATCGAGCGCCGGGGTCACCGGGCCGCTGACCTATGGCGGGTCGCTGGTGCCCAACAGCGCCGCACCCACCTACCTGCGTCCGGGCCCGGCCGGCTTCGTCACTGTCGACTTCCCGGCGTTCGCCGCCGCGACCAACTATCAGCAGTATCACGACAATGCGCCGGAGAGCGGCGGTTCGACGACCGGCGCCAGCGGCGGCCTGATCCGTGAAGTCGTCAAGTCGGCCTTCGCCACCGTCAATGGCGCACAGGAAGTCGGCGACAACATGCTGCGGTTCAACGTCGGCATCCGCTACGTCAACACGATCCAGACGATCGCGGGCCGCGTCTCGCTGCCCGATCCGCGCAACACCGGCGCGAACGGCGCATCGCTGCCGGACGGCAGCCGCTACCCGAACATCGTCAATATCGTCTCGACCCGCAACGTCTATGCCAAGTGGCTGCCGGCGGCGACCTTCGCCTATGACATCGGCGAACATGCGGTGGTGCGTGTCGCGGGTTCGCGCACGATGACCCGCCCCGATCCTTCGGCGCAGCTGCCGGGCGTGAACTTCGGTGCGCCGTCGGCGGATCAGGCGTCGATCGGCAACCCGGCCCTGGCGCCGTATCTGTCGACCAACCTCGACCTCGGCTTCGAATATTACACCGGCCGCGAGGGCGTCGTCAGCTTCAACGCGTTCCGCAAGTCGATCGAAGGCTTCACCACCACCCAGATCAACACGGTGCCGTTCTCGAACCTGGCGCAATACGGCATCACCTACGACACGCTGAACCCGACGCAGCAGATTGCGATCAACTCGCGTGGCGGGCCGACCGCGGCGCAGGTGCAGGTGACGTCGCAGGTCAACGTGCCCAACAAGCTGACGATCAACGGGCTTGAGTTCCAGTGGGTGCAGCCGCTCGACTTCCTGACCCGGATGATCGGCGTGACCGGCTTCGGCTTCAACGCCAATGCCACGATCGTCGACCAGCGCAGCGATGGCCCGGCGGTGGCGTTCGGTGTCGCGCCGTTCACGTACAACATCACCGGCTATTACGAAAAGCACGGCGTGATGCTGCGTGTCTCGACCACGTCGCGGCAGGGATCGCAGAACAGCGGCGCGGCGCAGAACGGTATTCCGGCGGCGGCGCTGTACGGGACGGACTATACGACCTACGATTTCTCGTCGTCGTTTGATCTCGACAAGCTGCTCGGCATCCCCGGTGCGCCGCAGTTGACCTTCAACGTCGCCAACTTCACCGATGCGACGCTGCGCTCGTACTTTCAGTTCGAGAACGCCACCTTCACGCAGTACAAGCCCGGTCGCCAGTTCCTGATCGGCCTGCGCGGGACGTTCTAGGAGCGTCGACACCCCGGATCCTCGACACGCTCGGGAGAGCCCTGATCCGTGGTCCCGCTTCTTACCGACGGAGGTGAGAAGCGGGACCACGGATCAGGTCCGGGGTGACGAGGAAGGTTTGCGATCGGCCCGAACAAACAGGAACACCTCGTTATGAGCGCGATCGACGATGCGGTCTCCCGGCGCGCGATGCTCGGCGCGGCGACCTTCAGCGCAATGCTGGCCGCCGTTCCCGCGCGCGGCCTCGCGGCGGGCCAGAATGCGGCGGCACCCGATCCCCGCACCGCCTTTCCGCTGATTCAGGGCAGCCGGGTTGCTGCCGTCATCGTCGATCATGAGGCGGACAGCGCGGTCCAACGCGTCGCCGCCAGTCTCGCCGATGATCTTGCCCGCGTTGCGGGCACGCGCGCGAAACCCGTCCGCCAACGGGTCGACGGCGCAAGCGGCCCGGTCGTCCTCATCGGCGTGCTCGGGCAGAGCGCAACGATCGATGCGCTGGTCGCGGCCGGCAAGATCGCCGCCGACGACCTGCGCGGCGAGTGGGAAGCCTTTCGTCAGATCGTCGTCGACCGTCCATGGCCGAACGTGCCGCGCGCGCTGGTGATCGTTGGCGCCGACCGGCGCGGCGCGGTGTTCGGCAGCTATGACGTGTCGGAACGGATCGGCGTCTCGCCGTGGCACTGGTTCGCCGACGTGCCGGTCGCGCGCCGCAAGGAGGTGCTGTTCCCCGCCGGCTCGCACCGCGACCAGCCGAAGGTTCGCTACCGCGGCTTCTTCATCAACGACGAGGACCCCTGCCTGAAGGGCTGGGCAATCAAGAAGTTCGGCGGCGTCAATTCGGCGATGTACGCGCACGTCTTCGAGCTGCTGCTCCGCATGAAGGGCAATTATCTGTGGCCCGCGATGTGGGGCAAGGCGTTCGCCGACGACGATCCGAAAAGCATGGTGCTGGCGGACGCGATGGGCGTGGTGATGGGCAATTCGCACCACGAACCGATGCTGCGCGCGCAGGCGGAGTGGCATCGCCACAAGGAAGACCCGACGCGCGGCGGCGCGTGGGACTATACGAAGAACACCGCCAACCTGCGCACCTTCTGGCGGGGTGGCATCGAGCGGATGATGTCGAAGGGGGATGGCAAGGGCTATGAGTCGGTCGTCACCGTCGGGATGCGCGGTGACGGCGACGAGGCAATGGCGGAGGGCACCGCGACCGAATTGCTCGAACGCGTCGTTGCGGATCAGCGCGCGATCATCGCCGAGGTCACGCAGCGCCCCGCCAGCGAGACGCCACAGGTGTGGGCGCTCTACAAGGAAGTGCAGGATTATTACGACAAGGGCATGAAGGTGCCCGACGATGTCACCCTGTTGTTCTCGGACGACAATTGGGGGCAGATCCGTCGCCTGCCCGATGCCGGTGCCGCCCCGCGCAAAGGCGGTTACGGCATCTATTATCACTTCGATTACGTCGGCGTGCCGCGCAACTACAAATGGATCAACACCAACCAGATCGAGAAGGTCTGGCAACAGATGGATCTCGCCTATCGCGGCGGGGTGCAGACGATGTGGATCGTCAACGTCGGCGACATCAAGCCGATGGAATATCCGCTCGGCTTCTTCCTGAAGATGGCGTGGAATCCGGAGGCGATGACCCCGCAGGCGCTGGCCGACTATCCGCGCGACTGGGCGACGGCGACGTTCGGCGCGGCGCAGGCGGCGGCGATCGGCGCGATCGTCACCGACTACAGCCGCTATGCCGCGCGGCGGAAGCCCGAGTTGATCGACCAGAACAGCTTCCCGCTCGGTGGCGTCACCACGACCGAACTCGACGGCGGTCCGTTCGGTGCGATGGTCGCCGAATGGGACGATCTGGAGCGGCGGATGCTTGCGGCACGCGCGACGCTGTCACCCGACCAGCTCAACGCGTATTTCCAGTTGGTCGAACATCCCGTCGCGGCGATGGCGAACCTCTACCGGCTCTATTACGCCGCGGCGTGGAACCAGCGGCTGACCAGCAGCAACGACCCGCGCGCGAACTACTTCGCCGATCAGGTCGAGGCGACCTTCCGCCGCGACGCCGAGCTGACCCGACAATATCACGCAATCAACGGCGGCAAGTGGGACGGCATGATGGCGCAGGTCCACATGAGCTACGTCACGTGGAACGATCCCACGCAGCAATCCATGCCCAGCATCACCCGTGTCGCCGCGGACACGCCGCTGTCTGAACGCTCGCGCCAGCCGCGCTTCGTCGCGCCGACGGCCGGTCGCAAGGGGATCGTATCGATGGAGGCGACCGCGTTCAGCCGGACGCGCGGCGCGCGCGGGCTGCGCTGGACCGCGATCCCGCATCTCGGCAGGACACAGGGCGCGATGGTCGCGCTGCCACAGGGCCGCGCCGCGACCCGCGCCGAGGACCAGATCGCGCTCGACTACGACGTGACGCTCGACAGCGGCGGGGTCGCCCACCTCGCGCTGCATCTCGCCCCCACGCTCGACACCACGGGGGGCAAGGGCGTGCGCGTCGCGGTGGCGCTGGACGGCGGCCCTGCGCAGATCCTGCAAGCGCGGCTGGAAGCCACCGGCGGCGCGCAGGATACGCCCCCGAAACAGGCGTGGGCCGCGGCGGTGCGCGACAATGTCGTCGTGCTGACGGCGGATCTTGGCACCGTTAGCCCCGGCAAGCACACGATCCGCGTGGCGCGAGTCGACGACAATGTCGCGCTTGAGCGGGTCGAGCTAAGTATAGGATAGTCAGAGCAGATTTCGGAGTTGTGGTCGGAGCCGATCGCGTGTGCGCTAAATCAGGCGGAGACGGGTACGTCGCTCCCAGAGGTGATCGGCCGGATGCGAGTTTTGAAGCAGACCTTTCACCACTTGACGTAGGTGTTTGGCGGGCCAGGCTCAGAACTTGTCAAATAGCTTTCGCGGTCGAGGTAAGATTCATTCATTTGCGGCCGAGGAACTGTCAGTGAGTGACCTGTCCTCGACGTTTCGCAGGCTCAGCCAAAAGCGCATGTACATGAGCACCAACGGCCGGATCACCTCGGGCGGCGAGTTGAGATAGCTGAACGGCGAGGCTGGCTCGCGCGGGCGGGGCGTGGTCCGCCTTACCCTCACCTGATTACACGCAGGTGCATCCAACTTGACGGTGTTCGATTGCTCGCCGCACACCTCAACCGCCCGAGACTTGCCGAAGTCTCCACCCAAAAAGAAGGTAGAGCGACGATCATCAGCTACTGAAACTTGGCATCGCGGGAGAGTCGCCACCACGAACAAAAAACGCCACAAGGTCGACCGACGAAGTATTGCGAAAGGCGTGAGGCAGTCCGACGGGTACGCTTAAAGTATCTCCGGCTCCCATCATGATCGCGCCACCTTGCCAACTGACTTCCAGCGTTCCTTCGTGAACGAAGATAACTTCGACTTCGGATCGGGCGTGGAGAGGAATATAGGCGCCGGTTGCCATGGTCAGGCGGCGCAGGTTGAAGCCATGCGGCCACCAGCCGGCGATCGGCCCCGCCGGGAAGCCGTCGTTCGTGGCGACAGGGGTAATGATCGGTGCCTCTTCCACGCCATCGCGTGCCAGGGGTGACGCTGGATTACCGGCCATCGCGTCCGCCGGGACCACGCACTCTAACAGTTTTTCGATCGGCGGTGTCTTCAACGCGGCGACGGTGTCGTCTCCGGTGGCATCGGCCAGTTCGACGTTCTGCAGGACGTAGTCACCCTGCGACGTGTCGATCAGGCGGCCACCCTTGGCAAGCTTCAGCCCGTGATCCGCCGCGGCCTCGAACACCGCGGGTGCCCAGGTGACCTTGCCGGGATCGTCCTCCCCCAGCACGGTGAAGAGGAAGCCGACACCCTCGTCCAGCTTTTCGAAGCCGCGGAACATGTGGATCGGCACCGACGCGACGTCGCCGGGGCCGATGTCGATCGAGCCGTCTTCCTTGTTGGGGCCGAAAGGCAGCCGCCAGTGCCCGGAGTGGACGACGAAAACCTCCGCGGTGTCGTGGCTGTGCTGAGAATTGACACACCCGAACGGCTGACGCGCGGCGCCGATGTTGAACCCGTGGCGTTCGGTGATGTGGACGTGCTGGTCGGCGCTTTCCGACACACCCGCACCGATGATCGTGAAGTTCTCCTTCTCGGTCGATCCCGGCGTGCGGGTATCGATGAAGGCGGTGCGGCACGGCACCAGATCGGCATAGCGCACCAGGCGGCCTTTCATGGCTTCCTCAGTCCAGTTCACGTCCATCTCCCGTCGCGGTAAATGATCTTGCATCCGAATGCAGAACAGCTAGACCAGCTGCGACCCGCATGCAAGGAGGCACTGGCGAGCGCGTGACATCCCTCGATCGTACCCCGACCATGCGCTTCGACAGGCCGGCCGCGATTCCGCTGGTGCTGCTGCCGGGGACGCTGTGCGACGAGCGACTGTTCGCACCGCTGATCGCGCGGCTGGCGGGGCGCGAGATGACGGTACTGCCGGTCGACGGCGGCCAGCCGGCGGCGGTTGCCACCGCATTGCTGGCGCGTGCGCCGGCGCACTTCGCTTTGCTCGGCTTCTCGCTGGGCGGGCTGGTCGCATTGGAAATGGCGCTGTTGGCCCCCGACCGCGTGCGCGGCCTGGCGCTGGTGAACAGCAACGCACGCGCGCGCGACGAGCGGGCGCCCCCGCACCCCGGCCCGCCCGCAGCCGCTGTCGAGGCGATCTGGCCTCGCGCGATCGGACCGGACCACCGCGCGGACAACGACCTGCGCGCGTTGCTGGACGCGATGGCGGCTGCGATCGGCCCGGACAAGCATGCCGCGCAGGAACGACTGGCATGCGCGCGCACCGACAAGCGCGGGCGGCTAGGGCAATTGACCATGCCCGCACTGGTGATCGGCGGCTCGCAGGACGCCTTGTGTCCGCCAGCGGTGCAGCACGAGCTGGCCGATGGCCTGCCCGACGCCGTGCTGACGCTGATCGACGGGGTAGGTCATTTCGCACCGCTCGAGTCGCCCGCCCACGTCGCTGCGCAGGTTGCGACATGGCTGGCGCGGGTCGATCATGCCGGCGATGCCGCCCCCCTCCCCGCTTCCCCGTTTCGTACAGGAGACGACATGACGAAGACCGACACGCCCGCGCCGTCCGGCGGCAACGCCGCCGCGACCCGGAAAGACAGCGCGACCGGCACGGTGCTGCAGGTGGAGCGCCGGGATTTCACCGAACTGGTGCCGACCGATCGCGAACGTGTGCAGGGGATGCGGGGCTTTGATCCGATCTACACCGATATCGTCGACTATATCGTCCGCTGTACGCACCGGATCTGGGACGAGCGCGACGTCGGGTTGATCTACACCCACTACACCCACAATTGCGTCGCCTATACGACAATGGGGACGATGTATGATCGCGAGACGCATATCCGCGACACGATCCAGCGACTGGTAGAATTCCCCGACCGGCGCGGGCTGGCGCAGCAGGTGATCTGGCGCGGCGATGACCAGGACGGCTTCTACACCAGCCACATGACGCACGGTCAGGGGCGCCATTCGCAATATGGCATGTACGGGAAGCCGACCGGGCGCACCTTCCTGACCCGCACGGTGGCGGACTGCATGATCCTGGAGAACAAGATCTACAAGGAGTGGATCGTCCGCGACAACATGGGGCCGGTGATTCAGCTCGGGCTCGATCCGCACGCCTATGCGCAGGACATTGCGGTGCGCAAGTTCGAGGCGGGCGAGCCGATCATGGAGGTGGTCGAGAACCGTCGACTGCTGGGGCAATATCCGCCGGAAACCGAAGCGGACACATCGATCGCGCACAATGACGGCGAGGCGCAGCTGCTGCGCGACCTGCACCACATCTACAATAAGCGGATGTTCGGGCGCATTCACGATCTGTACGCCCCTAATTGCCAGTGGCACGGCCCGCTGATGCGCGAATATTACGGCGTCGCAGCGGTGTTGCAGCAGACGATGCGGCTGATCGCGCTGATCCCGGACGGTTATTATGTGCCGCAGCACATCTGCTCGGTCGAGAGTGAGGAAGGCGGAACCAAATATGCGGTGCGCTGGACGCTGGACGGGCATCATCTCGGCTACGGCCCGCTCGGTGCGCCGACCGGCCACCCGCTGTTCGTGATGGGCGTCACGCACTTCCACATCCGCGACGGCAAGATCATCGACGAATGGGCCGTCTATGACGAGCTGTCGATGCTGGCGCAGGTGAAGTTGGCGGCGCTGCAACGCGCAGCCGGCTGAGCGCGGCGGAGCGATGGGCGCGCGGCGGGACGACATACAGGCGTTCCTGGCGGCTTGCGCGGCGGGACGGACCGGGTCCGTCGCGGCGGTCGCCGCCGGTCTGGCAAGGATCGCGGCGCTGGATCGGGCGGGTGTTGCGCTCGCCGCGATGCTGCGCGTCATGCCCGATGCTACGGATGTCGCGCGCGACCGCGATCGCGCGCGACGCGACGGCGCCGCGCCCGGCCCGTTGCACGGCGTGCCAATCGTCGTGAAGGACAATATCGACCTGCTCGGCACGCCGACCAGCTCGGGATGCCGCGCGCTGGCCGATGCGATGCCATGGCGTACCGCTCCGGCGCTGGCCACGCTGGTCGACGCGGGAGCGGTGGTCGTCGGCAAGACCAACCTGTCCGAATTCTCGTTCGAGATCCGCTCGCGCAGTTCGCTGGGCGGCGACACCCGCAATCCGTTTGCGCCGACGGCGACCTCGGGCGGGTCAAGCGGCGGTACCGCGGTCGCGGTTGCGGCAGGGTATGCGCTGGCGGGGCTCGGGACCGACACCGGCGGCTCGATCCGCGTCCCCGCCGCCTATAACGGGCTGGTCGGGCTGCGTCCCACCTGGGGCGCGATCGCGACCGACGGGGTCGCGCCCCTCGCGCCGTCGACCGACACGGTCGGCACGATCACGCGCAGCGTGGCCGATGCCGCGACGATGTTCGCTCTCCTTGCCGCCCGCGACCCGTCCGGTGGTCGCCCCGCAGCGGGGATGCGGGTCGGCATCCTCTGGCAGTTGCCGGGTCCCGCGCCTGACGGCATCGATCGTGCGGCAGCTGCCTTGCACGCGGCCGGGGTGGCCGTGGAGCAGGCGCCGGACCTTCCCGCTGACCTGATCCCCGGCGGCGATCACATCGTCGATGAGGAATTCGGGCCGGCCTTCGATCGATATCTTCGCACCGCCTTCCATCCCGGGACCGCTCCCGCCTCGCTGCCCGACCTGATCGCGGGCGGACACTATCTTCGCGAGTATGACGCCGTTCTGCGCGCGCGCGCCGCGCCGCGCAGCCCCGCGGTGCGCGCGACGATCCTCCAGCGTCATAAGGCGTTGCGATCGGCGCTGGCGGCGATCGTCGCGGACGGCGGTTACGACGCACTGCTGTACGCGCCCTCGGCGGTGCTGCCGCGGTCGATGGACAATCCCAAGGGCGGGTGGGCGCCGGAACTTGCGGCATGTAGCGGCTGGCCCGCGCTCGCGCTGCCGGTCGGGCGGACCGCGCGCGGCATGCCGCTGTCGGTCGAACTGCTGGCCCCCGCCGATGAGGAGGCGGTGTTGTTCACGCTGGGTGCCGCGATCGAGGACGGTGCGGGCAGCCGCCCCGTCCCCGATCTGTAGCGCCTCAGAACTTCACACCGGCGCGGATGCCGTAAGTGGCAGGCGGACCGTAGGACACCTGCACGCGCTGCGCACGACCCACGACCGCGCTGAGCAACACCGCCTGGTCGGTGATGTTGTTGCCATAGCCCTCGACGTAGAAACGCCCGCGTGCCTCGGTCCAGCGCAGCGACACGTCGAACTTGTCGTAACCGCGCTGGAAGTCGATCGCGGTGTTATAGTCGGTCGTGAAGTAGCTGCTGGAATGCAGCCAGTTGGCGTAGGGCGCGATCGTACCCGCATCCCCCATGTCCAGGTCGTAATAGACGGCGACGGTCGTCTTCAACCGCGGCGACTGCGGGATGCGACGTCCAGCGAGATCAAGCGAGACCGGGTCCGCCCCGTTCGACGCCCCGAAGAAGTTGTTGCCGCTGATGTAACGCGTGTATTCCGCGTTCAGATAGGCGGCCGTCGCATCGAGGTGCAAATTGGGCAGCGGCAGCGTGCGCAGCGTCACTTCGCCGCCATAGCTGCGCGCGCGCCCGGCGCTGCCGAAATAGGACACGAGCGGCGTGTACACGTTGATCTGGAGGTCGGTGTATTTGTTGTAATAGAGTGCCAACTCGGTCTGGACGCGGCCGCCCAGGAACTGGTTCTTGATTCCCACCTCATAGGCATTGACCTTCTGGGGGGCGTAGGAGTTCGGAATCGCACTGCTGCCACCCGTGTCGTTGACGCCGCCCGAGGCGAAGCCGGTCGACGCCGTGGCATAGACCATCGTGCGACGGCTGGGGGTATATTGCACGCCCGCGCGCCACGTGACGCTGCTGAACGACGGAGCGCCTGAGGTAACGCTGTATGGCGTCGTGAAGGTGTAGGTATTGGGGATGCCGTCGGCAAAATCGGCGAAATCGAACGCCTTCCTCTCATGGGAATAGCGGATGCCGCCGATCAGCTTCAGTGTGTCGGGAACGATCGCATAGGTGCCCTGCGCGTAAGCGGCGTAGGCATCGGTCTTGAGCGCCGCATCGGCACGAAAGCCGGGGACGACCGAGTTGGGCGCGTCGATCTTCTGCTGATAGGTCTCGAAGATGTCGTCGTGGAGGTAATAGCCGCCGACGATCCACTGGAACGGTTCGGTGCTGTTCGACACCAGTTGCAGTTCCTGCGTGAAGGTCCGTGCGCGCGTGTTCGGTTCCTGCTGACCCGAACCGAAGCCGATCGCAGGGGCCTGGAAGACGACGCTGCTCTGGTCGTTGTCGGCGCTGCGGTGTGCGCGGAAGAAGGTGTAGCCGGTGATCGACCGCACGGTCGCCGGGCCGACGTCGTAGCTGATCGTGCCCGAGGCGTAGTCCTCGCGGATATGTTCGAACGGCTGGTAGTCCCAGTCGTTGGTATAGGGTCCGGGGGTCACCGCCACACCGATGTCCACCCCGTTGACCAGCACCGAGCCGTTCTTCACCGACGGGTTCACGGCATAGGGCACGCCATTGATCGACTGATAGCCGGTGCTCGGGTCGATCAGCGTCCCGGCGACCTTGTAGCCATAGGAGCCAGCACCGGCATCGTCGCGCCGCCAGATGCCGCCGTGCAGTTCGACCTCCAGCCGGCTGTCCGGGGTCCACTTCAGCGAGGCACGGCCGGCATATTCCTTCAGGTCGGCCATCTCGACGCCCGACGTGCTGCGGACATAGCCGTCGTGGTCCTGATAGACTCCCGCGACGCGCAGCGCGAGCGTGTCGCCGAGCGGCACGTTGACGAAACCGTCGATACGCTGCGAATTGTAGTTGCCGAAGTCCGCGTTCAGCGCGCCCTCGTACTTGTCGGTGGGTGACGCGGTGACGACGCTCAGGTTGCCGCCGAACGTGTTGCGACCGTAGAGCGTCCCCTGCGGCCCGCGCTGCACCTCGACCCGCGCGATGTCGAACAGCGGAATGCTCTGCTGCTGGGTGCGGCTCTGGTAGATGCCGTCGATGTAGAAGCCGATGACCGGGTCGTTCTGCGCGCTGACCAGGCTGGTGCGGACGCCGCGAATCGCGGGAAACGAGTCGGAACCCTGGCTGCCCCAAGTGAAGCCCGGTGCGATGAACTCCAGCCGGCTGACGTTGTCGGCGTGCAGGCGTTGCAGGTCGGCGCCGCTGACGGCGGTGATCGAGATCGGCACATCGAGCAGTCGCTCGGCGCGGCGTTGCGCGGTGACGACGATGTCACCTTGCACCACGTCGCCGGTCTGGTCGGTCGACGAAGAGGATTGCTGGGTCGCAGCGGTGTTGCCGGACGCGGAGACGGCGCTCTCCTGCGCAAAAGCGGGCGTCGCAGCCGCCATCATCGCCATGACCGATGCGGTCCGAAGCCAGTGCATGTCGCTCATCCCCTCGTCCTCCATGTTGCGGGCCACCGCCCTCCCCGCCGTCCCGTACGGAACGGACCCACCTCATGGATGCATGCGAATGCATAATTGAGCAAGGGCTCAGTTAACAAATATGGCTCTCACCGCGGCGTAAGCATACGATTGTTGTCGCGTCGTACGGACGCTCGGCGCAAACGATCGCTCCCGGCTCTCATTTGAACCACTTTACAAACGCATGCGGATGCAATCTACTTGCTGCGGAGGCTGCCCATGATCGACCGTGACGAACCCGCACCGACCGCCGCGGCGGCGCCGCTGACGCGCGCGCGCCGCAGGGCGATTTTCGCCGCCTTGATGATCGGCGAGTTCCTGTACGGCTGGGCATGGAACAGCGTCGACGTACTGCGTCCCTTCCAGCGGTCGGCGCTGGGACTGACATTGGTACAGGCAGGGTCGACCTATTCCGCACAGGGCGCGGGCGCGCTGATCGGTGCGGTGCTGATCGGACAGCTGGCCGATCGCTTCGGCCGTCGCCGCATCCTGGCCACGATCATCACGGGGTACGGCGTGTCGCTGCTCGCCGGGCTGCTGGTCGCCAGCTATCCACAATTGCTGGTACAGCGCTTCGCGCTCGGGCTGTTCACCGGCGGCATCTTTCCGGTCGGGGTCAGCATCTACGTCAATCTGTTCGAGGAGCGGTTGCGGGGACGCGTTGCGGGGACGCTCAACGCGTGCTTCAGCTTTTCGATCGTTGCGCTGGGGCTGGCGCTCGGCGCTTTGGGCGGGCACGACTGGCATCTACTGCTGTGGCTGGGCGGCGTGCCGCCGCTGGTGCTGGCGGTGGTGATGCTGGTGCTGATCCCGGCGGGCTCCAGCGTCGATCGCCATGCCGTCCGCGCGGCGAAGCTGCCGGTGCGCGAGTTGTTCCACCCCACGGTCCGGCGCCAGACGTTGCTGCTGGCGACGATGACCGGGCTCAATTTCTTCGGCTATCAGGCATATAGCGGGTGGCTGACGACGTACCTGACCGATACGCGCGGGCTGTCGGCCGCGGTGGCGGGCAATCTGGTCGCGTGGCAGTTCGCCGGCAACATCGCCGGCGGCTTCGCCTGGGGCTGGGCCGCCGACCGCTTCGGCCGGCGCTTCAACGCGACCGGCTTCCTGATCGCGTCGGTCGCGATCCTCGTCTACCTGGCGATGCCGACCAGCCTGCTGCTATTCCGGATCGTCGGGCTGATCTATGGCGCGATGCTGTGTTCGAGCGTGATCTGGGGACCATGGCTGGCGGAATTGTATCCGCCGCATCTCCGCTCTACCGCCGCGTCGATCTTCAACTGGGGGCGGATCATCAGCTTCTTCGCGCCGCTCATCACCGGCTTCCTCGCCGACCGCTACGGCCTGACCGCGGCGATGGCGTCGGCGGCGGCGGCGTTCGGGGCGGCGGCGCTGATCTGGCTCAGCCAGCGCGAGACGCTGCCGTCGCGGATCGCCGCGCCGCCGATCGCGGTGCCGCCCGCGATCGACCCGTCGTTCGTCCCCGCCGAGGCTGCGCGGCGCTGACCCCGGTGCCGGGCGGTCCAAGCGCGGGACCGCCCGTCCGCCGTCACGCGACGGTCGCGGCGGCCTGGTGGAGCCGGTCGACGCGGACCTTCGCCGCCTTCATGTGCCCGTCCAGCCCCTCGCTGGCGCTCTGCCGGGTGGCGGGCGGCCCGACCTTCAGCACCGCTTCGTCGTCCAGCCATTGGTGCGTGGCGATCTTCACGTAGCTGCCGACCCACAACCCGCCGGTGTAGCGCCCCGCTCCCATGGTCGGCAGCGTGTGGTTGGTGCCGACCGTCTTGTCCGAATAAACCACGCTGGCGTTCTCGCCGATGAACAGCGAGCCGTAGTTGCGCAGCTTCGCGGCCAGCCCGTGCGCATCCTGCGTATGGACCTGGAGATGCTCGGCCGCGACATGGTCGGAATAGGCGATCATCGCCGGCTCGTCGGCGCACAGCACGATCTCGCCGTAATCGGCCCAGCTGGTGCCCGCGATCCCGGCCGTCTCCAGCGTCTCGAGCTGGCGGGTCACTTCGGCGGCGGTCTGCTCGGCGACCGCGCGATCGGTGGTGATGAGACCGACACGGGTGCGAACGTCATGCTCGGCCTGCGCGAGCAGATCGGTCGCGATCAGCCGCGGGTCGCCGCTGGCGTCGGCAAGCACGAAGATCTCGGACGGGCCGGCGAGCTGGTCGATCCCCACCGGCCCGAACACCTGTCGCTTGGCCTCGTTGACGAAGGCATTGCCGGGACCGACGATCTTGTTGACCTGCGGCACGCTCTCGGTGCCAAACGCCATCGCCGCGATCGCCTGCGCGCCGCCGATGCGGAAGATGCGGTCGGCGCCGGACATATGGCACCCCGCGATCATCGCGCGATGTGCGTTGGGCGGCAGGCAGGCGACCACCTCCCGGCACCCCGCGACCTTGCCCGGCACGATCGTCATGATCGGCGCCGACAGCAGCGGGAAGCGGCCGCCGGGCACATAGGCGCCGACACGGTCGATCGGGATGACGCGGTGCCCGAGATGCAGCCCGGGCAACGGCTCCACCTCGAGCGGCAGGATCGTCGACAGCTGTGCCTCGGCGAAGCGGCGGACGTTGGCGATGGCGAATTCGGTGTCGGCGCGCGTTTGCGGATCGAGTTCGGCGACGGCAGCCTCGCGATCGGCCATCGACACCTCGAAAACGTCCAGATCGGCGTTATCGAATTTCCGCGAATATTCGCGCACCGCCGCGTCACCGCGCGCGCGCACGTCAGCCAGAATGCCCTCGACCAGCCCCGCTACGCCCTGCTGGTCGCCGATCGAGTCACGTGCCGGTGCCTTGACATAGACTGTGGTCTGCTCAAACCCTTTCGGTGCCGCGTCGGCCATTCCGTCCTCCTCTTGCAAGCCACAACATGGCGTGACGGATGCTTATTGAATTCGAATTCACATGTCACGGGGGTTAGGTGGCCAGGTCAGGCAAGAAAAGCGTGAAGGCCGGTGATACCGACACGCCAGTGGCGTTCGGCAGCGTGCGCCGCGCCACTTCCTACGACGTCGCGCGGCTGGCGGGCGTGTCGCAATCGGCGGTGTCGCGCTGCTTCGCGCCCGGCGGCAGCATTGCCGCGGCGACGCGCGAGAAGGTGATGAAGGCCGCGACCGAACTCGGCTATCGCCCCAATGCGCTGGCGCAGGCGCTGATTACCCGCCGAACCAACCTGGTCGCGGTGTTCATCTCGCGCCTCACCAACCTCCATTATCCCGAGGTGTTGGCCGAGTTGAGCCGTCGCCTGACCGACCGCGACATTCGGGTGCTGCTGTTCGCCCTGACGGCAGAGAGCGAGATCGACTCGATCCTGGAGCAGGTTTGGCGGCACGATGTCGACGGCATCATCTCCGCCGCGCGTCTTGATAACGACCAGATTGCGGGTATTCGGCGGCACGGTATCCCGATGGTCCTCTACAATCGAACCGCGGGCGAGAATCTGACGCCAAGTGTCTGGTGTGATTCCGCCGCAGGCGAGCGTGACCTTGTAGACCGGTTACTGGCTGCGGGGCATCGCCGGTTCGCCGTGATCGCCGGGCCGGAAGACAGCGCCGTCGGCGAGGAACGGCGGCAAGCCGCACTCCAACGACTGAGCGAAGCCGGGATCACCGACACGCCGGTCGTTCGCGGCGATTTCAGCTACGCCAGCGGGCGCGACGCGGTCGCCACCCTGTCGCGGTCAACGCCGTCGCTGGACGCGGTGATCTGCGTCAGTGATGTGATGGCCATTGGCGCCATCGACGGGTGCCGCTTCGATCTCGACTTGAAGGTGCCCGACGACATTTCGATCGTCGGCTTCGACGGGTCCGAGCCGGCCGGCTGGATGAGCTATCAGGTCACGTCGATCCGGCAGCCGGTGCGTCGGATGACCGAAGCCGCGGTGCAGATGTTGATGGAGCGGATCGAGGATCCGTCGTTGCCCGCCGAGCGCCGCTCGTTCGTCGGCGCGTTCGTACCGGGCCAGTCGGCGCGCATCTGAACCGGTCCCGCCCTGCATTCGGATGCACATTTGTGTGGACAGCATTCGGATGCACCGATAGCTTTTGTGAAACGGCGGCGTGATCCGTCATTCACACAAGGGGACGGGCATGACCAGGCGGGTAGCAAGCGGCATTTCGTTGACGATTCTGGCGGCGGCGCTTGCGGTGCCCGCCGCCGCGCAGACGGCCCCGGTCGACGCGCCCGCCGGATCGGCCGAACAATCGCCCGCCGCCGCCGACACGCCCGCCAGTGCTGCCTCGGAAAACGCATCGACCGGCGCACTGGGCGACATCGTTGTTACCGCCCAGCGCCGGACCGAGCGGCTGCAGGACGTACCGCTTTCGGTGACTGCGATCGGCGCGGCCGACCTGGACCGCGTCCGGATTACCGACGCCAGCCGCCTGCAATTGCTGTCGCCCGGCCTGACGTGGGGACAGCAGGGCTCCGACTCTTTCCCCGCAATCCGCGGCGTGCGCACGCAGCTGGTGAGCGCCCAGAGCGATCCGGTGATCGGCTTCTACCTCGACGGCATCTACCAGAGCCGGACACAGCAGCAGAGCATCCCGCTGTTCGACGTCGCCCGCGTCGAGGTGCAGCGCGGGCCGCAGGGGACGCTGTATGGCCGCAACACCTTCGGCGGCAATCTGAGCGTGACGACCAACGCCCCGACGACGAAGTTCGAGGCTGGCGTGAACGGCACGATCGGCAATTACGATTTGTACCAGTTTGACAGCTACCTGAACGTGCCCGTCAGCGATGCGGTGCAACTGCGCGTCGCCGCCTATCACAGCCAGCACGACGGTTATGTCCGCTCCACGCAGGGCTTCCGTCTGCTCGACGAGGATCAGACCGCGCTGCGCGGCTCGATCGCGATCGCGCTGACACCCGACATCCAGATCGACGCACGCGGCGGCTACTGGAAGCGCGACAATACCGGTGGCGGTGCCTATGGTTACCGGGTCGGCGGCACGCTCATCAACCCGGCGACCGGGCTACGCTCGATCAACGGGCAGCCGTATGCGGTCAACCCGAGCGCACGCAACGGCAGCAACATCGTGAACGGCGTCGATATCGGTGTATCGGTCACCGACGATCCCTATACCAACTCATGGGATTACAAGCCGTTCGAACAACTCGATCAGGCGTATGGCAGCGGCTCGATCGCCTTCAATCTCGGTTTTGCCACGCTGCGATCGATCACCGGCTACACCGATTTCCACGCTTATCGGAGCGCCGATCTCGACCAGACCAATGTCGTGTTCCCCGCCGCCGGCCGGTCGGGCGGCTTCGCAGCGTCGGGATTGCAGGCGGCGAACACCTACACCACCTCGCTCACGCAGGAGGTGCAGCTCGCCTCGGCGGGTTCGTCGCGCTTCGAATGGATCGTCGGTGGCTATTACTTCCATGACAAGATCACCGAATACTACCAGCAGGTCTACACGACCTCCGCGACGCGCGGCACGCAATCGCGCACCGATATCAACACCAAGGCCTATGCCGCTTACGGACAGGCCAGCTTCGCGATCGTGCCCGAAACGCTGAAGATCATCGGCGGCGTCCGTTATTCGGACGAGAGCAAGGGCTATGTCATCACCAACTTCACCGCGCCGGCGGGGACGTTCGATTTCAGCACGCAGACCGCGGCGCGCGCGACCGGCGAGCCGACGTTCAACAAGGTGACCTGGAGAGGTGGCGTCGAGTACACCCCCAATCGCAAGATGATGCTGTACGGCACGGTATCGACGGGCTTCTCGTCGGGCGGCATCAACAACAATTCATCGAACGCTGCGATCCCGTTCTCCTATGCACCGCAGACGGTGACCGCCTATGAGGTCGGCAGCAAGAACACGCTGATGAACGGGCGCATGATCCTGAATTTGTCGGCCTTCTACAACGACTACAAGGATCTGCAGATCACGATCCTCGATCAGCGCACCAACCTGTCCTATTACGCCAGCGCGGGCGCGGCGCGCAGCTATGGCGCGGAGATCGAGCTGCGCACCCTGCCGGTCGACGGTCTCCACGTCGACCTGACCGGCGCGCTGCTGGACGCGAAGTTCACCGCCTATACGCGCCCAAATCCGTTCTACACCGCCGCGAACGGCGATCCGCTGACCACGAACCTGGCGGGCAAGGACGTACCGATGTCGCCGACCTTCAAGGGGACGGCCAGCGTCTATTACGACCTGGACATGGCGAGCGGGGCGCGGATCACGCCGGCGGTCAACATGCTCTATTCCAGCGCTTACTATTCGACCGACTATAACACGGCGATCGACCGGCAGAAGGCCTATGCGCTGCTCGATGCCAACCTGCGCTGGACGTCGTCGTCGACGAAGCTGTATGTCGAGGCGTTCGGGACGAACCTGACAAAGCAGGCGGTTCTCTACAGCTCGACGGTCGGCAACAATCAGCGCATCCAGCAATCCTACGGCCCGCCGCGCGTCTATGGCGTGCGCCTCGGCGTCCGGTACTGACGCGCGTGGCCGCCGCCAGTGTGCCGGCGGCCGAGGCCGCACTCGCCGGGGTCACGCCGGTGGCCGGTCCCGAATCCGCTGCGACCGCACGCCCGCCGCTGGTGCGGGCGGTCATCGCGTTCGCGTTCCTGATGGTCGCGGAATTCTTCTACAGCTGGGCGTGGAACAGCGTGGACGTGCTGCGCCCGTTCATGCGCGATTCGCTCGGGCTGACGCTGACGCAGGCGGGATCGGGCTATTCCGCGCAGGGCGCCGGGGCGCTGGTGGGGGCGGTCGTGATCGGACAACTCGCCGATCGTCACGGACGCCGGGCAATGCTGGCGATCGTCATGCTCGGCTATGGCGCAACGCTGATCGCCGGGAGCTGGGTCGACAACTACGCCGCCTATCTGGCGCAGCGTGTGGTGCTGGGCCTGTTCATGGGCGGGATCTTTCCGATCGTCGTCGGCATCTACGTCGGATTGTTCGCGCCGACGGTCGCGGGGCGGCTCGCCAGCCTCATCAACGCGATCTTCTCCAGCGCGATCACGGTACTGGGGCTCGCCAGCGGCTGGGCGGACGGCGACTGGCGCACATTGCTGATCGCGGGCGGGTTGCCGCCGATCCTGCTCGCCGGGCTCGCGCTGGTGCTGATACCGCGCAGCGTCGATGCGCGCGGACGGACCGGGGACCGTTCGGCGCGGCTGCCGGTGCTTGATCTCTTCGCCCCGGGCTTGCGTGCGCGAACAATCGCGCTGGCCGCGCTGACGGGCCTGAACTTCTTTGGCTACCAAGCCTATAGTGGCTGGCTGACGACGTACCTGCGCGATGTGCGCGGGCTCGATCCCGCGGCGATGGGGTCGCTGGTCGCATGGCAGTTCGGCGCCAATATCGTCGGCGGCTTCGTATGGGGTTGGGCCGGGGATCGCTTCGGGCGACGCTTCAACGCACTGGGGTTCCTCGCTGCGGCGGTCGCGATCCTGCTCTACCTGCATGTCGAGACCGACGCGCGGCTGCTCGGCTGGATCGGCGTCGCCTACGGTTTCATGCTGTCCGCCAGCGTCATCTGGGGACCGTGGCTGACCGAGCTGTACCCGGTCCACCTGAAGTCGACGGCGGCGTCGATCTTCAACTGGGGACGACTGGTGTCATTCTTTGCGCCGCTGGTGACCGGATCACTCGCTGCCCGCTTCGGGCTGGGCGTGACGATGGGGAGCGCGGCGGTGGCCTTCACGCTCGCCGCGCTGATCTGGCTGTGGCTCCCCGAAACGCACCGCGCGCCGTTGCTTCCGGGGCGTCGCGCCTGAGCGATCAGCCACGCGCCGCCGTCGCCAGCGCCGCCGCACCCGACAGGATAAAGCCATGGTCGGACCCGAGCAGGAAGAACGTCGCCCCCTGCGCACGCCAATGCGGAATGTCCGACGACCGGGCCAGGAACATCCCGACCGGCACGCCGTGACGGCGCCCGGCGGCGCAGACCGCCTCGACCGCTGCCAACACGCGCGGATCGTCCTGAGAGTCCGCGCCGTAGGCGACGGTCAGGTCGACGCGCCCCACGAACAGCGCGTCCAGTCCCGGCACGGCAGCGATGGCATCGATGGCATCGACCGCCTCGGGATCCTCGATCTGCGCGACGACGACCGTCCGCGCCGCCGACCCCGCCAGATGCGCCGCCATCGGGCGGGTGGTGTAGCCCGCCGCGCGCGACGACCCGGCATAACCGCGCCCGCCACGCCCGTATTGTGCCATTAACACAAGCGCCTGTGCCTCGGCGACGCTGCGAATGTGCGGCGCGACCAACCCCGTGGCTCCGCAGTCGAGGGCGTTCAGCACGTGCTCCGGCGTCACTGCGGGGATGCGGACCAGCACGTCCATCTGTCCTGCCCGTGCCGCCATGACGCAATGGTCGATCGCCAGCCGGTCGAACGGCGCATGCTCGGCATCGAGACACAGGCAATCGAGCTCCGTCAGTGCAAGCACCTCGACGATGATCGGCGATGGCGTCTTCACGAACGTACCGACGATCGTCTCGCCAGCCGCCAGCCGCTGCTTCAGCGTGTCGCTCATGCCGCGCGCCACAATCGCGCGCTGGCGCGCGCCGCCCCCTCGGCCAGCGTGGCCAGCTTGGCATAGACGATTTCGGGGTCGACCGCGCCGAAGCCGGCAAAGGTCGAAAAGCCGCAGTCCGTGCCGGCGATCACCCGTTCCCGGCCGACAAGCGCCGCGAATTGCTCGATCCGCTGCGCCACCACTTCGGGATGCTCGACAAAATTGGTGGTGGAATCGATCACGCCGGGGATGAGGACGCGATCCTCGGGGATCAGCGCGGCAAGATCACGGAACGCCTGCCAGTCGTGCTGGTGACGGGGATTGGATGTTTCGAAGAGCAAGCCCTGCGGCTTCGCGGTCATCAACACCGGCAGGATCGTCCGCATTTCGACATCGCAGTGATGCGGTCCCTCGTAATTTCCCCAGCAGACATGCATGCGCACGCGGTCGGCGGGAACGTTGCGCAGCGCGTGGTTCAACACCTCGACATGGCGCGCGATCAGCGACAGATAGTCGTCATCGCTGCGGTCCTTGTACATCATGTGCCGCCCGAGCCCCAGGTCAGGGCTGTCGAGTTGCAGGACATGGCCCGCCGCGACGATCGCTTCATATTCCGGGCGCATCGCCTCGGCCAGCGCCTCCAGATAGTCGTCCTGAGTGGCATAATGCCGGTTCGGCTGGAACAAGGCGATGACGCCCGGCGAAGCGGCATTCATGAAGCTTCCGGCCGACGGATGCGCCGCAAGCGCCGTTTCCAACCGCCGCAGGTCATCGGTCAGCGGTGCCAGCGTCTTGGGCGCGATCGGGCCGACGCAGCATGGACGGCGATAGGTCGGGGTGCCGCCGCTCGACGCCTGCCGCTTCAGAAACGAAGGGAACGCCTCCAGATCGGCGGGCGGCGTGCGCGGACTGTCGCCATCGAAGCCGGTGATGCGATCCTTGATGTACGTGGCGTAGGAGATTTTCGCCATCTCGCCATCCGACACCACGTCTACCCCGCAGGCCACCTGTCGTTCGACACAGGCGTCGACCGCCTCGGTCAGCACCTCGTTGAACCGGGCTGCATCGACCGCGTCGCCCTGCTCATGCGCGAAGATCAACTCGGTTACCGCCGCGCTGCGCGGGAGCGAGCCGACGTGGGTGGTCAGGATACGGTCAGCCATGATCGGATTCCTTCAAAGCAGATATCAATCGGCGGTCCATCCGCCATCGACGATCAGGCTGGTGCCGGTGACCAGCGTCGCGGCGTCCGAGGCGAGATAGACGACTGCCCCCATCAGGTCCTCGACCGTGCCGAGCCGCCCGAGCTTGATCCTGTCGAGCACGCTGGCGCGAAAGGCGGCGTCCTCGAAGAAGGGCTTCGTCATCGGCGTCTCGATGAAGGTTGGCGCGATCGTGTTCGAGCGGATGCCGAATGTGGCCAGATCGAGCGCGAACGCCTTGCTCATCCCCTCCAGCGCCCATTTGGATGCGCAATAGAGCGAGCGGTTCGGGCCTCCGACATGTCCCATCTGGCTGCCGATATGGATCAGCGCGCCACGAACGCCGCCGCCGATCATTCGCCGTACGCACGCCTGCGAGACGAAGAATGCTGCCCGGACGTTGAGACCCATGACGGCATCGTAGTCGTCCGGCTCTACCGCCTGCATCGGCTTGGGCCGGTTGGTGCCGGCATTGTTGACGAGAATATCGAACGGTTTCTCGCCATCGAAGAAAGCCGCCACCGCCGCGGCGTCCCCGACATCGAGTATCGCCGCCGTCGCATGCGCGCCGGTCGCGCGGATTGCCTCCGCGGCCGCCTCGACCTCGCCCACGGTTCGTGAAACGAGAACGACGTCTGCGCCTGCATCTGCCAACGCCGCCGCCAGCGCGACGCCGATGCCCCGCCCCGCCCCGGTCACCAGCGCACGACGACCATCGAGCCGGAACGACGGCGTGCGTGGAAGCATCATGCCGGTTCGACGACCGGTTCGGCCCGCCCGGCATAGGGCACGTTGCGGCCGCCATAACGGCGCACGCGGACGTTGGCCTGCTCGCCGTGGCCAGCAAAGCCCTCGAGCGCGCAGAGGCGGCTGCAGTACTCGCCGATCATCGCCGAGGCCGCGTCATCGGTGATGCGCTGGTAGGTACACGTCTTGAGAAACTTGCCGACCCACAACCCCCCCGTGTAGCGCGCCGCCTTGCGCGTCGGCAGCGTGTGATTGGTGCCGATCACCTTGTCGCCGTATGCGACGTTGGTGCGCGGCCCAAGGAACAGCGCGCCATAGTTGGTCATGTTCGTCAGGAAATAATCCGGATCGCGGGTCATCACCTGCACATGTTCGGAGGCGATCTCGTCGGCGATCCGCACCATCTCGGCATCCGAGTCCGCGACGATGACCTCGCCATACGCCTCCCACGCCTTGCGCGCGTGATCGGCGGTGGGCAGGATGGAAAGCAGTCGCTCGATCTCGGCGATCGTCGCGCGTGCCAGCTTCTCCGATGTCGTCAGCAGGATCGCCGGGCTGTCCGGACCATGCTCCGCCTGCCCCAGCAGGTCGGTTGCGCACAATTCGCCATCCGCGCCATCCTCGTCGGCGATGACCAATGTCTCGGTCGGGCCGGCGAAGAGATCGATCCCGACCCGGCCGAACAGCTGGCGCTTGGCCTCCGCGACGAAGGCGTTGCCGGGACCGACCAGAATATCGACCGGCGCGATCGACTGCGTCCCAAGGCCCATGGCCGCCACCGCCTGGATCCCGCCCAGGCAATAGATTTCGTCCGCACCGGCCATCGCCTGCGCGGCCACGATCGCAGGCGCCGGCTTGCCGTTGAACGGCGGCGCGCAGGTCGCAACGCGCTTCACACCGGCAACCTTGGCGGTGATGACGCTCATGTGCGCACTGGCGAGCAAAGGATACTTTCCGCCAGGCACATAGCATCCGGCGGCGTTGAGCGGGATGTTCCGATGGCCCAGCACGACACCAGGCAGCGTTTCCACCTCGACGTCGGTCATGCTCCCGCGCTGGATCTGCGCGAAGTTGCGGACCTGCGTCTGCGCGAATTCGATATCGCGAAGATCCTGCGGGTTCAGCTGGTCGATACAAGCCTGGATCTCGGCAGCGGTCAGACGATAGCTGTCGCGATCCCATTTGTCGAAGCGGACCGACAATTCCCGCACTGCGTCATCTCCGCGCGCCTCGATATCGGCCAGGATCGATTCCACCGTATCCCGGACCGCGCGGTTGTGCTCAGCCCGCGTCGCCGACTCCATACCCGTCTTCAGATGGCGCACGATCTCTCTCCGTTTGCATTCGAATGCAGGCTAGGCGGTGAGAAAGTGTTTGGCAATGGTGCTTGGGAGCAACAACCGACGTTGTGTCGCACCCGGTTCGCGTCTTTCTCGCTGCGGCAGGATCATCCAGCCCGGCAGTCAGTCTCGCCGTGAGTACCGGATCAAGCCGGTTGGCTCACATCTATGCCTGGTTGCACCATGCGGCCGGTTCGCGGGATCAGCCTCGCGCGGCGGCATTGCGCACACCAGTGCACCCGGGTTCCGGTGCGCGGGTGCGGTGGGGTGTATTCACTCCACGAGTGCCGCCCCATCGGCCGCCAAAGTACGCTGGCGATCCCCCACCGCCTGACCCGTTGCAGACCCTCGCATTCGGCCTAACCGCTGCCGGCGGATGTCACCGGCGAACAGCGGACCAAACCTGTTCCACCACAGCCTGACCGTCTCGTGGCAAATATCGATCCCGCGCCCGAACAGCAGATCCTCGACGTTCCGCAGGCTCAGCGGAAAGCGCACGTACACCAAGCACCACCAGCCGGATCACGTCAGGCGACGAGTTGAAATAGCGGAGCGGCCAGGCTGGCTTGCGCCAGCGGGGCATGACCCCGGCCCGATTGGAAACTGCTCTAAGCCCCACCCTACCGACGATCTGCGGAATGGAAGCGGAGTGTCACGTAACGCCCAACGCCAACTTTTGCTGGATGCACAATTTCGTATATAGGATACGAAAATATGTGGAGGCGTAAGGTGCGTTCAGGCGTTCATAGGGCGGCGTTGGCGGTTGCGATCCTTCTGGTCGAGTCGGGCATCGCCGCGCGCCCGGCGGCTCGCGCAGCCTATCCCCGGCCCACCGCTCATGCCCGGCCCACCCTTGCCGAGCGATATGTACTGGCGGACAAGGCGCTGGGGATCGGGAATGAGCGGCTATCGATAAATGCCGATCTCCAGCCGATCTTCACCGCGGATGGGCAATGGCTGATCTATCGCCCCGGCTTTTACGGCAAGCGCGACATCTGCATCGTGGATCTGCGCACCGGTTCGACGCGCTTTCGGTTCAAGGAAGCCACCCTCGCCGAAATGCTGTCGCGGACCTTGAGCAAAAGGGTCGATCCATGGTCCGTGCAGCTCGACTCGCCGCGTTATGTCGACGACACGCTTCACTTCACCTTCATGGACAAGCACTGGTCGCTCGACAAAGCTGGCATCCTCACGGAAGGGCCAGCCGAGCCGCCGGACGGAGAGGGTGCACGCTCCCCCGATGGTCGGTTCGAGATCCTGGCGCGCGGCTATAATCTTATCGCGCGCGATCGTCGTTCGGGCCGCGAGGTCGCGCTGACCAGCGATGGCGACCGTGAACGGCGGTACGGGCAAACGCTGCCGTTGCTGTCCGAAATCCTGAAGCAAGGCACCGAAGAGCCGAAAATGCCGGTGTCGGTGCGCTGGTCCGACGACGGCCGTTACGTCGCGACCTTCCGGCTGGATACGCACGGCGTGGCCCCGCTGACGATGACCCAGCAGAATCCGGGCGGGCTCCTGCCGCGCAGTTTCCGCTACATCTATCCGCTGGCCGGGGCCGCCTCGCTGCCACAGGTGACGCTGTACACCGTCAACGTCGAACAGGCGCTGAGCAAGGGTGAGGCCAGGCTCGTCCCGCTCGCGATCCCCGCCGAAGCGCTGCTCTATCCGGCCGAGCCCACTTATGGCTGGACCGGCAGGTTCGTCCGGTCGCAGCGGACCGAACGCGGCTATGCCAGGCTGGAGATCTTCCGGGCCGATCCGGCAACCGGCACGGCGACCGTCGTCGCGCGCGAGGCGGTCAAGCCGCTCGTCACCGTCACCGCCACGCAGATGATGCCGGCCGACGATCTGGGCGGGGAGCTGGTCGTATCGGAGCGCAGCGGCTGGGCGCAGCTTTACCTCGTGCGCCCCGATGATCCCGACGGCGGCCAGCCGCTGACCGTCGGAAAATGGGAAGTGACTGGCGTGACGCGGATTCCCGGCGCGGCGCGCACGCTGCTCCTGACCGGCAACGGGCGGGAAGCGGATCGGAACCCCTATTTTCGCGCCCTCTACCGTGTAACACTCGACGGGTCGCAGCCCGTACTGTTGACCCCCGAACCGCTCGACCATGACACCCAGATCTCGCCTGACGCGCAATGGTTCGTCGACACGATGTCGAGCCCGACCACGCCGACAATCACCCTGTTGCGGTCTGCCACGGATGGCCGGATCGTCGCGACGTTGGGCAAGGCCGATCCCGCTGGCATGTCGGCGAACGGCTTCACGACGCCCGAGCCGTTCCGCGGACTCGCGGCCGATGGCAAGACGCCGCTGCACGGCATGATCTGGCGACCGGCCAATTTCGATCCGACGCGTCGTTATCCGATCATCGATTTCGCCTATACCGGGCCGACGAACCATATTGTCCCACAAAGCTGGCAAGCGACGGTGCGATCGGCCCCGGCCAGCGTCGCGCAGCTGGGTGCGCTCGTCGTCAGCATCGATGCCCGCGGCACGTCGGGTCGCGGTCAGGCTTTCCGGCTGCCTGCCTATCAGAATCTGGGCGAGGTCGGCCTGGACGATCATATCGCGATGATCCGCCAGATGGCCGCGCGCTACCCCTATATCGATCTCGACAAGGTCGGCGTGTTCGGGATTTCTGCGGGCGGCTATGACGCCGCGCGCTTCATCCTGCGCCGCCCACAATTCTTCAAGGTCGCCGTGGCCGGCGCCGGCAATCATGACCTGCGACTCGACAAGGCATGGTGGCCCGAGGCGTCGATGGGCCTCGCCTCTCCGGAGATGTGGGAGCGCAATTCCAACTTTTCGGTCGCAGGCAATCTGGTCGGCAAACTCCTGCTGGTGCATGGCGACATCGACGACAATGTCCCGGTGACGGAGAGCTTCCGTCTTGCCAGTGAGTTGATCTCCAAAGGCCGTGACGTCGATGTCGTCGTCCTGCCGAACACGTCACACAACGTGTTCCAGCCGTATTTCTGGCTGAAGCTTCGCGAGTATTTCGTCCGATATCTTCTGGGCGAAACGCCTCCACCCCTGCCACCATACCAATCCCGGCCTTCCGCGCTTCCCGTCGAAACGGACGCCAGCAAAGCCCGCACCACAACTGTAAAAATGCGGTAAAGTACTTTCAGGGCTCTGCAGTGGCAGGGCATTTCGGTGAGGCAAGATGCCTCCGGGTCGGGCAGCATCGCACATGTCGCGACCACTGGGCTGGTCGCGCCTGCCGTCGATCGTCAGCCGGCCGGTCGCGTGTGCAGAGATCGCACTGACGACCTCGAATCGGCGATCGCCCGAGACCACACGCTCGCCACTGGCGGTCCCCCGCCGCCTGTGCGGGAAGCACCAATGCCCGACCATCTCGGCACGCGAGGCGAGGTCCGGCTCGGCCCGCCCGCCACGCAGTGTCACCCAAATCCCACACCCCAGCCAAGATGTTCTGTTCCACCTCAGTAATGACATTGCTCAACTTGACTTAAGATAACGTTCAGTTTCGTATACCAGATACTATAGACGGAGGGGGAAACATGACAGCTGGTTTGAAGGGCATGCGGATAGCGTTGCTGCTGGGGGCCGTAACTTTTCCGCAGCTTTCCTACGCGCAGGCCGCAAAGGTGTCGGAGTCGAAGGCGAAGGAGGCAACGGTCGATAGCGAACCGACCGATATCGTCGTCACCGGGTCGCGAATTCGCCGGGGCATCAAGGACAGTCCCGCGCCTGTCGCGATCGTCACCGCTGCCGATATCCTTACGGTCGGATCGCAGCAAATCATCGACGTGGTGAATCAGCTGCCCTCACTGGCGGTCACGCAGACCAACCAGACCAGCAACCTTGCAGGAAATGCCGGCATCAACGCGCTCGACTTGCGCGGCATGGGTACGCAGCGGACGCTCGTGCTGGTCGATAGCCGCCGGGTGGTTCCGGCTATCCCCGGAACGTCGGCGGTCGATCTGAGCAACATCCCGTCCAGCCTGGTCGAACGTGTCGAGGTGGTCACGGGTGGCGCGTCCGCTTTGTACGGCGCGGATGCCGTCGCGGGCGTCGCGAACTTCATCCTGAAAAAGAATTATAGCGGGCTGGAGTCGAACTTTCGTTACAATGCGTCGACGCGCAACGACATGCAGCAATATGGCTTTGACCTGCTGGCCGGCCAGAATTTTGCCGAGGGCCGCGGGAACGTGACCTTCTACGCCTTTTACGACAATCAACCCGAGGGGATCAGCGGCGCCGATCGCCCATGGACGGCACGAGGCTTTCCCTATTACGCGCGGACCAAAAGCACCGAGAAATTCAAGATCTACGACGGCAACTACAGCATCTACTCGTCGGACTCGGCGCAGGTCATCCTGAACAAGCAACTCTATGCGGTGGCGGCGAACGGCACGTTGCGCGCGCCGAACCTTGGCCCTGAAGGCTTGCTGAACCCGGTCAAGATCGACCTTGCCAACCCGGGTCAGGCACTCGGCACGCTGCTGGCGGGCAACGGCGGCGAATACCACGGACGCTATGACGGCTGGCTGCTGTCGGTGCCGTCGGAGCGCTTCTCATCGCGCATCTCCACGCATTATGATGTCAGCGACGCATTCCGTCTGTTCGGCAATGCCAGCTTCTCGCGCAACACCGCAAACGCCGCTTACGCGCCGTTGACCGGCTTCGGCTATGACGTGGTGCCGTCGGACAGTCCGTTCATCACCGCGCAGATGCGCGCGGCGGCCGGCGGGACGGTGCCGGCTGGCGGCATCAACTTCGCGCGCCGCGTGATGGAGGTCGGCACGCCGGAAGCCCAGTACCGACGCAAGACATTCCAGGGCGTCATCGGCGCAGAGGGCGATTTCCGGCTGCTCGGGCACCCTTGGAACTATGCCGCTTATTATTCCTATGGCCGCTCGGAACAGCAGTCTCGCGACTTTAATACGACGTCCAATCCGCGCTGGACTCTGGGCCTGGATTCGACGACCGATGCAAACGGCAATGCGGTGTGCCGCAGCACGCTCGACGAACCGGGCAATGGCTGCGTAGCGATCAATCCGTTCGTGCAGCTCACGCCAGCGATGATCAACTACATTCGGTACACGTCGAGCTGGGCGAAGTCGGCGATGACGCAACAGGTTGCTTCCGCCTACATCTCGGGCGGACTTTTCGACCTGCCCGGCGGCGCGGTACAGGTGGTGGTCGGCGCGGAATATCGCAAGGAGCGTAACGATATCGGCGTCTCTGCCGAATATGACCCCAACAGCCCGCGCTACGATGCGACGCTGGGTCAGACGCAGACGCCGCTGGTCGGCAATTACGACGTGAAGGAAACCTTTGGCGAGGTGCACGTCCCGCTCCTGCGCGCGACGCCGTTCTTCAACAGCCTGTCGATCGACGGCGCGGTCCGCCTCTCTGATTACAGCACAGCGGGCCGGACGACGACGTGGAAGACGGGCGGCGAATGGGCGCCGATCCAGGACATCCGCTTTCGTGCCACCTATGGCCAGGCCGTCCGCGCGCCCAATATCGGCGAGCTCTTCACCGCCAGCAGCATCGCCGGCATGTGGATCAACGATCCGTGCAACAGCTACAATCTGGCGAACCGGATCAACCGCACCCAATATACCGCCGCCAATTGCGCAAAGCTCGCGCCGACCGATCGCTCCACTTACTGGGTCTATCGCGACATCGTCTCCAAGGGCAATCTGGCGCTGAAGCCGGAGACGGCGCACACCCTGACGGTGGGTGCCGTGATTGAGCCGCGCTTCATCCCCGGCCTGTCGTTCAGTGTCGATTACTTTGATATCGACCTGCGCAACGCGATCGACGCCTTCAGTGCGCAAACGATCATCAACAAGTGCGTCGATCAGCCGTCGCTGACCAATATCTTCTGCTCGCTGGTCACGCGCGATTCGGGCAACAACCTCAAGTCGGTGATCACCCAGAAGCTGAACCTCGCGCAGTACCTTACCCGCGGCATCGATCTGGGGCTGGTCTATTCGCTGGATCTTAACCGGCTGGGACTGGGCGCGAATGCGGGCAGGCTGTCGATCACCGCGAATTATGCGCGGCTGCTGAACCGGCGCTACACGCTGGATCCGACCGATCTCGATACGCGTACCGAATATCGCGGCGTATTCGGCAGCCCGACGTGGAAGGGCGTGGTGCGCACCAGCTACACGCACGAAGGCTGGGGCGCGACCTGGACGCTGCGCCACTTCTCCCCGATGCGCCCGTCGACGACCATCACGGAGGATAAATACGACCCGATCTACACGCCAAACATCTTCTACAACGACTTCTTCGCCTATGTCCGCCTGAACAAGCATCTCGATCTCTCAGGCGGAATGAATAACGCCTTTGACCGCAAGCCGCCGCGCATCCCGGGTGCCGAGGCGGGCGGTGCGAACTTCGATTACAGTTATCAGGCGGGCGTCTTTGACGTGATCGGGCGGACGTTCTTCGTCGGCTTGCGGTTCATGCGCTGATCACGGGACGGGCGGAGGCAGACATCTCGTGGTGTCGGCTCCGCCCGTTGCGCATGGAGCGTTTTCCGGCTGGCCTGAGTCGAAGAAGGATTCACACGGGCGCGCTGATTGACGTCCTCCCTGTTTTTTCATCCGGTTTAAGTGAGAGTTTCCCGGCCCTTTAACGCCTGCGGGCGGGGAGCCGGGACATGAAGAAGTCGAGGTACACGGAAGAGCAGATCGCGTTCGCGCTGAAGGGTGCTGTCAGTCTAATGCGAACCCGTCTCCACACGATGCATTTCGATTTTTGACGACAACGTTCAGCTGACGAGCGCCTGCCACTCCGCCAGTGCGGCGGAGCGTCGTTCCCGATAAGTCTGTCGGTCGATGAGGTGGCGTTCCAGGCTGAAGTGATTGTGGACGTTGGCGTGGACGGAAGCGAACTTCTGCAGCGTCTTCATCTGCCGGAAGCGCTGCATCGCCCGCTCTCGCCGACCGAACGGCAGGTGGCTGTTTTCCACCCGGTTGTTCGCCCAGCGGCCAACCTCCTGCTTCTCGGCGTTGCCCAGCTCGTTCATGGCGGCACGGTAGATCCTCGACGTTTCGCAGACTTAGCGGAAAGCGCGCGTACATCAGCACCACCAGCCGGATCACCTCCGGCGACGCGTTGAGGTAGCGGAACGGCGAGGCTGGCTTGCGCGGGCGAGGCATGCCCCTGCCCTACCCCACCATCACCCGATGACCAGCCGGTGCATTTGGTTCGACAGAGCCCGACTCTCAAACACCCTCACGGCTCGATCATTAGATCTAATCCGACCCGGAAAACACCAGTGCGCTGCTCCCACCTTTGCCCGATTTCATCCAGATCGTGATTGGCGAAACGGATCGCAAAACGCGGATCATCGTGTAGCGTTGATGCTTCGTCTGGTAGGGCCAGCGCCACGGCATATTTCCCCCCCGCAAGATCTGGCGGAAGGCGAGTGGCGAAAGCGACTTTGGTTGCCGTGCCTGGCAACCACTCTCTCGGATCAACCGACCGAACTGGAATGCGACGGAGAGTCCCGTTGACGCTATCGATCAACACGATTTCAAGTGTCCTTGCATTCGACAGTCGCGCCCAACCTTCGTTGCGGATTGTCACGATCCCGTGCCAATCGCCTCCCGGCCGCCCACGCGGCACGATCGACGCGCTGACAAGTGCGAAACGATAGCCGAGCCGCCGCCGCACCTCGGCCATACACCCGCCCGCGGTCCAGCGATCATGAAACAGTCGGCGGTAATAATCGGCGTTGAGGTAGCTCAGGTGGTACCGCGCGCCCTCGTCCAGGATTGCCGCACAGCTGGTGCGCGGGATTGCGCCGGGATCGTCTGCCGGGTTGCACGTCTCCCCTCCGAACGGCGCCTCAGCGGTCAGCCGGGCCATCGCTGCCTGCTCGCGCGTGCGTTGCCCAAGGTCCTCGGAAAATGTCCCGACATCGGTCTGGCTCGCCATGAAGCAGTCATTGTGGAAGCCGACCCGCGGCAGCGGTCCCCACGCGATCAGGTCGGGCGGGTAGCGGAACTGGATCGACCGCGTTTCCGGCACCGCCGCCAGCAGCGCATCGCGCACTGTGCGTCGATTGGGCGCGCTGGTCAGGCCGTTCGACGACGAATGCCACTCGCCCCAAGCCCCGATGAACCCCGCCTGCACAAAGGCGATCACATCGGCATTAGCCGCGAACACCGGCTTCAGTTGCGCCAGATGCGCGCGCACCACCGGCAGAGGCGCGTCCTGCGCCTGATGATAGTCGGTCTCGCCGCGCGGATAATTGTAGACGGCGCGGACGATCAGCTTGATCCCCGCGGCGCGCGCCGCCGCGAAGCCGCGCACCAGCCGGTCAAGATCGCGCGCTGCGATCGGCCCGTTGCGATACTTCGACAGGTCGATCCGCGCATAGACCAGCCGCTCGCCGCCCGCATAGACGCGGGCGAGTGACGCTTGGTCGAGCGCGGCCAGGTCGCGCTCACCGGCGCGATAAAAGCCGCGTTCGGGATTGGCGATCTCTGCCTCGCTCGGTGTGAAGGTGGCAGTCTGCAGGGTCGCCAGCAGCATAGCGGCAAACGCGATCATCGCGCCGCTCCGCCGCGCAGCGCCGCCTCGCCCCAGGTCGTGATGATCGGCAGGTCGCTGGTTCGCCGGTCGGCGCGCGTGACCAACTCGATCACCTTCACCCCGCGCACATCGGCGGACAGGGACGTGGCCGCGGTGCCGAACCGCCGCGCCCCGCTACGCGCGAGCAACCGACCGTCGCCATAAATCAGGAATTCGACCGCATCGCGCGTGTTGCGGGTCGAGTCATCGACCCCGACCAGCGCCTCGACCCGCGTCGCGGCACGCGTGTTGCGCACCTCCAGCCGCGACCCGGCGAGCACACCCAGCCCAGTGTCGAAGCTCCGCCCGGCGATCTGCAACGTCTGATCATAAGGCGTTGCATCGGCCTGCGCCCCGCCCCAGCCTGCATAAACCGGGCGTTCGCCGGTATCGCGTGTCCCGCTCCACTGCCCCATCATGCGGTGCACCACCGGGTCGGGCTCGGGCTCGATGATCCCGTCGACCGCGACGTTCACGTCGCCGGGCACCTCGGACAGGTACATGCCGTCGCGCAGCCGCCGCGTCCCCGACACCTCGAAAATCCGCGTCTCACGCGGCGCGAGGTCGAAGCGCGTCTCGCCGGTGAACACGGGCAGCGTCTTGCCCGTCCACAGGTCGCGCAGCGTAATCGGCGCATCCGGGGCCAGCTTCATCTGCACCGCGGTCAGCTCCATCGTCGCCGGCGCGAGCCCGCGATTGAACAGCACGACAGCCTTGTGACCGTTGCTCAGCGTCTTGACGATCGTCTGCACGTCGTCGGACGCATAAGCGATCACCCCCTGGTGCCCGCCCGCGTCCTGATTGACGCGGACGATGTCCGCATTGCTCCAGATGTCCATCAGGCTCTTGGGCGCGCCGCGCAGGTCGTAGCCGATAAACAAGGGCGCGTTGATGATCGCCCAAAGCGCGAAGTGTGACCGCGCCTCGGTCAGATGCCTGGCATCGAAGTCGCCGTGCCCGATGAACAGCATGTCCGGATCGTTCCACGCTCCCGGCTTGGCATAGAGCGCGCGGGTCGACGCGCTGTCGAAATTGTGAAGCATCCGCGTCCAGCTGGGGGTGATGTCCTGACTGGTCCTCCACAGATGGCCGACCTCCTTGCCCCAGCGGCGCACATCGGCGCTGCCCCAGGTGCACAGCGACAGGATCGCGTCACCGTCGGGCGCATAGCGGCGGATCGCCGCGGCGACGTTGGCGTATAGCGAGCGGACCTGCGGCACGTCGGTGCGGTTGATGGACGCCTGGTCAATCAACGGCGGAAAGGCGCGATAGTTGTTCTGCACCACTATTGGCGCACCCGCTGCATAGACGTTGATGCCGCACGCATCGACCTTGAGGTAATCGAATCCCCAATCGCGGAAGAACAGCGCGATGTCCTGATCGACATGCCCGTACAATCCGACCTCGCGCTCCGCGGTCGTACCTTCGGGCAGGTTGGGCGATTGAAGGTCATAGGCCTGCGAACAGGCATTGCGGCCGATGTCGCTGTAGAGACCAGCTTTCAGCCCCATCGCGTGCAGCCGATCGGTGAAAGGTCGGAAGCTGCTGTCGCCGCCCGGCACCGCCGCTGACGGGAAGATCGCCGTGCGGACCAGCAGCCGTCCGTCGTCGGTCCGCCGCTTCAGCCACCAGCCGTCATCGACGTTGACGTAGCGATAGCCGAGCCGCGCCAGCCCGCTATCGACCAACGTCTGAGCCGCGCCGAGCACCTTGGCCTCGTCAACCTCTGTGCGGAAGGCGTTCCACGAGCTCCAGCCCATCGGCGGAGTCCGCGCCGCCGTGCGATCGGGTAATGTCCAGCGTCCGGCAGGGGCAAGCGGATCGGGCGCGGCATGAGCGGCAGTTGAAGCCGCCAGCAGAGCCAGCGCAGGCAGGGTCAGGCGTGAAAGGCGCATCGCAAATTCCTCGAAACGTCAGGCGACGCAGCGCGCCAGATAAGTGTCGTGATCGGGCAGCGCGGCGACCTGCGCCTTGATGGTCGCGCGCATCCGCGCCAGTTGCGCGTCGAGCGCCGGCAGCGGGGCAATCGCGGCGACCGGGTGATGACGGCGCGGGATCATGCCCTGCCCCGCCAGCACCGCGACCCAATTGGCTTCCTTGAACAGGTCGTGCGGCTGTTCGACGAACACGCCGTCCTCCTCAAACAGCGCGAGCCGTTCGGCGAGCGATTTCGGCACTGCCATCGACCGGCAATGCCGCCAGAACGGCGTATCGTCGCGCGCGGTGACCTTGTAATGCGCGACGATGAAGTCGCGGACACGCTCCCACTCGGTCGCGATCATCGCGTTATACTGATCGACCACGCGCGCGCTGACGCGGCCCTCGCGCGGGAACAGCGTCATCAGCTTGGCGAGCGCGGACTGGATCATGAAGATCGAGGTGCTCTCCAGCGGCTCGACAAAGCCGCTCGCCAGTCCGAGCGCGACGACGTTGCGCACCCATGCGCGCCGCCGCCGCCCGGTGGTGAAGCGCAGCGCGCGCGGCGTTGCATCGGGGTCGCCGATCGCGGTGCACAATCGTGTCGCTGCCGCGTCCTCGTCGACGAAGGTGTCGCAGAAAACGTGACCATTGCCGGTGCGGTGGCGCAGCGGGATGCGCCATTGCCAGCCGGCCTCCAGCGCCGTGGCACGGGTAAACGGCGGCAGCGGCGACAAAGCCGGGCTCGTCACCGCAAGCGCGCGATTGCACGGCAGCCACTCGCTCCAATCGTCATATCCCGCAGCCAGCTCGCCCTCGATCAGGACGCCCGCAAATCCCGAACAGTCGAGGAAAAAATCGCCGGCGACGTCGCGCCCGTCGGCAAGCCGCAACGCCGCGACGTCACCGCTCTCCGCCTCGCGCCGTACCGCGTCTACCACGCCTTCAACCCGCACTACGCCGAGACCCTCGGCATAACGGCGCAACATCGCGGCATAGAGCGTCGCATCGAAATGATAAGCGAATTGCAGTGGCGGGGCGGCGTCCGGGGAGGTCGGCTGCACCATCCCGAACCTGCCGGCTGCGGCGGCCTGCGCCTCGGCGCTATAATCGCGCAGCGCACTCGTTCCTCCGCCGCCACGATGCCGCAGCCAGTGCTGGACGAAGCCGATCCCGTTCAGATCAGCGCCGAGCGCGCCGAACGGATGGAAGTACCGGTCGCCGAGCCGCGTCCAGTCGACGAACTCGATCCCGAGCTTGAACGTCGCCCCGGTCGCGCGCAGCACGTCGACCGCCGACAGCCCGAGGATCCGGTGGAAGCTCTCGATCATCGGGATCGTTGCCTCGCCGACTCCGATGGTACCGATCGCCGCCGATTCAACCAGCGTGATCGTACGATCCGGTGCGCCCAGCACCCGCGCCACGCACGCCGCCGCCATCCAGCCGGCGGCACCTCCGCCGAGGATCACAATCCTTTGCATCGCGTCCTTCCAGCGTGCGGCGGCGGCAGGATCAACACTCAGAACTTTGCGCGGACGCCGAACTGGAAGCGGCGATCCTGCTCGAACCAGCCACCGGGCAGATATTTGACCGGGCGGCTCGGATCTTCATTGGTCGGTCCGCTCACCTGCGCCTCCATGCGGATCTTGGTGTTGAGCAGGTTCGATCCCTGCAGGTTGAACTCGAGGTTCGGCGTGATCGCAAATCGCAGCGAGGCGTCGAGGAAGCCTTCCGACTTGTTCCACACCGGAAAGCCCAGGCAGCAATCATTGACCGAGTTGAGGTAACGCGACCGCCAGTTGTACGCCACGCGCGCGCCGAGCGGCCCCTTTTCGTAGAACAGGATCGCGTTGAGCGCATGGTCGGACATGTTCTCCAGCCGGTCGACCTGGATCTGCCCGGTCAGCGCCGATCGCGCCACCGTGCTGTCACCGCCCACCGTGTCGACAACCAGATTGGCGTTCTTGACGCCCTTGTTGAAGATGCGGGTATAGTTTGTCTGGATGCCCAGCCCGTCGAACGGCTTGGGCAGGAAGTCGAAATAGCGCTGGAACGCCAGTTCGAAGCCGTAGATCGACGCACCGTCGCCGTTGGTCGGCCCGGTCACCACCACATCGCGCGTCACGCCGTTGTTCTCGATAGGCACCGAGAAGATGCCGTTCTGAATATAGTCGTGAAATTTCTTGTAGAAGGCTGCGGCGCTCAGCGAGCCGATGCTGCCGTCATATTTTTCGATCGACAGGTCGAGCTGGTCGGCACTGACCGGCTTGAGGCGCGGATTGCCCGCGGTCGCGGTGTAGCCATAGCGTAGCCCGGTCGGTTGCCCGTCGGGTCCGAGGATCAGATTGGGATTGCCCTGCCGGATCTCGCTTTGTGGCACGAACGAGCGCTTGAGAACCGTGAAATTCTTGAGCAGTCCGATGTCGGGCTTGGAGATCGCGCGCGAGGCGGCAAAGCGGACGAACCATTCGTTGCCAAGCCCGGCGCGAAGATTGAAGCTGGGCAGCCAGTAATTATGATCGACGCGCACCGTCGACGGCGTGCTCCCGCCACTGGCGAAGGCGCGATCCTCGGTCGAGCCCGCGGCAAGGCAGCCCGGCGTCACCGCGAACTGCCCCGGCTGGAGCGCGGCGATCGCCTCGGGGGTCAAGGGCACGCAATTGAGGTCGGACTCGGTGAACGCCACCGCATAATTGAGCGCGCCTGCGCTCTGATTGCGGATGTTCACCCATCGCACACCGACGTTGCCGGTGATGTTGATCCCGGCGACGTCGGCGCTCTCGCCCCCGAACTTGGCCATGACATATGCCGATCTGGTCCGCTCGCGCACCGACAGCAATTCGCCGGCCGTGAAGCACGACCCTTCGATCTCGTCCGGCCGCGAGCAGATCGGGTTCCACGACGAGGAAGCGATTGCACCGCCCTGGCTCTGCGCGGTGGCGCTAAAGCGGCTGAACGTCTGGCTGGGGTCAGCGAGGATGTCGGAGCGCATGAACACCAGCGGCGACGTGCCGAGCAAGCCGCCTCCGAGCAGGTCCTGCCCGTAGCTCAGCGACTCCCAGAAACCGGGCTCATAGCCGCGGAAGCGCACCGATCCGTCGGCGTTGTAGGTCGGTCCGCTGGTCAGGAACGCCGAGTCGGCCGGGTTGACGCCCCAGTCGGAGGTAATGCTCGCCCAATTATACAGCGACCAGCGATGCTCCTGTCGGCGGTTGGCGAAGCGCCCGCCAAAATGGATCTCCGACAGCCATGGCGACCCAAGCGCATAGACTCCATCGAGCCGGAAGGCGTCGAGCTGCCCCTCACTGTCAGTGATATGGTCCATTGCCGAGGCCGGCTGATAATTGCGCGGGTCGCCAAACGGCTGGTCGCCAATCTGATTGTACCCCGACGGCGACAGCAACGTCATTCTCGGATAGCGGCCGGTCAGGTCGAGCGCGACATCGGCATAGGTGCGCTGGTTGAAGGTAATGTCGTAATTATAGTTGGTCGCCTTCACGTGCTGATAGTCGGCGGTGAAGGTCAGCCGGTCGCCCGCCTGCCACGACAGGTTGAACGCAGCATCCTCAACGACGCGCTTCTCGTGCGAATATCGCGTGGCGACGTCGATCGGCGCGCCCGCGCGGCACGGCTGATTGCCGTGGCTGACGTCGGAATTGAGACACGGCTGGAACAGCGGCAGGCCGTTGGGCAGCACGCCATACTGATCGGTCGAGCCGGGCACGTAGCGGTCGCCGGTCGCCCAGTCGATCGCGCCATAGCCCCAGCCGCCGCGCGACCCGGTGATGACGCCTTTCTGGAACAACCCGTCGTCGCGGAAGGTGAACGGGGTTCCTCCACCCGCCTCGTTGAACCCCAGCCCCGGTGCGTCGGGCGGCTGAAGGATGCTGGCGTCGGTCCAGACCGTCGAATGGTTGGTGCTGGCCGGATCGACCCATGCCCAATAGCTGAGCGCCTGATGCTCGACCCAGGTCGTATCATATTGCGATCGGTTGAACTGCCCGGTCGCGACCAGTCGTCCGTCGTTGCTCTTCCACTGCCCCGCGAGCGACACGCCGAAGCGCTCGCGATCGTAATTGGTGTCGGAGAAGCCGATTCCGGAAGGAATATAGGTCGTCTTCCCGGCCTCGTACGTGCCGGGGGCGAATGGCATCATTCGCGGCAGCGTCACGCCGCGCGAGTTGGTGATGACGTGTGAGTAGGCGACGTTGGCGAGGATACCGAACTCACCGATCCCGGTGATGAAGCGGTTGGAATAGAGCCCCGACAGGTCGGGCGTCGCGCGCTGCGACTTGTCGCCGTAATTTTGTGTGGCGCTCAGCGCGAGGACCTGCCCGCTCTGATCGAATGGCAGCCGCGTGCGCAGGTTGACCGTCCCGGCGATCCCGCCCTCGATCATTTCGGCGGTCTGGTTCTTGTAAGTGTCGACTCCCGCCATCAGCTCGGGCGAGATATCGTTCCACGACAGGCCATAGCCGGAGGTGGCAGAGAAGGTGTCCCGGCCGTTGAACTCGGAACGCACCTGCTGGAGCCCGCGGATCACGATTCCCGACGGCTCCGCCGAATAATGCATCACGTCGTCTTTGGCGGCCGAGCGGATGACGGTGACGCCCGGCACGCGCTGCAAGGCTTCGGCGACCGATTTGTCGGGAAATGCGCCGATGTCGGTAGCGGTGATCGAGTCGACCACGGTATCCGCATTGCGCTTCTTGCGAGCGGCGGTTTCAAGCGCCTTTCGCACGCCCGTCACCACGACATCGCTATCACCGGCAATGTCCCCGGCATCGGCGCCCGCGCCGGCCGGCCCGGTTGAAACCGTGACCGGGGCTTCCTGAGCCAGCGCGGCGCCGCAACTGGTCACCAATGCCAAAGCGGTGCCCGCCGCCAGTCCGGCACGAAGATGCGTTCGCTTCATCCCCCAACTCCCCTGTTGTCGGCGTCCGCTTTTCGGATCGCGCGATTGTGACAACTAAAATGAACTAAACGCACTGATTCGCAAGCGATAAATATATGATTTTAACATTTCGCGCGAAAGCGAAACATATCGTTTTAAGATGATGATACTCGCTCGTGCTCGCGCGCGAGATGCCGGGCGTAAAGCGCAGCGCCGTAACCGGGTGGGTGGCGCGGCGTCACCGACGTCAGGCCGGCGTCTGTCAGCCCGGCGGTGAACGCCGCACGGACGATCGGCTGATTGGCGAGCACCCCGCCCGACCATGACACCGGCACCGTCTCCTGCGCGGCAAAGCCCAGCCGATCGCGCAGGCTGGTTGCGAGCAGCACCAGCTCCGCCGCCGCCGCCGAGAGGATCGCGTGGGCCGCATCGTCGCCTGCTTCCGCCGCTCGCGACACCACCGCGGCCAAAGCGGCAATCTCGCCGCGCGCCATGCCCCGTGCGCCCATCACCCTCTCACACACTTCAAGATCGGTGGAGAGCGCCAGATCGTCACGAATGAGCCCGTACAACGCCCCGATCGGCAGCCGCCCGTCGCTCATTCGCGAGAAGGTTGCGAGCCCACGCTGCGCGATCCAATAGGCCGAGCCCTCGTCGCCGAATACCTCCCCCCAGCCGCCGGTGCGTGCGCGCTGTCCGCCACGCTCGCCGTACGCGATCGAGCCGGTCCCCGCGACGACGTTTATCCCGTCCGCGCACGCCAGCGATCCGGCCCAGCCGCACACCATGTCATTGTCGCAGCGGTAACGTGCGTGGCCGAGCACCGCGCGGACGCCCTCGTGAAGCTGCGGATCGACAATACGATCCTCGCCATAAGCGGGTAGCCCGAGAAAGACGTGGGCCAACTCTCCGGGGGTGATCGCCAGGTCCGCGCCGATCGCCGCCACACCCTGTTCGATGCGCCGCAACGCCTCCGTCACGCCGACCTCAAGATGGTAGGTCGTGCCGGTCACCGCCCGCGCGCGAACCTCCCCTGCGCCATCGATGCAGACGAACTCGGTCTTGGTCCCGCCGCCGTCGACGCCGAGATAGAAAACGGTGCTCATGCCTCGACGACGTGGATCCGCACGCCCTGCACCACGCGATTGACGGTGCCGCTCGCATTCGGCCGGTCTGGAGTCAGGCCGAGCGCTTCCGAGACATGCAGCGCGAACAGTTGCGCGGGCACGATGAACGGGAACAGCAGATCTGCATCGGCGGCTTCGGCGAGGCCGTCGACCGTGATCGTCGCGTCGTCGTCCGGTCCGGCCGAGATCACGACCACCGCTCCCGCCTGTGCATCGCCGCGCAGCTCGGCGACGATGTCGAGATCGTAGCGGCGGGTCAGCGGATCGTTCGAGACGAACACCACCGCCAGCGTGCGGTTGGTGATAATCGTCTTGGGACCGTGACGGAAACCGAGCGCACTGTCGAACGCGGTCACCACCGCGCCGTCGCTCAACTCCATCAGCTTTAGCGCTGCCTCGCGCGCCAGCCCCTGGAAGACACCGCTGCCGAGATACACGACCCGCTCGAAGCCGCGCGTCGCCAGCTCTGCGACGACCGGCTCTGCGCGCGTCAGCATGTCGGCCACGCCCGCGGTGATCGCAGGCACGCGAGCCTCCAGCGCGTCGATGCCGCCGAGCGTCGAGAGCGCCGCCAGCATCATCGCGCTGAAGCTCGAAGTCATCGCGAAGCTGCGATCGTGCGTCTCCTCGGGCAGTACCATCACGTGCGTGCGATCGCCGCCACGCCGCGCGAGCTCACCCGCCGCGTTGCAGGTGACGATCAGGTGATGCGCCTCGCCGACCATCCGGTCGACCAGATCGACCGCCGCGACGCTCTCCGGGCTGCTGCCAGAGCGGCCGAACGAGACCAGCAAGACGGGCTTGTCGCCGCGCAGATGGAGGCGCGGCGCGCTGACGATATCGGTGGTGGCGATCGCCTCGACCGTCCGGCCGAGATGATGCGACAGGCACGGCGCCAGACACTCTCCGATGAAGGCGGACGTTCCGGCGCCAGTCAGGATGACCCGCAGCTCGGGCTGAGCAAGCAACGGGGCGAGAAACGCGATGATCTCCTCGCGTGCGGCATGGAGCAGTGCTTGCGTCGCGCGCAGCGTCGCCGGCTGCTGCGCGATCTCGCGACGCGTCCAGCTGATGTCCTCATCCGGATGGGGCACGGCGATCATGGTATCAGTCATGGGGAAAACAGGCTCCGTGATAGGCGTCGAGCGTGGCGGCGACATGCGCCATCACCAGCTCGGAGGGATCGAGCGTCGCGCGGCCATTGCGCACCGCGGTGTAGGCGGTCGGCAGATACTGGCTGAGCAGCGGCAGCGGCGGCGGGGTGTCGCGCAGATTGGCGAACAGCCGCTCCTGCGCCGTCGCGATCGCAGTATCGGGCCAGTAGTAGCGGATGCGGTCCGACAGGCTGTACTGAAGCTGGAGGTCAAGCGCCCGGCCGGTCGCGTGATAGTATTTCGCCCAGTTCTTCGGCTCGGCGTGCAGCCGCTCCAGCGTCACCGCGCGGAGGTTCGCCCGCGCCGCCCCGTCGACGGTCTCGCGCTCGATCGCGTCGAGCGCCCAGAGCGCCTCGCGCAGCGCGAAGGTGACGCCGGGGCCGACCTTCAGGATCGCGAAATGGTCGCGGACCAGTGCCGCGAGCGCGGCCGGGGTCTGGTAATCGGTCGAATGTGCTTCGTAGACAAGATGATCGACGGGTTCGATCGCCTCGCTCAGCGCCACGGCGCGATCGGGACGATAATCGACGACCTTGTCGTGATCGAATTCGACACCCGGCTGCACCACGGTGGCGATCACCCGCGCCCATGCCTCGCCCAGCCCGGCTGACTCGAACAGCGCGCGATGCATGTCGACCGTCGCGATCGCCGCCTCCGGCGTGGTGACCGTCAGCTCCTCGAGATCCTCCGCCGCGCCGCCCGGCACGGGCACCTCGGTGCCGATGACGTAGACCGGCGCGTCCGCCGCCGCGCCGTCGAAGGCGTCCTCGGCCGCGCGGCAGAGCCCGGCGGCGCGTTCGGCGATCGTCCGTTCGGGCAGCGGCACGGGGTCGTCGGCGCAGCTCATGGAGCAATCGAGGTGGATCTTGCCGAAGCCGGCGCGAACGTAATCGGCCACCATCACCTTCGCCTTCGCCATGGCCTCGGCGGCCGACAGCGCGGTCCAGGCGTTCGGCCCGAGATGGTCACCACCCAGTACCAGCCTCGCGACAGGAAAGCCGACCTTCTCAGCAATCGCTTCGACGAACGTGCGGAAGTCGGCGGGCACCATGCCCGTATAGCCGCCGTCCTGATTGACCTGGTTCGACGTCGCCTCCACCAGCGCGAAGGGCTGGCCGGTCGCCGAAGCGTGGCGCAACGCGGCTTCGATCACCAGCGGGTGGGCGGAGCAGACCGAGGTCACGCCGACGCGCTCGCCCGCCTTGTGCCGCCTCACCAGATCCAGAAGAATATGCACGTGCAGCTCCTTTCGCGACCGACCATCCGTCGCTCGCCGATCAAGAATTGAAACGTTGTCCGTCGAACCTCAGGCCGCGACGGGCTCCGGTTCGGTATCCGGGTCGACGGTATCGGGCTCGATCGCCAGCAGCAGCGAGGCGGTCAGCGCCAGCACGATCCCGAACGCCTTGAGCGGACCGGGCATGACGTGAAGCACCGCCAGCGAGATCAATGCGGTGACAAGCGGCGCTCCGGCATTGGCGAGCGGCGCGACGATGATCGCCTTGCCATAGCGGAAGGCGAAGACCAGCGTCAGCGCGCCGATGGCATTGAGCACCTGGATCGCCGCTGCGAGCCCCGGTCCGTCCAGCCCCCAGTTGATCGGCCGTGCGGTGTCGGTCATCGCCCAGGCGACCGGCGCCAGCGCGAGCGCCGCGATCGTCATGTAGACGAAGATGCTCTCGGCCGACATGACGTGGTTCGCGGCCTTCATGAAATAGGCCTGCACCCCCCAGCACAGCATCACCAGCACCGCGGGCAGCAGCCACGCCGCGGAGGCGCCCGCCGCGCCGGGCGCGAAGTCGAAGGTGGGCAGAGCGAGCAGCGCGAGCACGATTCCGAGCGCACCGAGCCGCCCGGTCCGCTCCCCCATCAACAGGAACGACAGCGCGATCGTCACCACCGGCGACAGCGAGATGATCGGGAAGATCAGATAGGCTGGCCCGCGCGCGACCGCGTAGAAGAGCAGCATCTGCCCGCCCGCACCGAGCAGCCCGACCGCGAGCCCGTAGGCGATCGCGCGCGGTGAACGGTCGAGCCGCCAGCCCGCCTGCGCCAGCACGACCAGCGCGGGCGGCACCATCGTCAGCGCCCAGACGATGTAGACGAGCGTCTCCGGGAAGCCGCGCTGCGGCGACAGACCGGAGAACGCACCCCAGACGCCCCAGAGCGCGACGGTGGTGAGCGCATTGAATAGCCAGCCTCGCCCCGCCTTCGTCGCGCCGCTCATGCGACACCCCGCCCGGCCGGCGTGGCGCGCAGCAGAAGAAACCGATCGAACGCCGCCTGAATCGTCGAGCGCGAACGGGACGCGGTGCCGAGCGGCTTGCCCGAGAAGCCGTCGACGAGCGTGTAGTCGCCCTCGCCCAGCCCGCGCAGCGCGATCGGTCCCGACCAGCGATCGGCGTAGAAGGCGTAGTGGAGCACGCCGTCCTTTTCGATCGCATGCGCCTCTGGCTTGTCGAAGCCGATGTCATACAGTCCGCCGAGATAGCGGCTCTTGGACAGCATGTGCTCGCGGTAAAGCGCCACCCATTTGCCCCACAAAGCCTCCTTGGCCGGGGTCAGGACGAAGCCGCCCGTGGGCAGCTTCTCCATCGGCCTGGGCGTGTCCTTCGGCCAGGTGAACTTGGTCGAGGGGATCGCGCCGATGCCGTAGGTGGAGGCGAAGTCGTCGCCGCCGTCGCTCAGCTCGACATGGTCGCCGGCATAGGGTGCGGATGCCCCCATCAGCGCCTTGAAGGTCTTGCCTTTTAAACGGATCTGCCATGATGACAGCGGGTCCGACGCCGGGGTGTTGTTAGTGGCGGGCAGGTTGTGGAAGGCGAAGCTGTCGCCGCACGGGCACAATTCGACCACCGCCTCCGGGTTGGCCGCGATCGCCTCGTCATGGATCGCCTTCCAGAAATCCTGCAGCTTTTCGCTCGATTCCTCAGGCCGTTCGTGACGATGTGCGGGATTGTAGCAGGGCGCGACGCCGTTGAGATGCTGGCCATCGAGCTTCAGCCCGTCATAGCCCCAGTCGACCATGATCCGCCGCACCAGCGCACGGAAATAGTCGACGGTCGGCTGATAGGCCGGGCAAAGCGTAAAGGCATTCCAGAAGCTTACATTCTGCGCGGACCCGTTGCGGTCGAGCAGCAGCATGTCGGCATGATCGCGAAGCAAATCGGTGCCCGGATCGACCGCGAGCGGCGCGAGCCACAGTCGCGGGCGCATCCCGTCCGCCTTGATCCGGTCGGTGAAGGCGCGCATATCCTTGTCGCCGCGCGGGAATTTGGCCGGATTGAGCTTCCAGTCGCCCTCCGCGGTCTGCCAGCCGTCGTCAAGCACCGCCCACTCGAAGCCCAGCGCCTTCGCCTTGGGCAAGGTGCCATAGACCTGATCGAGCGTAAAATTGCGCTCATAACCCCAGGCGCACCAGATCGGTCCATAGCTCGATTCGGGAATCGACGGCGCCGCCACGCCGCGCTCTGCCATCAGGCGGCGATAGGCGTCGAGGGGTCTGAAATGATCGCCTTCGTGTGCCATCAGGAACGAGAATGGCAGCGTCAATGTCGCGCCGGGCGTAAGCAGGGCGGTTTGATTGCCGGTCAGCCCCAGCCGCGTCGCCGCCGGTTGAACAGCGACCGGCAGGGCCACCTGCCGCGGGCTGGTCTCGACATGGCCGACCGCCAGCCCGACATCGCGCCGCCACACCACCGCGACCGGGGTGCCCCCACCATAATCGGACGCGTTCATGCCCATGAAGTTTCGCTGATCGAAACCGGGCCCGACCTTCTGGATCCAGTCGCGCCGATCCGGATAGGAGGCTCCGGCAAAGGTCCAGGCGCCGTCCCGATGCGCGAGCAGGTCGTGCGTCGCGACCCGCCAGCCCGACACCGCCAGCGGCGCGCTGCCGGTGTTGCGATAGCTGACCTCGTACAAGGCGAGGCCCGGATAGGCGTCGAGGAAGGTTACGGCGATGGTCTGCTCGACCTGCCCGCCGGCGGTGGCGCGCAGACGATGCTGCCGCCCCCTGCCATGCGCGCCCGCTACCGGGGTTTCGGCATGGTCGATCAGCAGGAAGGTGCCGAGCGGCCGTCCGCTGACGAACAGCGCCTCTGGTGCACCGCGCGACGTGATCGCCTTGCCGCCGAACGACAGCTGCGCGCGCATCGCACGATCATAGTCGATCGTCAGCGTGCCATCGGTCAGCCGCAGCCCGGCGGGCGCCGCCGCCCAAACCGCGCCGCCCCAGTCCGGCAGCGTCACCGCCGCGCCGCCCATCATCAGGCGGGCGAGCATCGAGCGGCGCGTAACGGTGCTGGACGACATGACGCATTCTCTCCTTCGCGACCCGTCGACGCTGCGCGCCGCCGGTCCGGCAAGAAAGAACTTGCACCAACCGCAGCGGACGCGCAAACAAAAAGCGCAACCTTAACGCGCGTTTTCTTTCGTTACTAAATATGAGGAGAGTGACATGGGGGTGATCGCGGCCTTCCTGCTGGCCGGTGCAGCGTCGACCAGCGCACATTATACCGAGGCCGACTTCGCACGGGTCGCCAAGTTCGATGCTCATTTCCATGCCAATATCGAGGACAAGCGCTTCCTGGCGCTGGCGAGGCGCGACCGTTTCGAAGTGCTGTCGATCAACGTCGATTATCCCGACTTCCCTCCGCTCGCGCAGCAGGCGACGATCGCGCGTGCGATGCGCGCCGTCGACCCGGTCGATTTCCGCTACGCCACAACCTTTTCGATGAACGGGTTCGGCACGCCGGGCTGGACCGAACGCACGATCGCCCACCTCGACGCGGCCTTCGCGCGCGGTGCGATCGCGGTGAAGGTGTGGAAGAACATCGGCATGGTCGCTACCGATCCAGGGGGCAAGCGCGTCTTCCTTGACGATCCGCGCTTCGATGGCGTGATGGCGCATCTCGAACAGCGCAACATTCCGCTGATCGCGCACCAGGCCGAACCGAAGAATTGCTGGCTGCCGCTCGACCAGATGACGACTGACAACGACCGCGCCTATTTCAAGGCGCATCCCGAATATTACATGTACCTGCACCCGGAGGAGCCGAGCTACGAGGCGCTGATGGCGGCGCGCGACCGCTTCGTCGCGCGTCATCCCAAACTGGCGTTCGACGGCGCACACATGGCCAGTCTGGAGTGGAGCGTTGACGAGTTGGCGCGCTTCTTCGACGCCTATCCGAACACCGTCGTCGACCTCGCCGCCCGGCTCTCAAACCTGCAGGTCCAGTCGAACGCCAACCCGGCCAAGGTGCGCGCATTCTTCGTTAAATATCAGGACCGGATCCTGTATGGCACCGACCTGACTGACAGCCCGCCCGATCCGGCCGCGCGCGCGCAGAATCCGCCCGCGACCAACGACTTCGCCAGGGAAGCCGACAGGGTCTGGCGCGCCGACTGGCGATATCTGGCGACCTCGCACGCGCAGCGCGTCGATGCGATCAACGCAGATGCGATCGGGCTCAACCTGCCGCGTGCGGTAATCGACAAAATCTACTGGCAGAACGCGCAGCGGTTCTTTCGTCTGAAGCAGCGGTCGTAGGTCTTACCCGTCCTCGCTGCCGCAAGCTTTCTCCCTCTCTTGCCGGTGCAAGCTTCACCGATCCTCACCGTCGCCCCGGACTTGATCCAGGGTGACGGCGTCATTTGCATCGCCAGTCAGGCAACGTGGAGGCGGAAGCCCAGCCGATCGGCGGCAGCCTGCATTCCCTCGGGCGCGGTGTCGTCGATGACCAGGTCGTCAATCTCGGCAACGTTGAGGATACGGTGCAGGCAAACGCGCCCGAACTTCGAACGGTCGGTAACTGCGATCACCTGTCGCGCCGCCTTCACCATCTTGCGATTGAGCATCGCCTCGGGCTCGTAGTGAGTGGTGATGCCGCGCTCGATGTCAAAGCCGTCGACCCCGAGGAACAGCTTGTCGACATGCAGATCGTCGAGCGCGCTTTCAGTCTGCGCGCCGTAGAAGGCGCGATTGCGCCGCCGCAGCGTCCCGCCCAGCATCACCACCCGGATGCGCTCCTTGCGGGCCAGCGTGCTCAGGATGTCGAGATCGTTGGTGAGGACGGTGATGTCCTCATGATCGGGCAGATGATGCGCGATCTGCAACGTCGTGGTGCCGGAATCGAGCACCACCGAGTCTCCCGGCTGCACCATTGCCGCCGCAAGCGCGCCGATTCGCGCTTTCTCGTCGACATGGCTCGCGCGTTTTGCCTCTACTGGCGGCTCGGCGATCACGTTGACCGCGTCGGCGACGATCGCACCGCCATAGGACCGTTCCGCAACGCCCCGTTTCGCGAGGAAATGCAGGTCCTTGCGAATGGTCTGCATGGAAACGCCGAACCGCTCCGCCAGAGGTGCGACCTGCACGCTGCCGCGCTCACGCACCATGGCGCTGATCTGCTGACGTCTGCCGCTGGTGTCCCGAACCGTGGACATGTGACCCTCCCTGGAGCGTAACCCATATCAGCGCGCCCCCACCGCGACAACTGGCAGTCAAGTTTCGTTTCTTTTCTGTTTGACAGCAATACGAAACGAAAGATACCAAGCCGCAATATTTCGCATGACATGCGAGGCATCAGGAGAGTAGCGATGACGCAACCAATCCGCTGGCACAAGGCCGCGCTGACCGGGGTCAGCCTGGTCGCGATGCTCGTCGCCGGGCAGGCCGCCGCGCAGGACGCGGGCGCATCAATCGATCCGGCGCAGCGCTCCTCCACCGCCTCCCCGGATCCGCAGGCGATCCTCTCCGATCCCGGCCAGCAACCCGGGGAAACTGGTGAGCCTGCCGCCCCGACCGAAGTCGTCGTACGCGGAGTCCGCGGCAGCCTGTTGCGGTCGATCCAGGCCAAGCGCAACGCGGACACGATCGTCGACGCGATCTCCGCCGAAGAGCTCGGCAAGTTTCCCAACCGCAACGTTGCGGAGGCGCTTGCCAATATCCCCGGCGTGACGGTGGGTCGCGACGGGCGCGGCGAAGGGCGCGACATCACCGTGCGCGGGCTCGGCTCCAATTTCGCAATCACCACGCTGAACGGGCGTATCCTGCCGACCGACGGCACCGACCGCTCGTTCCAGTTCGACGTGCTTCCCTCCGAGATCATCTCGGGCGCCGAAGTGAAGAAGGCGGTGCGCGCCTCCGAGCTGGAGGGCAGCATCGGCGGCAACGTCGACCTGCGCACCGCCCGCCCGCTCGACCGGCCCGGCTTCCACGCCTCGGCCGCAATCGAGGGGCAGTATAACGATCTGGTCGACAAGGGCGGGTACAAGCTGAGCGGCGTTGTCAGCACCACCTTCGCCGACAATACGATGGGGATCCTGCTCGGCGCCAGCTACAACAAGTACAAGTTCCGCACCGACAATCTCGGCGAGTATTCGATCACCGACGGGACGGAGGCGGGCTATGGCATCGACTTCAATCGCGACGGGCGGGTCGACAGCGATCCGAACGGCCCGGCGTATATCTGGCCCGATTATTACAGCGTCGGCTATGTCGCCGGCGAGCGCGAGCGGATCGGCGCCGCTGGCGCCTTCCAGTGGAAGCCATCGAGCAACTTCGAGATCACGGTTGACGGCATCTACAGTCATTTCGACGTAAGCCAGCACAATTACCGCTCCTCCAATTACCTCAACCCGCTCGGCGATGACGGCACGCCGCGCTGGGACCCGACGTCGATCTCGGTCGACAAGAACAACGTCGTCACCGGGTTCACCAAGAACGACATGGTCGCGGAGGTGCTGACCACCGACGAGCCCCGCCAGAGTCAGACGTGGCAGATCGGCGGGCGCGTCGACTGGCGACCCCTCGACCAGCTGAAGCTGGCGTTTGACGGTTATTACGGGAAGGCGACCAACAATACCGGCGGGCGCAACCGCTTCGTCGTGGCGGGCATCCCCGGCGCGTCGGCGGCGTTTGCGGCGCGCGACAACGGGCTGCCGGATCTCGCGATCACGCTGCCGGGCGGCCGGACCCTCGACCAGGCGACCAACGACGACTTCCGCGCCCACTACATCGGCATCCAGGGCCAGGATATCAGCGACGATATCAAGAGCCTGAAGATGGACGGCGAGTACCGCGTCGACAACGGCGTTTTCAAGGCGATCGGCTTCGGCGTCGCATGGACCGACCGGCACAAGGACGTGACGACCGTCGACAACCAATATACGACGTCGTGCAATTACTGCGGCTATCCGTTTACCTTCGGCCAGATCGGCGCGGATGTGGTCAAGCCGGGGCGCGAGGACATTCTGCAGAAGCGGCGCGGCAATTTCCCGCGCAACTTCCCCTATTTCGATATTGACACTTATCTGGCCGCGCTGCCGCGCGCCGACAACAACCCGGCGATCCTGAACCCGAACAGCTGCCTCGATGCGAGCGGCGCGACGATCCCGGGCTGTTCGCTGTCGCCCTACCCGGCCGGCTATTCGACGCAAATCATCCAGGACGACCTTCCGGCCTCATACCGCATCCGCGAGCGGACCTGGGCCGGCTATGTCCAGTTCAATCTGGAGGGCGCGCGCTGGCGAGCCGACATCGGCGGGCGACTGGTGGCGACGAAAGTCTCCTCGGTCGGCTATGGCGCGTCGATCGCCACGATCATTCCGCGCGCGGGGACGCAGGACAACGCGGTCGGCTTCAACCCCGTGGAGCCGATCACCGGCGGCGGCGACTATCTGCGGCTATTGCCCGCTGCCAATTTTGCCTATGACCTGTCGGACGGGCTGCGGCTGCGGCTCGCAGCGTCGCAGGCGATCTCACGCCCGACCTTCGCCGAACTGTCGCCGGCAAAGGACGCGACCTCGGCACAATCGGGGACGTACATCATCTATGACGCAGGCAACCCGAACCTGAAGCCGACCGAGGCGAATCAGCTGGACGTGTCGCTCGAGTATTACCCGTCCAACCGCCTCGCGCTGACCGCGGCGGCCTTCTACAAGCATATCACCAACTTCGTCTCGACCGTGCCGGTCGACGTCGTGATCACGCCGACCGCGCAGCCGGCCAACCAGGTCCAGAACTTCAACTTCGTCGAATATCAGGTGCGCAACGGCGACAGTGCCAACGTCTACGGCCTCGAGGTCGGCGGCCAGTATTTCCTCGACAACGGCTTCGGCGTGCAGGCAAACCTGACCTACAATCACTCGCGCGCGACCTCGGGTGACGTGACCACCGATCTGCCAGGTGCAATCCCCTTCTCCGCAAACGGCAAGCTGTTCTACGAGAACCACGGCATCGGCGCGCAGGTGTCGTACACCTTCCAGTCGCGCTTCACCTATGCGCAGTCGGGCAATCTCGCCTATCTGCCGGTGAAGGAAGATCCGTATCACGAAGTTTCGGCAACGCTCTCCTATGACGTGACCAGTAACCTGACCGCCTATGTGCAGGGATCGAACCTGCTTGGCCAAGCGGTCAAGCGCTTCAACGATCTGCGGAATGTACCAAACTTCTATGAATATTCTGGACGCGCCTTCTTCTTTGGCGTCCGCGGACGACTTTGATACGGATGGGAAGGCTCTGTCAAAACAAACGCCCCGGGCGCGTTCGCCGCAAGTTTGTGCCCTGACTGCCCGCCCGCGGGCAGTCGAGCGGCCTTAATCCTGAACCCAGGCGAGGCAATTTCGCAGCACCGACAGCTCAAGTGGCGTTCCTCACCCCTTTGAAGGACACGTTAGCTTTAGCGCTCGGAGGATCGGTGCGTCACGTCTGACAGCAACCGTACTGCTGCTCCGGGCGGCGGAGAAAGAAGCCGCACAAGCCGGGCTGCCGGCCGGCGGTCAAGATCTCCGAGGTACAGGCCCGTTCGACTTATCCGCAGAACCGCGCGAATTTCCTCAGCATTTTCGCGCTAGCTAAAATTAATTGGACTGAGTGGCGGAGCGGGAGGGATTCGAACCCTCGATACGCTTTTGACGTATACTCACTTTCCAGGCGAGCGCCTTCGACCACTCGGCCACCGCTCCGCATGCTTGGAATGGCGGTCCTAGTCGCAGTCGCCACATTGCGCAAGCGGGTCGATTGCCTTGCCTGCGGTGATGGGTCACGATGCGCGCATGTCGACGCTTGCCGCCCTGCTTCTGCTTGCCCAGGCACCCGCCGCCGCGATCCCTGCCCCGCATGAACCGATCGAGCGAGACTGGCGCGCCATCCCCGATGACGAACTGCTCGTGATGCGGCTGAAGGGCGATCGCACGGTCGTGATCCGGCTCGCGCCCGATTATGCGCCGCTGCATGTCGCCAGCATCCGCAAGCTGGCGCGCGCACACTGGTGGGACGGACTCAGCGTCTATCGCGTGCAGGAAAACTGGGTCGCGCAATGGGGGGATGCCAGCGAAAAGAAGCCCTTGCCGGCTAATGTCCCCGCCCGCCTCGCCCCCGAGTTCGAGATTGCTCGTTTCGCCCCCGCGCAGACGCTGACACGCGCCGATCCCCATTCCGCCGTCTCCGGGATCACCGCCGACGGCTGGCCGGTCGCCAGCGACGGGCGTGGCCATGCGTGGCTGACGCATTGTTACGGCATGGTCAACGTCGCGCGCGATGCCGACCCGATGACCGGATCGGGCGCGGAGATGTCGACGCCAATCGGTCAGTCGGCGCGGCGACTCGATCGCAATTATGCGTTGGTGGGGCGGATTATCGCCGGGATGCAAAATTTGTCATCGCTCCCGCGGAGCGATGCGCCGATGGGCTTTTACGCCGATGCGGCAGAACGCACCCCCATCGTCGAGATGCGGCTGGCCAGCGACATGCCGGCGGCGGAGCGCCCGCACTTCCAGTATCGCGCCGCCGACAATCCGCGCTTCGCAGCGATGATCCGTCGGCGCGAGAACCCGCCCGCGCCGACGATCGGCGGTGGCGGGATCGAGGTCTGCGAAGTGCCGCTGGAAGTGCGGCGGATACCATGAGGTGACGAGGGCCTGATGTCGCCCACTGCTCCGGCTTTACGCCGTGGCGTCGCGTTTCGCTGCACCAGCCCGAGACGAAGCACAATTTGGGATGACGGGTAGACCGAGCGTGGGCGCAGGTCCGCTCGGACCGGCTGTGGGAAACCGCAGATCCCGCGGGCTCGCGTCCGGGCCGGCTGTCCTACCGCTGCGCGCCGACCCAGTCGGACACCTGCTGCGCGACCTGATTGGCGGCCTGACTGAGCGCAGCCCCCGCCTGATCCGCCTTGATCTCGCCGACTGGCACGCGCGCCTCGAAGCGCCGCTTCTCGACCGTCGGGGCGCCGGCCGGGGTGTACGATGCATCATAGGTCACGACCGCCTGACGCTGCACCGCGTCGACCCCGAACGTCCGCAACTCGCCGCCCAGCGAAGCGCTCGGCGCATCGAAGGATTGCGCGGGCGACAACACCACCATCTTCGCGCGCGCGGTCAGCGTATCGGATAGCAGTCGCGCGAACAGCCGCGCCGGCGGCTCGGCCCATTGCGCATCCTTGACGTAGGCGAGCGACGTGTCGGTCGCCTGCACCGGCACGCGCGTTCCCGCGATCGCCTGCGGCACTGCCGGCACCTCGATCACGATCGCGCGGCCGGTCGCGGAGTTCTGCACCGCCCCCGCCTCCGGCTGCGCCTGAGGCGCGATCGTCAGCAGTGACGGCGGCGGGGTTGCGCCGAAGCGGATGCAGCCAGCCAGCGGCACCAGCGCCGCGACGATCAGAAGCTTGTTCGCCAAAGCACGCACGATCACTTCCCCTTATAGTCCGGCAGCGCCGGCTGCCCCACCAGCGAGCTGGCGCCACCCTGCTCGACCCGCTCGCTGATCGACTTCAGCGACGAGGCGGTCACGCGCAGGTCGCGCACCAATTGGTTGACCTGCGGGATTGTCTGCTTGCTGAAGGTCGTCAGGCCTGGCCGCGCATCGCCGATCGCGGCATTGAGCGTGTCCGCGCTCTGCTGCGCAGAGGTGATCGCCTTGTTGAGATTGGCCATCGCCGGCTGGACGTCGTTCGCCAGCACGCCGTTGGTGGTCTGCGCCAGCGCACCGATCTGCTCGGCGGCGTTGCCCGCCTGCTGGATCGCGATGCGGGTCTGCGCCAGCGTCGCGGCGATCTCCGGGCCGCGATCGGCGAGCGCGTCGGTCAGCCGGTTCGTGTTGTCGAGGATACCCGCGATCGACGCCTGGTTGCGGTCGCTCAGCATCCCCGTCAGGCGCTCGGTCAACGTTGACAGCCGCTCCAGCAGCTGCGGCGCGGAGTTGAGAATTGCGCCGATGCCGCCGGTCTTGGTCGGGATCACCGGCACGCCCAGCGGACAGACGCTCTTGGCGGCATCGCCTTCAGGGCAGGTGATCGGCTGCGCGCCCTTGCTTGCACCGTCAAGGCTGACCGTGCTGGTGCCGGTGAAGCTGCCCTGGATCGTCGCGGTCGTGCCGCGCAGGATCGGAGTGTCCTCGTTCACGCTGATCCGGACTCGGACATATTGCGGGTCGGGCTTCCACAGCGAGATGGTCTTCACCTGCCCCGACGGCACGCCCGAAAAGGTCACCGACGATCCCTTCGCCAGACCGTCGACCGCCTGGCGGAAGAAAATGTCGTAATCGCGCTCCTTGGTGCCGCCGATCCGCGCAATCCACACCGTGAAGACCGCGACCAGCGCCAGCAGGATCAGCACCACCGCGCCAACGAGGACATGGTTCGAACGCGTTTCCATTTTTCAGCCCCTCTCGCCCGACCCGGTGACGCCGGCCGACCTGCCGTGATCCGCCATATCCGCGCCGCGCGCATAATCGTCCGCCATGCCGCCCTGCGAGCGCTGGCCGCTTTGCCACTGCGCCACCTCGGTCGGGTGCGCGGCGGCATCGCTTGCGGCGCTCCGCTCCTGCGAGGCGACCGCCGCCCGGCCGCGCGGACCGTTGAAATATTCCTGAATCCAAGGATGATCCAGCGCCAGCAGTTCGTCGATCGTCCCGACTGCGATCACCCGCTTGTCGGCCAGCACCGCGACGCGGTCGCAGATCGCGTACAGCGTGTCGAGATCGTGGGTGATGAGGAACACGGTCAGCCCGAGCGTCTTCTGGAGCGCCTTGGTCAGATCATCGAACGCCGCCGCGCCGATCGGGTCGAGCCCGGCGGTCGGTTCGTCTAGGAACAGCAACTCGGGATCGAGCGCCAGCGCGCGCGCCAGCCCGGCGCGTTTCTTCATGCCCCCCGACAATTCGGCGGGAAACTTCGGCCCGGCGTCGGCCGGCAATCCGGTCATCACCACCTTGTACGAGGCAATTTCGTCAAGCAGCGCGAGGTCGAGATCGGGGTAGAATTCGCGCAGCGGCACCTGCACGTTCTCGGCGACGGTCAGCGTCGAGAACAGCGCGCCGCCCTGGAACAACACGCCCCAGCGCTTGCGGATTTCGACCGTGTCATGCTCGCTGCGGTCGAGCGTCGGCTCGCCGAACACTTCGACTTCGCCCTGGGTCGGCGATTGCAGCCCGATGATCGAGCGCATCAGCACCGACTTGCCGGTGCCCGAGCCGCCGACCACGCCCAGGATCTCGCCACGCCGCACCTCGAGATCGAGATTGTCGTGGATAACCTGATCGCCGAACTCGTTGCGGAGCCCGGTCACCTTGATGATCGGCGCATCGTCGGGCCGGCTGGCGTTGTGTTGCGGCATCAGATCCAGCCGATCTGTTCAAAGAAGACCGCGAAGAACGCATCGACGACGATTACCATGAAGATCGCCTGCACCACCGCCGACGTCGTCTTGAGCCCTACCTGCTCGGCATCGCCCTTCACCTGCATCCCCTGAAAACAGCCGGCTACGGCGATGATCGCGCCGAACACCGGCGCCTTGATCAGCCCGACGAACACGTCGGTGATCGGCACGACTTCACGAATCCGCGCGACGAAGGCGATCGGCGGGATGTCGAGCGCGAACCAGCACAACACGCACCCGCCCAACACCGAGAGTACCGCGGCGTAGAAGCCGAGCAGCGGCATCAGCACGATCGCCGCGATCGTGCGCGGCAGCACCAACGCCTCCATCGGTGAGACGCCGATCGTGCGCATCGCGTCGATTTCTTCGGTCAGCTTCATCGTGCCCAATTGCGCCGCGAACGCCGATCCGGACCGCCCGGCAACCATGATCGCGGTCATCAGCACGCCCAGCTCGCGCATTGAGATGCGCCCGACCAGATTGATCGTGAACGCTTCCGCGCCGAACTGGCGCAACTGCACCGCACCCTGCTGCGCGATCACCACCCCGATCAGGAAACTCATCAGTCCGATGATTCCCAGCGCCGATACGCCCACCACCTCGAAGCGTTGCACCGTGGCATTGAACCGAAAGCGGCTTGGATGGCGGATGACGCCACCGAACGCGATCACCGTCTCGCCCATGAACCCCAGCAGTCCGAGCGCGGTGCGCGCCGAATTGGCGGTCGACTCCCCGATCTCCGCCAGCACGCGCCCGAACGCAGAGCGCGATTGCGGGCGCATCTGCACGGGCTGATCGGCGGCCTGCACCTGTTCAAGCAGGTTCTGACCGTCGCCGCTCAGCCCCTCGATCCGTGCGTCGTGCTCGCGCGCGAAGCGGTGGATCACCCACGCGCCAATCGTGTCGATCCGCTCGACGGCGGACAGGTCGACGACCGACACCTGCCCTTGCTGCTTCTCCAGCCGATTCGGCAGATCGCCGAGCCGCGCCAGCGACAGATCGCCGGTAACGCGCAACACCTGCGCGTCGCCCGAAGCGCCGTCGCGATCCATGCTGAAGTCGGCAGCCGCACTCATCGGTCGATCCATGCGGCAAAGCTCATCTGCTCACAAGCGCCCAGCGCTGCAATCGTTCCGCGCGCGTACCACTTTTGTGATCGTTCACTCACAAAAGCACGTCCACGCTGTGGATCACCACACCGACCAGCCCCCCGACGAGCGTGCCGTTGATGCGGATGAACTGCAGGTCCTTGCCGACGGCATTTTCGAGTCGCTGCGTCACCGTCTGTGCATCCCAGCCGCGCACCGTCTCCGACACCAGCCGCACGATCGCGTCGCCGTAATCCGCCGCCGCGCCTACTGCCGCGCGGCGCACGAAGCGGTTGATGATCCGTCCCAGTCGCGGATCGTCCTGAAGGGTTGCGCCCAGTTGGTGCAGCGCCTCGCCCAGCTTGCCCGCCATCAGCGCATCGGGATCGCGGGCGGCGCGCAGCATCGCGGCGCGCGCCTGCTCCCACAATCCGTTGATCCAGTCCTGCATCGCCGGGTTTTCGAGCAGCTCGATCTTCACCGTCTCCACCCGCGCGCGCATTTCGGGATCGTGCTGGAGTCGCTCGGCGACGCTCGCCATCGCCTCCTCGACCTTCAGGCGCAGCGGATGCTCGGGATTGTCAGCCATCTCCGCGACCAGTTTGTCGAGCCCGTCGATGATCTTGTTGGCCAGCGTCTCGTCCAGCCCGGTCCAGCGCAGCACCGTGCCGGCGCGGTCATGAACCATCGCGCGGATCAGATGCTCGTTCGACGCCAGCGCACCGCGCATCCAGCGCACCAGCGCGTCGATTACCGGGCGATGCCGCTCCTCCGCCATCGCCGCCGCCAGCGCGCGCCCCAGCATTGGCGACAGCTCGGTCTCGCGCACGCGAGTCACCATCATCGCGCGCACCATTCCGCCAAGGCGCTCCTGATCGAGCGCCTGCAACACCTCGGTCGCGAGCCGCGAGATGCCGCGCGTCAGCCTACTGCCCCCCGCCCCGCGCGGGTTGGCGAGCCAGCGTCCAGCCGCCGCAGCGACGTCGATCCGCTGCATTCGCCGCGCGACCACCGCGGGTATCAGAAAATACTCGCGCAGGAATTGCGCGAGCTGGTCGCCGATCCGGTCCTTGTTGCGCGGGATGATCGCGGTATGCGGGATCGGCAGCCCCAGCGGATGGCGGAACAGCGCAGTCACCGCGAACCAGTCCGCCAGCCCGCCGACCATCGCCGCCTCGGCGAAGGCGCGGACGAACCCCCAGGCCGGATGCCGCGGCTCCAGCGCGCGTGAGACGAAGAACGCCGCCGCCATCACCACCAGCAACAGCCCCGCAAGCCGCCGCATCCGGACGAGGGCGGCAGGCGGAGGGGCGGCGCGGACGATCATCCCCGTAACAATCCCCGATCGCCCGCGAAGTTCAAGCGACCTTCGTCATTGCGTCGCCACGCTCGCGATGACGAACCCACCGGGTCCGTCGCCCCTGCGCAGGCAGGGGTCCATGTCTGTCGAATGCAAAGCTGCCCTGCCCACAGCGGCCGCGCCAGTGTATCCGCACGCAGTCCTGCTACTCCGCCGGATGCGATCCCTCACCCCGGAACGGGATCCGACCATGCGGCGCACCGATCGCATCATGCGGAGCGTGCTCGATCACCGGACCCTCGTCGCCGGGACGATAGGTCAGTAACCGCCGTCCCAGCCACGGCCCGACGCGCCGCTCGACCCCGATCGCCAGCGAGAAGGCCGCCGGCACGATTAGCAACGTCAGCACGGTCGAGACGATCAACCCGCCGATCACCACGATCCCCATCGGCGCGCGCGACGCCCCGTCCCCCGACAGTGACAGCGCGGTCGGCACCATGCCCGCGACCATCGCGACAGTGGTCATCACGATCGGCTGCGCGCGCTTGTGCCCGGCGTCGACGATCGCGTCGTAGGACGGCACGCCCGCCTGCATCTCCTCCAGCGCGAAATCGATCAGCAGGATCGAGTTCTTCGCGACGATCCCCAGCAGCATCAGCAAGCCGATGAACACCGGCATCGACAGCGGATTGCCGGTCAGCCGCAGCGCGATCAACCCGCCGAGCGGCGCGAGCGTCAGCGACGCCATGTTGACCAGCGGCGGCAGCAACCGGCGATACAGCAGCACCAGCACCGAGAAGACAAGGAACACGCCCGCCACCACCGCGACGATGAAGTTCTGCAGCATCTCCATCTGCCACTTGGCCTGCCCGACGCTCAGCTCGCCAACCCCCAGCGGCAGGTTCTTCATCGCCGGCAGCTGCTTCACCTTGGGCAGCATCACGCTGATCGTCTGGCCGGGGCTCAGGTCCGCGCCAATCGTCAGCTGACGCTGCTGGTTGATGCGCTGGATGCGCGTCGGTCCCGAGCCGAAGCCGATCTCCGCGACGACGCTCAGCGGCACCGATCCACCGGTCAGCGTCTGCACCGGCAGGTTCTGGATCGTCGCCAGCCGCGAGCGCGAACTCTGCTCCAGCGCGACGCGGATCGGGATCTGCCGGTCGTTGAGCGAGAAGCGCGCGCTGTTCTGGTCAATGTCGCCGATCGTCGCGATGCGGATCGCGTTCGACAGCGCCGAGGTCGTCACCCCAAGGCTGGCGGCGAGGTCGAGCCGCGGCTTGATGATGATCTCCGGCCGGTTCAGATCGCCCGCGATGCGCGGCGCGAGCAGCCCCGGCACCGTCCCCATCTCCTTGACCAGCCGGTCGGCCGCCTGCCGCAGCACCACCGGATCGTCGCCGCCCAGCGTGATCGAGACGTCGCGGTTGTTGTCGCCCCAGCCGAATTGCGACTGGAAATTGACCCGCGCGTCGGCGATCTTCGACAATTCGGGCGCCAGCGCGCGCTCGAACTCGGTCGAGGTCTTGTTGCGCTTCTCGCGCAGCTGCGCGGTGACGCGACCCGAGCCCACCAGCGTCCGGGTGTAGATGCTCTCCACCTCCGGCTGCTTGCTGAGCACGGCATAGACCTGGTCGACCACGCCCTGCGTCGTCTGTAACGTGCTGCCCGGCGGCATCGTGATCGTCACGGTCGAGCGCGGCATGTCGCGTGCCGGCTGGAAGGTCAGCGGCGAGGTCGCGAACATCGCGATCGTCGCCACGAACGCCACCACGCCCGCTCCGATCATCCACACCCGGTGGTCGCGCCAGTAACCGACGACGCGATGCACCCCGCCCTTGGCGCGCGCGCGCACCGCGCGGGTGCTGTCGAGCGTCCAGATCAGCAGCTTCTGATAGGTATCGAGCAACCAGCCGCCGCCATGTTCGACATGCCCGCCGGCCTTGAGGAAATAGGCCGCGACCATCGGGGTGATGAGCCGCGCGACCGCGAGGCTCATCAGCACCGCCGCGACGACGGTCAGACCGAAATTCTTGAAGAACTGTCCGGCAATCCCCGGCATCAGCCCGACCGGCAGGAACACCGCGACGATCGCCATCGTCGTCGCCAGCACCGCCAGCCCGATCTCGTCGGCGGCGTCGATCGACGCCTGATACGCGCTCTTGCCCATCCGCATGTGCCGGACGATGTTCTCGATCTCCACGATCGCGTCATCGACCAGCACGCCCGCCACCAGGCTGAGCGCGAGCATCGTCATGTTGTTGAGCGTGAAGCCCATCAGATCCATGAACCAGAACGCCGGGATCGCCGACAGCGGGATCGCCAGCGCCGAGATGATCGTCGCGCGCCAGTCGCGCAGGAACAGGAACACGACGATCACCGCGAGGATCGCGCCCTCGATCATCGCGTGGATCGCGGTCTTGAACTGCTCCAGCGGATATTTCGACCCGTCGAGCCGCATCTTGAAGCGGACCTGCGGATTGCGCTTCTCCAGCGCCTCCAGCTTCGCCTTCGCCTCGCGGAAGACGGTGACGTCCGAATAGCCCTTGGCGCGCGTGAAATCGAACGACAGCGCCTGACGACCATCCACCGATGCGGCGGAGCGCTGCTCGGCATACAGGTCGCGCACCGTCGCGACATCGGACAGCCGGACGGTACGCCCGTTGCCGACGTTGATCTGCAACTGCCCCAGTTCATAGGCGGTACGCGCATTGCCCAGCACGCGCACCGATTGTTCGGCACCAGCGATCTCGGCACGTCCGCCCGGTGCGTTGAGGTTCACCTGCCGCAGTTGCGCATTGATCTGGCTGGCGGTCAGCCCCTGCGCGGCGAGCCGCGCGGGGTCGAGGATCACGCGGATCTCGCGGCTGACCCCGCCGTTGCGCGTCACCCCGCCCATGCCGGGTACCGACATCAGCTCCTTCGTCACCGTATTGTCGATGTACCAGCTGAGCTGTTCCAGCGTCATGTCGGTGCCGACCGCGGTATAGCTACCGAGGTCGTTGTCGTTGATCTTCACCCGCGCGACCTGCGGCTCGAGGATCCCCTCGGGCAGGTTACCGCGGATCTGTGTGATCGCGTCGCGCGCCTCGTTCACCGCGCGGTCGATCGGGGTGCCGATATCGAGCTGGACGATCGTCGTCGACGTGCCCTCGGACACGAACGACTGGATCTCGTCGATCCCCTCCAGCGAGCGCACCGCCGCCTCGACGCGCTGCGTGACCTGCGTCTCCAGCTCACTGGGTGCCGCGCCTGGCTGCGTGATGTCGATCGAGACGATCGGGAAGTCGATGTCGGGCTGTTCGTTGATGTCCATCCGCACGAAGCTGACGATCCCCGCGACCGTCAGCATCAGGAACAGGACGATCGACGGCACCGGGTTGCGGATCGACCAGGCGGAAATGTTGCGAAAGCCCATGACGTCCCGTCCTCTTATCGCGCGGCGGTCGGCTTGGCGCGCTGCGGCTTCACCATCTGTCCGGGGTTCAGGAACGCGCCCGCCGATTGCACCACGCGCTCGTCGCCGTTCAGCCCGCTGGCGACAGCGACCCGATCCTCGGCCACCGTGCCCAACGTCACCGCGCGTCGCTCGACCTTGTTTTGCGCGTCGACGATATAGACGTAATTGCCCTTCTCGTCGCTCAGCAGGGCGGATTGCGGGAGTTCCGGCTGGCGCGCACCCCCCGCGGTGATCGTCGCACTCGCGAAGCCGCCGGGGCGCAGCGCCGGGTCATAGGACAGCTTGATGCGCGCGATCCCCTGCCGCGTTTGCGGATCGATTACCGGCGCGACCTGCCAGACGCTGCCGGGGAACGCGCGCGTATCGCCGACCGGCACCACCTGCGCGGGCGAGCCGACCCGCACGGCCTGCAAATCACCCTCGGCGAGCTGCGCCCGCATCTCCATCTCACCGCCCTTGGCCATGCGGAACAGCATCCCCGACCCCGAGCTGACGATCTGTCCCGGCTCGACGCCGCGCGTCAGGATCAGCCCGGCGGCCGGCGCCCGAATGTCGAGCCGTGCGTTGCGCGCGCGCTGCTCGGACAGCGTCGCCTGCGCCACCTGCAACCGCGCGCGCGCGGCGTCGCGGGTCGCGATGCGGCGCTGGACGTCCGCCTTGGAAATGAAGCCGCGATCGACGAGGCTCTGCGCGCGCTCCAGCTCGGCCTGCGCCAGCGTCAGGTCGGATTTGGCGACATTGATCTGCGCCGCCAGCGATTGCGCGGTCTGCGCCTGCACCGAACGGTCGATCGTCGCCAGCACCTGCCCGGCGCGCACCCATTGACCGGGCTCGACCAGCACGCGGCTGACCATACCGCCCTCGCCCGCGACACCGACCGGCATTTCGCGGGTTGCCGCCAGCGTGCCCGTCGCATTGATAATCCGCGCGACCGACTGCGCCCCGGGGACGATCACCGTCACCGCCGGTGCCTGGCTGGCGGCAGTGGCAGGCGGCGCTTGCTCACCCTTCGACCGGAACACGTACCAGGCGATGCCCGCGGCGATCAGCGCCACCAGCCCGCCGACCAGCAGCCAGCGACGCCGCGTGCGTGGTGAGCGATCCTCCAGCACCAGCTGTTCGCCCTGCATCTCCCCGCCCTGGTACGTCATGATTCCCCTTTCGCGCCCCGACGTGTATTACACGCATACGTCACCGTGACAAGCGGTGCGCGGTTGGGGCGCCTCTTACCGTGGTTGCAACGGCCTGTCCCGTTCATCTTGCATTCCGACGCATGCAGGCAAACGGCTTCTTACTTGGATTAAGGGAGTTTTTTCGCATGACTCGAATGTTGCCCGCGCTGATGCTGTCTGCCGCCGCCGTGCTGGCGCTGCCGGCCGCGGCGCAGGTCGCGCTGCCGATGGCGACGGTGGTGCCGGACGGGACCGTGCTCGACGTCACTGCGACGGGCCGCGTCTCGCGCACGCCGGACCTTGCGACGATCACTGCGGGCGTCGTGACACAGGCGCCGCTCGCCGCTGACGCACTCTCGGAGAATGCCCGGCGGATGGATGCTGTCATCAAGGCCTTGAAGGCCGCGGGGCTTGCCGCGCGGGACCTGTCGACCAGCAACGTCGCGCTGTCCCCGCAATATCGCTATCAGGATGGCAAGCCCCCGGTCGTGACCGGCTATCAGGCGACCAATTCGGTCGCCATTCGCTTCCGCGACATCGCCCGGGCGGGCGCGGTGCTTGACGCGCTGGTGCGCGCCGGGGCCAATCAAATCGATGGCCCGAACCTGTCGCTTTCCGATCCCGAAGCCGCGCTGGACGAGGCGCGGACGCAGGCGATCGCCAAGGCGCGGGCGCGCGCCGAACTCTATGCCAAGGCTGCGGGCCTGTCGGTGGCGCGGATCGTCGCGATCAACGAAGCCGGCGAGAATGGCGGCGACCGCCCCCGCCCCATGCCGATGATGGCGCGCGCTGCGGTCCAGTCGGACGCGGAAACCGTCGTGTTGCCCGGCGAAACGGACGTCTCCGCCAGCGTCAACGTCCGGTTCCTGCTGAAATAGGACAAACAAAAGCGGCCGCCCGGATCACCGGACGGCCGCCTTTTTGTCGAGGCGTCGTCGCTGATGCGATTAACGCACGCGACCGCGACGAGCCAGATTGACGATCGCCAGCAGCACGACCGCACCCAACAGCGAAACGAGGAACGAATAGATCGTCAGCGGCGCATTGTTGATCGACCCACCCGAGAAGATCAGGCCGCCGAGGAACGCGCCGACGATGCCGACCACGATGTTGAGGAAGATACCCTGCTGCGCGTCAGTGCGCATGATCATGCTGGCCAGCCAGCCGATAACGCCGCCAATGATAAGCCACAGAATGATACCCATGATAATACTCCCCTCAGATGCGCCCGGAGTGGCTGCTCTGGTGGGAATTACTCACGAGGCCGGCACATTGTTCCGGGCGCGTAATCCATAATGTGACGAGGGTTTTGCAGCCCCGTCCCGCGCCTCTGTGCCGGCGCGGGACGATGGCCGGGGAGGGTCAGAACTTCTGCTGGCGTTCGTACAGCGACTTGTAATGCTGGATGCGGGTGACGCGTAGTCCGGGCATCCCGGACCGGTCGATCGCGCGCTGCCATCCGGCGAATTCCTCCACCGTCAGGCCATAGCGGGCGCACACGTCGTCGACGCTGAGCAGGCCGCCGTTAACCGCGGCAACCACCTCCGCCTTGCGGCGAACCACCCAGCGCGTCGTGTCCGACGGCGGCAGCGTATCCAGCGTCAGCGGCTCCCCCAGCGGACCGATGACCTTGGCAGGGCGACAATTTTCTTGTTGTTCGATCATTCCAAACCTCGGTTCGGGGCCGCGACCCCATTCCATGTCGTAACTTGCGCGTAACGGCGATGGATTGAACGGCTCCTAAAGCGGTTCGGTAAACGACCTGTTCACGACCGCTTCCAGGTGTTGAGTGCTGCCGCGGCAGTGGCGTTGAAGGCGCCGCCCTGCGATGGGGCCGGCTCCTCCAGCGTGCGTGCGACTTGCGCGGTACGCGAGGCGAACTGGCGCGCGCGCAGGTTGCACAGCAGCGGCGCATCGGGCGGAGGAGTTTCGGCTGTCATTCGTTCGACATAGCCAATATGGTCTGAAGGCCCGGTAAAGTCGGAAGAAACGGTTCGTTCATTTCGGTTTACGGCGGTGGGGTCGCGGCTGTATGCTGCCCACATCATGGACAGCGGTGAATTCCAGCTCGCGCCGGGTGCGCGACGCATCGTCGTGGCGATGTCGGGCGGAGTCGACAGCTCGGTCGTGGCGGCGCTCGCCGCGCGTCAGCCGGGCGCGGAGGTGATCGGCGTCACGCTCCAGCTCTACGATCATGGCGAAGCCACCAAGCGCGCCGGGGCGTGCTGCGCCGGCCGCGACATCCGCGACGCCCGCGCGGTGTGCGACAAGCTCGGCATCGCCCATTACGTATTCGATCACGAGAGCAGCTTTCGCGCGAACGTCGTCGACGCCTTTGCCGACGAATATCTCGCCGGCCGCACCCCGATCCCCTGCGTCCAGTGCAACATGGGGCCGAAATTCACCGACCTGCTGGCACTGGCGCGCGATCTCGGCGCGGATTGCCTCGCGACGGGCCATTATGTGCGCCGCGTCATGGGACCGGCCGGCGCCGAACTGCACCGGGCCGCGGACCCGGCGCGCGACCAAAGCTATTTCCTGTTCGCGACCACGCAGGCACAGCTCGACTTCATCCGCTTTCCGCTTGGCGGCTTGCCCAAGCCGCGGGTGCGCGAACTCGCCGCCGAACTCGCACTGCTGGTCGCCGACAAACCTGACAGCCAGGACATCTGCTTCGTCCCCGATGGCGATTATGCCTCGCTGGTCAAGAAGCTGCGCCCCGAGGCGGCGATGGGCGGCGACATCGTCGATCTGGCGGGGCGCAAGCTCGGCGCGCATCGCGGGCTGGTCCACTACACCGTCGGGCAGCGCCGCGGGCTGGAGATCGGTGGCACGCCCGAACCGCTCTATGTCGTCCGACTGGAGCCCGATACGCAGCGCGTCGTGGTCGGCCCGCGCGCGGCGCTGGCGGTCGCGGCGGCGCGACTCGAGCGCCTCAACATCCTGGGCCCGTTGGACGGTCCGCTGACGGCCAAGGTCCGTTCGATGGCGAAGCCGGTGCCGGCGCGAATGACGGGCGACCAACTGGTGTTCGACGCGCCCGAATATGGCGTTGCGCCCGGTCAGGCGGCGGTGCTCTATGCCGGTGATCGCGTGCTGGGCGGCGGCTGGATCGCGGCGACCGAGCCCGCGCTGCCGGCGCAAGAGGATGCGCCGCTCGTCGAACCAGCCGCGATCTGACCTGTCGGTACAGGGATCTAGAGCCGCACCCATACAAAAGGCCCGGTGCCGCCGGAGGGCACCGGACCAGTTTCGTCTAGGGAGCAACTCCAGACGGTAAGGAAAGGCGGGCGGCGCCGAGGCGGGCCGCCCGCGAAGTGGTCAGAGGGCGTTGGTGGTCGCGGCGCCCACGACGTTGCCATCGGCGGTGTTGAGCGGCAGAGCGCCCGGATCCGACAGGTTCTCGTCGGCGGGCAGCGTTTCGTTCAGCGCCACGTCGTTGCCCAGTTCGGCATTGATCGCGGTGTCATTGGCGGTGTCGGTCTTCGATCCGCACGCCGCCAGCGAGAGCGCCAGCGCCAGCGCGGACATGCCAGCAACGATCTTCTTCATCAACGCACATCCCCTTCATGGTCGGTGACAGGGCGCCACCCTCCCGCTTAAACTACACCGATTCAGTGGGAGATCAAGAACGATCCGTCATCGCTGCCATCCCGGACGCAACGGTAGGCGCAGGACGCGGTCGTTGTTGGTGATGTACAGCGCCGCCCCGCCCTCTCCGAACGCGGCGTTGGCAGCCGACGTGATCGTCTCGATCAGGCCGATCGGCTCGCCTTCCGGGGTAAGGAACATGATCCCGCCGGGCATCGAACAGACCAATGTCCCGTCGCGCGCCACCTTCATCCCGTCGGGCAACCCCGGCTTGCCCTGATCGGCCCACGCCTTTGCCGACACCAGCACGCGCGAGGCGCGCGGCATTCCGTCGCGCCCCAGGTCATAGGCGATCACCCGCGGATCGGCCGCGTCGGATACCGCGACGTACAGGCGCCGCTCGTCCGGGGACAAGGCGATGCCGTTGGGCCGGGTCAGCGATCCGTCGACCAGCACCGCTTCGCCACCGTCGCGCCAGCGATAGACGCCATTGACGGCCTGCTCCTTGGCCGGTGACCGATCGTCACCCGCCAGACCATAGGGCGGGTCGGTAAACCAGATCGCACCGTCGCGCGCGACATGCATGTCGTTGGGACTATTGAACCTCTTCCCCTTGTAGCGATCGACCAACACCGTGCGGGCGCGCGTCCGCAGATCGACCCGGTCAATCGACCGTCCGCCACTGTTTGCGATCAGCAACTGCCCGGTGCGATCGAGCGTCAGCCCGTTGGCGCCCGGCTCACGCAGGATCGTGCGGTCGGGATCGGGCGCACCCGACGGTGAAAGGAACGTCGCCACCCCGCTGCGCCGCGACCAGCGCCGGACGATATTGGCGGGCGGGTCGGAGAACAGCAGATAGCCGCCGTCCCGTGGCACCCAAACCGGTCCCTCGGCCCATTTGATGCCGGTGGCGATCACCTCGATCGTCGTGCCCGGCCTGACGATACGGTCGAAGGCAGGCGTCAGCCGCCGTAGCGTGACGCTCGGCGCGGCCTCGGCAAAGCCGGTCAGCGCCGCGCCTGCCAGGCCGGCCAGCACCGCCCGGCGCCCCGGCCGCATCGTCTCGGTGGCTATCATCCTGCATCCCCTCGCTATTTTGGCTCGGCGCACGCTGGCACGGATCGGACCCCGCGCCAAACGGGTTCAGCCGGCATGCCGCACAAGAAACCGCATCTGCCCGAGAAGATCTGCGCGAGCTGCCACCGCCCCTTCGCCTGGCGCAAGAAATGGGCGCGCGACTGGGAGGCGGTCAAATACTGCTCGGACCGTTGCCGCGGCGTCGGGGAAAGGGCAGCCCCCTCGCCTTAGCTGCGCGACCGTTATCGCGCGCCGCGCCGGTCGATCGACGGCAGCGCGTCGAGGAAATTCGCGATCTCCCGTCGACGCGCATCGGTATCCGCCAGTTCGCCGTCCACCCCCAACCGCCAGCGGAGCGAGCGCCGCTCGGGTTCGTCGTGAAGCGCGGCGATCAGATCGGCGCGTTCCTCGACTTCGGCCGGCGTCTCCGCAAGCCCCGCCTCGACCAGCCCGTCCGCCTGCCGGCGCAGCGCGATCGCAATCTCGCTCAGCGACAGTTCGGGATGATATTGTACGCCCCAGAATACGCCCTTGTCGTGGCGGATCTCGGCGGCCTGGATGCGGGTCACCGCATTACCGGCCAGCCGCGTCGCCCCGGGCGGCAGTGTTTCGACCTCGTCGCCGTGGATCGCCGGCGCGTCCCAGGTCGGCGGGCGCCCGGCGAGCAAAGGGTGATCGCGCCCGTCGTCGGTGGCGACGATCCGCCGCGAGAAGCCTGCTTCCATTCGCTCGGGCATCTTCCGTACCGTCCCACCCGCCGCCGCGACGGCGACCTGCAACCCGGCGCATGACCCGAACGACGGCGTTCCCGCGGCAAAGATCGCACGCATGAACGCCAACTGCCGCCGCACCGCGGGCGTATCGTCATAGACGTGCAGCGGCGAGCCGGTCAGGAAGATGGCGTCGAAGGTCGCCAGTTGCTCTGCGGTGAAGACTGGCGAGTCATCGTCGGCGGGCTGACAGATCTCGATCGTCGCATCCGGCTTCATTTGATGCAGCGTATCCGCATAGCTCTCGCCCGAGCTTTGCCCGGTATGCGCCCGCCGGGCCGCGCGCTCGTCGGGAGTTTCGCTCTGCGCGATCAGAAATCGGGGCACGCCGGTTCACCTCGGGTCACGTAACGGAAGTGCGGCAACGCATCGCAGCGCCGCCAAGCCCCTGCGCCATCGCTAAAAGTTCGGCACGAAACCCTTTGTCATCAAGCCTCCACAAAGCACGCCCATCCGCTGCGTCGTCCGGTCAACGCAGACAATGAGGTTCGCCCGTGTTCGTTTCCCGCCGCTCCCTGCTCGTCGGTGCCGGTGCGCTGACCGCCGCGCCGTTGCTCGCCGCCGCCGGTCCGCTGCGCGGCTTCACCCATTCGGTCGCCAGCGGCGAACCCGGTGCGGACTCGGTGCTGCTCTGGACGCGCTGCGTCATGTCTGCCGCTGGCGAGGTCACCGCCGAGATTTCCGAACATCCCGACATGCGCGGCGCGCGCGTGGTTGGTGCGCAGATCACCGGCCCGTGGCGCGACTGGACCGTCAAGCTCACCGCCGACGGTCTGGCGCCCGCGCGCTGGTACTGGTTCCGCTTCGTCGCGCCGGACGGCACGCGCTCGCCGGTCGGGCGCACGCGCACCCTGCCCGCCGATGGCGTTCGCCCGTGGCGTGCGGCGATCTTCTCCTGCTCGAACCTGGGCTTCGGGTTCTTCAATGCCTACGCTCACGCCGCCGCGCGCGACGACCTGGACTGCGCGATCCATCTCGGCGACTATTTTTACGAATATGCACCCGATCATTATCCCGCGACCAGCCGGCTGATCGCTGGCCGCGAGCCGCAGCCGCTCGGCGAGACGATCCATCTGGACGATTACCGCCAGCGGTTCGCCAGCTACCGCACCGACGCCGATCTTCAGGCGCTCCACGCGCGGCTTCCCATGATCGCGCAATGGGATGATCACGAAAGCGCCAACGACAGCTGGGAGGGCGGCGCGCAGAACCACGACGCGGCGAGCGAGGGCGACTGGAACCAGCGCCGTGCCGCCTCGATCCAGGCCTATCGCGAGTGGATGCCGGTGTCCGACGAGCCGTGGAAAAGCTACGATATCGGCGCGCTGGCCACCCTGTTCCGCACCGAGACACGGCTGCTGGGCCGCACGCAGCAGCCCGATCTCGACGCGTTGTTCAGGACCGCCGACCCCGCCGCCGCGCTGCGTGCCTTCCGCGACGGCGCGTGGCAGGATCCAGGCGCGACGATGATGGGCTGGCAGCAGGAAAGCTGGCTGAATCACGCACTGGCCGCCTCGGTGCGCAGCGGGCGGCGCTGGCAGGTCGTCGGGTTCGGGACGATCATGGGGCAGACGATGATGCCTGCAGATGCGGAGACATGGGTCTCCGCCACGCCCAACCGCTACGTTACCGAGGGGATCGCCGCCGCAAAGGCCGGGCTGCCGTTCAACTTCGACAATTGGGGCGGCTACCCCGCCGCCCGCGCGCGCTTCCTTCGGCAGGTGCAGCACCTTGGCGGCAGCACGGTGCTGATCTCGGGCGATAGCCATAACGCCTGGGCGTATGACCTCGCACAGGACGGTCACGCCGCCGCGGTCGAGTTTGCGGGGCACAGCGTCACCTCGCCCGGCTTCGAAAGCGGCACTGCCGACGACCCGCGCCGTATCGCGGCCGATCTGGTGCGCACCAACCCGGAGCTGAAATGGTGCGACACCGCGCGCCGTGGCTATATGGCGCTGACGATCGAGGCGGAGCGCGTCCGCAACGACTGGATCATGCTCGACACGGTCGCAAGGCGCACCCCAGCCGCGATGGTCGGCCATAGCGCGTCGGTGATGCGCGGACGCAATCGCATGGCGTGAGCGGCGGCGGCAGCCCCGGGTTCCAGTAATCAAACAGAAACCAAATAGTCACGCAGTCGCAAAGACTTGCGCGCAGGGGACGGGCAACGCCGCACCGCAAAGGGGCAGGCGACCTGGGGAAAGTATCTCATGCTTCGTTCGATGCTGCTCGCTGGCAGTGCACTGTTCGCCGTTACCGCCACCCCGGCCCTCGCCGCCAATACCCCGCCCGCCGCACCGCGGACCGACGTCGCCGAAGACGGCCAGACCGCCGCCGAAACGACCGGCGAAGACATCATCGTCACCGGCGCCGCCACGCGTGCGGTGACGCAGATCACCAATGTCGACATCCAGAAGGTATTGCCCGGCATCAGCCCGCTCAAGGCGCTCCAGACGCTGCCCGGCGTCACCTATCTGACCGCCGATCCGTGGGGCAACAACGAGCAGAACATTTCGCTGTTCGTCCACGGCTTCAACGCACAGCAGCTCGGCTACACGCTCGACGGTGTGCCGCTCGGCGATCAGAATTACGGCAATTACAACGGCCTCAGCCCGCAGCGCGCGGCGATTTCGGAGAATGTCGGCCGCGTGGTGCTCGCCTCGGGCGCGGGCGACCTCGGCACCGCCTCGACCAGCAACCTCGGCGGCACGATCGATACCTTCACCAGCGATCCGAAGCCCGAGTTCGGCATCTCGGCGGCACAGACCGTCGGCAGCTACGAGGCGATGCGCAGCTACGTCCGCCTCGACAGCGGCGACATCGGCCAGAACACGCGCTTCTACGTCTCCGGCGTGCGCCAGCGCGCGCGGGCGTGGGACTTCGAGGGCTATCAGAAGGGCTGGCAGGCCAACGCCAAGCTCGTCCACGACGATGCGACCGGCAAGCTGACCGCCTATTTTGCCTATTCGGACAAGGCCGAGCCCAACGAAGACGCGACCGTCGTCTCCGCGACCCAGACGTACCAGCCGTACATCCGCCCGTTCCTCTATCCCAATTTCAAGGGTATGCAGGCGTATCTCGCCAACCAGCTGCCGTACAACAACGCCGCCAGCTATGCGGCGTCCGGCGCGAACTACAGCAATTACTACAGCGCCGCGCTGCGCACCGATTATCTCGGCTATCTCAAGTACGACTGGAACGTCACCGACCTCGTGACCTTCTCCAACCAGGCCTACTTCCACCACAATGACGGCGTCGGGATCGTCGCCGGCCCGATCACTGTCGCCGGGCTGCCGCAGCTCTTCTCCTTCTATTACCCTGGCGTCGCGGGCAGCAGCCCGACCTCGGCGACCAACCTCGCACGGCTGTCGACGATCTTCGGCGGCTCCGGCCTCGCGACGCGCACCACCGAATATCGCATCGACCGCGTCGGCGGCATCTCGACGCTGCGCGCCGAACTCGGCAACCACACGATCGAGTTGGGCGGCTGGTACGAGCATCAAAGCTCGTCCGCCTATCGCCGCTGGTACGCGCTCGACGTCAACAATCCGTCCTCGCCCTATGAGCGCCCGCGCGACCTCGCCGATCCGCTCATCACGCAATATGGCAGCGAGATCCGCGTGACCGAGATCCAGGCGCACATCCAGGACGCATGGAAGATCATCCCCACGCTGACGCTCCAGGCCGGGTTCAAGAGCACCTTCCAGCACGCACGCCAGCGCGTACCGGTGCAGCCGATCCCGGGCTCGTTCACCGGCTCGCGCGAGCTGCCGGTCGGGCGGATCAACACCGACGAATGGTTCCTGCCGCAGGTCGGCGTGCTGTGGGACGCGACCGACCACGAACAGGTCTTCGTCAACGCGCAGAAGAACATCCGCCAATTCCAGACCAGCGCCGCCGCCGGCCTGTCGCCGTTCGCGCTCGGCAGCCAGACGTTGTTCGAGTTCTTCAAGGACAACACCAAGCCGGAGACGAGCTGGACCTATGAAGCCGGTATCCGCACCCGCCGCGCGCTCGATCTCGGGCCGCTGACCGGGTTCGAGGGCCAGATCAGCTATTATCACGTCGACTTCTCGAACCGACTGCTGGCGATCAGCCCGACCACGACGATCACCGCGATCATCAGCGGCGCACCGATTATCGCCAACGTCGGCAGCGTGAAGACCGACGGCGTCGATGCGGCGGCGACGCTGCGCTTCGGCGATCGCTTCTCGCTCTACAATGCACTGTCGTACAACAATTCGCGCTACGCCGATAACTACACGGTCGGCGCAGCGCAGACCGTCGTGCCGACCGCCGGCAAGAAGGTCCCCGGCTCGCCCGACTGGCTCAACAAGACCGTGGCCACGCTCAACGGCGACGGGGTGGAGCTGCAGCTGATCGGCGACTATATCGGTCGTCGCTATGCCACGTTCACGAACGATCTGAAGGTGCCGGGCTATTTCACCCTGTCGGGTCGCATCGGCTTCGACATGCCGCTGTCGGGCGAGGGCCTGGCGAAGAAGCTGAACGTCAGCCTCAACGTCACCAACATCACCGACAAGAAAGCCTATTCGACGATCAGCGTCGGCGCGGCATCGGGGACGTACAATTTCTTCCCGCTCGCGCCGCGTCAGGCGTTCGTCACGCTCAGCGCGGGCTTCTGAGCGTGATGACCCGCCGCGCCGCGCTCGGCTCCGCGATCGCGCTGGGGGTGGCTTCCACCGCCGGCGCGGCGTCGCCCGCGAAGAAGCCGCTGGTGTTCGCACACCGTGGCGCCTCGGCGTTGCGCCCCGAACACACGCTTGGCGCCTATGCCAAGGCGATTGCGGACGGCGCCGACTTTATCGAGCCCGATCTGGTCCCGACGAAGGACGGCGTGCTGGTCGCGCGGCACGAGAACAACATCGCCGAGACGACCGATGTTGCCGACCATCCCGAATTCGCCGCACGCCGCACGACGAAGACGATCGATGGTGAGGCGCAGACCGGCTGGTTCACCGAAGACTTTACCCTCACCGAGCTGAAGACGCTCCGCGCGAAGGAACGGCTCGGCGCGATCCGTCCCGAAAGCCGCAGCTATGACGGTCATTTCCAGATCGTCTCCTTCGACGAGGTCATTGACTTCGCCGCGGCCGAGGCGGCGGCGCGCGGGCGGACGATCGGGCTGGTGCCCGAATTGAAGCATTCGACCTATTTCGCCGGAATCGGCCTGCCGGTGGAGGACCGCTTCCTCGCCGTGCTCGCCGCGCACGCCTACACCCGGCGCGCGCCGGTGCAATTGCAGTCGTTCGAGGTCGCCAACCTGCGCTATGTCCGCGGCAAGCTGCCGAAAGGCGGCAACGTCCGCCTCGTCCAGCTGATCGGCGATCCGGCGCAGAAGCCCGCCGACGTGGTCAAGGCCGGCGGCGCGCTCGATTACCGGACGATGGTGTCGCCCGCCGGCCTGCGCGAGATGGCGCGTTATGCCGATATCGTCGCGCCGAACACGCGGATGCTGATCCCGCTCGCCGACGACGGACGGCTCGCCGCACCGACGTCGCTGGTCAAAGACGCCCATGCCGGCGGCCTTGAGGTCTGCCCCTGGACCTTCCGTCCCGAGAACCGCTTCCTTGCCGCCGACTTCCGCAGCACCGCCGGGCCGGACGCGCGCCATGACGCCGGGTCGGTCGCCGAGATGCGCCGCTACATCGCGCTCGGCATCGACTCGTTCTTCACCGACGATCCGGCGCTGGGGCGGCTGGCGGTGGACGGCGTCCGATAAAGCGGTTGCGCGAATGACCCCCGGCTCGTATATTCGGATGCGGCTGGTCTAGTATTTTGCTTTATCGGCTTTTCGACGGCTCCGCAGCGATGCGGGGCCGTTGTGCTTTGCGCCGGTTTCGGCGTTGTCGTTCCCCAAGGAGAATTTCGCAGCATGGCAGGTTACAAGGCCCCGGACTTCAACCAGCGCGCCGCCGCCGCCCGCGACGCCAAGGCACGCGCCCTCGAGGCGTTGAAGAACAAGGCCGCCCCCGATCCTGCAGAGGTCGCCGCCCGTCTCGCCGCGCGCGAGGCCAAGGAAGCTGCGGAGGCCGAGAAGCGCGAGCAGCGCAAGGCGGCGATCGCCGCTGAAAAGGCCGCCAAGGAAGAGGCGCGTGCGCAGGCTGCTGCCGAAGAGGCTGCCGCAGCCGAAGCTGCCGCTGCCGCCAAGCGCCCACCGGTCATGCCGACCGCGGCCGAGATGAAGGCGGCGCGCGACGCGCGCTACGCCGCGCGCAAGGCCCGCCAGAAGAAGTGATCCGCCCCGAACTGCTCGGGGTTGCGGAGGTACCGGACGGACCGCCGTTGCGGCTGTTCCGTCGCGGTGCCGACTTCATGATCGTGCTTGAGCGCAACGAATTGATGAGCACGCGGATGAGCGGCTCGGAAGTCGCGCTCGGCACGATGACCTGCGACCGGTTGGCTGACCGTTCCGCGCCGCACCTGCTGATCGGCGGCTACGGCATGGGCTTCACGCTGCGCGCGGTGCTCGCCCGACTGGGTGCGGAGGCGAAGGTCACGGTCGCTGAGCTGGTCCCCGGCATCATCGAATGGGCGCGCGGCCCGATGGCGGCGCTGACCGACGGATGCCTCGACGATCCGCGCGTGACGCTGCACATGGGCGATGTCGGCGCAGCAATCGCCGCGGGCGGCGGACGCTATGACGCGATCCTGCTCGATGTCGACAACGGCCCGGACGGGCTGACCCGCCCCGCCAACGATGGTCTTTACGGCCCGCGTGGACTGGCTGCGGCGCGTGCGGCCTTGCGGCCCGGCGGCGTGCTGGCGGTCTGGTCGGCCGCACCCGACCCGCGCTTTGCTCGTCGCTTCGCCGACAGCGGCTTCGCGGTCGACGAGGTCAAGGTCCGCGCGCGCGAAAACGGCAAGGGCGCGACCCACGTCATCTGGTTCGGCACGCGGCGCTAGGCTCGGTCGCCAATTCCCGCTTACCCCCAAACGTCGTCACCCCGGCGAAGGCCGGGGCCCAGTTGGGGGACGCTGATGAGGCGCATCACGCCTAGTTACATGGACCTTCCCAACTGGACCCCGGCCTTCGCCGGGGTGACGGCACGCATTGGGCGAGGGGTGACAACTCCGATCTCCGCAAGCAGCCCATACTAACCGACTGTCGCCCTTCTGAGGCTGATGGTAGAGCCCGCGCATGGGTCACGGGCACCACCATCACCACCACCGTCACGATCACGGGCACGACCATGATCACGGCCATTCCCATGCACATGCCACCCCGCCGGAGCGCTGGGATCATGTGTTCGCGATCGGGATCGCGCTCAACCTCATCTACGTCGTCGCGGAAGGCGTGGCCGGCTGGATGTTCGACTCGGTCGCGCTGCTCGCCGACGCGGGGCACAATCTGTCCGATGTTCTCGGACTGGCGGTGGCGTGGGGCGGGGCAGCACTGGCCCGAACCGCGCCGTCGAAGCGCTTTACCTACGGGCTGAAGGGATCGACGATCCTCGCCGCGCTCGCCAACGCGCTGCTGCTGCTGGTCGCGATCGGCGCGATCGCGTGGGAGGCAGTGCACCGCTTCGGCTCCGCTCCGGCAGTGCCGGGGTTGACCGTGTCCGCCGTCGCCGCGCTCGGCATCGTCGTCAATGCGATCACCGCCTGGCTGTTCGCGCGCGGGCGCAAGGGTGACGTCAACGTGCGCGGCGCCTATCTGCACATGCTCGCCGACGCGCTGGTCTCCGCTGGCGTGGTCGCCGCCGGGGTCGTCATCTGGCTGACCGGCGCGGCGTGGATCGACCCGCTCGTCAGCCTCGTCATCGCGGTGGTGATCTTCTGGCAGACCTGGGGGCTGCTGCGCGAGACGGTCGAAATGTCGCTGTCGGCGGTACCGCGCGGGATCGACTATGATCGGGTCAAGGAAGCGCTCGAAGCGTTGCCCGGCGTCGAGGCCGTGCACGACCTCCACATCTGGCCGATGTCGACCACCGAACCGAGCCTGACGGCGCATCTGCGCATCCCGGCCGGGCATCCGGGCGACGCGTTTCTGGAGGACGTGCAGGCGCTGCTGCACGAACGCTTCGGTATCGGCCATACGACGGTACAGATCGAAACCGGCACCGCCTGTACGCTCGCCGACGAGCGCACCGTCTAGGCTATTTTCGCATCAATTCGCGTCCCAGGAACGCATTCAGCAGCGCCGCACGCCGCGCATCCTCGGCGTGATCGGCCCCAACCGAATGCCCGCCCTCCAGATATTCGTGAAAGTAAACGGTGTTCCCGTTCTGCTTGAGCAACGCCGCCAGCTTGCGCGCATGCCCCGGATGCACCCGGTCGTCCTTGGTCGAAAGGTAAAAGAACACAGGGGGATAGCGGACACCCGCCTTCACGTTCTGATACGGTGAGTAGCGGCGGATGAACGCCCAGTCGGCCGCGTTATCGGGATCGCCATATTCATCGATCCACGACGCCCCCGCGGACAGATGCGAATAGCGCTGCATATCCTCCAGCGGCGACCCCGCAATCACCGCGCCGTACAGGTCGGGCCGCTGTTGCATCGCCACCCCGACCAGCAATCCGCCGTTCGAACGTCCTGAAATCGCGATCTTTCCTTTGATCGACACACCGGTACGGACCAGATCGTCGCCGACCGCATGGAGGTCGTCGAATACGTTCTGGCGCTTCTCGCGCAGCCCGGCCTGATGCCAGCGCGGCCCATATTCGCCGCCGCCGCGCAGATTGGCGAGCACATAGGCCCCACCCTGCTCCACCCAGAACAGCGCTAACGGACCGGCGCGATACGGCTGCTCGGTGAGATAGGTCGGCGTCTGCGCGCTGCGGAACCCGCCATAAGCGTGGATCAACGCCGGAGCCGGTGCGGTCGCGCCCTTCTTCGTGACGAGGAAATAGGGTACGCGCGTGCCGTCGCGCGACCTCGCAAAGCGTTGCACCACATTATATTTCGTCGCGTCGAACCGTGCCGGAAGCGCCTGTACCGCGCGTGGCTTCATGCCCGTGCGCACGGCATAGAGCGTCGGCGGGGTGAGCATCCCCTCGACCGTGACGAACGCCTCATCGCTCTTGCCCGTGGTCGCGCCGAGGTGGAGCGTGCTGTTGCCGGGCAGCGCCACCGACGTTTGCGTCCAACGCCCGTCCGCCTGTCGCTGCAAGGCGAGCAGCCGGCCCGAGACGTCGTCGAGCAGCTTGACCCACAACACATTGTCGCTGGCGGAAACTTCCTCGATAGCCTGCGTCGCGTCCGGCGCCATCACCAGCTCACCCTTGGGGTGTCGCCCCGCGATGATGTCGGGGAGCGACCAGGCGACCAGCGCGCCGGCCGGGAAGCCGTCGGCGGGCTTGTTGAGCTTCGCGACCACGCGCGCGCCAATCACGTCGGTGACGTCGGCGCCCTTGGGAAGGCCGAGCGGGATGAACTTGCCGTCGGCCGCCTGCACGAGCAATTCGCGCTCGAAAAAGGTATGCCCGACACTGACCATCGGCCAGCGGCGGGTGGCGTCAACGAACGCCGCCGCGCCGACCTGCACCGCGCTGGCCGGCGACTCATGGACGGTCGTCGCCGCCGCTAAGGGCGTGCCGCGCCTCCATAATTTTGCGATGCGCGGATAGCCCGAGGTGGTGAGCGCGCCGGCGCCCCAGTCGGTTGCGACCAGCAACGTGTCGCGGTTCACCCACACGACGTCGCTCTTCGCCTCGGGTAGGACGAAGCCGTCGTCGACGAAACGGCCGGTGGTCAGGTCGAATTCGCGCACCACCTGCGCGTCAGTGCCGCCGGGGCTGAGCCGGACGAGACAGCGCGCGTAATCGGGCTCCAGACAGCTGGCGCCGTGCCACACCCAGCTCTTGCCCTCGGCCTTGCCGAGGGCGTCGACGTCGATCAGCGTCCGCCAGTTCGGCTTGCCGGATTGATAGTCGGCGAGCGCCGCGACGCGCCAAAGCCCGCGCGGATTTTTCGCATCGCGCCAAAGGTTTGTGACCCGATCGCCAAGCACCGTATCGACGTCGGCGATCTGTGCCTCGTCGTCGAGGATCGCCCGGGCGCGGGCGCGATCCTGTTCATAGCGCGGGCTTTTGGCGAGCAGCGCCTCGGTTTCGGCGTTCCATGCCCTGACCTGCTGGAGCGCGCGAGGGCCTTCGATGTCCTCCAGCCAGAGGTACGGATCGGCGGCGGGGGCGGCGGCGAGGACGATCGGGGCGAGCGCGAGCGGGAACAGACGTTTCATCGGTGACCAACGTAGCGGCGGCAGCCGGGGATAGGAAGCGCCGCGGCGGATGTTGGCGAAGGTTGCGCGAAAACGCGGGGCGCGAGTGATGCCAAGGCGTCAAGTTGCTGAAATGGGAGGCGGATGTTTGCCGGAGTGGTGCGCAAGGCGTCGTGGATGTTTGCGAGGTGATGCGCGGATTGTCGCAGGAGCCTCCGGCTTGGTCGTCAGAGTGTGCGATTTGACACAGACGCGCCAGATGTCGGGTCGGCGTTACCCGTGACGGAATAGACATGGCCCCTGCCTGCGCAGGGGCGACGGCGGTTGTCAGTCGCCGGTCACTTTCGCTGGGCCGAGATCACCCTGCCCGACCGTCGTGCTCGCCATCTCCAGCATCGCGTCGAGGCTCTTCTTGGCCTGCACGCGCAACCCCTCGTCCATCTCGATGCGGGGGGTCAGGTCACGCAGCGCGACGTAGAGCTTTTCGAGCGTGTTGAGCGCCATGTATGGACAAATGTTGCAATTGCAGTTTCCGTCCGCGCCGGGCGCGCCGATGAAGGTCTTGCCCGGCAGCGCCTTCTCCATCTGGTGGATGATGTGCGGCTCGGTGGCGACGATCAGCGTGTCGCCCGGCATCGCCATCGCATAGTCGAGGATACCGCGCGTCGAACCGACGTAATCGGCATGGTCGAGGATCACCGCCGGACATTCCGGGTGCGCGGCGATCGGTGCGGTCGGGTGCTGCGCGCGCAGCTTGAGCAATTCGGTTTCGCTGAACGCCTCGTGGACGATGCACACGCCCGGCCACAGGATCAGGTCCCGCCCGGTCTTGCGCGCGAGGTAGCCGCCGAGGTTGCGGTCGGGGCCGAAGATGATCTTCTGCTCGGGCGGGATCTTCGACAGGATCGTCTCGGCCGAGGAGGAGGTGACGATGACGTCGCTGAGCGCCTTCACCGCCGCCGAACAGTTGATGTAGGTGAGCGCGATCGCATCGGGGTGCTGCGCACGGAACGCGGCGAACTGATCGGGCGGGCAGCTGTCCTCCAGACTGCACCCGGCATCCATGTCGGGGAGGATCACCGTCTTGTGCGGCGAGAGGATCTTGGCGGTCTCGGCCATGAAGCGCACGCCACAGAAGGCGATGACATCGGCGTCGGTCGCCTGCGCCTTGCGGCTGAGATCGAGGCTGTCGCCGACGAAGTCCGCGAGGTCCTGAATCTCGGGCTTTTGATAATAATGCGCGAGGATCACGGCGTTGCGCTCCTTGCGGAGGCGGTCGATCTCGGCGCGCAGGTCGAGGCCCGTCAGGTTCGTCGGCTGTTCCATGTCGCAGCAGATGGCCTGTGCGGGTGGCGCAATCAAGCGGAACGATGCGCGGGAGTGGAGCGTGCCGATCATGCAGCCGTTCGCACTGAGCTTGTCGACGTGCGTGTTGCGGGCGTTTCGCTTGGGGCACGTGCTTCGACGAGCTCAGCACGAACGGGGTGAGGATCAGCAGGAACGCTTAGCCGTCATCCCCGATTTAGGAAAAGGCCTATCGCCGACCTAACGCGCGTTGCCGAGCACTTCCTCCAGCGAGCGGGTCAGGTCCCATTGGTCGCGGTTGTCGGGGCGGGCCTCGCCGGCGAAGCGGACCTCGACGTTGACCGGCAGATTGGCCGCTTCCAACGTGCCCTCGAACAGCCGTTCGAGGGCGTCGCGGGCGTTCTCGCGTGCCTTGGCGATGTTGTCGGGCTCGCGCGCCTTGGCGGCGACGACGTCGGTGGCCTTGGCGGAGACCTTCTTCTGCAACTCGGCCATCGCGCCGCGCGGGGGAAGGACGCCGGTGGTTGTGTCGATCGTCACGCGGCTCTCGTCGATATTGGGCGCGCCGACCGTGACGTCGGGCACCTCGACCAACAATCGGCGGCGGCGCTCGTCGTAGCGGAAGTCGCGCGGGCGCAGGCTGCCCAGCGGCACGAAATAGTCGACGTCATACGGCGCCTTGATGACGCGGACATATTTGAGCCAGCCGAACATCCGCGTGGCGGAGGCGGTCGACTGGACGGTGCCGGAGAGATGGCTGACGCGCAGTTCGTTGCTGCCATACAAACGCCCGGCGACGACGCGCGCGACCGCGACGCCGCTCGCATCGGTGGCGACGGTGTATTTCTCGGTGAAGTAACGATAGCCGACGAAGGTCGCGACGAGGATCGCAGTGGCGATCGCCAGCGACACCAGCAGCTTGCCGAGCCCGGTCAGATGCTCCGCCATATGTCCCCCTCCTCCACCACCAGCCCGCGCCGTGCGAGATCGATCAGATGCGCGAGCACCGAGCGCGACGCCGCACCGAGCAATCGCGCGTCGAGCCCGACGTACATCCGCGCCACCATCGCCGCGATCGGCTGCGGCCCCTCGCGGAGCAGCCGCAGGATCTGGCCCTCGCGCTGCTTGCGGTGGCCGAGCATCCCGCGCACCAGCCGCTGCGGGCGCTCGACCGCTTTGCCATGGCCGGGATAATAGATGCGGTCGTCGCGCAGCAGCAGCTTTTCGAGGCTGGCCATATAGTCGCCCATATCGCCGTCGGGGGGCGAGACGACACTGGTCGCCCAGCCCATCACATGATCGCCGGAGAACAGCGCGTTAGTTTCGGGCAGCGCAAAGGCGAGGTGGTTGGCGGTGTGGCCGGGCGTGGCGAGCGCCTGAAGAGTCCAGCCTTCCCCGCTGACCTGCTCGCCGTCGGTCAGCACGTGATCGGGGGCGTAATCGGCGTCGAAGGCGACGTCGGCCTGCTCGCCCGCGTCGCGGACGACCAGCGGCGCGCACCCGACGATCGGCGCGCCCGTAGCGGCGGCGAGGCGGCGCGCGGCGGGGGAATGATCGCGGTGGTGGTGGGTGATGAGGATCGCGCGGACCGGGCGGTCGGCGATCGCGCGCATGAGCGCGGCGTGGTGCGCGTCATCGGCGGGACCGGGGTCGATGATCGCGAGGTCGTCGATGCCGACGAGGTGCGTCTGCGTACCGGTGTAGGTGTAGGCGCTGGCATTGGGAGCGAGAACGCGCGTCACCAACGGTTCCAGCGTCACGGCCACGCCGGTGGGAAGCTCGTCTGCCATCTGTGCTTCACATGGCGGCGGTGCGCGGTGGGTGCAAGGGTGGACGGCCCCCCATCCGTCGCCCCGGCCTCGAGCCGGGGGCCCGCTTCTTCTTGGCAGCCGGGGAAAGAAGCGGGATCCCGGCTCAAGGCCGGGATGACGGTGGGAGGGGCTGGCTCAGTCGCGCTCGGCGATGCGGCGGCGCATCTTGACGAGTTCGCTGTCGATGGACGCCAGCGCTTCGGCGCGCTGCGCGTCCGAGAGATCGCGATTGATCGCCAGCCCGGCGCGGGCGCTTTCCAGACCGGCCAGCGCGGTGCGCAGCGACTGGCGGCGCAGATGGTCCGCATCGAGCCGCACCCGCATCGCATCCATCCGCGCCGCCTGCCGCGCCATCGCCGCGGCCTGCCGCTCGATGCGCGCCGAGTCGAAGGCGGCGTTGCGCTGGAGCAGCGCGGCCTGCCGCTGCAGGCGCGCGGCGTCGATTGCCGCCAGATGCGCCGCGGAGCGGCCCAGTTCTGCGGCGTGCACGTCCAGCGCCGCCACGTCGGCTTCATTTGGCACCGGCGGGACCGGCGGCATCGGCGGGACGGGCGGCATCGGCCCGGTGGCGGGCACCGGCGGCGCCGGCGGCGCTGGCGGCACCGGCGCAGGGTTGGCGGCGAGATACCGTTCGGCCGCGTCCCCGGTGTAGGTTGTGGTGCGGCCGTCTTTGGTGACGATGACCGTGGTGTGTGGGCCCTTGTCCGTCTGCACGCTGATATGGCGGGTGCCCGGTTCGATCGCCATGTCGGGCACGCCGGGCGTTTCGGGGGTCTCGGGCATTTCCGGCATGGTCATCTCAATCCCCGTCGCATCCTCCATCCCGGCGCGGACGCGCTCGGCGGCCTGCGTGCCCGAGGCGGTGAAGGCGAGGCCACCGATCGCCAGCGCCATGATCGCCACGCCGCCGGTCGCGGTCTGCGCGCGCGTGGCTTTCTCCTTGCCGAGCATCTTCAGTCTTCCTTTCAGATCCTTGACGGTGTTGAGGTGGCAGGCGGGCGACACCGCGCGACCATGCGCGGCCTTGACGATCGCACAGCCATAGGCGTGGCGCGCCGCGCCGCCGGTGCGCGTCAGTACGCGCGCGTCATTGGCCATTTCCTGATCGGCGCGGAACTTGCGGAAGGCCGTCCACGCCAGCGGGTTGAACCAGTGGAGCGCGAGCACCGCCAGCGCGACCCAATTGGCGACCAGATCGCCGCGCGCGTGGTGACCAAGCTCGTGTTCGAGCGCGAGCGCGCGTTCCTCGGGGTCGAAGCGCGCCGCGAAGTCACGCGGGAAGGCGACCACGCGGTCGAACACCCCGAAGGCGAGCGGGCCGTCGGTCGCGGCGCTCTGCACGACGGTGATCGAGCCGACGCGATCGACCGCGATTCCGAGCCGCAACACGTTGTAGCGGAAGCGGAGATAGCCGACCGCCTGCCATGTGAGCAGCAGCGCGGCGCCGCCGAGCCACAATCCCAGCGCGACCGGCGGCCAGCCGAGCGCGGTGTGCGTGGTCTCGACCGGGAGGGTCGCGACCGGGTCGCCGAGCATGATGACGATCGGCTCCGGCGACGGCAGCATAGGCAGCGCCTCGCCGCGCCAGCCCGCGGGCAGCGGCGGCATCACCATTCGCAGCGCGGGCAGCGCCCAGAGCGCGTAGGCGACGCGCGCGCCGAACGCGGTGCGAACCGGTCCGCGCAGGACCAGCACCGCCAGCATCAGCAGCGCCGATGCCAGCATCGCTTCGATCGCCCAGCCAATCATTGCTTGAGCGCCTTGAGCAGCGCCTCGATCTCGCTGATGTCCTGATCGCTGAGCGCATCGCGCTCGGCGAGGTGCGCGACCAGCGGGGTCAGCCGGCCGCCGAACAGCCGGTCGATCAGCCGGTCGGACTCACGCGCGACATACTCCTCGCGGCGCACCGCCGGGCTGTAGAGATAGCGGCGGCCGTCGACCTCGTGGCGCACCGCTTCCTTGCCGAGCAGCCGCCCGAGCAGGGTCTTGACGGTGGCGGCGCTCCAGCCGCGTTCCGGGTCCACCCGCTCGGCCACATCCTGTGCGGTGAGCGGGCTTTCGTCCCACAGCACCTCCATGACCGCATGTTCGGCATCGCTGATCCGTTCGACCACGACTCGCTCCCTCGTCAGGCTTATTGACTACAGCTGTAATCATCTCGATTACGTCTGTAGTCAATAGCTGGCGACGGGCTGGTTCGGGTTATTCCTTACAGCGTGCGCTGCTTGATCGCGGTCAGCGTCGTGGCGGGGGTGATCTGCTCGATATCGGTGCGGCAATGGAGCAGCCGCACGCCCGCGACGGCGCGCAGCCGGTCGAGCGCGGGCGCGAAGTCGGCGGTATGCTCGACCGTCTCGGCGGTCGCGCCATAGGCGCGGGCGAGCGCGGCGAAGTCGGGGTTGCGGAGCCGGGTCGCGGCGGGGCGATCGGGGTACTCACGCTCCTGGTGCATCCGGATCGTGCCATAGGTGCCGTTGTCGACGACGATCACGAGCAGGTCGGCATGATGCTGGACCGCCGTGGCGAGTTCCTGCCCGTTCATCAGGAAGTCGCCATCGCCGGCCACGGCGACGACGCTGCGCCCCGGTTTGCGCAATGCGGCGGCGACTGCGGCGGGCAGGCCATAGCCCATCGCGCCAGCGGTCGGCGCGAGCTGCGTTCCCGGCCCGGCATAGCGCCAGTAGCGATGCCACCAGCCCGAGAAATTGCCCGCGCCGTTGCAGATGATCGTGTCGGCGGGCAGCGCCTCGCGCATCGCCGCGACGCACGGGCCGAGATCGAGCGCGACGCCGTCGCGCGGCTGCGGCACCGTCCATGCCTCGTAATCGCGGCGCGCCTCGGCGGCATGCGGATGCGCGCCGCCGTCGAGCGGGACCAAAGCCTCGGCGAACTCCGCCATGCCGGCGCAGATCGCGAGATCGGTGGCATAGACGCGGTGCAATTCCGCCGGATCCGGGTGGACGTGCACCAGCCGCTGGCCGGGATGATCGGGGGTGACGAGCGCATAGCCATCGGTGGTCGCCTCCCCCAGCCGCGCGCCGACGACGAGCAGCAGATCGGCATCACGGACGCGCGCGACCAGCGCGGGGTTGGGGCCATAACCGAGGTTGCCGGCATAGGCCGGACAGTCGTTGGCGATCGCATCCTGTCGGCGGAAGGCGGCGGCGACCGGCACGCCCGCGCGCGTCGCCCAGTCGGCGAAGGCGTTGGCCGCGGCGGCGGTGTCCCACCCTGCCCCGCCGACGATCGCGAGCGGGCGTTCGGCAGTGGCGAGCAGGTCGCGCAGCCGGTCGAGCGTATCGGCATCGACGTCCTGCGCCACGCGGTCGACGCGTGCGCGATCGGTCGCCTCGACCGCATCGAGCAGCATGTCCTCGGGGAGCGCGAGCACGACCGGGCCGGGCCGCCCGCTGACCGCGGTGGCATAGGCGCGCGCGACATATTCGGGGATGCGCCGCGCATCGTCGATCCGCGCCGCCCATTTGCACAAGGGCGCGAACATCGCCGCGAAATCGATCTCCTGAAACGCCTCGCGGTCGCGGGTGCCGCGATCGACGTCGCCGATGAACAGGATCATCGGCTGCGAATCCTGATGCGCGACATGGACGCCGATCGCGGCATTGGTCGCGCCCGGCCCGCGGGTGACGAAGGCGACGCCGGGGCGGTGCGTCAGCGTGCCGTCGGCACAGGCCATGAACGCCGCCCCGCCCTCCTGCCGGCACGTCACCACCTCGATCGCGGGCGTGTCGTGGAGCGCGTCGAGCACCGCGAGGAAACTCTCCCCCGGCACGGTGAACACGCGGTCGCAGCCCTGTGCGACGAGCTGGTCGACCAGAATTCGGCCGCCGGTTCTAAGGCTTGTCATGGGCGCGCAACCTATCGTGTGGTGGTGGGGCCGCAAGGGGGTTGATGGTCGGAGGTTCATCCTCCCCTGCAAGGAGCATGGGGTCGACCATGCCCCGCATGGTCGAGGATCGTCCTGTGGACGATCCGACCCCGTGCTGTGGCAGCCTGAAAGGCTGACGGAGGGGTGCTGAGGTTTGAGACGGCGCCGCGTGGGGCAACCCCTCCACCACCCTGCGGGTGGTCCCCCTCCCCTTGCAGGGGAGGATGAGGGTTGTCGTTGCCTTCGCCCAGCGCGGCGCTAAGGAGCGTGGGTGCGCGACACGGGGCACCGGGCGCGCGACATTCGAGGCCGGACCGGAGAGCAAGCCGTGGTCAACAAGGTGTACGACGATGCCGCCGCCGCGCTGGACGGGCTGCTGTTCGACGGGATGACGATCTGCGCCGGCGGGTTCGGACTGTGCGGCATTCCCGAGCGGTTGATCGACGCGATCCGCGAGGCGGGCACCAGGGACCTGACGATCGCGAGCAACAACGCCGGCGTCGATGGCGAAGGGCTCGGCAAGCTGCTGCGCACGCGGCAGGTGAAAAAGATGATCTCCTCCTATGTCGGCGAGAACAAGGAGTTCGAGCGGCAATTCCTGTCTGGCGAGCTGGAGGTGGAATTCTGCCCGCAGGGCACGCTGGCGGAGCGGTGTCGCGCGGGCGGCGCGGGCATCCCCGGCTTCTACACAAAGACCGGCGTCGGCACGCAGGTGGCCGATGGCAAGGAAGTGAAGGTCTTCGACGGCGAGGACTATATCCTCGAACGCGGCATCCGCGCCGATCTGTCGATCATCAAGGGCTGGAAGGCCGACGAGAGCGGCAATCTGATCTTCCGCAAGACCGCGCGCAATTTCAACCAGCCGATGGCGACCGCGGGGAAGATCTGCGTCGCCGAGGTCGAGGAAGTGGTGCCGGTCGGCACGCTCGACCCCGATCACATCCATCTGCCCGGCATCTATGTGAAGCGGATGATCGTCGGCGCGCCGTACGAGAAGAAGATCGAGTTCCGCACCACCCGCCCGCGCGTGCAAGCGGCGTGAAGCACGCGGGCGTCCTGCTGGCGCTCGCCGCGACGCTCGGCGGCTGCGCGGCGCAGCGACAGGTGCTGCTCGGGCGGCCGAGCGCGCCGCCGCCTGCGGTCGACCCGCCCGCGCCACCGGGCGTGCCGCCGGCGATGGCGTGGCTCTATGGCTCGGGCGAGGCGGCGGCGCTGTCCGAACAGGCGTATAACGGCATGGTCCGCTATGTCCGCGACGTGCTGGCCAGTGCGCGCGACCGGCGCGGACGGCTGCCGTCGCAGCGCCCCGCCGGCACGCTGCCGCGCTGGCCGGCGTCGGCAGTGCTCGCACCGGGCGCGACCGCGGCGAGCGCCGAGACGCTGCCGTGCGGCACGCTGCCCCCCGCGGTGGTGCTCGACATGGACGAAACCGCGGTGCTCAACCTCGGCTACGAATATGACGATGCGCAGACTGCACGCGGCTTCGACCAGCAGCGCTGGGAGCGCTGGGAGAAGGCCGGCGCAACGCGGGTGGCCGCGGTGCCGGGCGCGGTGGCGGCATTCCATGCGCTGCGTGCGATGGGGGTGACGATGGTCATCAACACCAACCGTTCGATCGGCAATGCCGAGGCGACCGCGCAGGCGCTCGCCAATGCCGGGCTCGGGGAGTTCCGCCACGGCGAGACGCTGTTCCTGAAGGGCGATGCCGACGGCAAGTCGGGCAAGGACGGGCGGCGCGCGGCGATCGCAGCGAAATATTGCGTCGTCGCGCTGGCCGGCGACCAGCTTGGCGATTTCGCGGACCTGTTCAACCCGCCCGGCCCCGCCCCCGCGATTGGGCGGCGGATGCTGACCGCGGTCGCGCCGATCGAGGCTCGCTGGGGCAATGGCTGGTTTGTGTTGCCCAACCCGGTCTACGGCACCGGGCTCGGCAGTGGCTGGGACGAGACCTTCCCGGCCGACAAACGCTGGAAGGACGTGCCATGACCGACGAGCCCCAAGGCGCGATCTCGCTGGAGCATGGCGACGTGCTGACCGACCGTTCGGCGGAGGTCGCGCGGATCTGGGTCACCGATGGCGCGGGCGCATCGGTGTGGATCAACGCCGGCGTGCTGGGCGAGGCGGAAGTCTTCGGCTATCTGATGGCCGATACGATCCGTCACGCCGCGCGCGCCTATGCCGGCACCTATGGCATGACCGAGGACGAGGCATTGCAGGCGATCGTCGCCGGGCTGAGCGCGCAATTGCGCGAGCAGGCGACCGAGATCACCACCATCCAGGACGGGAGCCTGAACTGATGTCGCAGGAAGTGAAGGGCTGGGATCGTAACGGCATGGCGGCGCGCGCCGCGCGCGAGCTGAAGGACGGCTATTACGTCAACCTCGGCATCGGTATCCCGACGCTGGTCGCGAACAACATCCCCGATGGCATGACCGTGACGCTCCAGTCCGAGAACGGGATGCTGGGGATCGGGCCGTTCCCCTATGACGACGAGGTCGACCCCGACCTGATCAACGCCGGCAAGCAGACGATCAGCGAGCTACCCTCGTCCGCCTATTTCGGCAGCGAGCAGAGCTTCGCGATGATCCGCGGCGGGCATATCGACCTGACCGTGCTGGGCGCGATGGAAGTGTCCGAGGGCGGCGACATCGCCAACTGGATGATCCCCGGCAAGATGATCAAGGGCATGGGCGGCGCGATGGATCTGGTCGCGGGCGTCAAGAAGATCATCGTCGTGATGGAGCATGTCTCCAAGGACGGCAGCCCGAAGTTCCTGCCGGCCTGTTCGCTGCCGCTGACGGGGAAGAACGTCGTCGACATGATCGTCACCGATCTGGCGGTGTTCCAGCGCCCAGACCATGACTCGCCGTTTCGGTTGATCGAGCTGGCGCCCGGCGTGACCGCGGACGAGGTCGCGGCGAAGACGGCGGCGCATTACGTGGTCTGACGCGGATGGCCTATACGCTCATCACCGCGAACCGGAATTATTCAAGCTGGTCGCTGCGCCCGTGAGTGCTGATGACCACGCTCGGCATTGCGTTCGAGGATCGCGTCGAGCCGTTCGCGGCGATGGACAATTACGACGCCTTTCGCGCCTTTTCGCCGACGGGTCAGGTGCCGGTGCTGATCGACGGCGAGCGGACGGTGTGGGACTCGCTCGGCATCGCACTCTATCTGGGTGAGCGGCACGACGGCGTGTGGCCGGACGATCCAGCCGCGCGCGCCTGGGCGATGTGCGCCGCCGCCGAGATGCACGGCGGGTTCGGCGCGCTACGGGGCGTGCGGACGATGACGGTCGGGCAGCGCGTGACGCCGCACGACACGTCGCCGCGACTCGCACGCGATGTCGCGCGGCTGGCGGAACTGTGGGGCGAAGGACTCGCGCGCTTCGGCGGGCCGTTCCTCGCGGGCGAACGCTTCGGTGCGGTGGATGCCTTCTTCGCGCCCGTCGTCTTCGGGTGCGAAGCTATGGCATCGTTGTCAGTGCGGTGGGTGCTCGCTCGGTCGAACGGATGCTGGAACAGCCCGCGATGCGCGCGTGGGAAGATGCTGCTTTGACTGAGACTTTCCGTGAAGACGCGCATGAGGCGGAGATCGCGGCAATCGGTACGGTGACGGAGGATCGTCGCGCCTGATACTTCGCGCCATTTTGTTACGCGTGAACTTGGACGCGCGATGCTTTTCGGTTAACAGCCGCGGATCATGTCCTCCACTCCCCGCACATTGTACGAGAAGGTCTGGGACGCTCACGTGGTCGAGCGTCGCGACGATGGTTCCTGCCTGATCTATATCGATCGACACCTCGTCCATGAGGTGACCAGCCCGCAGGCGTTCGAGGGGCTGCGCGCCGCCGGGCGGCGGGTGCGGCGCCCTGATTTGACGCTCGCGGTGCCGGATCACAATCTGCCGACCACCGCGCGCGTCGATGCGAACGGCCACGAGCTGCCGATCGCCGACCGCGAAAGCGCCGAGCAACTGGGGGCGCTGCGCGAGAACGTCGCCGCGTTCGGTGTGCCCTATATCGACGCGCTGTCGGCCAAGCAGGGCATCGTCCATGTCGTAGGGCCGGAACAGGGCTTCACCTTGCCCGGCACGACGATGGTGTGCGGCGACAGCCATACCTCGGCGCATGGCGCGCTGGGCGCGCTCGCGTTCGGGATCGGCACCAGCGAGGTCGAGCATGTGCTGGCCACCCAGACGCTGATCCTGTCGCCGTCGAAGACGATGGAAGTGCGCGTCGACGGTACGCTCGGCTTCGGGGTCAGTGCCAAGGACGTCGTGCTCGCGATTATCGGCAGGATCGGCGCGGCCGGCGGGACCGGCCATGTCATTGAATTCACCGGCGAGGTGATTCGCAACCTGTCGGTCGAGGGCCGGCTGACGGTCGCCAACATGTCGATCGAGGGCGGCGCGCGCGCCGGGATGATCGCGCCCGACGAGACGACGTTTGCCTACCTCAAGGGTCGTCCGCTCGCGCCGCAGGGCGCCGACTGGGACAAGGCGGTCGCTTGGTGGCGGACGCTGCCGAGCGATGCGGGCGCGCGCTACGACAAGAGCGTGGTGCTCAACGCCGCCGACATCGCGCCGTCGCTGACCTGGGGCACCAGCCCCGAGGATGTCGTGCCGATCACCGGCTTCGTCCCCGCCCCTGACAGCTTCGCCGATCCCTCGAAGCGCGAGGCGGCGCAGAAGTCGCTCGATTACATGGGGCTGACCCCGGGGATGCGGATGCAGGACGTGTCGGTCCAGCATGTCTTCATCGGCAGCTGCACCAACAGCCGGATCGAGGACCTCCGCGCCGCCGCCGGGGTGGCGAGCGGGCGGCACGTCGCCGACGGCGTGCGCGCGATGGTCGTGCCGGGCTCGGGGCTGGTCAAGCGGCAGGCCGAGGCCGAGGGGCTCGACCGCATCTTCACCGAGGCGGGGTTCGAATGGCGCGAGCCGGGCTGCTCGATGTGTCTGGCGATGAACCCCGACAAGGTGCCGCCGGGCGAGCGCTGCGCCTCGACCAGCAATAGAAATTTCGTGGGACGTCAAGGACCTGGCGCCCGCACCCATTTGTTGTCGCCGGCAATGGCGGCGGCGGCGGCAGTCACCGGACGGCTCGCCGACGTGCGCGAACTGATGGGTTGAGGATAAGGGGACGCGTCATGAAGAAGGTATTCGTTTTCCTGATCGCCGGCTCGGTGCTGAGCGGGGTCGCCGCCTATGCCGCGATCGCGCGCCCCGCGATCCCGGCCAGCCGTCCGGCGCGCTGATGGAGCCGGTCACGCGCGTCTCGGGCACCGCTTATCCGTGGGGTGCCAAGAATATCGACACCGACGTCATCATCCCGGCGCATTGGCTGAAGACGATCAAGCGCTCGGGACTTGGCAAGGGCGCCTTCGAGACGGTGCGCGCGCAGCCGGGCAACATCTTCGACGATCCGGCTTACGCCGGCGCGCCGATCCTGATCGCGGGCGACAATTTCGGCTGCGGATCGAGCCGCGAACATGCCGCCTGGGCGCTGGGCGACATGGGCATCAAGGCGGTGATCGCGCCGAGCTTCTCCGACATTTTCTCGGGCAATGCGTTCAAGAACGGCATCGTCGCGGTCGTGTTGCCGCAGGAAGCGGTCGACCGGCTGATCGAGGTGGCCCAAAACTCGACAGAGCCCGATCCGGTCACGATCGATCTGGAGACGATGACCGTCACCACCCCCTATCAGGACCGCTTCCCGTTCGAGCTGGACGCCTTTCGTCGTCGCTGCCTGATGGAAGGGCTGGACGAGGTCGGGCTGACGCTGGCAAAGGATACCGCGATTTCGAAATTCGAGGAGCGGCTCGATAACGAGCGGCCCTGGATCAGGAGAGATGCGGCACATGCGGGCTTTGCTGTCGAGGGCGTCGGGCGGACCTGAAACTCTGGAAGTCGGCGAGCTGCCCGATCCGGTCGCGGGACCGGGCGAGGTGGTGGTCGCGATCAAGGCGTGCTCGATCAACTATCCCGACGTGCTGGTGATCGAGGACCGCTACCAATTCCAGCCACCCCGCCCCTTCGCGCCCGGCGGTGATATCGCCGGCATCGTCACCGAGATCGGCGCGGGCGTGACACAATGGCGCGTCGGTGACCGCGTGATGGGCACGGTGCTGATGGGCGGACTCGCCGAACGACGCGCCATCTCCGCCGATGCGTTGTATCCGCTACCCGACGGGCGTGGGTTCGAGGAAGGCGCGGCGCTGCTGCTCACCTATGCCACCAGCATCCATGCGTTGGTCGACCGCGGGCGCGTGAAGACCGGCGACCGCGTGCTGGTGCTCGGCGCGGCGGGCGGCGTCGGGCTGGCGGCGGTCGAGCTGGCCAAGGCGTTCGGCGCGCAGGTGGTCGGCGCGGTCTCGAGCGAGGACAAGGCGCAGGCGGTGCGCGCGGCCGGTGCCGACGAGGTGATCGTCTACCCGCACGCGCCATTCGACAAGCCGTCCTCGAAGGCGCTGGCGGAGCGATTCAAACAGGCCGGCGGCGCGCACGGTTTTCAGGTCATCTACGACGCGGTCGGCGGCGATTATGCCGAGCCGGCGTTGCGCGCGATCGGCTGGGAGGGGCGCTATCTGGTGGTCGGCTTCCCGGCCGGCATCCCCAAGCTGCCGCTCAACCTGACATTGCTGAAGAGCTGCGACGTGTGCGGGGTGTTCTGGGGCGCGTTCGCCGGGCGCGAGCCGGCGGCCAATCGCGCGCATATCCTTCACCTGCTCGACCTGTGGGAAGCCGGCCGAATCGCACCGCGCGTCACCGAAGTTTTCCCGCTCGAACAGGGCGGCGCGGCGATCGCCCGGCTGGGTCAGCGCAGCGCAATCGGCAAGCTGGTGGTGCGCGTCGCCGATTGAGCGGGGTTGCCCAGGCGTGACGTTGAATGTCGGCGGGGCGCGCACTATCCATCGCTCATAGAGCATTGGAGCCAGCATGACCCTTTTCGACGATCGTGAACGCGCGTTCGAGGCCAAGTTCGCCCGCGACGAGGAAGTGGCGTTCCGCATCATCGCGCGCCGCAACCGGCTGGTCGGGCAGTGGGCGGCGCAGCTGATGCAGCTCACCCCTGCCGAAACCGACGCTTATGCCAAGGCGGTGGTGCAGGCCGATTTCGAGGAAGCCGGCGATGAGGACGTGGTCCGCAAGGTCTATGGCGACCTGACCGCGGCGAACGTCGACGTCGACGAGGCGGCGGTTCGGCAGGCGCTGGCGGAGCAGACCATCGAGGCGCGCCGCCAGCTGATGCAGCCGGAGTAACGCGGATGCCGATGGAAGGAAGCGAGATCGCCGCGCTGATCAAGGCCGGCATCCCTGATGCCGAGGTCGAGATGACCGATCTGGCCGGCGACGGTGACCATTGGTCGGCGCGCGTCGTGGCGGCGTCGTTCGCGGGAATGCCGCGGGTCAAACAGCATCAGGCGGTCTATGCCGCGCTGGGCGGACGGATGGGCGGCGTGCTCCACGCCTTGCAGTTGACGACCGCCGTTCCGAAGTAAGCGGGTAACGCACGACCGAATTCGCAAGGAAGACGATATGACCGACGATACCAACGCCCGCATCGACGCGCTGGTGAAGAGCAACCCGGTGGTGCTGTTCATGAAGGGCTCGCCCTTGTTTCCGCAGTGCGGCTTTTCGAGCCGCGCGATCGCGATCCTCGAGCGGCTGGGCGTGCAGTTCGAGAGCGTCGACGTGCTGCAGGATCAGGCGATCCGTCAGGGCATCAAGGGCTATTCGGACTGGCCGACGATCCCGCAGCTCTATGTCGGCGGCGAGTTCGTCGGTGGGTCGGACATCATGATGGAGATGTACGAGGCCGGCGAGCTGGCGGAGCTGTTCCAGAAGGCGGGCGCGGTGGCGGCGTCGCAGGCATAAGCCGTCCGGGCCTTCCGTTCACCCGCGGAAGGCAACCTGCGCCGCGCCGGTCGGTTGATCGGCGATGGCGGATGAACCTCACAGCGTCGGCGACATCCTCGACGCAATCAGTGCGTTGGCGGACGATCGAGACGAGGTGGCGGTCGGCGATGTCGTCGAATCGCTGGGCGCGCGTGGCTTTGGGCCGTTCCTGATCGTCATGCCGCTGATCGACATTTCGCCGATCGGCAGCATTCCCGGCCTGCCGACCGCCATGGCCGCGATCATCATGCTGATCGCGGTGCAGATGGCGCTGGGCCGCGCGCATTTGTGGCTGCCCGGCTTCGTGCGACGACGCGCGGTGTCGTCAAGCAAGGTCCGCAAGGCGGTCGACAAGACACGAGGTGTCGCGCGGTTCATGGATCGCTGGTTCCATGGCCGCCTGCCGGCGCTGACGCGCGGGCCATTCGTGCGGGTGGCGGCGATCGGGGTCATGGTGCTGGCGTGCGCGGTGCCGCCGCTCGAATTGCTTCCGCTCGCGACCACCATACCGATGCTGGCGATTGCGGCCTTCGGACTGGCGATCACAGTGCGTGATGGTCTGTTGATGATCGTCGCGACGCTGCTGGCAATGGCGGCGGTCGGGGTCGGCGTGGGACTGTGGAGTGGCCGGGGTTAGCGCCGGTTCGTCGTTCCGAGCGTAGCGAAGCAATGCTGGGCGCCTTGGTCCGGCACTGGATTCCTTCGCTATGCTCGCAATTACAGGAAATATGTGCCGTCGCCCCGGATTTGATCCGGGGCCCGCTTTCTTTCGACTCAGAAAGAAGAAGCGGGATCCCGAATCAGGTCTGGGATGACGAATAACAAAAGGCCGCTTCGTTGTTCACAAAGCGGCCTATTGTTCGTTTTAGGCGTTGATCAGGTCAGATGTCGTCGCCGAGCGCGCCCTTGACCTTGCCCTTGAACTGCTCGCCCTTGCCTTCGGCCTGCTGGGCCTTGCCTTCGGCGGCGAGATTCGGATCGCGGTTGTGATCGCCAACGGCTTCCTTAACCTTGCCGATCGCCTCGTTGACGTTGCCCTTGATCTTGTCGGTCAGCTCGCCCATCGTCGATCTCCTTGTTCGAAACCCTGTGACGATAGAACGGTGCTGCGATAACACAGTTCCGTAACGGCAGGACAAACCTAGTTTCAGATCAATCCGGACAGCGGACTCGAGGGGTCGGCGTAGCGGCGCTTGCCCATTCGGCCGGCGCGATAGCTCATCCGCCCGCCCTCGACCGCGGCCTTCATCGCCGCGGCCATCAGCACCGGATCCTTGGCCTCGGCGATCGCCGTGTTCATCAGCACGCCGTCGCAACCCAGCTCCATCGCCACCGCCGCATCGCTCGCCTGCCCGACCCCGGCATCGACCAGCACCGGCACGTTCGCGCCCTCGACGATCAGCCGGATCGTCACCTGATTCTGGATGCCGAGCCCCGAGCCGATCGGCGCACCGAGCGGCATGATCGCCACCGCGCCGGCCTCTTCAAGCTGCTTCGCGGCGATCGGATCGTCGACGCAATAGACCATCGGCTTGAAGCCTTCGCGGACCAGCACCTCGGTCGCCTTCAGCGTCTCGCGCATGTTCGGATAGAGCGTGCGCGCCTCGCCCAGCACCTCCAGCTTGACGAGGTCCCAACCGCCCGCCTCGCGCGCCAGCCGCAGCGTACGGATCGCGTCCTCGGCCGAGAAACAGCCGGCGGTGTTGGGGAGATAGGTGACCTTCTGCGGATCGATATAGTCGGTCAGCATCGGCGCACTGGGATCGCTGACGTTGACGCGGCGCACGGCCACCGTGACGATCTCCGCACCCGAGGCGGCCACCGCAGCGGCGTTCTGGGCAAAGTCCTTGTACTTGCCGGTGCCGACGATCAGTCGCGAGCGGAACGTCCGGCCCGCGACCGTCCATGTATCGTCCGCGATCGGCTGCACATGATCGCCACCGCCGACGAAATGGACGATCTCCAGCTCGTCGCCATCCTCGACCACCACCTGCGTCAGTGTCGAGCGCGGCACGACCTCGAGATTGCGCTCGACCGCCACCTTCTCGGGCACCAGCCCGAGCGACTCCGCCAGCGCGGCGAGGGTGATCCCGGCGGTCACGCGCTTGTGCTCGCCGTTCACGGAAATGGTGATGGTGCCGTCAGTATGTGCCATCCGGCCCATCTAGGCGCGCGGATGCCGGGGGGCAATGTTGCGCGGCTCCGCGCCGGGTGCGATGGTGCGCGGCGATGACCGACATTGTCTATGTCCTCAACGGACCGAACCTGAACCTGCTCGGCATGCGCGAGCCCGACATCTATGGCTACGACACGCTGGACGATATCGCTGGCGCGCTGGAGGATCGCGCGCGCGAGCTGGGGCTGGCGATCGACATGCGCCAATCCAACCACGAGGGACATCTGCTCGACTGGCTGCACGAGGCGCAGGCGCATGATGCGCGCGCGGTGCTGCTCAACGCCGGGGCGTTCACGCATACCTCGATCGCGATCCACGACGCGATCAAGGCGATCAAAACGCCGGTGATCGAGGTGCATCTGTCGAACCCGCACACGCGCGAGGAATTCCGCCACACGTCGTTCGTGGGGCGCGCCGCGAAGGGCAGCATTGCCGGTTTCGGCGCACTGTCGTACCAGCTCGCGCTTGAAGCCGCGGCCCGCTTCTGACAGGAGCCGCGACCAAAGGTCAGGGATAATCGGGGTTCAATGGCTGACATTTCACACAATAGCGGGTCGATGCAGGTCGATGTCGATCTGGTTCGCCAGCTCGCCGAGCTGCTGGATACCACGCAGCTGACCGAGATCGAGGTCGAGGACGGCGATCGCAAGATCCGCGTCGCGCGCAAGGCGGCGGCGGTCAGCGCCGCGCCGGCGGTGCATTACGCACCGGCGCCTGCCGCACCGGCAGCGCCGGCCGCGCCGCAGGTCGATGTCGCGGGGCCGTCGGCGGCGTCCGACGTTAATGCGGTGCGCTCACCGATGGTCGGCACCGTCTATCTCGCCGCCGAGCCGGGCGCGAAGCCGTTCTCCAGCGTCGGGCAGAGCGTCGCGGCAGGCGACACGCTGCTGATCGTCGAGGCGATGAAGGTGATGAACCCGATCACCGCGCCGTCGGCGGGCGTGGTCAAGGCGATCCTGGTCGACAACGGCCAGCCGGTCGAGTTCGACCAGCCGCTGGTGGTGGTCGAGTAAGCGGATGCCGCAGATCAAGAAACTGCTGATCGCCAACCGCGGCGAGATCGCGCTGCGCATCCACCGCGCGTGCCACGAAATGGGCATCAAGACCGTCGCGGTGCACTCGACCGCTGACGCCGATGCGATGCACGTGCGGCTCGCGGACGAGGCGATCTGTATTGGGCCGCCCGCCGCGGCGGACAGTTACCTCAACATTCCGAACATCATCTCGGCGGCCGAGATCAGCGGCGCGGACGCGATCCATCCCGGCTATGGCTTCCTCAGCGAGAACGCCAAGTTCGCCGAGATCGTCGAGCTGCATAACCTGATCTTCGTCGGGCCGAAACCGGAGCACATCCGCGTGATGGGCGACAAGGTGGAGGCCAAGCGCACGGCCGGCGCGCTCGGGTTGCCGCTGGTGCCGGGCTCGGACGGCGCGATCAGCGACGTCGCAGAGGCGCAGGCGCTCGCCGAAGAGATCGGCTATCCAGTGATCATCAAGGCCGCGAGCGGCGGCGGCGGGCGCGGCATGAAGGTGTGCCAATCAGCCGACCAGCTCGAGACGCTGATGCAGCAGGCGGGCAGCGAGGCGAAGGCGGCGTTCGGCGACGCGACCGTCTACATGGAAAAATACCTCGGCAACCCTCGGCACATCGAGTTCCAGGTGTTCGGTGACGGCAACGGCCATGCGATCCATCTCGGAGAGCGTGACTGTTCGCTCCAGCGCCGCCACCAGAAGGTCGTCGAGGAGGCCCCCTCACCCGTCATCACCGCGGAGGAGCGCGAGCGGATGGGCGGGATCGTCGCCAAGGCGATGGCCGACATGGCGTATCGCGGCGCGGGGACGATCGAGTTCCTGTGGGAAAACGGCGAGTTCTACTTCATCGAGATGAACACCCGGCTGCAGGTCGAGCATCCGGTGACCGAGGCGATCACCGGGCTCGATCTGGTGCGCGAGCAGATCCGCGTCGCCGAGGGGCACCCGCTGACGCTGCGTCAGGAAGACGTGGTGTTTCGCGGCCATGCGATCGAATGTCGCATCAACGCCGAGGACCCGCGCACCTTCGCGCCGTCGCCGGGGCTGGTGAAGCAGTATCACGCGCCGGGCGGGATGCATGTGCGCGTCGATTCGGGGCTGTACGCGGGCTATAAGGTGCCGCCCTATTACGACAGCATGATCGCCAAGCTGATCGTTTACGGCACCACCCGCGAGGGCGCGCTGCGACGTCTGCGTCGCGCGCTGGAGGAGTTCGTGATCGAGGGGATGAAGACCACCATCCCGCTGCATCAGGCGCTGCTGGATGATCCCGAGTTCCGCGAAGGGGCGTACACGATCAAGTGGCTGGAGGAGTGGCTCGCCAAGCAGGGGTAATTATTCACTATGCCGCTTGGTTGTCCTCACCTTCCCCATTCTGCGTCGTCCCGGGCTTGACCCGGGGCCCCGCTTCTTCCTTCCTCCGGGCGTGGCTGGCGGCTGGGTCTACATCATGGCCGATCGGTATCGCGGCACAATGTACGTCGGGGTCACCGCTGATCTGATCTTGCGGGTTGCACAGCATCGGATCGGCAAGGGCTCTGAGTTTTGCGCGCGTTATGGTTTGACTCGGCTCGTATGGGCGGGGTCCAGCGAGCAGACCGACGCCTGCATTGCGCATGAGAAACGGCTCAAGCGGTGGCGACGCGAATGGAAGTTCGCGTTGATCGAGCGGGAAAATCCTGACTGGCTCGATCTGTTCGAGCGATTTGCCTGAAGAAGCGGGGCCCCGGATCAAGTCCGGGGCGACGAAATTCGCTATACCAACTCCAGCAGCCGGTCGCGCTTGTCGAGCAGCGCCGCCATGTCGCCCGTCGCCGCCACCCGCCCCGCCATGGCCCGATCCAGCCGCGCCCGCGCCGCCGGGGTGATCTCCCCCAGCCGCGCGGCGATCTCCTCCATCTCCTCCATTCGCGCCCAGCAATCGAGCACCACGTCACACCCCGCCGCAATCGCGCCGGCCGCCTTGTCCCCCGCCGAGCCTGACAGCGCCTTCATGTCGATATCGTCGGTCATCAGCAGCCCATCGAATCCGATCCGCCCGCGAATCACCTCCTCGATCACGACTGGCGACAAGGTCGCGGGGCGCCCGGCGTCCCACGCCTGATAGACGATATGGCTGGTCATCCCCATCGGCGCGTGCGCAAGCGTGCGGAACGGTGCGAGATCATCTTCCAGTTCCTCCGCGGAAGCGGTGACGGTCGGCAGATGGTAATGCGTGTCGACGCGCGCGCGACCGTGCCCCGGCATATGCTTGACCACGCCGACGACGCCGCCCGCTGCCAGCCCCTCCAGCGTCGCCCGGCCCATCGCGGCCACACGCATCGGCTCATGCCCGAAGGCGCGGGAGGTGATCGCCTCGGTGGTTTCGGGGCGGGCCACGTCGAGGATCGGATGGCAGTCGACGGTGATCCCGACCTCCGACAGCATCAGCCCCAGCGCATGACCATTGGCGCGCGCCGCCTCGATCCCCGACATCGGCGACAGCTCGTAGAGCCGGTCGAAGTCCGGCCCGGCGGGGAATGCCGGCCATTCCGGCGGCCCCAGTCGGGCGACCCGCCCGCCCTCCTGATCGACGAGGATCGCGACATCGTCGTGGCCCTCGAGCTCGCGCAGCGAATCGGTCAGCGCGCGGACCTGCGCGCGCGTTTCGACGTTGCGGCGGAACAGGATGTAGCCGGCGGGACGCACCGCGTGGAAGAAGGCGCGTTCCGCCGCGGTAAGGACGGGGCCGGACAGGCCGAAGATCACAGGCTTCATGCGCGCGCTTCTAGGGCGGAACGCCCAGCGGAGGAAATGACTTTGGAAGTTCGATCGTCGGGCCTAGCGTGAACATCCGGTGCACGTGTTCGATCGGCACTCCGTTCGCCTTGAGCTTGTCCCCGGGCGTGTGGTTGGGCACGGGCTTCGACAGACTCAGCCCAGGCGGCAGGGTTGTTAAAAGCCGTGGCCGGGGTCGCAGTTGCGGGAGAAGACGATGCGCGTTTCGGGTTGCCTGGCTTGCCTCTGCATCGCGGTCCTTCCCCACGCCGCATTGGCGCAGGACGCGCCGCCACCAAGCGATCCCGGCGCACTGCAATCCACCACCCCCGACGACCTCCCCCCGCCGCGCGTCCCGATGCGCGTGCAGGTTGCCGCCGGGCCGCAATGGCAGCCATGGTTCCCGGGCGACGATCAACGCCGACTTAGCCCATGGGTGAGCATCTCGCGCACGCGCGGCGATACGCCCTTTGCATTTGGTGCGCCCGACGACGGCACCAACCTGACGCTGATCCGACGCGGCCGGACCGAATATGCCTTCGCGTTGCGACGGGAGGGGCGACGCCGCGACGGTGATCTGGTGCCCGGGCTGCCGGGGGTCGGGCGGACGCTGGAACTGGGCGGGTCTGTCGAGACATGGACGGGCGATCGAGTTCGCTGGCGTGGCGACGTTCGCAAGGGCGTCAACGGCCACAACGGCTGGATCAGCCAGCTCGGCCTGGATTACGTCCGCCGCGATGGCGACGACTGGCTGGTGTCGCTTGGCCCGCGCGTGCTGCTGGGCGACGCACGCTACCAGCGCGCCTGGTTCGGGGTCGACGATCGCGCCGCCGCCGCCACCGGGTTGCAGCGCTACACCCCGAAAGCCGGGCTCCGCTCGGTCGCGCTGACCGGCAGCGCGTCAAAGGAAATATCGCGCCACTGGGGCATCGAGGCGCAGGCCACCTACGAGCGGCTGGTCGGGGATGCCGCCGATTCGCCGATCATCCGCCGCGCCGATTCTTCGACGCAGCTACAACTGGCGGTCGGCATGCATTACACCTTCTCTGTGCGGCTGCCCGATCGCGGCATCTTCCGGCTTATCCGGTAACGAAACAGCCCTCGCCGGCCAGCTTCAGCCGCGCGCACAAGTCAGCCGCTGCCGCGCCGCTGCCAGCGTTGACGCGCAGGCGGTAGACGGTCTTGCCTTTCACCAGCGCGGGCTGGACGACCTTCTCCAGCGTCGCGACATAGCCGAAGCGGCGCGCGATCTGGCTCCAAGCGCCGTTCGCAACCGCCTGGCTGGGGAAGGCGCCGAGCTGAACCATCGTCCCGCCCGATGACGTGCCCGACACCTGCGTCGCGGGCGCGCTGACCGGGCGTTGCGCGCGCAGCGGCGCAGCGGCCTGTGGCACCGCGACGCTGGCCGTTGGCGCGCCGTTGGCGGGGGTGCCGGCGCCCGGCGCGGGCGCGGTGGCCCGCGCCACCGGCGCTTCGGGCACCTGCGCCAGATCGATCGCGGCATCGGTATGGTTGCCGGCGCTGGCGGCGATCGCCGAATCACCCTCGCCGATCACCTTCATCCCGCCAGGTTCGTCGGGGCGGATCTTGTAGTCGCCGGCCGGCGCGGCGATCAGCCGCCCGTCGCCGCCGCTGCCCGCGAACTGCCAGCGGTACAGCCCGAACAGAATCGCGCCGAGCACCAGCAGGCCAACCGCGACCAAGGCGACGATCCGCCCGACCGGCACGGCATAGGGATCGTCGGCCTCGACGGTGTCGAGCCACGGGAGGCGATCCGCGTCGCTCATCCGGCCGATCGGTTCCCCCTCGCGCATCAGTGCATCTCCGCCACCGCCTCTACCCCCATGATGGCGAGGCCGTTTCGGATGATCTGGCCGATCGCGGCGGCGAGCGCCAGACGTGCCGCGGTGACGGCGTGATCGTCGGGGACGAGGAAGCGGCGGTCGGGGCGATCGTTGCCGGCATTCCAGAGCGAGTGGAATTCGGCAGCAAGATCATAGAGATAGAAGGCGATGCGATGCGGTTCGCGCGCCGCCGCCGCCGTCTCCACGACGCGCGGGAACTGGCTGGCGAGCCGCACCAGCGCCAGCTCTTCCGTATCGAGACGGGACAGATCGGCATCTGCGGCCGAAATACCTGCCTCGGCGGCGCGCCGGTGCAGCGAATGGACGCGTGCGTGCGCATATTGGACGTAGAAAACCGGGTTTTCCTTGGATGCCTCGACCACCTTGGCGAAATCGAAGTCCATCTGCGCATCCGAGCGCCGCGTCAGCATCGTGAAGCGGACGACATCCTTGCCGACCTCGCGCACGACATCGGCAAGCGTCACGAAATTGCCCGCGCGCTTCGACATCTTGACCGGCTCGCCGCCGCGCAGCAGCCGCACCATCTGCACCAAACGCACGTCGAAACGCGTCTTGCCCCCGGTCAGCGCGGCGACCGCGGCCTGGATGCGCTTGACGGTGCCGGCATGGTCGGCGCCCCAGATGTCGATCAGCTGATCGGCGCTCTCGGCCTTCTGGAAGTGGTACGCCATGTCGGCACCGAAATAGGTCCAGCTGCCGTTCGACTTGCGGATCGGGCGATCCTGATCGTCGCCGAACTGCGTCGAGCGGAACAGCGGCAGCTCGACCGGCTCCCAATCCTCGGGCGTCTCGCCCTTCGGCGCTTCGAGTACGCCGTCGTAGATCAGGTCGCGCGCGCGCAGCACCGCTTCGGCCGCCTCGGGCTTCCTGGCCGCCTGCAGTTCCGCCTCCGACGAGAAGACGTCGTGGTGGATGCCGAGCAGCGCGAGATCGTCCTTGATGAGCACCAGCATCGCCGCGACCGCGCGATTGCGGAACAGCGCCAGCCACTCGGCCTCTGGCGCGGCGGCGTAGCGGTCGCCGAACTCCTGTGCGAGCGCCTCACCAACCGGGACCAGATAATCGCCCGGATACAGCCCCTCCGGCACCGCGCCGACGTTTTCGCCCAGTGCCTCGCGATACCGCAGGTGCGTCGAGCGCGCGAGCACGTCGACCTGCCCGCCGGCGTCGTTGACATAATATTCGCGGATTACCCTGTGTCCGGCGAACTCCAAGAGGCTGGCGAGCGCATCGCCGACCACCGCGCCACGGCAATGCCCCATGTGCATCGGACCAGTCGGGTTGGCGGAGACATATTCGATGTTCACCGACACGCCCTGCCCACGCGTCGAACGGCCATAGTCGTTGCCCTCGCCGACGATCGTCGCGATCTCCTTGCGCCAGACGTCGTCGTGGAGCCGCAGGTTGATGAACCCCGGTCCGGCCACCGACACCTCCGCCACCTCTGGCAGCGCGCGCAATTCGCCTGCCAGCGCCTCGGCCAGTGCGCGCGGGTTGGTGCCGGCCGGCTTGGCGAGCACCATCGCGGCGTTGGTCGCCAGGTCGCCATGCGTGGCATCGCGCGGCGGCTCGACCGTGACGTTGCGGCGATCGAGATCAGCGGGGAGCGTGCCGGCGGCGGTCAGCGCGTCGAGCGCAGCGTCGACATGGGCGGTGAAACGGGTGAAGAGCGTCATGCCGCGGCGCTTAGCTCAAGGGGCGCGCGGACGCAAAATGCATGCGCCGCGCATGGTTGCAGTAGCCGCAACAACGAATGCGCGTTCGGGAATTGCGCTGCTGCAGCGCAACAGGGATGCTGCACCGCATCATCTCCAGACAAGGAACCGTCCCATGCGCTCCTCGATCGCTTTCGTCCTGACCGCCGCCGCGCTGCTTCCTGCCGTCGCCGCCGCCGCTCCGGTCGAGCGCAGCTTCACCCGCGACGGGCACACCTATGTCTATTCGCTCGTGCCGAACCAGGACGGCACCACGCTGATCCAGGGTCATGAGGTCGGCAGCAGCAACGGCCGCTTCCGCCTGACCGTCAACGGCACCCGCGTTTCGGGTCAGGCCAATGGGCGCGACGTCTCGTTCCGCACCAACCGCCCGCTGGCACCGGTGGCGGTCGCTGCGAACTGATTGAATTGACGTCATCCTGGGCCTGACCGGGATCCCGCCTCCTGCCTCGACGCCGGAAGAAGCGGGGCCCCGGATCACGTCCGGCACGACAAGAATGTTCGTCATTGCGAGCGTAGCGAAGCGATTCAGGGCCGGATCAGTACGCCCTGGATTCTCAGCTACGCTTGCAATGACGTCTTGGTCAGAAGCCCTCGGGCAAGTCGATCGCACCGACCGTCTCGCGATAACGTGACACGGCATAGCGGTCGGTCATCCCCGCGATAAAATCGGCGATGTGGCGGCTGACCGCCGGATCGCTATCGGGCAGCCGATCGCGCCACTCCTCCGGCAGCAACCGCGGGTCGTCGCGATACGCGGCGAACAGCCCCGATATCACGCGCTGCGCCGCGCCCGCCGCTGCCAATTGGCGCGGGTGATGGTAGAGGTTGGCGTACATGAACCGCTTCAGCTCGCGCTCGGCGGTCGCCATCGCGGGCGAAAAGCCGATCAGCGCGCGCCCGGCAGCTCGGACGTCCTCGACGCTCGCCACCGCCGCCGCCGCGATCCGCGCGCGCGACTCGGCGATCAGGTCGTTGACCATCGCGCCGATCTGGCTGCGGATCAGCTCACCCGCCAGCCGCTCGGGCGGGACATCCGGAAAGCGTGCGGTCACGCGTCGCCAGCCGTCGGCCACCAACGGCACCGCCATGATCTGGTCGAGTGTCAGCAGCCCGGCGCGCAACCCGTCATCAATGTCATGATTGTCATAGGCGATGTCGTCGGCCAGCGCCGCGACCTGCGCCTCCAGCGAGGCATGGCTGGTGAGATCGAGTGCCGCCTCGGCGTTCGCCTCCGCCAGCGCCCACGCCGGGACCGCGATCGGGCCGTTGTGCTTGGCGAGCCCTTCCAGCGTCTCCCACGTCAGGTTGAGCCCCGGCCAGCGCGGATAGGGCCGCTCGATCCGCATCAGCGTGCGCAGCGTGTGGCCGTTGTGATCGAACCCGCCCGCCGCGCCCATCGCCTGCCGCAGCGCATCCTCGCCAGCATGGCCGAACGGCGGATGGCCGATGTCGTGCGCGAGGCATAAGGCCTCGGTCAGATCCTCGTTGAGCCCCAGCACGCGCGCGATCGTCCGCCCGATCTGTGCCACCTCGAGGCTGTGGGTCAGGCGGACGCGAAAATGATCGCCGTCCGGCGCGAGGAAGACCTGCGTCTTGTGGCGCAGCCGGCGGAAGCTGATCGAGTGAATGATCCGGTCGCGGTCGCGCTGGAACGCGTCGCGCGGGCCGCGGTCGGCGCTTTCCTCGGGATGCAGCCGCCCGCGGCTCCGCGCCGGATCGGCCGCCCACGGCGCGAGCGGGGCCATGTTACTTGCCGCCCAGCCTGGTCATCTTCTGCCCGGCCTCGCTGGTGAAGGTGAAGGCGGACAGGCCCTGCTTCTTCAAGGCGTTGACCGCCGCGCGCGCCTCGGCTTCAGTCTTGTACGGGCCGGTGACAAGCCGGTTCGTGGCGCGATTGGGGACGGTGTAGGCGCGCTTGCCGGCAAGCGCATCGGCCTTGGCCTGCGCGCTCTTCCACGCCTTGGGCATGTCGTCGGCATTGGCGCCGCTCGCGACCTGTACCCAGATGCGCGCGGGCTCGGCGCGGGCGGCCTTCTTCTCGGCAGCCTCCTTGTCGGCGGCTTCCTTTCTGGCCTTTTCAGCTGCGAGTTCCTTGGCGCGCGCCCTGCGATCGATCGGCTTGGCCGCCGGCTTTCCGGCGAGGTCCTCCGCGGCGGGCTGCTTGCGCCCCTTCTCGGCGGCGAGTTGCTTTGCACGTGCCTTGCGATCCAACGGCTTGGCGGCGGGCGCCTCCTCCGGCTCGTCAGCGGCGGCGACCGCCTTTTGCGACAGGCGTTTGGCGGCGGCGAGCTTCGTGCGCTTCTGATCGTCGGCGGCGGCGTTGCGCTCGGCGGTTTGCGCCGCCTCGTCGAGTGTCGCGGCGGCCGGGGCCGGCGGCGCGACGACCGCGACGCGCTGCGCCCCGGGCATCGGCGCGACGCCCAGTTCGGCGGCGGGAACCGAGATGCCGGCGACGATCCGCGCGAGGATCGAATCCTCGCTGATCCGCGGCGGGCTGACGCGCAGCGGCGGCGCACGCCGCGTGACCGCCGCGTTCAGCGGCGCGGTGTTCGCGGCGGCGAGTTGCGGCGCGGGTGCGGGCGTACGCGTCGGAAGTGGCTGGACCTGCGCCACGACGGCCGGCGCGGTCGCCTGTGCCGGTGGCTGCGGTGTCGGCACCGCCGCCTGCGCGACTTGCGGCGCGGGCGTGGGCGCGGCGGGAGTCGGCTGCGATGTGACGGGGGTCGTCGTCGCTGTCGTCGGCGAAAGCGGCGTGCGTGTGTTCGCCGCCGCCAGTTGCGCAGCGCGGTCGCGGCGGCGCTGCTCGCTGCGCGACAGCTTCCTCTGCGGTGTCGGGAGCGGTTGCACGGTCGGCGCGACCGAGGCGACCTGCGTGCGCGCCAGCGTAGCGGGCAGCGGCGAGAGCGACGGGGCCATCCGCGCATCCGCCAACCGTGCCGGCGTCGGCGCCACCTCACCGAAGTGTACCGCAAAGGCGCGGTCGACCGGCGACAGCGTCGGCAGCCGCTGGAAGAAGGCGGCCAGGCCGCCCGCCATGCCACGCGGCATCATGCTGGTGGCGATCTTGTTCGCGCCCAACACATCGCCGTTCATCGCGAGGATGAACGCGCGCGCGCGCCACGCGCCGCGATCCTGACGGCGCAGCAACGGCTCGATCTGCGCCAGTGCTTCCTCCTGACGCCCCGAAATGCCGAGCGACAGCGCGTAGCGACGGCGGATCTCGTCCAGCTTCGTGGCTTCCTGCCCGCTCTGCCCCAGCGCAAGACGGTAATCCTGCTGCGCGCGCTCCTGCTCGCCGATCAGGTCGTAGGCGAGGCCGCGATCGTCCGCATATTGCGGCATCGGCGCGCCGTGACGCTGTGCCTGCTCGAAATAGCGCAGCGCCTCGCCCGGTCGCTCACCATTCACGAGGATGCGCGCGATCCCGGCCTTCACGCGCCCATTGTTCGGATCGACCGCCTCCGCCCGCTTGTATAGCGCCGCCGCAGCGGTGGCGTCACCGAGCGCGAACGACAGGTCGCCCGCCTCGATCAGCGCGGACAGGTCGCGCGGCGCGCTGCCCAGCCGGCGCACGACGTCCGCGAGCCGGTCGGCGTCGGGATTGGCGGTCGCGACCACTTCCTGCGCGACCGCCGGCTCCGCCGCCGTCATCGATCCGGTAGCCAGCACCACGGCAAGGCAGGTGGCGAGGTGGAAACGTCCCGATCGCGATCGAGCGACATGGGTCATGCGTATAGCTCCGCGCCACGACCCGTGGCCGGGCCGGACGGACCGGTAGAAAAGAAAGTCGAGACCATGCCGGGGATGCCGGCCATCACGATGACCGCGAACCCGGTGATGACGAGGGCGGACGGATGATCGATCATCGCGCCATAGAGCCGCTGGGGCGCGAACCGGCAATGATGCAGCCGACCCGCCTGCGACGAAGCGAGCCTGAACGGCGGTGCACGGTCGAACCGCGCACCGCCGATACGGAGGTTACTGGTTATTCTGGCGGTGCAGGAAGCGCGGCAGGTCACCCGGCTCGCGGCCTTCGTCATCGGCCGCACGGCCACCGGCGTTGCGGGTGGCGTTCTGCATCCGCTCGAACAGCGTCCCGCCCAGCTTGACGCGCGGCGCGGCCGGCGCGGGCGTCTCTTCCTCGGGCGTGCCCGGCGACAGGAAGCGGCGGCGCTGCGCATCGCCAGCCGGCGGAGTCGCGGCAGGCGCGGGCATCAGCGACTCGGCGCCCAGCACCAGCTCGTCCTCCGCCGGACGCGCGGGCGACGGGTCAACACCTGCGCCACCGTTCGCGGGGGGCACACCCTCGGCCATCGCTCCAGCGGCGGCGCCGCTCGGCTGCTGCGGCGGAACCGCCGGGATCGGCTCGTAGGCGACCGGCTGCGGCGCGGGAGTCGGGGCGGGCGCAGGAGCGGCACCCGTAGGCGCGGGCGCAGCCTCGGTGCGGCGCGGTGCGGAGAAGCTGAAGGTGCGCGGCGGCTCGGACGGCGCGCTGGCGGCGGCAGGAGCGGTCGCCTGACCGACACTCTCTATACCGGTCGCGACGACCGAGACGCGGATCTTGCCTTCCAGCTCCGGATTGAACGCCGAGCCCCAGATGATGTTCGCGTCCGGGTCGACCAGCTCGCGGATGTGGTTCGCGGCCTCGTCCACCTCGAGCAGACGCATGTCGTCGCCGCCGGTGATCGAGACGATCACGCCCTTCGCGCCCTGCATCGACACACCGTCGAGCAGCGGATTGGCGATCGCCTTCTGCGCGGCGATCAGCGCGCGGTCGTCGCCTTCCGCCTCGCCGGTGCCCATCATCGCCTTGCCCATCTCCTGCATCACCGAGCGGACGTCGGCGAAGTCGAGGTTGATGAGGCCCGGCATGACCATCAGGTCGGTGATGCCGCGCACGCCCTGCTGCAGCACCTCGTCGGCCATCTCGAACGCCTGCTTGAACGTGGTGTTCGCATTGGCGACCAGGAACAGATTCTGGTTCGGGATGACGATCAGCGTGTCGACGAACTTCTGCAGTTCCTCGATGCCCGCGTCGGCCGACTTCGAGCGGCGATTGCCCTCGAAGCTGAACGGCTTGGTCACGACGCCGACGGTCAGGATGCCCATGTCGCGCGCGGCCTTGGCGATGACCGGGGCCGCGCCAGTGCCGGTGCCGCCGCCCATGCCCGCGGCGATGAAGCACATATGGCTGCCCTCGAGCAGACGCCCGAGTTCCTCGATCGTCTCTTCAGCGGCGGCGCGCCCGATCTCCGGGCGGCTGCCCGCGCCCAAGCCCTGCGTGATCTTCGCCCCGAGCTGGATCTTCTGCTCGGCCTCCGACTGCTTGAGCGCCTGCGCGTCGGTGTTCGCGACCAGGAAGTTCACGCCCTGCACGTCCGCGCGCATCATATTCGCGATCGCGTTGCCGCCGGCCCCGCCGACCCCGATCACGGTGATCCGCGGGGTCAGATCGTCCAGATCGGGCGTGATGAATTCGATGCTCATCGCAACTATACTCCGTCCGCCCGCATCGCATGGTTCATCACGGGCCGTTTACACCGATGTGCAACATGCGGGCGCGCGGTGAAAGAGGAAACACCGCGAACCGCCCTGTTGCTGCGTCAATAATTCGCCTTTGCGGCCTGAACGAGCTTCCAGAAGCCTCGCAGACCCCGCTGGCGGTGGACCATCTGCTGCGTCGGCGCGAGGCCGCGCAGGTCGATCGGGTCGCTCGCGGCGAAGAAGGCGAGCCCCGCCAAGGTCGCGAAGCCCGGTCCAGCGTGCGCCTCGGGCAGCCCGGTCAGCCCGCGCGGGCGACCGATCCGCACCGACCGGCCCAGCGCCTGCTGCGCGTAGTCGGCGATTCCCTTCAGCTCGGCGCCGCCGCCGGTCAGCACCACCTGCCGACCAACCGGCCCCTCGAACTTCAGTTCCTTGAGCGCCGCCTGTATCTCGCCGACCAAATGCTCCAGACGCTGACGGATCACCGCGATCAGCGCCGCCTTGGTGATCTGCAGCGCCTCCGAATCCTCTTCCTGCGTCCGTTCGCGGATCGTCACCATCTCGTGATTGTCGCGCGGACTCGCATTGGCCGAGCCGTGGAAGCATTTGATCCGCTCGGCCTGCAACCGCGTCGTGCCGAAGGCTGATGCGATGTCGTCGGTAATATCGGCCGCCCCGAACGGGATCGACTTCAGCCCGACCAGCATCGAGCCCGCGAACAGCGAGACGTTTGTGATTCCCGCGCCGATCTCGACCAGCGCAACGCCCAGATCGCGCTCCTCGCTGGTGAGGCAGGCGAGCCCCGTCGCGACCGGCGAGGCGATGATCGACTTCACTTCCAGATGCGCCGAGCGGACGCACAGGTCGAGGTTGCGCACCGGCGACCCGTCGGCGGCGATGACATGGATATGGACGCCGAGCCGGTCGGCATGGAGCCCGAGCGGCTTCTTCACCCCGGTCAGCCCGTCCAGCGTATAGAGCGCGGGCTGTGCGTGGAGCACCATCCGCCCCTGCGGATCAATCGACTGCCGCCCTTCGTGGAGCAAGGCGTCAATGTCGGCCTGTTCGATGCGCATCCCGCCCAGCTCGGCCTCGATGAACGCCTCGTCGCTGACCAGCCCGCCCGCCGAGAAGCCTGCCCAGACATTCTCGATGTTGAAGCCGGCGATCCGCTCTGCCTGTTCGACCGCCTCGCGCACCGCCACTTCGGTCGCCCCCATGTCGGCGATATAGCCGCGCTTGACGCCGCGGCTCTCGCGCTGGCCGGTGCCGAGCACGACCAGCTCGCCGCCGTCGCCTTTTTGCGCGATCATCGCCGATACCTTGGACGATCCGATGTCCAGCGCGGTTATCAGGCCGTCAGGTGCTACCTTCGCCATCGCTCTACCCCCTCATGCCTCGCCGGAGCGCAACGCTTCCCCGGCGCGCGCCTCGATCGTTCGGTCATTGTCGCCGATCACATTGTTGCCCGTCGCCGCCGCGGCATCGGCGGGCGGATCGTTGCGACCGTCGTCCGCGACCCGCTGCTGGTCCTGCCCGGCGCGGCGCGCGTACATCTTGGCGGGGTCGCGCAGGTCGAAGCGCAGCCAGCCCTTGCCGAGCAACGGGTCCGCGCCGTCCATCTGCGCGAACTTGATCAGCGCCTGCGGCGCGCCGTCCTGCGGCAGCGCCAGCGTCTCGCCAGTGGTGAAGGTCAGGTCCCAGCGGCGATTGCCGACCCAGGTCGCGGCGCGGATGCGCGGGCGCAGCGCGGGCGCCGCGGCGAGCAGCGCCTGATAGCCCGGCTCCTGCTGGTTCGCACCGGGGCCGATCACCAGCGGCAGGTCGGGCATGTGCGTCGGCGATACCGGCGCGAGCAGCCGACCGGTCGCGTCGATCAACGTCAACTGCCCCTTGTCCTGCCAGATCGCCGCCGGCTCGCGCTCGGTGATGTGGATCACCAGCCGGTCGGGCAAACGCCGCGCGACATAGGCGTCGGAAATCCAGCCGTAAGCCAGCAACCGCTCGCGCACGCGCTCCAGATCGACGCGCAGCATCGCGCGCGACGACTGATCCTCCAGCGCAATCGCATAGACCGTCTCGCGGTCCATCCGCTTGAGCCCGGTGATGTCGACCTGTTCGACCCGCAGCCCGGCACGCCCCGCCGCCTCGGCGACGCCGGCACCGATCGCCTGCGGCACGCCCATCAGATTGGCGACGAACAAGGTCGCGACGCCGACCCCGCCCAGCACCGTCCACGTCACCGCCTTGCGCAGTGCGTCCTCGCTGATCGGCATCCTGGCGAGCAGCCGGTCGCCGAGCGACGCCTTGGGCACGCGGCGGCGGTTCGGAGGCGGACGACGCCCCGGTGGCGCGGCGCCGCGCTTGATCGTGCGGCTCATGACCGCCCGGACTCCGCCATCGCCTCATCGACGATCGCCTGCACCAGTTCCGGGTAGCTCATGCCCGTATGCCGCGCCTGTTCGGGGACGAGGCTGAGCGGGGTCATACCCGGCTGGGTGTTCACTTCGAGCAGGAACAGCCCGTCGACGCCGCGCTCGTCGTCCCAGCGGAAGTCGGAACGGCTGGTGCCGCGGCAGCCGAGCACGCGATGTGCCTGCAACGCCAGCGCCATGCACGCCTGCGTGATCTCGTCGGGGATTTCCGCCGGGAAGATATGGTCGGTCATCCCGTCGGTATATTTGGCGTCGTAATCGTACCAGCCCGACTTCGGGCGCAGCTCGGTGACGCCAAGCGCCCGGTCGCCGAGCACCGCGGTGGTCAGCTCGCGGCCGCGGACATAGGGTTCGGCGAGCAGCTCGTCGAATTCCTGCCACGGCCCGGTCGCGTCGCGTGCGATCGGGTTGCCGTAATTGCCGGCGTCGGTGACGATCGCCACCCCGACCGACGAGCCTTCGTTGACGGGTTTCAGCACATAGGGACGCGGCAGCGGATCGGCGTCGTGCACGTCGGCACTTTTGACGATCCGCCCGCCGGGCATCGGGATGCCGGCGGGGACCAGCACCTGCTTGGTCAGCACCTTGTCGATCGCGATCACCGAGGTGGCGAGCCCTGAATGCGTATAGCGCAGCCCCATCAGGTCCATCAGCCCCTGCACGCTACCATCCTCGCCGGGCGTACCGTGGAGGGCGTTGAAGACGAGGTCGGGTTGCGCGTCGGCGAGCTTCGCGGCGACGTCACGCCCCATGTCGATGCGCGTGACGCGGTGACCGAGCGACTCGAGCGCGTCGGCGACGCCGTTGCCGGAGGAGAGCGACACCTCTCGCTCGGCCGACCAACCGCCCATGAGGACTGCGATGTGAAGCGCCGTCATGCTCCCTCTCCCCCTCGGGGAGAGGTCTGGGGTGAGGGGTCGGTGCCTCGCAGAGAGGTATGGCTCGGTGAGACCTCGGCCCCTCTCCCAACCCTCTCCCCAAGGGGGAGAGGGCTATATGCGTCCGCCAAACCCACCCGCTGAATCTCCCATTCCAGTTCCACCCCGCTCGCCGCCTTTACGCGCGTGCGGACCTCCTCGCCCAGCGCCTCGATATCGGCGCTGCTCGCAGTCCCGAGGTTGAGCAGAAAATTGGTATGCTTCTCGCTGACCTGCGCATCCCCGCGCCGTAGCCCACGACACCCGGCGGCATCGACCAGCGCCCATGCCTTGTGCCCGTCAGGGTTCTTGAAGGTCGACCCACCGGTCTTCGAGCGCAGCGGCTGCGACGCCTCGCGCGCGGCGGCGATCCGGTCCATCTCCGCCTGGATCGCTTCAGGCTCGCCGGGCCGGCCGCGGAAGGTGGCGGCGATCACCACCGCGCCCTCCGGCAAATCTGAATGGCGATAGGTATAGCCAAGCTCGGCGGCGGCCAGCGTCCGCCGCTCGCCCGAGCGCAGCGCCACCTCCGCCTTGACCAGCACATCGGCAGTCTCGCGCCCGTACGCGCCACCGTTCATCCGCACGAACCCGCCGACCGTGCCGGGAATCGAGCGCAGGAATTCCAGTCCCGCCAACCCGGCATCGCGCGCGGTCGAGGAAACGAGGATGCCGCTCGCCCCGCCACCGCAGCGCAGCGTCACGTCGTCGAGCGCGGTCGCGGTCGCGAACGGCTTGCCGAGCCGGACCACGACGCCGGGCACCCCGCCATCGCGCACGATCAGGTTCGAGCCGAGCCCGAGCGGCATGACCGGCACCGCCGGATCGAGCGCGGCGAGGAAAGCGCAAAGGTCGTCCGCATCCGCTGGCTCGAACAGCCACTCCGCCGCCCCGCCCGCCTTGAACCAGACGAGCGGCGCCAGCGGCGCATGGCGGGTTAGCCGCCCGCGAACCTCGGGAAGCGCGCTCACCACGGCCCGGCGCGCCACAATTGCGCCCATGCCTGCCACGCCGCCATGTTCGCCTCGCCCGCACGCCGCGTCGCCTCCTGCGCCGCGACCAGTGCCGCGCCCGCATCGGTGGCGTGGCGACCGGCGTCCAGCGCGCGGCGCTGCGTGTCGAGCAGCTGCTTCTGCCAGTGGAGCGCGGCGTCGAACCAGTTGGTCATGCGCGTTCCCCGATCGCAGCGGCCAATCCGGCGGCCCATTTGGTGATGTCGCCCGCGCCGAGGCAGATCACCTGATCGCCCGCGCGCAACTCGTCCGCCAGCACGTCGGCGAGCGCGGCGGCATCCGCCACCACCGCCGCCTGGCGATGCCCGCGCTCCTGCAACCCCGCGACCAGCGCCTCGGCATCGACGCCGGGCACCGGCGCCTCGCCCGCGGCATAGACCGGGGTGACATAGACCTGATCGGCGTCGTTGAACGCGCCGCGGAAGTCCTCCATCAGATTGCCAAGCCGCGAGTAGCGATGCGGCTGGACGACCGCGATCACCCGCCCCTGCGCACTTTCGCGCGCGGCGGCGAGCACCGCTCGGATCTCGACCGGATGGTGGCCGTAATCGTCGATGATCGTTGCGCCACTTACCTCACCGACCTTGGTGAAGCGCCGCTTGACGCCCGAAAAGCGCTCGAAGCCCTTGCTGATCGTCGCATCGTCGATGCCGAGTTCGAGCGCGACACCGATCGCAGCGAGCGCATTCTGGACGTTGTGCCGCCCCGGCATCGGCAGGTCGATCCCCTCGATCGAACGCACCGCGCCGTCACGCGAACGGATCAGCGCCTCGAAGCGGTTGCCGCCCGGATAGGGCGTGACGTTGACCCCGCGCACGTCCGCCGACGCCGCGAAGCCGTAAGTGACGATCCGCCGGTCGCGGACGCGCGGGATCAGCGCCTGCACCTCCGGGTGGTCAAGGCACAGCAGCGCCGCGCCGTAGAAGGGCACGTTCTCGACGAACTCGACATAGGCGTCCTTGGCGCGGTCGAAGCTGCCATAATGGTCGAGATGCTCGGGATCGATGTTGGTGACGACCGCAATCGTCCCGTCGAGCCGCAGGAAGCTGCCGTCGCTCTCGTCGGCCTCGACCACCATCCAGTCGCTCGCGCCCAGCCGTGCGTTCGAGCCGTAGCTGTTGATGATCCCGCCGTTGATGACGGTCGGGTCGACCCCGCCGGCATCGAGCAGCGCCGCGACCATCGAGGTCGTCGTGGTCTTGCCATGCGTCCCGGCGACCGCAACGGTCGACTTCAGCCGCATCAGTTCGGCGAGCATCTCGGCACGGCGCACGACGGGAATCCGGTTGCGCAGCGCCGCCTCGACCTCGGGGTTGCCGCGCTTCACCGCGGTCGAGGTCACGACCACCGCGACGCCCTCGACGTTGGCGGCGTCATGCCCGATCGTCACGTCAATACCGCGCGCGCGCAGCCCCTCGATCACATAGCCCTCGGCGACGTCGGATCCCTGCACCTTGTAGCCGAGATTGTGCATCACCTCGGCGATGCCCGACATGCCGATCCCGCCGATCCCGACGAAATGGATCGTGCCGATGTCGGTGGCGACACCTTTCATGCGAATGCCTTCCGCGTCTGCGCCTTGCCGACCATCACCCGCGCGCGCGGCGCGTCGAGGCTTTCGACCAGATCGGCGAGGTCGGTGACGGCATTGGGCGCGCCGCACGAACGAGCGCGGGTGGCGGCATTGCCGAGCGCTTCGGGGTCGAGTCCGAGTTTCTGCATCTGCTTGGCGAGTTCCGTCGGCGTGAAGGCGGTCTGCTGGATCGTGCGCGCGCCGCCCGCGGCGGTGATCTCGCGCGCATTGGCGGTCTGGTGATCGTCGGTCGCCGAGGGTAGCGGCACGAGGATCGCGGGGCGACCGGCGGCGGTCAGCTCGGCGATCGTCGACGCACCGGCGCGCGCGATCACGAGATGCGACCAGCCGAGTTGCTCGGGCAGGTCGGGAAGGTAGGTGGCGAGATCGGCGGCGATGTCGAGGCTGGCGTATTTCTCGCGCACCGCATCGATATCCTCGATCCGCGCCTGATGCGTCACCTGCAACCGGCGGCGGAACGCGACCGGGAGCAGTGCCAGTCCGTCGGGCACCACCTGGCTGAGCACCGACGCGCCCTGGCTGCCGCCGGTCACCAGCACGCGGAAGATGCCGTCCTCGTCGGGGACCGGATAGGGCTTTGCGCGCAACGCCAGCACGCTCTCGCGCACCGGATTGCCAATCAGATGCGCCTTGGCACGGTGGCGCGGATTGAGCCGCTCGGTCTCGGCATAGCTGGTCGCGATCGCATCGACGCGCCCCGCCACCAGCCGGTTGACGCGCCCCAGCACGGCGTTCTGCTCGTGGATCGCGGTCGGGATCTTCTCGGCGAACGCTGCCGACAGCGCTGGAAAGGCGGGATAGCCGCCGAAGCCGATCACCGCCGCCGGCTTGAACGTACGATAGAGGTCGCGCGCTGACTTGCGCCCCTCCACCATCAACCGCGCCGCCTTCGCCCAGCCGAGCGGCCCGCCCGCGAACCGCCCGGCGGGAATGACATGCGTCTGCACGCCCTCGAACAATCCCGGGAAGCGCACCCCTCGCGCGTCGCTGACCAAAGCGACGCGATGCCCGCGCTTCATCAGCTCGGCCGCCAGCGCGGCGGCGGGCACCATATGCCCGCCGGTCCCGCCGGCGGCGAGCACATAGTGGCGGGGACGGAAGTCGCGGACCTGCGTCATTCTGCGCTCCAGCGTTGCTGCGCGATATACGGACTGCGGAGCAGGAACGGATTGCGTCGTGTGAAGGCGAGCAACAGCCCCATTCCCATCGACAGCGCGACCATCGACGACCCGCCATAGCTGATGAAGGGCAGCGTCATCCCCTTCGACGGCGCCAGCCCGGTGTTGACCGCCATCGAGATCAGCGCCTGCGCGCCAAACTGCACCGCCAGTCCGGAGGCGGCGAGCAGGCGGAACGGGTCCTGCTCGTCAAGCAGCTTGACGAACACCCGAACCACGATCGCGAGGAACGCCAGCCCGACGATCATACACGCCAGCAGCCCGAACTCCTCGCCGATCACCGAGAAGATGTAATCGGTATGCGCCTCGGGCAGCCCGTATTTGACCGTCCCCGCGCCCGGCCCGGTCCCGAACCAGCCGCCGGAGGTCAGCGTGTTATGCGCGGCGTTGGTCTGAAAGTGATCGGCCGCGCCTTCACCCTCGACACCGGGAAACAGAAAGGCGTCGATCCGCTTCCGCGCGGTGCTGTAGAACAGATAGGCCGCGACCAGCGCGACCGGCACCATCGATAAGAAGCCGACGATCACGCGTGTCGGCGTGCCCGCGATCATCACCAAAGCCAGCCAGATGATGCAGAAGATAACGGTCTGTCCAAAATCGGGCTGCAACATCAGCAGGATCGCAACAAGGCCGGTCAGCGCGGCGGTGATCGCGGTCACGGGCAGCTCGGCATCGCGCGACTTGAACGACAACAGCCACGCGACCGTCACGACGAAGAATGGCTTTAGGAATTCGGACGGCTGGAACTGCGCGAACCCGAACCCGACCCAGCGCCGCGCGCCGTTGACGCTAACCCCGATGAACGGCACGAGCACCATCAGCGCGACGCACACCGCCGCACCGATCAGCGACATGCGCCGCGCCATCGTCAGCGGCAGCATCGAGACGCCGAACAGCACCGGCAGCGACACCGCCACCCACATCACCTGCCGCCAGAAATAATGCAGCGGCGCGAAGTGGAGATGCTCGCCCGAATAGCGTGTCGCGCTGACCGGCGAGCCGGCAGCGACCGCGATCAGCCCGATCGCAATCAGGAACAATGCGAGCAGCAGCAGCACGCGGTCGATGTCCCAGAACCACGTTCCCAGCGGCGACGGATCGCCGCGCCCGCCGCGATTGCGCAGCGAGACGCCGGAACGTGCGGGCTCGGTTCGGGTCGCGCTCATGCCAAGGCCTCCACCGCCGCGCGGAACGCCGCGCCACGCTGCTCGAAATCGCGGAACTGGTCGAACGAGGCGGCGGCGGGCGACAGCAGCACGACGTCGCCGCGCTCCGCCTCCTGCGCCGCCAGCTTCACCGCGCGCTCCAGCGTCTCAACCTCGGCGACCGGCACCTGCCCGCGCAGCACCGCGGCGAAGCGCGGCCCGCCCTCGCCGATCGTATAGGCGCGCACGACATTGCCGAGATGCGGCAGGCAGGCGTCGAGATCGTCGCCCTTCACCTTGCCGCCCAGAATCCAGTGGATGCGCGGAAAGGCGGCGAGCGCGGGCGCGGCGCTTTCGGGGTTGGTCGCCTTGCTGTCGTTGATCCACGCCACGCCGTTCAGCGTCGCGATCCGCTCCATGCGGTGCGGCAGCCCGGTGAACGTCTCAAGCGCGCGTTCGATCGTCTCGTGGTCGACGTCCAGTGCCTCGGCGACCGCGACCGCGGCCTTGGCATTCTGTTCGTTGTGCGGCCCTTGAAGCGACGGCCAGCGCGCCTGATCGCCGGGCAGGGGCACGCCGTCGATGAAGCGGACGTTCAGCCCATCGGGCGCGTCGGCGAGCACGTCATGCTCGGCCTCCGCCTCGTAATCGACGATTGCGAGGTGCGCGGGCGACTGCATCGCGAACAGCCGCGCCTTGCTGGCGGCGTACGCCTCGAAACCATCATAGCGATCGAGATGGTCGGGGGTGACGTTGAGCAGCACCGCGATATCGCAGTCTAGCGTCTGCGTCAGGTCGATCTGGTAGCTGGACAGTTCGAGCACATAGACCCCGCCCTCGGGCAGCGGCTCTTGCGCAAGGATCGGCAGCCCGATGTTGCCCCCCATCCGTGCGGGAATGCCCGCGGTGTCAAGGATGTGGTGGATCAGCGCGGTGGTGGTCGACTTGCCGTTGGTGCCGGTGATGCCAACGACCTTGTGCGTGGGGAGATCGGCGCGGGCCTGCGCGAACAGCTCGATATCGCCGATGATTGGCGTGCCCGACGCGCGCGCCTTTGCGGCGAGCGGGTGCGTGTTGAGGGGGACGCCGGGGGAGACGACAAGCGCGTCGACGGTGGCGAGGTCGAGCATGTCGAGGTCGAAGAAGTGCAGTTCTACCACGTCAGTCGTGATCGAGTCGTCCTGCACCGCGTCTGCCAGCGCTTCTCGCTTCTCCGCCTCACTATCCCACGCCGTCACTCGCGCCGCGCTCGCGACGAGCGTACGAACGGTCGCGGCGCCCGAGCGCGCCAGCCCGAGCACCGCATAATGTTTCCCCGCCCAGGCGCGCGCGACGATCATCGCAGCTTCAACGTCGACAGCCCGGCGAGCGCCAGCACCAGCGAGATGATCCAGAAGCGGATCACCACCGTCGGCTCGCTCCAGCCCAGTTGCTCGAAATGGTGGTGGATCGGCGCCATGCGGAAGATGCGCTTGCCGGTGCGCTTGTACCAGAACACCTGAATGATGACCGAGAGTGCCTCGACCACGAACAGCCCGCCGATGATCCCCAGCACGATCTCGTGATGCGCGACCACCGCGATCGTGCCGAGCGCGCCGCCGAGCGCGAGGCTGCCGGTGTCGCCCATGAACACCGCCGCGGGCGGCGCATTATACCACAGGAACGCCAGCCCGCCGCCGATCACCGCGCCGCAGAAGATCGCCAGCTCGCCCGCGCGCGGCACGTGCGGGATACCGAGATAGTCGGCGAATTTCACGTTGCCGGCCAGATAGACGATCAGCAGGAACGCGACGCTGGCGATAATGACCGGCATCGTCGCGAGGCCGTCGAGCCCGTCGGTCAGGTTCACCGCATTGCCGAACGCAACGATCGTGAACGCGGCGAACACAGGATAGAAATAGCCGAGGTCGATAAAATAGCGGCTGGTGAACGGGAAATAGAGGCCGGAGCCGTTTTCCTGCATCACGATCCACGCCGCCACGCCCGCGATGGTGAATTCGAGCAACAGCCGTACGCGCCCGGACACGCCCGCGGTGCTCGCCTTCCGCACTTTGTCGTAATCGTCGAGGAAGCCGATCGCGCCGAAGCCGAGCGTGACGAACAGGCATGCCCAGACAAACGGGTTGCGCAGGTCCATCCAGATCAGCACCGACAGCACCAGGCTGGTGAGGATCATCAGCCCCCCCATCGTCGGCGTGCCGCGCTTGGCGAGGTGCGTCTGAGGGCCGTCGGCGCGGATCGGCTGCCCCTTGCCCTGTCGGACGCGGAGCCAGCCGATGAAGCGCGGCCCGATGATGAGGCCGATCAGCAACGCGGTCGCGATCGCCGCACCGGCGCGGAACGTCTGATAGCGGATCAGGTTGAACCCGCCCGCGAAACCGAGTTGTTCGGCGATCCAGTACAGCAACTCAACTCATCCCGTTGGCAAGGCCGCTGACCAGCCGCGACAGGCCGACGCCGTTCGATCCCTTGACGAGCAATGTGTCGCCCGGCCGGATCAGCGCCCGCACGCGATCAAGCGCCTGGCCGGCATCGGGCACATGGACGAAATCGACCCGCCCCTCAAGCGCCGCGGCCAGCGGGCGCATCGCCTCGCCGACCAGCACGGCCGCTTCGACGCGCGCGGCGAGGACATCCTCCACCAGCCCGGCGTGGAAATCCGCCGACCCCTCGCCCAGCTCGCGCATTTCGCCGAGCACCGCGGCGTGCCGCCCCGCCGCCTGCGCCAGCACCGCCAGCGTCGCGCGCATCGACGCCGGATTGGCGTTGTAGCTTTCGTCGATCACGGTCGCCTCGCCGTCGCCGACCCGCACGGTCAGTCGCGCACCACGCCCCGGCAGCCCGCCGAGCTCACCCAGCGCCAGCCCGGCCAGCGCCAGATCGGCCCCGACCGCGTCCACTACCGCCAGAACGGCAAGCGCATTCGACACCCAATGCCGACCGGGCTGTGCGATCGTGAAGCTGACGTCGCGCCCGCCGACCCGCGCGTTGACGAATGTGCCACCGCCTCGCACGACCATCGCATCGGTGGCGCACACGTCAGCCTCGCGGTTGACCCCGAAGGTGACGATCCGTCCGGCATGGGGCTTCGCGGCGTCGATCAAGCGATCGCGATGCGGGCTGTCGAACGGCACGATCGCGGTGCCGCCCGGCTCCAGACCGCGGAAAATCTCGCCCTTGGCATCGGCGATCGCGCTTTCGTCGGGAAAGAACTCGGTGTGCGCGGGCGCGATCGCCGTTACCAGCGCGACATGCGGGCGCACCAACGTGGTCAGATGCGCCAGCTCGCCGGGATGGTTCATCCCCATTTCCAGCACCGCGAAATCGCTGTCGGCGGGCATCCGCGCCAGGCTGAGCGGGACGCCGGTATGATTGTTGTAGCTCTTGACCGAGCGATGTGCGCGGACGGCAGGCGCACGATCAAGCGCAGCGAACAGCGCCTCCTTGGTAGAGGTCTTGCCGACCGATCCGGTGACCCCGATCACCTTGCCCGCCACCCGCGCGCGTGCGGCGCGGGCGAGGCTCTCCAGCGCGGCGAACGTGTCGTCGACCCGCACCGCCGCATGGGCGGTCGGCTGCGACACGATCGCGCCCCCGGCCCCCTGCGCGAACGCCTGATCGAGAAAACGATGGCCGTCGGTGGTTTCGCCGGTCAGCGCGATGAACAGGTCGCGATCGCCCACCTCACGCGAGTCGAAGGCGACCCCGTCGGCGGTGAAGTCGGCGGAGGCGGCCCCGCCCGTCGCGGCGGCGATCTCGGTGGCGGTCCAGAGCGTCATGCGCGCGCCATCCCAGAACCGTTATTACCGCGCAGGTGCGGATTGGCAAAGGCCCACGGATACGCCCCCCGCGCATCACACCCACCAGCGTTCGCGCCGAGCTTGCCGAAGGGCGCGTCACGCGCGGCACGTGCTTCGACAAGCTCAGCACAAACGGTAGTTTGGGAAACGCTCATGCCGCCACCTCGCGCGCCACGGTCACGTCGTCGAACGGCAGGACGAGGTCGCCGACGATCTGCCCCTGTTCGTGGCCCTTGCCCGCGATCAGCACGATATCTCCCGCGCGCGCCTCCGCGACCGCGGCGCTGATCGCCGCGCGACGATCACCGATCTCGCGCGCGCCCGGCGCGCCCTCGAGGATCGCGCGGCGGATCGTCGCCGGGTCTTCACTGCGCGGGTTGTCGTCGGTGACGATCACCACATCGGCGCTTGCCATGGCGACCTGCCCCATCGGCACGCGCTTGCCCGTATCGCGGTCACCGCCCGCGCCGAACACGAGGATCAGCCGCCCTTCAACGTGCGGCCGCAACGCGGCACACGCTGCCTCGATCGCATCGGGGGTGTGCGCGTAATCGACATAGGCCGGCACCCCGCCTGCGGTGATCGCGGCCCGCTCCAGTCGCCCGCGAACCGGCTGCAGCCGCGCGAGCCCGGCGATCGTCTGCGCGGCATCGCCGCCGGTCGCGATCACCAGCCCCGCCGCCACCAGCGCATTGGCGGCCTGATAGCCGCCGATCAGCGGCAGCGTCACGCGGTGATCGGCGCCTCCGGCGCGGATCGTCAGTCCCTGTCCCAGCAGCGTCGGCTCGCGCCCGACCAGCCGCAGATCATCGCCATGCTCACCCACCGTGAAGACACGGTTGCCGCGCTCCCGCGCGATATCGATCACCCGCTCCGAATTGGCGTCGTCAACCCACACCACCGCGGTGCCGTCGTCCGCCAGCACCTGCGCGAACAGGCGCAACTTGGCGGTGAAATAGGCCGCCATATCGCCGTGATAATCGAGGTGATCGCGGCTGAGATTGGTGAAGGCTGCGGCGCGTACCGGCAGCCCCTCGGTCCGATATTGGCTCAGCCCATGGCTCGACGCCTCGAACGCGAGATGCGTGACGCCCTCGCGCGCCAGCCCCGCGACGTTCGACAGGAAGGTGACGACGTCCGGGGTTGTCAGCCCGGTCACGACGCGCTCGTCGGCGGTCGCGACGCCCAGCGTGCCGATCGACGCGGCGTGATGCCCCGCCATCCGCCAGAGCTGGCGCGTCATCTCCACCGTTGAGGTCTTGCCATTGGTGCCGGTGACCGCAACCGCCGTTTCCGGAAACGGCGCGAAGAAACGCGCGGCCAACCGCGCGAAACATTCACGAGGATTGTAGTCGCGAATGTGGAGCGCGCCCTCGACATGCGCCTGCGGACGGGCGACGACCGCCACAGCGCCAGCCTCGATCGCGGCGGGGATGAAGTCCTCACCATTCACCCGCGCGCCCTCGAACGCACCGAAGATCGTGCCGGGCGCGACCTTGCGGTGGTCGATCGCGAACCCGGTGACCGCCTGCTCCCCGCCGCCTTCGACCAGTTGCGACAGCTTCATGTCACCGCCCTCACTGCCCGCCGCTCTTCGGCACGCGATCCGGATCTTCCCACAAGGTCGGAACGATGTCCGACACGTCGATGTCGCGGTTGTCGTCGGGAGTCACGCCCAGGATCGCACCGACGCGCGCGATCGTGCGACCGACCACCGGCGCGGCATTCCACGCGGCGGTCTTCCACCCGTAGGTCTCCTTCGTGCCCAGCGGGGAGTCCAGCATCGCCACCACCACATAGCGCGGCGCGTCCATCGGAAAAGCCGCCGCAAAGGTCGCGACGTTACGCGATCGGTCGTAGCCGCCTGCGACCGCCGCTTCCGCGGTGCCGGTCTTGCCGCCGACCCGATAGCCCGGCGCATCGCCCTTGCGCCCGGTGCCGCGCAGCACGATCAGCCGCAGCATCTGGCGCATCCGCGCGCTGGTCGCCTCGCTGATGACGCGCCGCCCCGCAACCTCATGCCCCGGCTGCACCTTAAGCAGCGTCGCCGGGCGCCACGTCCCGCCGTTCACCAGCGCGGCATAGGCGTTGGCGAGGTGCAGCGGCGTCACCGCGATGCCATGGCCGTAGGCGGTGGTCATCGTCGTGGTGCGCGCCCAGAAGGTCGGCCACAGCGGGCGGCCCTTCTCGCGGATTTCGATGTCGGGGCGCGTGTCGAAGCCCAGCTTCCTGAACATCGCCTGCATCCGCTCCGGCCCGACCTCGTCGGCGACGCGCGCCGTGGCGACGTTCGACGAATAGATCAGCGTTTCGGCCATGTTGAGCCACCGCTTCGGATCGCCACGCTCGTCGTGGATCGTGAAACGGCCGACCTGCAACGGATGCGTCGCGTCAAAGCGTCGCTGCATCGAGGTGACGACACCATTGTCGATCGCCGTCGCCATCGTGATCGGCTTGAACGTAGAACCCAGCTCGAACACGCTCTGCGTCGTGATGTTGCGGAGCTGCTCGCTGCCCGACATGCCGACGCGGTTCGGGTTGAAGGTCGGCAGCGACACCATCGCCACCACCTCCCCGGTGTGGACGTCAAGCACGATCCCGCCGCCACCGCGCGCGGAGAACGTCGTCATTGCGCGACCGAGTTCGCTCTCCATCGCCGCCTGGACGCGCGTGTCGATCGACAGCGTGACCGGCTGGTTGATCGTCGCGGGATTGGTGAGCCGCTCGTCGAGCGCGCGCTCGATCCCGCTCATCCCGTGCCCGCCGCTGATGAAGCCCAGCACGTGCGCGCCGAGCGTCGATTGCGGATAGAGGCGCTGCGTCTCACGTTCGAAGACGATCCCCGGCTCGCCGATCGCGTTGACCGCCTCGACCAGCGCGGGGCTGGCACGGCGGTTGAGATAGGTGAAGCTGACCGGGCGGGTAATCTGCGCATAGAACCACGCCTGATCGCCACGGTCGGGCATCAGGTCCGCGAGCTTCTGCGCGATCTGCGACGGGTCGCCGAGCAACTTCTTCGGGTGGACGCCGATCGTCCATGCGTCGATCGTCCGCGCGAGGGGCGCGCCGTTGCGGTCGACGATGTCGCCGCGCGGCGCGGCGAGCACCGGGGCGTTGCCGCGCTCGCCGCCCTCGGTCAGCCCGAGCATCGCCAGCCGCCCGATCACGATCAGCACCGCTGCCGCGAACAGCAGCATCAGCATCATCAGGCGTAGATGTTGCGTCGCCAGCAATTGCTGGCGCTGGTCGCCCGAGCGGCCGGCGCGAAGGGGTCGGGCGACGAGGGTGGTCACCGCAGGCGGCTCCGTTCGGCGCGCGCGCCGCTCAGCAGATCACCGAGCGTATTGTCGCTGAGCAGACCGCGATCCAGCATCGCGACCTTCGCAACCTTGGCGGGGGCGGCGACGGCGCGAACGGCGACCCTGGTGACGGTGACCGGCGCAGCGGCGGCGACCTGCACGGCGGCGACCTTCACGACGGCGGGAGCGGCGGCGGCGCTGGCGCTGGCGACCGCGGGCATGACGGTGGCGACCGGCGCGGCGGGGACGATCAACTGCGCGGTCTGGATCTGCACGTCGCGACCGGGCACCGGCAGGCCCTGCACCGGTGACAGCGCCGCTAGCGCGCGCTCGTCACGGACGAACTGCTGCGCGGTCGGCACGGTCAGTGCCAGCGTGTTGCCGTTCCAGCGCTCGAGCTGAGCAAGGTTGGCGCGGACGTCGAACTCGGTTTCCAGTGCACGAATGTCGCGTTCGGCGCTGAGGATGCGATGATCGACCTGCTCCAGCCGCTTGCGCTCCGCCGCGACCTGCGAGGAAACAAGGTAGAAGCCGATCGCCACGATCGCGCAGCCGGTCAGCCACCCGAGCCCCTTCAACCGATATATCGCCGCCATCGTTACGCCTCCAAACGCCAAGGGGCCGCCCCGGTACGCCGGGCGGTGCGAAGTGTGGCGGAGCGGGCGCGCGGGTTCGCGGCCAGCTCCGCTTCGCCCGCGCGGATCGCACGGGCGGTGATTTCAAAGGTCGGCTCGCGCGACGGCGCGGTGACCGGCATGTGCCGCGACCCGCCGGGCGCCGCACCCGAGCGATCGCGCAGGAAGCGCTTGACGATCCGATCCTCCAGCGAGTGGAAGGTGACGATCGCCAGCCGCCCGCCGGGCTTCAGCACGCGCTCGGCGGCCTCAAGCCCCTGCGTCAGTTCGTCCAGCTCGCCGTTGATGTGGATGCGCACTGCCTGGAAGGCGCGGGTCGCGGGGTCCTTCTTATCGTGCGGGCGATGGCCGAGCGCCTTGCGGACGACGGTGGCGAATTGCGCGGTCGTGGTGAGCGGACGCGCCGCCACCACCGCACGCGCGATCCGCCGCGACTTGGGCTCCTCGCCATAGCGGTACAGCACGTCGGCGATCGCCTCTTCCTCGGCTTCGTTGAGGAAGTCGGCCGCCGACATGCCCGCCTGGCTCATCCGCATATCGAGCGGCCCGTCCGACTGGAACGAGAAGCCACGCTGCGCCTGATCGAGCTGCATCGACGACACGCCGATGTCCATGGTCACACCGTCGACCGGCACCGCATCACGTGCCGCCAGTTCCGACTCGAGCGCCGAGAAGGTGGCGGGGACGAGTGTCAGCGCAGCCTCTTCCTCCAGCGCACGGCCGTTTGCGATCGCGTCCGGATCGCGGTCAAACGCGATCACCGTCGCACCGGTCGCGAGGATCGCGCGGGTATAGCCGCCGGCGCCGAAGGTCGCGTCGACGTGGCACTCGCCGGGGGCAGGGGCGAGCGCGGCGACGACTTCGTCGAGCAGGACGGGGATGTGCGGGGCGGCAAGGCTGCTCATGACAGGGAGATCCCCTTGTCCTCGCAGGTGAATTCCACATACTCCTTGAGGAACGGGTCGATCCCCGGCGTCTCGATCAGGACGTTCGGCGCCCAGATCGTGATCCAGTTGAAGGCGCCGAGAAACACCGCCGCACCCTTGATGCGGGCATAGCGGCGCTCGAACGTCGGCATGATGAAGCGCCCCGAGCCGTCGAACGGCAGCGGCTCGGCGCCGCCGGCGCGGTCGAGGATGTTGTAATCGGTGCGCCCGCTCGTCGCGAACTGCGCGGCGTCGAGCGCCTCCAGCTTGGCCTTCCAGAACGGCACGAAGCCGGGATCATAGGCGATCAGGCAGCGATGTTCGGGATGCGGCGCGATGATGACGGTGCCGCCGTCCTTGCCGTCCTCGCGCGGGGCATTCTTGGCCAGCGTCGCGCGCAGGGTGTTGGGAATCGCGACCCGGCCCTTGTCATCGACAAGACCGAGCCCCTTTCCCTGATAATCCACCCTGTCGACCACGCCCACCTCGCACCCGGGGCGCACAACCATCCTGCCCGGCGCACAGCCCTCGCCATGCGCCGACGTTGCCGTCAGCAAACAACAGTGGTTCTGCCCCCAATGTCGTCACAAGTACGTATCAGGGTTGCTCGGGGATGAGAAGGGACATTCGGGGAAATCCGGGGATCAGCTGCCACCGCAACGAAATCGCGCGGGAATCCTTCGGCCTGCAAGCGCACGACGATGCAAATGGCTCGCAACCATGTCGCCGATCGGCCGCCTGAACCCTGCGTTTTTCCGCGCTTGTGCGGCCAATCCCCGGATTTCCCCGACCCCGATCGCGCGCGATGGACAGATCGCACCGCCACGCGCCCGGTGCTTCAACGAAGCCGCCAGCCGCGTTCGAATCGGCGCGGCGCACGCAGACGACCAATCCCCCGCGGACAATCGCCGCGGGAAAACCGTCACAGCATGCCGTTGGTGGAGGTATCCGACGCGGCCGCCGCGGGTGATTCGGCGGCGGAGGGAGTCGGCGCCGCGCCAGGGGTCACACCCATTTCGGCAAGCGGCTCATTGGTGGCGGCCGCACCGGGGGCAGAAGACGGCGCGCTCATGTTGGCGACAAGGTCCGGCTGCGCCGCGCCGGTCGCGCTGACCGGCTGCTGCTGGTTTACCGAAGAAAAGATCGCGCTGGCCAGACCGATCAACAGCACCACCGCCGCAAGACCGATCATTCCGACGCGCACGCGCTGCCGGGTCTGTTCCGCCTGCTGCCGTTCGACGGCGGCTTTATCTTTCGGAGGAGACTTCATCTGTCGCGCATTTGTAATCGATCGTCGCGCGACTGTCGATCAATTCGTTAACGCGTCGCGCGGACCAGCCCCTTCGACGCCAGCCACGCCGGATCGTACAGGGTGGAAAGATAGCGAAATCCGGTATCGCACAGGATCGTCGCAATCCGCTTGCCCGGTCCAAGCTGCCGCGCGAGCCGCACCGCGCCGGCGACATTGATCCCCGAGGACAGGCCGAGGCAAAGGCCTTCCTCGCGCAACAGCCGGTCGGTCCAGTCGAGCCCCTCCTGGTCGGGGATACGAAACTGCGCGTCGACCGGCGCGCCGTCCAGATTGGCGGTGATTCGCCCCTGCCCGATCCCCTCGGCGACCGACGAGCCCTCGGCGCGCAGCTCACCGCACGCATAATATTCGTAGAGCGCCGCGCCATGCGGATCGCTGAGTGCGATGCACACATCCGGGTCATGCGCCTTCAGCCCCAGCCCGACTCCCGCAAAGGTGCCGCCGGTCCCGACCGCGCAGGTAAAGCCATCGATCCGCCCGTCCATCTGCGTCCAGATCTCCTCGGCAGTGCCGACGATATGCGCGCGGCGATTGGCGATGTTGTCGAATTGATTGGCCCAGATCGCGCCGGGCGTCTCCTCCGCGATCCGCCGCGAGGTGTGAACGAAATGCGCCGACGAGGAATAAGGCGCGGCGGGCACCGTCACCAGCTCCGCGCCGAGCGCGCGCAGCGTGTCCATCTTCTCCTTCGACTGGGTGTCGGGCATCACGATGATCGTGCGATAGCCCTTGGCATTGGCGACCAGCGCCAGCCCGATCCCGGTGTTGCCCGCCGTGCCCTCGACGATCGTCCCGCCCGGCGCGAGCACGCCACGCTCCTCCGCATCATTGACGATGAACAGCGCGGCGCGATCCTTCACGCTCGCGCCCGGATTGGCGAACTCGCACTTGCCGAAGATGTCGCAGCCGGTGGCTTCGCTTGGCCCCTTGAGTCGAACCAGCGGCGTGTTGCCGATCAGGGCCAGCGTATCGGTGGTCGTGTGCATGGCCGCGTCAATGCGGGCCGGGCGATCAATGCGCAAGCGATTGAAACTATCCGCCGCCCACTCCCGCCTTCATCGCGCTCGCCAAGCGGCGGCAAAGCTGCCATGTTCCTGTTCTGTTTTCACGCCCGAGTCGTCGCCAAGCCGCCCATGTCCAACCTGCCGCCCCGCCCGCTGCGCTGGCTGTTCCTCGACCTGAACAGCTATTTCGCGAGCGTCGAGCAGCAGGTGCAGCCCAGCCTGCGCGGGCGGCCGGTGATCGTCGCGCCGGTCGGGACCGACACGACGGTGGCGATCGCCGCCTCGATCGAGGCAAAACGCTTTGGCATCACCACCGGAACGCCGGTGTGGGAGGCGAAGCAACGTTGCCGCGAACTGGTCGTCACGCCGGCGCGGCACGAGCGCTACGTCGAATTCCACCATGCGATCGTCGCCGAGATCGAGCGGCATATTCCGGTGACGAAAGTCTGTTCGATCGACGAAGTCGCATGCCGCCTGCTCGATAACGAAAACGATCGCGCGCATGCCGAGGCGCTGGCGGTGCGGATCAAGCGCGGCATCCGCGAAAAGGTCGGCATGTGCCTGACCTCGTCGGTCGGGATCGCGCCCAACCGGTTGCTCGCCAAGCTCGCCTCCGATCTGCAGAAGCCCGACGGGCTGGTGGTGTTCGAAGCCGCCGACCTGCCGCACGCGCTTTATCGCCTGTCGCTGCGCGACATCAGCGGAATCGGCGCGAAGATGGAGCGGCGGCTGGCACGCGACGGCGTCAACGACATCGAGCAATTGCTCGCACGCCGCCCGCGCGATGCCGGCCACGCCTGGGGCGGCACCAACGGCGACCGGCTCTGGTATCTGCTCCACGGCGTCGATCTTGCGGAAAAGGCGACGCAGAGTCGCACGATCGGGCACAGCCACGTCCTGTCTCCGGGCAAACGCGGTTATGGCGCGGTGCGGCTGACCGCGCGGCGGCTGGCGCTGAAAGCGGCGAGCCGATTGCGCCGCAAGGCGTATCGCGCACGACTGCTGGTGCTCCATGCGCGGTTCGAGGACGACAAGAGCGTGTGGCGCACCTCCGCCAAGCTGCCCGCGACGCAGGACAGTTTCGCGGTGCTGACGGCGCTGGACACGCTGCTGCCGCGCCTGCGCGCGCAGGAGGCCGTGCATCGCAGCGGATGCCGGATGATCGGGGTGACGCTGGCCGAGATCGAGCCCGTCACCGCCGAGCAGCATTCACTGTTCGCGCACCTGCCCGCCGACGATCCGCTGGCGCGGGAGACGCGCGGGCTGGCGCTCAGCCGCGCGATGGACCGGATCAACGAGCGCTTCGGACGACATGCCGTATCGGTCGGCGCGACACATGGCGGCCGGCTCGACCGGGTCGGAACGAAGATCGCGTTCGGGCGGATTCCTGACATGGACGAGTTCCACGAATGACCCACAGGTGATGCACCGCAACAAACCGTGACTTGACGGAGTAATCCGCATCGGCGAAGCGGCGCATATTATGCAGAAGCTCTTCCCCCTCTCGCTGGCCGGCGCCCTGCTGGCGCTGTCGGCCTGCAACTCCGAGCCGTCCTCGCCACAGGTGCTGGACAGCAATCCCGATCCGATGGCCTCGACGCTCGCCAATGCGGCGCCGATCGAGCTGCCGCCCGCGATCAAGGCCGACAAGACCATGCGCTGCAAGGATCAGAGCCTGGCCTATGTCACCTTCTTCGATGGCGACAAGCAGGTGGTGGTCCGCACCGAAAAGGGCGGCGCTCCGACCACGCTGAAGGCCGAAAAGGCAGGCGATCCGCTGACCGCCGAGGGCGGCTGGAAGATGACCGGCAACACCAGCGAAGTGAAGCTGACCCGTCCGGGCAAGCCCGAGCTGGTCTGCCACTCGTAATTTCCTGATCGGGCAGGCTGAATCCGGCCTGCCCTTTTACCATCCCGGTTTCGGCGCGAACGTCCGCTCGTTTTCGCCCCTGCGGCCTGGCGCCCGACCTCTCGTCAAATCGGCGTAATGGCCGTGGCGATCGCCATGACCCTTGGCCCGCCTGACCCACGATGGTTGCGGCCGCTTTCCAACCCACATCATCTTCCTTGCCCTCCGCTCGGCTCGACCGTAGCGTCACGCGCATGACGACGGTGGCGATCTACAGCGTTAAGGGTGGCGTCGGCAAAACGACGCTGGCGATCAATCTCGCCTGGTGCGCGGCGACGCTGTCCTCGCGCCGTACCTTGCTGTGGGACCTCGATCCGCAGGGTTCGGCGACCTGGGCGCTTGGTGACGGGCGAGCGCACGACCGTGCCGGCGCGTTGTTCGCCAAGGGCGTGTCCCCCACCAAGCTGGTTTCGAAAACCGCGTTCGAGCGGCTCGATCTGCTTCCCGCCGACGCCTCGCTGCGCGATCTCAATCACCAGTTGCGCGAACTCGACAAGAAGCGTCGACTGCGCAAGCTGGTCGCGGAACTCGGCGATCACGACACGGTGGTGCTCGATTGTCCGCCGGGGCTGACCGAAACCGCCGATCAAGTGGTGCGCGCCGCCGACCTGTTGGTGGTGCCCGTTGTTCCCTCCGCCTTTTCGCAACAGGCGTTTGCGACGCTCGACCGCGAGTTCGGCGGGCAGGTGCCCATGTTGCCGGTGCATGTCATGGTCGACCGCCGCCGTGCGCTTCACGCCGAGGCGATCGCCCGCAATCCCGATTGGCCCGTCATCCCCATGGCAAGCGCGGTCGAGAATGCCACGGCGCAGCGGCTGCCGACCGGCGTGGCCGCACCACGCAGCGCCGCCGCGACCGCGTTCGCGCATCTGTGGCGGACGATCGAGCAGCGCCGGACTTGAGCGGCCCGGGAATGCTCGATCCGGGGCTGCTGCTGGGCGCCTATTCGGTCGGCGTGTTCCCGATGGCGGACAGCCGCGACGCGAACAGCATCTACTGGGTGGAGCCGCGCCGCCGCGCGATCCTGCCGCTCGATGGCTTCCACCTGTCGCGCTCCCTGCGCCGCGTGATCGCGGGTGATCGCTTCCGCGTCACCGTCGATCGGGCGTTCGCGCAGATCATCGCGCTCTGCGCCGAATCCGCCGATGATCGACCGGACACATGGATCAACACGATGATCGAGGAGGCGTTCGTGCGCCTCCATGCGCTCGGCCACGCGCATTCGGTGGAATGCTGGGACGGCGAGCGACTGGTCGGGGGGCTATATGGGCTGGCGCTGGGGCGCGCTTTCTTCGGGGAAAGCATGGTGAGCCGCGCGCCCAATGCCTCGAAGGTCGCGATCGCCGCGTTGGTCGCCCGGCTGCGCGCGGGCGGCTTCTCGCTGCTCGACTGCCAATTCATGACCGCGCACCTCGCCTCCCTCGGCGCACGGGAAATCGATCGTGTCGATTACATGGAGTTGCTGGGCGCGGCGCTTTCCTCGACCGGCTCGTCGGCGGCATCGTCCGCGCCGTCGCCAGCAGTGGACGCCGGCGCGGGCGACTTCTTGGCGCTCGATACGGCGGCCGGGGCGGACGGTGCGGTGCCCGGGAAGGTGGTGGTGCAGCTTCTTGGCCACACGTCGTAAACCGGGTGCAGGACGACATTGAGCGCCGGGCGCTCCTTGTAGAGCCATCCCGAAAACGCCCGCCGCCAGTGGCCATCGACACCGCGCGCGTCGAGCTGGACGAAGGCGCCGGTCAGCTGCTCCGGCTCCCACGGCGCGGTCTTCTCACAAGCGCGCAGCCGCACGATCACGTCGCCGATGCGCCCGGCCTGTCCGGGACGGAGCGTCAGTTCGCGGCTGACGCCGTTGCGTTTGTTGAGCAACCCCAGCACCGCGACGCGCTGCGCCATCGGCGTGGTGCCCGCGTCGACCGGTGTGTCCTGCCCATCGTCGCGCACCTCGTCGGTAGCCGGCATCGACGCAGCCTCGGGGAGCGTTTCGGGCAGCGCCTTGCTCACGATCGGCGTGTCGCGCGACGGCGCGGGGGCACCCGGACGCAGGCTCAGCCCCGCCCAGGTCACTCCCGCTGCTGTCGCCACCACCAGCCCGCCAATCGCGAGCGGGCGCTTCACGCGTCGGGGCTCCACGCCTCATAATCGCCGGTCGCGGCGGCACGGTTGCCGCCCTTCTCCAACGCGCCTTGCGGACGATAGGCGAAGGCGGTGCCGGTCATGTTGGGCAAGGCAGGCTTTTCCCACTGCCGCGGCGCGGGCAGGACGTCGGTCGGCACGCCGTCCACCTGCCGGTGGAGCCAGCTGAACCATTCCGGCGGCACGCGACTGACGTCGTTGGCGCCCGCATAGATCACCCAACGGCGCGGCTCGCCCGCGGTGTCGCGGCCGCCCTGCCAATAGGTGTTGCCGAGATAATCCTCGCCCACCTGACGCTTGCCGCGCAGGCCGTAGAGGATGGTGCCCCAGCTTGCGCCGTTCCACCAGGTGAAGGGGTTGAGATTGATGCCCATCGTGGCGCCTCGCTTACCCGCGTGCGCCCGCCCGTTCAATGCCCGGAATCACTCGGGCAGCGCCACCCCGACCGCGAGCGGCCCCTTGCGCCCCTGCACCACTCGCGCGCGCAGCCGCTGCTCAGGCTCGACATCGGCGATCCCGGCACGGCGCAGCGTCTCCATATGAACGAAGATGTCGCCCGGCCGCGCCAGCGCGACCAGAAAGCCGTAGCCCTTGATCCGGTTGAACCATTTGACGCTGACGTCTTCCCATTGCGCCTGCGCGGCGGCATCGTCGGGCGCGATCTCGGGCGCCAGCCGCTCCCGGTCGCGGTCCCGCACCGTCTCGGTCGCGGCGGCGAGATCGAGCGCGGAAATCTCCACCGCCTGCCACCCGCGCGGGCCTTGCGCGGCAAGCCCCTGCAGGCGCGTCCCTTCGGGCAGTGTGCGGCGGCCATAAGCCTGGAGGACGCTGAAGTGGAGCAGCACGTCGCCCATCGACGAATCGTCGGGGACAACGAAGCCGAACCCGCGCGTGGCATCGAACCATTTCAGCACGCCGGTCAACGCGACGGGCGGGGGCGCGCCATCCGTCGGCCCGCCGCGAAGCTCCGCGCCATCGGTCGTTGTGCCAGGCCCGTCGTGCACGTCGCGTCCCGCCCCTTTATTCATCCCCGCTTAACATCGGTGCACCGCACCATGACACAAAGCAAGATGGGATATGTCAGTCTAGTTCCGGGATGTCCCCCGGGGCGCTCGCGACGATCCGCCGGGCGGTCGCCGAATCATGCCCCGCGCGCAGCAACGCGGCGAGATGCCGCTCGCGCTCCCGCGGGTCCGCTCGCGCCACAGCGAACGGGCCGATCCGCTTGCGCCGCGCAAACCGCAAGGCGCTGTCGAGCGCGGCGGCGCGCGCTTCCTCGATCACCGGCGCCCGATCCTCTTCCTCCAGCCCGGCGGCGCGCAGCGTTTCGGCGACCCGCCGCGCGCCATAGCCGCGTCGTGCCAGCGCCGCGCCCTTTTGCTCCGCAAAGCTGCGATCGTCGACATAGCCGGCATCGGCCATTCGCTGCGCCACGTCGCGCGGATCTACCGGCGTACCGTCCCATCCGCGCTCCCGGATCTTGCGCGCGAGATAGTCCGAAAGCTTGCCGCGCGAGGTCGCGAACCGCTCGACATAGCGCAGCGCGAGACGATCAAGCGCGGCGGCGTCGAGCGGGGGCGGCACACGACGCGGCGCCCGTGCGGAAGAGGAGGTCAAAGCCACGCCTTGATTGTGCCACAGTGACCGTGGATTCTAATGCTCAAAATTTTAACACATCCGGCAATCCGCAATTTTGCCGGTCAACCATTGCGCACGCGTGACAGGTGCGACAGGAACACAGGATGACGATCGACCCCGCCACGATGACCGCTCCCGCGACGGTTGCGCCGACGGCCACTCCTACCGAGGACCGGCTGCCGCGTCGCTTTTCGGACTTCGCGACGCTGGGCGAAGCACTTGATTATGCCGCCACCGGCGTACGCGGGCTGAACTTCCACGATGCGCGCGGCACGTTGGTGCGCAGCTATCCGTTCGCGGAACTGCGCGCCGATGCGCATGACGCAGCGCTGCGTTTGATCGCCGCCGGCGTCGCGCCGGGCGACCGTGTCGCACTGGTCGCGGAGACGAGCGCGGAATTCGGCGCGCTGTTCTTCGGCACGGTGCTGGCCGGGGCATGGCCGGTGCCGCTGCCGCTGCCGACCTCGTTCGGCGGACGCGAATCCTATATCGACCAGCTGCGGGTTCAGCTGGCGAGCTGTGATCCCAAGCTGCTGATCTACCCGGCCGAACTGGCGCAGCTGGCCGGCGCCGCCGCCGAGGCGTCGGGCGTGATCGGGATCGACTGGACCGAGTTCGCTACGCGCCCCGCGTCCCCCGCCGAACTGCCTCAGGCACGCACCGATGACGTCTGCTACCTGCAATATTCCAGCGGATCGACGCGCTTTCCGCATGGCGTGGCCGTCACCCACCGCGCGCTGCTCAGCAACCTCGCCGCGCATGCACACGGGATGCAGATCGCCGAAACCGACCGCTGCGTCTCTTGGCTGCCGTGGTATCACGACATGGGGCTGGTCGGGTGCTTCCTGTCCCCGCTCGCCAATCAGGTTTCGACCGATTACCTGAAGACCGAGGATTTCGCGCGCCGCCCGCTGTCATGGCTCGACCTCATCAGCCGGAACAAGGGCACCTCGCTCAGCTATTCGCCGACCTTCGGCTATGACATTTGCGCGCGCCGCATCTCGTCGCAGACCAAGGCATCGGACCGTTTCGACCTGTCGCGCTGGCGCGTGGCGGGCAATGGCGCGGACATGATCCGTCCGGACGTGATGCAGGCGTTCGTCGACGCCTTCGCCGACGCCGGCTTCCAGGCGACCGCGTTCCTGCCCAGCTACGGCCTGGCCGAAGCGACGCTGGCCGTGTCGCTGATGCCGCCGGGCGAGGGCATCCGCGTCGAACTGGTCGAGGAAACCGAGCTGTCGGGGATGCACCACGGCGAGGATCGTCCGCAACGCTACCGCGCGATCGTCAACTGCGGCAAGGCGGTGCGAGACATGGAGATCCAGGTTCGCGAGGAGGACGGCACGCCGCTTCCCGATGGGGCGATCGGCAAGGTGTGGTGCCGCGGGCCAAGCGTGATGGTCGGCTATTTCCGCGATCAGGCGTCGACCGATGCGTGCCTGGTCGACGGCTGGCTCGACACCGGCGACATGGGATATATGTCGAACGACTATATCTTCATCGTCGGCCGCGCGAAGGACATGATCATCATCAACGGCCGCAATCACTGGCCGCAGGATATCGAATGGGCCGTCGAGCAACTGCCCGGCTTCAAGGCGGGTGACATCGCGGCCTTCGCGATCACCGCGCCCGGTGGTGAGGAGACGCCGGCGGTGCTGGTGCAATGCCGCAGCTCCGACGAGGCGGAACGGGTCCGTCTGCGTGACGAGATCCGCGACCGTGTTCGCTCGGTGACCGGCATGAACTGCGTGGTCGAACTGATCCCGCCGCGCACATTGCCCCGCACCAGCTCGGGCAAGCTCAGCCGTGCCAAGGCGCGCAACCTGTATCTGGCCGGTGAGATCAAGCCCTACGATCTCGCTGCCTGACGCTACCGACCGCCTCGGCGCTGCCGGGGTGGTCGGAGTCGGCCTTTCGCCCAAGTCGGTCGGCAATCGCGACGCCTTGGTGATTGCAGCCGGCACGAAGCCTTTTCCCAGCGCAACTCTCGCCCGTGGCGCCGCAGCGCCTCGGCACCCGGCCTGCCCGTTGTAACAACAACAGAAAAGCCGCCACTTGGAAACAGTGGCGGTCCGGCGGCGACCAATTGCCGGAACGCGGCATCTTCGTGCCGGGCAACGCTTCGTCAACCAGACCGTGTCTAAGACGGTCGGGTGCCCACCTTTTCCACCTCCCCGCTCGTGCACCAACCACCGCTTCCCGCGCTGTTCGGGCTGAGCGACGGTGACGACCCTGACCTGTGGAGCCGGATCCGCGCCGCGCAGTTGCTGGCGGCGCGGCAACGCGCGCTGCTGCTGCTGGCCGCCAATCTGACGGCAGCCGCGCTGGTGGTCATGATCATCAGTGCGTGCGTGCCGGTGCCATGGCTCGCCACATGGGCGGTCGCGCTCGGGGTGATCGCCGTCACCGTCACGATCCGCCGGCTGCGCAGTCCCGACCGCCCCGGTGGCTACGCCGATCTTCCCGCGATGCGCGCGCCGGTCGTCGAGGCGGCTGCGCTGGCGGCGATATGGAGCGTGGTGCCCGTGACATTCGGCACCAACCTTCATGTCACGACCGTGCTGGCGACGCATATCGTCCTGGCGGTGCTGATGGCGGTCTATTCGCTGGCCATGGTGTCGGTGCCGCTGGCGACGATCACCTTCATCGGTACCACGACGCTCGCTGCGGCGGTGACATTGTTCGTCACGGGCCATGCGGCGGTTGCAGTTGCCGATCTGCTGTTCGCCGCGCTGCTGTGCCTCAGCGCGTTCGACCGCGCCCGTGCGCTGGCGATGCTGCATGCGGCCAGCGTGACGCTGGCGGAGCGCGACGGCACGATCGGGCTGCTGCTGCGCGACTTCGACGAATTTTCCCCCGACTGGCTTTGGCAAACCGACGCGTCACGTCGCATTGTCGACCCGAGCGCGCGCTTTGCCGCCGCGTGCGGGATCGAGCGCGACCGGCTCATGGGTCGTCCGCTACTCGAGGTACTGGCGGGCAACGGCTGGGACAGTGGGCAGGTCGCACCGGCGCTGCGGGAGCTGGCGACCAGGTTGCGCAACCGCGAGGCGATCCGCGATCTCAACCTGCCGGTGATGGTAGCGGGCGAGCAGCGCTGGTGGCGGATCGCCGCCTCGCCGCGCCGGGATGCCGACGGGCATTTCGGCGGGTTTCGCGGCGTCGCCTCCGATGTCACCGAAGAGCGTGCCTCCGCCGAGAAGATCGCCCGGCTGGCGCGGTTCGACACGCTGACGGGGCTGCCCAACCGCCTGTCGGTCAACGAGGCGCTGGCCGAGGCGGTCGCCAATGCCGAGCGCGAGCGGGCGCGATGCGCGCTGATGATGATCGACCTCGATCGCTTCAAGGCGGTCAACGACACCCTGGGTCATCCGGTCGGCGACCGGTTGCTCGGCAAGGTCTCGGAACGACTGGCGACGCTGCTGGCCGATCGCGAGATCGTCGGGCGGCTCGGCGGTGACGAATTCGCGGTGGTGGTACGCGACGCGTCCGATCCGCTGCGGGTGGAGCGACTAGCGCGCGCGATCATTGATTCGCTTTCACGACCCTATGAGGTCGATCAGCATACGCTCTATATCGGCGCCTCGGTTGGCGTCGCCACCAGTCCGCGCGACGGGCGCAGTGCGGAAACGCTCATCCGCTCCGCCGATCTGGCGCTCTATCGATCGAAGGATCAGGGCGGCGGGGTCTTCCACGCCTACGAGCCGCAGCTCCATGCCCAGGCGGAAGAGCGCCGCGTGCTGGAGATGGCGTTGCGGCAGGCACTGGAGAATGAAGAACTGTCGCTCGCCTACCAACCGGTGGTTGATGCGCGCAGCGGCGCGTTACGCGGGTTTGAGGCGCTGCTGCGCTGGAATCACCCCGGCTTCGGCCAGATCCCGCCATCGAAGTTCATCCCGATTGCCGAGGAGGCGCGGCTGATCGCGCCGATCGGCGAATGGGTGGTACGCACCGCCTGCGCCGAGGCGGCAGCGTGGCCAGACGGGGTGCACGTCGCGGTCAACGTCTCGCCCGAACAATTGCACAATCCGCAATTCGTCACCGTCGTTGCCGAGGCGCTGGCCGGCAGCGGCCTGCCTGCCCGGCGGCTCGAACTGGAAGTGACCGAGAGCGTCTTCCTGCGCGAAGGCACCGGCGCGACGCGGGTGCTGGGCGATATCTTGGCGCTGGGTGTCGGGCTCAGCCTCGACGATTTCGGCACGGGGTATTCGTCGCTGGGCTATCTGAGCTCGACGCGCTTCTCGTCGATCAAGATCGACCGGAGCTTCGTCCAGACCGCAGCGGCGGGACGCGTCGAGGCGATCGCGATCATCCGCGCAGTGGTGGCGATGGCCGACAGCCTCGACATGACCACAACCGCCGAGGGTGTCGAGACGGAGGCCGAGCTGCGTCTGGTGCAGGAACTGGGTTGCCGCAGCATCCAGGGTTATTATTTCGGGCGGCCGCTCCCGGTGGTCGAGGCGCGCGCGCTGGCGATGCGGCACCTTCAGACACATGCTGCCTGAGATCGTGCCAGCAATCGCTTGACGAACGCCGCGGATACGTTCAACAGCGCAGCCCGCACAGGAGTGTAGCTCAGTTGGTAGAGCATCGGTCTCCAAAACCGAGGGCCGTGGGTTCGAGTCCCTCCACTCCTGCCAGAAACCTTTTGTAAATCCGGAGCTAATACGCGGCTTGCGTGTTGTGCCGCACAGCGCCATAGCGCGATTTGGGTTAAAGCTACTCAAGGGAGTTCTACCATGCGTTCGATCCTCGCCGGCGCCGCCGCGCTCAGCCTCATCGCCACCCCGGCGCTCGCCGCGACCAGCAACCCGGCCGCCAGCCTGTCGGTTGCGCAGTCGCGCGCCGCTTCGCCGTCGGCCAAGAAGAACGAGCTGGCCGGTGCCGGCCTGTTCGGCGTCATCATCGCCGCCGGTATCGCCGCGATCGGCGTGATCGCGATCGTCAACGACAGCAACGACGATTCCGACAGCAACTGATCGGACGCGCAGGCCGCCCTCGACGGCGGCGTGCGATGATTTTGCGAAAGGGTCGGGCGCATCGCGCGCCTGGCCCTTTTTCGCGTGTGTCGCCGGGCACGCCACCACCCGCCTGCCCCGCTTGCCTTTTGTCGTGCACGATCCTATGTCATCTGCCACATCCGACAGCGCGGACGGCTTGCCAACCGCTTCCCGGTTTCGGACCGGGCAGCGGTAGCGATCCTATGCCGGGACTTCATTTACAGGCTCAACCGGGCCGGGCTCAACGAGGGCGCAGTTTCGTGGCGAAGACGACCCCGATCGAATTCATCCGTCAGGTGCGGACCGAGACCGCCAAGGTCGTGTGGCCGACCGGGCGCGAGACGGTGATGACCGGCGTGATGGTCGTCGTCATGACGACGGTGCTCGCGCTGTTCTTCCTCTCGGTCGATTCGATCTTCAACGCCGTCGTAAAGGCGTTGCTGAGCCTGGCGCAGTAAGGACGGAATTCCAAAAGATGGCGCGCTGGTACATCATCCACGCCTACTCGGGCTTCGAGGGCAAGGTCCGCGATTCGATCATGTCGGAGGCCACGCGCATGGGCCTCGAACAGCTGGTCGAGCAGATCGAGGTGCCGACCGAGACGGTCACCGAGGCGCGCCGTGGCAAGAAGATCGCGGTCGAGCGCAAGTTCATGCCGGGCTATGTCCTCGCCAAGCTGGCGATGAACGACGACGTCTATCACCTCGTCAAGAACACGCCCAAGGTCACCGGCTTCCTCGGTTCGTCGGGCAAGCCGCAGCCGATCTCGGACGCCGAGGCGGCGCGGATGCTCAACTCGAAGGAAGAGGCGGCCGCCGCTCCGAAGACCAAGGTCAAGGTCGATTACGAGATCGGCGACGCGGTGAAGGTGCTGGAAGGCCCGTTCGCCAGCTTCAACGGCACCGTCGAGGAACTCGACTTCGACAAGTCGAAGGTCAAGGTGTCGGTCAGCATCTTCGGTCGCGCGACGCCGGTCGAACTCGACTTCGAACAGGTCGAGCGCAGCAAGTAATTCGGCGTTGTCCCGGACTTGATCCGGGGCGCTTTTGTGCAACGCTAACGGGCCGGCTCATTGTGTGTCGTCGCCGCTAGCCTTCGGTGTGCGCAGGGCCGGTTTCTCCCGCCCCTGTTGGTGCCTCGTCGCGCCACGGCGCTTCCACCACATGCGGGGCGAGGTCGACGCGCTTGCGCTGCTGGCGCACCTCCAGTCCGGGCGTGAAGAGCATCGTCTGCGAGCGTCGAAACTGCGCCGGGGTCATGCCCACGAACTGGCGAAACTCGCGGTTGAGGTGGGACGCGTCGTAGAAGCGGAGTTCGGCCAGCTCATCGGCGGTCGGCACCGCCAGCCCGCGCATCACCGCCGCCATGTCGAGGAAGCGGCTTCGCCGCAGCACCGTCTTCGGCAAATGGCCGAAATGCGCACGCACCGTGCGATCCAGCCGACGTCCCGACATCCCGAACTCCGCCGCGATCTCCGCAACCGGACGAACGGGATCGATCCGGGCGATGCGCTCGAACGCGGCGCTGACCGGATCCGTCGGAGTCGCGCGGACGATCACCCGTTCGAGCACCACCTGTTCCATCCGCGTAAACGTCTGATCGTGATCATAAACGTCTTCAGTCGCCCAGCGGAGCGCAGCCCCCCAGTCGCCCCCGATAGGCATGAGACGATCAGCCATCCGATCCGCACTCTCGTCGCAGAACGAAAACCACGCGCCGGGGCGAAACATGAAGCCGGCGGCGATGATCGGGCCGCGGCACCGCACCGGGAAGCGTCGTTCCTGCGCGCCGAACAGCATCGGCCCTTCATAGGCGACCCAGCGATCGTCGATCAGAGTCTCCCACGCGCCGATCACCGGCACCCGGACATAAGCGTTTTCGTGCAGGAGGAAATCGTCGAGCAGCGCCTCGGCTGGGCGCTCGATGATCGTGACGAAAAAGCGGGCAATATGATCGGCGAGCGCGAGCGGCGGCGTGCGGCTCAGCGACAACGGCGCCCCGCCCAAAGATGCCCCAGTACGCGGAATTGCCCCACCCATTGTTGGTGGCTACGACAACCAGCACGCTTGCGGCAGCAAAAAGCCGAAGCCGGTTAACCAATGTTAGCTCATTGTGTCGTCCGCGCCACAGGCCTGGCAACGCAGCGGTTGCACTTTTCAGGACGATCCGCTAACGGCGCACGCTTCCCTGTCATCATTGACCTGGAACGTGCGGGAGGGTGTCGCGAAGGCGTCGCCCGGACGAACCGCTAGACTTGAACCGGGCGCAATGGCGACGTCGTGCCCCGTAACAGAGTGAGACGCATGGCAAAGAAGATCACAGGCTATATCAAGCTGCAGGTCCCGGCCGGTTCCGCCAACCCCTCGCCGCCGATCGGTCCGGCGCTGGGTCAGCGCGGCGTGAACATCATGGAATTCTGCAAGGCGTTCAACGCACAGACCGCGGAGATGGAAAAGGGTTCGCCCCTTCCCACCGTCATCACCGTCTATGCCGACCGCTCCTTCTCGTTCGTGACGAAGACGCCGCCGGCGACCTTCCTCATCAAGAAGGCGGCGAACCTGAAGTCGGGCTCGAAGGAGCCGGGCAAGGTGTCGGCGGGCAAGATCAAGCGGTCGCAGCTGGTCGAGGTCGCGCAGGCGAAGATGAAGGATCTGAACGCCAACGACATCGAGGCAGCGACCAAGATCATCGAAGGCTCGGCCCGCGCGATGGGCCTCGAAGTGGTGGAGGGCTGAGATCATGGCGAAGCTGACCAAGAAGCAGAAGGCCGTCACGATCGATCGTGAGAAGCTGCACGGCGTCGACGAGGCGATCGCGCTGGCGAAGTCGGGGGCAACCTCGAAGTTCGACGAGACGATCGAAGTCGCGCTGAACCTGGGTGTCGATCCGCGTCACGCCGACCAGATGGTCCGTGGCGTCGTCACGTTGCCGGCCGGCACCGGCAAGACCGTGCGCGTCGGCGTGTTCGCGCGCGGCGCGAAGGCTGACGAGGCGCGCGCCGCAGGGGCCGACGTCGTCGGTGCCGAGGACCTGATGGAGACCATCCAGGGCGGCACGATCGACTTCGATCGCTGCATCGCGACCCCGGACATGATGGGCGTCGTCGGTCGCCTCGGCAAGGTGCTGGGCCCCAAGGGCCTGATGCCGAATCCGAAGCTGGGCACGGTGACCATGAACGTCGCGGAAGCCGTCAAGGCGGCCAAGGGCGGCCAGGTCGAGTATCGCGTCGAGAAGGCCGGCATCATCCACTCGGGCATCGGCAAGGCGTCGTTCGCGCAGGAAGACCTGCGTCGCAACTTCGACGCGCTGGTCGACGCGGTGGTGAAGGCCAAGCCGTCGGGCGCGAAGGGCAAGTACGTCCGCAAGGTCGCCGTCAGCTCGACGATGGGCCCGGGGATCAAGGTCGACACCGCGGAAGTCGCGGGGGCGTAAGCCCGACGCGACGGCCGAGGTCGTCAGGAAAAAGCCGGCGTACTCGCGAGAGTGCGCCGGCTTTTTCGTGTTTGATGTGGACGCAGCGGGGTCTGGGTGCGGGGTGGCCGTATCGACGGTGGCCTCACCCCTGACTTACCTAGGCCCGGGTCAAAAATCCCCCGCCTTTCCAACGCTCCATCCGTCGCAGCGCCATCGACAAGGCCGCCTCTGCCCGGCACTCTCCACCTCCATACGGAGAGGATCATGCCGCAATACGGCGATTATCAGAACGCGATCTATTTCGCGGGCGTGTCGGGGATCGTTCCCGAATGGCCGGTCGATCACGCCGGGTTGTGCGCGCGCGCCGAGGCGCATTGGTCGCCGTCGGTGCGCGACTACGTGCAGGGCGGTTGCGGTGACGAGCGGACGCAAGAGGTCAACGCGTCTGCCTTCGCGCATTGGGGCATGGTGCCGCGAATGATGGTGGATACCGCAACCCGCGATTTGTCCACGACATTGTTCGGGCGTGCGCTGCCCTCGCCACTGTTCATGGCGCCGATCGGCGTCAACGGCATCTGCACCGATGACGGACACGGCGATTTGGCGGCGGCGCGGGCATCCGCGGAAACCGGCGTGCCGTTCTGCGCCTCGACGCTCGCCAACGATCCGCTGGAGGTCGTGCGCGGGGCGTGCGGGGAGATACCGGCGCTTTTTCAACTCTATACCTCGCGCAACACCGATGTTGCCGCCAGCATCGTCGCGCGGGCCGAGGCGGCGGGCTATACCGCGCTGGTCGTGACGCTCGACACCTGGGTGACAGGATGGCGACCTCGCGACCTAAACACCGGGAATTTCCCGCAATTACGCGGGCATGTACTCGCCAATTACTTCAGCGATCCGGTGTTCCGCGCGCTGCTCCCCCGCCCGCCCGAGGACGATCCGCACGCCGCGATCGCGACCTGGGCAGCGACGTTCGGGCGCGTGCTGACGTGGGACGACCTGGCGTGGCTGCGCTCGCTTACGAGATTGCCGATCGTTCTCAAGGGCATCTGCCATCCCGACGACGCGCGCCGTGCGATCGACGGCGGCGCGGACGGCATCTATGTCTCCAACCATGGCGGGCGGCAGGCGAACGGCGGGATCGCCGCAATCGACCTGTTGCCGGCGGTTGCCGAGGCGGTGGGAGGACGGGTGCCGGTGCTGTTCGACAGCGGGGTGCGCTCGGGAACCGACGTGATCAAGGCGGTTGCGCTCGGTGCCGATTTGGTCGGGCTCGGGCGCCCCTATTGCTACGGATTAGCGCTGGGTGGCGCGGCCGGGTGCGCGCATGTGCTCAAATGCGTGCTCGCCGAAGCCGATCTGTTGATGGCGGTGAACGGTTGGCCGACCCTCTCCGCCGTCCGCGAGGCCGGCGCGCGGCGCGTCTGAAGCGGCTGTCCTACATCCTCCAACATCTGCCAGCCCGATCGCCTCGACAGGCACGGAGCAGATGATGCAGGAACTGGTGGAACAGACGATCGACGCGCAGGGCCGACGTGGAACCGGGGGCGGCCGACGCGTCACCGTCAACCGCCGCGAATCGCCGCTGGCCTGGCTCGCCGCACGACAGCTGGTGACAGCGCGACAGAACGAAGCGGGCGAACGGCTGCAAGCGGATTATGAACGCGCCGCGCTTGGCCCGGCGGTGACGATGAGGTGGGACGCGCGCGTCGATGGCGGCGGCGAGCCCGGCGAGCCGGCCGCGGCGCAACTCGCCGCCAAGCGGCGCTTCGACGCGGCGATCGGCGCGGTCGGCCCCGGACTGTCCGACGTGCTGTGGCGCGTCGTCTGCGCGGGCGAGACGCTGCCCGACAGCGAGCGCGCGCTCGGATGGCCGACGCGCAGCGGGCGACTGGTGCTGACACTCGCGCTCGATCGGCTCGCCGACCACTATCGCCTGCGCTGACCCACTTGCCCCGCACACGCCGCATCAGCAGATAGGGTCGATGGAAATCCGCTTCACCAAATGCCACGGCTCGGGCAACGACTTTCCACTGGTCGACGGGCGCACGCTGACGCTGTCGGAGCCGGAATGGGCGCAACTGGCGCGCGCGCTGGCCGATCGCAGCGGGCCGGTGGGCGGCGACGGGCTGCTGGTACTGACCGGTGGCGACGCGCAGGCGGCGTTCGGGATGCGGATGTTCAACAGTGACGGGTCGGAGGCGGAAACGTGTCTCAACGGCCTGCGCTGCGTCGCGCGTGCCGGGTTCGCGTCGCTCGGTATCGACCACGCCACCGCGCGCCTGAAGACCAGCCACGCCGCCGTCGCGCACGCCGCACCGCTCGCCACCGCGGTCTATACGGTTGAGGAAACCGCCGGGCCCGCGCTGCTCGACCTCGCGCACTGGCCGCTCACGGGCGCGGGCGAGCGGCTGGTCGACACGCCGCTCGCCATGCTTCCGGGCGATCGCCGCTTCACGGCGGTGGCGATGCCGAATCCGCATCTGGTGGCGTTCGTGGAGAGGATCGACGAGGCGGAACTCGTCGTGATCGGGCAGATCTGCGAAGCCGCGCCCGTTTGGCTGCCCAACCGCGCCAATGTCTCGTTCGTCGAGGTGCGCGATGCCGATACGCTGTTCGTGCGCACGTTCGAGCGCGGCGTCGGGCTGACCGACAGCTGCGGCAGCGCGATGGCGGCGTCCACCTTCGCCGCCTGCCTGACCGGGCGTATCGCCTACGATCATGACGTGACGGTGCTCAACCGTGGCGGACTGGTGCGCGCACGCGCGACCGAGGCGGCGATGGTGACGCTGCATGGCAATGCGACGTGGGAGTGGGATGGCGTGGTGGAAGTCGACCTCGCGCAGGCACGCGCGGGCGACCTGCGCGTGCTGCGGCATTATGACGCGGAGATCGCTGCCTGGGCGCGGGTTGCTGACGGCGCGCGCTAGACGGATCGGGGCCGGGAGCGCGCAAGAGCGTCGTCGGCGTGTCCAGCCGAACACTGGTACGTGCGTCGAAACGGCACGGATCGGGACCGTGGCGAAGGTGCCTGAGCGGGCCTTCCTGAAGCCATGCTCCTGCGAGGGCCGGAGCCTCAAACGATCGGTGGTGCGGCGGCCCTGGGGCTGGCGGGGTTCGGGCACTCACGCATCGGCGCGCGCCACCTGATTCTTGCCGCGGTTCTTGGCCGCGTAAAGTGCAAGGTCGGCGGCGGTCAGGGCATCCTCGCCGCCGACCTTGGCCACCCCCGCCGAGAAGGTGATGTGCCCAATCGACTCGCCGCTGTCCTGATGCACCAGCGAACGCTGCGACAGGCGTTCGCGTACCTTGTCGAGCGCCGCGACCGCCTCCTGGAGCGCCACGCCGATGAACAGCAACGCGAATTCCTCGCCCCCGTAGCGCGCGAGCACGACGTCGCGCGGCAGGCCGGCGCGCATGAAGGCGGCGACGAACTTCAGCACGCGATCGCCCGCCGGGTGTCCGAAGCGATCGTTGACCTGCTTGAAGTCGTCGATGTCGATCAGCGCGACAATGGCGCTGCCCTCGCCCGCGGCGGCGCTGGCCTCGCGCAGCCGCTGCTCGAAGTTGCGGCGATTGGGAAGCCCGGTGAGGTGATCGTGCTCGGCCGCCTGACGGGCGCGATGCAGATCGTTGCGCAGCGCATCGGCTTCCTCTCGGGCGCGTTGCAATTGCCCCTCGACCAGCCGCGCCGCCTCGACGGCCGCCTCGGTCAGTCCGATGATGCGCGCGATGGTTCCCTTGGGATCGCTGCTCAGCCTACCCGCCTCGATATGCAGCGCGTTGCCGAACGTCTCCGCGGTGCCCCGCGATTCGCCGACCGCTGCGAGGCAGTCGCCGATCCGCTCCTCCAGCGCGTCGGCGATCCGGCGGAGCGCGCCGGCTTGCGCCTCGTCATCACGCGCCGCGATCCGCGCGATGGCGGCGTCGGTCAGCCCCTCCCCGTCGCGCAACTGTTCCGCGACCGCCGCGCTCGTCTTCGGATCGTCTCCCGAGACATAGGCATGGAGCACGCCGTAAGCGCAGGGAGACGGGGTCAGCGCATGCGAAAAGATCATCGTGCCGATGTCGTCGAACAAGCGGCGGAACATCGTGGCGCGCTGTTGCGCGACGGTGCCCGGCGACAGCGCGGGTGCGGGAGCCGTTGCGTTCTCGTCGGCACCGAACCAGCCCAGCACGCGACGGCGGCGCCGCGCCGCCACGGGGATCGAGGACGACGCGTTCACGACAGGACTCCCTTCGACATGGCTTGTTGCGGCGGGCCGAATTGCCCTGCCAGGATGTCGGCCGCCAGCGTCTCCCAGCGCTCGCCGAACCAGCGCTGGCCGGATTCGCCGCGGTGGATCGGATCGACCGTGACCGTCGCGGTCAGATCGTGCGCGGCGATGAAGCGCTGCGCCGGGATGTCATAGAAGACGCGAACGCGCGGCTGGGTAGGCTCGGCATCGTCACCCGCGATCACGAGCGCCAGCCGGCTCGATTGGAGCCGGACCAGCGCACCGACCGGGTGGATGCCGATGCTTTCGATGAAGCGGTCCAGCAGCTCGGTGTCGAAATGCCCGTTCCACGACCGCATCCGCGACAGTGCCTCGCTGGGCGACCACGGGCGCTTGTAGGGGCGCTGTGACGTGACCGCATCATAGACGTCGCAGATCGAACTCATCCGCGCCGCCAGCGACAATTGCTCGCCGCGCAATCCTTTGGGATAGCCGCGCCCGTCATATCGCTCGTGATGGTGGAGGCAGACGTCGAGGGCGACCGCGGGCAGCCCGCCCCCCGCGCTCAGCAGCGCGTGGCCCTTTTCGGGATGATGACGCAGCACCGCCATCTCCGGCGGCTCCAGCTTGCCCGGCTTGTCGAGCAGCGCCTTGGGCACCGCCATCTTCCCGATATCGTGGAGCAGCCCGGCGAGCCCCAATGCGCTCACCTCGTCCTCGGGCAGGTTGAGCGTGCGGGCGAAATGGATCAGCAGCGCGGCGACGGCGATCGAATGGACATAGGTATATTCGTCCTTCGTCTTCAGCCGCGTGACATTCAGCATCGCGGCGGCGTCGCGCGTCACCGACGCGACGATCTGCTCCGTCACCGGCGTCAGCGCCTGAACGTCGATCGCCCGCCCCAGCCGCACCTCGTCGAACATCGACTGCACGATGACCTTCGACGCGTCGACCACCGCCTGCGCGCGCTCTTCCGGCGTGAGCGCGGCACGACGGCGGCGCACGGGCGCGGACGGCTCCGCGACTGGGCTGGTGACGTCCCGATCCTCACCGGCGGTGGCCGGTGCGGCGGCCGGCTGCAGCGGAGCGGCGGCAGGACCAGCGCCCTTCGACAGATCGATCACGATCTCCGCGATGCCGCCCTCGCGCAGCTTTTGCAGGTCGGCAGGTTTCTCAAGCACGAAGTGCCGGCGCCAGAACGGGCTGGTCATCCACCCGCCGGCGACGGCGTGGACGTACATGCCGAGTCGCGCATCCTCCGTCTTGATCGTTACCAGCACCGTGATCCGCACCCCCCTGAGCGGCACTGCTTTGCAGCACATGTTATTAAGGACCGGTGTGGACGACGAAAAAATCAGGCCACTGCGGGACCATCGCCGCATAAACGCGCCGAACCGGACTTCGCCGGGGGAGGTAACGGATCATCGCGATCGCGGCCGGGGCGGGCGCAGCCGATGCGACTGCGGATGGTGGAAGGGGCTGGATTCGAACCAGCGTACACTTGCGTGGGCAGATTTACAGTCTGCTGCCTTTAACCACTCGGCCACCCTTCCACGAGCGGCGCTGTCAAAGCGAGGGGGCCCAATGCCCGCGCATCGACGGCCTGTCAACGCCTGTGTCGCGATGCCGCAACAATTTGCTGGACGGTTGCGCCCGCCCCGCGCGGCGCATAGCGTCCGCGGCCATTCATCGCTTTACCGACAATCACGGATACGACCCGTCATGCGCCTTTCTCCGATCGCCGTCCTGCTCCGCACGGGCCACCGCTGATGGCGCGCCGCGGCCATCGCCCGAGCCAGACGCAGGGCAACCGTCCCCGGCTGTGGGGTCGCCACGCCGTCACCGCCGCGCTCGCCAACCCCGAACGGACAGTGCGCAAGATCTGGGGCACGCGCGAGGCGCTGTCGTCGCTGAACCTGCCGCCGGTGCTGCCGGTGGTCTTCGCCGATGTCGCCGATCTCGGCCGGCTGGTCCCGTCCGACGCGCCGCATCAGGGGCTGGTGGCGGAGGTCGATCCGCTCGAGGACGTGTGGCTCGGCGATCTGCTCGAACAGGGGGGCACCGACGATCCCGAGCGTCCGCGCCCGCTGGTGGTGCTCGATCAGGTGACCGATCCGCACAATGTCGGCGCGATCCTGCGCTCGGCGGCGGCGTTCGACGCGCTCGGCATCATTACGCAGGATCGCCACGCGCCGCCGGAGTCGGGCGCACTGGCGCGCGCGGCGAGCGGGGCGCTGGAGACGGTGCCGTGGGTACGCGTCGTCAATCTGGCGCGCGCGCTGGAGGAAATGGCCGAGGCGGGAAGCTGGCGGATCGGGCTGACCGGCCATGCGACGCAGACCTTGCCGCAATCGCTCGCCGACATCGGCCCCAGCCGCCGCATCGCGATCGTCCTGGGCGCGGAGGGCGAAGGGATGCGCCAGAACACCGAGACGCATTGCGACGAGCTGGCGAAGCTGCCGATCTCGGGCAAGGTCGAGAGCCTGAACGTCTCGAACGCCGCGGCGATCGCGCTTTATGCGGTGACGGTGCGCTGACGTTCGTCCGTCATCCCCGCCCCGGCGGGGATGACGGATCGGGCTCAATCCTCTGCGGCGATGCGCACGTGCAGGCCGTCGAGCGCCGGGCCGAACTCGATCTGGCACGACAGCCGCGAGGTGGCGTCGCGATCCGAGGCCGCGTCGAGCAGGTCGTTCTCGTCCTCGCTCATCGGCGGCAGCCGGTCGGCGAAGGCGGGGTCGACATGGACGTGGCAGGTCGCGCAGCTGCAACAGCCGCCGCACAGCGCCAGCACCTCGTCGATGCCGCCGTCGCGGATCACTTCCATCACCGAAAAACCCGCCTGTCCTTCGAGTTCGCGTTCTTCCCCGTTGCGGGTCTCGACGATAAGCTTGGCCATATGAACTCCACCGATGAACGCCCCGCCCATGGCGGCAAGCCCGGGCCTGCGCAATGGGGCTGAGCGCCGCCGACCTCAACGCCGGGCTCGACGCGCTCGCCGCCCGCGAACCCGCCTTCGCCGCGGCGCTGGCGCGGGTCGGCTATCCTGCCCCGCGCATCCGCGCGCGCGGCTATGCCACCTTGTTGCGGACGATCCTCGGCCAGCAGGTGAGCGTGAAGGCCGCCGATGCGGTGTGGCGAAAGCTGGAGGCGCTGGGCGACCCGACCGACCCGGCGGTGCTCGCGAAGCTCGACGACGACATGCTCCGCGCCTGCGGCTTCTCGCGCCAGAAGGCCGGTTACGCGCGCAGCCTTGCCGACGAGGTGCTGAGCGGACGGCTCGATCTCGGCAACCTGCCCGCCGATGACGAGGAAGCGATCGCGCACCTCATTCGCGTCAAGGGCATCGGACGCTGGTCGGCGGAGGTGTATCTGCTGTTCGCCGAGGGCCGCCCCGACATCTGGCCGGCGGGCGACCTGGCGGTGCAGATTGAAACGGGGCGCATCCTCGGCCACCCCGAACGCCCGAGCGAGAAGCTGACCCGCGAGCTGGCCGAGCCGTGGCGGCCGTATCGCGGCGCGGCGGCGATCTTCACCTGGCACCATTATGGCGCGGGCGCGGACGCCGCACCGGTATAATGTCGAGCCGTTCACGCGTATTTAACGATGCTGCCGAATAGAGGGGCGACGCACCGGCAGCGGAAGAAGGGGCGATGAGAACACCGTTCGACCGCGCGCGCGGCGCGCTCAACTTCCTCGAACTTCATCAGCTCGATCCGTCACCGTCGCACTACGAATTCGCGCTGGCCGTGATCGGGGCGCCGGGATCGAAACTTGCAGAGGCGGTCGCGGCGCAGACCGACGGCGGGCTGCGGCTGACCGCGGCCAGCGTCCAGTCGCTGGTCGAAACCTATCTCTCCCCGCCGCGCGAGCAGACGCTCGATCGCCGTGAGCGCACCGTGATGCGCCAGGCGCAGGAACTCGGCACGCTGACCAGCGATGCGCATGACCTGACCGAGGCGCTGGGCCGCGACATGGGCGCGATCGTCGGCGCGGAGGGAAGCGACCTGCCGCTCGGTACCGCCATCATTGATCGCTTGTCGGACGCCGAGCGCGAACTCGCCGCCTTGCGCAGCGAAGTGCTTCGGTTACGCGACAATATCGTGCCCGTGCCGCCGCCGGAGGACAGCGATCGCGACGATCTGACCCAGGCGCTGAATCGTGCCGGCGCCCGCGACGTGATGGCGCGCGCCGGTGCGGGGGGCGACGCGCATCTGGTGCTGGCGTTCAGTGTCGACGCGCTGGACGCGATCAACGACCGTTACGGCCGCGCCGTGGGCGACAATGTCCTCAACGCCTTTGCCGCGACCTTGCAGCAGACCTTTGCCGACGAGGAACTGATCCGCTGGAGCGGCAATGAATTCGTCTTCATCACGCGTGGCTTGCCGATCGCCGCCGCGCGGCTGCTGACCGATCAGGCGCTGTCGTCCTTCGCGGCGCGACGGCTGCGGCTGCGCGGCTCGGGCGAGCCGATCGGCACCGTCACCGCCTCCGCGGGCATTGCGACCGGCGCGGCCGGCGGTCAGGAAAGCTCGCTGATCGCCGCACGCGCCAACGCCGCGCTGGCGGCCAGCCACGGCGGGAATCAGATCGAGGGGTGAAGCGACGTACGCCCCTCCCCTTGAGGGGAGCAGTTGGGGCGGCGCGCGCCGGGCGCACGCAACCGCCCTATCCCCCCCCCCTGCAGGAGAGGAGATGTTCCTTACTTCGCCGGGCGCCACGTCTGGGTCTGGCAGAAGAAGGCGATGCAGCCCTTCACCGCCAGCGTACCGTCAGCGTTCTTCGCCACGATCGACTTGTAGGTCTTGCCGTTGCGCGGATCGTAGATCTTGCCGCGCCAGTCCTTGCCCGCGTCCGTGAACTCCGACAGGATCGCCATTCCCAGAACGGGACGTTTGCGCAGGCTCGCGTCCTTGTTGTTGACGTCGGTATCCGGGGCGCCGGGGCGCTTCTTGAGGATCGTCGTCAGCTTGCCGCAGGTCGCACTGCCGCACGGGCCGACCGTGATGACGCCCGCACCATCCTCGGTGACGTAGCGTCCGGCGATCGGGGTGGCGGCGAAGGCGGTCGCGGGGACAGCGGCGGCGAGCAGCGCAAGCGCGGCGGGGAGCATGATACGCATGGCCGGAACTATCGGAGATCAATGATGAACACGCAATGGACCATCGGGATCATCGGCGGCTCCGGCCTCTACGCGATCGACGGGCTGGAGGACGCCGAGTGGCGCAGTGTCGACACGCCCTGGGGCACCCCCAGCGACCAGATCCTGTTCGGACGCGTCGGCGATGTCGCGATCCGCTTCCTCCCGCGCCACGGCCGCGGACACGTCCATCTGCCCGGTGACATTCCGGTGCGCGCCAATATCGACGCGCTCAAGCGCGCGGGCTGCACCGACCTGCTCGCGATCTCCTCGGTCGGGTCGCTGCGTGAAGAGCTCCCGCCGGGCACGTTCGCGCTCGTCGACCAGTTCGTCGACCGCACGGTCCAGCGCGCGGCATCATTCTTCGGCAGCGGGCTGGTCGCGCATGTCTCGCTCGCCGATCCGACCTGCGAACGGCTGGGCGCGTTCGCGGCCGCGGCAATCAGCGCCGCGGGCGGACGCGTCGCCGAGCGCGCGACCTACCTGGCGATGGAAGGACCGCAATTCTCGACCCGCGCCGAAAGCCGCCTCTATCGCGACTGGGGCTGCGACGTGATCGGCATGACGGCGATGCCCGAGGCGCGCCTCGCGCGCGAGGCGGAACTGCCTTATGCCTTGATTGGGATGGTCACCGATGACGATTGCTGGCGCGACGACCGCGCCGCGGTCGACGTCGCCGAGATCGTCGCCCAGATGGCCGCCAACGGCCGGATCGCGCGCGCGGCGGTGGCGCATCTGCTGCGACACCTCCCCGCAGAGCGCACGCCATCGCCGATCGACACCGCACTGGACGGCGCGATCATGACCGCGCCGGCGCAGCGCGATCCTGAGCTGGTCGCGCGTAACGCGGCGATCGTGGCGCGCGCGCTGGGGCTGGCCTCGGATGCAAACGGATGATGCATGCCGATCGTCATTGCGAGCGCAGCGAAGCAATCCAGAGCCGGACCAGAACGCCCTGGATTGCTTCGCTACGCTCGCAATGACGGAACCCGGGGGTTGGATCGCCCCCGACGGTTGAAACCGTCGCGCTTCTCCCGCATTCCTCCCCGCGCATGACGCACACCACCCGCTCGCTCGGCGACAGCTTCGCCTCCGTGCCCGTGCCCAAGGGCGCGGGCTTCTGGCGCAAGCTGCTGGCGTTCGTCGGCCCCGGCTGGCTGGTCGCGGTCGGCTACATGGACCCGGGCAATTGGGCGACCGACATCGCCGGCGGCTCGGCGTTCGGCTATACGTTGCTCAGCGTCGTGCTGCTGTCGAACCTGATGGCGATCGTGCTGCAATCCTTGTCGGCGCGGCTGGGAGTCGGCGCGGGGCTCGATCTGGCGCAGGCGTGCCGCCGCCAATCGTCGCGGCCGGTGTCGTGGCTGCTGTGGGCGCTCGCCGAGATCGCGATCATCGCCTGCGATCTGGCCGAGGTGCTCGGCACCGCGATCGCGCTCAAGCTGCTGTTCGGGATGCCATTAATCTACGGCGTGCTCGTCACCGCGCTCGACGTGTTCCTGATCCTCGCGCTCCAGCGCTATGGCTTCCGGCGGCTGGAGGCGTTCATCGCCGCGCTGCTGATCATCATCGCCGGGTGCTTCGCATTCGAGCTGTTCTGGGCGCGCCCGGACTGGAGCGCGGCGGCGGCGGGGCTGGTCCCCTCGCCAGAGATCGTCCGCAACCCCGCGATGCTCTATATCGCAATCGGCATCCTCGGCGCGACCGTGATGCCGCACAACCTCTACCTGCATTCCTCGATCGTCCAGACGCGCGCCTATGGCGATGACGAGACGGACCGGCACGAAGCGCTGAAGCTGGCAACGATCGATTCGACCGTCGCGCTCGGGCTCGCCTTCTTCATCAACGCCGCGATCCTGATGTTGGCGGCGGCGGCGTTCCACAGCGCCGGGCGGTTCGAGGTCGCCGAGATCGAGGATGCGCACCGGCTGCTCGCGCCGATGCTCGGGGTCGGCGCGGCGAGCGTGCTGTTCGCGGTCGCGCTGCTCGCCAGCGGGCAAAACTCGACCGTTACCGGCACGCTTGCGGGGCAGATCGTGATGGAGGGGTTCCTCGATATCCGGCTCGCGCCGTGGCTGCGGCGGCTGATCACGCGCGCGATCGCGATCGTGCCCGCGGTGGCGGTCGTCGCCTCGACGGGCGACCGCGGCGCGACCGACCTGCTCGTGCTGAGCCAGGTGGTACTGAGCCTGCAACTGCCGTTCGCGGTGATCCCGCTGGTGCTCTACACCTCGAACCGGCGGCTGATGGGCGCGTTCGCCGCGCCGCGCTGGCTGGCGGCGCTGGCGTGGGTGATCGCGGCGGTGATCGTGATGCTCAACGGCTATCTGCTGTGGGGGATGGCGGTGGGGTAATCCCCCTTCACCCCGTTCGTGCTGAGCCTGTCGAAGCACGTGCCCCACAACACGCCCTTCGACAAGCTCAGGACGAACGGAGGTGTTGGCCGCCACGCTTGATGCAGGAAACCGCCCCCTAGCCACGGCCACGCCCTTGGCCTATCTGGCGCGCTTTCCTCATCACACAGGTTTTCCCCATGGGTTTCCGCTGCGGCATCGTGGGCCTGCCCAACGTCGGCAAGTCCACTCTCTTCAACGCGCTGACCGAGACGGCCGCGGCGCAGGCGGCGAATTACCCGTTCTGCACGATCGAGCCGAACGTCGGCAACGTCGGCGTCCCCGACCCGCGGCTGGCGAAGCTGGCGGCGATTTCCGGCTCGGCCAAGATCATCGAGACGCAGCTCGGCTTCGTCGACATCGCCGGTCTGGTGCGCGGCGCGAGCAAGGGCGAAGGGCTCGGCAACCAGTTCCTCGGCAACATCCGCGAGGTCGATGCAATCGTCCACGTCCTGCGCTGCTTCGAGAATGACGACATCCAGCATGTCGACAATCGCGTCGATCCGATCGCCGATGCCGAGACGGTCGAGACCGAGCTGATGCTCTCCGACCTCGAAAGCCTGGAAAAGCGCGTCCCCAATCTGGCCAAGAAGGGCCAGCAGGGCGACAAGGAAGCCAAGCTCGGCGCGCTGGTGCTGGGCCGCGCGCTCGACCTGCTCCGCGACGGCAAGCCCGCGCGGCTGACCGAAACCAACGACGCGGACGAGAAGCGCGTGCTCGATCAGGCGCAGTTGCTCACCGCCAAGCCGGTCCTCTACGTCTGCAACGTCAACGAGGAGGATGCCGCGAACGGCAATGCGCTGTCGCGGAAGGTGTTCGACAAGGCCGCCGCCGAGGGCGCGCAGGCGGTGGTCGTCTCCGCGGCGATCGAGGCCGAGATCGCGACGATGCCGCACGAGGATCGCGGCGAGTTCCTCGCCGAGCTGGGGCTGGAGGAAACCGGGCTCGCGCGCGTGATCCGCGCCGGGTACGAGCTGCTGCACCTGCTGACCTTCTTTACCGTCGGCCCGAAGGAAGCGCGGGCGTGGACGATCGAGGCCGGGTCGAAGGCGCCGCAGGCGGCGGGCGCGATCCACTCCGATTTCGAGCGCGGCTTCATCCGCGCCGAGACGATCGCGTTCGACGATTACGTTGCCTGCAACGGCGAGGCCGGCGCGCGCGAGGCGGGCAAGCTGCGTCAGGAAGGCAAGGAATATGTCGTCCACGACGGCGACGTCCTGCTGTTCCGCTTCAATGTCTGACGAAAATTCGGCGGCGATCCTAAAGTGATCGCCGTCGGCACCGGCGTAATCCCTAACATACCACTTACCTTCTAAGTCGATTACACCTTTCTTATTTGCAGCTTCGACGTATCCCGCCGCACAGATATTGTCGCGGCTCTTCGCCGCATGGCCGCGCCCGATTTCTCCGCATCGGGTCATCTCGACAATAGTCAGCGTCAGGCGGGCTGTTATCCGGGGCAGCACCCGATGTCGGTCGACGATCGCACCGGGCTCCTGTTGAGACGAGAGACGAAGATGCGGGCATTACCCCTGATGCTGACACCGCTGCTGTTGCTGAGCGCGTGCGGACCGGACGCCGGCGAGAGGCCGACGCCGCCGGCCAGCCCGGCGCCGAGCCCCACGCCAACACCAACGCCAACGCCAACCCCGACACCGGCCCCAACCCCGACGCCTGCCGCCAGCTATACGCCTTACGTCAATCTATCCGGCGAGGTGTCGCTGGCCAGTGCGGACGCGGCGTATCGCAACGCCGGGACGATGTCGCTGATCGCCTTCAACGACATGCGAAACGGTTCGGTATTACGCTACAACGCCACGGACCGAAGCTATGGCGTGACGCTCGGGCAGACGAGCCGGACCTTCGCCGCCACGGATATCGTCGCATCCCAGTCGACCGATAGCGCCACCATCTACCGAACGGCGGACAATCAGGAATGGCGCGTGATACAGCCAGGCGCGGGCGGCCGCGGTTTCGACTTCCTGCGCTTCATGCATCTCGGCGCGACCGAGAATGGCGAGCCGTTTGTCGCCAACTTTCTTACCGGCATCCAGACGCTCCCGACCGACGTGCCGACGACGGGAACCGTCACGTTCACGCGGACGACCATCGACGGTGCCGCGGAGGTCACGGTCGACGGGCACAGGAACGTCTATACACTCGGCCATAGCCGGATGGCGATCAGCATCGATTTCTCGACCGGCGTCATGACCGGCCATCTGGTGCTGATCGGCACACCCCCGGATGGCAGCGCAGACGTGACCTTGCTGACCCTGGACGCTGTGATCGACGCAAAGGGAAAAGGGGCCGTCGTGCCCTCGGGCGGCAGCTATGTGCCCGACTCTTCGTCGAAAGGAACATGGGCACTGTTCGGTCCCAAAGCGAGCGAGATCGGGCTGCTCCTGCACCTGCAGGCGAGGAACGCGACCGGCGCGACATTGGTGGTCAGCACAACCGGCGCGGCGGGGAATTGATGCGGACGCCGGTTCGCCGCCCGCGGCGGACCGGCGTTACCGGCCTTTGCCCTGTTCGACCACCGAACGGTCGAGCGTGCCACCATAAGGCGCGCGCACCGGCGCGCCTTCATGCGGACGCGGCGCCAACCAGCCGGGCGTCGCGCCGGGCGCAGGGGTGATCTGCATGACCGGGGTGCGCGGGGCGGGCGCGGTGGCGGTCGGGAGCGGCGCGGGCGGTGGCGTCTTTTCATCATCGCCTTTGCCGCAGGCCGCGACCGAAAGGCACAATACGGGCAGCAGCACACGGATCATGTGATCACAAAGCATGAACCCGCGCGCCCGTTCCGCGACAGCTTCGACAGGTCTTTGTTCTGCAAGATCACGGGCGTAAGGCCCGCGCATGATGTTCCGCGTTCCCCTGATCGCCACGCTGACGGCACTGTCTGCCTGTGCTTATCGCCATGATCCGCCCGCGTTGCCGCCGGTCACTCACCCCGCCCCGCCGGCTGGCCAGGCCGTCCCCGCCGCCCCCGCCGGCATGGCCGCCAGCGAGCAGCGCGCGCCGGTGACGATCCTGATCTCGATCGACGGCTTTCGTCCCGATTACCTGACGCGCGGGGTTACGCCCAACCTGTCGCGGCTCGCCGCGACGGGGGTCAGCGCCGCGATGCGCCCGTCCTTCCCCTCGAAGACCTTTCCGAATCACTGGACACTCGTCACCGGGCTGGTCCCCGATCGCCACGGGATTGTGGCGAACAGCATGGAGGATGCCACGCGGCCGGGTGAAATCTTCACCATGGCCACCGACGATCCGTTCTGGTGGAACACCGCCGAGCCGATCTGGGTGACGGCCGAGCGCGCCGGCATCCGCACGGGCACGATGTTCTGGCCGGGCGCCAGCGTCGCCTGGGGCGCGACGATGGCCAGGGAATGGCCGCACGAGACGATCGGCGGCACGCGCCCGCGCGACTGGCAGCAGTATGGCGAAGCGGTCGACGATCGCCAGCGTGTCGACAGCGTCATCGACTGGCTGCGTCGCCCTGCCGCAACGCGGCCGGGCTTCCTGACGCTTTATTTCGACGAGGTCGACACCGCCGGGCACCGCTTCGGCCCCGGCGATCCACGCACGCTGGATGCGGTGGCCAGGGCGGATGCGGCGATCGGGCGGCTGATTTCGGAGCTTGCGGGGCTGGGACAGCCCGCCAACCTCGTCATCGTCTCCGATCACGGCATGGCGCCGACCGATTCGCGACGCACCATCGCGCTCGACACGATCGTCCCCGCCACCGACGCGCGCGTGGTAGAGGCCGGGCCCTATGCCACGCTCGAACCGCTGCCGGGGCGCGACGCCGCGGTTGCCGCCGCGCTGCTCCGCCCGCATCCCCATATGCAATGCTGGCGCAAGGGCGAGCTTCCCGCCCGCTTTCATTATGGCCGTAACCCGCGCATCCCCGCGTTCCTGTGCCTAGCCGAAGACGGACCCGGTGGCGCCTGGGAAATTGCCAAGACCGCGCCGACGAAGCCGGCAACGGACGGTGCGCACGGCTTCGACAATGACGCACCCGACATGCGCGCGCTGTTTATCGCCCATGGCCCGGCGTTCCGCGCCGGCAAGCGGCTGCCGACCTTCGACAATGTCGATGTTGCCCCGCTGCTGCGCGATCTGCTCGGGCTGCCCGCCGGCCAGGGGCTGGACGGCAGCGACCGGCCGTTCCGCAGCGTGCTGATCGCTGGACCGCAGCGCCGCACCCTGCCAAACGCTGGCGAATGAACGCGACGATCCTCCACAACCCGCGCTGCTCGAAATCGCGCGCGGCGCTGGCGCTCCTGACCGAAGCCGGCGCCGCGGTGACGGTCGTCGACTATCTGAAGAGCCCGCCGTCGCGCGACGAACTGGCGCGGCTCTGCGCGCGCGCCGGGATCGCACCGCGCGCCGCGTTGCGCGCCGAGGCCCGCGCGGTCGCCGATGACGACGCCGCGCTCGACCTGATGGCGCGCGATCCCGCCACGATCGAGCGCCCGTTCGTGGAAACCGAGAGAGGCGCGCTGATCGCCCGCCCGCCCGAGCGCGTGCGCGAGCTGCTGTGAAGCTGCCCGACGACACCCGCTGGCGCGTGGCGCGCGCGACGCGCGCCGCCGCCGTCGTCGATGCCGACGATTATTTCCGCGCCGCGCGGCAGGCGATGCTCAAGGCCAAGCACCAGATCCTGCTGGTCGGCTGGGACTTCGACGCACGCATCCGGCTCGCCTGGGATGACGATCATCCCGAGGCACCGGCCGATGTCGGCGCGTTCATCACCTGGCTGGTAAAGCGCACGCCGGGGTTGCAGGTCCATATCCTGCGCTGGGACAAGGGCGCGATGAAGACGCTTGGGCGCGGCAAGACGCTGTGGACCTTGCTCAAATGGCGGTTCCGCCAGCCGCGCATCCATCTCAAGCTCGACGGCCATCACCCGGTTGCCGCCTCGCAGCACCAGAAGATCGTCGTCATCGACGATTGCCTCGCCTTTTGCGGCGGGATCGACATGACCGACGAGCGCTGGGACACGCGCGACCACCGCGACGATGATCCGCACCGCCGCTCGCCCAACGGCTTCCGCTACAAGCCGTGGCACGACGTCACCACCGCGTTGCAGGGGCCGGTGGCGAAGGCGCTGGGTGAGCTGTGCCGCGCCCGCTGGGAAATCGCCGGCGGCGCGCCGATCACCCCGCCGTCACCCGAGCGTGGCGCTGATTGCTGGCCCGAGAGCCTGCCGGTCCAGTTCACCGACGTCGATGTCGCGATCTCGCGCAGCCAGCCCGAGCATGAGCGCCAGGAGAAGGTGCTCGAAATCGAGCGGCTGTACCTCGCGCTGATCGCGGGCGCGACGAAGCGCATCTATGCCGAAAGCCAGTATTTCGCCTCACGCCGGATCGCCGAGGCGATTGCGAAGCGGCTGGTCGAGGACGATCCACCCGAGATCGTCATCATCAATCCGGTCAGCGCGCAGGGCTGGCTGGAGCCGGTCGCGATGGACACCGCGCGCGCGCGGCTGGTCGCCGAGTTGAAGAAGCGTGACCGCCACGGACGCTTTCGCATCTATCATCCGGTGACGGAGAACGGTGAGGCGATTTATTGTCACGCCAAGGTGACGGTGATCGATGAGGTGGCGATCCGCATCGGCTCGTCGAACTTCAACAACCGCTCGCTGCGGCTCGACACCGAATGCGACGTGACGATTACCGAGGAACCCGAGACGATCGCCGCGATCCGCGCCGACCTGCTCGCCGAGCACCTCGGCGCCAACATCGACGACGTTGCCGCGCGGATCGAGCGCGACGGGCTGATCGCGACGATCGAGGCGCTGCGCGGGTCGGGCCGGACGTTGGTGCCCTATAAGATCGACGATCTGAACGGCGTCGAGAAATGGCTCGCGGACAATGAGGTGCTCGACCCGGAAGGGCCGGGCGAGATGTTCGAGAGCTTCGAAAAGCGTGGACTGCTCCGGCGCTTGCGGCGGCGACGGTAGTTTGCGTCGCCCCGGACTTGATCCGGGGCCCCGCTTCTTCTTCGCGACGGCGCGCGGAACAGCCGCTGTCCTAGATCCTCCAACATCTGCTACCCTAAAACCGCGTCGATATTGGACGACTCGTCACCACCCGCGCGCGCCCTCAATCTGCGCAAACATCGCCAACATCCAGCCGCGGCCACGCCGCATCTGGCATCCTCGCCCCCGTCCCGCTATGCGCGCGGGCATGACCGTCATCACGCCCCAGATCGTCGCCGACCACGGCCTGTCCCCCGAGGAATATGAGCGCGTCCTGGGTGCGCTCGGCCGCGAGCCCAATCTGGTCGAGCTCGGCATCTTCTCGGTGATGTGGTCGGAGCATTGCAGCTACAAATCGAGCCGCATCCACCTGAAAAAGCTCCCGACCGAGGGCCCGCAGGTCATCTGCGGTCCGGGCGAGAATGCCGGCGTGGTCGATATCGGCGACGGGCAGGCGGCGATCTTCAAGATGGAGAGCCACAACCACCCCTCGTACATCGAGCCCTATCAGGGTGCGGCGACCGGGGTCGGCGGGATCCTGCGCGACGTGTTCACGATGGGCGCGCGACCCGTGGCCAATCTTAATGCCTTACGTTTCGGGCGGCCCGATCATCCGAAGATGCGCCACCTGATCTCGGGCGTCGTCCACGGGATCGGCGGCTATGGCAATTGCGTCGGCGTGCCCACCGTAGGGGGTGAGGTCAATTTCCACCCGGCCTATGACGGCAACATCCTCGTCAACGCGATGACGGTCGGCGTCGCCGAAACCGACAAGATCTTCTATTCGGCCGCTTCCGGCATCGGCAATCCGATCGTCTACGTCGGGTCGAAGACCGGCCGCGACGGCATCCACGGTGCGACGATGGCCTCGGCGGACTTCGGCGAGGATGCCGATGCCAAGCGCCCGACCGTGCAGGTCGGCGATCCCTTCACCGAAAAGCTGCTGATCGAGGCGTGCCTCGAACTGATGGCCTCCGACGCGATCGTCGCGATTCAGGACATGGGCGCGGCCGGGCTCACCTCCTCGTCGGTCGAGATGGCGTCGAAGGGCGGCGTCGGGATCGAGCTGGTCATGGACGACGTGCCGCAGCGCGAGGAGGGCATGACCCCCTATGAGATGATGCTCTCCGAATCGCAGGAGCGAATGCTCATGGTCCTGAAGCCGGGCCGCGAGGATTTCGCGCGCGCGATCTTCGAGAAGTGGGAGCTGGACTTCGCCGTGATCGGGCACGTCACCGACACCGGGCGCATGGTGCTGAAATTCAATGGCGAGACGGTCTGCGACATCCCGCTCGGGCCGCTCGCCGATGACGCGCCGCTCTACGACCGCCCGCACGTCGCGACCCCGGCGGCCAAGGCGCTGGTCGACGTGCCGGAGAGCAAGGACCCCGCCGCCGACCTGCTCGCGCTGATGGGCTCGCCCGACATCGCCAGCCGCCGCTGGATCTGGGAGCAATACGACCACATGGTCGGTGCCGACACCGTGCAGCGCCCCGGCGGCGACAGCGCGGTGGTGCGCGTCCACGGGACGAACAAGGCGCTGGCGATGACCACCGACTGCACCCCGCGCTATTGCTTCGCCGACCCGGTCGAGGGCGGGAAGCAGGCGGTCGCCGAGGCATGGCGCAACCTGACCGCGGTCGGCGCGACCCCGCTGGCGATCACCAACTGCCTCAACTTCGCCAATCCGCAGCGCCCGGAGATCATGGGCCAGATCGTCGGCTGTCTCGACGGCATGGCGCAGGCGTGCCGCGCGCTCGACTTCCCGATCGTGTCGGGCAACGTCAGCCTCTACAACGAGTCGAAGGCGACCGGCGGCGGCTCGGCGATCTTGCCGACCCCGGCGATCGGCGGGGTCGGGCTGCTCAAGGACTGGCAGAAGAACGCGACGATCGCGTTCAAGCAGACCGGCGATATCATCGTCGTCGTCGGCACGCGCGCGGGCCACCTCGGCCAGTCGTTGTGGTTGCGCGAGTTGCACGGGCGCGAGGAAGGCCCGCCGCCGCGCGTCGACCTCGATCTGGAGCGCCGCACCGGCGACTTCATCCGCGAACAGATTGCGGCCGGGCATCTCGGCGCGGTCCATGACGTGTCCGACGGCGGCATCGCGGTGACGATCGCCGAGATGGCGCTGGCGGGCGGGATCGGCGCGATGATCGACCGCGCGCTGCCCTACGACACCGCCGCCTCGCTGTTCGCCGAGGATCAGGGCGTGTACGTCGTCACTGTCCACGATCATGCGCTGCTCGACTTCCTGCAGTCCGCGCTCGACGCCGGTGTCGAGGCGGAGCCGCTCGGCCGCACGATCGGGACGCGGATCATCTTCGAGCTGGCAGGGGGCGACTTCTGCGTGCCGCTCGACGATCTGCGCGCCGCGCATGAGGGCTTCTTCCCCGCGTTGATGGGCGCAGAGGCGGCGGTATCGGGCGTTTGAACGACGGGACCAACGAGGTGATCTCTCCGCCCCCCTCATACTCGTCATTCCCGCGCAGGCGGGAATGACGACGGAAGCATGACGGGGTGACCGATACCCCCGCTCCCCGCATCGTTGCGCTTGATTACCTGCGCGGCGCGGCGGTGCTTGGCATACTGATCGCCAATTTGCCCGGCTTCGCACTTCCGGTCGCCGCCTATTTCTCGCCCGCGGCCTGGGGCGGGAAAACTCCTGCCGACATCACCGTCTGGGCGATCACCTTCGTGCTCGTCGAGGGCAAGATGCGCGGACTGTTCGCGATGCTGTTCGGCGCGTCGATGCTGCTGGTCATCGACCGCGCCGACGCGCGTGGCGGCAACGGCACGACGCTCCATCTGCGCCGCATGGCAACGCTGTTCGTGATCGGGTGCGCGCATCTCTATGTCGTCTGGAGCGGAGACATCCTAAGCCTGTATGCGCTGGTCGGCTGCGTCGCGCTGCTGTTCCGCGCCGCACCGGTGCGGCTGCTGCTGTTCGCCGCTGCCGCGTGCCTGTTGCTCACGCTCGTCAACGGGCTGGCGATTGCGGGGCTCGGCCCCGTGGTCGAGCGCGTGTTCGGCCGCTCCACCCCCGCCGACCTCGCGCGCGAGGTTACCGCGATGCGTGGCGGCTGGCGCAGCAATGTCGCATGGCGCTGGAACGAGGAAGCCGGGCCGTTCACCGCCTTTCTTGCCAATGGCCCGGAGACGCTCGCCTACATGCTGCTCGGCATGGCGGGACTGCGCAGCGGCTTCCTGACCGCCGCATGGCCGCGTCGCCGCTACGCGCAAATCGCGGCGTGCACATTGCTCCTGACGCTTCCGGTCTTCGCGCTGCTCGCCGCGCACACGATCGCGCGTGACTTTGACGCGCATACCGTGGTGCTCGCCAGTTTCGTCGTCGCGCCCTTGCTCCGCCCGATCGCCGTCGCGGGCTATGCCGCGTTGCTGCTGTTTACTGCGCGTGAGGGCCGCATCGCCGCTGCCGGGCGGGTGGCGCTCAGCAACTACCTGGCGTGCAGCATCGCCTTCACCGCACTCTTTTACGGCTGGGGCGCGGGGCAGTTCGCGCGCTGGGACCGCGCATCGCTCTATCTGCTGGTGCTTCCCGCCTGGACGGTGATGCTGGCATGGCCACGCTGGTGGCTGACGCACTTCACGCATGGACCGGCGGAGTGGCTGTGGCGATCCGCCGCCCGCGGCACCCGCATCACGCTTCGTCGCAGTTCTTGCGAACGCGACGCAAATTAGCTTGCGACACATTCGCATTATCGCTACTCGACCGGGAACAACGAGGAGCGGTTATGGTCGTTTGCGTCTGCAATGCGATTCGCGAATGTCAGGTACGTGAGGCGGCCCGCGCCGGCGCGACCACCGCCTGCCAAGCCTATCGCTGTTACGGGCGTCAGGCGAAATGCGGGCAGTGCGTCGCGTTCGCTCGCGAGATCATCGAGCAGGAACGTGCGGCTGCGTAGCGCTCTCATCTTGCACCACTTAAGTTTTCAGGCTTTCGTCGCAGCATCCAAGCCTGTATTCGGCTTCCATTCCACTGGAGGCAGGCACAATGAAGGGTGACCCGAAAGTCATCGAATTTCTGAACGAGTCACTCAGGAACGAGTTGACCGCTATCAACCAATATTGGTTGCATTACCGTCTCTTCGATCACTGGGGCGTCTACAAGCTCGCCGAGTTCGAGCGTCATGAATCGATCGACGAGATGAAGCACGCCGACTGGCTGGCGGAGCGCATCCTGTTCCTTGACGGCCTGCCCAACTTTCAGTTGCTCGGCCGGCTGCGGATCGGTGAAACGGTCGAGGAAATCCTCAAGGCCGATCTGGCGATGGAGATCGAGGCCGTCGCGCAACTCAAGGCGGCGATCGCGTATTGCGAGGAAGTGAAGGACTTCGTCAGCCGCGAATTGTTTGCGCGCATCCTCGCCAGCGAGGAAGAGCATGTCGATACGCTGGAGCGCCAGTTCGAGATGATCGAGCGGATGGGCATCCACAATTACATTCAGCTCAACTCGATCAGCGAGCATGACAAACCGGATAGCGGCGCCGCGCCTTATCTGAAGGGTTGATGCGGAGGGGCGGCGGGTTCTGCTGACGCAGCGCCGCTGCCCCGCCTCTGTTGCCCCGGCCCGATCCGGAATGATGAGAGCTGTTGCTGGCAGCGAACCAACCTTCCCTGCCGAGCTCGTCGAAGCTCGGCGATCCGCCGTCCTCAGCCGATCTTGCGCCCGAACCCGCCGGGGCCGCGCGGGCGTCCGGGCAGCGACGGCACGAATGCCGGTGCGACCGGCGCCGCGGGCATTACCGTCGCCGGCGGCGTCGCGACCAGCGTTACCCCCGTCTCGCGTTCCAGCAGCGCCAGCGTTTGCAACAATACCGGGCGCAGCGCGACGACGTCCTCGATTGCGGCCTCGGGCGAATCATGATGCTCGATGCACAGCCGGGCGCGATCCTCGATCTTCTCGGCGAGCATGGCCAGCGCCAGCGCCCCGAACTGCCGCGCCTCCCCCTTCAGCGTATGCGCCGGGATCACCATCGCCACCGCATTGGCCTTGCGCACCGCCTCTTCGAGCGCGGTCATCGACTTGATGCCGTCTTCCCGGAAATAGCCAAGGATGCGCGCAAAGCCGGTGCCCAGTTCGGCCTTGGCACGCGCCAGCGCCGGACCGTCGACCAGATTGCTCGTTTCCACCGACACCTACGTCTCCCGTCGCCTCCCGGCACCTCGGTGGGGATAGCCGGGAACGGTAAACGCCGCGTAAGCGCGCCTTATTTGCTGAAAGGATTTTTCGGCGCGCGCAGCATCAGCCGCACCGGGACAGCCCCGAAGCCCAACTCGCGTCGGATGCCATTGATGAGGTAGCGCTGGTAGCTCATCGGCAGTTCGTCGACGCGCGTGCCGAAAAGAACGAAGCCTGGCGGCCGCGTCTTGGCCTGTGTCAGATAGCGCAGCTTGATGCGCTTGCCGCCCGGTGCGGGGGGTGGGTTGGCCTCGATCGCCCGCTCGAACCAGCGGTTGAGTTCGCCGGTGCCGACACGCCGCGACCACGCCTCGCGGGTCTCGAACGCTGCGGCGATCAACTGGTCGATGCCCTTGCCGGTCGCAGCCGACACCGCGAGCAGCGGCACGCCCTTGACCTGCGCCAGCCCCTCGTCGAGCGCCTTCTTGACGCCGTTGAATAGGCTGGAGGCATTCTCCGCCACGTCCCATTTGTTGAGTGCGATCACCAGCGCACGGCCTTCCTCGAGCACGCGGTCGGCGATACGCAGATCCTGTGCCTCCAGCCCCAGCGTCGCGTCGAGCAGCAGCACCACCACTTCGGCGAAGTCGACCGCGTGCAGCGCGTCGGCGACCGACAGCTTCTCCAGCTTGTCCTGCACCTTGGCGCGCTTTCGCATCCCGGCAGTGTCGATCAGCCGCACCTGCCGCGCACCGTCGGGCCCTTCCCAGAGCCAGTCGATCGCGATCGAATCGCGCGTGATCCCGGCTTCGGGACCGGTAATCATCCGGTCCTCGCCCAGCATCCGGTTGACGAGCGTCGACTTGCCTGCATTCGGCCGTCCGACGATCGCCAGCTTGAGCGGCGCGTCGGGACTTTCGAGATCATAGGGCTCTTCGGGCTCGGGCTGGAGCGGGTCGAGATGCGGCAACAGCGCCTCGAACAGCTCGACAAGCCCTTCGCCATGTTCGGCGGAGAAGGCGACCGGATCGCCGAAGCCGAGCGCCATCGCCTCGTAGAAGCCGCCCTCACCCGCGCGCCCCTCGGCCTTGTTGGCCATCAGCACAATCGGCGTGTCCGATCCACGCAGCCAACGCGCGATTTCCTCATCGAGCGGCACGACGCCGGCGCGCGAATCGACGACGAATAGCGCGACGTCGGCGGCATCGACCGCGGCCTGAGTCTGCTGCCGCATCCGGCCGGGAAGCGTGTTGGGATCTTCGTCCTCGTAACCCGCGGTATCGATGATGCGGAAGTCGAGCCCGAGCAGATGCGCGTCCCCTTCCCGCCGGTCACGCGTGACGCCGGGCCGATCGTCGACCAGCGCGAGTTTCTTGCCGACGAGGCGATTGAACAGCGTCGACTTGCCGACATTGGGACGGCCGACGATCGCGACGGTGGGAAGACGGGACATGCGAGTGCCCTAAAGATTTATCGGCGTGCGCGATAGTGGTGGGTGGATCGGCGGCGCGCACGCGCTTTCGTTCTTCGGCGGGCGTTCAATCCAGCGATGCCCCGCCGTCCTTGCTTCGCTACGCTTGCAAGGACCAACCTTACCGCCAGGCGGTGATCACACCCTTTTCGTCCAGCGTATAGAGCGTCTGATTCGCGACGATCGGCGCCATCGAGAATTGGTCGCCCGCCGCGATCGTGGTCTGCACGCTGCCGTCGGTCACCGATGTGCCAACCATTTCACCACGCGAATTGGTCAGCCACAATTTGTCGCCCGCCAGCACCGGGCCGAACCAGTTATACGGATCGGTGCGCTTCTCCTCGTTCTTGAAGGCGCGCAACTGGCTGATCCAGCGCAGCTTGCCGTTGGCGCGCGACAGGCACACCAGCCGCGAATCGTCGGTGACGAGGAAGATCCACTCGCCCGCGACCCAGGGGGTCGAGATACCGGCCAGGTTCTGCTCCCAGGCGCGCTGTCCGGTCGCGATCTCAAGCGCGACCATCCGGCCGCCTTCGCCGATCGAATAGACGCGGCCGTCGTCGATTACCGGGTCGGCGTCGATGTCGGCAAGGCTCGACACCGAGGTGGTGATCGAGGTGCGCGACAGCGCATCCTGCCACAAGGTCCGGCCATTTTCGTAACGATAGGCGTTCAGCTCGCCGCTGGAGAAGCCGGCGATGACGGTGCCCGAACTGGCAGCCGGCGCCGCGACGCCGAACACGCCCTGCGTCTCGAGGCTGGCCGACTGGGTCCACACCACCTTGCCATCGCCCTGATCGAGCGCAAAAATCTGATTATCCTGGCTCAGCACATAGACCTGGCCATTGGCGACGGTCGGCGCGCCGCGCAGCGGACCGCCCGGCTTCGCACGCCACAGCACCGCCCCATCGGCGGCATTGACGGCGACGACATCGCCCAGCCCGTCGGTGGCATACAGCTTGCCCTCGTCATAGCTGACGCCGCCGCCGAAGCGCGCGTTCTTGTTCTCCTCGCTGTCGGGCAGCACACGCGTCCACAGCTTCGCACCGGCGTCGGCAGAGAAGGCGTGCAGCGTGGCATCGACATCGACCACGAACAGCTTGTTTTCGGCGACGACCGGCCCGGCCGCGAGCCGTGCGCGATTGTTGCCGCCGTTGATCTGCGCGCTCCACACCTTGGCGGGGGTCGCCGAGGCGAGCAGCAGGCTGCCCATCGACTTGGCCGCATTACCACCGGGCTGCGTCCAGGCATCGTTGGCGACACTGACCGGCAGGGTAACGGGAACGTTCTCCAGCCCCTTGTCGACGGTCGCCTGATTTTCCGACATCAGGATCGGAACGCGCTGTCCGACGGTCGGGGTCTTCTTGGGCGCGCCCTTGAAGATGCCGCACCCGCTCAGCCCCACCAGCGCGGCGAGCGCCAGGCCGGTCGCCACCCGTGTCGTCATCGCGTCGTGTTACCTTCGTTCTTGGCCGGTGCAGCGGCACCGGCGGCCGTCGGCGACGCAGGCGTCGCCTTTTCATCCAATACGCCCGCCATCTGAACCGCACGTTGACGCAGCGAGGACGGCACCTGCGTGTCGGCGGCGATCCGCGCGAACACCTGCGCGGCCAGATCGCGGCGACCCTGTTGCAGATAGGCGGCGGCCATCAGCTCGCCCGCGCTGCCCAGCCACGGATTGCCCGCGACTGCCAGCGGCCGCATCCGCTCCGCGACCACCTCGGGCTTGAGCGTGTCGAACTCGGCACTGGTCTGGCGGATCAGCGCGAGATCGCGGAACGGCTGCGCCACCGACGCATCCTGCGCGACGCTAGCGAACCGGGCCGCCGCACCCTTCAGATCGTTCTTCTGGAGCAGGACGTCGGCCTGCGTGAAGATCGCCAGCACCCGGTATCCATCGCGCTTCGACTGCGTCAGCGTCGCGAGCGTTTCGCTGGCCGACTTTGTGTCGTTGGCGGCGAGCGCGTCATAGGCGGTCTGCAGCTGCTCGCCCTCGCGCCCGGCGGCCTGTTCCTGACGATGCTGCCAGAACAGATAGGCGCCGAACGCCGCAAGCGCGATCACCACGGCGGCAATCAGCGCGACGCCATAGCGACGCCAGACGTGCAGCGCCTGGTCGCGACGCAGCTCGTCGTCGACCTCACGCAGGAACGCTTCATTGTTTTGCGGCGTCAGGGCCACCGAATACTCCGGGCTTCACGGAAAAACGCCCGGCGTGTAGCGGTTCGCCGGGATAAACGAAAGGGCCGCCTAGTCCTTCGGCGGATACAGCTGCTCCGGACCGGGAAAGGCGCGCGCGCGAACCTCGGCGGCATATTGCTCCGCCCGCTCGGCGACGAACGCCGCCATGTCGCCATAACGCTTCACGAAGCGCGGCGTGCGCTCGAAAAGCCCGAGCATATCCTCGGCGACCAGCACCTGCCCGTCGCACGCCGCCGACGCGCCGATGCCGATCGTCGGGATGTCGATCGTGCGCGTGATCTCGACTGCGATCGGCTCGACCACGCCCTCGATCACCAGCGCGAACGCGCCCGCCTCGGCGATCGCCTGCGCGTCGGCGACGATCTTGCGCGCCTCCGCCGGGCTGCGCCCGCGCGCGCCATAGCCGCCCAGCGCGTTGACCGCCTGTGGCGTAAGACCGATATGCCCGACCACCGGGATCCCGCGCTCCGACAGGAACTGCACGGTCGGCGCCATGGCGATCCCGCCCTCCAGTTTCACCGCGGCGGCGCCGGTCTGCTTCATCAGCAACGCCGCGCTCTCGAACGCCTGCGCAGGGGATGCCTCGTAGCTGCCGAACGGCATATCGATCACCACCGTCGCATGGTGGCTGCCGCGCACCACCGCCGCGCCGTGCGCCGCCATCATCTCCAGCGTGACCGGCACGGTCGACGGCAGGCCGTAAATCACCTGCCCCAGGCTGTCGCCGACCAGCAGCATGTCGCAATGCGGGTCCATGAGCTGCGCCATCCGCACCGTGTAAGCGGTCAGCATGACGAGTGGCTCGCCCTTGCCCGCCGCGATCGCCGCCTTGCGCGCGCGGATCGCCGGGACGGTCAGCCGCTTCATCGGCGCGGCGAGCGGAGTCGCGCGGCTGGTGGCGGTGTCGATAGTGAAGGTCGTGGACATGGCGCCCTGCTACGCCACGCGCGTCAAACGATCCAGCCGCGTCGGCGCCCGACATGCGCCAGTTGCAACGCCAGCGCGCCAATCGCCATGATGAGCAGCGGGAAGTAGAGCGTATAGGGTCCCTTGACCGCCAGGATGTCCGTCATCGCGAACATCCAGCCGAACTGGATCAGCACCGCCACCAACGACACCGTCAAGAAGGCGACGGCGTGTCGCGATCGAAACAGCAGCGCCAGCGCCCCTGCCAGCAGAGTGCCGGTCGCGATCGCGTAATCTAGGCGATACCAGAGCGGGAGCTGCGCGAACAAGGCCCGGTCGTAATCGCTTGCCGCTCCCATTGCGTCCGCGCCGTACAACAGCTGGCTGACACAGGCCGCAACGCCCAGCGCACCCCATAATATCAGCACCAGTGCCGCCAGTCGAAACCATCGCGGCGCGCCCGTTGTTTCCTTACCGATCATCGGTCACCGCATATCAACCGGGGTCGCAGGCGGCGACGGATAATCCGCCAGTCGCGCCAGTTCGTCGAGCAGCAGCAGCGTCACTTCACGTCCTTCCAGCTCGATCAACTCCTGCTGGCGCATCATCTGCAACGTGCGGTTGACGTGAACGCTGGTCAGCCCGAGCGTATCGGCCAGCATCTCCTGCGTCAGCGGCATCCTGAAATGCGTGTTGGTCGCCAGCCCGACTCCGCGCAGTCGATCGCGCAACTCCAGCAGAAGGTGCGCGAATCGCTCGATCGCCACCTGACGCCCCAGCCGCGCGGTGGCATCAAGCAGGTGGTGGATGGTCACCGTCGTGTGCCGGCGCAGGACACCGTCGAGCAGCGCCGGATCGCCAAGCCACGGCCCATCGAGGTCGACCAGCGTCACCGGCGTCAGCGACACGATCGTCGCGGGATAGTGCGCCTCGCGTTCGAAGGGCAGCGGATCACCGGGCAGCAGCACATGCTCGATCTGACGCCGCCCGTCCGCGAAGTGACGGACCAGCGCCGCCCAGCCCGCCCGCAGCATCCAGATGCCACTTACCGCCTCGCCCTCATGCACGATCTCGCGTCTTGAGCGGACAAGGCGCGGCGAAAAGCGCCGGCTGTGCAGCCCGATCGTCGCCGCCAGCCCCGGCGCGAGCTGGTCGAGCCGACGATGCACCGGATCGCTGCGATCGAGCGACAGCCGTGGCGGCGACGGACCGGACGACTTGCTCATGGCGGCGGACGCGCGTGATCCGCGCGACGGGCAAGAACGGGTACCGCGGTTGCCACCATCTGACCTCTCCGCGCCGGAAGCACGGCGCCGGGCCGAAAGGGCCGGAGTCGCGCCGAACGATGCGGCGCTCATCGTACCAGCCGCTGCGGCGCGACGGAACGGAAATCATTGATCTGCAATGAATTGGTCGGGGCGACAGGATTCGAACCTGCGACCCCCACACCCCCAGTGTGATGCGCTACCAGGCTGCGCTACGCCCCGACCGAGGGGGCGCCTCTACGCTTGGTCGCGGCGCGATGCAAGCGGGTTGGCCGCATGTTGCGCGCGACGCGCCGCAATGATAGCGGCAGCGACTTCGCGCGGCCGTCTCCCGGCCGCCCAACGGTCATGCACGGAAACCGATGCTTATCTCTCCCGCTTATGCGCAGACCGCCAGCGGCGCCGCCCAGGGCGGCGGCCTCGCCGGCTTCATCAGCCTCGCGCCGCTGCTCCTCGTCTTCGTCGTCTTCTACTTTCTGATGATCCGCCCGCAACAGCGCCGCATGAAGGCGCTGCAGACGGCGGTGGCCAGCGTGAAAAAGGGCGACACGGTCGTCACGGCGGGCGGGCTGATCGGCAAGGTCACGCGCGTCGAAGACGGCACGGTCGAGGTCGAAATCGCGCCGAACACCCGCGTCCGCGTCGTGAAGGCGACGCTCGCCGAGGTCACGCCGCTCGGCGGCAAGCCGGCGAACGACTGACATGCTGGACTTTCCCCGCTGGAAGGTCGCAGGCATCTGGCTGCTGCTCGCGGCCTTGGTGTCGCTGTCGATTCCGACCTTCATTCCCGAGAGCGTGACGCAATCGTGGGGGATCAACCTTCCACGCGTCAACAAGGGGCTGGATCTGGCCGGCGGCAGCTATCTGCTGCTGGAGGCCGACACCAACGACGTCGCCGCGACTCGCGTCGAGGCGATGCGCGAACAGGTGCAAACCGAGATGCGCCGCCAGAACCCGCGCATCGAGATCGGTGAAATCTCCAGCCGTGGCGGGCAGCTGTCGTTCCTGCTGCGCGACCCCACGCAGGTCGACGCCGCGCGTGAACGGCTGCTCCAGATCACCGGCACCGGTGCCGGGATGACCGGGCAGCGCCAGTGGGACATCCAGGTCATCGACACCAGCCGCTTCGTGCTGACACCGACCGCCGAAGGGCTGAAGCAGGCGGTCGAGACAGCGATGGGCGACGCGACCGAGGTCGTGCGCCGCCGCATCGACGAAATGGGCACGCGCGAGCCGACGATCATCCGGCAGGGCAGCAACCGCATCGTCGTGCAGGTGCCCGGACTTCAGGACCCGCAGGCGCTCAAGGATTTGCTCGGCAAGACTGCCAAGCTCGAGTTCAAGCTGGTCGACGTCAACGCCGACCCGCAGGCGCTCGCCAAGGGTCAGGCCCCGGCCGGCGACCAGATCCTGCCCTATCCGAACAATCCCTCGGGCATCCCGCTGATCGCGGTCAAGCGCCAGGCGATCATCACCGGCGACATGCTGAGCGATGCGCGGCAGGAATTTGAGCCGCAGACCAACCAGCCGCAGGTGTCGATGACCTTCGACAGCCAGGGCGGCCGTCGGTTTGCGCGGACCACGCAGGAAAACGTCGGCAAGCCGTTCGCGATCATCGTCGACAACAGCGTGATCTCGGCACCGAACATCAACGAGCCGATCATCGGCGGGCGCGCCGCGATCAACGGCGGGTTCACGGTCGAGAGCGCCAACCAGCTCGCGATCGCGCTGCGCTCGGGCAAGCTGCCCGTCGACCTCAAGATCGTCGAGGAATCAACGGTCGGGCCAGACCTCGGCGCCGATTCGATCCGCGCCGGCATCCTCGCTTCGGCGGTCGCGGTCGCGCTGGTCGTGGCGTTCATGCTGGTCACCTACGGGCGGTTCGGCGTCTATGCGAACCTCGCGGTCGTCATCAACGTGTTCGTCATCCTCGGGGTGATGGCGCTGCTCAGGGGCACACTGACGCTGCCGGGCATCGCCGGCTTCGTGCTGACGATCGGCACCGCGGTCGACGCGAACGTGCTCATCAACGAGCGCATTCGCGAGGAACGCCATCGCGGACGCAACGTGGTGCAGGCGGTCGAGCTGGGCTATAAGGAAGCGAGCCGCACGATCTTCGAGGCGAACGTGACGCACGCGATCTCGGGCATCATCATGTTCGTGCTGGGCTCCGGCCCGGTGAAGGGCTTTGCGGTCGTGCTGCTGATCGGCATTGCCACCAGCGTGTTCACCGCCGTCACCTTCACGCGGATGCTGGTCGCCGGCTGGCTGCGCCGCACCAAGCCGAAGACGATCAACATATGATCGCCCCCGCCCCCCTCTCCACTGCCCTTCTCTCCCCTAACCGGACCCCGGCCACGACCGGGGCGGCGAGGACGTCATGAAACTGCTCAAGCTCGTCCCCGACGACACCAATATCGACTTCGTCCGCCTGCGCGGGCTGGCGTTTGGCCTGACGCTGCTGCTCAGCGTGCTCGCGGTCGGAATTACCTTCTACAAGGGGCTGAACTTCGGCGTCGACTTCGAAGGCGGCCTGATGATCGAGGAACGGTTCGCGCAGACGCCCGACCTTAACCGCGTCCGCAGCGTCGTCGATGCGCAGGGCGTCGGCGAGGCCGCTCTCCAGCAATTCGGCGATCCGCGCACCGTCACGATCCGCCTCCCCGTCCAGCAGGGCGGCGACGAGGGCGCGACCAACCGCGCGGTTCGCAAGGTCGAGGCGTCGCTGTTGAAGGCGTTTCCGGGCGCCGAATTCCGTCGTTACTCGACCGTTTCGGGCAAGGTCTCAGGTGAGTTGATCCGCAACGGCGTGCTTGCGGTGGTGCTCGCGATCCTTGGTATCGGGCTGTTCGCGATCTTCCGCTTCGAATGGCAGTTCGGCGTATCGACGATCGTTGCGATCGTCCACGACCTGTTGATGACGCTCGGCTTCTTCGCGCTGACGCAGTTCGAGTTCGACCTCAACATCGTCGCGGCGGTGCTGACGATCATCGGTTATTCGATCAACGACAAGATCGTGATCGACGACCGCATCCGCGAGAACATGCGCCGCTATCGCAAGATGGACATGCGCGAGATCATCAACCTGTCGGTCAACGAGACGCTGCCGCGTACCGTGATGACCTCGGTCACGATCCTGCTCGCGCTCGCCGCGCTGCTGTTCCTCGGCGGGCACGTGCTGCGTGGCTTCACCGCCGCGATGACGCTCGGCATCATCGTCGGCACCTATTCGTCGATCTATGTCTCGTCGTCGCTGCTCATCACGCTCGGCCTGCGCGCCGAGCCGGAGAATGAGAAGTCGGTGCGCGGCAACGGCGTCGCCGACAATGCGGAGCGCGTCGGGCCGCGCGCCTGACCCGCGCCCGGGAGCACGCACGATGAGAATGGACCGCGAGCGCGACGCCGCTGGCCCACTGGTCCGCGGCTTCGGCCCGGCAGGCTTCAAGGTCGACGCGCCGGACGGGACGATGGGTGTCTATCCCGCGCTGCTGCTGACCGCGGGGCGCGCCGACGGCTGGACCCCGCCGCCCTTCGAGGCGCTCGACGAGGCCGCTCTGGCACCGTTACTGGGCGAGTCGATCGAGTTCGTGCTGCTCGGCACCGGTGCCGATCTGCGCCGCCCGCCGCGCGCGCTGGTCGCCGCGCTGGAGAAGCGCGGGATCGGGATCGAGGCGATGGACAGCCGCGCCGCCGCGCGTGCCTGGGGCGTGCTGCGCGCCGAGGAACGCCGGATTGCGGCCGCGCTCTACCCACTGGAGGGATGAGCGGCGCGGCAAATCACGCCCCTCCGCCGTTCGGGAACCGCGCTCAGTCTTCCTTCACCAGGCGCCCTTCGCGCGCCTTGAAGTAGAATTGACTCGCCACCAGCCAGCCCTTGATCGGTCGCAGCGGCAGCACGGTGCTGACCAGCAGCACCGGCAGGCTGACCAGCAGGTGCATCCACCATGCCGGATCGGCGAGGATCTGGAACATCAGCGTAAAGATCACGCCGGGCAGGCACGCGAACAATTGCACGAACACCGCCGGCCCGTCCGCTGGATCCGCATAGGAATAATCGAGCCCGCACACCGGGCACCGCTCACGGATTGTGAGAAAGCCGCGGAACAGCGCACCCTTGCCGCAGCGCGGGCAGCAGCCGCGTATACCGGTCTTCAGAGGCGACAAGCGTGGCCAGGCATGGCCGGCGTCGTCGACGAGGCGCGGATCAGTGGCGTCGGTCATCATCATCCCCTGCGCCGCCTAATGACGCGCCGCCACAATCCGCGTCAGTCGATCGCGTTCGCCACATCCATGACGTCGAGCGACTGCGCCGTGACCCAGCCGAACTCATAATTGGCGACGAACAGCGTGAACAGCGCCGTCGCGACGATCGTTGTCCGCACGATGACCCGTTTTAGCGAGAATTCATGCGGCGCGCTTTCGGCGGTGCCGGGCATGTGCGCCTCCCCCGCCTCGGCGGAGGTGCGCACCCCGAACGGCAGTACCAGAAAAACCGAAAACGCCCAGAAAAGGATGTAGATCGCCAGCAGCGATGTCCAGCGCATCCCCATCCTCCCCCTTTGCTGCCGATCAGACCTGTACGATCACGACGTCGATGATCGGCTTCTTGCCGGTCCAGCGCGTCGCGACCTTCCGCACCGCCAACCGCACATCTTCGCGCAGCCGCTCGCGATCCCGCGGACGCCCGGCCATCGCCTCCGCGGCGGCCGCGACCGCATCGGCGAGGAAGGGCTCGCGCTCCTCCTCGACCGGCACGCCCTGCACGCGCACCTCGGGAGTGCCGCCCGCGCGACCGTTGCGATCGACCGCGATTCCGACCGAGATCTGGCCGTTGACCGCAACCCGTCGCCGCTCGTTGATCGTGCTGCCGTCCGCCGGCAGGATCACGTCGCCGTCGAGCACCAGCCGTCCGACCGGTACGTTGCCGATCTTCTTCGGCGCACCCGGTGCCAGCCGCACCATGTCGCCATTGGTCTGCACCACCGCATTGGCGATGCCCTGCGAGAGCCCGTAGCGCGCGTGCTCCATCAGGTGGCGCATCTCGCCGTGTACCGGGACGAGCGACGTCGGACGCAGCCAGCCGTACATCTTCGCGAGCTCCGGGCGTCCCGGGTGCCCGGAGACGTGGACGTGCGCCTGCTTCTCGGTCACCATCTCGACGCCCTTGGCGGCAAGCTGGTTCTGGATGCGTCCGATCGCGACCTCGTTGCCGGGGATCTGCTTGGAAGAGAAGATCACCATGTCTCCCATGTCGAGCGCGACCGGGTGGTTGCCCGCCGCGATCCGCGCCAGCGCCGCGCGCTCCTCGCCCTGCCCGCCGGTGGCGACGATCAGCACGCGGTTCTTCGGCAGCCGCATCGCCGCATCGACGTCGATCGTCTGCGGGAAGTTCTTGAGGTAACCGGTCGCCTTGGCGACGCGGATGATCCGGTCGAGCGAGCGCCCGGTCACGCACAGCTTCCGGCCCGTCTCCTCGGCGACCTGCCCAAGCGTGTGGAGCCGTGCGGCGTTCGACGCGAAGGTCGTCACCACCACGCGACCGCGAGCGCGCGCGACGCTCTTGGCCAGCCCTTCACGGACGCTTGCCTCGCTGGGCGAGGCCTCGGCATTGAAGACATTGGTCGAGTCGCAGACAAGCACGTCGATGCCCTCCGCGCCGATTTCGGCGAGTTCCTCGGGCGTCGCCGGCTGGCCGATCACCGGGGTCGGGTCAAGCTTCCAGTCGCCAGTGTGGAACACCTTGCCCGCCGGGGTGCCGATCACCAGCGCGTTCGCCTCGGGGATCGAGTGCGACAGCGGCACGACCTCGACCTCAAACGGACCGACCTTGAAGGACTTGCGCGCCTCGACCAGCCGGATCTTGACCCGGTCCTCGATCCGCTCCTCTTCCAGCTTGCCGCGCACCAGCCCGGCGGTGAACGGCGTGGCGTAGATCGGCACGCCAAGGTCCTCGGCCAGATAAGGCAGCGCGCCGATATGATCCTCATGCCCATGGGTCAGCACGATCCCGACCAGATCGTCGATCCGCTCCTCGATGAAGCGCAGATCGGGCAGGATCACGTCGATTCCGGGGTAATGCGCGTCGGCGAAGGTGACGCCGCAATCCACCATCAGCCACTTGCCGGCATGGCCATAGAGGATGACGTTCATGCCGATTTCGCCGGAGCCACCCAGCGCGCAAAAAAGAAGCTCGTTATTCTTCGGTGTCATTATATTCCTTTGAGTGCCGGCACCGCGGCCCGCCCGTTTGATGGCGGCAGGCATGGAAGACGGACGATCGCGCCGGCAAAGCGTTCATGCGTCGATATGGGCGCGCGCGTACATGATCGCCAGACCCTGGATCGTCAGGTCGGGCTCGATCGCGTCGAACGCGTTGGTATGTTGTTCAAAGAGCGTGGCGAGTCCGCCGGTCGCGATCACCTTCACCGGCCGCGCGATCTCACGCTTCATGCGCGCGACCAGCCCCTCGATCATCGCGATATAGCCCCAGTAGATGCCGATGTTCATCTGATCGACGGTGTTGCGGCCGATCACGCTGTCGGTGGCGGGTGCCTCGATCGCGATCCGCGGCAGCTTGGCGGCGGCCATCACCAGCGCGTCAAGCGACAGGTTGATCCCCGGCGCGATGATCCCGCCCTTGTAGGCACCGTCGAAGTCGGAATGGTCGAAGGTCGTCGCGGTGCCGAAGTCGATCACGATCAGATCGCCGGCATGGAGCGCATGCGCCGCGATCGTGTTGACCGCGCGATCGGCTCCCAGACTGCGCGGCTCGTCGACATCGACCGACAGTTGCCATTCGACCGGCGCGCGCCCGGCGATCAGCGCCGCGGTACGGAAGTATTTGCTCGCGAGCACCTCGAGATTGTGGAGCGCGCGCGGGACGACCGTCGAGATGATGACCGCGCCGACATCCTCGCGCGTATAGCCCTCCAGCTGGAGCAACTGGCTGAGCCACACCGCATATTCGTCGGCAGTGCGCCGCGGATCGGTGGCGATCCGCCAGCGCGCGCGGATCTCGCGCGTCGTGGGCTGGACGAGCGCAAAGACGATATTGGTGTTGCCGGCATCGACCGCGAGCAGCATCGCCTTCCTCTCCCTAGACCACGAACACGTCGCCGGCATGGATGACATGCCGCGTACCGTCCGCCAAGCCGAGCAGCAGCGCGCCGCTGGCGTCGAGGCCGCGGAACTGGCCATCGAGCACGGTCTGGTCAGGGAGCCGCACCATCAGCGCCGTGCCGACCGGGTGCGCGCGATCGCTCCAGCGTGCTGCGACCGGCGCCATTCCCGCGTCGCGCCACACCAGCAGCCACGCCGCGAAGCGATCGGCGAGGTCGGCGAGCAGCGTCGCCGCATCCACGGTCGCTCCGGCTGCGCGGAGGCTGGTCGTGGCGCGATCGGCAAGCGCCGGATGATGCGCGACGTTTACCCCGATGCCGACCACGACATACGATGCGCCGCGCTCGAGCAGGATGCCCGACAGCTTCGCGCCCGCCAGCAGCAGGTCGTTGGGCCATTTCAGCGTCAGTGCGCTCGCGTCGGGAAGCACGCGGTGCACCGCCTCCTCCAGCGCGACCGCGGCGACCAGCGCCAGGCCTGCCGCCGGCGGATCACCGGGTCGGATCGCGACCAGCGTGCTCGCGTAAAGGTTGCCGGCGGGCGAGTCCCAGACCCGCCCCTGTCGACCGCGCCCGGCGGTCTGCTGCTCGGCGCGAAGCCACGTGCCCTCGTCGACCGCGCGGTCGTCGGCGAGCGCCAGCAGGTCGGCGTTGGTCGACCCGGTCGCCGGTACCGTCAGAATCCGGGGCAGCGCCGCCGCCTCAGAAGAGGCTGTTGGCGGCAGCGAGCGTCCAGGCCGACAGCGCAGGGATGGCGAGATAGCCGAGCGGCGAGACGAACACTGCCGCGACCGCGATCAGCCCGCCCTCGAGCCTGTCGCCGTCACCGAACGTTCCGGCCGGCTCGTCGAAGTACATCGTCTTGACGAGGCGCAGATAGTAATAGGCACCGATCACGCTGAACACGACGCCGATCACCGCCAGCGGGAACAGCCCCGCCTGCACGGCGGCATAGAAGACCGCGAACTTGGCGTAGAAGCCGAACAGTGGCGGGATGCCGGCAAGCGAAAACATGAAGATCGCCAGCGCCGCCGCCAGTCCTGGCCGCGTCCGCGACAAGCCGGCGAGGCTGTCGATCGTCTCGATCGGCTGCCCGTCGGCATCGCGCATCTGGAGCACGACGAGGAAGCTGCCCAGCGTCATCGCCAGATAGATGGTCATATAGGTCATCACCGAGGCGACGCCCTCCGGTGTGCCTGCGGCGAGCCCGATCAGCGCGAAACCGACGTTGTTGATCGACGAATAGGCGAGCAGGCGCTTGACGTTCTGCTGGCCGATCGCCGCAACTGCGCCGAGCAGGATCGAGGCGAGCGACGCGAAGATCACGATCTGCCGCCACTGCACCTCGGCCGGACCCATCGCCTCGATCGCGACGCGAACCGCGAGCGCGATCGCCGCCACCTTCGGCGCAGAGGCGAAGAACGCCGTCACCGGGGTCGGCGCGCCTTCATAGACGTCCGGGGTCCACATGTGGAACGGCACCGCCGAAATCTTGAATGCCAGACCGGCGAACACGAACACCAACCCGAACAGCAGCCCGAGCGAGCGACCGCTGCCGGAGAGCGGCGCTGCCGCATAGGCACCGGCGATCTCGTTGAACATTGTCGAACCGGTGAAGCCGTAAACCAGGCTGATCCCGTAGAGCAGGATGCCGCTCGCCAACGCGCCGAGCACGAAATACTTGAGCCCCGCTTCCGCCGAGCGCGTGTCCTGTCGCATGAAGCTCGCGAGAACATAGGCGGCGAGGCTCTGCAGCTCGAGGCCGACATAGAGCGTCAACAGGTCGCCCGCCGACACCATCATCCCCATGCCGCACGCCGACAGCAGGATCAGCACCGGATATTCCGGACGCAGGTCCGCACCGGCGGTGCGGCGGAAGAAGTCGGGCGCCATCAGGATCGCCACCGCCGCGCCGACATAGATCAGCACCTTGGCAAAGGCCGCGAACGCGTCCGCACGGTACAGGCCGTAGAAGGCGTCACCGCCGGATGAGGCCGGTCCCGTCAGCGCGATCAACGCGCCGCCCAGCACCACGACCGACACCCACGACACCGCTTTGGTCGAGGCCGGGCCGCCCCAGGCGGCGACCAGCATCAATGCGATCGCCCCGACCGCGAGCACCAGCTCGGGCAGCGTCATCGCCAGATTGGCGGCGTAATCCATCAGTGCGCGCTCCCATGCGCAGAAGTTTCGGCATGTGCGGCCGGCACGATCCCGGTGCCCTTGGTGGGCAGCGAGTCACCCGCGGGCTTCGCGCGATCGATCCGAGCCAGCAGGATTTGCGTGTCCTTGCGCATCGGCGCGAGGAAGCTCTCCGGATAGACGCCCATCCACAGCACCGCCGCCGCAATCGGCACCAGCAGCCACAGCTCGCGCGGGGTCAGATCCGACATCGCGCGGACCTCCTCCGACTTGATCTCACCGAACACCACGCGACGGTACAGGTACAGCATGTAGCCCGCGCCAAGGATGATGCCCGTCGTGCACAGCAACGCGATCGTGGTCGACACCTGATAGGTGCCCATCAGGCTCAGCAATTCGCCGACGAAGTTGCTCGTGCCCGGCAGCCCGATCGAGGCCATCGTGAACAGCAGGAACAGGATCGCATAGCGCGGCATGTTGATCGCCAGCCCGCCGTAGCGGCTGATCTCGCGCGTGTGGAGCCGATCATAGATCACGCCGACGCACAGGAACAGCGCGCCCGACACTAGGCCATGGCCCAGCATCACCATCATCGCGCCCTCGATCCCCTGCGCGTTGAAGGCGAACAGGCCGATCGTCACGATCGCCATGTGCGCGACCGACGAATAGGCGATCAGCTTCTTCATGTCGGACTGCACCAGCGCGACGAGGCTGGTGTAGATCACCGCCACCGCGCTCAGCCCGAACACCAGCCACACGAGATCCGCCGAGGCTTCAGGGAACATCGGCAGGCTGAAGCGCAGGAAGCCGTAACCGCCGAGCTTCAGCAGCACGCCCGCCAGGATCACCGACCCCGCGGTCGGCGCCTGCACGTGCGCGTCGGGCAGCCAGGTATGGACCGGCCACATCGGCATCTTGACCGCGAACGACGCGAAGAACGCCAGCCACAGCCACGTCTGGACGCTCGCCGGGAAGTCGTAGTTCAGCAGCACCGGGATGCTGGTCGTTCCCGCGGTGATGCTCATGTAGAGCATCGCGATGAACATTAGCAGCGACCCGAGCAGCGTGTACAGGAAGAACTTGTACGACGCGTAGATGCGGTTCGCGCCACCCCAGATCCCGATGATCAGGAACATCGGGATCAGGCCGGCTTCGAAGAAGATGTAGAATAGGAACAGGTCCTGCGCCGCGAAGGTGCCGATCATCAGCACCTCCGTGAACAGGAACGCCGCCATATATTCCGGCACGCGCTTCTCGATCGCCTGCCAGCTGGCGCCGATGCAGATCGGCATCAGGAACACCGACAGCACGATCAGCAGCAGCGCATAGCCGTCGATGCCGAGCGCCCAGCCGAAGCGGCCGAACAGCGGAGCATATTCGACGAACTGCCATTGCGCGCCGCCGACGTCGAACGACGTCCACAGCACCACGCCGAGCGCAAGGTCGATCAACGTCGCGGCCAGCGCGGTGACGCGCGCCGCGGGGGCGGAGAGGAACAGACACGCGACGGCGGCAACCGCAGGGACCGCCAGCATCAGCGAAAGGATCGGGAACGACATCTTCCTTCTCCCCCGCTCAGCCCGCGATCGCCCAGGTGATCGCGGCGGTGAGCCCGATCAGCATGACGAAAGCATAAGTATAGACATATCCGGTCTGGAGACGAACCGCCGCGCGGCTACCCACCTGCACCAGCCACGCCGAGCCGTTCGGCCCGAAGCGGTCGATCGTCCCTTCGTCGCCACGGTGCCACAGCAGGCGACCGATCGCGAACGCCGGGCGCACGAACAGGAAGTGGTACAGCTGGTCGAAATACCATTTGTTGAGCAGGAAGCGGTACAGCGGCTGGAACGTGTCCGCGAACTTCGCGGGCGCTTCCGGCGAGCGAATGTACGTCAGGTACGCGATCAGCAGCCCCGACAGCATCACGATCGTCGCCGACAGCTTCACGAAGAGCGGCACGCCGTGCATTTCGTGCATCAGATGCTCGTTGAAGAACAACGCGCCCTTCCAGAACCCGCCGGCGCTTTCCGGATCGATGAACCAGCGATGGAACACGAACCCGGCCGCGACCGCACCGACCGACAGCACGATCAGCGGGATCAGCATCACGATCGGGCTTTCGTGCGGATGATAGCCGCCGGTGCCCTTCGGGATCTCGTTGAACCCACGCGATTCGACGTGCGGCGCATGGCCGGCGTCCTCGCCCGCAGGGTCGGGATGATGCGCGTCGTCATGGCCATGCGCATGCGCGTCACCATGATCGTGCGCGTGCCCCTGCCCATGGTCGTCATGCGCGTGATCGCCGTGTCCGTGCGCGTCGTGGAGCGCGTGCTGGATATGCTCCGACGCCGCCCAGCGCGGTTCGCCCCAGAAGGTCAGGAACATCAGCCGCCACGAATAGAAGCTGGTCAGCAGCGCCGCAAACACGCCGACCATCGACGCCACCGGCGATCCGGCCGCCCAGGCCACCTCGATGATCGCGTCCTTCGAGTGATAGCCCGCGAACCCGCCGATGCCATAGATGCCGACCCCGGTGATCGCGAGCGTGCCCAGCAGCATCGCCCAGAAGGTGACCGGGATCGCCTTCCGCAGACCGCCGTAGAAGCGCATGTCCTGCTCGTGATGCATCGCATGGATCACCGAGCCCGCGCCGAGGAACAGCAGCGCCTTGAAGAAAGCGTGCGTGAACAGGTGGAACATCGCCGCGCCATACGCCCCGACGCCCGCGGCGAAGAACATATAGCCGAGCTGCGAGCAGGTCGAATAGGCGATCACGCGCTTGATGTCGGTCTGCGTCGTGCCGACGGTCGCCGCGAACAGGCAGGTCGCGGCGCCGATGAAGGTGACGAAGCCCATCGCGGTCGGTGAGGTTTCGAACATCGGCGACAGGCGGCACACCATGAACACGCCCGCGGTCACCATCGTCGCGGCGTGGATCAGCGCCGACACCGGGGTCGGGCCCTCCATCGCGTCAGGGAGCCAGGTGTGCAATCCGAGCTGCGCCGACTTGCCCATCGCACCGACGAACAGCAACAGGCACAGCACCGTCATCGTGTCGGCGCGGAACCACAGGAAGCCGATCGTCGACCCCGCCATCGACGGCGCGGCGGCGAGGATCGCCGGGATCGAGACGGTGTTGAAAACCAGATAGGTACCGAAGATCCCGAGCATGAAGCCGAGATCGCCCACGCGGTTGACGACGAACGCCTTGATCGCGGCGGCGTTGGCGCTCGGCTTGCGGAACCAGAACCCGATCAACAGGTAGCTGGCGAGGCCGACGCCTTCCCAGCCGAAGAACATCTGGATCAGATTGTCGGCGGTCACCAGCATCAGCATCGCGAAGGTAAACAGCGATAGATAGGCGAAGAAGCGCGGCTGGTCCGGATCCTCGCTCATATAGCCCCAGCTATACAGGTGGACGAGCGCCGAGACGCTGGTGATCACCACCAGCATCACCGCGGTCAGTGCGTCGACGCGCAGCGCCCACGACACGTCGAACGTGCCGGAGGTCATGAAGTGCAGCACCGGCGTCACCGACGCCTCGCTGCCGCCCATCAGGAAGCCGATGAACACCGGCCACGACAGCGCGCACGACAGGAACAGCCCGCCGGTCGTGATCGCCTTGGGCAGCGTCGCACCGAACGATTTGTTCGCGAAGCCGGCGACGATCGCCGCGACCAGCGGCACGAAAACGATGAAGAGGATCGAATGCACCGGAATTTACCCCTTCATCCGGCTGGGATCGTCGACCGAGATCGAGCCGCGGCCGCGGAAGAAGATGACGAGAATGGCGAGTCCGATCGCCGCCTCACCGGCGGCGACGGTCAGCACGAACATCGCGAACACCTGCCCGACGAGGTCCTGCAACGCCGCCGAGAAGGCGACGAGGTTGATGTTCACCGCCAGCAGGATCAGCTCGATCGCCATCAGAATGACGATGATGTTCTTGCGGTTGAGGAAAATGCCCAGCACACCCATCGTGAACAGGATCGCCGCGACGACGAGATAGTGGACGAGGCCGACGCCTCCCGACATGGCCGCGTTCACAGCTGCACCCCCTGCCCGATCTCCGGCCGCACGTTGCGCGTCGCATCCTGCGGACGGCGCGCGTTCTGCCGCGCGATATTCTGGTAACGCGAGCCCGACCGCTCACGGTGGGTCAGCACGATCGCGCCGATCATCGCCACTAGCAGCACCAGCCCCGCGCCCTCGAAGATAAAGAGGTAGCGCGTGTAGAGCAGGTTACCGATCTGGACGATGTTCGGGACGACATGGTCGGTCGGCGCCGCGCGCCGCGCGAGGTCGATGCCGCCCGCGCTCCACGCGCCGACGCCGATCAGGATCTCGGCGACCAGCGCCACCGCGAGCACCAGTCCGATCCCGAAATAGCGGACGAACCCGGCGCGCAGCTCGGCGAAGTCGATGTCGAGCATCATGACCACGAACAGGAACAGCACCGCGACTGCGCCGACATAGACGATCACGAGCAGCATCGCGATGAACTCGGCGCCGACCAGCACCATCAGCCCGGCGGCGTTGAAGAACGCCAAAATGAGCCACAGCACCGAATGCACCGGGTTGCGCGACGAAATCGTCATCGCGCCGGACAGCAGCACGACGATCGCGAACAGATAGAAGGCGATGGCCTGGATCATAGCGCCTTCCCCGCGGTCGCGCGCCCGCGGCGCACGCTGATTGAAACCGTCAAAATCATCTCGACCCCTGATGTCACGCGAGCGCCTACCGGTACGGCGCGTCGGCGGCAAGGTTCGCGGCGATCGCGCGTTCCCACCGGTCGCCGTTGTCGAGCAGCTTGGCCTTGTCGTAGATCAGCTCCTCGCGCGTCTCGGTCGCGAAATCGAGGTTCGGCCCCTCGACGATCGCATCGACCGGGCACGCTTCCTGACACAGGCCGCAATAGATGCACTTGGTCATGTCGATGTCGTAGCGCGTCGTGCGGCGGCTGCCGTCGTCGCGCGGTTCGGCCTCGATCGTGATCGCCTGCGCCGGGCACACCGCCTCGCACAGCTTGCACGCGATGCAGCGCTCTTCCCCATTGGGATAGCGACGCAGCGCATGTTCGCCGCGGAAGCGCGGGCTCAGCGGGTTCTTTTCGTAAGGATAGTTGATCGTCGCCTTCGGCTTGAAGAAATACTTCAGCGTCAGCGCATGCGCCTTCACGAACTCGTAGAGCGTGAACGCCTTGATCGTCTGCGCGATACCCATCTTACACTCCCACGCGCATGAACATCAGCACGCCCGACACCAGGAACACCCAGAACAGCGACAGCGGCAGGAACACCTTCCAGCCCAGCCGCATCAGCTGGTCGTAGCGGTAGCGCGGCACCGTCGCCTTGATCCACGAGAAGACGAAGAAGAAGAACAGGATCTTGGCGAACAGCCAGATGATCCCCGGCACGACATACAGCGGCGCCCAGTCGAACGGCGGCAGATAGCCACCCCAGAACAAGGTCGCGTTGAGCGTGCACATCAACAGCACGTTGGCATATTCGCCGAGCCAGTAGAGCGCGAACGCCATCGACGAATATTCAGTCTGGTAGCCCGCGACCAGCTCGCTCTCCGCCTCGGTCAGGTCGAACGGCGCCCGCTGCGTCTCCGCCAGCGACGAGATCAGGAACACGACGCTCATCGGGAACAGCAAGGGGTTGAACCCGAAGCCGTTGATGAAGCCGTACAACCCCTTCTGCGCCTCGACGATCGTCGTCAGGTTGAACGACCCCGCCCACATCACCACCGAGATGAGCACGAAGCCGATCGCGACTTCATAGCTGACCATCTGCGCCGCGGCGCGGATCGCCGAGAAGAACGGGTATTTGGAGTTCGACGACCAGCCGGCGAGAATGATCCCGTACACGCCCAGCGACGACGCCGCGAGCACGTAGAGCAGCCCGACGTTGATGTTCGCGAGCACCACGCCCGGCTGGAACGGCACCACCGCCCAGACGATCAGCGCGACCGTGAAGGTGATGATCGGCGCGAGCAGGAACAGACCACGGTTCGCCGCCGACGGAACGATCGTCTCCTGAAGGAAGACCTTCAGCCCGTCCGCGAACGACTGCAAGAGCCCGAACGGGCCGACGACATTCGGTCCACGCCGAAGCGCCATCGCCGCCCAGATCTTGCGATCGGCGTAGATGATCATCGCCACCGACAGCATCAGCGGCAGCGCGATCGCCAGAATGCCGACGATCGTCGCGAGAAACCACGCCCAGCCATAAGGAAGGCCGATCGTATGATTGAAGAAGTCGGTCACTCCGCCGCCTCCGCGAAGCTCTCGCCATGCACCAGTTCCGCCGAGCAGCGCTGCATCGTCGGCGACGCCCGGCAGATGGCGTTGGTGAGATAGAAGTCCTTGATCGGATAGCCCTCGATCACGCCCTCCGCGGCCGTGCCGAGCGCCGGCGCGTGCCACGCGAAGGTCTTGAGCCCCAGCGTCGCCAGCTCCGGACAGTCGAGCGCCATCGCCGCGCGCAGCTCGTCGATCGTGTCGAACGGCAGCGTCTGGCCGACGCGCTCGCTCAGCGCGCGGAAGATCGTCCAGTCCTCGCGCGCGTCGCCCGGCGGGAACACCGCGCGCTCGCCGCGCTGGACGCGGCCTTCGAGGTTGACGAACGTTCCCGACTTCTCGGCATAGCTCGCCCCCGGCAGGATCACGTCGGCATGATGCGCGCCGCGATCGCCGTGGTGGCCGACATAGACCTTGAAGCCGGTGAAACGCGCATGATCGCACTCGTCGGCACCGAGGAAGAAGGTCAGCTTCGCGTCGTATAGCGCGGAAATCCCGGCCTTCTGCGCATAGCCGAGCATCAACCCGCCCATCCGCGACGCCGCCATGTGCACGACGTTGAAGCCGTTCCAGCCGTCCTTGACCAGCCCCAGCGTCTCGACCAGCCCGAGCGCCGCGCCATGCGCGCCCTTGAGCGCCGCGCCGCCGACGATCACCATCGGCTTGCTCGCCTTGCCGAACGCCTCGGTTACGCGCTCCGGCAGATTGCCGAGCACCGACAGGTTCGCGCCGAGCCAGTCGACCTTGTAGGTCAGCTCGGTTTCCGGCCCGACCGCGAAGACCTTCGCGCCCTTTTTGATCGCCTTGCGGATGCGCGTGTTCACCAGCGGCGCTTCCCAGCGCAGATTGCTGCCGACCAACAGGATCGCGTCCGCCTCCTCGGTGCCCGCGATCGTGGTGTTGAAGTTCACCGTGGCGAGGCTGGACGTATCATAGTCCATGCCGGTCTGCCGTCCTTCGAGCAGCGACGAACCGAGTCCCTTGAGCAGCGCCTTGGCCGCGAACATCGTCTCGCAATCGACCAGATCGCCCGCGACCGCCGCGACCGACCCACCGTGATCGACGGCGGCGATCGCCGCGAACGCCTCGTCCCACGTCACCGCGTGCAGCTTGCCGTCGCGGCGCACATACGGCCGGTCGAGCCGCTTGCGGACGAGCCCGTCGACCGCGTGGCGGGTTTTGTCGCTCGCCCATTCCTCGTTGACGTCGTCGTTGACGCGCGGGACGGCGCGCAGCACCTGCCGCCCGCGGCTATCGAGGCGGATGTTGGTGCCGACCGCATCCATGACGTCGATCGTCAGTGTCTTGCGCAGCTCCCACGGCCGCGCCTCGAACGCATAGGGCTTGCTGGTCAGCGCGCCGACCGGGCAGAGGTCGACGACGTTGCCGCTCAGCTCGCTGCTGACCGCTTCCTCCAGATAGGAGGTGATCTGCATGTTCTCGCCGCGATAGATCGCGCCGATCTCCTCGACGCCGGCGACTTCCTCGGCGAAGCGGATGCAGCGCGTGCACTGAATGCAGCGGGTCATGACCGTCTTGACGATCGGACCCATATACTTCTCGGTGACCGCGCGCTTGTTCTCGTCGAAGCGCGAGTGGCCGCGGCCATAGGCGATCGACTGGTCCTGCAGGTCGCACTCGCCGCCCTGATCGCAGATCGGGCAATCGAGCGGGTGGTTGATCAGCAGGAATTCCATGATGCCCTCGCGGGCATGCTTCACCATCGGCGTGTTGGTGAAGATCTCCTGATTTTCTGCGGCCGGCAGCGCGCAGCTCGCCTGCGGCTTGGGCGGTCCCGGCTTCACCTCGACCAGACACATCCGGCAATTGCCGGCGATCGACAGCCGTTCGTGGTAGCAGAAGCGCGGGATCTCCTTGCCGGCAAGCTCGCACGCCTGCAGCACGGTGGCACCCTGCGGCACCTCGATCTCGACTCCGTCGACTTTGACCTTGGGCATTATTCAGCAGCTTCCTGCATCGGGGCGACGTTGCCGCCACGCTCGTTGATGCGGCGTTCCAGTTCGGGGCGGAAATGCTTGATGAGCCCCTGGATCGGCCACGCCGCCGCGTCACCCAGCGCGCAGATCGAATGGCCCTCGACCTGCTTGGTCACCTGCTGGAGCATGTCGATTTCGCCGATCTCGGCGTCGCCGGTGCGCAGCCGCTCCATCACGCGCCACATCCAGCCGGTGCCCTCGCGGCACGGCGTGCACTGACCGCAGCTCTCGTGCTTGTAGAAGTACGACAGCCGCGCGATCGCCCGGACGACGTCGGTAGACTTGTCCATGACGATCACCGCTGCGGTGCCGAGCCCGGAACCGACCGCCTTGAGGCCGTCGAAGTCCATCGGCGCGTCCATGATGTCCTTGGCGGGCACCAGCGGTACCGACGATCCCCCCGGGATCACCGCGAGCAGATTGTCCCAGCCGCCCCGAATCCCGCCGCAATGCTTCTCGATCAGCTCGCGGAACGGGATACTCATCGCCTCTTCGACGACGCACGGCGTGTTCACATGGCCCGAGATCTGGAAAAGCTTGGTGCCCTTGTTGTTCTCCGCGCCGAAGCTGGAGAACCACGAAGCGCCGCGCCGCAGGATCGTCGGCGCGACCGCGATCGATTCGACGTTGTTGACCGTCGTCGGGCAACCATACAGCCCCGCGCCGGCCGGAAACGGCGGCTTGAGCCGCGGCTGGCCCTTCTTGCCTTCGAGGCTTTCAAGCATCGCGGTCTCTTCGCCGCAGATGTACGCACCCGCGCCGCGGTGGACGAAGACGTCGAAGTCATAGCCCGACCCGCAGGCGTTCTTGCCGACGAGGCCCTTGTCGTACGCCTCGGCGACCGCCGCGAACAACACCTCGGCCTCACGGATATATTCGCCGCGGATGTAGATGTATGCCGCGCGCGCGCGCATCGCGAAGCCCGCGACCAGCGCGCCCTCGATCAGCTTGTGCGGATCGTGACGGATGATCTCGCGGTCCTTGCACGACCCCGGCTCGGATTCGTCGGCGTTGATGACGAGGAAGTTCGGCCGGTCCGGCTTCGGCTCCTTCGGCATGAACGACCATTTGGTGCCGGTCGGGAAGCCTGCCCCGCCGCGCCCGCGCAACCCCGACGCCTTGATGGTGTCGATGATCTTGTCCTGACCAAGCTCCAGCAGCGCCTTGGTATCGTCCCAGTCGCCGCGCGCCATCGCCGCGTCCAGCCGCCACGACTGATAGCCGTAGAGGTTGGTGAAGATGCGGTCCTTATCAAGCAGGCTCATGCGCCGACCTCCTGCCCGGCGACGTTCCATTCATCGCGATAATCATGGTTCTCGGTCACCATCGCGGTCAGCGAGGTCGGTCCGCCCTTCGGCTCGACCGTGTGGCGACCTGGCTCCTGCGTACCCGGCTTCGGCGTGCCGCCATTCGCCAGCGTCTCGAGGATCGCGATCGTGCGGTCGTAGTCGAGGTCTTCGTAATTGTCGTCGTTGATCTGAACCATCGGCGCCGACGAGCAATTGCCCATACACTCGACCTCGGTCAGCGTGAACAGGCCGTCGGGCGTGGTCTTGCCCTTGATCAGGCCCTTGTTCTTGCACGCCGCCAGTACGTCGTCCGAGCCGCGCAACATGCAAGGCGTCGTCCCGCACACCTGCACGTGGAAGCGACCGACCGGCGCGAGGTTGAACATCGTGTAGAAGGTCGCGACCTCGTACACACGCATGTACGGCACGCCGATCTCGCGCGCGACGAACTCGATCACCGGAACCGGCAGCCAGCCTTGCGTCTGCGTCTCCGTGCCGACCTGACGCTGCGCCAGATCGAGCAGCGGGATCGACGCCGATTGCTCGCGCCCGGCCGGATAGCGCGACAGGATCGCGTCACGCTTTGCCTTGCTGTCGTCATTCCACTGGAACGCGCCCCAGCGCGCGCGGACCTCGGCCTCGTCGGGGATGATAGGTGCGTCAGCCATCAGCGGTCACATTCGCCAAAAACGATATCCATCGCGCCCAGGATGGCGGTGGTGTCCGCCAGCATGTGGCCGCGGCTCATGAAGTCCATCGCCTGCAGGTGCGAGAAGGCGGTCGGACGGATCTTGCAGCGATACGGCTTGTTGCTGCCGTCGCTGACCAGATACACGCCGAACTCGCCCTTCGGGCTCTCGGTCGCGACATACACTTCGCCCGCGGGGACGTGATAGCCCTCGGTATAGAGCTTGAAGTGGTGGATCAACGCTTCCATCGATCGCTTCATCTCGGCGCGCTTCGGCGGCACCACCTTGCGGTCCAGCGAGGCGATCGGCCCCTCCGGCATCTCGGCGAGGCACTGCTTCATGATCCGCGCCGACTGACGGACCTCCTCGACACGCACCATGAAGCGGTCGTAGCAATCGCCGCGCGTGCCAACCGGCACGTCGAAGTCCATCTTCGCGTAGACGTCATATGGCTGCGACTTGCGCAGATCCCACGGAATGCCCGCCGCGCGGATCATCGGGCCGGAGAAGCCCCACTTGATCGCGTCCTCGCGGCTGACGGTCGCGATATCGACGTTGCGCTGCTTGAAGATGCGGTTGTCAGCGACGAGGCTGATCGCATCCTCGAACAAACGCGGCAGCCGCGTGTCGAGCCAGTCCGCGATATCGGTCAGCAGCTTGAGCGGCACGTCCTGGTGCACCCCGCCGGGGCGAAAGTAATTGTGGTGCATCCGCGCGCCGGTCGCGCGCTCGAGGAAGCCGTAGCAATCCTCGCGGATCTCGAACAGCCACAGGTTCGGTGTCATCGCGCCGACGTCCATGACGTGCGACCCGAGATTGAGCATGTGGTTCGAGATGCGCGTCAGCTCGGCGAAGAACACCCGCAGATATTGCGCTCGGATCGGCACTTCGAGATCGAGCAATTTCTCGATCGCGAGCACGAAGGTATGCTCCATGCACGCCGGCGAGCAATAATCGAGTCGGTCGAAATACGGGATCGCCTGCGCATAGGTCTTGTATTCGATCAGCTTCTCGGTGCCGCGATGCAGCAGCCCGACGTGCGGATCGATCCGCTCGATGATCTCGCCGTTCAGTTCCATCACGAGCCGCAGGACGCCGTGCGCCGCGGGGTGCTGCGGCCCGAAGTTGATCGTGTAATTCTGGATCGCCACGTCACCCTCGGTCGGGTGCGAAGCGTCGGTCGCGTGCAGGATCTTCTCGATCGCGGGGTCGACCGCGCGATCGACCGCCTGCTCCTTCTGGACGTACGTATCGGTCATTGGTTCTGCCCTCCGCCCTTCGACGGCACGACATCGGGGTCGGCCGGCTTCGGCACGGCATCAGTTTCGGCACGCCCCGCGCCGGTCTCGGCGGTGCTGGTCACGTCCTTCTTGGCATAAGGCTGGCTCGGCGCCGGCGCGTCCTGCTTCGGCGTCTGCGCGGCACCCGCCTTCTGCACCTCGGTCGCCGTCACCGGGGTCGGTGCGCCCTTCGCCTCGGGAAGCTTCGCCTTCTCGTCACCCGGCAGCACGTATTGCGCGCCTTCCCACGGGCTTTCGAAATCGAAGGTGCGGAAGTCCTGCGCCAGCTTCACCGGCTCGTAGACGACGCGCTTCTGCTCTTCCGAATAGCGCAGCTCGACGAACCCGGTCAGCGGGAAGTCCTTGCGGAACGGATGCCCGCGGAAGCCGTAATCGGTCAAAATGCGGCGCAAGTCGCGATTGCCCGAGAACAGAACGCCGTACATGTCGTACACCTCGCGCTCGAGCCAGCCCGCGACCGGCCAGATGTCGGTCACCGACGGTACCGGCGTATCCTCGGTCGCGCCGACATGGACGTGCAGCCTGTGGTTGCGCGTCAGCGAAAGCAGGCAATAGACGATCTCGAACCGCTCGGCGCGATCCGGATAATCGACGCCCGCAATTTCCATGAGCTGCTGATATTCAAGCCCGGGCGTATCGCGCAGCGCAATCAGCGCGGCGACCAGCCCGTCGCGCGTGACGTGCAACTGCACCTCGCCCGCGATCTCGACCGCGTCGAGCAACGCGCCGCCGATCGCGGTGCGCGCCGCGTCGATCGTCGCATCGTTGAGCTGCGCCGCCCAGGCGGGAGCCGGCGCCCTCACCGTTCGATGCTCCCGGCGCGGCGGATCTTCCGCTGCAACTGCATCACGCCATACAGCAACGCCTCGGCGGTCGGCGGGCAGCCGGGGACGTAGATGTCGACCGGCACCACGCGATCACACCCGCGCACGACGCTGTAGCTATAGTGATAATAGCCGCCGCCATTGGCGCACGAGCCCATCGAGATGACGTACTTCGGCTCCGACATCTGGTCGTAGACCTTGCGGAGCGCGGGCGCCATCTTGTTGCACAGCGTTCCTGCGACGATCATCACGTCCGACTGGCGCGGCGACGCGCGCGGGGCGGCACCGAACCGCTCCATGTCGTAGCGCGGCATGTTGACGTGGATCATCTCGACCGCGCAGCACGCCAGACCGAACGTCATCCACCACAAGGAGCCGGTACGCGCCCACTGGAACAGGTCCTCGGTCGAGGTGACTAGAAAGCCCTTGTCGTTCAACTCGCCGTTCAGGCCATCGAAAAAGCCCTGGTCGGGCGCGATCACGCCACGACCCGGCTCGGGATTGTTGACGAGCCCGATCGGCCCGGAGTGTGCTTCTACTCCCACTCCAGCGCTCCCTTCTTCCATGCGTAGACAAGGCCGAGCGCGAGTTCGGCGATAAAGATCATCATTGAGAACCATGCGGTCCAGCCAAGCGAGAAGACGCTGACGGCCCAGGGATAAAGGAACGCCGCTTCGAGATCGAAGATGATGAACAGGATGGCGACCAGATAGAACCGCACGTCGAATTGCGAGCGGCTGTCCTCGAACGCGGGGAAACCGCATTCATATTCGGCCAGCTTTTCGGGCGTGGGTTTTGCCGCGCCGGTCAGCTTGGCGACCGCCATCGGCAGGAACACGAACGCGCTCGACAAAGCGAGCGCCACCCCCAGGAACAGGAGGATCGGTAGGTATTGCGACAGATCGACCACTATGTCTCTCTCGCCTCTCTCGCAGGTGCGAACGGAACCGGCACGCTCTAGACCCGTGCCCTCGGGGGGGCAAGGCCGGGAGGAGTGAGAATGAATCGCAAGGAGCTACCAGTCGTTAGTGCGCTCCCGTTGCCCAAGCCACTCGGCGATCCGCCGCCGCGTCGCCGGGGAAAGACTGGCGGGCAGGGTGTCGAGGGGGTGGAACGCCGCTTCAACGAGTTCGCGGCCATCGGCCACCGGCACGTCGTCGCTTCGCCCGGTAAACAGGTGGACGGTGTCGCGCCGGCCCTCCGCCCGCGATTCGTACGTCGCAAAAAGCGTCAGGTCCTGTACGACGCAGCCGGTCTCCTCCCGTAATTCGCGCACGGCCGCCGCATCAGGCGCCTCGCCACGAACGACCCCGCCGCCGGGCAGCATGTGGAGATCGCTGCGCCCGTAGCGCTGCCGGACCAGCAGCACGCGGCCCGCGCGATCGAAGACCAGCAGCTTCACCCCCTGCGTCCGCCAGCCGACCAGCGCCATCGCGCGGCGGCGCAGTCGGTAGGCCAGCGGAAGAAACGGCGTCAGCATATCGTGTGCCGATAGCGGGCGCGGCGGCAGGCGGCCAGTCGCGGATGGCTGCGGGGTTGCGCCGTGCGCGCTCAACCGCGAAAGCGCATCGCAGCCGAGGGGAAGAACCATATGTCCGTCATGTCCGACCGCTGGATTCGCGAGCGCGCGCTCACCGACGGGATGATCGCGCCGTTTGTCGAGTCGCAGCGCCGCGATGGCTGCATCAGCTACGGGCTGTCGAGCTATGGCTATGATGCGCGGGTCGCCGATGAGTTCAAGATCTTCACCAACGTCGACAATGCGCTGGTCGATCCGAAAGATTTCGCGGCGAACAGCTTCGTCGACCGCAAGACCGATGTCTGCATCATCCCGCCCAACAGCTTCGCCTTGGCACGGACGGTCGAATACTTTCGGGTGCCGCGAGACGTGCTGGTGATCTGCCTGGGCAAGTCGACCTATGCGCGATGCGGGATCATCGTCAACGTCACGCCGCTCGAGCCTGGTTGGGAAGGGCATGTCACGCTGGAATTCTCGAATACGACGCCGCTGCCCGCGAAGATCTACGCCAACGAAGGGGCGTGCCAGTTCCTGTTCCTGTCAGGGAACGAACCGTGCGAAACCAGCTATGCCGATCGGGCGGGCAAATATATGGGCCAACGCGGGGTGACGCTGCCGCGGCTTTGAGCGCCGGTCGGCCAGCTGCTGATCGCGGAGCTTTGGGGTGGCTGCCTGACGCCCCCCGCTGTTTCCCGGCGATCGCGAGACAATGCCGCCTGCCCCTCCTCCTCGTCAGCGAGCCCGGGGAACAGCCGCTGTCATATCTGGCTTTGAGCGCCGGGCTGTGCTCTTCCGGCCACAATCGTGACGGGAAGAGCACAGCTTGATCATCAACGCGTGGCCATCGCCGTCGTCAGGCGCGTCAAGCCGGTTCGGGCCAATTCGTGCGACGTCCGCACGCTGCCGTCAGCCATGTCCATCGCGACGGCCTCACGGCCGAGCACGTCGGCATAGAGCGCACGCGCCTGCGCCTGGCGGCCGGTGCGGGCGTAAACGGCGGCCAGGTTGAGCATCAGTTCAGGACGATCGGGGAAAATCGCGCGCTCTGCGGTGATTGTCTGCTCCGCCGTGGTGAGACTGCCCGCCGCGATCGCCTGATAGCCGACCCGGTCCTTCGCAAGCGCCGGCATCGCCGCGACGACACCCAGCGCCAGTGCCGAAAGCATCAACTTGCTGCGCATATCAACCCTCCTGTGCTGCCGACGCACCAACGAATGCGTTACGGTTATGTGACAGGAAGGTGTCACTGATTTGACATCTCTGCAAGTGGCCTGTCGTATAATGACTTGCGCATTGCGGGACGCCACGCATCAGTACGCGATGCCGCACAGCGCCCTTTTCTTGAAAGAACAAGCGGGGCGACCCGTCGGACAGGCAGATGCCGGGAGAGTGAAAAGCGCAGTGCCGTCAAACGTACGAGAAGAAGGCCGCCGACTTGATGAGATCAAGGGCAGGCAACGAAAAAGGGCGGCCCCGCAGGACCGCCCTCTCCGTCCGGAACAACCGATCGCGCGCGATCAGAAATCCTTGTAATATTGCTCGTTGCCGACGAAGCCCAGCTTCGTCACATTCGAACGCTTGATGTCCGCGAGCGTCTGGTCGACGACGTCGTAGCGCGTCGCCGGGTCGGGCTGGAACTGGAGTTCCGGCTCGGGGCTCATCGCTGCCGACTGGTCGAGATACTGACGCAGCACGGTCGAATTGACCGGGGTGCCGTTCCAGGTGATCCCGCCGGCGGCGTCGATCGCGATCTTGTTCTTGATCGGATCGACCGGCGGCTTCTGCGCCTTCGGATCGTTGACCGGGAGGTCGACCTTCACTGCGTGCGTCGGAACCGGAAGGGTGATGATGAACATGATGAGGAGCACGAGCATGACGTCGATCAACGGCGTCGTGTTCATGTCCATCATCGGCTCGCCGTCATCGCGGCCTGCACTCATTGCCATGTCAGCTACTCCTCGCTCAGGCGCCGCCGCCCTTGGGCTGCGAAATGAACCCGACCTTGGCAAAGCCGGCCATCTGCATGTTGTAGATCGTCCCTGCGACGCAGCGCCACGGTGTGCCGACGTCGGCGCGGACGTGCGCTTCGGGCAGTTCGAGGTCCGGGTTGCCAGGGCCGCCCTGACGATCGATCTCGGTCTTCAGCTTGGCGACCGCGCGATCCAGCAGCTCCTGATGGGTCACCGGGGTGATGCCCCAATAGACCTGACAGGTGCCGTTGTTGCCCATCACCGAAAGCGACACGTTCTCGGGCTTGGTCGTGGTCGGGTCGAAGACGACGCTGGGCAGCTTGATGCCCTTCACCGTCTGGATGGCGACCGGCACCGCGATCAGGAAGATGATGAGGAGCACCAGCATGACGTCCACGAGGGGCGTCGTGTTGATGTCCGACATCGGTTTTTCAGCGGAATCCCCGCCAACGCTCATCGCCATCAGGCTATCCTATTCTCTCGTTCCACCGTGGCGGGCCGTTTGATCCGGCACCGGTACGGCGGCAGGTGATCGACGGGGCCGCCGAACGCGACGGCCCCGCTTATCCCTTCGCCTTACGGGCGGGTCTGCACGCCACCGGCCTGGCCGGCGGTCGTGGTCGCACCGACCGGCTTGGCCGGCGCCTTGGCAGGGGCGGTCGTCGCGCCGATCGACGGGCGAACCGCGCCGTTCGAGGCGAGGAAGCCCAGCACGTCGTTCGAGAAGGCCGACAGGTCTTCCGCGATCGACTTGTTGCGGCGCTGCAGCCAGTTGTAGGCCAGCACCGCCGGCACGGCGACGACCAGGCCGAGCGCGGTCATGATGAGCGCCTCACCGACCGGACCCGCGACCTTGTCGATCGACGGATCGCCCGACGCACCGATCTTGATCAGCGCGCGGTAGATGCCGACGACCGTACCGAACAGACCGATGAACGGCGAGGTCGCGCCAACGGTCGCGAGGAACGCCAGACCACCGCCCAGCTTCGAATTGATCGCGGCTTCCGAACGCGCCAGCGAGCCGTGCAGCCAGTCGTGCGCCTCGACCGGATCGGTCAGCTTCGAGTGCTGCTCCTGCGCCGCCAGGCCGTCGTCGACCAACTGCTTGTACGCCGAGTTCTTCTCGAGCTTCGCCGAGCCTTCGCGCAGCGAGGTGCTGTTCCAGAAGTTCGACCGGACGCGCTTCGCCTGGTTGATGATCTTCTGCTGCTCGAACAGCTTCGAGAAGAGGATGTAGAAGGACACAACCGACATCACCACCAGGATGGTGAAAACCGACTGCGAGATGATGCCACCTTCCTTCAGCGCCTGCGTCAGGCCGAACTGGTTCTCGGCTGCCGCGGTCCCACCCGCGGCGAGGATGTTGATGATCATTCGGTGTCTTCCTTAAGCCAGATAAGTTGTCGGCCGGCGATGGTGGTCCGCGCGGCCAGGGTCACGCGGATCAATTCTGTGGCAGCACCCATCGCACCGGCAGCGTATAGCTGGAGACGATCGGGTTGCCGGTCGCATCCTGCGCGGGCGAGAAACGCACGCGGCTCTTGGCGATGCGGCAGGTCGCCTGGTCGAGCGCCGAGGAGTTGCTCGACGTGGTGACCACGCAATCGGTGACGCGCCCGTCGGTACCCACCGTCAACTTCGCGACGACACGACCCTGCTCCTCGGCGCGAATGGCCGAAGGCGGATAGTTGTCGGCACCGAAGAACTGGCCGGGGTTACCCTTCAGACCGGCAGCCTTGCTGACCGCAGGCGGAGCCGGCGGAGCGGGCGGCGCAGGCGGAGCGGGCGGAGCGACCGTCGGCGTGGCCACATAGACCGGCGGCGGGGTCGGCACCGTCGCGACCGTCACGGGCGGCGGATTCGGGTTCTGCACGATCGGCGGCGGCGACACCACGGGGGGCGGCGTCATCGGCGTGTCGGGCGGCGGGGGCGGCGGCTCCTCCGGCGGCGGGGGCGGTGGCTCCTCGACGTCGAACGTGTTCAGCTTCTCGACCTGCTTCTTGACGAAATTCGTCGCGAGGCCGGTTATGAAGGCATAGCCAAGGGCAACGTGGATCAACGCGACGATTACCAGCGCGCCAACCTTGCCCCCGCTCATCTTCTGGTCAGAATAGGCCATTCAGCAACGAAACTCCCTCATCCTGCGGCCCGTGGCGTGACCGGATCGAAATCCGGCCGGGTTGTTTACCTTTCCGTAGCGCCCAATAGGCTACCACAGACACACAAGTCCTATCGCGCACCTTTTGGGAGCGCAAACGCTTTGTCGGACGCAACAAACGTACAGCCGGACTGCGACGTTTTTATTTCTGTATCGTTTGCGCGCCCGCGTCTATCCCATGCGTCATGACGAAGCGCTTTTTTTTCCTGTTACCCGCCGCTGCGCTGGTGCCCTCGGCGATCGCGTTCGGCCCTGCGTTCGCCCAGCAAGCGCCCGTAATGGCGCCGGCTACCGCCGAAATGGGTTATGCCGCACTCGCCGATCTGGTGATCGCCAGCCCGCTGGTGGTCGACGCGACGATTCGCTCCGCCTCGCGAATCAAGGGCGCGGAGGCGGCTGGGCTGTCCGCCGGGGCGGCCCGATTCTATGTCGAGGCGGATGTGATGACGCTGGTCCGTGGCGCAAGCGCGATTCCGGCGCGGGTCGGCTGGCTGGTTGACGTGCCGCTCGACTGGCGTGGCCGTGTGCCCTCGCTCAAGAAGCGGCGTGTCCTTGCCTTCGCGCGTCCCGTAGCGGGACAAGCAGCTCAAATTCAGTTGGTTGAGCCCGGCGCACAGCACGATTGGAGCGCCGCATTGGAGCAGCGCGTCCGCGCGATCGCGTCCGAGCTTGCCGCGCCCGACGCCCCGCCGGTCATCACCGACGTCGGCAACGCCTTCCACGTCCCCGGCGCCCTGCCCGGCGAAGGCGAAACGCAAATTTTCCTGCGTACCCGCGACAATCGCCCCGCCGCCCTTTCGATTCTGCGTCGGCCGGGCGAACAGCCGCGCTGGTCGATCGCACTCAGCGAGATCATCGACGATTCGGCACCCACGCCGCAGCGCGACACGCTGTTGTGGTATCGGCTTGCCTGCGCGCTGCCCGCAACCTTGCCGGAACGCAGCACCGCCTCGCTCTCGCCGGACGACGCGACGCAGGCGCAAGCCGATTACGGCGTCGTGATCGAGCAGCTCGGCCCCTGTCGCGCCGCGCCGTCACCAGCCTCGACGGTCAGCGCCGGTGCCGGACCAATGTGATGCCGATCGCCTCGCCTGCCTCCGCAATGGCGAGCTTGACGATCTTCACCTTCACGCGCCGCACGCGCTGGTCCTGGAGGAACAGCGTGTCGGCGATGTGATCGGCCACCGCCTCGATCAGCGTGAAATGCCCGGCGGTCGACAAGGCGTCGGTCGCCGCGAGCTTCAAATCGAGATAGTTCTTCGACGCCGACAGCGGCGTGTCCGGGGTATAATGCGCCGGCGCGTCGAGCAGCACCGTCAGCGAGATTCGCAGCGGCTGCGGCAGGTGCGTCTCTTCGGAATAGATGCCGGTCAGCACCTGCACCTCAAGATCATGGACCTCGAGTTCGAGCGTATCGGGAGCGCTGGTCATGCGGTGGCACTCGGACGGGCGGTGGCGGCGGCGTGCCAGCGGCGCAGGTGCGGCACCCCGTCGGGCAGTGCCAGCCGCGCCATCGCGGCGAAATCGACCGTTACCAGCGCGGTGATGTCGGCGTAGGTATAGCGATCGCCCGCCACCCACTCAGAGTCGGCGAGCCGTTCATCGAGCGTGGCCACGAACGCTTCCCACATCCGCGCACCGCGTGCGGCGAGTTCGGGGAGTTGTGGCAGCGCGGGCCAGATGCCCGGCTCGGCGCGCCCGGCGAACCGCGGCGCGGCGTTGCGTAGCGCATAGACGCACGCGGCATAGCCTTCCGCCTCGATACGACGCGTCCATTGCGTGACACGGGCGACGTCGAACGGACGCGCGCCGAACAGCGGCGGATCGGGATGCAGCGCCTCGAAAAATCGGCAGATCGCGGTCGAGTCGCCGATGACCTCGCCATCATCGAGGCGCAACGCCGGCACGGTGCCGCGCGGATTGATCGCGAGATAATCGGGCTTCAGATGCGCCCCGCCGGCCAGATCGACCGGCACGCGCTCGACGGAGATCGCCTTCTCCGCCAGATAGATCCGCACGCGCCGCGGGCTGGGCGCGCGCTCGGCGTCGTAGAGCTTCATTCTGTCATTCCGATTGTCATCGTTGCCATCGTCACGTGTCCGTTGCCGATCGGCGGGGCTCGCCCTAAAGCGCCCGCGCCCGGGCGTCCACCTCGATCGCGGGCAGGAGGAAGCGCAGGCGTGATCCAGATGGTGCCGATCGACACGATCGCTGGCGAAGCGGTGGAGCAGTTGCTCGACCGCGCGTTCGGTCGTGACCGTCACACGCGCACCGCCTATCGCCTTCGGGCCGGTACACAGGCAATCGCCGACCTTAGCCTGGCGCTGGTCGAGGGCCATGCGCTGCTCGGCTCAATCCAGTGCTGGCCGGTCCAGCTGGAGGGAGACGACGGATCAGTCTGGCCGCTGGTGCTGGTCGGACCGGTCGCGATCGTACCCGAACGGCAGCAGGAGGGCCTCGGACGGCGGCTGATGGAGGCGGCGTTAGAAGCGGCGCAGGGCGGCCCGCCGCTCACGCTGATCGGCGACCCGGAATATTATGGCCGCTTCTTCGATTTCGACGCTGCCGCGACCGCATTGTGGCGACTGCCCGGCCCGGTCGAGCGCCGCCGGCTGCTCGCGCGGGGGACGAACGTGCCCGCGCTGCCCGGCGTGCTCGCGCCGCGCCGCCACACCAGCGCCGCGGCCTGACCTTTACCCGGCGGCACCCGCACCCTAGGTGAGCGCGATGCCGATGGCGCCGCCCCCCGACTTCGATACGCTGACCGTCGCCGACATCGCGCGGCTGGCCGACAGCGATCGCTTGCCCCCGGTCGAACGCTGGAACCCGACGCATTGCGGCGACAGCGAGATGCGGATCGCGCGCGACGGCAGCTGGTATCATCAGGGCGCACCGATCACTCGCCCGGCGATGGTGCGTGCGTTCAGCCGCATCCTGCGCCGCGAACCCGATGGCGGCTATGTGCTGGTCACACCGGTCGAAAAGCTCGATATTGCGGTCGAGGAGGCGCCGTTTGTCGCCCTGGAGATGAAGGCAGAGGGCGAAGGTCGCGACGCGACGCTGGCGTTCCGGCTCAACACCGGCGAGCTGGTGACCGCCTCCGCAACGCATCCGCTGCGGGTCGAGGAGCGTGCCGACGGGCCGCACCCTTATGTTCATGTTCGCGGCGGACTGGAGGCGTTGATCGCGCGTCCGGTCTATTACGACCTCGCGGAGCGCGCGTTGACCGGCGACGACGCCACTCCCGGCGTGTGGAGCGCCGGCACCTTCTTCGCGCTGCAATCGTGACGCTTGCCGAGCGGCTCGCCGCCGCGCTGACCATTGATGCGGCGCCCGCATTGACGGGGGACGATCACGACCATCCCGCCGATGCGAGGCTGACGCCGGCCGCGGTGCTGGTCGCGATCACCGACCGCCCCGCCCCCGGCGTGCTGCTGACGCAGCGTACCGAGACATTGCGCCGCCACGCCGGGCAAGTCGCGTTTCCCGGTGGCCGGGTCGATCCGGGCGAGGATGCGATCACCGCCGCGCTGCGCGAGGCAGAGGAGGAGATCGCTTTGCCGCGCGACATGGTCGGCGTGATCGGCACCTCCGACCCATATCGCACCGGCACCGGCTACGCGATCACCCCGGTCGTCGGCGTCGTGCCGCCCGACCTGCCGCTGGTGGCCAGCGAGGCGGAGGTCGCGGCGGTGTTCGAGGTGCCGCTCGTCTTCCTGCTCGATCCCGCCAACCAGCGCGCGGCGACGGCGGTCTATCAGGGGCGGGAGCGCCGCTTTGTGGAGATGATGTGGAACGGACGGCGGATCTGGGGTGCGACGGCGGGAATGATCGTCAACCTCTCGCGGCGGCTGCAATGGCCGGCGTGACGCTGCCCGCCGCCGACTGGCGCGCACGGCCGGGGCTCGACCGGATGATCGACGCGCTCGATGGCACCAGCGGCATGGCGCGCTGGGTCGGCGGCGCGGTGCGCGACACGTTGCTCGGACTGCCGGTCGCCGACATCGATCTGGCGACGCGCTTCGCCCCCGACGCCGTCGTGCAGCGGCTGGAGGCCGCAGGGATCAAGGCGGTGCCGACCGGCATCGCGCACGGCACCGTCACCGCGATCAGCGAGGGGACCGTCGTTGAGGTCACGACGCTGCGCCGCGATGTCGCCACCGACGGGCGTCACGCCGTGGTCGCTTTCTCGGACGACTGGCGCGAGGATGCGGCGCGCCGCGATTTCACGATGAACGCGCTCTATGCCGATCCACTGACCGGCGAGATCTTTGACTGGTTCGGCGGACGGGAGGATCTCGCCGCGCGCCGTGTGCGGTTCATAGGCGATCCCTATCGGCGCATCGCCGAGGATCACCTGCGCATCCTGCGGTTCTTCCGCTTTCACGCGCGCTTCGGCGATGCGATCGATGCCGAGGGGCTGGCGGCTTGCGTCGCGCGCGCCAACGACCTGATGGCGCTCAGCCGCGAGCGAATCGCCGCCGAATTGCTCAAGCTGCTCGTCGCGCCCGGCGCCGTGCCGGTGGTGACACTGATGGAAGCGCGCGGCATCTTCCGCCCCGTCCTGCCGGAGATCGAGACTGACGGCGTAACGCGCCTGACCGAGCTGGCGGCGCGCGAGGCCGCGGCGGGCGTCGCGCCCGATGCGATACGACGGCTCGCCGCGCTGGTGGCGCCCTCCGCCGCCGAGGCGGTCGGCGCGCGGCTCAAACTGTCGAACAACGATCGCAAGCGTCTGATCCAGGCGACCGCCGGCCCCGGTGACGAAGGCGCGCACGCGCTCGGCTACCGTGCCGGGATCGAGGGCGCGATCGACCGGCTGTTGCTCTGCGGAGCAGACCCGACCGCGCTCATCGGGTGGGAGCGCCCGGCCCTGCCGATCGGCGGCGGCGCGCTGGTCGCCCGTGGGCTGGCAAAGGGACCGGACGTCGCCCGGACGCTGCGGGTGGTGGAGGATCGCTGGATCGCCGAAGGCTTCCCTGCGGCGGAACGCGTCGCTGCGATCGCCGACGAGGCGGTGGATCAGGCGTTGCGTTCGCGCAGGAACGCATAGGCGGCATCGGGCTCCAGCGGCCGCGCATAGGCATAGCCCTGCCCGAAGGTGCAGCCGAGCGCGGCCAGCGTCTGGCCAACGTCGATCGCCTCGATCCCCTCGGCCACCGTGTCCATCCCCAGCGCCTGCGCAAGCCCGAGAATCGCACGGACGATCGCCACCTTGTCGCGATCGGTCAGCAGGCCGGTGACGAAGCTGCGATCGATCTTGAGCACGTCGATCGGCAATTTCTGCAGCGAGGCGAGATTGGAGAAGCCGGTGCCAAAATCGTCCATCGCGATGCTGACGCCGGTTTCCTTCAATCCGGTCAGAACGCGCGCGATCCGGTCGGGATCGTTGATCAGCGCGCTTTCGGTGATCTCCAGCTTCAGCCGCGCGCCCACAAGCCCGGTATCGTTCAGCGCGCGCCGCACGACCCCCGCGATCGAATCGCGCTGCAGCTGGATCGGTGACAGGTTGACCGCGACCGTCGCACCGCAGTCGCCCCCGGCGCTTCGATCCCAGTTGGCCAGCGTCCGCAACGCACTGTCCAGCGCCCAGCGACCCAGCGGCACGATCAGCCCTGATTCCTCGGCGACCGGTATGAAGCGGCTGGGCTCGTGGCGCACGCCTTCGTCGTCGGTCCAGCGCGCCAGTGCCTCGAAGCCCTTGACCCGGCCGGTCTCCAGATCACAGATCGGCTGATAGACCAGGTTGAGCTGCTCGCTCTCGATCGCGCGGCGCAGCGCGGTTTCCATCGCAAATTCGGCGCGCGCGGAGTCGAGTGCGCGCGTCTGGTATGATTCGGCGTTCTTGGTCGCCTTCGATTTCTTCATCGCCACCTGGGCGTGGCGGATCACGTCTTCGGCGTCGCTTACGGTGGCGTCGCCAAAAGCGATTCCGATCGCGCACGAAACGCGCAATTCATATTCACTCAGGCGGAAGGGCGTGGCCAGCGCGTCGCGGATCCGTCGCGCGACCTGATCGGCCTCCTCGCCGCCCGAATCGATTGTCAGCAGCACGCCGAACTCGTCGCCGCCCGTACGTGCCAGTGTATCGCGGTGGCGCAACGCACCCTTGATCCGGCGCGCGACGGTAATCAGCAATTCGTCGCCGGTCAGCGATCCGAGGCAGGCGTTGAAGCGGCTGAAGCGATCCAGATCGATCATCAGCACCGCCCAAGAGGCACTGCCCTGCGCGATGCTCGCCTCCAGCGCGTCGGTGAAGCCGCCCCGATTCGGCAGACCGGTGAGGCTGTCGGTCGACATTTCGCGGCGCAACGTCTCTTCGGTGCGCACCTCTGCGGTCTGGTCGACGAACGAGACGACACAGGCCCGCTCCCCCCGTTGCGGCAGCCGCGACAGGGTCAGGCGATAATGCCGCCGCTCGACCGCGGCGCCGGTCTGCCAGTCGCGCTCCTCGGATTGCGCCTCGGAGGCGAGGAAGGTCGCGATGATCGGCTTCAGGTTCGGCTCGTCGGTCAGGCGAGCGCGCGTGAAGGCGCGGTTATGCACCTCGTAGCGCAATTGCCCCTGATCGAGCGAGGCGAGCGCGAGCGGGATCGGGACGAGTTCGAGCGAACCCTGATGCGCGGTCAGACCGGTCGACTCGAACGGAGTCACCAGGTGCCGGGTCAGCCATGTCGCACGCGTTGCCATCACCGACCTGACTAGCGGCGAAGGGTTAAGGTCGGCTTTAAGACCGCGCTCGCCGGGTCCCGGTCCGGCAGGCTTCGGGCATGATCCTGGACAGCGACGGTGCTGGGATAGTTAACGTGACGGCAGCCTTAAAAACGGTTGTCGCGCGGGAAGCCGATGGGCGGCATACGCCCCGCCGCGCCACGCGCGGTGCGCCATTGCGACAGGTCCACCTCGGTGCGCGTTCGTCCGCTTTCCCCACCCATCGCCCAGCTCAGCCCGTCGGCGAACACCAATGTTCGTGCATCCGCCAGCCCGCCATCGCGATAGCGTTGCAGTTGCACGCCCTGCCCGCGCGTCATCTCGGGCAGGTCGGCGATCGGAAACAGCGCCAGCTTGCGATTGTCGCCGATCACCGCGACGAAATCATCGGCGGGCGCGACCGGACGGACGACCGCGAGCGTCGCGCCGGCGCGCGGCGTCACGACCGTCTTGCCCTTGCGCGTCTCCGCGATCACCTCGGCGACTGGCACGATGAAGCCGCGCCCGTCGCTCGCCGCGACCAGCAGTCGCGCCGCACGCGCCGCGCTCAGGAAGGCGACGATCGGCACGCTGCCGTCGAGGTCGATCGACGCGCGGACCGGCTCGCCGAACCCGCGCCCGCCCGGCAATTTGTCCGCCGCCAGCGTGAAGAACCGCCCGTTGCCCGCCGCCAGCAGCAGTTTGTCGGTGGTCTGCGCGTGGAAGGCGAAGGCGGGCCCGTCGCCCTCCTTGAACTTCAGCGTCTCGGGCGCGGACAGGTCGACATGCCCCTTCATCGCACGGATCCAGCCGCGCGCCGACAGGATCACGCTGATCGGCTCGCGCTCGATCATCGCTTCCAGCGGGATGTCGCGCGCCGCCGCCTGTTCGCGCAGCTCGGTCCGCCGTTTGCCGAGCGCGGTCTCGGGACCATAACGGTCTCGCACCTTGCGGAAATCGGCCTTCAGCCGCGTGCGCTGCTTCGCCTCGGAGCCGAGCAGGGCGGTCAGCGTCGCCTGCTCCTTCTCCAGCGCGGCCTGCTCGCGCTTCAGCTCCATCTCCTCCAGCCGCCGCAAGGACCGCAGCCGCATGTTGAGGATCGCCTCGGCCTGTCGGTCGGTCAGCTCGAACTCGGCGATCATCACCGTCTTCGGCTCGTCCTCGGTGCGGATGATCTCGATCACGCGGTCGAGATTGAGGAACGCGACGATATAGCCGCCGACCAGCTCCAGCCGATCAGCAATCTTGCCCAGTCGATGCTCGGTGCGGCGTTGCAGCACCACGAACTGATGCTCGACCCACGCCGCCAGCGCGGCGCGCAGCGACATCACGCGCGGCGTGCGCTCCTTGTCGAGCACATTGAGGTTGAGCGGGACGCGCGTCTCCAGATCGGACAGCCGGAACAGCCCGTCCATCAGCACCTGTGCGTCAACGGTGCGGCTGCGCGGCTCGAGCACGATCCGCACCTGCTCGTCCGATTCATCGCGGACATCGGCGAGGATCGGCAGCTTCTTGTCCTCGATCAACGCCGCGAGCTGCTCGATCAGCTTGCCCTTGGCGACGCCATACGGGATCTCGGACACGACCAGATGCCAGCCGCCGCCCTTCTCGGCGATCTTCTCGATCCGCGCGCGCACCCGGAACGCGCCGCGCCCGGTCGCATAGCTTTCGGCGATGATCGCGGGCGCGTCGACCAGCAAGCCGCCGGTCGGAAAGTCCGGGCCCTTCACATGCTCCAGGATCGCGGCATCGTCGGCGTCGGGACGGTCGACCAGCATGATCGCGGCGTCCATCAACTCGGCGGCATTGTGCGGCGGGACGCTGGTCGCCATCCCGACCGCGATCCCGCTTGCGCCGTTGGCGAGCAGATTGGGGAAGGCGCCGGGGAACAGCTCCGGCTCCTGCTCCTCGCCGTTGTAGGTGGGACGGAACTCGGTCGCATCCTCGTCGAGCCCGTCCATCAGGTCGATCGCGACCTGCGTCAGCCGTGCCTCGGTATAGCGATAGGCGGCGGCGTTATCGCCGTCGATGTTGCCGAAATTGCCCTGCCCGTCGACCAACGGGTAGCGGAGCGCGAAATCCTGCGCGAGCCGCACCATCGCGTCATAGACCGACTGATCGCCGTGCGGGTGGTACTTGCCGATTACGTCGCCGACGACACGCGCGCATTTCTTGTAGCCTGAGGCCGGATCGAGCTTGAGCAGCCGCATCGCCCAGAGCAGACGCCGGTGCACCGGCTTCAGGCCGTCGCGCACATCCGGCAGCGACCGCGCGGTGATCGTCGACAGCGCATAGACGAGATACCGCTCGCTCAGCGCACTGTCGAACGGGGCGTCGAGGATGCCGATCGGAGGGTTGTCGGAGAGGTCGGTGGCCATGTCGGCGCGGGTGGTAGCAGCGCGAGGCGACGTTCCACAACCGTTCCGCGTGTCAGCCCGCCGAATGGCCGATCGTGGCGAGCAGCCATTCGTGGAAGCGCTTGATCTTGACCACCCTCGCCCGCGCCTCGGGATAGACCAGCCAATAGGCCTCGCCGTCGCTGCCGACATGCGCGAACGGCTGCACCAGTCGCCCGGCGGCGAGATCGTTCTGCCAGAACAGTGGCGTAAGCATCGCGACTCCCTGTCCCGCGATCGCCGCGCGTCTCTCATGCGCCTGCGAGTCGAGCCGGATGCCGGTATGCCGCGCCGCCACCACATCGAGTCCGGCATCGCGCAACCATGTCGCCCACCACGGATCATGCCCGCTGATCAGCGGCAGCCGCAGCAGGTCCGCTGGATCGAGTCGCCCGCCATGATCGTGCAGAAAGGCCGGCGAGCACATCGGGGTGAAGTCGAGCGTCATCAGCCGGTGCGCGGCACACCCCGGCGCGCGCCTGCCACGACTAGCGCCGTCGACATTCGCTCCCCCGTCGCCCCGGCCCCGATGCGGGTGCACCGGGACGTGGCGGCCCGAAAAAACGGCAGGACGTGCGCAGCGGGTTCGCGGCGGCAATGCGGGCCGCTATCACCGCCATGCTGCACCGCACCGCAGCCATGCCCCGCCGTTACCTGAAACAGCCACGGAGCCCGCCGTTTGCCACGTTACGGATTGATCGACGGCCTGCGCGGTTTCTTCCTCGTCTTCATGCTCATCAACCACCTCGTCTTCACGGGCGGGTATTGGATGCAGAACGTCAACCACAACAAGCTGGCGTTCGTCGAGGATGCGCAGGGGTTCGTGTTCCTGTCCGGGCTGATGATCGGGCTGGTCTATGGCCGCAAGATGCTCAGGCTTGGCTATGACGAGGGACGCGCGCAGGTGTGGCGGCGCGCGTTCCAGCTGTATCGCTATGCGATGGGAATCGTCGTCGCGGTGCTGGTCGCGCGGGCGCTGCTGCCCGGCGCGCCACAGGCGTGGGGCAATTGGCTCGGCCACACCAGCCTGACCGGCGATCCGTTGCGACTCGCGGCGATCGCGGCCTTCCTGTTCCAGCCGACCGTCATGGACATCCTGCCGCAATATGTCCTCTACATGCTGGTCGCGCCGCCGCTGCTGCGCTGGTGCCTCGACGGGCGCGTCGTGCCGGTCGCGACCGCCTCGGTCATCGTGTGGATCGCCGGACAGCTCGCGATGCAGCGCCTCGTCACCGATCCGGTCGGACATTGGGTCACCGCCAGCGACGGACAGGGGCTGCGCGCCAGCTTCAACCTGCTCGGCTGGCAGCTGGTGTTCTTCTCGGGGATGATCGCCGGGGCGCTGACCGCCGCCGGGCGCGTCGAGTGGCAGCGCGTGTTCCGCGCCGATCATCCCGCCCCCGCGAAGGTCGCGCTCGCGGTCTGCCTGTTTTTCGCGCCACTGCGGCTGCTCAGCGCCTATGGGATGCTGCCGCAATGGCTGATCGAGAAGATCGACCTGCTCGGCATCCGCGGCGACTTCGGGCCGATCTACCTCATCAACTTCGTCGCCGCGACCGTCGGACTGACGTGGCTGCTGATCGCCGGAAAGGACCACCCCCGCCCCGCCGTCCGGCGCATAGCGGTGGCGGCCCGCGCGCTATTCTCGCTGGCGTTCCTGCGGCTGCTCGGGCGGCATTCGCTCCACGTCTATGTCTGGCACGTCGCGATCGTCTATGCGGTCTATTATGTCGACCAGACCCAGGGACCCTTCGCGACATGGCTGAAGACCGCAATCGCCCTCGCGGGGATCGTTCTGCTGGCGTTGCCCGCCGTGTGGCGCGAGCGCCGCAGCTGATCGCGCTTGCCGCGGCGTTACTCGCCGCGGCATGTACGACCGCGATGCCGCCGAAGCCGCTCACCTGGGCCGATCTGAGCGCCCGTCCGCGCGCCACGCCCGATGCGACGATCACCTACGGCGACGACGCGATGCAGAAGGTCGACGTCTGGCTCCCCGCCGGCCCCGGGCCGCATCGCACCGTGCTGATGGTGCACGGCGGCTGCTGGCAGACCGGGATCGCCGACCGCCGGCTGATGGACTGGGTCGCCGACGACCTGCGCCGCAGCGGCTATGCGGTGTGGAACATCGACTATCGCGGCGTCGACCGCAGCGGCGGCGGCTATCCCGGCACCTTCGCCGACGCAGCGGCGGCGACCGACGCGCTGCGCACTCATGCCGCGCAATTCAGGCTCGATACCTCGCACGTCGTCGCAGTCGGCCATTCGGCGGGCGGGCACCTTGCGCTGTGGCTAGCCGCGCGCCCGCGACTCGCCGCGACCAGCCCCCTCGCCGGCCCCGACCCGCTGAAGGTCGCGCACGTCATCAGCCTCGGCGGCCTCCCCGATCTCGAAGCCACCGCCGCCAGCCCCGACAATGGCTGCGGCACCGAGGTGGTCGCGAAGCTGGTCGGCACCGGCCGCGCCGATCCTTATGCCGACACCTCGGTCCCGCGGCTCTTCCCGCTCGGCGTTCCGCAGGACCTCGTCAACGGCCGCGCCGACCGCATCATCCCGTTCCGCATGGCGACCGATTACGTCGCCCGCGCCCGCGCCACCGGCGACACGGCGACGCTGCACGAGGTGCCGGACACCGGCCATGTCGAGCTGGTCACGCCCGATACGCCGGCGTGGTCGGAGACGAAACGGTTGATCGCCAAGGCGTTCACGACCGCCCATTGACACGGCCGTGAGCCGACGATCATTCTCCTACCAACACAGGGGGAGATAAACGGATGCGGCGTCTTTCAGGTCTTCTCGTCTTTGCGTTGCTGGCGGGATGCGGCAAGGCACCCGATGCCGTCAGCGACGAGCCCGACGTCAACGTGACCGCCGCGCCGGGCGTCGCCTTCTCCTATGCCTATCTCTACACCCTGCCCGCCGCGAACATCAGCCGCGTGCAGGAGCTGCACGCGCAAGCCTGCGAGCGGCTGGGCATCGACAAATGCCGCATCACCGGCATGACATACCACGTCCGCGGCCCGGACGATGTCGACGGTTCGCTGGAGATGAAGCTGGCGCCAGCGCTCGCCCGCGCCTTCGGACGCGAAGGTACGCACGCCGTTGAAGCGACGGACGGCATGTTGTCGAGCGCGGCGATCAAGGGCACTGACGTCGGCACCGAGATCGCCGCCGCCGAAGCGGCCTCATCGGCGCTGAAGCAGGATGGCAAGGCCCTGGATCAGCAAATTGCGGCGAATCGCTCTGACCGACAGCGCGTCGAGCTGACTCAGCAACGCGCCGCGCTGGAGTCGCAGCGCCGCGACCTTGCCGCAAACGTCCGTACCCAGCGCACGCTGCTCGCTTCCACGCCACTCACATTCGAGTACCGGGCGGGTGCCTCGATCCCCAGCCTGCACGCGACGACGCCGCTGATGCGGGCCGCCGATATGGCGCTCGCGTCGGTCGAGGCGACCGTGTCGTTCGTGCTGCAGGCGATCGCGATCCTCTTCGCGCCCCTGCTCGCTATCGCCTTGCTCTGGCTGGGCTGGCGGTGGCGCGGACGCCGGCTGTGGCGGTGGCTTCGAGGACCGGAAACGATCGACTGAGCCGCCTGATTTGCAGCCACCGCCCCCTTCCCCTATAGCCGAGCCTGATTCCCCGCCCCGGCCGTCCGCAAACCCGCGCCGCCGGGGCGCTTCTTTTCGAGGGCAAGCATGGCACGCAGGCGGCAGATCTACGAAGGCAAGGCGAAGATCCTATACGAGGGTCCCGAGCCTGGCACGCTGATCCAGTATTTCAAGGACGACGCCACCGCCTTCAATGCCCAGAAGAAGGGCACGATCAACGGCAAGGGCGTGCTCAACAATCGTATCTCCGAGCATATCTTCACCCTGCTCGATCATATCGGCGTGCCGACGCACTTCATCCGCCGCCTTAACATGCGCGAGCAGTTGATCCGGCAGGTCGAGATCGTCCCGATCGAGGTCGTCGTCCGCAACGTCGCCGCCGGCTCGATCAGCAAGCGGCTCGGCATCGAGGAAGGCGTGAAGCTGCCGCGCACGATCCTCGAATATTATTACAAGGACGATGCGCTCGGCGATCCGATGATCTCCGACGAGCATATCGCGGCGTTCGGCTGGGCCAGCCAGGAAGAGATGCACGACATTGCCGATCTGGCGATTCGCGTGAACGATTTCCTGTCGGGGCTGTTCGCCGGCGTCGGCATCCGGCTGGTCGACTTCAAGCTCGAGTTCGGCCGCATCTGGGACAATGACTACGGCCGGATCATCCTGGCGGACGAGATCAGCCCGGATGGCTGCCGGCTGTGGGACATGGCCTCCAACGAAAAGCTCGATAAGGACCGCTTTCGCCGCGACATGGGCGGCGAGGTCGAGGCCTATCAGGAAGTCGCGCGCCGGCTCGGCCTTTTGCCCGAGGGCGGTGACACCGCGGTGCTCGACCTCGAAGAGCATCGCAAGAGCCGCGGCAAGTAACCGCCACGCTTGCCCCGGCGCGCGCGTCGGGGCATAGCGCGCGGCCATGAAACTTCGCATCTACGTGACGCTCAAGCCCGGCGTGCTCGACCCGCAGGGCAAGGCGATCGAACACGCCCTTTCGGGGCTCGGCTTCTCGGGCGTCGAGAGCGCACGGGTCGGCAAGTTGATCGAGCTGGAGGTCGCCGACGACACCGCCGATGCGGACGTCGACGCGATGTGCCGGCAGCTGCTCGCCAACACCGTCATCGAAAATTACCGGATCGAGCGCGCGTGAAGACCGCGGTCATCGTCTTCCCCGGCTCCAACTGCGACCGCGACATCGCGGTGGCGCTGGAGCAGGCGACCGGCACCGCGCCGCATATGGTGTGGCACCGCGACACCGAACTGCCCGCCGGGATCGGCGTGGTGGCGGTGCCCGGCGGCTTCTCCTACGGCGACTATCTGCGCTCCGGCGCGCTGGCCGCGCGATCGCCGATCATGACCGCGGTCCGCGAACAGGCGGCACGCGGGTTGAAGGTGCTCGGCGTCTGCAACGGCTTCCAGGTGCTGACCGAGGCGGGGCTGCTCCCCGGCGCGCTGATGCGCAATGCCGGACTCAACTTCGTCTGCCGCGACGTGGCGCTGACCGTCGAGAACGCCGGCACCGTCTTCACGCGCGGCTATACGTCGGGCGAACAGGTCCGCTTTCCCGTCGCGCACCACGACGGCAATTACGTCGCCGACCCGGAGACGCTCGACCGTCTGGAAGGCGAAGGCCAGGTCGCGTTCCGCTACGCCGAGCCGGTCAACGGCAGCGCGCGCAACATCGCGGGCATCGTCAGCGCGGACGGCAACGTGCTCGGCATGATGCCGCACCCCGAACGCCGCATCGAGCCCGCGCACGGCGGCGACGACGGCAAGCGGATGTTCACCGGGCTGCTGGAGACGGTGGGGGCCTGACGCTCACCCGTCGCCCCGGATCCGATCCGGGGCCCCGCTTCTTCGGCTGAACCCGCGCGCGTCGCCGCCGGAAGGCCGTTGCCCGATCACAGCTCGAGCATATAACGGCACATCTCCCGATCGCCCCGCGCGAACAGATCGCTGTCGGCGGGCGTCTCCACCACCTCCATGAAGCGCGCACCCGCTTTCTCCAGCACGCGCCGCGACGCGAGGTTGGCGGGGCGGCAGGTGATCCAGAGCGACGAAAAGCCGTGCGTGACCGCAATCGGCATCAGCAGCCGCAGCGCCGCGGTCGCATAATCCCGCCGCTGATGCTCCGGTGCCACCCGATAGCCCACCTGACCGCCATAACGGCGTAGCGGCTCGGTATCGCCAAGCCGCAGCACGATCGCCCCGACCTCAACCCCTGCTGCGACAATCGCGAACTCTTCGGTCGGCACCCAGCCTTTCAACGGGTCGGCATCACTCCGCCCGGTCCAGCGCAGTTCGACCACCGGTTCACACCCGTGCCCGGAATGGCGTGAAGTCGGTCCCCCGGTCGTACACGTCCAGCCCCTCGGCGCGCTTCAATGCCCCGACCATCCAATAGGTCAGCGGCGTCAGCAGCACCTCCCAGCCGACCTTGAGCGCCCATTGCGTGAACAGCACCACCACCACCAGATGCGGCGTCCACCCTTCGGCACCCCAGAACGCCAGCGGATAGAAGATCAGGCTGTCGACCGCCTGCCCCGCCACCGTCGACCCGATCGTCCGCATCCACAGATGCCGCCCGTCGGTCAGCACCTTCATCCGCGCCAGCACATAGGAATTGACGAACTCGCCCGCCCAGAACGCGCACATGCTGGCGAACACGATCCGCGGCACCTGCCCGAACACCGTCTCATACGCGGCCTGATTGCGCCAGTCGGGCGCGGGCGGCAGCGCCACCACCACCCACGCCATTCCCGCCATGAACAGCGTCGCGGCAAATCCGACCCAGATCACCCGCCGCGCACGCGCATAGCCATAAACCTCGGTCAGCACGTCGCCGATGATATAGCTGATCGGAAAAAACAGGATGCCCGCGCCGAACGGCCACTCGCCCACGCCCGGCACCCACAACTGGGCGACCTTGCCCGCACCCAATACATTGGAAAGTAACAGGATCGCGACGAACGCCGCCATGACGATGTCATAGTAACGCAGCCGCCCGCCCTCGACCTGATCGGCCGCGATGGGGGTGATGGGCATCTCGTCGGTCATGCCGCGATCATGCCCCCCATTCCTTCACGCGACAATCCGCGCTACGCGCATCGGCGAGCGCCCGTAGCTCAGTTGGATAGAGCAAGGAGCTTCTACCTCCTTGGTCGGGGGTTCGAATCCCTCCGGGCGCGCCAGACTCGTTGCCGGCCCGCGTGAAATCTCGCCGGCGAAAGAACGGCTGCCTCGGAGCATCGCGGCAGGAACACCGCATGCCGTCGCGCCATGCAGCGATCAGACACCGCGGGTGTAGGGATAGGCCGGTCGTGGATACCCGCCGGCGGCGGGCAGCCATCGCCGCACCGCGGTGTCGCAGGCGGCATAGCCCCAGTTGATGAGGCGCTCCTGCCATGCCGCATCGATCCGGGTCAGCCGTGTCGGCGTGCCTGCCAGTTCGCGGGTGCGTGCCACCGGGGCGGGCAGCGCGTCGGGAAGGCCGAAGCTCGCCGCATCGCTGCCGATTCCCCAATAGGCGCCACGCCGGTGCAGCGGGTTGCTCGCGTCTGCCTCAAAGGCGGCGACAAGCTGGCGGACGCGCACGCTCGATACCTGACCATGGATAATATCCAGTACGCGGCGCGAATGGCGTGCCCAGTCACCGGCGGGCGACGGGTCGGGCGCCAGCGCCCCGCCCCCGTTCGACACCAGCAACGTGCGGCACCGCTTGTAAACCGTCTCCAGCCCGAGATTGTCGTACACCCCGCCGTCGGTCAGCGAGATGTCGTGCAGGAACGCCGGATCGACGCCGGTCTCGACGATGTCGAAATCGGACGGCCGCGTCTCCAGCACGAGGGGGGACAGCACCGGCGGAAACGCCGAGGAGGCCGCCACCGCCGTTGCCAGCGTAAAGCGTGGGGTGGTGATTTCGCCGACCCGCCAGTCGCGCGCCCGCACCTTGGAAAATCGCCACAGCGAACCGGTTTCGACGTTGGTGGCGTTGATAACGAACACCGGCGCGTCGGGCAGATCCTGCAACGTCGCGCCGTCGAACAGATATTTGTCATAAGCCGCCGCGATCCGGTCCCCGGCGGTGCCGGGCAGCAGCGCACCGATCAATACTGAGGACACGTCGATACTGGTGCTCGCCAGCCGGCGGATCGGCTCGATCACGCGTGCGAACAGCGCATCACGGTCGCCGAGCCCCGGCCATTCGAGCGCCAGTTTCGCGGCGGTGATCGAACCGCCGGACACGCTGGAGATCCGCGCCGCTTTGGCGAGCAATCCGCATTCGAACAGCCGTACGATCGCGCCGGCGTGGAACAGCATCGCGCGATAGCCGCCGCCAGACAGCGCGATGCCGATCGTATCGTCAGGGGTACGATCCGGGCCTTCGTCCGTTACCGGGGCGGTAAGGTTGTCAGTCATCGCCCGGCTCTCCGACGTCGGCGTGATCGGTCATGATCACCGGCTCGGGCGCGTCGAGACTGAGCGGACGGTTGGCGAGCGCCTTGACCGCGGCGTGCTCGGGATTGGTCAGGTTGCCGTCATCGTCGAACGTCGCCGCCATCAGATATTCAACCTCCACCTTGGTGTAGGCCGGATCCCAATGCACGTTCTCGGGCACCTGGCTGTGGCCGTAATGGCCGGAGGTCGCCTCCCAGATCTTGGGGTCGCGATTGTGCCCGCCCGGATCGCCGCCGTTGAGGGGCGAGCGCGGCGGACCGGCGGGCCATTGCCGCGGCACCTGATGCGTCTTCTCGATCCAGCGGCAGAGCCGGGCGACGTTTTTCAGCGTCTGCGGATGCTTGTTCGCGCCGGCGAAACCGACCACCTCGATCTGCACCGCGCTGTCACGATTGGTCTGCACGCCGCCCGGCGCGTTGCGCAGCGCGCGCGCGGCGACGTCGGTGTCGATATGCTGGTACACCGTCGTGCGATCGACCGTGAAATGCGGATCGGAGCGATTCTTCCTGAAGGCCGCGAAGGCGCCGCTCGCGGAGGAACCCTCGGTCGTATGGTGGACGATCTTGTACGGACCGCCGAGATTGTCACCGGACGATCCGCTGATCGGCTCTGGCTTTGCGAAGGGACAGTCAGCCATGTCACTGTTCTCCTGGAGCGGGGCCAAGGTCCGCCTCGGCGATCAACGCGGTGCGAAAGGCATGCATCCGCGCCGACAGATTGGGGCGCAGCGCGGCGAGCGCCTGGGTGTCGGCGGACAGGCTGGCGAGACTGCGCCGCAGCGTGGTCGCGCCCTTGTGCAGCCGGAAGAACAGCACCTGCGTCACCGTCTGGTCGGCGGTGAGCGCGAACGCCATGATCTCGGCGGTCAGCCCACGCTCGGGGTCGTTGCGGACATAGGTAAGCTGGAAACGTCCGACCCGCCCGTGCCGGCTGCGCTTGTCGAACAGGGTGATGAACGGTTTGTTGGCATCCATCTTGTGCAGGCCGTCCAGCACCGCAAGCACCGCCGCCACCGCGACCGGCCCCGCCAGCGGTCCGAGAAAGCTCGTCACCACCCCGATCACCGCCTCGTGCACCTCCAGTCCGTTGTTGTCGAAGGTGAGTTCGGCGGTGTCGCGTTGCTGCGCGATCCAGCCGAGTTTAAGCAGCGTTTCGAGATAGGCGTCGAAGAACGTCAGCGGGTCGGCATCCTCCCCGACCTTTCGCAAGGCAACCAGTTGCGCGAACAGCGAGGAATCGGTGATCGCCTGCCGGAAATCCGCTTCCACGTCCGCGCTGAATGACACCACGTCGGAACCAACCACCAGCGCCTGTCGTCGCGCCGTGGCGAACACGACCTCGCCCAGATCGCCTTCGTCGGCGGCAAAGGCGTGCGCGGGTGGCAGCTCGGCGGTGCTGATGAGCGTTCGGGCATCGGCAATGACGGTCATGCGCTTCTCCCTTCATAAACCGGATATTCGAGGAACAGGTCGGTTTCGGTGAGCTTCGCCAGGAAGTCGGCGGGGACATCGCGTGTTTCGGGGTCGACGCTGCGGTCGCCGTCGTAACGGCGATCGTTGCGCAGGATGCGCCCGCCCGTCTGCTTGCGCAGCGCCTTGTTCACGCGCGGATTTGGCATCATCCAGCCGCTTCCCTGTTGCTTGCCCAGCACCTCGTCGGTCGGGATCATCGCGAACAGCCCGGGATGGGTCATCATCTCCAGCCCCTGTTCGCGCAACGTCGCGTTGTGGCTGCCGTGATGGCTGACCTTATAGAGCAACGTGCGCGCCAGCAGGTCGGCCGCCTTGATCTTGACCCCGTCGCCGGCATCATAGTCGCGGCTGTGCCATGACTCCCAGTTGCCGACCTGCGCGTCGCCGGGAAACAGCAGCACGCTGCGCTGCTGGTCGGGCAGCTCGAAGGCGAGCACGAGGCTGGTGTTGTTGGTATCGTTGTTCAGCTTCAGCGCCATCGCCCCGGCGCTGCTGAGCCAGTCGGTATCGATCCGGCGTCGGTCGATCGCGGCCTGTTCGATCGCGCCGGCGCCGAACGTGCCGTAATAATGTTCGCGCACGAAGGCGCAGACCGCGTCGTCGGGCGGGGTGGTCGCCGCGAGCATCTTGTCGAAACCTGCCAGCGTGAAGCGACAATAATCGGGCGCGAAGGGCGAGTCGCGCGACGGGTCCGGGTCCTCACCCTCGCCGAAGCGGAGCAACTGCAGGCCATCGATGCTGGGCTCGTCGAGATAGGTTTCGGGCGCGGCGCGCGAGGGCTGGTCCTTGAACAGCTTGTCCTCGGCCCGCGGCGGCCCCAGCACATGCGCGCGCAGCGACACCGCGCCCGGCGTATGCCGGCAGCTTCCCGGCTCCAGATAGGTCGGATGATATTTCTTCAGCTCGTCCAGCACGCCCCGCCCCGAAAGGCGCGGTGGCCGGTCGCCGGTCGCATCGGCGGCCAGACCGGTGAACTGATCCAGCCCGAACAACTCGCGCCGCGCCACGTCGGCGCCGAACCGCGCCTCGTTGCGCAGCCGTGCGCCGATCTTGGCGAGCGCGACACCGCTCCTGTCAAAACGGGTGCGTAGCCGCTGCGCCTGCGCGTCGTCGGGATTTTCGGTCCACCCCATCCACACGTTCTTGATCGTGATCGCGCCGGAATCGAAGAAGACGTCCCGCGCCTGCGAGAAGCCGGAGAGATGATCCCAATGTTCGTGGCTGATCACGACCAGATCCAGCGTTCCGCCACAGACCCTGGCAATATCCTGCGCGATCGTCTGCATCCGCGCCTTGGCATCGCCGCTGCCCAGCAACATTCCGCAGTCGATCAGGATGTGCGACGCCGACGTGCCGCTCTCCAGCCGCAGCAGGAAGCAATCGCCCAGCATGCCTTCTTCACCGGGATGGTCAGCGGCTTGCGCTTTCCAGGCACGGTACATCCGCACCCGGACGCGTTCGGGGTCGACGCCTGGTTTCTCCGCGGCCTGATCGCCGGTCGGGCCGCTGCTCCTGGATTGTTTGCTCATGCCTCGATCCTGTGCGCAAAGGCGAACGGCTCCCCGACCGTCTCGGCGACCGTACCGCCCCCATCCTCCCCCGACTGGAAGCGACGCTCCGCCTCCAGCCGGGTGTCATCGTCGATGCGTTTGCGGATGATGCGGATCAGCCGCCCGTCGCGCAGGTCGACGTGCAGTGTCGCGCCGCCGCGAAACCAGAAATCGGGATGATCCCAGCGCGCCGCGCCGATCCTCGTGCTGTCGCCCGCGTCCGCGGCCTTCTGCTCCTCGGCATCGAAATAGGCGCGTCGCCGCTGCGTGAGCTGGACGATGAGCTGGTGCACCTCTTCGCCGTCCGGTCCCGCGCGTCGCGCGATCCGCGCCGAGTGAACCTCGAACTTGGGGACATTGTTGTCGCGGCAGGTGATCGAGCGCAGCGGCGGCACCTGCTTTCCGTTGCGCAGCGGATGGTCGTGCGTCAGCAACCGCAGCCCCAGCAACCGCTCCCAGATCGGATCGCCCGGCGTGTCGGCGTCGAACCACTGGTGGATCGTGCGCTGGTTGTGCAGGACGACATGCATCGCCAGCTCGCGCAGGTTGCGGCGACGTGTGCCCGGCTGCTGTCCGGCGATCCGGCTGTAGCTGACGGTGCCGGCCCTCTCGCCGCTCTCGAACGACACGCCGAGTTGCAAGCGGCCGAGCAGGCTGGCGAACATCGCGATCGCCGGATCCTCTCCGGTATGCGCCAGCGCGGCAAGGTCGGCGCAGTCGCCCCGGTCGGGAGGTGCCCATAACAGGCTGTCCGGGGCCATCGAGATGCATCCCGGCACCGTGATGCCATGTTTGCGGAACGCCTCGACGAACGCGATGCGGTAGCGCATCGGATCGCTGGGCACGAGATCGGCATCGGCGGTGACGATCGCGCGGAGATACTCGCCGAACCGCCCCCGGTCGGCGGCAGATAGTCGAGCGCACGCACGCACATCCGCAGCACATGGTCAGCCGCCTTCTCCGCCTCGCGGGCCAATCGCGCGATCAGGTCAGGGGAGAGTTCGGCATCGCTCCGTGGGTCGGCAGCCCGCGCGAGCCGGATCAGGTCGACGGTGCGGCGCTCATAGATGGTGACGAACGCGTCGAAGACCGCCGCCACCAGAAAGCCGCCGCGCGCATGGGCCTCAGTGGTGGTCGCGAGTGTCCGGCGCGGGGGCGCATTGCCGCCCGCCGCCCGCGCATCGTCGCTCAACAGCGACAGGGCGTAGCGCAACGCACCCAGTCCGCCCTTCGCGCGCCCGAACTGCTCGGCCAGCCCGGTCAGCAATCCGGGTGTGCGCAACGATCCCCGGCTCGCCGCCAGTTGGTGGCTGACCACCGCGGTCATTCCGAAATGCTGGAGCAGCGCGACGATGTCCGCAAAGCCTTCGTGGAAAGCCAGCGAGTCGATCGTCGACGGCTCGATCGAGCGACGCTGCATCCCGTGCAGGATCGCGTGGGTCGTCTCGTGCGCGACGATATCCTGCGACAGACAGGTGAACACCCAATGCGCATCGACGGGCCGCGCGCCCACTGGCGTTGGGCGAAAATAGCCGAACAGCAACGCCCGCTTCTGCGGGCTGTAATAGGCATTCGCCTCGCGCAGTGCGTGTGGATAGATGCGGAGCTTGCGCGTGAAGCTGCGTTCGATCGGGTCGGCGGACGTGCGCCCCTCGGGGTCGGCCGCCCACAGCACGAAACGTCCCAGCGCCCGCTCGAACGAGCGGATCGTCCGCATTGCCACCGCAAAGACCATCTGTTGATGAAATTGCGGACGTCCCTCGGACGGCGGCAAACCATTCTGCGCCAGCAACAACGGATGGTCCAGATCGACCGGCGCATAGAAGACGCCCGATGCCGGATCGAAGTCGACGACCTCCAGATAGTCGTTCACCGGGCCGGGAGCGATCGGCGTCTCCCATCGCGTCTCCCACGGCAGTTCCACCACCGCATCGTTGATGACAGCGGTCGCCAGTTCCACCGAAGCCTGCGGATCGAAAGCGTAAATTTTCAGCCGGCGCTTGGCCGGCACAGGATATGCGTCGACGCCTATCGCTTCGTGAGTCACGACACCCCCCCGCCAACATAACGATCGGCAACAGCGAAGCGACTCTTTACTTGCTTTTATGGTTAAGGAACGTGCGCCTGTCTGCCGGCCGTGTCAATCGACGGAAAGTTACTATCATCTGCGCCAGGCTGGCGGCCCGGGAGTGTACCGCGCCGACGACTGATCAGAATTCCACCCCGGCATGTGCCTTCACCCCGCCGCGAAACGGGTGTTTGACCTGCGTCATCTCCGTGACCAGATCGGCGACCTCGATCAGCGCGTCCGGTGCGTTGCGCCCGGTGACGACCAGATGCTTCATCGGCGCACGCGCGGTCGCCACTGCCACCACCTCGTCGACGGGCAGATAGTCATAGCGCAGCACGATGTTCAGCTCATCGGCGATCACCATCGCGATGCCGGGATCGGCGAGCATCCGCCGCACCTCGTCCCACGCCGCGCGGGCGCTCGCCACGTCGCGCGCGCGATCCTGCGTGTCCCAGGTGAAGCCATCACCCATCGCGCGGAATTCGACCAGCTCGGGGAAAGCGTCGAAGATCGCCTTTTCGCCGGTGGTCATCGCGCCTTTCACGAATTGCACGACGCCGACCTTCATCCCGTGCCCCATCGCGCGCACCGCCATGCCGAAGGCGGCGGTCGACTTGCCCTTGCCCGCGCCGGTGTGGACGATCAGCAGGCCCTTCTCGACCGTCTTGCTCTCCATCATCACGCGGCGCGCGGTCTGCACGCGGCGCATTTTTTCATTGTGGCGGGCGTCGCGATCGTCGGTCATCGCCAGCGACATAGCGGCGCGGTCAGTCGGCGGCCAGCACCGCCTCGATCTCGGCGACCGGCACCCCGAACACCGCTGCCAGCGCCTCGGGCTTCGCGCCGCGCGCCGCGAGCGTGCGGATGCGCGCGGGGTCCCTGTCGGTGGCATAGTGGCGCGTGTCGCGCTCGACGCGCTGCTCGCCGGTGCGGGCGAGCGCGCCGGTGCTCTGGCGGCGGCGCGGGCGCGCCTCGCGTTCCTCGACCAGCGTGGCGCGGCGCTGTTCCTCCTCGACGCGGCGGGCGGTGCGCGCCTCCTCGCGGAGCCGCGACGCCGCCTCGCGATCGACGGCGCGCTGCTCGGTACGCGCGAGCGCGCTGGCGACCCGTTCCTGCGCGCGCCGTTCGCGCTCCCCGGCGCGGCGCGCCGCGCGTTCCTCCCAATCGTTCATGCCGCCCCTCGTCGAAAGCGCGGCGTCAAAGCGCCACGCGTCGATCAGGTCAAGTCAGCCGACATCCTCGACCTGATCGAGATACGCGCCATAGCCCTGCGCTTCCATCTCCTCACGCGGCACGAAGCGCAGCGCGGCGGAGTTGATGCAGTAACGCAAACCTCCGCGATCGCGCGGTCCATCCTCGAACACATGGCCAAGGTGGCTGTCCGCGCCCGCCGAGCGCACCTCGGTGCGGACCATGCCATGCGTGGCGTCGTGCAGCTCGGTGACGCGCGCGGCGTCGATCGGGCGCGTAAAACTGGGCCAGCCGCAATGCGACTCGTACTTGTCGGCGGAGGCGAACAGCGGCTCGCCCGAGACGATATCGACATAGATGCCCGCGCGCTTGTTGCCGAGATACTCTCCCGTGCCGGGCCGCTCGGTCCCGCTCTGCTGCGTCACATAGAATTGCTCGGGCGTCAGCTTGGCCAGCGCCTCGTCGGTCTTCGTGTAATCGGTCATATGCTTGTCCTTGATGTCGGCCGGCTGGGCGGCGGGGCCGGGCTGCGCGGGAGATGGGGTCTGCGCCTCGCCGCCGCAACGGCGCCGCGATTGACCCGCGCTGCGCCCCCGGCTAGGGCGCGCGCCGCGACAGGTTCCCCTTGACCGGGGATCAAAAGGGAACGGGTAAACCCCGGCTGCCCCTGCAACTGTAAGCGGCGAGCCCGCGCGCCACACGCCATTGGCCCCACCGGGCTGAGAAGGCGGCGCGCATCGGCGACGACCCGTGAGCCAGGAGACCTGCCTGTTCGTGATCGTCCTTCGCTCGGCCAGGGTGCGCCGAACGGACGGGAAGGCCGCACGGGGCAAACCCGGCGGACGAACCCAGCGTGACGATAATCACCGCCGTGGGCGGTCGACGCCGCGGGTTCGCTCGCGCGCGGCGACACGCCCCCGGCTTCACGTCGTCACAAGGGGTTATCAACAATGTTCCATCGTCTCGCCGCCCTCCCGCTGCTCCTCTGCTCGACGGCGGCGTTCGCGCAGGAAGCGCCGCGTCCCGACGCTGCCGCGACCGATACCGGCGCCGACATCGTCGTCGCCGCCAACCGCGCCCCGGTCGAGGCCGATCGCGTCGCCGCCTCGGTCACCGTGCTCGACAAGAACGCGATCGACCGCGCGCAGGATCTGTCGGTCGCCGACCTGCTGCTGCGCACGCCCGGCGTCTCGCTGTCGCGCAACGGCGGCTATGGCACCAGCACCTCGCTGCGCATCCGCGGCGCGGAGGCCGACCAGACCGTCGTCGTCATCGACGGGGTCAAGATCAACGATCCGTCCTCGCCCGGCGGCGGCTACAATTTCGCCAACCTGCTGATCGGCGATGCGTCGCGGATCGAGGTGTTGCGCGGGCCGCAGTCGATCCTGTGGGGCAGCCAGGCGATCGGCGGCGTCGTCAACATCGTCACCCCGCTGCCGACCGCCACGCTCGAAGGCAGCATCGACCTCGAGGGCGGCTCGCGCGAGACGGTCAGCGCGCGCGCCGCGCTCGGCGGCACCACTGGCCCGCTCGCGTGGCGCGTCGGCGCGCAGACCTTCACCACCGACGGCATCTCCGCGCTGGCGGCGGGCACCGAGCGCGACGGCTACCGCAACCAGAATGTGCAGGCGCGCGCCGTTCTGACGATCGCGCCCGGCATCAGCGCCGACCTGCGCGGTTCCTATGCCAACGGCCGCAACGACTTCGACGGCTTCAGCGGCGACACCCCCGAATATGGCCTGACCCGCGAGTTCGTCGGCTATGCCGGCCTCAACATCGACCTGTTCGACGCGCGGCTGCGCAACCGCTTCGGTTATGGCTACACCGACACCGATCGCGACAATTACAATCCTGATCAGGTGCAGCAGACGCAGACCTTCGCCGCGCTCGGCCGCAACCATCGCCTCGAATATCAGGGTACGCTCGCGGTCACCAAGGGCGTCGACGCGGTGTTCGGAGTCGAGAACGAGGTCAGCCGCTTCAGCACCGCTTCCTCCGACTTCTCCCCACCCTATGCGCTCGGCACCCCGGCCGGCGGCCGCGCCGAGCTGACCAGCTTCTACGGCCAGCTCAACCTCTCGCCGCTCGACGGGCTGACGCTCAACGGCGGCGTGCGCCACGACGATCACAGCCGCTTCGGCACCCAAACGCTGTTCGCGGGCGGCGCGAACTGGGTGCTGCCGACCGGCACCGTGCTGCGCGCCAGCTACAGCGAGGGTTTCAAGGCGCCGACCCTGTACCAGCTCTTCTCGGAATACGGTAATCAGGCGCTCAACCCCGAGCGCGCCAAGGGCTGGGAGGCCGGCGCCGAGCAGCGCTTCATGGACGGTCGCTACGCGCTCGGCGGCACCTATTTCGAGCGCCGCAGCCGCGACCAGATCGTCTACACCGGCTGCAATTCCGGCACCACCGACCCGCTCTGTTTCGTGCCGGGTTCGACCACCGAGCAGCGTTTCGGCTATTACCAGAATGTCGCGCGCGCCTTCGCGCGCGGCGTCGAGGCGGTCGCGCGCGCGCAGGTCGGTGAACACCTCAGCCTCGACGGCAATTACAGCTGGGTGCTGTCGGAGGACCGCTCGCCGGGCCGCACCTTCGGCAACTGGCTGCCGCGTCGCCCGCGCGACACCGCCAACGTGTCTGCGACCTACACGTTCGCGGAGTCCGGCTCGTTCGGCGTTGCGGCGCGATTCGCGGGCAAGTCGTTCGACAATGCCAGCAACGCCACCCGGCTGGACGGCTACACACTGGTCGATCTGCGCGGCGAGCTGCCGTTGTCGGGCAATGTCCGGCTGTTCGCGCGCGTCGAGAATCTGTTCGACGAACGCTACCAGACGATCGCCCGCTACGGCACGCTCGGCCGCAGCGTCTACGCCGGCCTGCGCGGGCGTTTCTGATTGCCCGTGGTGGTCGAGCGCAACCTCCCCTCCCTCCGTCGCCCCGGACTTGATCCGGGGCCCCGCTTCGTGGCGTTCCGGGGAAAGCGCGGAAGGGCGAACCAACGTTGCACCCCCATCATGGCGAGCGACGCGCGGAACGGGATCGCCCATGCCTGAGACGCTGACATGACCCTCATCCCCGTCGAGGACGGTCCCGCCGTGGTGGCCTGCAACAGCTGCCGCCACTCGGCGACCGCGCGCGACGGCGCGGACGGCCAGCGCGGCGGCGCAACGCTCGCGACCGCGCTGCGCATTGTGCAGGCGCGCGACCCGCGTTTCGCCGACATCGCCGTGCAGGAAATGCCATGCCTGTTCGCCTGCGACCGGCATTGCACGATCCATCTGCGCGCGCCCGGCAAGATCGGCTATGTGCTCGGCGATTTCACCCCCGACGAGAACGCCGCGGACGCGATCATGACCTTCATGCGCCATTATATCGACAGTGCGACCGGGCAGGTGCCCTATGCCTTGTGGCCGGCGGGCGTGAAGGGGCATTTCATCGTCCGCGTGCCCCCCGCCGGTCAGGTCGTCGCGTGATGCGCTTCGAGTCGATTGCCGCCTTCGACGCCGCGCTGGCCGAGCTGCCCGCCCCCGATGCCGCCACCCGTGCGGCGGCGGCGGCGCGACAGGCGAAGCTGACCAAGCCTGCGGGCTCGCTGGGTCGCCTGGAAGAAATCGCGCTGTTCATGGCCGGATGGCAGCGCGATGCCCGCCCGCGGCTCGATGACGGGCGCGTGGTGATCTTCGCGGGCAATCACGGCGTCGCCGCGCGCGGGGTCAGCGCGTTCCCGCCCGCCGTGACCGCACAGATGATCGCCAATTTTCGTGACGGCGGCGCGGCGATCAATGCGCTCGCGGTGGCCGCCGGCCTGTCGCTGACCGTCGTGCCGCTGTCGCTCGACCAGCCCACCGGCGACATCACGCATGCCCCCGCGATGAGCGTGGCGGAATGTCTCGACGCGCTTGATGCCGGCGCGGCGGCGGTGCGGCCCGGCACCGATCTGCTGATCCCGGGTGACATGGGGATCGGCAACACGACCCCCGCCGCCGCCTTGTGCGCCGCCAGCATGGGCGGCTGCGGCGCCGACTGGGTCGGGCCTGGCACCGGCGTCCACGGCGCGGCGCTTGCGGCCAAGGTCGCGGCGGTCGACGCCGCGCTTGCCTGCCATGCCGATGCGACCACCCCCTTCGAGCGGCTGCGCCGGCTGGGCGGGCGCGAGATCGCCGCGATCGCGGGTGCGGTGCTCGCCGCGCGTCACGCGCGGATCCCGGTGCTGCTCGACGGCTTCATCGTCGGCGCCGCGCTCGCCCCGCTCGCCGCCGCGCGCCCGCGGATCGTCGATCATTGCCTCGCCGGTCATGTCTCGGGCGAGCCGGGTCATGCGCGGCTGCTCGAACGGCTCGGTCTGACCGCGCTGCTCCGGCTCGACATGCGGCTCGGCGAGGCGAGCGGCGCGGCGGTCGCGGCCAGCATCGTCCGCGCCGCACTCGCCGCGCACGATCAGATGGCGACCTTCGATCAGGCCGGCGTGACGCAGGCGTGAGCGAGGCGCGCACCGTCCACCTGCTGCGCCACGGCGCGACGGTGCGACCGGGGCTGTTGCTCGGACATCTCGACGTCGCCATCACCGCGCCGGGCATCGCCGATTGCGTCCGCGTCGCCGCCGGCGTGACGTTCACGCAGGTGGTCAGCTCCGACCTGTCGCGCGCCGCCGCCTGCGCCGCCGCGCTCGGCGCGCCGGTCCGCCACGATGCGCGCTGGCGCGAACTCGATTTCGGCGCATGGGACGGCCGCGATCCCGCCACCCTCCCCGCCGACGCGCTCGCCGCCTTCTGGCACGATCCCGATGCCAACCCGCCCCCTGGCGGCGAGCGCTGGTCGGCGCTGGTCGCCCGGGTGGCAGCCGCGCTCGCCGACCTCCCCGACGCGACGCTGGCCGTCACCCACGGCGGCGCGATCCGCGCCGCGCTCGCCAGCGCCTGCGGCTTCGACGCGCGGCAGGTCTGGGCGTTCGACCTGCCCTGCGCCGCGCTGCTGACCCTGAAGCTATGGCCCGATACGGCTCAGATCGTCGCGCTGCGGACGTGACCCGCCTCTGGCTCGCCTTCGCCTTCCTGACGCGCCTCCCGGTGCCGCGCACCACCGGCACCGCGCAGGATTTCGCTGCCGCGATCCGCTGCTACCCACTCGTCGGCGCGGTGATCGGGGCGCTGGTCGCCGGCGCGGCGTGGCTCGGCGCGCGGCACGATTCGTGGACCAGCGCGCTCGCCGGGCTGGTGGTGTGGGTCGCGGTGACCGGCGCGCTCCATCTCGACGGGCTCGGTGATGTCGCGGACGGCGTCGGTGCCGCGCACGGTGACCGCACGCGGCTGCTCGCCGTGATGCGCGACCCGCATGTCGGCAGCTTCGCGGTCGTCGCGATCGCGCTACAGCTGATCGCCAAGCTCGTCCTGCTCTACGCGCTCGCGGGCGACTGGCGGGTCGCGCTGGTCCCCTTCGTCGCGCGCATCGCGCCGCTCGCCTGGGCGCGCTGGCTCCCGCCGCTCGGCAGCGGGCTCGGCGCGCAGGTGGCAAGCGCGGTCCGCCCGCGCGACCTGATCGGCTGGCTCGCGCTGCTCGCGCTGGCGACGGTAGCCGCGCCGCCGCTGCTCGCCGCGCCGCTGTTAGTCGCGGCTTATGGAATGTGGTGCCGCCACCGGCTCGGCGGCATCAACGGCGACGCGCATGGCGCGGGGATCGAGCTCGTCGAAAGCGCCCTGCTCGCCGCCTTACTCGGCGGCTGACCCGCGCGCGACCGCCAGCAGCGCGTCGAGATCCAGATGCCGCTCCAGCGCCGCGGCGATCGCGTCGAGCGCGGCATCGACCGACGCGGCATGATCCGGCCCGTCCCCCGCCGCTGCCAGCCACGCGCGCCGCTGCGCCGCCAGCCCGAACAGCCCGTGGACATAGGTGCCGGCGACCAGACCGTCGGCGCTCGTCGCGCCATCGTGCCCCCCGTCGTCATATCGCGCCACCGGCCGCGCCGTATCCGCGCCGGTCGTGGTCCCGAGGTGCATTTCATAGCCATGAAACGCCGCCCCGCGTGCCACCCCGCGCACCTCGCGGAGGACCTTGCTGCCCCCCAGCACGGTATCGACCGCCAGCAACCCCAGCCCCACCACGCTCCCCGCCGGCCCTTCCAGCCCGAGCGGATCGGCGACCATCCGCCCCAGCATCTGATACCCGCCGCACAGCCCCAGCACCGCCCCGCCCCTCCGCCGGTGCGCGATCAGGTCGACGTCCCAGCCCTGTTGGCGGATGAACGCGAGGTCGGCGATCGTCGCCTTTGATCCCGGCAGCACCACCAGCGCCGCCTCCGCAGGTAACGGAGATCCCGGCGGAATCATCGCCACCTCGATCGCGGGATCGAGCTTGAGCGGATCGAGATCGTCGAAATTGGCGATGTGCCGCGTCACCGGGCACGCGACCAGCACCCGCCCGCCCGGCCGCGCGCGCGACCGCTCCAGCACCACCGCATCCTCGCTCGGCAGCCGCGCCGCTGCCGTCAACCAAGGCACCACCCCAAACCCGCGCCACCCGCTCCGTTCCTCGATCGCGCGATAGCCATCCTCGAACAGTGCTGGATCGCCGCGGAAGCGATTGATGATGAACCCTTTCACCATTTCCGCATCGTCCGGGTCGAGCACCGCGCGCGTCCCCACCAGCGACGCGATCACCCCGCCCCGATCGATATCGCCGATCAGCACCACCGGCACGTCGGCGGCACGCGCGAACCCCATGTTCGCGATGTCACCGGCGCGCAAATTGATCTCGGCCGGCGACCCCGCCCCCTCGACCAGCACCAGATCGGCCTGTCGTTCCAGTGTGTTGAAGCTCTCCAGCACCTCGGCGAGCAAGCCTTCCCGCCCCTCGCGCCACCGCGCCGCCGCCAGCGTCCCGCGCATCCGCCCGCGCACGATCAGCTGCGAGGTGCGGTCGCCCTGCGGCTTGAGCAGCACCGGGTTCATGTCGACATGCGGTGCGACCCGCGCGGCGATCGCCTGCGTCGCCTGCGCGCGCCCGATCTCGCCGCCATCCGCCGTAACTGCCGCATTGGTCGACATATTCTGCGGCTTGAACGGGCGCACCGTCAGCCCGCGATTGGCATAGGCACGGCACAATCCGGCGACCAGCACCGACTTGCCGACATCGGAGCCGGTCCCCTGCAGCATCAGCTTGCCCATGCCGCTACCCCCGCCAGCACCCACAACAATCCGCACGCGCGGCCGTACACCGCCAACGCGCGCCGGACATCCGCAGCGTCCGCCGCCGCACGCCCGTCACCGATCCACGGCTTGTCCGCGACGACACCGTCATAGGCGATCGGCCCCGCCAGCCGCAGCCCCAGCACCCCCGCCATCGCCGCCTCGGTCCAGCCAGCGTTGGGCGAGGCGTGATTGCGCGCGTCACGCCACATCACCCGCCAGCCGCCGCCGCCGGCGACACAGATCAGCACCGCCCCGATCCGCGCCGGGATCCAGTTAGCAGCGTCGTCCAGCCGCGCCGCCGCCCAGCCGAAGTCGCGCCAGCGTTCCTCGCGATGCCCGATCAGGCTGTCGGCGGTGTTGATCGCCTTATACGCCCACAATCCCGGCAAGCCCCCGACAAGTAACCAGAACAGCGGGGCGGCGACGCCGTCGCAAAAGCTTTCCGCCAGGCTCTCGATCGCCGCCCGCGCGATCCCCGCCTCATCAAGCGTCAAAGTGTCGCGCCCGACGATCATCGCCACCGCGCGCCGCGCCGCAGGCAGATCGCGGGCCACCAGCGCGGTCGCGACCGGCCGGACATGCGCGTAGAGGCTCCGCTGCGCCAGCCCCGGCCACGCCAGCAACGCCACGCCAACCCAGCCGAGCTCGACGGCCCGCACGCCCCACTCGGCAAGCACCGCAACAACAGCGGTCAGCACCACCACGATCGCGATCGTCGCGACCCCGAGCAGTCTGCGCGGCAACCCCCGGCGGTTCCACCACTTTTCCAGCACCTCGATCACGCGCGCGATCGCACCAACCGGATGCCCGACCCGAGCATAGAGCCACGCCGGCCACCCGACCGCCACGTCGATCGCGAGCGCGGCGAGCGCGACCGGCTCAGCCATCGGCCACCAACGCGGCCTCCAGTCGGTCGAACCCCGCGCCAGGCAGGCCGAACCGCAGCCAGTCCGCGCGCTCCTCGAACGGCCGCGTCAGGATGCCGGCGGCGGCGAGCCGCTCGAACACCGCTCCCGCACCATCGCACTCCACCAGCCGGAACAGCGGACACGCCCCGCGCGTCGCCAGCCCATGCCCGGCAAGCAAGTTATCGATTTCGGCGGCCTCTGCTGCCAGCCGCAACCGCATCCGCTCCGCCCCCGCCACGTCACGATACGCCGCCGCGCCATAGGCCAGCGCCGTCGCCGACACTGGCCAGTCTCCCAACAGCGCCGCGATCCGCGCCACCACCGATCGCGCGCCGCCCACGAAGCCGAGCCGCACCCCCGCCAAACCGTAGAACTTCCCGAACGACCGCAGCACCACCACCGGATCGTCCGCGTCCAGCAACGGCAACACGCTCGCCCCCGCCAGCGCATCGGCAAACGCCTCGTCGACGATCAGCATCCCGCCGCGCGTGCCCAGCGCCCGCGCGACCGACAGCAGCTCGCTCGGCGCGAGCAGCCGCCCGTCGGGATTGTTGGGGTTGGCGAGCAACATCGTCCCACCGCCCGCCGCCGCCTCGTCGATCCGATCCAGCGCAATCGCCTTCGCCCCCGGCAAGGCGTCGCGATGGGTGCGATAACAAGGTGTCACCACATGCCATGGCCGCGGCAGGTCGAGCGTCGTCAGCAGCCGCAGCGCCAGCTCGCTCCCCGGCACCGCCGTCAGCGCGCCCGCGAAATCGAACGCCGCCGCCGCCGCCGCCAGCAACGCCGCCAGCGCCTCACCGGACGGCAGCCGCTGGTGATCGATCACCAACCCCGCCGGCGGCATCCACGCATGAGGATTGATCCCGGTCGACAGGTCCAGCCACGGGCGCGGTGCGTCGGGGTACAGCCGGGCCGCGGCCTCGATACGGCCGCCGTGAAAGGTCAGATCGCGCGACATAGGCCCCGAATTGCGGCAAGGCCGCCTCCATCGGCAATCGCGTATCGACAGGCAAGGACCAAGATGACCGACGATCCCTGGCGTATCCGGCTGGTTCTGGGCGGCGCGCGCTCGGGCAAGAGCCGCCATGCGCAAGCGCTGGCCGAGGCGTGCGCCGCACCGTGGCGGTTCGTCGCCACCGCACAGGCGTTCGATGCCGAGATGACCGAAAGGATCGCACACCACCGCGCCGATCGCAGCGCCGCCTGGGCGGCGATCGAGGCACCGCTCGCGCTGCCCGAGACGATCGCGGCGGTCGAGGACGGCGTGCTGCTGGTCGATTGCCTGACGCTCTGGACCTCGAACCTGCTGCTTGCCGACGCCGACATCCCTGCCGCGACCGAGGCGCTCGTCGCTGCACTGGCCGCGTCGCGCGCGCGGATCGTGCTGGTGTCGAACGAGGTCGGCTGGGGGATCGTCCCCGACAATGCGCTCGCGCGGCGCTTCCGCGACGTGGCGGGCCGGGTCAACCAGCGCGTCGCTGCTGCTGCCGATCGCATCGACCTCATAGTGGCGGGCTTACCTATGTCACTGAAATAGAACGCGTTGACATTGCGGCCTGCGATCCGCAGCCTGCCCGCGACAATTCAGGGAGGTGAGGATGGAGATCGGACGCCGCACGCTGATCGCGGCCGCACCGTTGCTGGTGGCGGGCAGCGCCTGCGCGCAACCGTCGCAGCGCAAGCTCGGCTATGCGATCGTCGGGCTCGGCGGCTATGGGCTTGGCCGGATCATCCCCGAGTTCAAGAACTGCACGCATAGCCGGCTCGCCGCGGTGGTCAGCGGCGACCCGGCCAAGGCGAAGAAGGTCGCCGCCGAATATGGCCTGTCGGACAAGGCGATCTATTCCTACGCCAATTTCGACAGCATCCGCGACAATCCGGACGTCGACATCGTCTATGTCTGCCTGCCCAATTCGATGCACGCGGAGTACACGATTCGCGCCGCCAAGGCCGGCAAGCATGTGATGTGCGAGAAGCCGATGGCGGTGTCGGTCGCCGAGTGCGAGGCGATGATCGCCGCGTGCAAGGCGGCGAACCGCAAGCTGATGATCGGCTACCGGTGCCATTTCGAGGCGACGAACATCGCCGCGATGCGGCTCGCCAAACAGCCCGACACCGGCAAGATCCGCTATGTCCGCTCCGAACACGGCTTCAACGCCGGCGATCCCAAGGCATGGCGACTGCGCAAGGCGCTGTCGGGCGGCGGCTCGCTGATGGACATGGGCGTCTACAGCCTGCAGGCCGCGCGCTACATGACCGGCGAGGAGCCGATCGCGGTCACCGCTCGCGAATCGACCGACCGCACCGACCCGCGCTTCCGCGAGGTCGAGGACATGATCGAGTGGACACTCGAATTCCCGTCCGGCGCGCTGGCGGGCTGCCAGTCGATGTATTCGGCCAACCAGAACCGCATCCTGCTGATGGGCAGCAAGGGCCGTGTCGAGCTGGAACCCGCCACGCGCTATGACGGCAACCATCTGTGGACCGGCCGCGACGGGCGCGAACAGGAGATCACGCCTCCGCCCGGCCCCGGCAAGACGCAGTTCGCCGGGCAGCTCGACCATCTCTCGCAATGCGTGACCGACGGGCGCGAGCCGATCGTCTCGGGCGAGGAGGGCCTGCGCGACATCCGGATCGTCGAGGCGATATATCGTTCGGCGCGCGAGGGCAGGACGATACGGCTGGTCTGAATTCGTCGCCAACCTCCCCGTTCGCCCTGAGCTTGTCGAAGGGCGTGCCCAGACCACGTGCTTCGACAAGCTCAGCACGAACGGAGTAAGGTGGCGCTTGCCTTGGGACAGATCGTATATTTGCCCGCCCGCCCCCACGCTGCTAACCGCGCGCCAACTCCCTTATTCCTTGAAGGACCGCGCGCATGATCCCCCGCTACTCCCGCCCCGACATGGCCGCGATCTGGGAGCCGGAGGCGCGCTATCGCATCTGGTTCGAGATCGAGGCGCACGCCACCGACGCGCTGGCCGAGCTGGGCGTGGTCCCGAAGAGCGCCGCCGAAGCGCTATGGAAATGGTGGGCGACCAACCCGCGGATCGACGTCGCCGCAATCGACGCGATCGAGGCGGTGACCAAGCATGATGTCATCGCCTTCCTGACGTGGGTCGCGGAGCAGGTCGGCGACGAGGCGCGCTTCATGCACCAGGGCATGACCTCGTCCGACGTCCTCGACACCACTTTGTCGGTACAGCTCGCGCGCGCCTCGGACATCCTGCTCGCCGACATCGATCGGCTGCTGGAGGTGCTGGAGCGCCGTGCGAAGGAGCACAGGCTGACCCCGACGATCGGGCGCAGCCACGGCATCCATGCCGAGCCGGTCACCTTCGGGCTCAAGCTGGCGCAGGCCCATGCCGAATTCCGCCGCAACCGCGCGCGGCTGGCGATGGCGCGCGAGGACATCGCGACCTGCGCGATCTCGGGCGCGGTCGGCACCTTCGCCAACGTCGATCCGCGCGTTGAGGCACATGTCGCCGAGAAGCTCGGGCTCGCGATCGAGCCCGTCTCGACACAGGTCATCCCGCGCGATCGCCACGCGATGTATTTCGCGACGCTGGGCGTGATCGCCAGCTCGATCGAGCGCCTGGCGACCGAAGTCCGTCATCTTCAGCGCACCGAGGTGCTCGAAGCCGAGGAATATTTCTCCCCGGGCCAGAAGGGGTCGTCGGCGATGCCGCACAAGCGCAACCCGGTGCTGACCGAAAACCTCACCGGTCTCGCCCGGATGGTGCGCGGGTACGTCACGCCGGCGCTCGAGAACGTCGCCTTGTGGCACGAACGCGACATTTCGCACTCCTCGGTCGAGCGCTACATCGGCCCCGACGCGACGATCACGCTCGATTTCGCGCTCGCTCGGCTCACCGGCGTGGTCGACAAGCTGCTCGTCTACCCCCAGCGGATGCAGAAGAATCTCGACCGGATGGGCGGCCTCGTCCACTCGCAGCGCGTGCTGCTCGCGCTGACGCAGGCCGGGGTCAGCCGCGAAGACGCCTACCGCCTCGTCCAGCGTAACGCGATGAAGGTGTGGGAATCGGACGGCCAATTGTCGTTGCAGGAACTGCTCAAGGCCGACCCGGAAGTCACCGCCGCGCTGTCGACCGTCGAGATCGACGAGAAGTTCGACCTCGGCTACCACTACCGCCATGTCGACACGATCTTCGACCGCGTGTTCGGCGCCTGACCTTGGCCGTGATCCCGGACCTGATCCGGAATGACGAACAGCGGATGGCGTTCGGACGAGCCGATGAAGACGATCGTTAACATTCAGTCACTTAGGCCGATGCAATTTGTGCAAGCGCGAATGCGTTGTTCGATTATTGCGCAAGTGAGCAATAAACTCCATTTGCCCGTTCGCCGGCATGACCCGGCAAACGGAGACCAACCCCATGCGTATGTTCGAAACCGCGGCCAGCACCGTGCTGGTTCTCGCGGCTCAGGCGCTGGTGGTCGGCGTCGTGTTCACCACGCTCTGACCCACCGGCATACCGCCCCTCTGACGGGGGGCGGATCGCCGCTTTTCTCCGCTTCATGAAAATACTGGGTGCCGTCCTCGCGGGTGGCCGCGCGACACGCTTCGGCAGCGACAAGGCCTTGGCAGCGCTCGACGGACGCGCGCTGATCGATCACGCGATCGCCACCCTCACCGCGCATTGCGAGACAGTGGTCGTGGTCGGTCGCAGCATTGCGCCGGTGGCGTGCGTTCCCGATCTGCCATTGTCAGATTTAGGTCCGCTGGGCGGGATCGGCGGAGCGTTGGGCTATGGCGCCGATCATGGCTTCGACGCGGTACTGACCACCGCCTGCGACACACCGTTCCTGCCCACCGAGCTGTTCGCCGCGCTGCACGTCGCTGCGCCGGCCTATGCGGCGGAGGCGCCCACCGTCGGGCTATGGCCGACGCATCTCGCTGCGCCGCTGCTCGCGCATCTGCTTGCCGGCCAGCCGCGCGCGATTCGTCGTTGGGCCGAGGCGATCGGCGCGACCGCTGTGTTGCCGGGGGTGGTGCTGGCCAACATCAACTCCCCGGACGACCTGAAAGCTCTATCGTCATTCCGGACATGATCCGCGATCTCGCTTTTCTCTCCACATCGAAGAAGAAGCGAGGCATCGGATCAAGTCCGGGACGACGAGCCAAGCTTAGCTCATCTTACTGATAACCGCCTTCTTCCTCGCGTTCCTCGGCGGCCTCTTCCTGCGCCTCTTCCATTGCCTGCGCCTGATCGTCGTCGTCGCGCTTCTCGGGGTCGGTCATCATGATCGCATCTCCTTGTCCGCCACCAACCGACCGCAGCCCCAAGCGATCCCCGCTACTTCAGCGCGCGCCGCACTGCTGGCACGATCCGCCGGACGATGATCGCCACGCCGCGCGGATCGGGATGCAGGCCGTCCGCCTGGAACAGCCCTCGACGCCCCGCCACGCCGTCGAGGAAGAAGGGATACAGCGCCACGCCGTGCTTCTTCGCCAGCGCCGGATACATGCCCTCGAACGCGCGCGCATAATCGCCGCCCATGTTCGGCGCGGCGCGCATCCCGGCGAGCAGCACCGGAATGTTCCGCGCCTGCAACTCGGTCAGGATGCGATCGAGGTTCGCCTGCGCCTGCGCGACCGGCAGCCCGCGCAGCATGTCGTTCGCACCCAGCTCGACGATCACCAGATCGGGCCGTGCCTTCAGCCCGCGCAGCCCCCAGCGCAACCGCGCGCGCCCTTGCGCGGCGGTGTCGCCCGCCACCCCGCCGTTGCGCACCGTCGCCGCGACCCCCTGTCGCCGCAGTTCGGCCTGAAGCTGCGCGGGAAAGCCCTGCGCCGGCGGCAGGCCATAACCCGCCGTCAAACTGTCGCCGAACGCCCATATCAGCGGCGCGCGCGGATCGGCCGTGGCCGGCACGGCGAGCAACAGCAGCAGGACCGGATGGACAAGCCACCACCACCCTCCGTATCGACGTGTTCGTGACCGGCTTTCCATCCGCTTCAGATAGCGTACCGATCCGGGCGCGCAACGTCCGCCTCGCGCTCGGCCGACCGCCCGCGCGCGTCGACATTCTCCACGGCATCGACCTGACGGTGGAAACCGGCGAAACCGTCGCGCTGCTCGGTGCATCGGGGTCGGGCAAGTCGTCGCTGATGGCGGTGCTCGCCGGGCTGGAGCGGCCGAGCGCGGGCGAGGTCCAGGTCGCCGGACTCGATTTCACCGCGCTCGACGAGGATGCGCTGGCGGTTGCGCGGCGCGGTCGGATCGGGATTGTATTGCAGGCCTTTCACCTGCTCCCGACAATGACCGCGCTCGAAAATGTCGCGGTCCCGCTGGAGCTTGCGGGCGAACCCGACGCCTTCGACCGCGCGCGCGCCGAACTGGCAGCAGTCGGCCTTGCCGCGCGCACCGGCCATTATCCCGCGCAACTCTCGGGCGGCGAGCAACAGCGGGTAGCGATCGCGCGCGCGCTGGTCGGGCGCCCCGCCCTCCTGTTCGCCGACGAGCCGACCGGCAATCTCGACACCACGACTGGCGCGGCGATCATGGACCTGCTGTTCGCGCGCGCCGCCCGCGCGGGAACGACGATGCTGGTCATCACCCACGATCCCGCGCTTGCAGCCCGTTGCGCACGCGTCGTCGAACTCGCCGACGGCCGCATCGTCGCCGATACACCGCGCGCGTGAGCCCCCGCGCGTGAGCATCGCCGCCACCCTCGCCTTTCGCGACCTGCGCCGCGGCGGACGCGGGCTGCTGTTGCTCGCGATGTGCCTGTTCCTCGGCACCGCCGCGCTCGCCGGGATCGGCAGCCTGTCCGCCGCGATGCTCGCCGCGCTCGATGCGCAGGGGCGCGCGATGCTGGGCGGCGATGTCGAGCTGGTCGTCTCGCAACGCCGCGCCACCCCCGAGGAATTTGCTGCCTTCACCGCCGCCGGCCCGGTCGCCGAGGTCGTGTCGCTACGCGCGATGGCGCATAAGGGCGATCAGGATACCCTGGTCGACCTGCGCGGCGTCGACGATCGCTGGCCGCTGGTGGGCAAGTTCCGCCTCGCCCCCGGTGCGCTGGCGGCGCGCCCGCACGGCGCACAGGTTGCGATTGCCCCCGCGCTCGCGGACCGCCTTGACGCGCGCATCGGCGACACGATCCGGCTCGGCACGCAGCCGTTCCGCGTCATCGGGCTGATCGCAGAGGAGCCCGACCGGCTCGGCGCCGGCTTTTCTCTCGGCAGCCCGGCGCTGGTCGACATGGCGGGTCTCGACGCCAGCGCGTTGCTCCAGCCAGGCAGCCTGTACCGCAGCGGATATCGCATCACTCTTCCCGACCCCGCCCGCGCTCAGGCGGTCGGCAAGCGGCTTGCCGCGCGTTTTCCCGACGCCGGCTGGACCCCGCGCACCACCGAAAATGCCGGACGCGGCCTGCGCGGCGGGATCGCGACGCTCGGGCAGTTCCTGCTGCTCGTCGGGCTCGCCGCGCTCGCGATTGCCGGTGTTGGGGTTGGCAGCGGGGTGACCGCCTATCTCGCCGCGCGTACGAAGATGGTGGCGACGCTCAAGGTATTGGGCGCACGCTCGACGTTGATCGCGCGGCTGTTCCTGATCGAGCTGGCGCTGGTCGGCGCAGGCGGCATGCTGCCGGGGCTGGCGCTCGGCGCGGCGGTGCCGTGGATCGTCGCGCGCGTCGCGGGGGACGCACTGCCGATCACGCCGCGGCTGGCGCTCTATCCGCTCCCGCTCGTTACCGCCGCCGTGCTCGGTACTTTGGTGGCGTTGCTGTTCGCACTCCCCGCGCTCGTCCAGGCACGCCGCGTCCCCGCCGCGACCTTGTTGCGCGACGCGCTCGCTGACACCGGTCGCCCTTCGTGGCGCGTGCTCGCGGCGATGGCGGCGCTGCTCGGCGCCTTGATCGCGCTCGCGGTCTGGTCGGCGGCCGACCACCTGCTGGCCGCTGGCTTCGTCGCCGCGATCGCCGGACTGGTGCTGCTGCTGTGGCTGGTCGGAATCGCACTCCGCCGCGCCCTCGCCCGACTGCCGCGCCCACGGGCGCCTCTGCCGCGACTGGCGCTCGCCAACCTCCACCGTCCCGGCGCCGCGACCGACCGGCTGGTCGTCGCGCTCGGGCTCGGCTTCTCGTTGTTCGTCGCGCTGACGGTGATCGACTCGAGCCTGTCCGCCGAACTCGCCGGCAGCGCCCCGGCGCGCGCGCCGCGCTTCTTCGCCGCCGACGTGCCGGCGGAAGAAGCCGCCACCTTCCGAAGCGCCGTTCTGACCGCCGCGCCAAACGCCCGGATCGAGGCGGTGCCGTCGCTGCGCGGCGCGATCGTCGCGATCAAGGGTGTGCCGACGACGCAGCTCAAGACGCTCACCACCGACGCCTGGGTGCTGCGCGGCGACCGTACGCTCACCTGGTCGGCGACCGTCCCGCCGCGGAACGAAGTCGTCGCCGGCCGCTGGTGGCCCACCGATTACAGCGGCCCGCCGCTCGTCTCGATCGAGGATCGCGCCGCGCAGGCGCTCGGGCTCCGGATCGGCGATACGATCACCGTCTCGGTGCTCGGCGTCGACGTGCCGGCGCGGATCGCGGCTTTACGCAAGATCGACTGGAAGGGGCTGGGGCTCAACTTCGCGATCGTCTTCTCGCCCGGCTATATCGAGGAAGCGCCACACAGCCTGCTCGCCAGCGTTTATGCCCCGCCCGCGCACGACGGCGCAATCGCGCGCAGCGTCGCGCGCGCGATGCCGGCGGTGACGCTGATCCGCACCGGCGACGTCATCGGGCAGGTGTCGGCGCTGCTCGGCCAGATCACGACCGCGGTGCGCGTCGCCGCCGCGGCGACGGTGCTCGCCGGACTGGCGGTGCTGGTCGGCGCGGTCGCCGCGTCGGGCCGTGCGCGGCGGTACGATGCGGTGGTCCTCAAGCTGCTCGGCGGCAGCACGCGGCAGGTGCTGACGGCGCAGGCGATCGAATATGCGCTGCTCGCCGTGCTGCTGTCGGCAGTGGCGCTGATCGCGGGCGGCGCGGCAGGCTGGTACGTCGTGACGCACGTCTTCGACATGGGCTTTGCGCCGGACTGGCTCCGGGTGGCGGGGACATTGGGGCTGGCGAGCGTGGTGACGCTCGGGATCGGCATCGCGGGCAGCATCCCGGCGTTAAGAGCGCGCCCGGCGCAGATGCTGCGGATGCTGTGACATACCCCTTGTCATTGCGAACGTAGTGAAGAATCCAGCGCGTCCTGATCCGGCACTGGATTGTTAAGCTACGCTTGCGGTGACGGCTCAAGGACGTGCCAAGCGCTCCTATCCGCCGGTCGCCGGCTCGATCAGCGTCAGGACATTGACGATCAGCCCCCGCATCGCCGCATGTGCCGCATCCGCATCCCCGGCGACGATCGCGTCGCGTACCGCCGTGTGTTCGGGAATGTTGGCGGTCCGCCCGGCGATCTGGTTGGTAAAGCGGATCGAGGTGCGCAGCGCGGTGCTCACCATCTCACGGAACTGAAGGAAGAACGGATTGTTCGACGCGCGGAGGACCGCGACGTGAAAGGCGATGTCGGAATCGAGCGGGTCGTCCTCGCCGCGCTCTGCGGCAACCATTCTCGCCAACCCTGCCGAAATCGCGGCCTGCTGTTCCTCGCTCGCCCCGCGCGCCGCCAGCGCCGCCGCCTCCGGCTCGACGCCGACGCGCAGCTCGTTGAAGTGACGCAGCAGGTCGATCGACGCCTCGCGCTCCAGCAGCCAGCGCAGCACATCCGGGTCGAGCAAATTCCACGATTCTTCTGGCAGCACGAACGTGCCCTGCTTCGGACGCGCCCCCAGCAATCCCTTGGCGGCCAGCATCTTCACTGCCTCGCGCGTCACCGATCGGCTGACGCCATGCTCGCGCACGATATCCGCCTCGTTGGGGAACGGCTTCTCGGCATAGTCACCGACGACAATTGCGCGGCCAAGCGTCTCATGAAGGCCATAGGTCAGGTTACGACCGAAAGCGTGCTGCACCGACGACATTCTCCCCTGTGCTGCGCAATCGTGGCGCGGCGCGACCGATAACGTATCGCGGCAAGGACCGCGCGCCCAGTGAATAATCGGATATTTCTCCCTAAAGGCGTGTGCAATGCAGCATTCGCCCTTGCGACACGCCTCTAAGCGGACATATTGTCCGGTTAAGTGAGGCAGGCAGCGCGATGGCATGCCTGCAACAAGCGGAACGGAACAGATGGCAGAAGCGGCCGACCCCTCGAACGAACCTGCCGCCGACAACGGCGATGCGCCGGCGGCGGAGCAGAAGCGCCGCGCGCTGAGCGGGCGCGCCAAGACGATCCTGATCGTCGTGGCGCTCGCCGTCGTGGTGCTGGGGACGATCTGGTACCTGCGCTATCAGGCGACCGGTCAGTATATGCAGGACACCAACGACGCTCAGGTACGCGCCGACATGGTGGTCGTCGCACCGCGCGTCGCGGGCTATGTCGCCGAGGTGTTCGTCACCGACAACCAGGACGTCCGTGCCGGCCAGCCCCTGGTCCGCATCGATCCGCGCAACTCGCAGGCGCAGGCCGCGCAGGCCGAGGCGCAGATTGCGGTCGCCGATGCACAGGCCGACAGCGCCCGCGCGCAGGTCCGCGAACAATATGCCGCAATCGATCAGGCACGCGCGCAGCTCGCCTCCGCGCGTGAAAAAGCCGCGCACGATGCCGCCGAGGTCGCGCGCTACCGCCCGCTCGCCGCGTCGGGTGCGGAGACGCGCCAGCAACTCGCACAACTGCAACTCGCCGCGCAGCAATCCGCGCAGGCGGTGCGCGCCCAGGAAGCGGCGGTCGCGATGCAGCAGCGCCGCGTTGCCACCTTCGAGACGCAGATCAAGCAGGGCCTCGCGCAGGCGCAGGCCGCCCGCGCGCAGCAGAGTGCGGCGAGCGTTGACCTCAACGCCACGCTGATCCGCGCCGCGATCGACGGGCGCGTCGGCGACAAGACCGTCAACGTCGGCCAATATGCCGGCACCGGCACGCGGCTGATGTCGCTCGTCCCGCTCGACAAGCTGTATATCACCGCCAATTTCAAGGAGACCCAGCTCGCGCTGATGCGTCCCGGCCAGCCCGCCGAGATCAAGGTCGACGCGCTCGACGGGATCAAGCTGAAGGGCCGCGTCGCCAGCTTCTCGCCGGGCACCGGCGCGCAATTCTCGCTGCTGCCGCCGCAGAACGCGACCGGCAACTTCACCAAGATCACGCAGCGCGTGCCGGTGCGGATCGCGCTGGAGGCGACGCCGCAGACCCGCCGCCTGCTCGTGCCCGGTCTGTCGGTCGAGGTGACGGTCGACACGCGCTCGGCGAAAGACGAGATTGAGCGGCTGCGCGACGAGCAGCGCAAGGCGAACCGGCAGGAGCGCTGACGATGGCCAGCGCGGCCCCCCGCGCTTCGGCGGCGAAGCGCAGCGACCTGCCCGCGGGCGGGGCGGAGCGCGCCGATCTCGGTGCGTGGCTCGCGGTCGCGGCGGGCACGCTCGGCGCGTTCATGGCGACGCTCGACATCTCCATTGTCAATTCCGCCCTCCCCACGATTCAGGGCGAGATCGGCGCGAGCGGCACCGAGGGGACGTGGATCGCCACCGCCTATCTGGTCGCCGAGATCGTCATCATCCCGATGGCGGCGTGGCTGGAACGGCTGCTGGGTCTGCGCACCTTCCTCCTGATCGCCGCGATCCTGTTCACGATCTTCTCGGTGATTTGCGGTGCGGCGGATACGCTGCCGCAGATGATCGTCGGCCGGATCGGCCAAGGCTTCACCGGCGGCGCGATGATCCCGACCGCCCAGACGATCATCGCGCAGCGCCTGCCGCGATCGCAGCAACCGATCGGCATCGCCGCCTTCGGGATGACCGCGATCATGGGGCCGGTGCTCGGCCCGCTGATCGGCGGCTGGCTGACCGAAAACATCAGCTGGCATTACGCTTTCTTCCTCAACGTGCCGATCTGCGGCATCCTCGTGCTGCTGCTTCTGATCGGGCTGCGCCACGAACCGTCGCGGCTGCACCTGATCCGCGAGGCCGACTGGCTGGGGATCGCCGGGCTCGCGCTCGGGCTTGGTGGCCTGACGGTGTTCCTCGAAGAGGGGCAGCGCGAGCAATGGTTCTCGTCCGAGCTGATCCGCTACATGTTCGCCGTGACGGTACTGGGCTTCGGGCTCTTGCTCGCCGGACAATTCGTCTCGCGCCGCCCGGTCATCAAGCTGCGGCTGCTGCTCGACCGGCAGTTCGGCTCGGTCGCGATCATGGGGCTGGTGCTCGGCGTCGTCCTCTACGGCACCTCCTACGCGATCCCGCAGTTCCTCGCCGCGATCGCCAATTACAATGCGCTGCAATCGGGCAAGGTCGTGCTGCTCGCCGGCATCCCCAGCCTGTTCATGATGGCGATCGTCCCGATCCTGCTGGTGCGGGTCGACATCCGGCTGGCGGTCGGTGCGGGGCTGCTTATTATGGGCGCCTCGGCGCTGCTCGATGCCAGCCTCACCATCGATTCGGTCGGCAGCGATTTTACCGAGTCGCAATTGCTGCGCGGCGTCGGGCAAATCCTCGCGATGCTGTTCCTCAGCCAGGCCGCGATCCGCTCGGTTCCACCCGCCGAGGCCGGCGACGCCTCCGGGCTGTTCAGCGCGATGCGGAATCTCGGCGGCAGCTTCGCGCTCGCGGGCATTGCGATCCTGCAGGACCAACGCTCGTGGTTCCACGCGCGGCGGATCGAGGAATCGCTCAACGCCAATTCGGTGCGCGTGCAGGATTACATGACCGCCACCGCCAATTCGCTCGGCGGGCAACAAACCGCGATCCGCGCGCTGGGCCAGCAGATCCAGGGGCAGGCGCTGGTCATGACCTATAACGACATCTTCTGGATCATGGGCATGGGCACGTTGGTCGTCCTCCCGCTCGTCTTCTTCCTTCGTCCGCTTCCCAAGGGCGCCGCGCCGGCGGCGATGCACTGATGCGCCACGCTCTCCCGCTCTTCACGCTCGCGCTGCTCGGCGCGTGCACCGTCGGCCCCGACTACAAGGGACCGCCGGCGGTCGCCTCGGATGCGGTGACGCGCGGGACGTTCGTCCGCGCCGCCGATCCGGCGCTGACCTCCGCACCGGGGCTCGCGCGCTGGTGGGAGACACTGAACGATCCCACGCTCAACGCCCTCGTCGACGACGCGCTCGCGCACAGCCCGACGATCGACGCCGCGCAGGCCAACCTTCGCGCCGCGCAGGAGCAATATCGCCAGCAACGCGCCGCGCGCCTGCCCTCGGTCAGCGCCAGCGCGGTCTACCTCAACGCGCGCCTCCCCGGCACCAATCTCGGCGGCGGGCAGCAGGGCGGCGGCAACAGCGACACGACGCTCGACTTCTACAATCTCGGCGCGATGGCATCGTGGGAGCCCGATCTGTTCGGCGGCGGTCGCCGCACGCTCGAACAGCAACGCGCCACCGAGGGGCAGCGCTTCGCGCAGCTCGCCGATGCACAGGTCACGTTGTCGGCGCAGGTCGCACAAGCCTATGTCGCGCTCCGCGACGTGCAGGCCCGCGCCCGCCTCAACGCGCAATCGAGCGCGCTGCAACGCCGCCAGCTTGCATTGGTCGAACAGCGCTACGCCGCCGGCACCGCCTCGCAGCTTCAGGTCGAACGGCTGCGCAACCAGCTCAACAGCACCGATGCGCAGACCATTCCGCTCGCCGCGCAGATCGACGAGTACAAGGGCCAGCTCGCGGTCCTCACCGGTCGCGCGCCCGGCGCGCTCGACGCGACGCTCGCCACCGTCATCGCGGTGCCGCTGCCTCCCGCACAGGTCCCGATCGGCGATCCCGCCGCGCTGATCCAGCACCGCCCTGATATCCGGGCCGCCGAACGCGCGCTGGCGGCGGGCAATGCGCAGATCGGCGTGGCGACTGCGCGCAAATTCCCCTCGCTCAACCTGCTCGGCATCATCGGGCTCGGCGGCACCGGGGTCAGCGACGTGCTCGACCCGTCGAAGCTGGCGACGGTCGCCGCGCCGATGCTCAACTGGTCCTTCCTCGACTTCGGCCGCAACCGTGCCGCGGTCCGCCAGGCCGAGGCGCAGCGCGACGCCGCCGACGCGCAATATCGCCAAGCCGTGCTGGAAGCCTTGCAGGATGCCGAGACCAGTCTCTCCCGGTTCGGCAATGCGCGCCAGCAACTCGCGCAATTGCTGCTCGCCGAACAATCCGCCACCCGCGCCGCGACGCTCAACGCGCAGCGCGTCGACGCCGGCACCAGCACGTTGGTCGATCAGCTCGACATCGAGCGCCAGCGTTTGTCCGCCACGATCGGCGCCGAACAGGGCCGCGCGCAACTCACCAACAATTATATCGCGGTGCAGAAAAGCCTCGGGCTCGGCTGGACCGACCCGGCGGCAGCGTCAGCGCGGCCGTAGACCCGCCATCACCAGCGCCAGCGCCTCCTCCAGCAAAGTCTGGCGGCGGCAGAGCGGGGCGGGATTGATCAGCGCGCCAAGCATCCGCATCGCGATCGCCAGTTCGTGCGCCCCCATCGTCGGCGCCAGCGTCCCATCGCGATGCGCCCGTTCGGCGAGCGGCACCAGCAGCCGCTCCAGCCGCGCGCGCAGATCGTCAAAGGCCTGACGGTTCTCCCCGTCGATCGGCATGTCGATCGCCAGCCGCGTGAACAAGGCGGTCGTCTCGCGTCCCTCGGTCACCAGCTTGGCGAGCGCGCGGTCGAGCGGCAGCGTCGCGTCGATCAGCGGCGCCATGCGGTCGATCTCGCGCTCGAAGACCGCCAGCGCCAGCGCCATCCGGTCCTTGAAGTTGCGGTAGAAGGTGCCGCGCCCCACCCCGGCGGCATCGGCGACTTCTTCCAGCGGGACGAAATAGCCCGAGCGCGCAAAGCAGGCACGCGCCGCCTCGATCAGCGCCCCGCGCCGCTCCAGCGCATCGCGCCGCATCGCGCGGACGCCGGCGATCGTGTCATCGGTCATCGATCGGGCAAACCGGTCAGCGCCGCGCAGGGTCCGTCACCTCGCGGTGACGCGCACCGGTACATGCCCGATCTTGCGCGCAAGCCCGGCCGGATCGGTCAGCTTCACATGCCCGACGCGCCATTGCAGGTCGCCCTCACGCCGCGCCTGCTGCAACATGCGATTGACGTGCACCGAGGTGAGCCCCAGCGCATCGGCCAGCGTCTCCTGCGTCAACGGCAGGTCGAAACCATTGCCGGTGGCACTGCCGCTCAGCGTCAGGCGCTCGTGCAATTCCAGCAACAGGTCGCTGATCCGCTCCTGCGCGTTCAACCGCCCCAGTCGCGTGATCTGCGCCAGCAGATGCCCCTCGTCCATCGCGCGGCTGATCGCATAGGCGGTGTGGAGCGGCGACCCCGCCTCGGCCGGCGGCAAGGGGCAGACCAGCGCGTCGGACATCGCCACGACGGTCGATACCGCCAGCGCGTTTGGATGATCGCAGGCGCCGATCAGGTCGCCGGGCAGCAGGAAGCTCAGGAACTGCCGCCGCCCGTCGGGCAGCAACCGCACCCGCGCCGCCCAGCCGGACAGCAGCAGTTGCGCCTGCACGATCTCGCGCCCCTCGGTGATGATGTCGCGCCGCACGCGCACCGCGCGCGTCTCCTCCGCGGCCGCTTCCAGCGCTGCCCGCGCCGCCGGATCGAGCGGGGCCAGCGCCATCAGGCGCGTCACCGCCATGCCGTGCGCGTCGCTGCGCGGCTGTGCTCTGATCATGATACTCTCTCCAGTCCACACAGGGCACGGATCGCGGCAACCACCGCTGCGCTGTCGAAGGGTTTGATGAGCAGCGGCACGTCGCGCAGCCACTCGGGAAGTGTCCAGCCGTCATAGCCGGTCAGGAAAAGAAACGGTATGCCGCGCGCCTTGAGCTGCTCGGCGATCGGGTAGCACATCGCGGTACCCAGATTGACGTCCAGCGTGGCGACATCGATCGGCGCACGCTCGATCAATGCCAGCGCGTCGGCGACCCGACCGACCGGCCCCACCACGACCATGCCGTAGGTTTCGAGCGACCGCTTCAAATCGGAGGCGATGAAATATTCGTCCTCGACGATCAGCAGGCGTCGGCCGGTCAGGGTGGCGGCATCGGTCAGAATGGTGGTCCTTCCTCTTCAAGCGGCAACGCGATGACGCATCGCGCCCCGCCGCCTACGAACGTCAACTGTGTTTCCGCGCCATATTGGTAAGGCAACGCCTCACAGATCAATTCCGTCCCAAAACCTTGACGAGACGGGGAAATTGCCAGCGCTGGCACCCCTTTTTCCGTCCAGGTCAGTCGAACTCCCCGTTTACCATCCTCACCGCCATAGGTCGACCATGCCACGTGCAGCATCGCCCCCTGACGCTTCAGCGCGCCGTATTTCACGGAATTGATCGCCAGTTCGTGAACGGCGAGCCCGATCGCCTCGGCCGCGCGCGGGGGCAGCGGCACGTCGGGCCCGGCGATCGTCACCGCCTCGCCATCGGCGACGCCGACGCTCAGCAGCTCGTCGCGGATCATGTTCTGAAGGTCGACGTTCCCGCTCGCGCTCTGCGTCACGATCGCCTGTGTCCGCGCCAGCGCATCCAGCCGCCCGCGAAAGTGGTCCGCTACATCGTCCAGCGCCCCGCCCGCCTCGACCGTGCGCGCGAAGACAGAACGGACCACCGTCAGAATGTTGCGGACGCGATGCTGCAATTCGGCGACCAGCCGGCGTTGTCGTTCCTCAAGCAGGTGCATGTCGTGCACGTCGGTCGCCGCGCCGAACCAGTGTGTCGCCGACGACGCCTCGTCGCGACGCGGCACCTGCCGCATCAGAAACCAGCGATAGTCGCCGTTGCGGTCGCGCAGCCGCACCTGATGTTCCAGCGTCTGGTCGTGCGTGAAGGAGTGCCGGAACGCCGCTTCGGTCGCGGCGCGATCCTCCGGGTGAACCACCTCCAGCCACCCCCAGTCGGCGGCCTCTCGCTCGCCCTGCCCGGTGAGGTCGGCCCATTGGCTTTCGCTCATCTTGTTGTTGCCGCTCTGGTCGGTGCGCCACAACATCGCCGGAACCAGCTCCATGCTGACGCGGCGCATGTCCTCACTTTCGCGCAACGCCAGTTCGTCGCGTTTACCGCTCAGCGCCTGAACGATCGCGGGCGCCAGTTCCTCGGCAGCCTCGCGATCGATGTCGCGGAAACCGCCGGGGCGGTTGCCGAGTCCCATCACCCCGATCAGCCGCCCCTGCCGCCGCAGCGGCACGCCGAGAAACGACTGCAACGGCGGATGCCCGTGTGGCGTGCCGACCGCATCGGGATGCGCGGCCGGATCGTTGGCGATCAGGCTGGCGTCGTCATGGATCACACGCCCGTACAGCCCGTGCAGGTCGAGATGCGTCGGAAGGTGCTTTTCAGCGTCCTCGGGCCATGCGCGGCGAAACACCGTCCAGGCGCGATCGCTGATCGCCAGGTCGTGCAGCCGGTCGCGCGCCGGGGTCAGCTCCGCCATGAAGCTGAACGACGCGCCGGTCAGATCCTCCGCGGCCGCCAGGCACAGCCGGCCAAGCGCCTCGTCGCTGGTCGCGCCCAGCGCCTCGTGGAAAATCCGGTTGATTGCCTGCAGCACCGCATTCTTGCGCGCGAGCGTTTCCAGGAGGTCGGTTTCGTCACGTGCCTCAGCCTTCACCGCCGCCTCCCGTGCCGATTACAATGTGCAGGAGCGGTTCTGGACCAAAGCAACAGAGTTAGCGACCTGAAATGACGGCTTCCTTCCAAACGACGCCAACGATCACCGCGTCTCCCCCGCCAGATAGCGCGCCAGCGGGTCGATCAACTCCTCGGGAATGCGCCGGGCGATCACCGGCATCACGTTCTGCGGCAGGCGAGCGTCGATCTCCTTGCCGTCGCCTTTCCAGTAACGCAGCCGCGCGGCGATATAGGTCGCGCGCTGCCCGACCAGCAGCGGCTGCGGCTTGCCCGCGCCGTGACAGTTTGCGCACGCTGGCAGTTGCCGAGCCGGCAACCCACGCTCGACGATCACTCGCGCACGCTCATCGCCGCGCGGCACGGCGTCGGCGCGCAAGCCGGGCAACGCGGCGAAATGCGTTGCCAGCGCACGCCGCTCGTCGGCACTCAGGATCGCCGCGGCATTCGCCATCACCGCGCTCGCGCGTCGCCCGTCGGCATAGGCCGCCAGCGCCGCTTCCAGATAGCGCGGATGCTGCCCGCCCAGAATCGGAATATCCGGCTGCCCGCGTCCGCGCCCGTCCTCACCGTGACAGGCGACGCATCCCGCCAGCACGTTGCTGCCCAGCGCGCGGACGTCTGCGGTCCCCGCGCCCTGCGCCTGTCCGCTCAGCGCGCGATACTGCGCCGGCGTCATTCCCGGCAGGCGCCGGACGAACGCCACCATCCGCCGGATCTCGTCGTCCCGCTTTGCCCCGGCCCATGCCGGCATCCCGGAATATTTCACGCCGTGCCGCAGAATGTAGAACAGCTGCCCGTCGGTCCACTCACGTGCATTCACCGCCAGGTCGGGCGCGGGCGGCATCGCCTTCTGCATCACCGGCGACGGCCGCTGCCCCGGCGCGCCGTGACAGCTCGCGCACGCTGCGGCAAAATGCCCCGCGGCGCTGACCAGCCCGCCGTCGGTCGCGATCGGGTCCTCGGGCGAATCGAAGAAGCTGTGCGTCTTGACCGAGTTGCGCATCGTCCAGTGCAGGAACCACTCGGTCACCGCCCAATGCCCCGACGAGGCGGCGATGTTGAACACCCCCGACCAGGCGAACAGCAGCCCCGCCAGCACCAGCCCGAGCAGCCCGGCGACAGCGCGCTTCCATGTCAGCCGGATCGTCATGCCGCCGCGCGCTCCCTCAATATCGTGCCGAGCAGCGCCAAGCCGCCCAGACAATAAGCCGCCCCGCCGACCACCAGCATCACCACCCCGCCGAGTTGCTGGTCGGCCAAGGCGTTCAGCCCCGGCGCGGGGTGCATCGCCATCATCGCATACAGCGGTCGGGGCGCGAGCCCGATCAGTGCGCCCAGCAACGTCATGTGCATCGACGTCAGCAACAGCGCCGCTACCCCGCCCGCCGGCTGCGCGAATGCCGCACGCCACAGCCCGACGCCAACGCCGAGGAACAGCACCTGTTCGAGAAGCGCGACCACCGGAGAGGTGTCCGCAAGCCCGCGCAGCACCGGCGCGTGCCACGCCCAGACGACGACGAACTCGACGGTCGCCCACGCCAGCGGCCCACCCGCCCTACCGTCATTCCCGCGCAGACGGGAATCCAGAACCTCGGACCTCCGCGACTCCATCGACAGACTTGCAGGTCTGGATTCCCGCCTCTGCGGGAATGACAGAAGGGGCGCCGCCACCGCCACCGCGCCCATATGCGCCGCCATATGCCCGGTCATCCCGAGGCCGGCGAACCCCAGTACCGTCGCCGCCACCGCGAGCAGGATCCCCGCCGCAATCACCGGCAATCCGTCAGCATCAGCGCCGGTACCGCGGTGAAGATCACCGCCACGAAGCTCAGCCCCGCCAGCAACAGCGTCGACACCGCCAGAAACCGCAGCCGGTCGATATCAGTCCCCTGATCGTGCGGCGCGGGGTCGCCGGGCGTGTGCGTCTGCACCCATGCGATCCACCCCGAGGCGAGGATGATCGCCTCCGCCACCAATGTCCCGATCACGAATGCCACCGTGAAGCGCGGCAGCTCGCCCAGCTTGGCGCAACTCACCGCCGCCCACAGGTAACAAAACAGGAAATGCACCGCCCACACGCTCGGCGGGACGATCAGCGTCCACAAGGTGACGCGCACCTCGCGCAGCCGATGCCGCACGCCGCGCCGCTCTGGCCCGTGCGGAGACTCGTTCTTCATGCCGCCCCCGGGAACAGGCCGATAGTGGCGTAGGTCACCACCGCGGTCAGCGCCATGAAATGCTGGTAGACGGTGATGTTGCGGACATCGGCGTCGTATTTCGGCGTCATCTTCCCCGCCACACTGCGCGCCAGCGTGTAGAGCTGCATGATCGCGCCCACCCCGGCGTGCGCGGTGGTCCAGATCACCAGCGTCCAGACGATCGCCGGATAGACGTGCAGCTTCGGCGCGAGCCCCGACAGCGACGGCCCCGCCAGCCCCGCGCCGATCGCCGCCAGCGACGCCATCGCACCCAGCGCCAGCAGTGCCCGCGCCGCGCCGACCGCACCGCGGCGGTTGGTCTCCCGCGCGCCGATCGTCATCAGCCACCCGGCCAGCGACACCGCCAGCGCGATCATCGGCCAGAACGCCCCCGGCCCGTCGAGCCCCGCCCCGCTCGGCGGAAAATCCTCGTGCCGCGTCCAGAAGAAGAAATAGCCGAACACCAGCCCCGAAAAGGCAGTCGCATCCGCCATCATCGTGATGAACATCGCCCACCAGCCGCTCGCCGACGCGCCGGAGATATACAGCGGCAACTCGATGCCATGCCCGATCGGTTTGCAATCCTTCTCCGGGATCTCCGCGGTGCCGGTCCACAGCCACCACAGCACCATCGCCAGCGTCGCCACCGCGCCGACCAGCGCGACCCAATAAAGGTGATAGGTGGTCAGGATGAACACGCTGCCCAGCGCGATCGCGGTCAGCATCGGCTTGATGCTCGGGCCACCGAGCCGGATGACCTGTACGGGCCGCGCATCGAGCACGCTGGTGATGATTGACTCGCGGCGACCTTCCTCGGCGTCGGGCAGGAAGAAGCGACCTTCGTCGACCTTCTTCACGAAGTCCTTCTGGTCCCAGATCGGGTAGCGGCTCTCGATCAGCGGCACCGAGCGGATGCCCCAATCCTCGTCATCCGGATGCGCGAGCCATTCGAGCGTCCCCGCCTGCCACGGATTGCGCTCGCTCTTCTCCCGCCGCGGGCTGAGCGCCAGATCGATGCACACGATCGCCACGCCAGTCGCGAACACCCACGACCCGATCGTCGAGGCCATGTTGAGCCCGCCGATCCCCAGCTCCGCCGGATAGGTGAACACCCGCCGCGGCATTCCGAGCAGTCCGGAGAAGTGCATGGGAAAGAAGGTCAGATTCGCGCCCGCGAACAGGAACCAGAAGGCGGTGCGCCCCATCCGGTCGGACAATTTCTTGCCGGTGATCAGCGGCCAGTAATAGTAAAGCCCGCCGAACAACGGAATCAGCGTCCCGCCGATCAGCACGTAATGCAGATGCGCGACGATGAAATAGGTGTCGTGCGCCTGCCAGTCGAATGGCGCGATCGCCACCATCACGCCGGTCAGTCCGCCGATCACGAAGATCGCCAGCGAGCCGGTCACGTACAGCAGCGGCGTCGACCACACGACGCGCCCCGCCCACAAGGTCGCGATGAACGCGAAGATCTGGATGCCGGTCGGTATCGCCACCGCCTCGGAGGCGGCCGAGAAGAACGCGAGGCTGATCTTGGGCAGCCCGGTCGTGAACATATGGTGGACCCACAGCCCGAAGCTGAGGAACGCCGTCCCCATCGCCGCCAGCACGATCCACGGATAGCCGAGCAGGTGCCGCCGCGCGAAGGTCGGCACGATCATCGCAAACAGCGCGATCGACGGCAGGAAGACGATATAGACCTCCGGGTGGCCGAAGATCCAGAACAGGTGCTGCCACAGGATCGGGTCGCCGCCCTTGGCCTGATCGAAGAACGGCCAGCCGAGCAGCCGCTCCATCTCGAACAGCACGTCGCCCGCGATCAGCGGCGGGAAGGCGAACAGGATCATCACCGCCACCACCAGGATGTACCAGGCATAGAGTGGCATCAGGTTCAGCCGCATCCCCGGCGGGCGGCACTTCAAGACGCCGACGATCAGCTCGACCGCCGCCGCCACCGACGACACCTCGATGAAGCTGAGCCCGAGCATCCAGATGTCCGCGCCCAGCCCCGACAGGTCAGTGCGGGTGGTGAACGGCGGGTACATAAACCAGCCGCCATCGGGCGCGACGTTGAAGAAGATCGAGCCGGAGACGAACACGCCGCCGATCAGGAAACTCCAGTACCCGAACGCCGACAGCCGTGGAAACGGCAGGTCGCGCGCGCCCAGCAACTGCGGCAGCAGGATGATCGAGACCGCCTCGAACATCGGCACCGCGAACAGGAACATCATCATCGACCCGTGCAGCGTGAACAGCTGGTTGAAGGTCGACGGCGAGACGAGGTCGTTTTCGGGAACGGCGAGCTGTGCGCGCATGATCATCGCCAGCACGCCCGCGAACAGCATGAAGCCGAACGCAGTCAGCGTGTACCAGACACCGACCCGGTTGTTGTTGGTGTCGGTCCAGCGGAAGAACCACCCCTCCGGCGGCTTCCATACCGCGCGCAGCCGTTCTTCCTGCGCGGCGCGCAGCGCCGGATCGTCCTGCGCGTGGAGACTCATTTCGATTGCTCCAGCCAGCGCGCGATCGTCGCCGCATCCTCGTTGCTTAGCTGCGGATAGGCGGGCATCCGCGCGCCGGGCTTCACCGTCGGCGCCTCCTTGATGAAGCGCACCAGATTGGCGTGGGTCAGTTTCTGCATCCCCGCGCCCAGCGACGCGCGGCCGCCAAGGTGCGTCAGGTTCGGCCCGATCGTCGCCTCCGACACACCCGCGACCGTGTGGCAGCCACCGCAGCCATTCGCCGCGAACAGCCGCGCACCCTCACCACCGACGGACGTCGGCGTACGCCGCGCCGCCAGCCAGGCGTCGAACGCCGCCGGCTCCATCGCCACCACGTCGAACGCCATCAGCGCGTGGCTTAGTCCGCAGAACTCCGCGCATTGCCCGCGAAACCGCCCCGCGCGCGTGGCGTGGACGACCAGCTTGTTCGTCCGCCCCGGTACCATGTCGAGCTTGCCCGCGAGCCCCGGCACCCAGAAACTGTGCAGCACGTCGCCGGCTTCGAGCAACAGCTCGACGTTGCGGCCGACCGGCACGCGCAACTCGTTCGAATCGTTGATCGCCGCTTGCCCCACCGGCTGGTAGCGTACCCGCCACCAGAATTGCTCACCGGTGACGGTGATCCGCAGGTCGTCGGGCTTGACCGCGATCGGTCGCATCGCCGGCAGCGTGGCAATCAGCAGCGCCAGCAGCACCACGGCCGGAACCACGCCGCCCGCCCACAGCACCAGCCGCATTCCCTGCTGATGCGTGATCGCGCCCTCGCGGCTGTGCTGCGCCACGAACATCAGCGCGCCGACCGCAACCGCGATCACGACGGCACCCACAACCATCCAGCCGGTCAGCCCCGCCAGCCACGCGGCCTCCGTCCCGAAAGTCGCAAATGCGGATTGTCGCCCCGAACTAAAAATCGTCGTACCCCACCCTTATTCTGGATTAAGGACCGGGGCGGACGCTTTGTTCCTTCGTAACGGTGTCGTTATGTTGCTGCCGCCACTTCGTCGATGGCGACGGCGTGGCGATCAGAAGACAGCCGCGACCAGTTGCCGAAACGCGTCGCCGCGATGACTGATTTCGTTCTTGGCGGGCTCGTCCATCTCGCCGAACGTCACATCATGCCCGGCCGGCTGGAACACCGGGTCGTAGCCATGCCCCTTGTCGCCACGCGGCGGCCAGACGAGCGTGCCGTCGACGCGCCCCTCGAACCATTCGACGTGCCCGTCGGGCCACGCCAGCGCCAGCGCACAGACGAAATGCGCGTCGCGTGGCGCATCGGGGGTCTCGGCGAGCTTGTCCTCGACCAGCCGCATCGCATGCGCGAAGTCCTTTTCCGGCCCGCCCCAGCGCGCCGAGAAAATGCCGGGATCGCCGCCCAGCGCATCGACGCACAGGCCGCTATCGTCGGCGAGCGCGGGCAGACCCGACAGGTCCGCCGCCGCGCGCGCCTTCAGCTCGGCGTTCATCACGAAGGTGGTGCCGGTCTCCTCTGGCTCGGGCAGGTCGAGCGCGCCCGCCGAAACGACGTCGAGCCCGCGGCCTTCGAGCAGCGCCGCGATCTCGCGGACCTTGCCGGCATTGTGGCTGGCGATCACCAGCTTGCCCGGCTGGAGCTTGCGAATCGCCTGCGGCTCCTTGCCCTCCCCGCTCATGCGACGGCGCGCGCCTGTGCGGCGAAGATCTCGTTGCAGCCGATCCGCGCAAGGCGGAGCAGACGCAGCAGCGCTTCCTCGTCATAGGTGGCGTGCTCGGCGGTCGCCTGTGCCTCGGCGATATGGCCATTTTCGAGCAGCACGAAATTGGCGTCGGCGTCGGCGTTCGAATCCTCGTCGTAATCGAGGTCGAGCACCGGATTGCCCTGGTAGATGCCGCACGACACCGCCGCGATCTTCTGCTTGATCGGGTCCGCGGTCAGCTTGCCCGACGCGAGCAGCCCGTCGACCGCCAGCCGCAGCGCCACCCACGCGCCCGAGATCGACGCGGTGCGCGTGCCGCCATCGGCCTGGATCACGTCGCAGTCGAGCGTGATCTGCCGCTCGCCGAGCAGCGTCAGGTCGGTGACGGCGCGTAACGAGCGCCCGATCAGCCGCTGGATTTCCTGCGTGCGGCCGGACTGCTTGCCCTTGGCGGCCTCGCGGCTGCCGCGCGTGTGCGTGGCGCGCGGGAGCATGCCATATTCGGCCGTCACCCAGCCCTGCCCCTTGCCACGCAGGAACGGCGGCACGCGCTCCTCGACGGAGGCGGTGACCAGCACCTTGGTATCGCCAAAACCGATCAGCACCGAACCTTCGGCGTGGCGGGTGAAGCGCGGCTCGATCGTGATCGGGCGCATCTGGTCGGGGGTGCGGCCGCTGGGGCGCATTCAACTCTCCTCAAGGTCGGATCGCGCACGCCCTAGCGGGGTTGGTGCTGCGGCGCCAGCGGCTAACGGGAGGATGCGATGCGGGGATTGATGGCACTGGGTTTGGTGCTGGCGGCGGGGTGTACGCCGGTCGAACTGCGATCGCTGCCGGCGGCGGGGGCAGCGGTGGCGATCGAGGGTGATTCGATCAGTTATGCGACCGGCCCGTGCTACGGAACGTGTCCCGTCTACACGGTGACGGTTCGCCCCGACGGCACCGGCACGTTCGAGGGCGAGCGGTTCACCGCAGTCACTGGCCGCCGTGCGTTTCGGGTGACGGCGGACGATTACCGCCACTTTGCCGCGGCGCTTGCACCGTATCGACCTGACGGCGAACGGCGGATCGAGATGGGCACGTCCGATTGCGGCCCGGCCCCGACCGACATGCCGAGCATCGACGTGAACTGGGTGATGGCGAGCGGCGGCGCAGGGCATCTGCACTTCTATACCGGGTGCCGCGTTGCGAATGCGGCGATGGCCAAGGCGCTGCAGGATGCCCCCACGCTACTGCCGATCGCCGGGTTGATCGGTAAGCGGTGAACCGCACTCCGTCGCCCCTGCGCAGGGGCGACGGCCGTCGTAATCAGCGCCCCTATTCTGTTACCCAGCCACGCGCCGCGGCGGCGTCGTCGAACAATCGCATATAGGGCTGCGTCATGACGCGTCGCACCTGCCCGCGCAGTACCGCACCGAGCGCCACAACCGCGATGCGGTTGGCCTTGGGGAACGGCGCCATATGCTGCGCCAGCGCCGCGAGCGTTTCCTGCGGCTGGGGGCCGCATGCGCTCATGTCGATTATCAACCGATAGCCGGGCCGGAAACGCGCCGCGAGGAACTGTCGCATCACGTCGCGGGTGTAGAGCACCACCTCGTCAGGCGTGAAGATGCGGTGCCAGCGAATTGCCAGCAACTGCGTGTCATGGTCGAAGGAAACGTCGTACATCGTTGATCTTCCTTGATTGCACCCTGCGCCCGGCAGGTTGCGGAAAGATGAAGAGGAAGAGACAGACGGTTGAGCCGCGCGGCCCGCGCGCATACATCTGCGCGCGTGACCCGTTCGCCGCCCATCGCCGAGCTTACCGACCGCGCCCGCGACATCTTCCGCCGCGTCGTCGACGGCTATCTGGAGAGCGGGCAACCGGTCGGATCGCGAACGCTGGCGCAGGCGGGACTCAATTTGTCGCCGGCCTCGATCCGCGGCGTGCTCGCGCAACTGGAGATGGCCGGGCTGCTCACCGCGCCGCACACCTCGGCGGGGCGGATGCCGACCGAGCGCGGGCTGCGGCTGTTCGTCGACGGGATGATGCAGGCGCATGAGCCGAGCGACGAGGAACGGCAGCAGATCGAGGCACGGGCGGGCACCGGCGGCCCGGTCGAGGAAGCGCTCGCCGCCACCACCGCCGCGCTCTCCGGCCTGTCGGCGTGCGCCGGGCTGGTGATGGTGCCCAAGCGCGAGGCGGTGCTGCGCTCGATCGGCTTCGTCCCGCTCGGTCCGGTGCAGGCGCTGGCGGTGCTGGTCGGCGAGGATGGTGCCGTCGAGAATCGCGTCATCGACCTGCCCGCCGGGATCACGCCCGGCACGTTGGTCGAGGCGGGCAATTTCATGACCGCCACGCTCGCCGGGCTGACGCTCGGCGAGGCGCGCGCGCGGCTGGAGCGCGATCTGGCGCAGGGCCGCTCGGCGCTCGACGCCGCGGCGCGCGCCTTGGTCGAACGCGGGCTGGCGGTGTGGAGCGAGGATGACGCGCGCCGTCCGGTGCTGATCGTGCGCGGGCATGGCCGGCTGCTCGACGATGCCGCGACCGCCGATCTGGAGCGCGTGCGCGCGCTGCTCGACGATCTCGATGGCAAGCAGGAGGTCGCGGCGCTGCTCGACTCGGCGCGCGCCGGCGATGCGACGCGGATCTTCATCGGCGCGGAGAACAAGTTGTTCACGCTCAGCGGCTCGTCGGTGATCGCAAAACCCTTCCGCGGCCGCGACGGCCGTGTGGTCGGGGTGGTGGGCGTGATCGGGCCCACGCGGTTGAACTACGCCCGCGTCGTGCCCATGGTGGATTTCACGGCCGCGACGCTCACCCGGTTGCTCGGATGACGCGCGGCTTTCCGACGTAGAAGAACAGGACGGACATGACCGACAACGCAACCCCCGCCGACGACCTTCGCGAAGAAACCGCAGAGGCCGCCCCCGAGGTCGCGGAGCACGACGCCGCCGCGACGCGCATCGCCGAGCTGGAAGAGCAACTCGCCGCCGCGCGTCAGGAAACGCTATACGCGCAGGCCGATATCCAGAACGTCCGCCGCCGCGCCGAGAAGGACGCCGCCGATGCGCGCGCCTATGCCGCGACCGGCTTCGCGCGCGACGTGCTGTCGGTGGCCGACAATCTGGAGCGCGCGCTGGCTGCGATCCCGGCAAGCCTGCGCGAGGACGAGAAGTTCAAGGGGCTGGTCACCGGCCTTGAGGCGACCGGTCGCGAGCTGGCGAACGTCTTCGGACGCCACGGACTGACGAAGATCGAGGCGATGGGCCAGCCACTCGACCCGAACAAGCATCAGGCGATAGTAGAGATGCCGAGCGATGCCGAGCCGGGCACGATCGTACAGGAAATGCAGTCGGGCTGGATGATCAAGGACCGCCTGCTCCGCCCGGCTCTGGTCGGCGTGGCGAAGAAGCCGGACTGAGGCCCCGCGCCACGAACACCACCGTCATTCCCGCGAAAGCGGGAATCCAGAACCTCTGACGTTGCGCCTCCATCGACGGCCCTGCGCGTCTGGATCCCCGCCTCCGCGGGGATGACGATTTGGAAGAGGGCACAGGCAAACAAAATGGGCGGGTCGCGATCCTCTCGCGCCCGCCCTTTTTCTTGGCCGGAAGCCGCCGCGCCTCAGTCGAGTCGGCGCGCCAGCTCGACGTTGAGCCCCAGCGCGATCAGCGTGCCCAGTGCGCCTGACAGCAGATACCCGCCCGCCGCGACCAGCCCGAATGCCTGCGTCAGCGCCAGCGCCGCCAGCGGCGCAAAGCCCGCACCGAACAGCCACGCCAGATCAGAGGTCAGCGCCGCGCCGGTGTAACGCGCGCGCTTGGGAAAGTTGCTGGTCACTGCGCCCGACGACTGGCCGAACGAAATGCCGAGCAGCAGGAAGCCCATCACCATGAACAGGATCTCACCCGCTCGCCCGCCGCCGAGCAGTTGCGGCGCGAAGCCGCTGAACGCGGCGATCCCGGCCGCGGTATAGCCGAGCACGCTGCGCCGACCGATCCGGTCGGCGAGCAGCCCCGACAGCACGATCGCGCCCAGCCCGACGACACCGCCCAGCACCTCGATCATCAGGAAGGTCGAGATATCCTCGCGGGTATACAGCGCCACCCACGACAGCGGAAACACCGTCACCATGTGGAACATGGCGAAGCTCGCCAGCGGCGCGAACGCGCCGATGATGATGTTGCGCCACTGTGCCTTCACGGTCGCGGTGACGCGCGACGGGGTCAACTCGCGGCTGTGGAACAGCTCGCTGTATTCAGGGGTAACGACGATGCGCAGCCGCGCGAACAGCGCCACGACGTTCAGCGCGAACGCCACGAAGAACGGATAGCGCCAGCCCCAGGAGATGAAGTCCTCGGCCGGCAGCACCGACAGGAAGAAGGCGAACAAGGCGCTCGCCACGATCAGCCCGAGCGGCGCGCCGAGCTGCGGGACCATCGCCCACCAGCCACGCTTCTTCTCCGGCGCGTTGAGCGCGAGCAGCGACGGCAGCCCGTCCCATGCGCCGCCCAGCGCGATCCCCTGGCCGACCCGGAACAGCGCCAGCAGCACCGCCGAGGAGGTGCCGATCGTCGCATAGCCGGGCAGGAAGGCGACCAGCACCGTCGAGGTGCCGAGCAGGAACAGCGCGATCGTCAGCTTGGTGCCGCGGCCGTAGCGGCGGTCGAGCTTCATGAAGATCTGCGTTCCGATCGGCCGCGCGATGAACGCCAGCGGGAACAAGGCGAACGACCACAGGGTCGCGGCGATCGGCTGCATGTACGGGAAGATCACCGCCGGGAACACGAGCACCGAGGCGATCGCATAGACGAAGAAGTCGAAAAACTCGGACGTACGCCCGATAATGACGCCGATCGCGATCTCACCGGGGCGCACATCGTGATCCCCTCTGCTATGAAGAGCGCGAGCATCCTGCTCTAGCGACGTGGACGAAGCGGTGGCCATATTCATTCCCGATCGGTCGGACGGACGGTTTCCGGCGGAGCCCTACCCTAAACCATTCCGCGCGTGGATGGGACAAAATGTCCTATTCCGCTGCGCCGCAGCAAAGCCTAGCTCGCGCCGCATGACCCGTCGTCCCGCCAGACGTGCGCCCGGCCGCACGCCCTTCGTCCGCCACCTCGCCGCCGCGGGGGCCCTGGCCGCGCTCGGGGGCTGCAATACCGTCGTGATGCGCCCCGCCGGTGATGTTGCGGTGCAGGAATCCAGCCTGATCGTGTGGTCGGTTGTGCTGATGCTGCTGATCATCGTGCCGGTCATGGCATTGGTGGTGCTGTTTGCCTGGCGCTATCGCGAGTCGAACACCGAGGCGAGCTATGAGCCCGACTGGGATCATTCCACGGGGCTGGAGCTGGTGATCTGGTCCGGGCCACTGCTCATCGTCATCGCGCTCGGCGCGCTGACCTGGGTGGGCACGCATACGCTCGATCCGTATCGCCCGCTGGCGCGTACCGCGCCGGGCAAGCCGGTCGCGGCGACCGTCAGGCCGCTGGAGGTGCAGGTCGTCTCGCTCGACTGGAAGTGGCTGTTCATCTACCCCGAACAGGGCGTGGCGACGGTCAACGAACTGGTCGTGCCGGTCGATCGTCCGGTCAAGTTCACCATGACCTCGTCGAGCGTGATGAACGCGCTGTGGGTGCCGGCGATGGCGGGCATGATCTACACGATGCCGGGGATGGAGACGGTGCTGCACGGCGTGCTGAACCGCACCGGCAAGTTCGAGGGTCGCTCGGGCAATTATTCGGGCGCGGGTTTCTCGCACATGACCTTCTGGACGCATTCGGTTTCGCCGGCGCGCTTCGACGACTGGGTCGCGGGCGTGAAGCGCAACCGCTGGCGGCTCGACAACGCCACCTATCTGAAGCTGGCGAAGCCCAGCGAGAAGGTGCGCCCGATCGGCTTCGGCGCGATCGACCCTGCATTGTTCAGGCGCGTCGTCGCGATGTGCACGAAACCAGGCACGAATTGCATGGAAAACATGTCGCACGCCGGCCCGGCGGTGAACGATCGGCCGCAGCGCGCTGACGAGCCCGAGGGCGCGCTGACCCGCGATCCGTCGCAGAAGGGTGACAGCCCGCACTCGACCGCACCGCGGGGCAAGGCGCCGGGGTCGACCGATCCAGGCGCTGGCAATCGCGACATGACCAAGCTCGATATTCCCGCGCTCCCGCGCGCCAACGCCTCCAAGGAGGCTTGAGGACATTATGTCGGACGACCTCATCAAGACGATCTTCGGGCGGCTGACGCTCGAGAGCTTTCCGATCCACGAGCCGATCTTGGTCGGGACCTTCATCATGGTCGCGATCGGCGGTGCCGCGGTGCTGGGCGCGCTGACCTATTTCAAGCTGTGGGGCTATCTCTGGAAGGAGTGGTTCACCAGCGTCGATCACAAGAAGATCGGCATCATGTACATCGTGCTCGCGCTCATCATGTTCCTGCGCGGTTTCGCCGACGCGCTGATGATGCGCGCGCAACAGGCGGTCGCCTTCAACGGCAGCGAGGGCTTCCTGCCCGCGCACCATTATGACCAGGTGTTCACCGCGCACGGCGTCATCATGATCTTTTTCGTGGCGATGCCGTTCGTCACCGGCCTGATGAACTATGTCGTCCCGCTCCAGATCGGCGCGCGCGACGTCAGCTTCCCGTTCCTGAACAATTTCAGCTTCTGGATGACGGTCAGCGGCGCGGTCACGGTGATGATGAGCCTGTTCGTCGGCGAGTTCGCGCGGACCGGCTGGCTGGCGATGGCACCGCTGTCGGGGCTCGATTACTCGCCCGATGTCGGGGTCGACTATTACATCTGGGCGTTGCAGATCGCAGGCGTCGGGACGTTGTTGTCGGGCGTCAACCTGCTCGCGACGATCATCAAGATGCGCGCGCCGGGCATGAGCCTGATGCAGATGCCGATCTTCACCTGGTCGGCGCTGGTGACGAACGTCCTGATCGTCGCGGCCTTCCCGGTGTTGACCGCGGTGCTCGCGATGCTCAGCCTCGATCGCTACGTCGGCACCAATTTCTTCACGAACACCGGCGGGGGCAACCCGATGATGTACGTGAACATGATCTGGATCTGGGGCCACCCGGAGGTGTACATCCTGATCCTGCCCGCGTTCGGCGTCTTCTCGGAGGTCGTCTCGACCTTCTCGGGCAAGCGGCTGTTCGGCTATACGTCGATGGTCTACGCGCTGATCGTCATCTGCATCCTGTCGTATCTGGTGTGGCTGCACCACTTCTTCACGATGGGCTCGGGCGCCAGCGTCAACAGCTTCTTCGGCATCACCACGATGATCATCTCGATCCCGACGGGTGCGAAGATCTTCAACTGGCTGTTCACGATGTATCGCGGGCGGATCCGCTTCGAACTGCCGATGATGTGGGCGGTCGCGTTCATGCTGACCTTCGTCATCGGCGGGATGACCGGCGTCATGCTGGCGGTGCCGCCGGCCGACTTCCAGTTCCACAACTCGCTGTTCCTCATCGCGCACTTCCACAACGTCATTATCGGCGGCGTGCTGTTCGGGATGTTCGCGGGCGTGAATTACTGGTGGCCGAAGGCGTTCGGGTTCAAGCTCGACAAGTTCTGGGGCACGATCAGCTTCTGGTGCTGGGTCGTCGGCTTCTGGGTCGCGTTCACCCCGCTCTATGTGCTGGGGCTGATGGGCGTCACCCGCCGCCTGCGCGCCTTCGAGGATCCGTCGCTCCAGATCTGGTTCGTGATCGCCGCGATCGGCGCGCTGATCATCGCCGCCGGGATCGGCGCCATGCTGATGCAATTCTACGTCAGCATCCGCGACCGCGAGAAGCTGCGGGACTTCACGGGCGATCCGTGGAACGGCCGCACGCTGGAATGGGCGACCTCGTCGCCGCCGCCGGCCTATAACTTCGCCTTCTCGCCGGTCGTCCACGATCTGGACGCGTGGCACGACATGAAGTCGAAGAAGGCCGAACGTCCGACCACCGGATTCCGCGCGATCCACATGCCGAAGAACACCGGCGCCGGGGTCATCCTGGCCGGGCTGTCGACCGTCTTCGGCGTGGCGATGATCTGGTACATCTGGTGGCTCGCCGCTCTGGCGTTCGTCGCGCTGATCGCGACCGCGATCGGCCACACCTTCAACTATGACCGCGACTTCCACATTCCCGCCGAAGATGTCGTGAACAGCGAGGATGCGCGCACCCGCGCGCTCCAGCAGGCGGGGGTGTGAGCGAGATGAGCACGACGACGCAGACGGCCCCGGGCACCGCGGCCCCGTCCTATTACGATCTGGACGAGCACGAGCATCCGCCCGGCGCCAGCACGATGCTGGGCTTCTGGCTGTACCTGATGAGCGACTGCCTCATCTTCGCGATGCTGTTCGCGGCATACGGCGTATACGGCGGCAGCTTTGCCGGTGGGCCGGGGCCGAAGGAGCTGTTCGAGCTGCCGCTGGTCGCGGTCAACACGACCGCGCTGCTGCTGTCGTCGATCACCTATGGCTTCGCGATGATCAACGCCGACGAGCAGAACAAGGCCGCGACCCTGCGCTGGCTCGCCATCACCGGCGTATTCGGCGCGGCGTTCCTGTCGATCGAGCTGTATGAGTTCAGCAACCTGATCCACGAAGGCGCAGGCCCGTGGCGCTCGGCGTTCCTCTCGTCGTTCTTTACGTTGGTCGGCACGCACGGGCTGCACGTCACCTTCGGCATCATCTGGCTGGTGACGCTGATGGTGCAGGTCGCGCGCCGCGGGCTGGAGCCGGCCAATGTCCGCCGCCTCCAGTGCCTGTCGCTGTTCTGGCACTTCCTCGACGTCATCTGGATCGGCGTCTTCACCTTCGTCTATCTGCTGGGAGTGCTCCGCTGATGAGCGCCGATACGCACGGCCACGGCCACGATGCCGCCCATGGTCATGGCCATGGGCACCACGACGCGCACGACCATCACGGCGGCGCGCCGCACGGCTCGCGCCGCGAATATTGGATCGGCTTCATCCTCTCGGTGCTGCTGACCGCGCCCGCATTCGGGCTGGTGATGACCGGCGTGATCTCCGATCCGCGCGTCACCGCCGGGATCGTGATGGCGCTGGCGATGGTGCAGATCGTGGTCCATATGATCTACTTCCTGCATATGAACACCAAGTCCGAGAACGGCTGGACGATGCTGGCGCTGATCTTCACCGCCATCATCGTGCTGATCGTGATCGCCGGGTCGCTGTGGGTCATGTACCACATGAACCTCAACATGATGCCGGGCATGGGCGGAGAGATGTCGAGCGGCGGCATGTGATGCGCGCGCGCTGGGCCCTCGCCGGCGTCGCGCTCTTGTTCGCGGCGGTGCTGGCCGGGCTCGGCGTCTGGCAGGTCGAGCGGCGCGCGTGGAAGCTCGCGCTGATCGACCGGGTCGAGGCGCGGCTCGCCGCCCCCGCGCAGCCCGCCCCCGCGCGCGCGCGCTGGGCGACGATCAACGATGACGACACCTACACCCGCGTCACCGTCACCGGGACGTGGCAGGCGACCCCGCCGGTGTTCACGCAGGCCGTCACCGATTTCGGTGCCGGCTATTGGGCGCTCTCCCCGCTCGACACCGCCGGCGGCACGATCCTCATCAACCGCGGCTTCGTGCCGACCGACACCCGCAAGGCGATCGTCCCGCCGGTCGGCCCAGCGCGCATTACCGGCCTGCTGCGCGTCACCGAACCCGATGGCGGCTTCCTCCGCGACAACGACCCAGCCGACGACCGCTGGTATTCGCGCGACACCGCCGCGATCGCCCGCGCGCGCCGGCTGGGACCGGTCGCGCCCTATTTCATCGATGCCGAGGCGGTTCCGGGCGTGCAATGGCCGCGCGGCGGGCTGACGGTGGTGCGGTTCCGCAACAACCACCTCGTCTATGCACTGACATGGTTCGCGCTGGCGGCGATGATGGCCTGTTTTGCATGGCGCATCGCGCGTGGGCGGGATCATGCGGACGGCTAAACTCGCTGGCGGCACGATGGACCGGCTGGTTCCGCCGGAACCGCTTAGCGTTCGAGCAATCACGCCGACGCGTCGGCCTCTAGCGCTGCGCCAATCGCGAGCTGCCGGTTTCACCAATATACGAAGCTTGCATGCCGTTGGGGAAAGGTGATGGCGAGGGACGGGGTCGATCGGTCAACTCTTCATGCGTGGCTTTCGGCCCGATCGATCGCGCGGAGGCTACCTTTACCCGTTCCGGACCACGGTGGATTTCGGGTCGACACCAACTCGGACACCGAAATCGCGCGCTGGGTGTTTTCGGAGCCCGCGCGTGAAATCAGCGCGCTCGCCCGCGCGATCCTTGAACCACGCTATTTCATCAAACTCTGTGCCCCGGCCGACGCGTTGGCCGCGGCATTGCCGCGCTGCTGGGCGCTGGATGCACCAAGCTACTTCATGCAGCGCGTCTCCACCGGTGCGGCCAGACAGCCACCAGACGGATACAGTATGGAGATCAAGCAGATCGGGACAATAGTGGAGGCACGAATACTCTCACCAACGGGTATATTGGCCGCGAGCGGCTACGCTGCCGAGACCGAACAAGTCTTCGTGTACGATCGCATCGTGACTGAACCCGGTCATCGCCGCAAAGGCCTCGGCCACGCGCTGATGCAGGCGCTCCACGATGCCCGGCGGGACACCGCGAAGCGCGAGCTGCTGGTCGCCACCGAGGACGGGCGGGCTCTCTACTCCACCCTCGGTTGGCAGACGATCTCGCCCTATTCCAGCGCTTCGATCAGGGAGGCGTAACAAGGGTTCGAGGCCACGGGCCAAAGATCGGTTGCCGATCGACAAAGAGACCCCGCGGCGATCGGCCACATTGTCCGCTTGTTCGTCTCGTCGTGTATTGTTGGCCTTGAACCGCTTTCAGCCACCAGGCGATCTGACCGATAGCGCACCCTACCCGATCCGCCGTAAGGAGCGGACATGGCCGCCTCTGACATCATCGCCGGAACCGGGCTGCGCGAGGACGCCGGGCGGCGCAACGTGCGGCTGTTGTCGATCCTGCGCTGGCTCGCCGTCGGCGGGCAGCTCGCCACGATCCTGCTCGTCCATTTCATCGTCGGCGTGCACCTGCCGCTGGTCGCGATGCTTGGCGCGGTCGCGGTGCTCGTCGCGCTCAATCTCGCGATTGCGCAAATCGTCGGGCGGCGGCCGATCACCTATGGCGCGCTGTTCGCGACGCTGCTGGTCGATGTCGCCTGCCTGACGACGCAATTGTACCTCAGCGGCGGGGTCAGCAATCCGTTCGTCACCCTGTTTCTGCTTCAGGTCGTGATCGCCGCGCTGCTGCTGCGTGATCATGCCAGCTGGGCGATGGTCGCGCTGAGCAGTGCGGTGTTCGCGTGGCTCGCGCACGCCGCGCCGCCGTTCGCGCTGCCGCGTGGCTGGGCCTCCACCTTGTCGACTCCTTACGTCGCGGGAAGCTGGTTCAATTTTACCCTAACCGCCACGTTGCTGGCGCTGTTCGTCACGCGCATCGTCCGCAACGTCTCCGAACATGACGCCCGGCTTGCCGCGCTCCGCCAGCGCGCCGCCGAGGAGGAGCATATCGTCCGCATGGGGCTGCTCGCCAGCGGCGCGGCGCATGAACTGGGCACGCCCCTGTCGTCGATCGCGGTGATGCTGGGCGACTGGCGGCGCGAGCCCGCGATCGCCGGCTCCCCCGCGCTGCTCGCCGATCTCGACGACATGCGCACGGAGGTGACGCGCTGCAAGGACATCCTCAGCCAGGTACTGCTCGCGTCGGGCGAGGTGCGCGGGATGGGGCCGGTGCGCACCACGCTCAAGACCTTCCTGTCGGGGATCGTCGGCGACTGGCGCGGCAAGACGCAGGTCGCCGCCGCCTACGAACATCTGATGACCGGCGATCCGCGGATCGTCGCCGACAAGGCGCTGGCGCAGACGATCACCAACCTGCTCGACAATGCGCTGGAGGCGGGTGGCCGCACGATCGCGCTGTGCGCGTGGTGGGACGGCGACCGACTGGTGCTGTCGGTGCGCGACGACGGGCGCGGCTTTGCGCCCGCGATCCTCGACGGGCTCGGCAAGCCCTATATGAGCACCAAGACGCGCCGCGGCGCCGGGCTGGGCCTGTTTCTCGCGGTCAATGTATTGCGGACGCTCGGCGGCACCGTGTCGGCGCGCAATCGCGACGGCGGCGGGGGCGAGGTGACGCTGACGCTGCCGATCGCGGCGATCTCGATCCCGGAGGAAGGCGCATGAGCGAGCGGCGACTGCTGATTGTCGAGGATGACGAGGTGTTCGCACGGACGCTGGCGCGCTCGTTCGAGCGGCGCGGCTATCAGGTGCGTGCGATTACCGATCCCGACGATCTCGACACGGCGGTGGCGGCGTTGAAGCCGGATCATGCGGTGGTCGACCTGCGGCTCGGCAACGCGTCCGGGTTGTCGTGCGTCGCACGGCTCCACGCACTCGACGCACAGATGCGGATCGTGGTGCTGACCGGCTTCGCCAGCATTGCCACCGCGGTCGAGGCGGTGAAGCTGGGTGCGACCAACTATCTGTCCAAGCCCGCCAATTCCGACGATATCGAGGCGGCGTTCCAGGCCAGCGGCGAGGGCGACGCCAGCGTCGAGCTGGTCGCCTCACCCACCTCGCTGCGCACGCTGGAGTGGGAGCATATTCACCAGACGCTCGCGGACTGCGGGTTCAACGTGTCGGAGGCGGCACGGCGGCTCGGAATGCACCGGCGAACGCTGGCGCGGAAGCTGGGCAAGCGGCATCTGTGACGCGGCTATGCGAAGGCCATCCACCCCGCCATCGCGATCATCATGACGTTCTCGGTCAGCGACACGAACCCCAGCGGCACCCGCGTCGCGCCGCCGACGCACGCGCATTTCAGCTCCCGCCTGTCGACATACACCGCCTTGAACACCGAAATCGCGCCGACCGTCCCGATGAACAGCGCCAGCGGCACCGACAGCCAGTCCGCGACATGCGCGGTCATCAGCACCCCCGCCAGCCCTTCCGCGAACGGATAGACATAACCATAGCGCACCCAGCGCTTCGCCAGCAGGTCGTAGTTGAGGAACATCGTCGAGAAGGTCTCGACATCCTGCAGCTTGAGCAGCGCGAGCACGCACATGCTGAGCGAGACGAACCACTCGGCGGCACGCAGCGTCAGCGGCGTCCCGAACGCCGCGGTGCTCACCGCCAGCGCCATCAGCGCGGTCATCGCGAACACCGCCAGCACCGGGCGATAGCTCGTCTCGCCAGTGGCGGGCACGTGGATGCCGAAGTGGCGGCGCAGATCGTCATAGCCGCCGACCCGCTCGCCGCCGATGAAGGTCTGCGGCGTGGTCTTGACGCCATGTTCGGCCTTGAAAGCGTCGGTTTCCTCGCGGGTTCGCAGCCAATGGTCGTCCACGGCAAAGCCACGCCGCCGCAACAGGTCTTTCGCCTTCACGCCATAGGGGCAGGTGTGCGTGGGCATCACCATCCGGTAAAGCGTGGCGCGCTTCTCGGTCGTCAGGGTCATACGGTAGAGATAGGCGCGATCAGCCGAGAATACGCCGGTACAGCGCAATATAATCGTCGGCCATGCGTGCGACGCTGAACCGTTCGGCCACCGCGCGGCGGCAGGCGGCGCGATCGATATCCCCGGCACGTTCGATCGCCGCGACCGCTTCCTGGGGCGTGTCGACCAGAAAGCCGGTGACGCCGTCCTCGATCAGCTCGGGCATCGAGCCGCGGCGGGTGGCGATTACCGGCGTGCCGCACGCCATCGCCTCGATCACCGACAGCCCGAACGGCTCGTCGAAATTGATGAGGTGGAGCAAGGCACGCGCCTTCCCCAGCGCCGCAACCCGCGCCTCGCCGCCGACCGCGCCGTGGTAGCGGATGCGATCACCCAGCGCCGGTGCGACCGCGCGGTCGTAATAGCCCTGATCCTGCACGATTCCGTACAGGTTCAGCGCGCGCCCCGTCGCGTGCGCCGCCGCGATCGCCTCCGCCGCGCCCTTGTCGGGATGCAGCCGCCCGAAGAACAACAGCGCCTCGCCCCCCCCGGCGTCGAAGCGGAAGTCGTCGAGCGGGATGCCATGGTGGATCGTCGCGGCGTAGCGCAGGTCGGGGTGCCGGTCTGCGTCGCTGATCGCGACATAATGCACGCGGTCCTGAAAGGGCGCGTACATCGGCAGGATACGGTCCGACGAAAAGCCGTGGATCGTCGTCACGATCGGCGTGTCGACCAGCGGCGCGAACGCATGCGCCGGGAAGTCGGCCTGGTTGTGGATCAGGTCGAACCGCTCGGCCTGCGCGAACACATGGCTGAGGTGGCGATATTCCCAGACCTTCGCGTCAATGGCGGGATCCTCGGAATAAGGCGCGGGCACCACGCCATCCAGCGTCGCGCTGGTGAGACTGTCGAGCGTCGCGAACAAGGTGACGTCAATTCCGCGTTCGACCAGCGCCTCGGTCAGCAGATGCGTGACCAGCTCCCACGGGCCGTAATGCCGCGGCGGGGTGCGCCACGCGATCGGGGCGAGCATGGCGATCTTCATGAATGGTGGTCCTCGTTGCTTCCGCCTCGCTTGTCACCCGACTTTCGCCGGGGCGGCGGCTATGGTTTGAAGATCAAGCCTTCGTTGGCGTAGAGCATGCCGGGTTGGGGTGCGCCATCCAGTGTCGAGGCGAGCACGTCGCCGACCCAGTCGAAGGTGGTGGCGCGCTCCGTCAGATTGAGCGCCACCCGCAGCACCTCTCCGCCGTGCCGTCGCTCATAGGCCAACACCCCGTCCGCCGCGTCGAGCAACCGGAAATCGCCGACCGCCAGCGCCGGGCGTGCACGACGCAGCGCCAGCAGGTGCCGGTACAGCATCAACATCGATCCGGGATCGGCCTTTTGCGCGGCGACGTTGCGGGTCGGCCAGTCGGGATTGAGCGGCAGCCACGGCTCGACCGTCGAGAAACCGGCAAAGGGCGACGTGTCCCACGGCATCGGCGTCCGCGACCGGTCACGCCCGATCCCGATTCCCGGCTGACGCAGCTCCTGCGGATCGCGGACGCGGTCTGGGGGGATGTCCACCGTCCCAATCCCCAGTTCGTCGCCTTGGTACAAGGTCGGCGTCCCACGCAGCGTCAGCAGCAGCATCGCCGCGACCCGCGCCTGCGCCTCGCCGATGCGCGCGGCGATCCGCGGCGCGTCGTGGCTGCCGATCACCCAGTTCGGCCAGCCGTGCGCCGGCAAACTCGCCTCATAGGCGGCGATCATCGTGCGCAGCGTCGCGGCGTCCCACGCATTCTCGATCAGCTGAAAATTGAACGGCAAATGCACCTGCGGACGCTCGGGCGTGCCATACCAGCGCGCGTGGCGATCGTTGGGCAGGAAGATCTCACCGATCAGCACGCGCCCCTGCCCCCCGGCGCCATATCCATTGGCCAGCGCGCGCATCTCGGCGGCGATCGCATGCGCTTCGGGCTGGTCGGTCGAATGTTGCTGGATCAGCCGGTCGCGCTCGGTGATCCCCGGCCGCCAGTAGGGATTGGCCGGATTGTCGGGGAAACCCTCCGCCTTGACGATATGCCACAGCACGTCGATCCGGAACCCGTCCACGCCGCGATCGAACCAGAAGCGCATCGCATCGAGCATCGCCGTCTTCAACGCGTGATTGCGCCAGTTGAGGTCGGGTTGCTGCTTCAGGAAGGCGTGGAGGTAATATTGCCCGGTGGCCGCGTCATATTCCCACGCCGATCCGCCGAAATCGCTGATCCAGTTGTTGGGCGGGCCGCCGTCGGGGGCGGGATCGCGCCAGATGTACCAATCACGCTTCGGGCTGTCGCGCCCGGACCGGCTGTCGACGAACCACGGATGCTGATCCGAACTGTGGTTGGGGACGAAATCGAGCAGCAGCTTGAGCCCGCGCGCATGAATCGCGGCCAGCAAGCGGTCAAACGCCGCGAGATCCCCGAACAGGGGCTCGATGCCGCAATAATCGGCGACGTCATAGCCGAAGTCGGCCATCGGCGACGGGAAGATCGGCGACAGCCAGATCGCGTCGACACCCAGCGCGGCGACATGATCGAGCCGCCGCTCGATCCCGGCCAGATCGCCGACGCCGTCACCGTCGCTGTCCTGAAAGGAGCGCGGATAGATCTGGTAGACGGTGCCGCTTTCCCACCACGGGTGATCGTTTCGTTCGGTCATCGCGGCCATAACCTTGCGCGGCGCGATGCGATCCACCGCCATCGACGTCAGTAAAGACGACGCCCTGCGGCCCCGACGCCGGGATTGTAGCGGCATACGAGAAAGTCCTGCGTCCGCCCGCTCTCCATCGCGCAACCGATCTCGGTGGTCGCGCGCCGGACGATCTGCGCATAATGGGCCGCATCCTGCCAGCGACCGGTGCGGCTGAAACGCGGCGCGGGGCGATTGCGAAAGTTGCGTCGCTCCTCCAGCCAGTAACGGGCCATTTCGCCGTAATCATAGCCGCCGCGCGTTCCCGCGAAAAGGTTCTCGCCCTGACCGGCATCCTCCCCGGATGGCGAGGCATGGAACAGCCGCCCGCTGCGCGCCAGCTCTTGCGCATGGCGCGCGGCGGCGGCGGCCAGCGCCGGATTCCACGCGAGCGGCGCAAGCCCCACGGCGTTGCGCGCACGATTGTGTGCCTCGAGCATCGCCTGCTGAAGCAGCGATCCGTCGCGCGCCGGTGCAGGCCGCTGGATTCGGAACTCGACCCCGGCGGCCCCGGCGGGCACAGCGGGAAGCAGGGCAAACATCAACACGACGAATCGGCGGACCGGCATCGCCGCGCGGGATGCCAAAGTCGTTGCGGTACGGCAACATCGATCGACTCCGCCGTGCGGTGACGGTGGCGTTTGCCACGACGAACCGCCATATGCGCGCGATCATGGCCATGATCGACCTCGTCTCTCCCGACGCCGCGGCGAAGGACCGCGCGGCGCGCGCCGCCGCGCCGCTCGCGCTCTACATTCACTGGCCGTTCTGCGTCTCGAAATGCCCGTATTGCGACTTCAACAGCCACGTCCGCGCGACGGTCGACGAGGCGGAATGGCACCGCGCGCTGCTCGCCGACCTCGCGCACGAGGCCGCGCTGCTGCCGGACCGGCGGCTGGGGTCGATTTTCTTTGGCGGCGGCACCCCCTCGCTGATGCCACCCGCCACCGTCGCCGCACTGATCGAGGCGGCGACGAAGGCGTGGGTGCCGGTCGGCGACGTCGAGATCACGCTGGAGGCGAACCCGTCGTCGGTCGAGGCGGCGCGTTTTTCCGACCTCGCCGCCGCCGGGGTCAATCGCGTCTCGCTGGGGCTGCAGGCACTCGACAACGACGCGTTACGCTTCCTGGGTCGTGCACATGATGTGCGCGAGGGGCTCGGCGCGCTCGACGTGGCACAGCGTCATTTCAAGCGCGTCAGCTTCGACCTGATCTACGCCCGCCCCGGTCAGACGCAGGCGGCGTGGGAGGACGAGCTGGCGCGCGCGCTATCCTTCGGGACCGAACATCTGTCGCTCTACCAACTGACCATCGAGCCTGGCACGCGTTTCGCGACCGAGGCGGCGGCGGGGCGGCTGACGATACCCGATGGCGACACCGCCGCCGATCTGTTCGAACTCACCCGCGCGCGCACCGCCGCGGTGGGGCTGCCCGCCTATGAAATCTCCAACCACGCCCGCCCCGGCGCGGAGAGCCGCCACAATCTCGCTTACTGGCAATACCGCGACTACGCCGGCATCGGCCCTGGCGCGCATGGCCGGCGCGACCATCTCGCGACGTTTCGGCGCAAGAAGCCCGAGAACTGGCTCGCCGCGGTTGCGCGCAACGGCCACGGGCTGGAGAGCGAGGAGCCGCTGGAGGCGGCGACCCGCGTCAGCGAGGCGTTGCTGATGGGGCTGCGGCTGCGCGAAGGCGTCGATGTCGCGGCGATCGCAGCGGCGGGCGGGATGCGCGTTGATGAGATCGTCGATCTCGCCGCGATCGCGGCGCTGCCCGAACTGATCGTGCGGGAGGAGGAGCGGCTGCGCGTCACCGACGCGGGGATGATCCTGCTCGACGCGATTTTGCCGAAGGTGGTGCGGTAGGTGCTTCGGACATAACCAACTCCGTTCGTGCTGAGGAGGCATTGAGCTTGCCGAAGTGATCGGGAGCTTGCCGAAATGATCGGGTGAACACGCCCCCGGCATGTTCAGGATCGTCCGGGGGACGATCCGACCCGATCATCGTCTCGAAGCAGGCTTGTCGCGCGCGCCCCTTCAGACAAGGCTTCGACAGGCTCAGCCTTTCCCCAGGACGAACGGAGGTTGTGTCAATCGGCCAGCCCGCTCCACTTCTGGTCCGACCCGGCGTTGGCGACCACCGCCTCGACGAACGCCATCGTCCGCACGCCGTCGTTCGTCCCCGGGAACCACGCCGCCGCACCGCGTTCGGCGACGCTATCGCCGCCGCGGATCGTCGCCGCGACCGCGCGATAGATGTTCGCGAACGCCTCGATATAGCCTTCCGGATGCCCGGCCGGGGTACGGATGCGCCCCAAGGTTGTCTCGGCCAGCCCTGGTCCGCCGGTGCGCACCACCTCGCCCGGCTTGTCGAGCCAGCGCAGCGTCAGTGTGTTGGGCTCCATCTGTGCCCAGTCGAGCCCGCCCTTTTCGCCGTGGATGCGCAGTCGCAGCCCGTTCTCGTCACCCGCCGCGACCTGCGTCGCCTTCAGCACGCCGCGCGCGCCGCCCTCGAAGCGCAGCAGCACGCTGACGTCGTCGTCGAGCCGCCGCCCCGGCACATGCGTCGTCAGATCCGCGCATAGCGAGTCGACGCGCAGGCCGCTGACATGCTCGGCAAGCTGGAAGGCGTGCGTACCGATATCCCCAAGGCACCCGCCCAGCCCGGCGCGCGCCGGATCGGTGCGCCACTCGGCCTGACGATTGCCCTCGCGGTCCAGCGCGCTGCTCAGCCATCCCTGTGAATACTCGACCTGCACCAGCCGGATCGCGCCGAAGTCGCCCCGCGCCACGCGCGCGCGGGCTTCCTCGACCATCGGATAGCCGCTGTAGGTGAAGGCCAGCGCATAGTGCCGCCCGCTCCGCTCGGCCGCCGCCGCGATCGCCTGCGCTTCCTCCAGGTTCAGCGACATTGGCTTTTCACAAATGACGTGGAAACCCGCGTCGAGCGCCGCGATCGACATCGGCGCATGGAGGTGATTCGGTGTCACGATTGCAACCGCGTCGATCCGTTCGCCCTCGGGCAGTGCACGCTCGGCCGAAAGCATGTCATCAATTGAGCCGTAAACGCGTCCCGCATCGAGACCGAGCAGCTCGCCGGTACGTGTGTTGCGGCCCGCATCGGTGCTGAACGCGCCGGCGACCAACCGCCAGTCGCCGTCGACGCCCGCCGCCATGCGGTGGACCGCGCCGATGAACGCGCCCTCGCCTCCGCCGACCATACCGAGCTTAAGTGGTTCTACCCGCGCCATTCATCCTCCCGTCATCCGCATACCGGCATTACGAAGACCGTAACGTCAGCCGCCTTGCTATCGCCCGGTTTAGCGGTAAACTGGCATCAATCAATTCGGGTTTGGAGAGTATGCGATGAAGTTGATCGCCGGTCTGGCCGCCGCGCCAGTCGCCGCCATTGTCGCGCTGGTCGCCTCGGCACCCGCGCCGGCGCAGCAGAACGGGCAACAGGCATTCGCCGCATGCAAGGCCTGCCACACGCTCCACAAGGGCGAGCGCAACGGCATCGGCCCGAACCTGGCCGGTCTGTTCACCCGCGCCCCGGCCTCCGCGCCAGGCTTCAACTATTCGGCCGCCTTCAAGAAGGCGCAGCTGAAGTGGAACGACGCGTCGCTCAATGAATATCTCGCCGCGCCGCAGAAGAAGGTGCCCGGCACCCGGATGCCGATCTCGACCCCGGATCCCGCCAAGCGTGCCGCGATCATCGCCTATCTGAAGTCAGAGACCGCCAAGTGAGCGGCGGCGGTACCATGCGCGGCCCGGGCGTGTTCCTCGCGCAGTTCATGGGCGATGCCGCGCCGTTCGACACGCTCGACAACGCCGCGCGCTGGATGGCCGAGGCGGGTTACGAAGGCGTGCAGATCCCGACCCGCGACGAACGGTGCATGGATCTGAAACTTGCCGCCGAGAGCCAGGACTACGCCGACGAGCTGGTCGGCCGCTGCCGCGAGGCGGGCGTCGCGATCACTGAATTGTCGACTCACCTGCAAGGCCAGCTCGTCGCGGTTCATCCGGCCTATGACACAGCGTTCGACGTGTTCGCGCCGGAGGAATTGCGCGGCAAGCCCGCCGAGCGGCAGGCATGGGCGGTCGATCAGCTCAAGCTCGCCGCCAAGGCGAGCCGCCGGCTCGGTCTCGACGCGCACGCCACCTTCTCGGGCGCGTTCGCCTGGCCGTTCGTCTATCCGTGGCCGCAGCGTCCGGCCGGGATGGTCGAGGATGCCTTCGCCGAACTTGGCAAGCGCTGGACGCCGATCCTTGACGCGTTCGAGAACGAGGGCGTCGATCTCTGCTTCGAGCTGCATCCCGGCGAGGACCTGCACGACGGCACCACCTTCGAGCGGTTCCTGGATGCGGTCGGCGGGCACAAGCGCGCCAACATCCTCTACGATCCCAGCCACTTCGTGCTGCAGGCGATGGACTATCTCCAGTTCATCGACTTCTATCACGAGCGAATCCGCATGTTCCACGTCAAGGACGCGGAGTTCAACCCGACCGGCAAGGCGGGCGTGTACGGCAGCTATTCGGACTGGGTCGACCGGCCCGGCCGCTTCCGCTCGCTCGGCGACGGGCAGGTCGATTTCGGCGGCATCTTCTCGAAGCTGACGCAATATGGCTATGCCGGCTGGGCGGTGCTCGAATGGGAATGCTGCCTCAAGCACCCCGAGGACGGCGCGCGCGAAGGCGCTCCGTTCATCGCCGCGCACATGATCCGTCGTCCCGAACGCGCCTTCGACGATTTCGCGGGCGGGTCCGATCCAGCCGCGAACCGGCGCTTGCTCGGGCTCGACTGATCGGTCAAATTGCAAAAATCAGATAAAAGAATCGCGCGGTTGAAAAGGGGTAGAGGGTGCAGACAGAGGCAGCGGCATTCACGGGGCAGCATCGGTCCCGATTGTTCTGGTTGAGCGTACTCGCGCTCACCACCGCGGCGGTCAGCGCCTCGCTGCGTGCGGCGATCGCCAGCAGCCTGAAGGCGGAGTGGATCGATCCAATAGCACCGGTGCAGGCCGGTGAGCTGATCGGCGCGGCGCTCGGCTCCGCGTTCCTCGGCTTCGCGATCACCCTGTTCGTCGCCAGCGCGCTGCTCGACAAGATTGGCGCCAAGCGGATCGTGATCGGCTCGGGCGTCTGCTTCATTCTCGGCACCGCGCTGATCGTCGGCGCCGGCGCGATCGCGACCGGCATGACCATCTACTCGCTGGTGTGGCTGGGCATGATGCTCAGCGGGATCGGCTGGGGTCTGGCCGAATCGTCGATCAACCCGCTGACCGCGCGCCTCTATCCCGACGAGACCACGCACCGGCTCAACGTGCTCCACGCCTGGTATCCGGGCGGGCTCATCATCGGCGGGCTGGCCGGCGTGTTCCTCGCCAACGTCCTGCCGTGGCAGGCGATCATGGGGCTGGTGTTCCTGCCCGCGATCGGCGTCGTCATCATCGGCGGGACGACGACCTTCCCCCCAGCCCCCGCGGCGGTTGAGGGCGAGAGCTTCGGCACGATGATCGGCGAGGTGTTCCGCCGCCCGAGCTTCTTCGTGTGGTTCGGCGCGATGTTCCTGACCGCCTCGTCGGAGCTTGCGCCGGGCCAGTGGCTCGACGTCGCGCTCACCAACCGCGTCGGGATGCGTGGCATCCTGCTGCTCGTCTATGTCAGCGCGCTGATGTTCGTGTTCCGCCACTTCGCCGGGCGTCTAGCGGGCAAGCTGTCCAATCCGGGCCTGCTGTGGATCTCCAGCCTGCTCGCCGCGATCGGGCTGTTCCTGCTGTCGCGCGCGCAGTCGCCCGTCGCCGCGCTGGTCGCCTCGACCGTCTGGGGTCTCGGCGTCTGCGCGATGTGGCCGACGATGCTCGCCTCGGTCGCCGAACGCTATCCGCGTGGCGGGGCATGGGCGATCGGGCTGGTCGGTTCGGCCGGCGCGCTCGCCAGCTTCTTCGTGCTCCCGGCGCTGGGCGGGATGTTCGACGAGGCCAAGGTGCGGCTCGCAGGCGGGCCAGACGCGTTCAAGCAACTGACCGGCGAAGCGCTGCGTCAGGTCGAGGACGCCGCTGCCTCGCAATCCTTTGCGAAGCTGGCGCTGGTGCCGGTCGTGCTGCTGTTCGTGTTCGGCGCGATCTGGCTGTCCGAGCGTCGCCGCCGCGCGACGGTCGCAGCGGCATGACCCCTTCGCGCCGCACGATTCTGGCAGGAGCCGCTGCTGCGGCGCTGTCGTCGTCGGCGCAGGGACAGGTGCACACGAGCAACGCTGCGACCTTCTCGCTCAACTACGCTCCGCACGAGGGCAGCTTCGCGAGTCGCGGCGACCGGCTGGAGCAGATCGCCTTCGCCGCCGATCAGGGCTTCCGCGCCTGGGAGGATAACGAGGCGCGCAGCCGCAGCGTCGCCGAACAGGACGCGATGGCGAAAGCGCTGCAACAGCGCGGCATGACAATGGGCGTATTCGTCGCGTCGATGCCGAAATGGTCAGCGTTCCGCCCGATCTTCGGCAGCGACGACGGCGCGGAGCGCGAGGCGTTCCTCGCCGACGTTCGCGCCTCGGTCGAGGTCGCCAAGCGGCTGAACGCGAAGCACATGACCGTCGTCACCGGCTTCGTCGACCACAAGGTGCCGGTCGAGATCCAGACCGGGCGCGTCATCGACCTGATGCGCCGCGCCGGCGACATCCTCGCCCCGCACGATCTGGCTTTGGTCATGGAGCCGCTCAACACGCGCACCGACCATCCCAACGTCTACATGCGCTCGTTCGCGTCGGGCTATGCGGTGGCGCGCGGCGCGAACAGCCCGGCGGTCAAGGTGCTCGCCGATTGCTATCACGAGCAGATCCAGTCCGGGAACCTGATCCGTTCGCTCGGCATGATCTGGGACGAGGTCGGCTATATCCAGTTCGGCGACAATCCCGGCCGCAAGGAGCCCGGGACCGGCGAAGTCAATTTCAACAACATCGTGCGCTTCCTGCGCGAGCGTCGCTACCGCGGCGTGATCGGCATGGAACATGGCACATCGCAACCGGGACGCGCGGGCGAGGAGCGGCTGATCGCCGCTTACCGTGCGATCGACGCAGCATGAGCCGGCGCAGCATCAGCATGACGGGAGAGGGTGAGTGATCGACAGACGACAGGCCTTGGGCGGCATCGCCGCCATGTTCGGAGCGTCCTTGTACGCCCCGCTGGCACGCGCGGCGACCGCCGCGGCGGCAAAGGGTGGCGGCATCCCCGTCATCAGCGAGGGACCGCCCAGCGTGCAGGTGTTCACCGCGCCACAGCGCGCGTTGATGAGCGCGCTCAGCGACCGGGTGATCCCGACCACCGACACGCCGGGCGCGATCGCCGCCGGGGTGCCGGAATATATCGAGAAGCTGCTCGCCGACTGGTCGACTCCCGAGGATCGCGTGCCGATCATCGCCGGGCTCGACGCGATCGCGGCGCGCGCGCAGGCCGATTACAAGAAGCCGGCGGCACAGCTCACCCCGGCGCAGCATGACGCGCTGCTGACGCTCGCGATGGACGACAAGCTGCCGGGGGGCGCGGCGTTCTTCGGCCCGTTCCGCCAGATGGTGATCGCCGGCTACTATACGTCGGAGATCGGCATCACGCAGGAGCGCGAATATCTGCCCGTCCCCGGCAGTTATGACGGCGCCTTTCCCTATTCCAACGTCAACAAGGTCTATTCCTCATGATCGCCACGCGTCGCAACGTCCTCGCCGGTGCCGGCGGCCTCGCCGCACTCGGCCTGTTCGGGGTATCAGCCCAGGCCGCGCAGCTCGGCGCGATCGGGCTCCAGCTCTATACAGTCCGCGAGCTCTTCGGGCCGGACCCGATGGGCACGCTCGAGAAGGTCGCCAAGATCGGCTATCGCGAAGTCGAATATGGCGGTGGCGGCTATGACAAGATGGACCATGCCGCGCTGCGCCGCACGCAGGACCGGCTCGGGCTGAAGGCGCCGTCGGTCCACGTCCCTTATGAGTGGCTGCTCGCCGACTTCAACGGCGTGGTGAAGATGGCCAAGACGCTGGGTGCCGATACGATCATCCTGCCGTACATGACCGACCAGCACCGCAACGAGGCGAGCTGGAACATTGCGCTCAAGGACTTCAACCGCTTCGCGCGCGATCTGAAGAAGGCCGGGCTGGCGTTCGCCTATCACAACCACGATTTCGAATTCACCGTGAAGCCCGGCGGCGTCTCGCTCTACGACCGGCTGCTCAAGGAGACCGATCCGGCGCTGGTCAAGCTGGAGATCGACCTGTTCTGGGCGATCACCGCGGGGCAGGACCCGGCGGCGATGATCCGGCAGCACGCCGGTCGCATCTATGCCTATCACGTCAAGGACAAGCGCGCCGATGGCAGCATGTGCGCGGTGGGTGACGGCAAGATCGACTTCGGCGCGATCTTCAAACTCAACCGCTTGGCGGGCGTGAAGCATTTCTACGTCGAGAATGACGAGTGCCCGGCGCCGTACCTGCCTGACATCACCACCAGCTTCAACACGTTGCGCAAGCTGACCTTCTGATCGCGCCGACGGAGAGGATTTTACTTATGGCAGCGACCGATACTTTCGACGCGATCGTCATCGGCTCCGGCGTCAGCGGCGGTTTCGCCGCGAAGGAGCTGACGGAAAAGGGCCTGCGCGTCCTGATGCTCGACCGTGGCATCATGGTCGAACATGGCGAGGGCTATCCGTACGACGGCAAGCCCGCCTACGAGGTGCCCGCGCGTAACTCGATGCCGCCCGCGCTGATGGAGAGCGATTACTTCATCACCAAGCACGGCTATGTCACGCCCAGCAACCGCAAGTTCTACAACGACGACCGGCTGAACCCCTATGCCTATGACGAGGGCAGCAAGTTCTACTGGATCCGCCCGGCCGCGGTCGGCGGCAAGTCGCTGATCTGGGGCCGCTGGACGTTCCGCTGGGCGCCCGAGGACTTCGAGGCAAACAAGCGCGACAATGTCGCGATCGACTGGCCGATCCGCTACGAGGACGTCGAGCCCTGGTACAAATACGTCGAGAACTACATCGGCGTGTCCGGCTCGCGCGAAAATCTGCCGCAGCTGCCCGACAGCGACTTCCAGCCGCCGATGCAGATGAACATCGCGGAGAAGTGGGTGAAGCCGCGGCTCGAGGCCAAGTTCCCGGGTCGCAAGCTCATCAACACGCGCCTCACCAACATGACCGAGGACAAGCCGGATCAGAACCGCACGAAGTGCCAGTATCGCAACCAATGCGGTAACGGCTGCTCGTTCGGCGCGTATTTCTCGACGCAGGCGGTGACGCTGCCGGCGGCGCGCGCGACCGGCCGGCTGACGCTGCGCTCCGACGCGGTGGTCACCAACCTCGAATATGATGCCGCCAAGAAGCGCGTGACCGGCGTCCGCTACATCGATGCCAAGACCGGGCAGGCGCAGGTGGTGAAGGCGCGGATGGTGTTCCTGTGTGCCTCGGCGCTCGCCTCGGTGCAGATCATGATGAACTCGAAGCGCCCCGACGGACGCAGCTGGTTCGACAGCAGCGGCACGCTCGGCAAATATGTGATGGATCACATCTTCCGCGTCAGCATCGGCGGCAACATCCCGGGCATGACCGAGTATATCGAGTACGGTCGCCGTCCGGGCGGCGTCTACATCCCGCGGTTCCGCAACGTCGGCGGCGACGAGGGCGTCGGATTCAAGCGCGGCTATGGCTATCAGGGCTCGGCCTATCGCTCGCCCGCCGGTCCGGTCGGCTTCGGCAAGTCGATGAAGGACGGGATGCGCAAGTACGGCGGCTGGCAGTTCGGGATGACCGCGTTCGGCGAGTGTCTGCCGTACGAGGACAATCGCGTCTCGCTTCACCCGACGAAGGTCGATCGCTTCGGCGTGCCGCTGATGGTGTTCAATGTCACCTTCCGCGACAACGAGCTGAAGATGATGGCCGACGCGCGCGAGCAGGGCGAAGCGATGCTGCGTGGTGCCGGGCTGACCGACGTGCAAAGCCGCGAAGGCGAGCACGTCCCCGGCGATGCGATCCACGAAATGGGCGGCGCGCGAATGGGCGCCGATCCGCGCACCTCGGTGCTCAACAAGTGGAACCAGGCGCACGATGCGCCGAACCTGTTCGTCACCGACGGCGCGCAGATGGCGTCGGTGGCGTGCGTCAACCCGTCGCTGACCTTCATGGCGATGACCGCGCGCGCCTGTGACAATGCGGTCAAGCTGATGAAGGCCGGCACCATCTAGGACCGCGCCGTGCCGCCGCCGTCATCGCGCGCCCCGCGGGTGGAGCAAGCCCGCCTCGCGGGCCGCGATGACGGATGGCGCAGGGTTTTCGCATGAGCGAGCGTCGCCGCCAGGGCGTCACCATTCGCGCGGTCGCCGAACGTGCGGGCGTTTCGGCGATGACCGTCTCCAACGTCATCAATCGCGCCGGTCGGGCAAGTCCGGCAACGATCGCGGCGGTCCATGCCGCGGTCGCCGAACTCGGCTATGTTCCCAACGTCGTCGCGCGCCGCCTTGCGCGCGCCCGCGCCACCACGGTCGGGCTGCTCTACAGCGGCGCGCGCGCGCCGTTCCTCGACGCGATCCTCGTCGGCGCGCTGCGCGCCACCAATGCGCGCGGGCTGCAACTGCTGCTCCATGAGGAAGCGCCCGGCACCCCCGACGCTGCCGAGGCAGCCGCCCGCTCGCTGGCGCGTGGCGGCGCGGACGCGCTGTTGCTGGTGCCGCCGTTCGCCGAACTGCTGCGGGACTCGCCGGTCCTTCGGGAACTCGCGCTCCCCGTCGCGGCGATCGCGGTCGGCCATGTCATGCCCGGTGTCGCCACGGTGCGGATCGACAACCGCGCCGCGATGGAGGAACTGACGACGCTGCTGATCGCGCGCAACTATCGCCGCATCGCGCTGATCGCGGGCAACCCCCGCCACTCGGACAGCGCACCACGCGTGCAGGGCTATCAAGATGCGCTCGCCGCCCACGGCATCGCCGCCGACCCGACGCTGGTGATCGCAGGCCGCTTCGACCGCAGCTCGGGCGAGGAAGCCGCACAGGCGCTTCTGGCCGGTCCGGCACGCCCCGATGCGATCATGTGCAGCAACGACGACATGGCAGCCGGCGTGATCGCCGAGGCGCATCGTCGCGGGCTAGTCCTCCCCCGCGACCTCGCGGTCACTGGGTTCGACGACACCACGCTGGCGGCGCGTATCTGGCCGCTGCTCACCACCGTCCGTCAACCTGCCGAGGAAATGGCCTTCCGCGCCGCCGAGCGACTGATCGGCACCGGCGACGGCGGCGAAGCCGTCAGCGACATGATCGTCCCGCACGCGATCATCGAGCGCGAGTCCACGCCACAACGGTCATGAGGTGGAAATATCGTTTGTCGCCACCCCGGACTTGATCCGGGGCGCCGCTTTTCCATGAGGGACGAAGAAGCGGGAGCACGGATCAAGTTCGGGGTGAAGAAGAAGACGTCGGACGTTTGCTACTAAGGATGCACTCGCCCCGTCAGCACCGGCTCGTCGAGGTCGATCGCCTCGCGCCTCAGCTGGCCACGCTTGTGTTTCCCCGCATGAGCGACGCCTTTCACCGCATCGCCGATGAGCATTACCGGGTCGGTCGCCTCGCCCGGTCGCTCGCAACAGCTGCCCGGCGCGACCACGCTCTGTATGCCGCGCACGAGCGCGACCACCGGCCCGAGGATATTGACGCCGACCGTGCATCCATCCAGTCGCGTCGCACAGGGGCCGGATTCCGCCGCCAGCGCGCCGATCCCGGTCATATTGCGATCGACCGGGCGCGGCCCCGGTGACACCGCCTCGTTCGGCAGAGGTAGCGCCTGCGAGGGGAGTGGATCGGCACACACCACCACCTCGCCTTGTTCGCTACTGCGAACGCACGGCTCATTGTTCACCGGCGCGAGGATTGAGCGTCTTGTCGTCACCGACGGTGCTGCGGCCTGTAGCAGGATCGCGACGATCAGCATGCCGCGCATCCTGTGCCGCGTTAAGGGCGGGGTCAATCTCCCCCCGCCCGTTCCGGGTCAGGGACGCAATGCGGTGTCGTCGCGATCGTCGAGTTCGTCCTCCTCGACGCTGCCGTCGTCGAATTCGGCCTGCACTTCGTCCTCGGCGACGTCGCTGTCGTCCGCGTCGACGTCGCCGTCCTGCCGGGCAACCTCGCCGTCGGTCATCAACAGCTCGTCCTCATCCTCGGCATCGTCGTCGGTACCGACATCGGGTTCGAGATCGACGATGATCGTGCCGTCGCCTGGTCCGTCACGGGTCGCCTCGAGGATTTCGGCGCGCTGGCTCTCGTCATAGCCGTCTTCGTCATAGCCATCGTCGCCCGAGCCCTGACCTTGCACCTGATGCCCGCCCATCGCGAAGCTCCTCCAATCGTTACGACAATCGAACGGCAGACCTGCCCCACCGGTTCCGGCGGCTGGCGTCCGGCGACCGGAGCGCTTACCTAGAGCGTTCAGAATCACGGATGATTGACGATGCTCGACACCCCCGTCGCCCCCGATACCGCTGACGTCCCGACGCTCAGCCTCGCCGATCAGGCACGCGATCCCGATGGCTTTGCCGCCGCACTCGGCGGATCGTTCGAGCGTTTCGGCTTTGCGATCGTCGCCGATCACGGCGTGCCGCAGCCTTTGATCGACCGCGCCTGGGCGGAGACGACCGAGTTGTTCGCGCTGCCGGAGGAAGAGAAGCGCCGCTATCACAAAGCCGGCGGCGGCGGCGCGCGCGGCTACACCCCGTTCAAGACCGAGATCGCGAAGGACGCGCGCCACGTCGACCTCAAGGAATTCTGGCACGTCGGGCGCGAGCTGCCTGAAGGCCATCGCTACGCCGACGAGATGGCGCCCAACATCTGGCCCGAGCGCCCGGACGGTTTTCGGGACACGTTCGTCGAGCTGTTCGCCGCCTTCGACCGCGCCGGCGACCGGCTGCTGTCGGCGATCGCCCGGCATCTCGGCCTTGCCCCCGACTGGTTCGATCCGGCGGTAAAGGACGGCAATTCGGTACTGCGCCTGCTCCACTACCCGCCGATCCCGGCGGATGCCGAAGGCGTGCGCGCCGGCGCGCACGAGGACATCAACCTCATCACCCTGCTGCTCGGGGCCGAGGAGGCCGGGCTGGAGCTGCTCGACCGCGCCACGGGCCAGTGGCTGGCGGTCAAGCCGCCGGAGGGTGCGATGGTCGTCAACGTCGGCGACATGCTGCAACGGCTGACCAACCACGTCCTGCCCTCGACCACGCACCGCGTGGTCAACCCGCCGCCCAAGCGCCGCGGCCATTCGCGCTATTCAATGCCGTTCTTCCTGCATCCCGCGCCCGATTTCCTGATCGAAACGCTGCCGCAGACGATCACCGACGCCAACCCCAACCGCTATCCCGAGCCGATCACCGCCAACGGCTATCTGCATCAGCGGCTGGTCGAGATCGGACTCATCAAGGCATGAGGGATCTGTCGGGCATCGTCAGCGGCGCGATCCGCCTCGACAGCGACGCCGACGTGTCGGGGATCGTCAGCGGCGACATCACAGTGGCCATGGGCTGCCGCGTCACCATTTCGGGCATGGTGCGCGGCGACGTGACCGCCGAGCCGGGCGCGGAGGTGACGATCACCGGCATCGTCAACGGCGCAGTCCATGCCGAAGGCGCGACGGTGCATGTGACGGGCATCGTCACGCTGCCATGAGCGATCCTGACCGGGGGACGTACCCGGCGGGCCACCCCTCTCACCGTTCGTGCTGAGCTTGTCGAAGCACATGCCCCCGGCAGCCCGCCCTTCGACAAGCGCAGGGCGAACGGCTCAGAGTACTCCCCTCGGCCGATAGAACCTAGGCCGTCCGCTCCGGCACCGCTGCCGCATCCGCCGCGATCGACGTCGCGGGCGCCAGCGCTTCCCACGGGAACACGAACCAGTCCTTGGTCACCGCACGGTCGATCGTTCGCGCCGCGAGGTCGACCTTCGCCGCCGAGCCGCGATTGTCGATCAGCGTCGCGAAGCGCATCGCCTCCGCCGCCGCGCCCGCCTGCTCCAGCATCCCGCGCAGCTTGGCGATCGTCCGCCCCGAATCGTTGATGTCGTCGATGAACAGCAGCTTCTGCCCCTCGCGGGTCAATGCCGCGAGCCGCTCGATGGCGGGGGCGGCGCGCGTGTCGTCCTGCGCCGAATAATCGACCGACTGCATCGGCAGCCCCGCCGCATGGCTCAGGTACACCGCCGGGACCAGTCCGCCGCGTCCGACGCCCACGAGCCAGTCGGGGCGCCATGTCGTATCGCGCGCGATTTTCGCGGCGAGCGTCCGGACATCGGCAATCAGATCGGCATGGGTGACGGCGGTAAGGATCGGCATCACGATCCTCTACACGACCGCCCCCGGCATGCCATAGCCCGCGCTGGCTATTTTCCGGTGAAGCCGGTTGGAGCCGGAGACACCGTCACCGTCTCGCCACCACGGATCTCCTGCACCTCCAGCGCGCGTTCGGCGACATTGTCGCGCCCGAAGCGAAACGCGCCATCGATCCCTGCGAAACCGTCGGCGTCGCGCAGCCGGTTCTCCGGGAATGCCGCGCCCGGCCGCCACTCGCGCGAGATCCGCACCACCAGCAGCACCGAGTCGTAGCCCAAACTCGACAGCCGATACGGCGCCGTGTTGAACCGTGCGCGGTAATTGCGTGCATATTGGCGATATAAGGTGTCCGGCACGCTAGCGAACCACGCCCCGTTCAGCACCGCCGACGACCGCGACGCGCCGTCCGAATTCCACAGCTCGGTGCCGAGGATCTGCGTCGACGGACTGTTGCGCCGGATCAGTGGCACCGCCGCGGTCGCGGTCGCCGCGCTGTCGGCGACCAGCACCGCGCCGAACGGCGCGTCCTTCGCCATCCGCTGCACCGCGCTGCCCAGCGCGCCGCTGCCACGATCATAGGTCTGAAGCGACACGACGCGCCCGCCGGCCTGTTCGACCGCGCGCAGGAAGGCGGTCGATGCGCGGCTGCCGTATAGCGCGTTGGGAACGATCCCGCCGAAATTGTCGATCCCGCGCCCGCGTGCATAGGCGACGACGCGCTCGATCGCCTGCGCAGGGGCATAACCCAGCACATAGGCGCCATTGCCCGCCACGCCGGTATCGTTCGAGAACGACAGCACCGGCACCTTCGCCGCACGCGCGATCGGCGCGACCGCGCGGACGTCTTCGGCAAGCAGCGGCCCGAGGATCAGCTGCGCGCCTTCGCGGATTGCGCGGCTCGCCGCCGCCGCCGCGCCGGTCGCGGTGTCGTAGCTGGTGATCCGCACCTGCTGGTTGCGCGTGTCGAGCAGCGCCAGCTGCGTGGCGTTGGCAAGGCTGCGCCCGACACCGCCGTTGCTGCCGGTCAGCGGCACCAGCAGCGCGACACGGTTGCGCGCGGCGTCCTGCGGCAGCCCGCTCACCACCTCCGGCGCGGTTTCGCGCGGCGGCGGCGCTGGCTGTGCGGTCGGCGCCTGCTGCACCGGCCCGCGCGGCACCACCGTCGAACAGGCCGCGAGCAACAGCGCCCCCGCGACCGTGATGACGCGCGACATTGCGCTCGACCATTGCGAACGCCCGATCGCCTCTGCCATGACTACTCCCGTGAACCCGTTGACCCCTGGCCTGTACATCGTCGCCACCCCGATCGGCAATCTCGGCGATCTCTCCCCCCGCGCGGCCGAGGTGCTCGCGGGCGCGGACGTGATCGCCGTGGAGGATACGCGCGTGACCGCCGGATTGCTCCGCCACATCGGGACCAAGCGCCCGATGACCCCCTATCACGACCATAATGCCGAGCATGTCCGCCCGCAGTTGATCGCGCGGATGGCGAGCGAGGTGGTCGCGCTGGTCTCGGACGCGGGCACGCCGCTGATCTCCGACCCCGGCTACAAGTTGGTGCGCGACGCCCGCGCGGCCGGGCATCAGGTCGTCACCATCCCCGGCCCGTGTGCCGCTGTCGCAGCGCTGACGCTCGCCGGACTACCGACCGACCGCTTCTTCTTCCTCGGCTTCCTTCCCTCGAAGGAGCAGGCGCGCGCCACCGCGATCGCCGAGGTCGCCGCGATCCGCGCGACGCTGGTGATCTACGAGGCCGGCCCGCGCCTCTCTGCCTGCCTCTCCGCGCTGGCCACCGGGCTCGGCGACCGCGAGGCGGCGGTGACGCGCGAGATTACCAAGAAGTTCGAGGAAGCGGTCACCGGCACGCTGTCGACGCTTGCCGAACGCTATGCCGATGCGCCGCCGAAGGGCGAGATCGTCGTCGTCGTCGCCCCGCCCGAGCCCCCCGCACCGGCCGCGATCGAGGATGCCGACGCCGCGCTCGCCGAAGCGCTCACCCGCCTCCCCGCCTCGAAGGCGGCGGGGGAAGTCGCCAAGGCGTTCGGCGTCGACCGCAAGGCGCTCTACGCTCGCGCGCTGGCGATGAAGGGGGAGTGACCGCCTGCTACCTCGTCATGCCGAATGAGGGGTGAGGCGAACGATCAGTGCAGTTGCCCCGGCCCCGGCAACGTCCTACGACGCATATAATACCAATAGCGTACCGGAGAACGACATGACCCGCCGCATCGGCCTGCCCCTGCTGGTCGCCACGCTCCTGTCGTCCACCCCGCTCACCGCACAGGTCGCCACCCGCCCGGCGATCTTCCCCGCACCGACCGAGCTGACGCTCGGTACCGACACCATGGCCTTGGGCCGCCAGGTCACATTGGTCGCCGCGCCCGGCACCGATGCCGCCACCGTCACGTTCGCGGAGCAACTCCTGCGCGACGCCGGCGTCGAGACGATCGCCACCACGCGCCGCCTCGATCGCGCGTCAAAGCAGCCGAAGATCGTCCTCGGCCTCGCCGATGCGCCGCTCGTCCGCACCGCGCTGGCCGGCACCACCCCCGACACGGCGCGCGAGGGCTATACGCTCACCATAACGCCCGCCACGCACACCATCACGCTCGCCGGCCACGATGCCGACGGCCTGTTCCACGCGGTGCAGACGCTCCGCCAGCTTGTGCAGCGTCCCACGCTTCCCGCACTGGTGATTCGCGACCATCCCGCCATGCCGGTGCGCGGCACGATCGAGGGTTTCTACGGCAAGCCATGGACGATGGCCGAACGCACCCGCCACCTCGACTTCCTCGCGACGGTCAAGGCCAACACCTACGTCTACAGTCCGAAGGACGATCCCTACGCGCGTGATCGCTGGCGGGAGGCATATCCAGCCGCTACGCTGGCGCAGCTCGGCACGCTGGCGGCAGCCGCGTCGCGCAACCATGTCGATTTCGTCTACGCGATCTCACCGGGGCCGACCATTTGCTTCTCGGCCCCCGCCGACCTTCAGGCGCTACACACAAAATTTGATGCATTGCGCGCGATCGGTATCCACCGTTTCTACGTCGCCCTCGACGACATCGAATATAAGAAATGGAATTGCGAGGCCGATCAGGCCGCGTTTGGCCCCTCGGGCGCGGCGGCAGCGGGCAAGGCACAGGCGCAACTGCTCAACGCGGTGCAGGCGGACCTGACGCGCCGCGATCCCAAGGCGCCCCCGCTCATCATGGTCCCGACCGAATATTACGACGCCAAGGACTCACCCTATAAAGCGGCGCTGCGCGACAATCTCGACCCCAAGGTGGTGGTGCAATGGACCGGCACCGATGTCGTACCGCCCGCGATCTCGGTGCCGGATGCCAAGGCCGCGACCAAGGCATTCGGGCGCAAGACGCTGCTGTGGGACAATTATCCGGTCAACGATTATGCGCAGACCACCGGTCGGCTGCTGATGGCGCCCTATGCACGCCGCGAGGCGGGGCTGTCGGGCGAGCTGACCGGTATCCTGTCGAACCCGATGAACCAGGAAGCGCCGAGCCGCGTCGCGGTCACGGGCGTGCTGGCGTTCGCATGGAACGACAAGGACTACGATGCCGAGCGCACTTGGCATTGGTCGGCGCGCGAACTGGCCGGCGGCGACACACACGCGACCGACGCGCTGCTGACCCTGTTCGATACGCAGCACATGGCCCCGACCTTCGGCAGCCAGCCTTGGCAGGAACAGTCCCCGCGCCTCCACGCGCTGCTCACCCGTGTTCGCGAGGCGCTGGCCGACGGCGATACCGGCGCGCGCGCGCAGGCGATCGCCGATCTGGCCCGCGCCGCCGACGACGTGGCCGCCGCCCCAGACGCCATTCGTGGCGGCGTGGCGGATACGTCCTTCACCAACCAGTCACGCCCGTGGCTCGACGCACTGGCGCTTTGGGGCCGCGCGCTGCAACAGACCGCCGCCGGCCTCACTGCCGCCGACGCGCACAGCTCCGCCGCCCGGCAATACTTCGCCGACGCTCAGCGACTCGCGACTGAAGCGGCGGCGGTAAAGACCATTCCCGGCGCGACGCGCTTCGACGGTACGATCCGCATCGCCGATGGCGTGCTCGATCGTTTTATAGCGGACGCACCAGGCTTGATCGGTACAAAGGCGCGCTGAGGGATCCCGCCGTTGGGGCGCGCGTTCAACGCGCCCGGGAGGGCAAGGCTTCGTTTCCGGTGGAGCCGGTTGTCCTCACCGTCGGCATGGCGACGGAAGCGCGGGTATCCGTCGTCCCCGTCAGTCGGCGAACAGCAGCACCGGCGTTTCCAGGTACGTCTTCAGCGCCTGCACATAGCTCGCCGCGTCCCAGCCATCGACGACGCGATGGTCGCAGCTGATCGACAGGTTCATCAGCTTGGCCCGCACGATGTCATCACCCCGGAAGACCGGACGCTCGACGATCTTGTTCGGCCCGATGATCGCCACCTCGGGCCTGTTGATGACCGGCGTGGTCGCGATCCCGCCGAGCGGCCCCAGCGAGGTGACGGTGATCGTGCCCCCGCCCAGCTCCTGCGGCGTCAGCTTGTTGGCGCGTGCTGCCCCCGCCAGCCGCGCGATCTCGGTCGCGAGCTGCCAGACGTTGCGGTCCTGCGCGTCGCGGATGACGGGAACGGTCAGCCCGGCATCCGTCTGCGTCGCCATCCCGACATGCACGCGCCCTGTGCGCGTCACCACGCCTGCCTCGTCGTCGTAGCGCGCATTGAGCATCGGGAAGTCGGGCAAGGTCCGGCACATCGCGACGATCAGCAGCGGCAGCAGCGTCAGCTTGGGCCGTTCGCCGCGATGCGCGTTGAGGTCGGCGCGCATGTCCTCCAGCGCGGTGACGTCGATCTCGTCGACATAGGTGAAGTGCGGAATGTTGCGCTTGGACGCCGCCATGTTCTCGGCGATGCGACGACGCATGCCAATGACGCGCACCTGCTCGTCCTCGCGCGCCCGCGCGGCGTGCGGGGCGTGATAGCCCTGCCCGGCATTGTAGCGGAGATAGGCGTCGAGATCGGCGTGGCGGATCCGCTCGCCCTCTGGCACGCGGATCGCGGCGAGGTCGACGTTCAGGTCTTTGGCGCGGGCGCGAACCGCAGGGGAGGCGAGGACGGGAGAGTGGGCGGTATGAGACGCAGGCTCCCTCTCCCCTCCGGGGAGAGGGCTGGGGTGAGGGGCCGGGGTCTCACCGAGACCGGCCTCTCTGCGAGGCTCCCCCCCCTCTCCCAAACCCTCTCCCCGCGGGGGAGAGGGCTTAGCGGCAACTTCCTCGACGCCCGGGTTCTCCGCCTCCAGCGTCTCCGGTTCCGCGGCCGGCGAGGCAACCTCACCCTCCCCCTCGGTCTCGATCACCACCAGCGGCGCGCCGATCGACACCTGATCGCCGACCGCACCCGCGATCTCGACCACCACGCCCGCCACCGGCGATTCCATCTCGACGGTCGCCTTGTCGGTCATCATGTCGGCGAGGCTCTGGTCCTCCTCGACGCGGTCGCCGACCGCAACGTGCCACGCGACGATCTCCGCCTCGGAAATGCCTTCGCCGATGTCCGGCAGCTTGAAGGTGAAACGCGCCATCTGCCTTAGTCCTTCAGAATTTTCTTGAGCGCCTGCCCGATCCGCACCGGTCCGGGGAAATAGGCCCATTCGAGGCTGTGCGGATACGGCGTGTCGAAGCCGGTGACACGCTCGACGGGCGCCTCGAGGTGGTAGAAGCACCGCTCCTGCACCAGCGCAGCCAGCTCCGCACCGAACCCGCTGGTCCGCGTCGCCTCATGGACGATCATGCAGCGCCCGGTCTTCTTCACGCTCGCCTCGATCGTCTCGATGTCGAGCGGGACGAGCGTGCGCAGGTCGACGATCTCGGCATCGACGCCAGTGTCGGCAACCACCTGCGCGCAGACGTGCACCATCGTGCCATAGGCGAGCATCGTCACCGCCTCGCCCTCCCGCACCACGTTCGCCTTGCCGAGCGGGATCTTGTAATATCCCTTCGGCACCTCCCCGCCGGGATGCTTCGACCAATTCTCCGCCGGGCGATCCCAATGGCCGTTGAACGGGCCGTTGTAGATGCGCTTCGGCTCGAAGAAGATCACCGGATCATTGTCCTCGATCGCCGCGATCAGCAGCCCCTTGGCGTCATACGGCGTCGAGGGGATGACGGTCTTCACCCCGGAGACGTGCGTGAAGATCCCCTCGGGCGACTGCGAGTGCGTCTGCCCGCCGAAGATCCCGCCGCCGAACGGTGAGCGCACCGTCAGCGGCGCGGTGAACTCGCCGCCCGAGCGATAGCGCAGCCGCGCCGCCTCGCTGACCAATTGGTCGAGCGCGGGGTAGATGTAGTCCGCGAACTGGATCTCAGGCACCGGGCGCAGCCCATAGGCTCCCATGCCGACCGCGACGCCGATGATCCCGCATTCGGTAATCGGCGTGTCGAAGACGCGGGTCTTGCCGTATTTCTTCTGGAGCCCCGCGGTCGCGCGGAAGACGCCACCGAAATAGCCGACATCCTCGCCCATGACGACGATCGCCGGATCGCGCGCCATCGTCAGGTCCATCGCAGAATTGATCGCTTGGATCATGTTCATGCGGGTGGTGGTGTCGTCCACCGGTTGTTCGATTGTGTCGGTCATATCGTTTCCTGCCCTCGCCCCTTCGCAGAAGGGGAGAGGGATACCGTAGCTTGGCGGCGCAGCCGCTTAGCGGAGGTTGGGTGAGGGGATGGCGCTGCGGAGCAGCGCGCGAGCCGATGGCTCGCTCCACCCCTCACCCAGCTACGACTAGGCAGCGAGCTGCCAAGTCTACGCATCCCTCTCCCCTGTCCAGGGGAGAGGGAAAGACAGGCCCTCACGTCCGGTCCCATGGCCGCCCGCTCGCGGTTTCCTCGTCGATCATCATCTGGCGCTGCTCGCGCAAATGCCACGGCATCTCCTCGAACACCCCGTCGAACAGCGAGTCGAGCGGCTGGCGCAGCCCGTGGCCGAGCACGCCGTTCTTCTCGGCCTCCTTCTGCACCGCCTTCACTTCCTCGGCGACCTCCCGGTCCATCTCGGACTGTTGCGTCTCGTCCCATTCGCCGATCGCGATCAGATGGTCCTTCAGCCGCCGGATCGGATCACCGAGCGGCCACGCGGTCGGCTCGCCTGCCGAGCGATATTGCGTCGGATCGTCGGAGGTCGAATGGCCCTCGGCGCGATAGGTGAAATGCTCGATCAGCGTCGGCCCGGCGTTGGTGCGCGCGCGCTCCGCCGCCCAGGCGGTCGCGGCATAGACCGCCAGCGCATCGTTGCCGTCGACGCGCAGGCCGGCAATCCCATAGCCGACCGCGCGTGCCGCGAAGGTCGTCGCCTCCGCGCCCGCAAAGCCCGAGAAGCTGCTGATCGCCCATTGGTTGTTGACGACGTTGAAGATCACCGGCGCACGATAGACGGTCGCGAAGGTCAGCGCGGAATGGAAATCACCCTCCGCGGTCGAGCCCTCGCCGCACCACGTCGCCGCGATCCGCGTATCGCCCTTCGACGCCGAGGCCATCGCCCAGCCGACCGCCTGCGGATATTGCGTCGTCAGGTTGCCCGAGATCGAGAAGAAGCCGAAGCGCTTCTCCGAATACATGACCGGCAGCTGCTTGCCCTGCAGCTTGTCGCCGGTGTTCGAATAGATCTGGTTCATCATGTCGACCATCGGGCACCCGCGCGCGATCAACAGCCCCTGCTGGCGGTAGGAGGGGAAACACATGTCCTCGGCATCCAGCGCGTGCGCCGCGGCGACCGCCACCGCCTCCTCGCCGAGCGACTTCATGTAGAAGCTGGTCTTGCCCTGCCGCTGCGCGCGGAACATCCGCTCGTCGAAGACGCGGACGGTCGCCATGTGGCGCAGCATCCGCCGCAGCGTGTCGGGCGACAGCCGCGGGTTCCAGGCGCCGACTGCTTGGTTATTCTCGTCGAGGACGCGCACCATCGAATAAGCGAGGTCGGTGAAGTCGCGTGCCGCCTCGGCGGTATCAGGGCGGCGTGCCGCGCCGGCGGGCGGGATGGCGACATCGGAGAAATCCACCGCATCGCCCGGCCGAAATTTGGGTTCGGGGACGTGCAGCGACAGGGGCGGCAGGTTGCCGCGCGGGTGCACGATACCGGGTTCTTCGCCCACGTTTCACTCTCCGTCATGCGCTGCTTGGCACGCAGCACGATTTCAGCCGCTTGTAATATTGTTTCAACGCCAGTCAAAGCCATTTTGAAGCGCTGACCACACAATCCGGCCGGTTTGGATCGTGACAGACCATTGACTCGCGCCGTGATTCTGGAACAAATTGCGAACGAAAACCCGCTGCGGAGTCCTGTCTGTCGTGCCCGAGTCGAGCGCCCTCATTTCTTTGCGCGAGACGCTGTGCGCCTTGGCGGGCGACGGACATAGCCGCAGGCGGATCATGCCGTTCGGGGTGCCGGACATCGACTCGAGCCTGACCGACGGGGGATTGCGGCTCGATGCGCTGCATGAGGTTGCGGCGGCGACGCCATCGCTGCGCGACGATGCGGCGGCGACCTTGTTCGTCGCGGGGGTTGCGGCGCGGGCGTGGGGGCCGATCCTTTGGGTGGTCCGGCGGCGTGACCTGTTTGCGCCTGCGCTGACCCAATCCGGTTTGATGTCGAAGCGCGTGATCCATGCCGAGGCCGACGACGACGCCGGGGTGCTCGCATTGATGGAGGAAGGCCTGCGCCATCCGGCCCTCGGCGCGGTGATCGGCGAGGTGCGCCGCGCCACTCCTGCGGCAACGAAGCGCATGCATCAGGCCGCGATGCGGGGGCGCACCGTCGCGCTGTTGCTCAAACGCCCCGCCCGCGAAGGCGGTGATCCGTTCGCGGCCACCTCGTTGGCGGCTACTCGCTGGCGGATCGGCACCGTGCCGATGGTCGGCACCGCGCGCCCGCGCTGGGAGGTGACGCTCGCGCGGCAGACCGACGGCGCGCCGTTCGCGGCGACCGCGATAGCCTGCGACGACACCGGACGCCTCGCGCCGGTGGTCACCCGCCGCGAGCAACGCCGCGTGGTGAGCGAGATCTTGCGGGTGACACGCTCGGCGGAGGATCAGGCGGAGGCGGCATAGTCTCCTTCCCCCATGGATCGTCCCCCCGGACTTGATCCGGGGCCCCGCTTCTTCTTGTCAGCCGCGGTAGCAGCGGGATCCCGGATCAAGTCCGGGAAGACGAACGAGGCGAATAATAGGAGCAGCCGACCCCCACATTCCTAGCTACCGCAAAGCCTTGACGCCGGAACGCAGATAGGAACAAATAGCGAACATATTGATTGCGAGTCGCCTGTGCCCGGTCCCGTTCCCACCCTTGCCGCGCTCCGCGAGAGTTTGCAGGCCATCACCGGCGAGGCGCGTGACCGGCCCGTGCTGCCGTTCGGCATCGCTGAACTCGACACGCGCCTTGCCGACCACGGAATGCGGACCGATGCGCTCCACGAAGTATCCTCGCGCGGCACCGGCTGGGGCGACGATGCCGCCGCGGTGCTGTTCGCCGCCGGGATCGCCGCGCGCACGCAGGGCGAGGTCTTGTGGGTCGTGCGCTCGCGCGACCTGTTCGCGCCGGGGCTGTTCCAGGCCGGGCTCGCGCCGTCGCGCGTCGTCTATGCCGAGGCGCGCGACGACGCCGAATTGCTCGCGCTGGTCGAGGAAGGGCTGCGCCACCGCGGGCTCGGCGCGGTGGTCGGCGAGGCGAAGCGCGTCCAGATGGCGCAGGCACGCCGGCTGCAACTCGCCGCCGAGGGCGGCGGCACCCCCGCCTTGCTGCTGCGCCGCCCGACCCTCGACGGCACCGATCCGATCACCGCGCCGTCCGCGGCGGTAACGCGCTGGCGAGTCGCGCACGCGCCTTCGTCGCAGGTGCCGTGGGGCGGGCTGGGCCGCGCGTGCTGGCACGTCGAATGCGTGCGCCAGCGCGGCGGCGATCCGTTCGAACTCTTGGTGGAGGGCTCCGATGAAACGGGTCGCCTCGCTCTACCTGCCCAGCTGGTCGATCGACCGGCTGCGGCGGATCGAGCGCCGCGCCGCGCGGTCGGCTGAAGCCGACGGCCGCGCCGCTTTCGACGCGCTGGGTGTCGACGCCGCCGCCGAGCGCGCGCAGCAATGCTCGGTGCCGCGTGGCGGCGGCTGGCGTCCCGGCGCGCGCTGGGCGCGCACCGACCCCGGCAGCGGGCTTGCCGACACGCGCGACCAGGTCGAGAGCGCGGTCGCCAGCCTGCCCGTGCACCGCCGCCCCGCACAGCGTGAGCTCGGTCGCACCAGCGAGGCCGCCGCCACCCCGTTCCGCGAACTGTCGCGCCGCACCGAGGCTGCCGAGCCGCTGTTCCGACCCGGCACGCGCGGCTGGCACAACGAGGACCTGCAAGCGACGGTCGACGCACTCCCCGCGCACCGCCGCCCGTCGCTGCAGGAATTGTCGCGCAAGACCGAGCTGGTCGAAAACCCGTTCCGCCCCATGCCCCCCGACGAACCGGGCGCGCTGCGCCGCATGGGCCGGATGCCGCCGGTGCTCGGCCCCGGCGAGGATGTCGTCGTCCGCCGCGCGATGAAGGCGCCACGCCGCAGCGCGCGCGACGGGCATGGCGGCGAGGCCGGACATGTCGCCCCGCCCAATCTCGCGCAGAGCCTCAAGCAACTCGCCGCGATGCCCGCGGTGCAATTCCCCGGCGAGGGGCCGCACCCCGACAATCATGGCAAGAGCGCGCCGACTGCGCCCGGCTACGGCCACGGCCGCTTCTTCCAGACCGGGCGCACGCTGGCGACGATGGTCGCGCGCGTCTGCGACGACGAAGAAGCGTCCCCCCTGCCCGCGCCCGTCGACGAACCGCCGCTAGTGACGGTGCAGCGCAGCGGCGCACGCGTCGAGATCGCCGCCGCCAATGAAGCGGCGCGCGCGCTCGGCATCGGCCCCGGTACCGCGCTGACCATGGCGCGCGCGCAGGTGCCGGGACTCGACGTGCGCGAGGCCGAGCCCGAGCGCGACGCCGCCGATCTCGCCGCGCTCGCCACCTTGCTCGCGCGCCGCTGGGCACCGACCGTTGCGGTGTCGGACGCCGACGGACTGTTCGTCGAGCTGACCGGGGTCGCGCATCTCCACGGCGGCGAGGCGCGCTTCTGCCGCCGGCTGCTGCGGCTGCTCTCGCGCTACGGCATCGCCGCGCGCATCGCGGTCGCCGACACGCCGGGCGCGGCCTGGGCGCTGGCGCGGTTCGGCGCGCGCGATACGGTACAGATCGTTCCGCCAGCCGGGCACGGCAAAGCATTGGCGCAGCTGCCGGTCGCCGCGTTGCGGCTCGACGCGGCCCCGCTGGAACTGCTCGCGCGGCTGGGGATCGAAGCGATCGGCCAGCTCACCGCGCTCCCCCGCGCGCCGCTCGTCCGCCGCTTCGGCCGCGCGATCGCCGACCGCATCGATCAGGCGCTCGGCCAGCTGCCCGAACCGTTCGAGCCGATCGTCCCGCCGACGCGCGTCGTGGTCGAGCAGCGTTTCGTCGAGCCGATCGCCACCCCCGAGGCGATTGCGCACTGGCTGCGCGAACTGATGCAGCGGCTGGCTGTCGCGCTGGCCAAGGCCGGTCAGGGCGCGCGCGCGGTCGAGATGATCGCCGCGCGCGTCGACGGCGTACCACAGATTTTGCGGCTCGGCTTCGCTCGCCCGACCCGCGACGCCGCGCACATGCTGCAGCTCACGCTGCGCCGTATCGAGGAGATCGAGCCCGGCTACGGCATCGACGGCATCGCGCTGATCGTGCGCCGCGCCGACCCACTGGGTGCCGAGACACTCGCCCCCGCGCTCGCCGACGACGCCGCACCCGATCTCGCCCCGCTGATCGACGCGCTCATCAACCGCATCGGCGTCGGCCGGCTGTGGCGCATCGCCCCAGTCGAGAGCGACGTCCCCGAACGCTCGTGGACGCGCACCGCGCCGCTCGATCCGCCACAACGCGAGACACACAAGCTGCGCGCCGACGACGTCCGCCACCTCGACGCGCGCACTCCCGATCACCCATGGCACCCGCGCTGGCCGCGCCCGGTGTTGCTGCTGCGTCGGCCGGAACGGATCGACCACGTCCTCGCCGAACTCCCCGACCAGCCGCCGAAGCGCTTCACGTGGCGCGGCACCACGCATCGCATCGTCGGCGCCGAAGGACCGGAACGCGTCGCGGGCGAATGGTGGCGGCGCGCGCCCGAGCGGATGGCAGTCCGCGACTATTACCGCGTCGAGGACGAGGCCGGTCAGCGCTTCTGGCTGTTCCGCCGCGGCGACGGACTGCGCAGCGAAACCGGCGACCTCAGCTGGTTCCTGCATGGGCTGGGCAATTGAGCGGCGCCCATGTCATGCGATCCCGGTTCGTCATTGCGAGCGCAGTGAAGCAATCAAGAGCCGGACCAGTACGCCCTGGATTGCTTCGCTATGCTCGCAATGACGGACGGAAGCGGCGATGACCTATGCCGAACTTCAGGTCTCGACGCACTTCTGCTTCCTGCGCGGCGTGTCGTCGTGCGAGGAACTGTTCACCACAGCCTCGGAAATGCGCCTCCCCGCGCTCGGCATCACCGATCGCAATTCGGTCGCCGGGATCGTCCGCGCCATGGTCGCTGCCGAGCAGACCTCGGCGCAGGGCAACCCGGTGCGGATGATCGCCGGCTGCCGGCTCGATCTCGTCACCGGCGCGTCTTTGCTCGTCTGGCCGCAGGATCTCGCCGCGTGGAGCCGGCTTACCCGGCTGCTGACCATCGGCAAGGCGCGCGCCCGCCCGCAGCATGGCGAAAAAGGCCGCTGCTTCCTGCACTGGGAGGATGTCGCCGCGCACGCCGCCGGGCTGGTCGCCGCGCTCGTCCCCGGCACGGACGGTGCGGACGAGGGTGAGCTGCGCTGGATGGCCGATCTGTTCGGTGCAGGTTCGGGCGACCCGCGCGGCCATGTCTGCCTGACGCAGCAGCGCCGCCCCGACGACGCGCGCCGGCTCTACGAGGCCGCCACCGCTGCGCGCCGCTACGGGCTGGCCCCGCTCGCGACCGGCGACGTGCTCTACCATCATCCCGACAAGCGCATGATCCAGGACGTCGTCACCGCGATCCGCGAGAAGACCACGATCGACGCGCTCGGGCTGCGCCGCGAGCGTTCCGCCGATCGCTGCCTTCACCCGCCCTATGAAATGGATCGCCGCTTCGCGCGCTTCCCCGACGCGCTCGCCGCGGTCGAGGCGGTGGTCGAGCGCTGCACCTTCTCGCCGCGCGACCTGCGCGACCAATATCTCTACCCCGAAGAAAGGGTGATGGCCGGGCAGACGCCGCAACAGGCGCTGGAGAAACTCGCCACCCGCGCGCTCGACCGGCGCTTCGACGGTGCGGTCCCGCAGGCATATCTGGACCTGCTCGCCAAGGAACTCGGGCTGGTCGCGAAACTCAATTACGCCGCTTATTTCCTGACCGTCCATTCGATCGTCGAATATGCGCGCAGCCAGGACATCTTGTGTCAGGGGCGCGGGTCGGCGGCCAATTCGGTGATCTGCTTCGTGCTCGGCATCACCTCGATCGACCCGATCGTCCACCAGTTGCTGTTTGAGCGCTTCCTGTCCGAAAACCGCGCCGAACCGCCCGATATCGACATCGATTTCGAGCATGAACGGCGCGAGGAAGTGATCCAGTGGATCTACGACACCTACGGCCACGACCATGCCGCGCTGACCGCGGTGGTCAGCCGCTTCCGCGCGCGCGGCGCGGTGCGTGAGGTTGGCAAGGTGCTCGGTCTGCCCGAGGACATGACCGCCGCGCTCGCCGGGCAGGTATGGGGCTGGTCGGAGGAAGGCGTGGCCGACCGCCATGTCGACGCGCTCAACCTCGACCGCGGCGACCCGCGGCTCGCGCTCACGCTCGAACTGGCGCGCGAGTTGATCGGCACCCCGCGGCATCTGTCGCAGCATCCCGGCGGCTTCGTCCTCACCCGCGACCGGCTCGACGCGCTTGTACCCATCGAGCCCGCGGCGATGGCCGATCGCCGCGTGATCGAATGGGAAAAGGAGGATGTCGAGGAAGCCGGGATGATGAAGGTCGACATCCTCGGGCTCGGGATGCTCGGCTGTATGCGCCGCGCCTTCGACCTGCTCGCACGCCACAAGAATGTGCAGCTGACGCTCGACCATCCCGATCTTCAGACCGACGATGAGGCGACGTTCAAGATGATCCAGAAAGCCGACACGCTCGGCGTCTTCCAGATCGAGAGCCGCGCGCAAATGGCGATGCTGCCCCGGATGCTGCCGGTCAATTTCTACGACATCGCGATCCAGGTCGCGATCGTTCGCCCCGGCCCGATCCAGGGCGACATGGTCCACCCCTATCTCAAACGCCGCGAACAGAAGCGCCGCAATCCTGCGATCGAGTTCGACTATCCATCGCCCGAGCTGAAGGCGGTGCTCGGCAAGACGCATGGCGTGCCGCTCTTCCAGGAACAGGCGATGAAGGTCGCGATCGAGGGCGCGGGCTTCACGCCGGCGCGCGCCGACGAATTACGCAAGGCGATGGCAACCTTCAAATACACGCAGGGCGTCGGGCAGTTCAAAACCGAGCTGATCGAGGGCATGGCGAAGAAAGGCATCGGCCCCGACTTCGCCGAGCGGCTGGTCAAGCAGATCGAGGGGTTCGGCTCCTACGGCTTCCCCGAAAGTCACGCGGCGTCCTTCGCCAAGATCGCCTATGCGTCGAGCTGGATGAAATGCCACCACCCGGACGTGTTCTGCTGCGCGCTGCTCAATGCGCAGCCGATGGGCTTCTACGCCCCCGCGCAGATCGTCCGCGACGCGCGCGAGCATGGCGTGGTGATCCGCCCGGTGTGCGTCGTCGACAGCGATTGGGATACGCGGCTGGTCGAGGAGGGTGACACCATGCGCCTGCCGCTGCGGCTGGGAATGAAGATCGTCCACGGCGTGTCGATGATCGAGGTCGCGCGGATCATCGCCGCGCGTGCCGAGGCGCCGTTCCGCTCGATCGAGGATTTGTGGCGCCGCTCGGGCGTGCCGCTCGCGACGCTGGAGAAGCTCGCCAAGGCCGATGGCTTCCACGCGCTCGGGCTCGACCGGCGGCAGGCGTTATGGGCGATCCGCGGGCTCGGCGAGACGCCGCTGCCGCTGCTGGAGGCGGCCGAGCGCCGCGAACCGCCGGTCAGTCTGGTGCCGCTGACCGCCGGGCGCGAGGTGGTCGAGGATTACCGCGCCACCCAGCTCACTTTGCGCGAGCATCCGTTGTTCTTCCTGCGCGACCGGCTCGCCGACCAGCGCGTGATCCCGTGCGCGCAGCTCCGCCAGACACGCGACGGCCGCCGCGTCGAGGTGGCGGGGATCATCCTCGTCCGCCAGAAGCCGGGGTCGGCGAAGGGCGTGCTGTTCATCACGATCGAGGACGAGACCGGAGTCGCCAACATCATCCTGTGGCCCGACCGGTTCGAGGCGCAGCGCACCGTCGTGATGTCCTCGGCGATGATCAGCGTCACCGGCGTCGTGCAGCGTGAGGGCGAAGTGATCCACGTCATCGCCGATCGCATCCACGATCGCACCGCGATGCTGCGCGCGGTCGGCGACATCGACCTGCCGCGTCTCACCAGCCGTGGTGACGGCGCGACCCACCCCGGCTCACCCGATCGCGGCGACCCCGGCTGGAAAACGCGCGTGCGCAGTGACTATCACCCGCCGTTCCGCAACGGCTGCGATCCCGAGGACGTGATCCCGATCCGCAGCCACGACTTCCATTGAGCCGGACGCGCCGTATCCGCCGCCATCGCGGCGACGAATTGTAATGAATTGCGCTAACACTTGTTGTGAAATCTATTCATTTCAGGCGGATGGCTGATACCGTCTACCAGCTGGTCTATATCAGCCGCGCTGTTCGGCCGCTCGACGACATCGACCTGACGCAGCTGGCGGCGGAGGCGGCTCGCTTCAACGGCAGACAGGCGATCACCGGGCTGTTGCTTCACGACGGCGGCCGCTTCATCCAGGCGTTAGAAGGGGTGCAACCGCAGGTCGAGGCGTTGATGACGCGGATTGCGCGTGACCCGCGTCATGATTCGATCGCTTATGTCGAACGGCGCGCGGTGCCGGAGCGACAGTTCGGCGGCTGGGCGATGGATGCGCGTCGCGTCCGCGACGCAAGCGGCGCCACGCTGTTCCTTCACGATCTCAAGCAAATGCTCGCGACCGTCGACGACCATCGACTGGTCGCCGCCTTCATCGGCTTCACGATGCTCGGCCGCCCCGAGCTCCGCGCCCAGCGCGCGTCGCCCGAGGCGTAGCGGGTCAGCCGACCGTCTGTTCGATCGTCCCGAAGATCGGATGGTGGCGCTCGTCCTCCATCCAGATCCGCACCGTGTCACCCTTGCCGAGATACGGCGTCTGCGCCGCGCCGTGCTGGATCGTCTCGATCGTGCGCAACTCGGCGAGGCACGAATAACCGACCCCCCCGTCCGTGATCGGCCGTCCCGGCCCGCCATCGGCATCGCGGTTGGAGACGGTGCCCGACCCGACGATCGTCCCCGCCCCCAGCGCGCGCGTCCTCGCGGCGTGCGCGATCAGCGTTCCAAAGTCGAAGGTCATGTCCTCGCCCGCCTCGGCGCGACCGAACGGCGCACCGTTCACCTCGACCAGCAACCGGCGGTGCAGCTTGCCGTCCTGCCACCAATCGCCCAGCGCCTCGGGCGTCACGAACACCGGCGAGAAGGCCGACGCCGGCTTGCTTTGCAGGAACCCGAACCCCTTGGCGAGTTCGGCCGGGATCAGGTTGCGCAGCGATACGTCGTTGGTCAGTCCGACCAGCCGGATCGCGTCCAGCGCCTCTTCGCGCGTCGCGCCCAGCGGCACGTCGCCCGTGACCACCACGACCTCGCCCTCCAGATCGCAGCCCCAGTCCTCGTCGGCGAGCGGGATCGGATCGCGCGCGCCAAGAAATCCGTCCGACCCGCCCTGATACATCAGCGGATCGTGCCAGAAGCTGTCGGGCAGTTCCGCCCCGCGCGCCTGCCGCACCAGCGCGACATGGTTCACATACGCCGATCCGTCGACCCACTGATAGGCGCGCGGCAGCGGCGCGGCGGCGTCATGTTCGTGGAAGCGTTCGCGGGGAATCGCCTCGTTGCGGAGATCGACCGCCAGCAGCTCCAGCGCGGGTGCGACCTGCGTCCAGTCGTCGAGCGCGGCCTGCAGTGTCGCGCAGATATGCCCGGCATCGGCATACCAGGCCAGATCGTCCGAGACGACGACCAGGCGACCGTCGCGCCCCTGCTTCAAACTGGCGAGTTTCATGCGCTACCTCTCCTTGTTCTCCGGCGAGTGTAACGAGCCCGTGCGCGCGCCGCTACAGCCGCCGCAGCAGCAACGTCGCCCGCCCGATCACCGCCAGGTCGTCGGGCAAGACGCGCTCGACGGGCCATAACGGATTGTCGCTGCGCACTTCGATCGCGTCGCCGACCGGCACCAGCCGTTTGACCACCACCGCGTCACCGCGCCGCACGACATAGATGCCACCCCGTGCCACCACCCGGCGCGCATTGGCGTCGACCAGCAGCCGGTCGCCGTCCTTCAACGTCGGCGCCATCGAGTCGCCCGTCACCGCGATCACCGACGCCGCGTCGGGGGCCACACCCGCCCCGCGGAGGGCAGCGCGCGGAAGACGTTCTGTCCGCAGCACGCGCTCGTCGGGCACCTGCCCGGTCCCCGCCGCCGCGCGCACCGCCAGCCATGGCACCGCCACCTCGTCGCCGGGCGGCGGCGGTGCGCCCAGCAGCGCCTCGTCGATCGCGAGGAAGTCGGCGAGCATCCGCCGCTCGCGCTCGGGCAGGACGCGTGGCGAGCCGCGATTTACGTACTGCCCAAGATACGCCTGATTGCGTCCCAGCATCCGCGACAGCGCCGACAGCGCCACCCCGCGCGCGCGCGCCGCCGCTGCAAGTGACTGTTGTGGCGTGTCGTTCATCGACAAACCCTACACTGAGGATTTTTCCTCGACAAGAAGAACAAAACAGAACATATGTAGAACATAGATTCGGAGTGATGATCCATGTGTCTGCTGAGTGACATCGACATCTATTTGCGGCGCACCGGCGTGGCGGAAACCACGTTCGGACGGCGCGCGGTCAACGATCCGCGGCTGGTCCGCGACTTGCGCCGCGGGCGCATACCGGGGCCTGCGCTGTGCGCGCGGGTCGAGGCGATCCTGTCGGCGCGCCCGTCATGAGCACGGCGCGATTTGAGCGCGCGGTGTCGCATGCCGCGGCGCGCAGCGGCGTGTTGCTGGTGGTGGAACATCATCGCGCGACCGCGTGGCACAGCGCCACCTTCTCGGGCGAACGGCATGAGCTGGTGGCGAATGCCATCAGGGGGGATGCTCTGGAGGCGTGGTTGGCGATGCTGGGAAGCCTCGACCTCAACCTGCCCGGCCACATGCTCGCCGATCTCCACGTCGCCACGCGCGAGCCCTATGCCGACCGAGTCATGCTGCGGCTGGAAGGCGTGACCGTGGCGTGCGACCTTAGCGCGCCGGAATACGCTGCAACGTCCGCTCCAGTACGATCGGATCGACGAATGCCGCCGCCGACCTCGGCGTACAGCGGCGTAGCGCGCCCGGATCGAAGGCACTCAGCTTCAGATTGAGGTCGCGCGGCAGGGGCCGCTCCGGGGGCGGCGCCATCCAGGCACACGGTGCCGCTCCGCCTGCCGCAGTTGTGCGTTCGATACGCCGGCGCCCCAGCCGCGACACAGCCGCGCGCATGGCATCGAGCACGCCGTGGCTGCGCGCGGAAAGCGGAAGGGCAAGGATGTCGTCGATCATGTCCGCAGTATAGCGGCACAATCGTGAGCAGATGGTAAACGCCGCGGTATCCCTGCTGCGGCGTTTACCACGCTCGCTGCTTAATCGGCGTCGGCGAGTTCTTCCGTCAGCGCGTCGATGATCGCCTTGTTGAACGCCGGAATGTCGTCCGGCTTGCGGCTCGTGATCAGGTTATCGTCGATCACCACTTCCTCGTCCTCGACTTCGGCCCCGGCGTTGGCCAGATCGGTGCGGATTGAAACGAAGCCGGTCACGCGTCGCCCGTCGATCACGTCGGCCTCAGCGAGCAACCACGGCGCGTGGCAGATCGCGGCGACGATCTTGTCCTCGTCCATGAACTGCTGGACGATCTCGACCGCCAGATCCACGACGCGCAGCTTGTCGGGGTTCGCGACCCCGCCTGGCAGCACCAGCGCGTCGTAATCGTCGACCTCGACCTCCTCCAGCGTAAGGTCGGGCGTGGCGGTCTCCGCCTTGTTGATATCGCCCTTCATGCCCTGGATCGGATCGCGCTTGATCGAGGCGAGCGTGACAGTGACGCCGGCCGCCTCCAGCGCCTTGCGCGGTTCGAACAGTTCCACGGTCTCGAACCCGTCGGCGGCGATCATCAGCACGCGGGCTTGCGACAAATCGGCCATGTCAGTCTCCTGCTGGAAAGGAAGTGTTCCGGCGCCCCAACCCCTCGCGTGCGCCGCCCGTTCCGGGAACGATGCGCGGGCCTTGCGCATTTCCAGACTCGGGTCACAGCACCGCGGAAGGGCACAAGTGGCAGGTAATATCGTTTTCTTTGAGGATGATACCGCAGGAATCACGCGTAAGCGCACGCGCCACGATGCCTGGGCCTATTATGACGCGAGCGGCAAACGGATCACCGATCGCGACGAAATCGATCGGTTAAACGCCATCGGTCTGCCTCCGGCCTACACCGATGCCTGGTTCTGCCCTGATCCCGATGGCCATATCCAGGCGGTCGGCTGGGACGAGAAGGGCCGCAAACAATATCGCTATCACCTCGGCTTCCGCGCGCAGCAGGAGGCGGCCAAATACGACCTCTGCGCCCCGTTCGGCCGCGCGCTGACCAAATTGCGTGCGCGTGTCGAGGCCGATCTCGAACGCCGCCGCCACACCAAGGAACGTACCGTCGCCGCGGTGGTCAAGCTGCTTGATGTCGCGGCGCTGCGCATCGGCAACGAGACTTATGCGAAGACGAACAAGAGCTTCGGGCTAACGACGCTCCGCGACCGCCATGCGCAGATCAGCGGCAGCACGCTCAAGCTGGAGTACAAGGCGAAGTCGGGCAAGATCCGCAAGCTGAAGATCACCGACGGCAGCCTCGCGCGCTTCGTCAAGAAATGTCAGGACCTTCCGGGCCAGAAACTCTTCCAGTACGTCGGCGACGACGGCGAACCGCATGCGGTCACCTCGTCGGACGTCAACGCCTATCTGCGTGCGGCGATGGGTGACGGCTTCACCGCCAAGCATTTCCGCACCTGGGGGGCGAGCGTCGTCGCCTTCGAGGCGCTGATCGAGGCCGAGGCGCCGATCGGACTCAAGGCGATGCTCGAACCGGTCGTCGCGCATCTCGGCAACACCCCCGCGATCGCCCGCAAATCCTATGTCCACCCGGCGTTGATCGAACTCGGCAAGGATAAGGCCGCGCAGGCCGCGTTCCGCCAGTCGCTGCGGCTACCGCGATCGACGCAATATCTGACGCGTACCGAGCGCGGGCTGATCGCCTTCCTCGAAGCCTGTGGTGCGTGCGAGCTGAAAGCCGCCTGACATGAGCAATTCCAGTACTGCCGCCGCCGGAAAGGCGGCGTTCGATACCGATCGCGTCGGTCAGCAGGCCGGCGCGCTGCTCCATTCGAGCTTCATCTGGTTGCAGCAGCACTGGCTGCAGATCCTGATCGCGGTCGGGATTGGCGTCGCAATCGCGCTGTTGCTGTTCTGGGTGCGCGCGTTCGGACCGCGCCTCGCCCGGCGCAGCGCCTCGGGCAAGGGCTGGGCAGCGGTGCTCGGTCGCGCGATCGAGCGGACCAACGCCTTCTTCATCATCATGCTCTCGGCCAAGCTGGTCGACGGCTATGCCGCAACACCGGCCGATCTCGACAAGACGATCACCTTTCTGTTCACCGTCGCCGCGGTGTTCCAGGCGGCGATCTGGGCGCGCGAGCTGATCCTCGGCGCGATCGAGCATCGCACCCGCGACGAACATTATTCGGGCGAGGCGCTGATGAGCGCGATGGGGCTGATCCGCCTGCTCGTCAGCTTCGCGGTGTTCGCGATCGCGCTCGTCGTCGTGCTCAGCAACCTCGGCGTCAACGTCACCGGCCTCGTCGCGGGCCTCGGCGTCGGCGGCATCGCGATCGGTCTGGCCGCGCAGGGCATTTTCGCCGACCTGTTCGCCGCGCTCGCGATCATCTTCGATCGCCCGTTCCGGCGCGGCGACAAGGTCAGCTATGGCAATACCAGCGGCGTGATCGAGGCGATCGGCCTGAAGTCGACCCGCATCCGCGCCTTCACCGGCGAGCTGCGGATCATCTCCAACCGCAACCTGCTCGACAAGGAAATCCAGAACACGTCGCAGCGCGACCACGTCCGCGTGTCGTACACGATCGGTGTCGCCTATGAGACGCCGCCCGAGACGCTGGAGCGCGTCCCCGCAATTCTGACCGAGCTGGTCGAGGCGGAAGGCGCCAAGGTTGCGCGCGCCGGCTTCGAGTCCTTCGGCGCATCGAGCCTCGACTTCGTGCTCCAGGTCGACACGCCCGGCGACGATTGGGCGACCGCGCACAGTGTCCGCAACCGGTTGCTCGTCGCAATCATGCGGCGTTTTGCGGAGGAGAAGATCACGATCCCGTATCCAACCCAGACCACCTACACCGCCGCCCCCGACGGGACGCTGGTGATGCCGTACGCCGAGCCGGGGCACCTCCCCAAAACCTGACCGTCGCCCGCCCCACCCCGTCATTCCCGCGCAGGCGGGGGTCCGGACGCGCAGGTCATGGCAATGGTCGGATGGTTAGAGCCCCTCTCCAGCAAAATTACGGAGCCCCCAAAGCCCCGCTCCCCACCTACAAATGCAAAGTTGCTGGCACAATCCCGCGCCCGCGCTCACCTCGGCACCATGCAGAAACCTTCCTTCACGGTGCAGGTGTTCGCCGGCATGGCGATCGGCGTTGCGCTCGGCTTCGTGGCGCGCTCTGCCCCCGATGGCGCGCTCGCCGAGACGCTCCACCTCACCGGCGAGAGCTTCGTCAAATTGCTCAAGGCGCTGGTTGTCCCGCTGGTCTTCACCGCTTTGGTCGCTTCGGTCGCGGCGTTGCGCGATCTCGGCAACGCCGCACGGCTGGTCGGCCAGACATTGCTGTGGTTCGCGATCACTGCCTTGATCGCGGTTGCGATCGGACTGACGCTCGGCACACTCCTGCAGCCGGGCGTGCGCGCCGGGGTCGATGTGGCGAGCGCGGTCGCGCCGGGCACCACCGGCTCGTGGCTCGACTTCCTGCGCGGGCTTATCCCCGGCAATTTCCTCGGGCTGGAGGCGTCGACCAAGCTGAAGGACGGCGCGGCCACCACCGGCATCTCGTTCAACGTCCTGCAGCTGATCGTCGTCGCCATCGCGGTCGGCGCGGCGGCGGTGAAGGTCGGCGCGGCGGGCGAGGCGTTTCTGTCGGTCAACGCCTCGCTGCTGACGATCTTCCGCCAGATGCTGCGCTGGGTGGTGCGGCTCACCCCGATCGGCACCGCCGGGCTGATCGGCACCGCGATCGTCCGCTACGGCTGGTCGTCGCTCGCCGCGCTCGGCAGCTTCGCAGGGGCGGTCTATCTCGGGCTCGCGCTGGTGCTGTTCGGGGTCTACCCCGCGTTGCTTGCCGCCAACCGCCTCTCGCCGCGCCGCTTCTTCGCCACCGCCTGGCCGGCGATCCAGCTCGGCTTCGTCTCGCGCTCGTCGATCGCGACGTTGCCCGTTACCGAGGATGTCGCCGAAAAGGCCGGCGTCCCGCGTGACTATGCCGCGTTCGCGGTGCCCTTCGCCGCGACGACCAAGATGGACGGCTGCGCCGCGATCTACCCGGCCGTATCGGCGTTGTTCGTCGCGCAATATTACGGCATTGCACTTCATGCGCCCGACTATGTGCTGATCGCGCTCGTCTCGGTGATCGGCTCCGCGGCGACCGCTGGATTGACCGGCGCGCTGGTGATGCTGACGCTGACGCTCACCACGCTCGGCCTGCCGCTCGAAGGGGCCGGATTGCTGCTTGCGATCGATCCGATCCTCGACATGGGGCGCACCGCGGTGAACGTGGCGGGGCAGATCGTGGTCCCGCTGATCGTCGCCCGGCGTGAAAAGCTGCTCGTTCCCGGTCCCGGACACGCCGTCGCGCAACCGGCGTGAACCCTTCCGTGTCTGCAACGTTCGTGCAGGCACTGGTAGGAGTATAATCGAGATGAAGAAGGCTCTGCTGACGGCGCTGGCGATCGCCACCGTCTCCGCCCCGATGGTCGTCGCTCCTGCGGCGGACGCGCAACGCCGGGATCGCGACCGCGATTACCAATGGCAGGGCGACCGTAACGATTGGGACGCCTCGCGGAATTATCGTCGCGGCAACTATCGCGAGCGTCGCCTGAGCCGCGAGGATCAGGTCTATCGCGGGCGCGACGGGCGTAGCTACTGCCGCCGCAACGACGGCACCACCGGGCTGGTGGTCGGCGGCGCGGGTGGTGCGCTGCTCGGCAATCTCGTCGGCGGCGGGCTGCTCGGCACGCTGGCCGGTGGCGGCGCGGGCGCGCTGCTCGGTCGCGAGATCGACCGCGGCAAGGTGCGCTGCCGCTAAGACCAAGGACCCGCGCCGAAGCGTATCATCGGCGCGGGCTTCCGTTTTAGAAGGTCGGGTTCGTCGCTTCCGTAGCGGCAACTGGTCTTTTTCATATATTCGGTCCGTCCCACCTTGCGAGCGTAGCGCCAATGCGCATAAAGAGCCGCAAAGGTCGGGAGAGATGTGCCGTGACGCTCGACGAAGTAGAAGGTTCGGTTGGACGCACCAGCGTCTCGGCGTGGATCGACGTCACCCAGGCGATGATCGACGCCTTCGCCGAGGCCACCGGCGACCGCCAATTCATCCACATCGACCCGGTGCGCGCCGCCGCGACCCCCTTCGGCACCACGATCGCGCACGGGTTCCTGACCTTGTCGCTGCTGCCGCGCCTGATGGCCGAGACGCCCGACCTGCCGACGGTCAGCGACGCGACGATGCACGTCAATTACGGCGGCAATCGCGTCCGCTTCCTCGCCCCCGTTCCGTCTGGCGCGCGTATCCGGGCACAGTCGCGCCTGTTGTCATTCGAGCAGAAGCGCCCCGGCCAGTATCAATCCATCGCCGAGGTGACGATCGAGATCGAGGGCCAGGAAAAGCCCGCGATGCTCGCCGAATGGATCACGCAAATCTTCGTCTAGGCTGCACCGAAAGGCCCCGTCTCATGCGCTCCGCCGTCATCGTCTCCACCGCCCGCACCCCGATCGGCCGCGCCTATCGCGGCGCGTTCAACAACCTGCCCTCCCCGACGCTCGCCAGCCACGCGATCAAGGCCGCCGTCGAGCGCGCCGGCATCGACGGCGCCGAGGTCGACGACGTCGTGCTAGGCGCCGCGCTGCAACAAGGACATCAGTCGCCGAACATTGCGCGCACCAGCCTGTTGCGCGCCGGGCTGCCGACCAGCGTGTCGGGCATGTCGCTCGACCGGCAATGCGCCTCCGGGCTGATGGCGATCGCCACCGCCGCCAAGCAGATCGTCCTCGACGGAATGCAGATCGCGATCGGCGGCGGGGTCGAGAGCATCAGCATGGTGCAGACGCCCGAGATGCGCGTCGCGCCCGATCCCGAGCTGCTGGCGATGCACAAGGACATCTACATGCCGATGCTCCAGACCGCCGAAATCGTGGCCAAGCGCTACGGCATATCGCGCGAGGCGCAGGACGAGTATGGCTATCGCTCGCAGATGCGCACCGCCGAGGCGCAGGCCGCCGGGCGCTTCGACGCCGAGATCGTCTCCGTCACCGCCACCAAGGCGAACGTGAACAAGGAGACGAAGGAGGTCTCCCACGAACAGGTGACGCTGTCGAAGGACGAGGGCAATCGTGCCGACACCACGCTGGAGGGACTGCGCGGGCTGAAGCCAGTGCTGGGGCCGGACCTCAACATTACCGCCGGCAACGCCTCGCAGCTGTCGGACGGCGCCTCGGCCAGCGTGCTGATGGAGGAGAAACTCGCCGAGCAACGTGGGCTGACGCCGCTAGGTCGGTATATGGGCATGGCGGTGGCAGGCACCGCACCTGACGAGATGGGGATCGGCCCGGTCTTCGCCGTGCCCAAGCTGCTCGAACGCAACGGCCTGAAAATGGACGATATCGGCCTGTGGGAGCTGAACGAGGCGTTTGCGGTGCAGGTACTCTATTGCCGCGACAAGCTCGGCATCCCCGACGAATTGCTCAACGTCAATGGCGGCGCGATTTCGATCGGCCACCCCTATGGCATGTCGGGTGCGCGGATGGTCGGCCATGCGCTGATCGAGGGAAAACGCCGCGGTGCCAAGCATGTCGTCGTCACGATGTGCGTCGGCGGCGGCATGGGCGCGGCCGGGCTGTTCGAGGTGCTGTGACGTTGAATATAGCACGTCCTGTGCTATGTGAATGGCGTCGGTAACGTCATTCCGACTCCTGATGAGCTCCGATCGTGCCAGCGGTCGGGGCTCAATTGGTTTGGGGCCCGGCTGCCAGACCGGGCCCCGCCCCTGTGTTACTGCTTCCGGGCCATTTCGAGCACCTTCAACACCAAGGTGGTGAAGGCGAACATCGTGCCGAGAAACAGGCACAAGCCGGCATACGTCATTTCCGTGCTCCTGATTGACGGCGGGATTGCCGCCAAGCGAGATCATGACGCCGACGAAACGACCGCGCAACCAACGCCCCCGCCTCACGTTCTCCCGTCGAACCCGAACAGGAGATGCGACAATGGCCGACGCCAACACCGATCCGAAAAAGCTGAAGCAGGATCTCTGGAAGAAGATGGCCGACAGCCCCTTCGTCATGGTCGGCCCGGCGGACGGCCACGCCCACCACGAACCGCTCACCGCGCAGCTCGACGAGGATCAGGTCGACACGCTCTTCTTCTTCATCGGCAAGACCAACCGCCTCGCCGGCGGCGGGCGGGTCATGGCGCAGTACGTCTCGAAGGGGCACGACTTCTTCGCCTGCCTCGACGGCAATGCGCGAATCGACAACGATCAGGCACAGATCGACAAGCTCTGGAATAACCAGGTCGAGGCGTGGTTCCCGGAGGGCCGCAACGACCCGAATCTCGCGCTGCTGCGCGTCGACATCGAGTCCGCGGAACTGTGGGAGACCGATCTGTCGCTGTCGGGCCGTGTAAAGATGCTGTTCGGCGGCACGATCAAGGCCGATGAAGCCGGCAGCCACGCCAAGGTTGAGACCACCGCAGAAAACAGCCCTGCCTGACCCATCGCCCCTGCGCAGGCAGGGGCCCATGTCTGTCTGATGTCGCGGAATGTCTGACACATGACACAAAGCTCGTGTGTCAGACCAACTCGACGAACCAAACAGCCATAGATCCCTGCCGTCGCAGGGGTGGAGAAGTAAGAAACGGGCCGGTCGCCACAAGCGACCGGCCCGTTTCGTATCAGCCGTTCGCCGCCATCCATTCCTCGACCACCGGCGCGATCCGGTTGCGCCATTTCGAGCCGTTGAAGATCCCATAATGGCCGACACCCTCGGCCATGTAGTAACGCTTCTTCTCCTCGGGCAGCGCGGTGGCGATCGTCAGCGCCGCCTTGGTCTGCCCCAGCCCGCTGATATCGTCGCGCTCACCCTCGATCGCCAGCAACCCGACGTCGGTGATCGCGCCGGTATCGACGCGCCGCCCGCGATGCAGCATCTCGCCCTTCGGCAGGCTGTGCGACTGGAAAACCGTATCGATCGTCTGAAGATAGAATTCCGCGGTCATGTCGCAGACCGAGCGATATTCGTCATAGAAGCGCTTGGTTGCCTCGGCGCTGTCGTCGTCGCCGGTGACAAGATGTTTGAACAGCTCGTAATGGCTCATCATGTGGTTGCCGAGGTTCATCGTCATGAACCCGGACAGCTGCAGGAAGCCCGGATAGACCTTCCGCCCCGCGCCCGGATACAGCAGCGGCACCGTCGCAATCACATTCTGCTCGAACCACGCGAACGGGCGTTCGGTCGCCAGCGTGTTGACCGCCGTCGGCGCCTCGCGCGTGTCGATCGGCCCGCCCATCATCGTCAATGTGCGCGGACGACACGGGTTGCGGTCGGCGCTCATCAGCGCGGTTGCGGCGAGGCACGGCACCGAGGGCTGACACACCGCCAGCATGTGCGCGCCATGCGCCCCATCCGCCGCGCCGTCCTGATCCGGGCCGATCGCTTCAAGGAACGCGATCAGATAGTCGATATAATCGTCGAGATCGAAGCGCCCGTCGCGGGTCGGCACCAGCTTCGCGTCGCGCCAGTCGGTGATATAAACGTCGGCGACCGGCAACATCCGCTCGACAGTCCCGCGCAGCAGCGTCGCGAAATGCCCCGACATCGGCGCGGCGATCAGCAGCCGCGGTCCGCCCTCGACACCCTCGCGACGAAAGCGCTTCAACTGCCCGAACGGGCGTTGCAGCACGATTTCCTCGACCACCGCTACCTCGCGACCGTCGACGATCGTCTTCTCGAATCCGAACGCCGGCTTGCCGCGCGACGCCGAGGCGTGCGCGAACACCTCCAGCGCCGACGCCATCACCGGACCGCCGCCCAGATAGGCGAACGGATTCGACGGGTTGTTCAGCCAGTTGGCGCCCACCGTCGCCATCGCACTGGCCGAGGCCAGCCACGAGCGCTGGAATTCATAGGCGTCGTACAACATTCGCGTCTTCCTTCCCCGGCCCCGCCGGTGCGGCGCCTATAGCAACTTGGTCGGTCGCAACGCGACTGCAACGATTGCAGTCGAATTCCGGGCCCACCTCCAGCGATACGTTGAGCGCGCCGGCCCGCGCTGCTAGGCCGCGCGCATGGCCAGCGCTTCCGACGTCGCTCCTTCCCGCCGCCTCGGCAACCTGGCGATGGTCTTTCGACACGCCCGCAAATACCCGCTCCAGATTACCGCGGCGTTTAGCGCGCTGGCGGTCACCTCCGGCGCCACGATCGCGATCCCGTACAGCTTCAAGCGCGTGATCGACCGCGGCTTCGCCGGGAACGGTGCGTCCGCCGAGTCCGTGGCATCGTCGTTTCATTACATGCTGATGATCGTCGTCGTGCTCGCGCTCGGCACCGCGGTGCGCTTCTACTTCGTCGCCTGGCTTGGTGAGCGCGTCGTCGCCGACATCCGTACCGAGGTGCAGCGGCATCTGATGACGCTCAGCCCGTCCTTCTATGAAACCAACCGCCCGTCGGAGATCGCCTCGCGGCTCACCGCCGACACCGGGCAGATCGAGACGGTGGTCGGCAGCACGGTGTCGATCGCGCTGCGCAATTCGTTCACCGCGATCGGCGGGCTGATCTACCTGTTCGCGATCTCGCCCAAGCTCGCGGCGATGCTGCTGGCGGGCATTCCGCTCATCATCGCGCCGATCGCCCTGCTCGGGCGCCGCGTCCGCAATCTGTCGCGCACCTCGCAGGACCGGATCGCCGACGTCGGCTCGATCGTCGTCGAGACATTGGGCGCGATGAAGATCGTTCAGGCGTTCGGGCAGGAGGCACGCGAAAGTGCGCGCTTCACCGACGCGGTCGAGGCGACGATGGCGGCGGCGCGCAAGCGGGTGGCGCTGCGCGCGATCATGACCGCGATCGTCATCGGGCTGATCTTCGGCGCGATCACCTTGGTGCTGTGGGAAGGCGCTGAAGACGTCGCGGCCGGGCGACTGTCGGGCGGCGCGATCGCCGCCTTCGTGCTGACCGGCGGGATCGTCGCCGGCGCGTTCGGCGCGCTGACCGAAGTCTATGGCGATCTGCTCCGCGGCGCGGGCGCGGCGGGGCGGCTGAGCGAATTGCTCGCCGAGCGACCCGAGATCGCGCCACCCGTGCACCCGGTGGCGCTGCCGCAGCCGCCGCAGGGCCGCGTCGCCTTCCGCGACGTCGAGTTCCGCTACCCCAGTCGCCCCGATGTAGCGGCGCTCCACGACTTCACGCTGGAGGTCGCCCCCGGCGAAACGCTGGCGGTGGTCGGCCCGTCGGGTGCCGGCAAGTCGACCTTGTTCCAGCTGCTCCAGCATTTCTACCAGCCCGCGCGCGGCGCGGTGCTCGTCGACGGCGTCGATCTCGTCCATGCCGACCCCGCCGAGGTCCGCGCGCGGATCGCGATGGTGCCGCAGGAAACGGTAATCTTCGGCACCAGCGCGCGCGACAACCTGCGCTACGGTCGCTGGGACGCCGACGACGCGCAGGTGTGGGCAGCCGCGGAGGCGGCCAACGCCGCCGATTTCCTCCGCGCGCTCCCCGAAGGTCTCGACACCTTCCTCGGCGAAGGCGGCGCCCGGCTGTCGGGTGGACAGCGGCAACGCGTCGCGATCGCGCGCGCGCTGCTCCGCGATGCGCCGATCCTGCTGCTCGACGAGGCGACCAGCGCCCTCGATGCCGAAAGCGAGCGGCTGGTGCAGGACGCGCTCGAACGGCTGATGGCCTCGCGTACCACGATCGTGATCGCGCATCGCCTCGCCACCGTCCGTGCCGCCTCGCGGATCGTCGTCATGGACGGCGGCCACATCGTCGAGGAGGGCAGCCATGCCGCACTGATCGGCGCCGGCGGGCTCTACGCGCGGCTGGCCAGCCTGCAATTCAACGACGCTTGATGCGCGCCGGTTGACGCTTCGCGCGCCGCTCGTACGCTGCGAACGGGGTAAATGGGCGGGGGCGGATGATGCGGGGAATATGGGCAGCGGCGGCGCTGGCCCTTGGGATTGCCACGCCGGCGGCCGCGACATGGCAGCAGGCATCGTCACGCCACTTCGTCGTCTATTCGGACGACGAACCCGACAAGGTCACCGAGTTCGCGACGCGGCTCGAACGGTTCGACAAGGCGATGCGCGTGATGCGCGGTATGGCCGATCCGGCGTTCAGCCCGACACAACGAGTGAACGTCTTCGTCCTCAAGGATATCACCGCCTTGCAGAAGCTGCTGGGCGAGCGAAACATGGCCGGGGTGTATATGCCGCGGCTGTCCGGCCCGGTGGCGTTCGTGCCGCGCAGGACCAACGACACGGGCACGCTCGCGATGACGCCGCAGGCGGTGCTGCTCCACGAATATGCGCATCATTTCATGTTCTCGTCGTGGGGCGATCGGCCCTTTCCGGCGTGGTTCGTCGAGGGATTTGCCGAATTCAACGCGACGATGGTGTTCCAGCCGGACCGGCTGCTGATCGGCGCGCCGCCGCTCTACCGCGCCTACGGGTTGATCGACGACCAGATGCTGCCGATGCGCGACCTGCTGACGATGTCGCCCGGCGAGAAGCGCGCCGATCCGAACCGGATACAGGTCTTTTATGGCCGCTCCTGGCTACTCACCCATTACATGCTGCTCAATCCCGAACGCCGCGCGCAACTTGCCGCCTATCTGAAGGCCTTTGAGAGCGGCGGTGATCCCAAGAGCAAGGCGGCCCTGCTCGGCGACCCACGCAAGCTCGACAGCGCGCTCAACGGCTATGCGCGCAAGGCGCTGCCGATGCTGGGGCTGAAGATCGAGGCGCTGCCGATCGATCCCGTGACGACCCGCGCGCTGACGCCGGGCGAGGAGGCGATCATGCCGGTCGTGCTTCGCTCGACGCGCGGCGTTAATGGAAAGACCGCCCCCACCGTCGCGGTCGCCGCGCGCAAGATCGCCGCCGACTGGCCGAACGATCCCGCGGTGCAGGTCGCACTCGCCGAGGCAGAATATGATGCCGGTGCCTATGCGGCGGCCGACGCCGCCGCGTCCCGCGCGCTCGCCGTCGATCCCAAGTCACGCAAGGCGTTGATCTATCGCGGCATGGCGCAGGCCGGGCTGGCCGAAAAGGAGCATGTCACCGACCCGGCGCGCTGGAAGGCGGTGCGGCAGTGGTTCATCACCGCCAATCACCTCGATGCCGAAGATCCGTGGCCGCTCGTCGCTCATTATCAGGCGCTGCGCAGTTCGGGTGGACCGATGAGCCCGAATGCGGAGAAGGGCCTCGACTACGCCTTCTCGCTCGCGCCGTTCGACACCGGGCTGGCGATGCAGGTCGCCGCGATGCACATCCGCAAGAAGGATTACAGTGCCGCGATCCCCGCGCTGCGCCTCGTCGCCTACGATCCGCATGGCGGCGCGCTGGCGACGATGGCAGGGGCGGTGCTTACCGCGGTGGAAAGCAGCAACACCGCAGTGATCGACACGATCGCGGTATCGCTGGACGCGAAACCGGAGGATGGTGACGACGCGCAGAAGTAGGGCTGGATACTTCTTAGGCTCGAGACGTTTCGTCCCACCACCGTCGTCCCGGGCCTGACCCGGGACCCCGCTTCTTCCTCCGAACGCCCGCCTCATGCAATTCGACCGGCCAAACCGTCATTGCGAGCGTAGCGAAGCAATCCAGGACAGGATCAGGACGCCCTGCTTCGCTACGCTCGCAATGACGAAGTGGCAGGGCTCCGGGATAAATTCCGAGGCAATCACCAAGGAAGCGTCGAAACGCTTACCCCGCGTGTTCTGCGAGCACCGTCAGCCCGCGCGCATTGACCTCGGCGAAGCCACCGCGGATCGCGATCGACTCCGGCTGGCCACCGGGCGTCTTCTGCACCAGCACCGCGCCGTCACGGATCGTCGACATGAAGGGCGCATGGCCCTCCAGCACCGCGAAGTCTCCGTCGGTGCCGGGCACGGTCACCATGTGAACGTCCTCGGAAATGAGCAGGCGAGCCGGCGTGACGAGTTCGAAATGCAGCATGTTCTTGACCTTAAACTCCCTCTCCCCTCCGGGGAGAGGGCCGGGGTGACGGGTAGCGAGGGACGGTGACGATGCAACACGCGACAGTGCGCGCGGCCGCCCCTCACCCTACCCTCACCTCTTGGAGAGAGGGCTAAGCGCTAAGAAGCCTTACGCCTCCTTGGCCATCTTCTCGGCCTTGGCGATCGCCTCGTCGATGCCGCCGACCATGTAGAAGGCCGCCTCGGGCAGGTGATCGTACTCGCCGTTCACCACCGCCTTGAAGCTGCGGATCGTGTCCTCCAGCTGGACGAACTTGCCCGGGATATTGGTGAACACTTCGGCGACGTGGAACGGCTGCGACAGGAAGCGCTGGATCTTCCGCGCGCGGCTGACGGTCAGCTTGTCCTCTTCGGACAGCTCGTCCATCCCGAGGATCGCGATGATGTCCTGCAGCGACTTGTACTTCTGCAAGGTCGCCTGCACCGCACGCGCGGTTTCGTAGTGATCCTGCCCGACGGTGCGCGGCTCCAGCACGCGGCTGGTCGAATCGAGCGGATCGACCGCCGGATAGATGCCCAGCTCCGAAATCGCGCGGTTGAGCACGGTCGTCGCGTCAAGGTGCGCGAACGACGTCGCCGGCGCCGGGTCGGTCAGATCGTCCGCGGGGACGTAGACGGCCTGCACCGAGGTGATCGAGCCCTTGTTGGTCGAGGTGATCCGCTCCTGCAGCGCGCCCATGTCGGTCGACAGCGTCGGCTGATAGCCCACCGCCGACGGAATACGCCCCAGCAGCGCCGACACCTCTGCGCCCGCCTGCGTAAAGCGGAAGATGTTGTCGACGAAGAACAGCACGTCCTGCCCTTCCTGGTCGCGGAAATATTCCGCGATCGCCAGACCCGACAGCGCCACGCGCGCACGCGCGCCCGGCGGCTCGTTCATCTGGCCGTACACCAGCGCGACCTTCGAACCCTCGCTGACCGCATTGCCCTCGGCATCCTTGGCGATGACGCCCGCGTCGAGGAATTCGTGGTACAGATCGTTGCCCTCGCGGGTCCGCTCGCCGACGCCCGCGAACACCGAAGTGCCGCCATGGCCCTTCGCGATGTTGTTGATCAGCTCCTGGATCAGCACGGTCTTGCCGACGCCCGCGCCGCCGAACAGGCCGATCTTGCCGCCCTTCGCATAGGGCGCCAGCAGGTCGATGACCTTGATGCCGGTGACAAGGATCGCATTCTCGGTCGACTGGTCGACGAAGTCCGGCGCCTTGGCGTGGATCGGCGCGCGCAGGTCGGTCGCGATCGGGCCACGCTCGTCGATCGGTTCACCGATGACGTTCATGATACGGCCCAGCGTCGCCGGACCGACCGGCATCAGGATCTGCGCGCCGGTGTCGGTGACGGTCTGCCCGCGGGTCAGCCCCTCGGTCGAGTCCATCGCGATCGTGCGCACGGTGTTCTCGCCGAGATGCTGCGCGACCTCGAGCACCAGCCGCTGGCCGTTGTTCTCGGTCTCCAGCGCCGACAGGATCGCCGGCAGCTGCGACGGGAAATGCACGTCGACCACCGCGCCGATCACCTGGCTGATGCGGCCGGTGTTGTTGGTCTGGCCCGTAAGGTGAGTCGGGCGATCCTCTAGGACGGTGGCCATTGTCTTACCTCTTCGTCGCCCCTGCGTAGCCGGGGGGTTTCTGTCTGCTTTAACATAGTGCGCCTCTCTTGGAGAGAGACGATGACGTGACTTACAGTGCCTCGGCGCCCGAGATGATCTCGACCAGCTCGGTCGTGATCGCCGCCTGACGCGCGCGGTTGTACTGGATGCTCAGCCGCTTGATCATGTCGCCGGCGTTTCGGGTCGCATTGTCCATCGCGGTCATGCGACTGCCCTGCTCCGAGGCGGCATTCTCCAGCAGCGCGCGGAAGATCTGGATCGCGACGTTGCGCGGCAGCAGATCGTCGAGGATCGCTTCCTCGCTCGGCTCATATTCCACCGTCGCGTCGGACGCCTTCGCGCCCTTCACCTCGGGAATCGCGACCGGAATGATCTGCGCGCCGATCGGCTCCTGCACCAGCGCCGACTGGAAGCGCGCGTAGAACAGGTGCGCGACGTCGAACTCGCCCGCCTTGAAGCGCGCGATCAGATCGTCGGCGATGTCCTTGGCGGCGTCGAAGCTGGCGGTCTTCATCGTCGACAGATCATGGTCAGCGACGATCCCGGTCGGATAGAAGCGCTTCATCACGCGCCCCTTCTTGCCGGCGATGTAGAAGCGCACGGTCTTGCCCGCGGCTTCCAGCTCCTCGGCCTTGCGGCGCGCGGCACGGACGATGTTGGTGTTGAACGCCCCCGCCAGGCCACGCTCGGAGGTTGCGACGACCAGCAGATGCACCTGATCCTTGCCGGTGCCCGCCAGCAGCGGCGACGCACCGACGCCGACGGTGCGGGCGAGGCTGGCGACGACGCCTTCCAGCCGCTCGGCATAGGGACGCCCCGCGACCGCCGCCTCCTGCGCACGGCGCAGCTTGGCGGCGGCGACCATCTTCATCGCCTTGGTGATCTTCTGCGTCGACTTCACCGAGCCGATGCGGATCTTGAGGGCCTTCAAACTTGCCATTTGGGTCCTTCTTCTCCCTCTCCCCGTCTGGGGAGAGGGTCGGGGTGAGGGGCTGGAGCCTCGCAGAGAGGTCCGTCTCGGTGAGACACCTGCCCCTCACCCAACCCTCTCCCCAGCGGGGAGAGGGCTAAATGCCTTTAAGCGAACGTCTTCGCGAACTGCCCGAGCGCGTCCTTGAGCTTGGCCTCGGTGTCCTTGCCCAGCTCGCGGCTGTCGCGGATCGCGGTCAGCACGTCGGCGTGATCGGCGCGCATGTAGCTGAGCATCGCCGCTTCGTAGCGGTTGACGTCGGTGACCGGCACGGTGTCGATGAAGCCGTTGGTGCCCGCGTAGATCGAGACGGTCTGCTCCTCGAACGGCATCGGGCTGAACTGCGGCTGCTTGAGCAGCTCGGTCAGCCGCGCGCCGCGGTTCAGCAGCTTCTGCGTCGAGGCGTCCAAGTCCGAGCCGAACTGCGCGAACGCCGCCATCTCGCGATACTGCGCCAGCTCGAGCTTGATCGAGCCCGACACCTTCTTCATCGCCTTGGTCTGCGCGGCGCCGCCGACGCGGCTGACCGACAGGCCGACGTTGATCGCCGGGCGGATGCCCGCGAAGAACAGGTCGGTCTCAAGGAAGATCTGGCCATCGGTGATCGAGATCACGTTGGTCGGGATGTACGCCGACACGTCGCCGGCCTGCGTCTCGATGATCGGCAGCGCGGTCAGCGAGCCCGAGCCGTTCGCCTCGTTCATCTTCGCTGCACGCTCCAGCAGGCGCGAGTGGAGATAGAAGACGTCGCCGGGATAGGCTTCGCGGCCCGGCGGACGGCGCAGCAGCAGCGACATCTGGCGATAGGCGACCGCCTGCTTCGACAGATCGTCGAACACGATGACCGCGTGCATCCCGTTGTCACGGAAATACTCGCCCATCGCGGTGCCGGTATAGGGCGCGAGGAACTGCAGCGGCGCGGGGTCCGACGCGGTCGCGGCGACGACGATGGAATATTCCATCGCGCCATTCTCTTCGAGCGTGCGGACCAGCTGCGCGACCGTCGAACGCTTCTGGCCGACCGCGACATAGACGCAGTACAGCTTCTTCGATTCGTCGGTGCCGGCGTTCGCCTGCTTCTGGTTGATGAAGGTGTCGATCGCGATCGCCGACTTGCCGGTCTGGCGGTCGCCGATGATCAGCTCGCGCTGGCCACGGCCGACCGGCACAAGCGCGTCGATCGCCTTCAGCCCGGTCTGCACCGGCTCGTGCACCGACTTGCGCGGGATGATGCCCGGCGCCTTGACCTCGACGCGGCTGCGCTGGTCCGACGCGATCGGGCCCTTGCCGTCGATCGGATTGCCGAGCCCGTCGACCACGCGGCCGAGCAGCCCCTTGCCGACCGGCACGTCCACGATCGTGCCCGTGCGCTTGACGGTGTCGCCCTCGCGAATCTCCGAGTCCGAGCCGAAGATCACGACGCCGACGTTATCAGCCTCAAGGTTGAGCGCCATGCCCTGCACGCCATTGGCGAACTCGACCATCTCGCCCGCCTGGACGTTGTCGAGCCCGTAGATGCGCGCGATGCCGTCACCGACGCTGAGCACCTGCCCGGTTTCCGAAACCTGCGCCTCGGTGCCGAAATTGGCGATCTGGTCCTTGATGACGCGGGAGATTTCTGCGGCGCGAATGTCCATCAACTCAGCCTTTCATCGCGCTGGCAAGCGCATTCAAACGGGTGCGGATCGACGAATCGATCATCTGGGAACCGATGCGGACGACCAGCCCGCCCAGGATCTGCGGATCGACCGCCAGGTCGACCGTCACGTCGCGACCGACGCGGCGGCGAAGCTGCTGCTTCAGCTCGTCGACCTGCTCGGGGGTCAGCGGGTGCGCGCTGGTGACCTCGGCGGTGGTTTCGCCGCGATGCTGCGCGGCCATCGCGCGGAAGGCGCGAATGATCTTGGGCAACGACGACAGGCGGCGGTTTTCCGCCAGCACGCCGAGGAAGCTGCGCGTCGTGGGATCGAGCCCCAGTTCGTCGGCGGTGGCGACCACCGCCTTGACCGCCTGCCCGCGCGCGATGACCGGCGAAGCGGCCAGCTCCGCGAACTCGCGCGACGCCGCCAGTGCGTCGCGCACCGCCGTCAGACTTTGTTCGACGCGATCGACCGCACGGGCCTCCACCGCCAGATCGAACAGCGCACTGGCATACCGACCGCCCAGGCCGGCCTGAACGCTGCTGCCCTGATTACCGCTGGAACTCTCCACGCGATTCACTTTCCTCGTCATGACCCAAGGGTGCCCACCCATGCGAACGGATGGCGCACGTAAGGAGCGCCTCGCTTGGGTACGGCGCGCGTAGCAAAGGGGGAACCGCGATGCAACCGGAGTGAAACCGCGGTGATGTCCCGGCCACGGTTTGGGCGCAAGCTGCGGGATGCGCCCCGCGCACGGCTGGCGTAGACCCGCTGGCATGCGCGCAACGATCGACTCCGACACCGCCTGGGATGCCTTTACCCGCCGTGACCGCGCGTTCGACGGGCATTTCGTGGTCGCGGTGCGCAGCACGCATATCTACTGCAAGCCGAGCTGCGCCGCGCGCCGCCCCCGGCGCGAAAATGTCGCCTTCCTTCCCGATGCCGCGGCGGCACGCGCGGCGGGCTATCGCGCGTGCCGCCGCTGCCTGCCCGATTCGGTTGCGCGCGATCGGGAGGCGGTGATCGCCGCGGCGGCGCTGCTCACCAGTGATGTCGCGCCCTCGCTGGCGGCGCTTGCGGCGTCGGTTGATTACGCGCCACACCATTTCCACCGGCTTTTTCATCGTCTGACCGGCGTCACGCCTGCCGCTTTCGCCCGGACATGTCGCGCCGATCGCGTGCTCGCCGCGCTACGCACGACGGAAAGCGTGACCGCCGCCATCTATGCGGCGGGCTATGCGGCACCGAGTCGCTTCTATGCCGATGCGGCGCGATTGGGGATGACGCCGCAGGCAGCGGCGGCGGGGGGCGCGGACGAGGTGATCCACTGGACATGCCTCATCGCCCCGCCGGGTGCGTTATTGCTCGCCGCGACCGCGCGGGGATGGTGCCGGTTCGCGTTCGATGAAGACGGTGCCGGGCTGCACGCCACCTTCCCCGCCGCCACGCTGCGGCGCGGCGATCCGGCGTGGCGGGCGGGCGCGGCCGCGCTGGTGTCATGCGCGGCGGCGGTGCCGAGCGACGTCTCGCTGCCCCGCCCGGTACGTCGCACTGCCTTCCGCACCTTGCTCCACCAGAGCGCGACAGCGATTGGTTAGCCAAATCGAAAGGCTTGCGCGGTAGCGATCGTTGCCGAGCCACTTCGAGGACGATCAGGGTCGATGAACGCGTTCGGACGCCGCAACGGCGGCATGGGTAATGGTGGCAATGGCGTGGGGGTACGCGGCGGGTTCGGCGTGGCGCGTCCGATGCACGTCCAGCCCGGCACTGGCGCGCGCGACGACCAGGCCGTCGAAACCGCACCGCCGCTCGACGCGCTGGCCGTGCTCGATCCGCTGACCCCGCCGGGGCAGGTCGATGCGATGCAACGGCTGTCGGATCGACAGAACGCCACCGGCGAGCCCGGCGCAAGCCGCATGGAAGGCTTCGAGGCGTCGATCCACAAGATCAAGGAGCAGGTGCTTCCGCGCCTGCTGGAACGCGTCGACCCGGAGGCGGCGGCGACCCTCGGAAAGGACGAGCTGGCCGAGGAATTTCGCCCGATCATCGGCGAGGTGCTCGCCGAGCTGAAGCTGACGCTCAACCGTCGCGAGCAATTCGCGCTCGAAAAGGTGCTGGTCGACGAATTGCTCGGGCTCGGCCCGCTCGAGGAATTGCTTGCCGACGCCGAGATCAGCGACATCATGGTCAACGGCCCCGATCAGACCTTTGTCGAGCGCAAGGGCAAGCTGGAGATGGCGCAGATCCAGTTCCGCGACGAGGAGCATCTGTTCCAGATTGCGCAGCGCATCTGCAACTCGGTCGGCCGGCGCGTCGACCAGACCACCCCGCTCGCCGACGCACGCCTGAAGGACGGCAGCCGCGTCAACGTGATCGTGCCGCCGCTGTCGCTGCGCGGCACCGCCATCTCGATCCGCAAATTCTCCGCCAAGCCGATCACGCTCGACATGATGGCCGGCTTCGGCAGCATGAGCCCGAAGATGGCGACCGCGCTGAAGGTCGCGGGCGCGTCGCGCTTCAACATCGTCATCTCGGGCGGCACCGGCTCGGGCAAGACGACGATGCTCAACGCGCTGTCGAAGATGATCGACCCGGGCGAGCGCGTGCTGACGATCGAGGACGCCGCCGAATTGCGCCTGCAGCAGCCGCACTGGCTGCCGCTCGAAACCCGCCCCGCCAATCTCGAGGGTCAGGGCGAGATCAGCATCCGCGACCTCGTCAAGAACGCGCTGCGTATGCGTCCGGATCGCATCATCCTCGGCGAAATCCGTGGCAGCGAGTGTTTCGACATGCTCGCGGCAATGAACACCGGCCACGACGGCTCGATGTGCACGCTCCACTCCAACTCCCCGCGCGAGGCGCTGGCGCGCATGGAGAACATGGTGATGATGTCGGACATCAAGGTGCCCAAGGAGGCGATCAGCCGCCAGATCGCCGACAGCGTCGACATGATCATCCAGGTCAAGCGCCTGCGCGACGGCAGCCGCCGCGTCACCAACGTTACCGAGGTGATCGGGATGGAAGGCCCGGTGATCGTCACGCAGGAATTGTTCAAGTTCGAATATCTCGACGAGAGCGCCGACGGGAAGATCATCGGCGAATATCGCTCGATGGGGCTGCGCCCGTACACGATCGACAAGGCCAAGCAGTTCGGCTTCGATCAGGCGTATCTGGAGGCGTGCCTGTAACGGGGCACGCGGCCGTCGCCCCGCGAAGGCGGGAATCCAGAACCTTTGACCTCGCCCCTCTATCGACAGATCTGCGCGTCTGGATCCCCGCCGACGCGGGGATGACTCACACGGCTAAGCCACCCGTGACACGCCCACACGATCCGCTACACCATCCGCGTGCCGATCCTGTCACTTCTGCCGCTCGCCCTCGCCGCCGCGCCGCTGCCCGAACCCCGCGCGGCGTGGGCCGGACGCTCGACGCTCGCCGCCGATGCCGAGGGTCGCTGGATCCCGTTCGACCTGACGCCCGGCAACCAGATCCGCTTCACCATGGCGGTCGACGGGCGCCCCGTGACCGCGATCCTCGACACCGGCGTCAGCTACTCGGTGCTCGCGCGCCGCTTCGCCGAGGCGTATCGGCTGCCGGTCCGCGCCGAGGGCCGCGCGATCGTGATCGGTGGCAGCGTCGCGATCGGCCGGGTCGAGACGCGCGCGATCGCGATCGGCGCGGTGACGCGGCGCGGCGGCAGCCTCGCGGTCGCCGACCTGCCCGCCGCCGCGACCGGCAGCGCCTTGGCGGTGGACCTGCTCGTCGGGCGTGACCTCACCGCGCCCTATGCGCTCGACATCGACTATCAGGCGCGCCGCTTCCGCCTGCTGCGCAGCGGCAGCCGCCCGTTCGCGGGCGCCGCCGCCCCGCTGTCGATCGCGCCCGAGCGGATGGTCTATGTCAGCGCGATCGGTGCGGGGGGCGCGACGCTGGCGCCGATGGTGGTCGATACCGGCGACGGATCGGCGATCACATTGGGCCCGGCCGCGTGGGCGACTGCGCGCGCCGCCGCCGGACCGGTGACGACCACCGTCTCGTTCGGGCTCGCCGGCGCGGTGGTCAGCGACATGGCGATCGTCCCCGCATTACGGATCGGCGACGCGATCGCGCGCGATGTGGAGGTGCGCGTCGAGCCGGCGGGCGGCTTCTCCGACACGATTGGGGCCGCCGGGCGGATCGGCTCGGGTTTCCTCCAGCGCTACCGCGTGCTGCTCGACCCCGCCGCGGGGCACATGCTGCTCGGCGCCACCCCGCAGACCGACGCGCCGACGCTGCGCTCGACCAGCGGGCTGTTGCTCGCCCTGTCCGGGGAGCGGCTGCGCGTCCTGCATGTGATGCGTGGCAGCCCGGCGGCGGCGAGCGGCTGGCGGGAGGGCGAGACGATCTGCGCGGTCGACGGAACGCGCGTCGGCCCGACATATGCCCGCAGTCCGCTGGCCGCATGGCCTGCGGGGGCGGTCGGGCGCGTCGTCACGCTCGACGGTTGCGACGGCACGCGTCGATCGCTGACGCTGCGGCAGTTCTACTGACGCAAAAGCGTCGGCCATCGGCATCGACCTGCCGCTCCAATCGTTGTCATACTGGAAACACAAAAGGGTTGTGATGCCGCAGTTCACCATCATCTTCGCCGGACGCGAATCCGAACGGACCACGATCGACTGCACCGACCTGTCGGCGGCCCGCAATCAGGCGGTGCAGCGGCTGGGCCGCTACCTCGCCGATCACCCGCAATATGCGGAAGAAGGCCATTGGCGGGTGACGGTAGAGGACGATGTCGGCCGCACTGCCGCGACCGTCATCGTCGCCACGGTCACTCCGCGCCCCTCGCCCCTGCCGCTCACGAAATCCTGACTAGCGCAGCCGGTCGTCGGCTCTAGGTTCGCTCATCCGTTGTTGCCCCCGCGCGCGCGCGGCGCTGCGGACCAGTTCCTCGCTCAGCCGCATCGCGGCCTCGGCGGTCAGATTGTAACTTGCGCCGCACCGCGACAGCACGGTGACGACCCCGTCATCGGCGCTGACGTTCGGCGCAATCGTACATATATCTGGCTTCATGCTTGCACCTGCACTGACGGGTGAAGGCCACAGCACCGTCATCCTGCCGACACTAAGGGCAGAATTGCGCGTCAAGCGCTGCGACAAGAGCCTTCGATCCGAACACAAACCCGGTGCGCCAGCTGTGGTTCCCGCTGCCGGTTCAGGCCTTTAGCGCAACCCACCCCGCAATCGCCGCCACGATCAGCGCGATCACCTGCACCAACGTCCAGTCGATCCAGCCCACCGCATCGGGGTCCGCGCGCCGCCGCCGCCGATGCTCGCGCCACCCCGCAAGCACCGCGACACAGAGCGCCGCGACCGCAATGACATACAGCAGGTCTTGCGCATCGCTCATCGCCGCGTCAGCCTCCGGCGCATCCAATCGCGGAGAGGTTTACGTCCATGCATCGTCTCGCTCCCGTCCTGCTGCTCGCGCTACCCGCCATGGCCACCGCCGCCCCGCGCGCGCGCGCGCCGATCGCCGCTGCGGTCGCCGCGCCGACGCGCACCGCCGCCAATATCGCGCGCGACCGCTATCGCCACCCCGCCGAAACACTCGCATTTTTCGGGGTAAAGCCAACCGACACCGTGGTCGAGGTCTGGCCGGGCGCCGGCTGGTACACAGAGATCCTCGCCCCGCTCACCGCCGCGCGCGGGCGCTATTATGTCGCGGGGCCATGGGAGAAGGGGCTGAACGCGGTCCGCGCGCTGCAGGGCAAGGACGCCGCGACCTATGGCAAGGTACAGCTCGCCGCGCTCCCTGCGCAAGCCGGTCAGCCGACCGTGCCCGACGGCAGCGCCGATGTCGTGCTCACCTTCCGCAACGTCCACAACTGGCGGTTCGGCGGCGAGGATCAGGCGCGCCAGATGTTTGCGGCGATGTACCGGATGCTCAAGCCCGGCGGCACGCTCGGCGTCGTCGAGCACCGCCTCCCCGAAGCGCGCGACTCCGCCGCCGAGGAAAAGAGCGGTTATATGAAGCCGAGCAGCGTGATCGGCTTCGCGACCGCCGCCGGGTTCAGGCTGGCGGGCAGGTCGGAGGTCAACGCCAATCCCAGGGACACCGCCGACTGGCCGGGCGGCGTCTGGACGCTGCCGCCCAGCTATGCGCTGAAGGACGTCGACCGCGCCAAATATGCCGCGATCGGCGAGAGCGATCGCATGACGCTCAAGTTCGTGAAACCGAAGTAAGCCGGCGTCGCCCCGGCCCTGCTGCAAAGCCCCGCCCACACCATTCGTGCCGAGCCTTTCGAAGCACGAACGGTGTGAGTGGGGACCCCGCCGCTCATTCCCCCAGCTTGTCGACCTTGTCGCGCAATTGCGCCAGCTCGGCCTTGAGCGCGGCGATCTCCCCGTCCTTGCCGGTTCCCGCCGCGGCGGGGGCCGGCGCCACCGGCGGCTTGAACGCCTGCGCCGCCGCCTCGAACATCTCCAGATTGCGCTTGGCGATTTCGGCGAAGGGCGAACCCGCGAACGCCCCCTCGACCGCGGTCTTGAACTGCGCCTGATTCCGCCGGAAGCTGTCCATCGAGGCGTCGAGATAATCCGGCACCATCGCCTGCATCGAATCGCCGTACAGCGCGATCAACTGGCGCAGAAAATTGACCGGCAGCATCGTCTGCCCGCGGCTTTCGGCCTCCATGATGATCTGGGTGAGGACGTTGTGGGTGATGTCCTCGTCGGTCTTGGCATCCACGACCTTGAACTCACGGCCTTCGCGCGTCATCGCCGCGAGATGTTCCAGCGTGATGTAGGAGGAGCTTTCGGTATTGTAGAGCCGGCGATTGGCGTACTTCTTGATGACGACCACGCCGTCGGTACCATGCTGCTTCTTCATCGCGCGAGATCCCCGTGACCGAACCCGTTCGTGGTATTGCACAAAATGTGGCGCTGCAACACGCTGGTTACGGTCCGCGACCGCTTCCGCTTTTCCTCGACATGCTGCGCCGCGAAACTGCAACATCACCGCAACAGGCGGTTGCAGCATTGGCCGGGTTGCGTCGTTTTCAGGACGCGCCGCGCAAACGGCGGCGGATGCGACCGGTGCGCTATCGCAGCGGTGCCGCACGGCTGCGCGATGGTGCGCGCGGCAGCGACGGCGTGCCGGTGATACTGGTGCCATCGCTCATCAACCCGCCCTGGGTGCTCGACCTCGCCCCCGGCCGCTCGCTCGTCGCGCATCTCGCCGCGGCTGGCTTCCACCCGTGGCTGGTCGACTGGGGGACGCCGCGCACGCAGGATGCCACGCTCGACCTCGCCGGCCATGTCACGCACCGTCTGCTCCCGATGCTAAGGCGGTTCGACCGCCCGGTGCTGCTCGTCGGCTATTGCCTCGGCGGGACACTCGCGCTTGCCGCCGCCGCGGCCGCCGCCCCCGGCCGCGTCGCCGGCGTCGCAACGATCGCCGCTCCCTGGCACTTCGCCGGCTATGGCGACGAGGCACGCGCTGCGCTCGCCGCGCTATGGACGCAGGTTGCGCCGGGCGCAAAGTCGCTGGGCGTGCTGCCGATGGAAGTGCTCCAGACCGCTTTCTGGCAGCTCGACCCGGCGCGCACGATTGCCAAATACGCCGCCTTCGCGACGATGGCGCCGCAGCGCGCCGCTGACTTCGTGCAGTTGGAGGATTGGGCGAACGGCGGCGCCCCGCTCACCTATGCCGCCGGGGCCGATCTGTTCGAGACCTTGCTCGCCAAAGACCGGCCGGGGCGCGGCAATTGGCAGGTCGGCGGCCACATGGTCGACCCGCACGCCTTGCCGTGCCCCGCGATCGAGTTCGTGTCACTCACCGACCGCATCACGCCCGCGGCCACCGCGATCGGTCTTGCCGCGCGCCGCGACCTTGCCGCCGGGCATGTCGGGATGATGGTCGGTGGCCGCGCGCGCGCGCTGCTCTATGATCCGCTCACCGACTGGCTGCGCATGGCGGGGTGATGCCGGACATTTTCCCGCACGTCGGCATACAACCTGCCGTTCGTCCTGAGCTTGTCGAAGGACGTGCGCGACGGGATGCGTGCTACGACAGGCTCAGCACGAACGGATGTGGCGTGCACCGCGCGTGCGCAATTCCTTACGACCACACCCGCTCGAACCGATGCCCCAGCCCGGTCAGCAGCTCATATTGGCTGACCCCGCTGGCGGCCGCGACATGGACCAGATCGTCGTCGAACCGTACCCAGTCGCCCTCGCACACCGCCGCAGCACTGGCGTCGAGCGCGAGCAGGTCCATCGACACGCGCCCGATCACCGGCAGCGGCGCATCGCCCGCGAACGCGCAGCCACGGCTCGACAGCGCGCGGCGATAGCCGTCGGCGTAACCGAGATTGACGATCGCCACCGGTAGATCGCGCTCCGCCTGCCATGTCGCATTATAGCCGACCGTCTCGCCCGCGCGCACCGTCCGGCATTGCAGCACCTCCGCCGCGATCGTCGCGACCGGGCAGATCGATCCCGCCAGCGCCGCGACCGGCACCCCACCATACAGCGCCAAACCGGGGCGCGTCAGATCGAAATGATAGCCATCGCCCAGCGCGATCCCCGCGGAATTGGCGAGGCTCATCCGCTTGGCATCGGTCCGCCCCGCCAGCGCCGCGAAGCGCGCGCGCTGCGTCTCGTTGAGCGCATGGGCCGGCTCGTCGGCGCAGGCGAGGTGGCTCATGAGAGTGTCGATCGCCAGCCCATCGAGCAGCCCGCCCGCGACCTCGGCCTCGCCGATGCCCAGCCGGTTCATGCCAGTGTCGACCATCACGTCGCACGGCTGCCCCGGCGCGATCAGCCGCCAGCGCGCGATCTGCGCCGCGGTGCTCAGCACCGGGCGGACGCCGGGCAGGTCGGGCAGCGGCAGGTCCGCCTCGCGCAACCCGTGCAGCACCGCGATCGTCGCGTCACGGCCGTCGATCAGGTCGGCGATCGCCGCCGCCTCAGCCCAGGTCGCGACGAACAGGTCGCGGCACCCGGCGTCGAGCAGCCGCGACACCACCGCGCGCGCGCCGAGCCCATAGCCATCGGCCTTCACCGCCGCCCCGCACGCCGCCGCCCCGCTCAACCGCGCCAGCGCGCGCCAGTTGGCGACCAGTGCGTCGGAGGAAAGGTACAGGCGGTTCGGACGGTGCGACATGGCTGCCCGGTTAGCGCCTGCACGCGCCCCGCGCCACTGGTGAGCGGGTTATGTGCCTGTGGATAACTCGGTGGACAGTCGGTTGGCAAACGGCGGACAGGCGGTTTGCTGACCTGTGGACAGACGGTGGATCGAACGTTCGCAAGCTGTGGACAGATTGTGGATGACTGGCATGGCGAAGAGTTCGGCCGCAAGAGAGCGCCCGGCCGATCGTCCAACAGCCGTCACCCCGGTCTCGCATCGGGGTCCCGCGTTTCACCCGACGTGCGGGCAACAGCGAGACCCCGGGGCAAGCCCGGAGTGACGATCCTCCATGATGTGAAATGCTGGCGCTGACGGACCTACTTGCGCCGCAGGGCTCCCAGCGTCGACGCGCCTACCCGCCGACCGCCATCGCACCCGCCGCCGCGAATCCGGCGATCGCCAGGATCCCCAGCACCCGCGCCAGCGACTCCTTGCGGTAATCCGACAGCCGTGCCTCGTTGAGCCAGTACAGCCCTTCCGGCGTCTTCTCGATCGCGCCGAACGCCAACATCCGCTCGAACACGCGCCGGTCGAGCCGCGACGTCGGCGTCGGGAACTTCGTTGCGGTCTCCTTCGCCGTCGCGCCCGCCGAGGTGAAGTGCCAGGTGACGCGGTTGCGCGCCTTGGCGATCAGCGCCGCCATGATCGTGCCGGACATGCGAACTCCTTCTTACTTCTTGCGATTCTGATGACGCAGGTTGCCGGGCCGCCCGCGCCGCTTGAGCACGCGCGGCGGCTTGATGCCCTTCGCCGGCGCGCGCTCGGTCCGCGCGCCGCCATAGCGCCCCTCGGGCAGCTCGAAGCGCAGCGCCCCCGACACCGGATTGGCCTCGGCGAGCCGCAATTCCAGCCGCTGCCCCTGCGCATATTCCTCGCCGCTCTGCTCGCCGACCAGCCGTCGTGCCGCCTCGTCGAAGCGGAAATATTCGCCGCCCAGATCGCGGACCGGCATCAGCCCGTCACCGCCGATCCCGTCGACCGTCGCGAAGAAGCCGAAATTGGTGACGCCGGTGATCCGCACCTCGACCAGCTCGCCGACCCGCTCCGACAGGAACGCGGCGACATAGCGGTCGATCGTCTCGCGCTCGGCCTCCATCGCGCGGCGCTCCAGCTTGCTGATCGTCGTGCCCGCCAGCTCGAAATCCTCGTCGCCGTTCAACCCGCCCGGCCCCAGCCCGTAAGCCGACACCAAAGCGCGATGCACCATCAGGTCGGCGTAACGGCGGATCGGCGAGGTGAAATGCGCATAGCTTCCCAGCGACAGCCCGAAATGCCCGTGGTTCGCGGGCGCGTAATAAGCCTGCGTCTGCGAGCGGAGGATCTGCTCCATGATCTCCGGGCGGAACGGCACGTCGCCGACGCGATCGAGGATGCGATTGAAGGTCGCCGGCTTCACGACCTGCCCCAGCGCAAACGGCACCTCGAACGTCTCGAGATAATCCTTGAGCGCGACCAGCTTCTCGCGCGCCGGCGCTTCGTGGACGCGGTACATCACCGGCGCCTTCTTCGCCTCCAGCGCCTTGGCGGCGGCAACATTGGCGGCGATCATGAAGTCCTCGATCAGCCGGTGCGCGTCGAGCCGCTCGCGCGCCGCCACCGACATGATCCGCCCCTTCTCGTCGAGCACCACCCGCCGCTCGGGCAGGTCGAGGTCGAGCGGCTCGCGCTTGTCGCGCGCCGCGGCCAGCGCCCGCCAGCAGTCCCACAGCGGCACCAGCGCCCTCTCGGTCAGCGCATCGTCCCATCCAAAGCCGCTGCCGCCGTCGATCGCCGCCTGCGCCTCCTCATAGGCGATGTTCGCCGCCAGCCGCACCACCGCGCGCGTGAACCGCCAGCTCTTGAGCGCCCCCGCCTTCGTCACTTTCAGATGGCACGCCAGCGCCGCGCGATCCTCGCCCGCCTTCAGCGAGCAGACATCCGCCGACAGGATCTCGGGCAGCATCGGCACGACGCGATCGGGGAAATAGACCGAATTGCCGCGCGCGCGCGCCTCGCGGTCGATCGCGCTGCCCGGCCGCACGTAGAAGCTGACATCGGCTATCGCGACGATCGCCTTCCACCCGCCGTCGTTGGCGAGATCGTCGTCGGGGGTCGCCCAGACCGCATCGTCATGATCGCGCGCATCGGCCGGATCGATCGCCACGATCGGCAAGTGCGTCAGGTCCTCGCGCCCCTCGCCCAGCGGCTGCCGCGCCGCCGTCTCCGCCGCGTCGAGCGCCTCCTGCGCGAAGACATCCGGGATATTGTGCTTGTGGATCGCGATCAGCGAGAAGCTGCGTGGCGCGAACGGATCGCCGAGCCGCTGCACCACCTTCGCCATCACGCGCGGCGGCCGCCCGGCGATCTCGGCGCTGACCAGATCGCCCGCCTCGGCGCCGCCGGCGTCCGACACCGGATATTCGCGCCGCTCCTTCTTCTCGACGCCCTGCAACCAAAGCCGGTCGCCCTCGCGCCGCAGCACCCCGATCACCTGTTCGGAAGCGGGCGCGAGCACCTTCATCGGATGCGCGGTCCAGCCGCCGCCGGTTTCCTCGGTGCGCGCGAGGATCCGCTCGCCGACTCCCAAAGCGCCATGCTTGCGGTCGCGCACGCGGATCCGCGGGGTGGGCACATCGGCCTCCCAGCGCTCGGGCACGCCCCAGACGTTCCCGCCCTGATCGACGTCGACGATCCGCAGCACCGTCACCTTCGGCAGCCCGCCCATCTTGTGGAACGCGCGGCCGGGTGCGGAGTCGATCAGCCCCTCGTCGCCCATGTCCTTGAGCAGCGCCTTGAGCGCGATCTTCTGCTGCGCGGTCAGCCCAAAGGCACGCGCGATCTCGCGCTTGCCCGCGGGCGTCGCGGAGGAGGTGATGAAATCGAGGATCTGCTCGCGCGTCGGCAGGCCGGGGCTGGGTTTCTTGGGCACGGACGGGAGATAGGGGCTGTGGCGCGCGAAAGCCATCGAGTTAAGCCCTCTCCCCGCCGGGGAGAGGGCTACGGCGGTGCCCTACCGCCCCGCCGCCGTCGTCTCGCTGATCGGATACACCGGCTGCGCCGACATCGTCCGCACCAATGTCTCGAACCGATCGCCCTCGACCCGGATCTCGTTGAACGCCGGTGGCGAGTTGCGCGTCCGCTTCGACAGCGTCCCCGCGCCGATCATCCGCAATCGCCAGCCGTTGCGCTCATAGGGCATGTCGAACGGGTCGTGGACATGCCCCGACAGCACCGCATGGACCCCGGCATCCGCCAGCGCCGCCAGCGCGACATCGCCGCGCTTCGTCTTCGCGGTCCCCTGGCTCCCGCCGTCGATCAGCGGATGGTGCCCGGCGACGAAGATCAGATTGCCGCGCGGCGCCGCCTCGACCAGCGCCAGCGCGCGGCGCAGCGAGCCATGGCTCACTCGCCCCTTCGACCAGTTCCACCGCCATTGCGCGCGCGCGGTGGTCTTGAGCGGGACGATCGTGATCCCGTCGATCTCCAGCGGTCGCTCGATCATCTTCTCGACCGCCGCATAGCGCGAATAGGGCGCGAACAGCCGCCGCAGCGGGTCCCAGTAATAAGGGATGTCGTGATTGCCGACCTCCAGCGTCACCGGCACGCCGAGGCTCTTCAGCCACGCGCCGCCGTCATCGAACTCGCGCTTGGTCGCGCGCATCGTCAGGTCGCCGGTCATGATGACCGCATCGGGCCGTTCTTCCGCCACCACGTCGCGGAACCACGCGACCGCATCCGGGTCCTCCGCGCCGAAATGAACGTCGCTGACGTGGAAAAGCCGGGTCATTCCTGTCCTTTGTTCGCTTGACCTCAGCGCGAACGCATCACGCGCCGATCGGCTGCGTCACCCTCGGCCCTCAGCCGCCAAACGAGCGTCCGCCACCCCAGCCACCGCTGGAGCGAGCCGAGACCCGCCCGCCGAACCCGCCGCGCGACACCACCGAGCTGCGCGTCTGGATGCGCTGCGTGGTGATCGGCGCGGTCACCGCGCGCGACCCGACCTGATAATTGTACCCGCGCCCGCCATAGCCGCCGCCGTACAGCCACGCGCCCGACGGCGTGTACCAGCTGCCGTCGCGCCGGTTCTGGTACAGGCCGTTGTAGCGATAGCCCGAGCCGTTCAGCAGCCGCCCGATCATGAACCCGGTCAGCAGCGGCACGAAAAAGCTTTGCCCGCCCTCGTTGCGCGCCAGGCACTGGCCGGAGCCGAACTGGTCCTCGCACAGACTCTTCTCGTCGAAACGCGGCGCGGCCTTTCCGTCGGTGTTCGCGGCTTCCTTGGCGGCATTCTCGCACGTCACCTTGGCGAACGCGCCGCTGGCGACGCATTCGTCGACGGTCTTGAACGCCGACACTTCGGTGGGCGGGCCGAACTGCTGCTGGTCGGGTGTGCCGTCGCAGCCCGACAGCATCGCCAGCGCACCGGCCGCGGTCAGCCCGGCGGCGGCGGAACGCTTGCGGCGGGGGGGAGAGGAATCGGTCATCGCGTCGGCCTCAATAGCTCATGCAGGCGGCGTTGAGCAGCCCGATCGCGATCGACGTCGCCGCCATATAGACCGCGCTCGCGACATTGCCGGTTTCGATCCGCGCCACCAGATCGCGGATCACGATCCGCCGCACCACCAGCGACGCCACCACCTGGATCACCCCGGCCAGCACGCCCCATGCCACGAACTCCAGCGGGTTGGCGGTCACCTCCAGCGCAGAGGCGAGCGGCAGCGCGAACCCGACGATCGCCCCGCCGAAGGTGATCGCGGCGGCCATATTGCCCTCCGCGACCAGCCGCCGTTCGTCATAGGGCGTCGAGACCTGATACAGCCATTTGAAGATCGCGAGGAACAGGCATGCGATCGCGAAGGCGATCAGGAAATGCCCGGCTCCGAACAGAAAGGCGGTCGTGTCGAACATGCGTGCTCCCCTTTTCTACGTGATCGATCGTCTAACGACCGCCCGCCTCACCCGAAACCGTCATTGCGAGCGTAGCGAAGCAATCTAGGGCGTCCTGGTCCAACACTGGATTGCTTCGCTACGCTCGCAATGACGGCTGACTCCGGCCTCATCCCCTTACCCCGCCATGATGCAGGACGCGGCAAGTCCGCCCCACCCCGTTCGTGCTGAGCCTGTCGAAGCACGTGCGCCACGCGGAACACCGGAGACACGCACGTCGACAAGCTCGATGCGAACGGCAGATGAGGCTACGCACTGAACTCCGCCGGCGACAGCGGCAGTCCGATCATGATGTCGTGCGTCGTATCGCCCCCTTCCGGTCGCGCCGACAGCGCGAGCAGCAGCTCCTGCCCTTCCGGCGCCAGATCGCGGACGTAGAGCATACATTGCTGACGGATATGCTTCACCGGATCGCCGTCGCGCTCGTAATAGAGCGCTTCCCACAATTGCACCGGCGGCTGCACCCGCTCGTCGCCATCGTACCAGAAGCGGCGGAAAGGCGGCAGCCCGGCCTCGTTCCACACCGGCTGGCTCAGCCGGTCGCGAAACGCCGCATCGTCCCACCCGCCGGTCGCATAGGTCGAGGACCACGGGCGAAACAGCGTGAAGTCGTCGGCGTCCGATCCGTCGGGCTGCTGGCTGACCGCCTGCAGCATCAGTTCGTCGTCGGTATAGAAACGGTGGACGTACCCGCCGCCGTCATCCAGCTTGATGATCCCCTGCGCGGTGATCTCCAGCGTGTCGCGGTCGAGCGTGAAGGTGCCGCCCGCCAGCCGCCGCCACGCCAGCGCATCGAGCCGCACCATCCGCCCGATCGTCACGTCGCGCACCACCGCCACCGTGCTGCGCGCCGCGTCGCGTCCGCCGCCGAACAGGCTGCCGAAGATCATGTCGCGCGCATTCCCGTCAGCCCAATCACCTTGCCAAAGGCTGCGGGCTTATGCTTGGAGTGTCAAGCATAGCGATAGGACGAAGAGCGTGGACGATACGGCACGGGTGTGGACGATCGGGCGGCTGGCCGAGGCGCTGGGTGCCGCCGATCATGCCGCGGAGGTCAGCGTCGAGCGCGTCGGCGACGTGCTGCGCGTCACGATGCGCGAACACGGCGACCTGGCGGTGTTCCTCAGCGTCGCGGGCGAGCAGATCGTCGTCTCCACGCTGCTGTGGCCGGTCGCCGAGATGGACGACCCCGCCGCCTTCAACCACTTTCTGCTCAAGGCGCAGAAGCTGGTCCCGCTGTCCAATTTCGCGATCACCGAGGTCGACGGGCGTGAATATTACGAGCTGATCGGCGAGCTTTCGATCGAGTCGACGCTGCGCACGATCCTGATCGAGCTGCGCGTGCTGGCGCACAATGCGCTCGACGCCGCCGCCGACCTGCGCCACGCCTTCGCCGCCGCCTGAGGAACTACGATACCATGTCGATGTGGAAGCAATTCGTCACGCTGATCCGCGGCACCGCGCACGAGGCGGGCCAGTCGGTGGTCGACGCGCGTGCGCTGACGATCCTCGACCAGCAGCTCCGCGATGCCGGGACCGCGCAGGCCAAGGCGCGCGACGATCTCGCTACCGTCACCGCCAAGCGTCGGCTGATCGAGAAGGACATCGAGCAGCTCTCGGCGCAGCGCGACAAGTACGAGGCGTCGGCGCGCGCCGCGATGGGTCGCGGCGACATGGACCTCGCGCGCGAAGTCGCCGAGCGGCTCGCGCAGATCGAGCGCGAGTTGAACGCCAAGAACCCGCAGGTCGCCGACATGCGCACCGCCGAAGACCGGATGCGCGGGATCATCAAGCAGGGCGACGGCAAGATCGAGGCGCTGCGCCGCGAGGTCGACGTCGTCCGCGCCAACGAAAGCGTCCAGCAGGCGCAGGCGCAGATCGCCAGCAACACGCATGGCGCGCAATCGCAGCTCGGCTCGGCCGCTGACAGCCTCGCGCGGCTCAAGGAGCGGCAGGCGGTGCGCGAGGAGAAGTTCCGCGCCTCGGCCGAGCTGGAGGACATGCGCACCGGCGCCGACCTCGACGCCAAGCTGGAGCGCGCCGGGCTGTTGCCGGGCGCGTCGAGCGCCGACGACATCCTCGCCCGCCTGTCCGCCCCGCGCGACGGCGGCGAGGCGAAACGCCTCGACGACAAATCCGGCGGCTGATCGTCGGTGGAACGCATCGTCACGGGTGAGCGCGCCGGGTGGGAGGACACCGCCCGCGCGATGGGCTTCACCTTCCATCACATGGATGGTCAGCGTTACTGGGACGAACGCGCTTATTACCGCTTCTCGCTCGACGAAATCGAGGCGGGAATAGAGACGCCGAGCGCAGAGCTGCATTATTTTTGCCTCGATCTGGTCACCGAGGTGGTCGGAAGCGATACCCTGATGCACCGGCTGGCGATCCCCGAGGCGATGCGCGACGTGGTCGCGGCGTCGTGGAAGGCGAACGCGCCCTCGCTCTACGGCCGCTTCGACTTCGCCTATGATGGCACCGGCCCGGCCAAGCTGCTGGAATATAACGCCGACACCCCGACGAGCATCTACGAGACCGCGCTGTTCCAGTGGCAATGGCTCGAAGACCGCATCGCCGACGGCACCCTCCCCGCCGACGCCGACCAGTACAACCGCCTCCACGACGCGCTGGTCGCTCGCTTCGGCGCGCTGCTAACCCCCGGAAGTACCTTGCATTTCGCGAGCGTCGCCGATCACGAGGAAGACCGGCAGACCGTCCGCTATCTCGAGGATACCGCGCGTCAGGCCGGGCTCGATCCGGCGTTCGTCGCGATCGACCGGATCGGCGTCGACCGCGACGGCCAGTTCGTCGACGAGGAAAGCGTTCTGATCGCAGCGCTTTTCAAGCTCTACCCATGGGAGGACATGCTGCGCGAGCCGTACGCTGCGCACCTGCCCGCGACGAAGACCATGTTCCTCGAACCGGCTTGGAAGGCGATCCTGTCGAACAAGGGGATGCTCCCGCTGCTCTGGGAGCGCCACCGTGGCCATCCCAACCTCCTCCCCGCCGCCTTCGCCGACGATGCGGCAGGCGTCGCGAAAATCGGCGACCGCTTCGTCCGCAAGCCGCTGTTTTCACGCGAAGGCTGGGACATCGAGCTCCACGACGGCCCGTCCGAAGACCACGGCCCTGAAGGCGGCTACGGCGAGGAAGGCCATATCATTCAGGCGCTCAGCCCACTCCCGGTCTTCGACGGCCAACATGCGGTGATCGGATCATGGATCGTCGGCGACGAGCCGGTCGCGCTGTCGATCCGCGAAGACGACGGCCCGATCACCCGTGACCTAGCCCGCTTCGTCCCGCACGCAATCGTCGACTAACGTAGCTGTCACCCCGGCGAAGGCCGGGGCCCAGTTGGGAAGGCCTTGGTAACAGGGCGTTCCACGTCGTCACGATCGTTCCGAAGCTTGACCCGGCCTCGTCGAGGTGACGCAAGTAGAGGGGCAATCGGTCAGCGCTACTTCGCCGCCACCCCACGGCTGTCGCTGACTTCCAGCCAATAGCCATCCGGGTCCTGCGTGTAGATCTGCCGCACGCCGTCGAAGCGGGTCTGCATCGTCCGCGGCTTGCCCGCCAGATCGGTCCACGGCCGCTTGTGCGCGTCGAGCCACGCGGTCACGCTCGCCAGATCGTCGACATGGATCGCGACATGCTCGGCGATGTTCGACGGCTTGGGCGCGGTCCGTCCGTCGAGGATGTGCATCGCGAAACCGTTGCCGAGATCAATCCAGCGCCGGTTGGGCAGCGGCTGCTTGATGAGCTGCAGCCCGAACGCCTCGTGATAGAAGGTCGCGCTGCGATCGATATCCGACGCCTGAATCGCGACATGCTCGCCCTGCGCAGCGGCGGCGAGGACGAACAGGGCAGATAACAACGACATGAGGGCACGCTCCGGCAACATCAGGTAAGGCACGCTACCGCATTTTGCCGCCCGCGCCAGCCCGGCGAAACCCTGTCCTACACCGTCCCACATCCGGCATCACGCCGTAATGATGCCGCCGTCCATCCTCAACGTTCACCCCGCCAGCGTCTCAACATTCGCAACATCCGCGGTTGAGGTCACGCCGCCGCGCGCAGCGGTTCCGGCGGCGCGCCCGCTTCGTTCACCGCAACGCTGCCGGTGCGCTCCAGCTTGCCCCATCCGACCTTCGGCCCCGTCGCGGCGACGTACAGCGCCCGCAACACCACCGCATACAACAACTGCCGATACCCAAACCGCTGCATCAACAAGCGGATACCCGGGAAACGCGCCTCGCGTCCGTCGAGCCGGTAGGCGATCCACCCGCACGCCAGGTCGACCGCCGCGAACGCCGCCCAGAACGCGACCACGGTCAGCGCGTCACCGCCCGCCGCGTCCCAGCCGCGATCATGGACGCGCCACATCGTGCCTCCGATGCCGAGCAACAGCGCGATGTCGATCAACGGTGCCGCCAGCGTGAACAGGAACTGGAACACCAACGCCTGCGGCAAGCCGACGCGCCCCAGCCCGCCGCGCTGCCCCAGCGCGCCGCGGTGCTTCCACAGGCATTGCAGCGTCCCGAATGCCCAGCGGAAGCGTTGCTTGAACAGCGCACGCACCGTCTCCGGCGCCTCGGTCCAGGCGATCGCCTCGTTGTCGCACGCCACGCGCCACCCGGCGCGCTGCACCGCGATCGTCAGATCCTGGTCCTCGGCCAGCGTGTCCTCGGGATATCCACCGACCGCATCGAGCGCGGTGCGCCGCCATGCGCCGACCGCGCCCGGTACCACCGTCACCGCGCCGAGCGCCAGCAACGCGCGCCGCTCCAGATTCTGCGCGGTGACATATTCCAGCGCCTGCCAACGCGTGATGAGGTTGGTCCGGTTGCCGACCTTGGCATTCCCCGCCACCGCGCCGATCAGTGGGTCGGCGAACCAGCGCGTCAGCTTCGCGATCGTGTCGGGTTCGAACTGCGTATCGGCGTCGAGCGCGATCACCACATCGCCGCGCGCCTGTGCCAGCGCGGTATTGAGCGCACGCGCCTTGCCGCCGTTCGTCAGCGTCAGCAGCCGGACGCGCGGGTCGATCCCGAACGCCGCCTGCACGACTGCGCTGGTGCCGTCGGTCGAGCCGTCGTCGATCACGATCACCTCGATGCGCGGTCCGGTACTGGCAAGGATGCGCCGCACCGACGCCTCGATCACGCGCGCCTCGTTGAAGGCGGGGATCAGCACCGAAACGAACGTCGGCACCAGATGCGGTGCATTGTCCGGCGCCGCCTCGCGCCGCCGCCGCCAGAGCGCGAGCCCGGTCAGCGCCACCGCGCGCATCATGCCGATCGCGATCACCGTCGCGAACAGCACCGCCCCGGCATCGCGCAGCCACGCCAGCCCGTCGAACAGCCCGCGCGTCCCCGCCGCATCTGCCGCCGCCGAGCCGCGCAGCTGCGGCATCACCGCTGCCGTCGAAAGCCGCGCGAGCGTCGAGACGGGAACGAAGTCATACCCACGCGCTCGCAATCCGTGGATGATGAGCGGCAGCGCGCGAAGCGTCTGCGTCCGGTCGCCGCCCGAATCATGGAGCAGCACGACCTGGGCCGGACGCTCGGCGGTGCCCGCCGCGACCTGCGCGATCACTCGCTCGGCGATCAGCTCGGCGCGCGGCCCCTGCCAGTCGAGCGGGTCGACGTTGAGCCCGACCGTCAGATATCCCAGCCGCGCGGCGACCCGGGTCGCATGCAGCTCGTCACGCCGGTCAGGATCGGCGTCGCCGAGGAATGGCGGACGGAACAACGTCATCGCGCGCCCGGTGTACGCCTCGACGATCCGCTCGGTCGCCTTCAGTTCCAGTGCGATGGCGTCCTCCGACCGGCGCGACAGATCGGCGTGCGAGGTAGAGTGGTTGCCCAGCTCGCCGCCCTGCGCGACGATCCGCCGCAGCAGCGCGCCCTGCCCCAGCGCATTGGTGCCGGTGACGAAAAAAGTCGCAGGCGCGTGTTCGCGCGCCAGTATGTCGAGGATCCGTGGCGTCCACGCCGGATCCGGCCCGTCGTCGAAGGTCAGCGCGATCTGGCGGCGGTGCGCGCCGGTGCGCTCGACGATATCGGGCTGCGGCAATTGTACGAAGCGCGCGGCACGGATCAGCCCGTCACGCCACGTCACGTCGCGCGTGCCCGGTGTCGCCTCCGCGGTAATGCGCATGATCTCACCCTTCCCGCGCACCGCGATCCCGGCCGGGGCCGGCACCGTGCGCAGATCAGGTCGCCTGGAGCCGGACAATGCGCGCCACACCGACGAATCCTCACTGCCCAGCCGCCACAAGGCGACGCCGGCCGCACCGGTGCGCCGCACCACCGCCATTTGGTTGGTGGCGCTCGGCGCGTCGAGCATCCAGACCTCGTGATGCCGGCCGTCCCGATTATAGGCGAAGTGGCTGTTGCCGCTCGCGACGTCGAACTGCGGCGTCACCCCGGCCTGCGCGGCCAGCGCCAGCGCGTCGGAGATCGCGAGCGGGACGGTCGTGCGTCCCTGCCAGTCATAGGCATAGCTGCCGATCGCGACGATCGCCTTGTCCGCACCGGCCTGTGCTACCGCCTGTGCCACCACGCGCGCGAACCACGGTTGCGACGCGATCGGCCCCGCCGCGCCGCCCATCCAATGTTCGTCATAGGCCATCAGCACCAGCCGATCGGCAACCGCGGCATAAGCGCGCAGGTCCCAATCGGGATCGGCGACCGGCGTCGCCAGCGCCACCGTCCAGCCACGCGGCGCAAAGCGCGTCCGCAATTCACCGAGGAACACGCGATAGTCACGATGCGCGCTTGCCGGCAGGCTCTCGAGATCGAGCATCACGCCCGCGCCGCGCTCACGCGTGACCAAGGCGACGATCTGGTCCGCGAGCCGTGCGCGCGCGGCGCGATCGGCGAGCAATGCGGCGGTGCCCGAACCATCCCAGCTTCCGTCCGCCGCGGCATTCTGCACCATCGGCAGCACGCGCGGGCGACGCCTCGCGTGCGCCAGCACCTGCCGCATGTACGGATCGTCCTCGGCGATGAAACGGTGATTTGCGCCGGTGACGGTCGCGAGCCCTGGCACCAGCCACTCCAGCTCGCCGACATGCGCCGCCAGCGATTGCCGCGACGGCGCATCCCAGGGCATGTAGAAGCCCATCGTCCCGCCGGTCAGTGCAGCGCCGTTCTTCGCGGGCAACCACGCCCCGCCCGGCACGTCGCGCGCCGGCACCGCCGTTGCAGCATGAGGAGCGTCGGGCATCTGAAAGCGTGGCGCGACGGCTGCGAGGGGGCGCACCACGGCCGCGATCAGCAAGGCGGCGAGCAGCAGCGGTACGCCCATCGCGACGCCCAACGCCACACGCACCCGCCGGGCGCGTCGCCCGCTGGCATCGTAGAAAATCGCCACGCCTGTGCTCGTCCCATCGTTCCGACCGATGGCAGCCCGTTAGACGAGGTTGACGAAGAAGCGGTTAACTACAGCGCGTCAGCCGCCCCCGTCGTTCAGCAGCCATCCCACGTCGCGCGTCATGACACGTTGTTGCCGTGCCGACATCGATCGCAAGCGTCCTGCATCGAGCAGCGAGATCCGGTGCCGGTCGCGCGAGACGAGACCGGCTTCGGCCATCTGCCGGAAGACGCGGTTAACGTGCACGGCGGTCAGGCCCAGATGGTCGCCGATCTGCTCCTGCGTCAGCGGCATGTCGAAGCCGTCCTCGCTCACCGCGCCCAGCGGGCGCAACCGCTCTTGGACATCCAGCAGCAACGCCGCGACCCGTGCGATCGCCGGAGTGCGCCCGATAGCAGCGAGCCGATCCATCAGCGCGACGCGCTCGCGCTGCACGCTCAGCAACATCGCGGCAGCGAAGCGCGGCGAGGATGCGAACAGCGCGCCGAACGCCGCCAGTGGCACGCGGCTGATTGTCACCGCCGTCAGCGCGGTCAGGGTATCGGCGGCTTGCGCGAGGCACATGCTCGGCGTGCCCAGCAGATCGCCGGGAAGGTGGAACTTGACGATTTGCCGCTCCCCGCCAGGCAGCAGCACCGACGCTCCGACCCAGCCGCTCAGCAACAGATAGACATGGCGCGGCACCTCGCCCTCGCGGCGCAACACGGCATGGCGCGGCAAGGGCGTCGACGCATCCCCCAATGCATTTACCCGCTGCCGATCCTCTTCGGACAGCGCGACAAATTCCTCAAAACGATGTAGGGGCAAGCGTTCAGGCACACAATATTCCCGCAAAGTCCGATCGCATCCTAGACATGGTTTGACGACGCTAGCGCTGATCCATTTTATTGGACCGGCCACTTTCGCATCATGGCCGCACTCGCCGCGATTTGGCGCGTGACGTGCCGTCCGGATCGCGGCACGATGGCGGTGCAATCAGGGGAAATCTCTTAACGTGACCTTTCGCGCCATGACCGCCATCGCCTTGTGCCTGCTCGCCGCGCCGCTCGCCGCACAGGAAAAGCCGGTCGAACAGACCCAGGTGCCCGAGAATGAGGCGACCGCACCGACACCCGATCCCGCCGGAACCCTGCCGCCGCCCGCACCGGCCACCGCCGCCGCCGGCGCGAAGGACGCCAAATCCGCCAAATGGGACGTCAACGCACCGCGTGGGCTACGCACGAAGCAGGTGCGGATCACGACGGACGAAGGCAGCTGGATGAACGTCGACGTGTCGCCGGACGGGCGGACGATCGCCTTCGACCTGCTCGGCGACATCTACACGATGCCGATCGCGGGCGGCACGCCGACGCGCATCGCCGAGGGGCTGGCGTTCGAGCATCAGCCGCGCTTCTCGCCCGATGGCCGCCGGATCGCCTTCACCTCCGACCGCGGCGGTGGCGACAACATCTGGGTGATGAACGTCGACGGCAGCGACAAGCGGCAGGTGACCAAGGAGGATTTCCGCCTGCTCAACCAGCCGACGTGGAGCCCGGACGGGCGCTTCATTGCCGCCAAGAAGCATTTCACCACCGGCCGCTCGCTCGGCACCGGCGAGGTGTGGCTCTACCATGTCTCGGGCGGCGGCGGGGTGCAGCTGGTCAAGCGCGCCAGCGAGGTGCTGCAAAAGGAATTGGGCGAACCGATCTACGCCCCGGATGGCAAAAGCATTTATTACACCCGCAACGTCTCGTCGGGACCGATCTTCGAATATGCGCAGAATTCGCGCACCGACCTGTTCGACATCGAGCGCTATGACATCGACACCGGCGAGGTGACGACTGCGGTCAGCGGCGTCGGCGGCTCGGTGCGCCCGACCCCGTCGCGCAATGGCAAGATGATCGCGTTCGTCCGTCGCGACGACAATGTCACGAAATTGTGGGTCAAGGATCTCGCCAGCGGTGACGAGCGGATCGTCTACGGCCCGCTCGACCGCGACGTGCAGGAGACGTGGGCGGTCACCGGCGTCTATCCGAACATGAGCTGGACCCCCGACGACAAGGCGATCGTCTTCTGGTCGGGCGGCAAGCTGCGCCGCGTCGGCATCGACGGCGGCACTGCGGGCGTGATCCCGTTCCGCGTCGACGACACGCGCGTGATCGCCGAGGCCGCGCACCCGCAGGTCGAGGTCGCCCCCGCCCGCTTCATGACCAGGGCGACACGCTGGGCGACCGTCTCACCCGACGGCAAACAGGTGGTGTTCGAGACGCTCGGCAAGCTCTGGATCAAGCCGCTCGCCGGCGGCGCGCCGAAGCGACTGACACGCGCCACCGACGAGATGGAGCTGTGGCCAAGCTGGTCGCGTGACGGGCGCACGATTGTCTTCACCGGCTGGACCGACGCCGGGCTCGGGCAGATCCGCACCGTCGCGGCGAGCGGCGGCGCCGCGAAGGCGGTGACGACAATTGCGGGCCATTACCGCCGGCCGCGCTTCTCGCCCGACGGCAAGACGATCGTCTTCGAACAGGGTGAGGGCGGCGAGCTGACCGCCCCGCGTGGCAACCCCGGCACCGGCGTCTACCGCGTTGCCGCGAGCGGCGGCGCGCCGGTCCGCGTCGCGAAAGACGCCGCCGCGCCACAATTCGGCACCGCCAGTGACCGCGTCTTCCTGATCGTCAACGAAGCCAACAAGCGCCAGCTGGTCAGCACCGATCTGTCGGGCGAGAACCGCCGCGTCCATGCCGCGGGCGAGCTGGTCAACGACTTCCAGATTTCGCCGGCCGGCGATTACGTCGCGTTCCGCCAGAATTACGAAGCCTTCGTCATGCCGCTGATGCCCGGCACGCAGGCAGTCGAGGTCGACACCAAGTCGGGCGCGCTGCCGGTGACGCGGGTCAGCGCGGACGGGGCGGACTTCATCAACTGGTCCGACAACGGCAAGCGCATCCACTGGAGCACCGGCCCGACGCTCTATTCCGCCGACACCGCCGCGCTGTTCCGCACCGCGCCGGCCGACGAGGACGCCGCCAAATTCGCCGCGCCGCGCACCGGCGTGTCGCTGTCGATGGACGTCGCCGCCGCAAAGCCGACTGCGACCGTCGCGCTCACCGGCGCGCGCGTCGTGACGATGGCCGGCGCCGATGGCGGTATCATCGATAACGCCACGGTGCTGATCCGCGGCGACCGCATCGTCGCGGTGGGCCCGCGCGCCTCGGTCCAGATCCCGGCGGGCGCGACGTCCGTCGACGTCACCGGCAAGACGATCATCCCCGGCTTCGTCGACGCGCATGCGCACGGGCCGCAAGGCGACGACGAGTTGGTCCCGCAGCAGAACTGGTCGGCGATGGCCAATCTCGCGCTCGGCACCACCACCGTCCACGATCCGTCGTCGCGCTCGGCGGAGATCTTCCCCGCCGCCGAGATGCAGGCCGCCGGGCTGGTGCTTGCGCCGCGCACCTTCTCGACTGGCGAGGTGATCTATGGCGCGAAAAGCCCTGACGTCTATGCGCAGATCGACAGCTACGACGATGCGCTGTCGATCGTCCGCAGGCTGAAGGCGCAGGGCGCGCACAGCGTCAAGAACTACAACCAGCCGCGCCGCGAACAGCGCCAGATGGTAGTCGCCGCCGCGCAGGCCGAGGCGATGGAAGTCGTGCCGGAGGGCGGCTCGCTCTACACGCTCGACATGTCGCTGGTGCAGGACGGCAATTCGACGCTCGAGCACAATGTCCCGCTCGAGCATTTCTACAATGACGTGCTCAGCCTGTGGGCGCAGACGACGGTCGGCTACACCCCGACGTTGGTCGTCGCTTACGGTGGGCTGGCGGGCGACCCGTATTGGCGCGCGCACAGCGACGTGTGGCGGCACCCGCTGCTCACCCGACATGCCCCGCCCGCCTTGCTCGCCGCGCAGAACGCGCGCCGTCCGATCGCGCCCGAGCAGGATTATGTCGACGGCGCCACAGCGCGCGAGGCCAAGAAGCTTGCCGACAAGGGCGTGCATGTCGCAATCGGCGCACACGGCCAGCAACCCGGGCTCGGCGCGCATTGGGAGCTGTGGAGCTTCGTGCGTGGCGGGATGACCCCGATCGAGGCGCTGCGCGCCGGCACGATCGCCTCGGCGACCTCGCTGGGCTATCAGAAGGACGTCGGCTCGCTGGAACCCGGCAAGCTCGCCGATCTGGTCGTGCTCGACGCCGATCCGTCCGCCGACATCCGCAACAGCGACAGGATCAATCGCGTGATGCTCGGCGGCCGGCTCTACGACGCCGCCACCCTCAACGAAGTCGCGACCGGCAACCGCAAGCGCCTGCCTTACTGGTGGGAAACCGGCACCGGTCGCGGCGCGGACACCGGCGCGAAGGTGACGGTCGGCCATGGTCATGGCAATGGCGATCTCGACTGATGAGATGCCCCCGGCGGCCTTCCTTGCCACGCTCGAGGACTGGCCGCCGGGTCACGGCGAGGGCACGTACGACGGGCGGCGCTGGGGCGTCACACTCGCCGAGAGCGCCGACCGACGGCGCCTGTGGCTGTACGGCGAGGAACTCGGCGGCACGTTGCGAATAAGCTTCAACCTCTACCGCCTCGCCGGCGGGCGCGTCGCGCTGCGGCCGTGCGAGATGCCGGCGGCGACTGTGATCGCCTTCGTGCTGGGCTACCACGCCGAATCGCGTTGACGTCTCGGTTGCCTCATGGCAACGGGAGCGCCACGCGGGTGTAGCTCAATGGTAGAGCAGAAGCTTCCCAAGCTTACGACGAGGGTTCGATTCCCTTCACCCGCTCCACATTCGCGCTGAACCCACATAAATCCGCCATTCCGGCGTCCGGCCGCGCCTCGCGGGACACCGGATTGTGCACCAAGCTGTGCACACGATGGTAGCGTCCGCCCGCATGAGAGGTCCGCGCCGGCGTCCGGGCGAGACGTGGATGTGGCCTCGATTTCCTATCTGTGGCGGCGCGGCGCGCGCTATCACTATCGCCGCAGGTTGTACCTGCGGAAAATCGTCAACCGTCCTATAACGGTCCCTTTGACCACCGCAGATCCGGTCGAGGCACGTCGTCTCGCCACCCGGCTATCGGTAAAATGGGAGGTGTTGACGATGCAGATGTTCGATCGTGCCGGTCGCGGCTTTCTGAAAGCGGGCGAGTTGGAGAGCGTGTTCCGGGTGGCCCTAGACGAGGAACTGGGGCTGGCGATGGCCTCCCGGCTCGACGGTGACATGACGGCGGGGCTCGACCGTCGACCGCTCCGCGTCCTTGAGGCGACCTACCGGATTGCCGCCCGCCTGCCTGTCGATGCCGATAGCGTGCCATCCGACCTGATCGACGAGCTGACCGATGGCTTCTCGGCGAAGGACCGCGCCGCGGTCGTGCTCATGCTAAAATCGCTCGCTCCGCATCGAAGTGCCCGGCGAGATGCCGAGTGTGTGCTGCACCAGCTATCGGCGCCGGTGACCGACCGGACGATCGGCGATGCGCGAGTCCAGCTTCTCCTCGCCCGGGCGGAGGCTCAGGCGCGCGCGAACTTCGCGGGCCATCCGCTTGCCATTCGACAGGGCGATCCGTTCGCGGCGTTGCTCGACGACGATGTGGTCGCAGCGATCCGCCGGGCAGCGGCAGTCGGCACGGCTGATACGAATGGCGCGGCAACCGGTAGCGGCGACTCGCACGCACCCGCCGGCTCACTGTTCCTAATCCCGGACACCCGAAGGTTCAGCGAGGTAATCGAGCCCACCATCGCACTGATTCGCGGATCGGGCAGCTGGAATGCGGACATGGACCAGCGCCGGCGTGTCATCCATGGTTTCGTGTGGATCACCGGCGACAAGCGACTGTGCGACTATGGCCCAGCTGACGCTCAGCATTTTGCACAGACCTTGCGAAAGCTGCCGGTGGAGTTTCGGTGGGGAACCTTCGCAGAGGGGGCCATGTCCCGCCCGCTCGACGAGGTCCTAGCGGACATCAAAGCGATGAAGGTTAAGACGCCACGCAGCGACCGCACCTACAATCGCGACCTGACGATCATGGCGCGCTTTTCGCGAGAGCTGGCCAAGACATCCTGGCGGTCGAGGTACGGCAAGGACTTGATCGTCGACTTCCTCGCCTACGCCGCGTCGATCCCGGAAAATCCCGGCGATCCCGATAGAATGCCGTGGATGGAAGAGCAGCTGGTCTGCGCCTTCTCCAGTCCGATCTACACCGGCGGCGGCGGATGCAAGCGGCGGCTGAAGGCCGATCCGCAGGGTGTTGTCTGGCAGGATGCCGCTTACTGGGTACCGCTGCTGCTCGCCTATACCTTCATGAGCCGCGAAGAGGCGTGCGGTCTGGAGTGCGAAGAGGTCGTGTTCGACGTCAGCACCCCCTTCCTTCTCGTCAAGGCGAACATGACGAAGAGCAAGGACGGCGTCACGGCGGCAGGGCTCAAGCGCCCCTCGCGCTATCGCGTCATCCCGCTGCACCCGGAACTGCTGCGCCTCGGCTTCGAGGAGTATGTGGAGGCGATCGAGAGCGAAGGGCATAAAATGCTGTTTCCCGAACTGTATCGCGGGGATCTGGCGAAGCGTGGCGGCGTCCGGTTCTACGCGACGTGCGGCCGCTATCTGCTCGACCACGTCGACAGGATCACACCGCTCCTCCGCACCGCGTCGGGCAAGCGGGCCGATCTCCACTCCATGCGCACCTCAGGGGGCAGCGCGCTTGAGGATTCACAAGCCAAGCAGATCCACGTCGACGACATCATGGGCCATGCGCGCAAGGGCACGGGCCCGCGCAGTTATAGCAAGGCATGGTTCGCCAAAGGGGGCGCCGCGATCCTGGAAAAGCGGCTCGCGCTGATGTGCGAAGCGACGCCGAACGTCACTGCCCATCTCACGCCCGCCTCCCTCGGCCTGTTGCCGCTGGAAGAGCGTTCGCGGACCGGGTCGTCGGTGGGATGTGCATCACGAAGAAAGGGTTGATCGCCAAGCTACCTGCCGTGTCCGCTCGCTCGGACTAAACCGCGGCACGGCAGTGCTATGTGCGCGCGAGCCCCCACCTCACGTCCAAGCCGATCAGCAGGACCAGCCAGTACTTGATTCGATTTCCGTTGACCGGCTCTTTTTGCAAACGAGTATCCGCTTCGTTGGATCGGCATTCCCGAACACCCACCTAACGATCGTCGAACGCGATAACAGCTACTAAATGTTACAATCGAATTATTTGCAGGCCTCGCTGTGGCGAGTCAGTGTTCCAAAACAAGCCTGACGGCCGGATCGTGACCTAATCCTCGTCGCTCTCCTCCAGCCTTCGCCCGCCATCTATCGTAAGCGTATCGCGTGGAACGAGAATACGCACGGCCGGGGTCAGCGTAGAAGTGACGGGCAGCATCATCCAGTCGAACAGCGCCTCGCGCACGAAGGCGGGAAGGTCGTCGTCGGATTGAGCCAAACGGCCCTTCAGGAAATATGCCCAAGCGAAAACAAGGCTGCCACGCGCACCCTGATCGTCGGGATGACATTCCAAAAAAACTTTCAATGTTTTTAATAAAATGCCCCAAGGCCGCCAAGCATCCCATTTGACGACATCGAAAAGCACGGTCCTGCCCACCGGAAAAGCAAAATCGAGCAACTCTCTGGCTTTTTCCTTGGGGGATTGCGCAAGTTCCTCAAGCGTCACGTCCCCCAATTCCGCGCGATACCCGTCTAGCACGCGGAAACGCATCTCCGCCCGCCGATAATCGCCCGCGAACCGTTCGTCCCACCGGAGCATCGCCTCCAGGGTGGCGTGACGTGGCATCGGTTCCGGGTTCCCGGACCAATCGTCTGTCCAATTGAACGCGAGATTTTCTCCGTCCTCCAGCTCACGAACGAATGACCGATAATATTTGTCCGGCGGAAGTGCGTCCCAAATGACGGGATGCATCTCTACCATACTCTCCGGCGTCCAATCCCGAGGAATACCTGGTGGATCGATCGTCACCGGGACAGGCAACGCCGTACGATACCGGCTCGCATCGAAATTGGGATTTCGGGCGATCTCCGTACGCCAAGTACCGTGCACGGGGTCTTGATGCCATAACACGCCCAACCCGTCGAAATCATGAACCTCGCCGGTGCGGAGACTCCAGCCGTGCAACACGCAAACGCGCTGCAAAACGTTCGCCTGCGACAATTCTCGTACCGAAACAACTTCATCGGACCAGCGGTCCTCCGTCTGGCGCAGGATCAGACGCGCTGACCGTGCCAGCGTCGCCACCGAGACTCTGCTACCGTGCCGGTTGGTAACGCCTTCAGCCTGAAGGACACGGACGATGCGCTCGAATCCCGCTTCCAGCGATCCTGATTGTATATCGACTGCTCCGCGCACCGACTGTTGCTCGCGGTCCTGCTGATGAAGCCGTTGCTTCTCGAGGCGCTGCATTTCCAGCAGCAGCGCCAAAAAAGCAGGTCCGGCTTCTTGCAGTTGGCCACCCAACTCCTCCAATCGTGTCTCGATGGCGGGCATGCGCCGCGAAGCCGGAACCGAGCTGTTCCACGGGTTCTGAAGCGTGTGTTTCGCGGTCACGTCGCCAGCCATCATTTTGGCATGGAGGGCTTCGACCATTTCCTGACCGGATCGGTCCAAGCCCGTGACGCGGGTCATGACACTGGCGACAAGGAGCGCCATCAGATCATTAACTTCCCGCATCAGGAATGCTTTCCGTTGTCAGATACTGATTTTGCAGACCAGTTTGTCATGGAGCGATGTCCAGCATGAGCTGGTGGGCTGACATCTGGCGACTTCGCCCGACAGAAAATCACCACTACTCTGCCGGCCATTCTCGACAAGCGTGGCATGTAGCAAGATAAATTGCGGTAATTTGTCAAAGTTGACAAACTTGATGCTTTTTTATGGTCTGCATGGAAAAGCAGGGAATGAGGCGCAATACCTAGTAAATGATGCGCAGCATCTTTTACTATGCGCGCTCCTGCAGAGCGGTGGATCGACCTTGCGGCCGAGTTTTTGGCCCGCTCACGCGGGCCAGCGCTAGCGCGGGAGGAGCGGGTGCGCCGCAACCGCCGGCCGAGCATCCTTGCGTGGCCACTCATCTACAAATCGCTTTCGCCATCGACGGTCATCTGGGGATCGTCGGGCGATCCCACCCCGGCGAGCAGGTTGTCCGTCAGAATGAGCTGGGCGATCTGATCCTCCGTGGCACGGGTCACTGTCGACCAGTGGCCTTCTCGTACCCCGGCCCGTCCCAGCCGCGACACGACGGAGCGAGCCTCGGGCCAGATGCAGGTATAGCTCTGCTCCATGTCACGAAGGCGCTTGCCCTCAATGGCGTCCTCGCATCGCCGAAGGTCGGCCAGATGCAGCTCGAGTTCGAGCATTTTACTGATTGCGGCGACCATCAAGGGCCGAAGCGCCTCCTGCGCCTTGGCTACCCGTTCCAGCAGCGCTCGGTGGTCATTCGTGAGCGTCACCGATTTCAACCTCGGGTGAGCGAGGAAGCGGCCGGCGGTCTGGCTCGTATTCGACGTACCACCCTTCGCCGCGCGCAGCTGGCGGACGTAACGTGCCTTTTCTGCGACCTCGCTGCCGCAGGTCGCGGCTATACCGAGTACCCAGGTTGATAGCTCGTCTAGCGCTTCCATGGTAACCGAACCATCGGCATTGAGCTGGACACGCCCGGCCTCCTCTAGGATTTCCGGGTCTTCATTCTGATGCGCAGCTACGTTCGCCGGCCCGCGCCCGCGTTCTATTTCGTTCATGACATTGTCCTTGTTGATCGGCGGTAAGACGGATCAACAGGAATCTACGGGGCTGCCCAAGCCGAAGGCGGGTGATCGACGAACCGTGCGGACATGCGCGACAACCTCAACGGTACCACCGGCAGGATCGATCTTGCCTTATCGTTGGCACGCCAGATCAGCATGGCGATCAATCGCAAGAGGGCGTAAAGTTCGCTCATCGTCAACGCGCTTCGACGAACACACAAATCGCCAAGCCGCTGCTAGCGCGACTGCGATCCATATCTCCGCCTTCGAAGCTCATGAATCCTTTTTAGGAAGGGACGCGGTTTTTGTTAAGGCTGGTCAGGCGAATTTTGCGACACAATCCGGCTATCTCCATCATCCATACGCGTCCTGCCGCAGCCGGCCGGTTGCGCGCAACAGCGCTCCTTGTGCCACCAGCACATCGGCTCGCGCCGACGCCGCCGCGAGCTGCGCGCCGCGGAAGCTCTGGTCCGCGACGAGGATGTCGATCGTTGGACGCAGGCCGAAGCCATGTTCGGCGCGCACGCCCTTCAGCGCGAGATCTGCCGCGGCCAGTCCGTCGATATTGGCCTGCAATCGCGCTTGCGCCGCGGTCAGCAAGGCCCAGGCGGCGGTCGAGCAGTCAGTGATGGATATCGATCTGCTGCACGCTGGCACGCTGGCACGCTGGCACGCTGGCACGCTGGCACGCTGGCACGCTGGCACGCTGGCACGCTGGCACGGCGCGCGGAGGGACTGCAACGCTTCACCGAAGCGTCCCGCGCGCTCGCCCGGCTGCCCGCCCCGACGCGGACGCCCGTGCGATTGCGCAACATGGCAGACGATCTGGCCCGGTTGTTCGCCGGACGCTGGCCCGCGGCAACGCTGTCGGTCGCGGTGGGGGCGACCTGTGGTGGCCGCTCGACCGCGATCAGATGGACCAGGCGATCTGGGCGCGGCTTCAGAACGCCGCGGAGGCAACCACCCCCGGCACCGAGGCCCAGGTCGCGTTGCGTATGCACGTCATTGACGCAGGGCTCGCGATCGACATTGAGGACGATGGTGCCGGCGTGCCGCCCGACGCCGCCGCGCGCATCTTCCGCCCCGACCACACCACCAAGCCCGACGGTACCGGCATCGGCCTCAGCCTAGCCCGCCAGATCGCGCTGGCGCATGGCGGCACCCTGACACTGCGATCCGGATCGCCGACGACGGTCCGACTGGCCATTCCGAAACAACTTTCGGGATATCACCAGCTGATAGCGAGGAGAGGCGTTTCTCGCGCTTCCTGGGCCTGCCGACGACCGCGACCGGCGTAGAGCCGGTGCTGTAGCCGCGCCGATATCGGCAGCATGGAAAACGGCGCCGGTGTCGCTGATTATTATGAAAGACTGATGCGAAGATTTTGAAAGAAGGAAAAACAAGATCGGCATTCGCCGGTAGGCCTCCGATCAGAATCTTTGTCGTCGACCGGTTCCGCCGGTCATCCCCAACATTCGCGTGTCCACAACCGATCGCTCCAGCGATCCGGCAAGCGATCACGCGTCCGGAGCCCAACCATATGCTTCCTACATCCATCATCAGCGCGCTGAGCGTCATTAAACTCGATGTCGGCCATCATGTCGGCATCAAACGGGAGATGCCTGTCGGCGGCGCCGTTCTAACCGCGACGCTGCAAGGATCGGGGGTTCGCTTCAGCCTCGACAGCTGCATCCTGCGGCCGTCGGACCCCACTGACACCTTGCTGCTCTGGCTAAATCGGCATCTGATGCGCGAAGGCGTGACGATCACCGGTTATCAGCTGGATGACGCTGTCGCGCTACTCGATCGTCTGCCCGGTGCGCAGTGGTCACCGGTCCTGCGTACGCTGGCGGGTTGCGGCAACCAGTACGTGCTCGATCTGTCCGCCCGCCTCAACGGTGATCCGGTGACGTTCCAGCAGGCTTGCACCCACTCGCAGATCCTGTGTGCGCCCACCGATGCGGGCAGGCGGTTCGCCAGTTGGATGCGCTCAGACGTCTACGACATCCAGCAGGATGCGCAGGTCGATGCGATCGCCTCATTCCGGCTGGTCATTCGGCGCCTGGCGATGCTGAACCCCGTTGCGCGGGGGGTTGCTGGCGCCATGGCTGGCTGCTTTGCCACTTGGCTGGAGGAGGCGGACTGCCCCGCTGCAAAGGCTCACGTCGCCGACCTGCTGTTCACCGCCGACTGATTGATCCCGGCCGCGACCGTGGCCAGTTCCAAGGAAACATTCATGTCCCTCATCGATCTATCGATCGAGGAGCGCGGCTACGCGCCTGCTTCGATCGCATTAGCTGTAAGAACTATCGGTGCCTGCCCCGCAGCCAAGCACCGGCCAGATGGCCGCCTCCTGTGCGGCATCGGGCTGCTCTGCGTCACGCTGGAGGATGGCGGCCGCCATGCCCTCACTACCGACGCCCGGTGTCTGGACGAGGGAGATACACCCGTCGATTTGCTCGACTGGCTGGAGCGGTACATCCCCGCGGCCAGCGGCATCGTCACCTGGGATAACTGGGGCAGCGTTCCGCGCCGTCTACTCGCGCTCGTCGATCCGGCACGGCATCCGCGCATCATCGCCGCCGCCACCGACACCGCCGGGCGATGGCGCGACATGCCGCGTGGGCACACTTGGCATGTCCGTCAGGCGCGCGCGCACCTCATGCCCTGCCTGTGTCCGCGAGGCACCCCCGTCGACGAGTGTGACGCGGCGATGCCGACCGTGCTGCTGCCAAACCCGGCGACCACCGCCATCGAACTGATCGGCGAGGCAATCGCTGGCTGGCAATGCTGGGCAAGGTCGTTCGGCAACTTCGACGACGCCGGCCACCCCGCCCAAGCCGCGCTTCGCGCGCTCGACCGCTGGCGTGCTGCTCAGCCCGCCGCCCGCTGACCTACCTCTCGCGCAACATGCGGACGCGCAGCGCCCGCCGGAGAACCATGATGCATCACGACCTTAATTCGCTCTGGAAGGGCACATCGCCCCGCTTCGTCGTCGTCCTCGACGCCGAGCTCGCCTATGACCATGAAGCGCATGCCCGCTACCAGATGGCCGAGCGCTTCCTGCCCGTTGACGCCGGGCATCTGTCGCCGCGCGAAGTGCGCACCGACCCGCGCGTCACGCCACGCTGGCCCTGCCACCGGATCACCACCCTGAGCTGGCTGGTGATGACTGAGGCCGAGGACGGCCTGCGTCCGGTGCGTCTCGAAACCCGGGGCCTGCCGGAGCAGGACGAGGCCGCTGCCTTGCGGGCCTTCTTTGCGGACATGGATCATCTCGGTCACGTCCGGATCGTGACGTGGGGTGGATTCCATACCGACCTGCCGCAAATTTTGATCGGGGCAATTGATGCGGGGCTGCGGCTGCCGTCTAGCCTGACGGCGCTGCAGTCGCCTTGGCGCCGCGATGCCTCGGGGCATCTCGACTTGTGCGGCGAGATGTGCGGCGGGGCAGTGCCTGTTCATCTGGCCGAGATCGCCGCCCGGCTAGGGATCCCGGCAAAACTGACCTGCCGCCCGGACCTCGTCTCCCGATTTATGGAGCAGGGGAAATGGTCGGCCGTCCGCTCGGTCTGCGAAGGGGATGTGTTGACCACGGCCACGCTCCTCATGCGCTGGCGTCATCTGTCCGGCGGCACCGCCTCCGTCCTGGAGGCGACGCGACGGCTGACGGGCTTCGTCGCCGAGCACTGCGCCCACCGCGCCTACGCCGCCGACTGGCGGCGATACGGCGACGACCTGCTCGCCACAGCCTTCGCCGCAGAAGCCCGCAAGGCGGAAATTTTCGCACCGGTGGCCTGTCGCTGAGCAGCGATGATGGCCTTCGTGAAGGGGGCGGAAAAGAAACGAACGGGCCGGTGGCCCAAAGGAGATTATCGACATGATCAAGCAGCATTCGATCGACACGATGCAGGCGTGGACCCACGGCCTGCGGGTCGCGATGGGCTATCCGGAATATGCACCCATCGCCAATCCGATCGCCTTCGCCTCCGGCGGGCGCAAGAACTTCGCCGAAGCGCTCAAAATCGCCGCCATCGTCGAGGAGATCGGCCGCGACATGATCCTCGTCCAATTCGACCTGCCCATCGCCGACGGACCGGTGGGCGTCTCTCTCGCCACACGCTCCACCATCCACGTCGACTGGCATGCCGACGTACAGCTCTACCTCGACAGCAACGACACGTCGGTCGAGATTTTGACGGACACGCATCGCTGGTCGGTCGGCCCCCGCAATGTTCTGACCGCATCGGCGCTGCCGCCGCGGAGCCGGATCAAGAGTGGCATCGAGCGCGCTCACCGCCGCTGGCGAGAAGTGACCGAACGGGTTCACGGCGTCGAGCTTCCTGGCTCGGTCTTCGTTCCCGCCGGTGGCAGCTACGCCGACGCCATGCCGATGGAGGCGATCCGCTCGGCAGCCTGACGCGGCACACGACCGATGACTATCGGGCGGACGTGTCCTATCGTCCGCCCGATAACTCAGTCCCGCCGATGCGGGCCAGCACCTTGGACCTGTCGAACCGCATGAACGCCGTCGAAATCGAAGAAGCCGTATCCGACCTCGTCCAACAGCCGTTCGACGCCGCCGAATTCCCGTTCCAGTTCATCACCGCGTTCGGCGCCAAGAAGGCGACCGTCGACCGCCTGCGAGCGACGAAGAACGGCACCAATCAGTCCGATGTCGGTGGCGTCCTGCAGCGCAACAACATCCATATCGGCATCGCCCCCGCAGGCGAAGTCTGCGCGACGCTCGCCGCCCTGCGCGCCAGTCCCAAGACCGTTAGCGCCAAGGCCAAGTTCCTCCTCGCTACCGATGGCGAGACGGTTGAGGCCGAGGATCTGGTCGGCGGCGACGTGGTCGCTTGCGCCTACACCGACCTGCCTCGCCACTTCGCGACCTTCCTGCCGCTGGCGGGCATCTCAACGGTCAAGGAAATCAAGAACAACCCCATCGACGTCAAGGCGACGGGGCGGCTCAACAAGCTGTATGTCGAGCTGCTGAAGGACAATCCGGACTGGGCGACCGAGGAGCGGCGGCACGAGCTGAACCAGTTTATGGCACGGCTGATCTTCTGCTTCTTCGCCGAGGATACCGGCATCTTCCGCGAGAACCAGTTTACCGCCACCATCACCCAGATGAGCCATGCCGGTCACGGCAGCGGCGATGAGCAATGGGGCAACACGCACGAGGTGCTGACCGAGTTGTTCCGCGCGATGGACACGCCGGTCACGCATGAGGGCAATCTCGACGACCGCTATCGGCGCGCGGCAGGCATCCGGCCCTATGCCGACGTCTTTCCCTATGTGAACGGCGGCCTGTTCACCGGCGCGACCGAGAGTCCGCGCTTCAGCCGCACGGCGCGCGCGTACCTGCTGCGTGCGGGCGAGCTGGACTGGAAGGAGATCAACCCGGATATCTTCGGCTCGATGATACAGGCGGTCGCCGACGATGGCGAGCGCGGCGAACTGGGCATGCACTATACCAGCGTGCCCAACATTCTGAAGGTGCTAAACCCGCTGTTCCTCAACTCCTTGCGCGAGCAGCTGGAGGCGGCGGGCGACAGCCGACAGAAGCTCCGCAACCTGCGGCGGCGGATGGCGAACATCCGCGTGTTCGATCCGGCGTGCGGATCGGGCAATTTCCTGGTCATCGCGTACAAGGAGATGCGCGAGATCGAGGCGGTGATCGTCGAGCGGCTGGGCGGCGAGGCCAATCTGAAGCTGGAGGAGCGGCGCAGCGTCATCCCCTTGAGCAACTTCTACGGCATCGAGATCAAGGGCTTTGCCGCCGAAATCGCCCGCCTCGCGATGCTGATCGCCGAGTTCCAGGCGGACTGCCTGTACCTCAGCCAGCAAGAAGCGCGCGCGATGGTGTTACCGCTGCACAAAACGGGTCAGATCACTGTTGGTAATGCGCTGCGGCTGGACTGGCTCGAGGTGTGTCCGCCGGCACGGGTGGCGACCGGAGCGGAGCGTGATCTGGCTGGAGCGACCGGGCGGCTAGCGCTGGAGGCGAATGGTCTGGAGGAAGGCGCCGGAGCGGAGACGTATATTTGCGGCAACCCTCCCTACCTTGGCAAAGGCAAAAAGGAGGGATGGCATCTAGCGGATATGGACGCCGTGTTCGGTGGCCGCTTAGACAAATGGGGGTACGTCGACTACGTTGGCGCCTTTCTTTTGCTTGCCTCGGATTACGTGCGCATAACTTCCGCACAATCTGCTTTAGTGATGACGAATTCTATCGCCCAAGGTCGTCAGCTACCCCAGCTATGGCCCGTTGTGCTTGCGGGTGGAGTGAGCGTGTCATTCGCTCACCTTTCGTTCAAATGGCGAAATAGCGCTGCGAATAATGCTGGGGTTATCGTAGTCGTGGTTGGTTTGTGCGCCGGATCGTGCGGGCGAGCTAGGATGATCTACGAGGAGGGTCACGCCAAGGCGGTTCGACAGATAAATGCCTACCTGCTCGACGGTGAGAACACCTATGTCGAGAGTCAGCCTCGTCCAATTAGCACGCAATTACCGACCCTAATCACCGGCAGCGTCCCGAATGACGGTGGGAACCTCATCCTTTCCGAAGCTGAGAGCGAGCAGCTACTTGTAAGATATCCAAATTCCTCCCAGTGGCTACGTTCGTTCATGGGTTCTGCAGATTTCATTCAAGGGCTAAAAAGAAATTGCCTTGTTATTCCTGACGCGGACCTGCCTCAGGTTGATCTCATCCCAACTTTAGTTGAGCGATTGCGCAGAGTTCGTGAATTGAGGCTTCTCAGTCCAAAAAAAGAGGCGCGAGAAGAGCTTTCCATGATCCCCCATAGATTTCAGCACAACGCTGGCTGGGGATCACGGTCGATTATAGTCGTACCATCGGTTAGCTCCGAGTCTCGAGCTTGGTTTCCCGTCGGCTATTTGCCCGCCGGAACGGTCGTCTCGAACCTTGCTTTTGTCATGCTTGATCCGCCCATCTGGGCGCTCTCGATCGTTGCATCGAAGATGCACTTGGCGTGGCTGAGCACCGTTTGCGGCAAACTTAAGACTGATTACCGCTACTCCAACACCCTCGGCTGGAACACCTTCCCCGTCCCCAAGCTCACCGAACAGGACAAGGCCGACCTCACCCGCACCGCCGAGAACATCCTGCTCGCGCGCGAGGCGCATTTCCCCGCCACCATCGCCGATCTCTACGATCCCGAGGCGATGCCTGACGATCTGCGCCGCGCGCATGACGAGAATGACGAGGTACTGGAGCGCATCTATATCGGCCGCCGCTTCCGCAACGATACCGAGCGGCTGGAAAAGCTGTTCGGCCTCTACACCAAGATGACGGCGAACCAGCCGAAACCGAAGAAGGGCAAAAAGGCCGCATGACCCGCCTGTTCCGCATCACTGAGCAAGGCTTGGTCGAAAGCCGCCGCAAGCCGCTCGACCTCGAGAGCCGGATCGAGGACTGGGTGGTGACCGACCTCAGCCTGGTCGGCGTCGACGGCTTCGTCATCGGCCGTCAGGTGGCGACCGATCACGGCACGCGCATCGACCTCCTGGCGATGGACGAGGACGGCAACCTCATCATCATCGAATTGAAGCGCGATCGCTCTCCCCGCGACATCGTCGGGCAGGTGCTCGACTATGCGTCCTGGGTGCGGCATCTGACCACCAAGGACGTGCACGATCTGGTCCGCGCCGCCACCGGCCGCTCTCTGGCGGACTTGTACCGCGACCGCTACGGCAAGGCGGTGCCGGAAACGCTGAACTCCTCGCACCAGATGATTGTGGTGGCGAGCGAAGTCGACGAGGCGACCAAGCGGATCATCGAATATCTGTCCGAGGAGCATGACGTCGGCATCAACGCCAGCTTCTTCAACATCTTCGGCGACCAGGGTCACGAATGGCTGACCACCGACAGCTTGCTCGATCAGGAAGAGGTGAAGGACCGCGCCGTGAAGAAGGCGAGGGCGCCGTGGTCGGGGCTTTATTATGTCACCGGCGGGGCGGAGGAAGACCGGCCGTGGGAAGAGCTGCGCCAGCACGGCATCTTCGGTGCCGACGGCGGGCGGCACTATACCAATCAGCTCGACCGGCTCGAGGTCGGTGCACCGATCTTCTATTATCAGAAAAAGACCGGCTATCTCGGCTATGGCCGTGTCACCACGCCCAAGACGCTCGCATCGGATTTCGTGCTGGCGGATGGCCGCAAGCTGACTGACGTGCTGCCGACCCGGTATCTGACGCAGTTCAGCGATGATCCCGATCGCGCGGCTTATGTAGTGGGGGTGGACTGGCGACGCACCTATCCGCGCAGCGAGGCCAAGACGTATCAGGGCATCTTCGCCAATCAGGCGATCGCCTGTAAGATCTACGACCAGCAGACCGCTGACTTCCTCCGCGAGCAGTTCGGCCTTGGGGCGGACGAGGCGATGGCATGAGCAAATTCGAACAAGGTGGCGACGCCAAGGCGATCTCGCAGATCGCGTCCGAACGATATGGCGGTTTCGCTGCCATGTTCGAAAAGCATGGCTGGGCGGAGCGCGGCTCCGACATGATGCGCAAGGTGCAGACGCGGGTGAAGGAGCATTACGGCTCCGTGGCCGCCTTCGTCGACCAACACGATAAGGCTGACCAGTGACCGAGAACCGACCCATCCCCGCCGTCCGCCTCGTCACCGGCCAGACCGGCGCGTCTTCCAGCGCCAACGAACTCGGCATGCGGCCGATGCAGGCGCGCGCCTATGCGCATCGCGGCGAGCAATATCTGCTGATCAAGTCGCCGCCCGCGTCGGGCAAGTCCCGCGCGCTGATGTTCATCGCGCTCGACAAGCTGCACAACCAGGGCGTCAGACAGGCGATCATCGTCGTCCCGGAACGCTCGATCGGTGGCAGCTTCGCCGACGAGCCGTTGTCGGCGCACGGCTTCTGGGCCGACTGGACGGTGAAGCCGCACTGGAACCTGTGCAACACGCCCGGCGCCGACGACGTGAAGGTCGCTAAGTCGAAAGTGAAGGCAGTCGGCGAGTTTCTGGGCTGTGACGACACGGTTCTCGTCTGCACCCACGCCACCTTCCGCTTCGCGATTGACGAATTGGGCATTGCGGCCTTCGACGGGCGGCTGATCGCGGTGGACGAGTTCCACCACGTCTCGGCGAACCCGGAGAACCGGCTGGGCGCGCAACTGGGCCAGCTGATCGCGCGCGACAAGGTCCATCTGGTCGCGATGACCGGCAGCTATTTCCGCGGCGACGCGGTCGCGGTGATGTCGGCGGAGGACGAGGCGAAGTTCACCGCCGTCACCTACACCTATTACGAGCAGCTCAACGGCTATCGCTACCTGAAGACGCTCGACATTGCGTACAGCTTCTACACCGGCCGCTATATCGACAAGATCAACGATCTGCTCGATCCGGCGGTGAAGACGATCGTTCACATCCCCAGCGTCAACAGCCGCGAAAGCACCAAGGACAAGCATCGCGAGGTCGAGGAGATCATGGATCACCTCGGCACGTGGAAAGGCACCGATCCCGTCACCGGCTTCCACCTGATCGAAACGGCGGCGGGCGCGACGATCAAGGTCGCCGATCTGGTCGATGACGATCCCGCCAAGCGCGACCGCGTAGCGGCGGCCTTGAAAAGCCCGGAGGCGCGGAGCAACCGCGATCATGTCGACGTCATCATCGCGCTGGGCATGGCGAAGGAGGGGTTCGACTGGATCTGGTGCGAGCATGCGCTGACCGTCGGCTATCGCTCCAGCCTGACCGAGATCATCCAGATCATCGGCCGCGCCACCCGCGACGCGCCGGGCAAGACGGTCGCACGCTTCACCAACCTGATCGCCGAACCCGCCGCCGCCGACGACGTGGTGGCCGAGGCGGTCAATGACACGCTGAAGGCGATCGCCGCCAGCCTGTTGATGGAACAGGTGCTGGCCCCGCGCTTCGAGTTCACGCCCAAGGACGTCGGGCCGAAGGACGGCTTCGTCTATGGTCCCGACGGGTATGTCGAGGGCCGCACGAATGTCGGGTGGAACGAGGAACGCGGCCAGTTCCACTTCGAGCTGAAAGACCTGGTGCTGCCGAGCTCGACCGAGGGCAAGCGCATCTGCGCCGAGGACATCAACGAGGTCATCACCAGCTTCATCCAGGACAAGCAGGCGATCGAGCGCGGCCTATTCGACCCGGAGGTGGTCCCGGAGGAACTGACCCAGGTCCGCATGGGCAAGATCGTCCGCGACCGCTACCCCGACCTCAGCGAGACGGACCAGGAAGCGATCCGCCAGCACGCCATCGCCGCGCTCAACATCACCCAGCAGGCGGCGAAGATCGTCACTGAGACGGCGAGTGACGACGGTACGGGCGAGTTGAAGGCGAACACCTCGTTCGTCGATGGCGTGCGGAAGTTCATGAACGTGCGCGAGCTCGACATCGACCTGATCGACCGGATCAACCCCTTCGATGCCGCGCAGGCGATCATCGCCAAGGCGATGAACGAGGCTACGCTGCGGCAGGTGCAGGCGGCGATCTCGGCGCGCAAGACCACGCTGACCGAGGAAGAGGCGCGCGCCTTCGCGATCCGCGCGGTCCAGTGGAAACGCGAACGTGGCCGCGCGCCCGAGGCGACGTCGCAGGATCCTTGGGAGCGCCAGCTGGCGGAAGGCGTCGCCGCATTCGCCCGCTTTCGCGCGAAAGCTCAGGCCGCGGGGGGCGCCGTTCATGGCTGACATGACCGACGACGATATTCTCGCCGAACTCGGCGTCGACCTAACACCCAAGAAGGTCCGCGCCCGCACCCCGCGCGAGGAACGGATCATAGCGGGCTTCGAGGATATCGTCCGCTTCCATGACGAACACGGCCGCGTCCCCCGGCATGGCGAAGGCCGCGACATCTTTGAGCGGCTCTACGCCGTGCGCCTCGACCGGCTCCGCGCGCAGGCCGAATGCCGCGAACTGCTGGCGGATATGGACGTACACGGCCTGTTGGACGGCGCGATGGGGGCCGATGCCATCGACGATCTGGACGACAACGCGCTGCTCGCCGAATTGGGGATCGAGTTCGACGCATCGAACGACATTACCCAGTTGCGCAACGTCCGCTCCAATGCCGATCGCCAGGCCGCCGAGGAGGTCGCCAGCGCCAAACGATGCGACGATTTCGCGACGTTCAGGCCGCTCTTCGACCAGGTCCAGGCCGATCTCGACGCAGGCGTCCGCACCACGCGCCCCTTCGTCCGCGATCTCGGCATGTCGAAGGCCGATATTAAGCAGGGCGAATTCTTCATCGTCAGCGGCCAGTTGGCCTATGTGGCCGAGGTGGGCGAGCCGATCGCGGCGCCCAATGGCGAAACCGACGCCCGCTTGCGCGTCGTCTATTCCAACGGCACCGAAAGCGACCTGCTGCTCCGCTCGCTTCAGCGCGCGCTGTACAAGGACGAGGGCGGCCGCCGGATCACCGAACCGACCGCCGGACCGCTGTTCGACAGCACCGCGAAGGCCGAGGTCGAGCCCGACCACCTGCCGACCGGCACACTCTACGTCCTGCGCAGCCGCTCGACGCACCCGACCATCGCCGCGCACCGCGATCTCGTCCACAAGATCGGCATTACCGGCGGATCGGTCGAGGCGCGCGTCGCAGGTGCCGCCGAGGACGCCACCTATCTCCTTGCCGGTGTGGACGTCGTCGCCACCTACAAGCTGTACGACGTACACCGCTCCCGCTTGGAGGCGCTGATCCACCGCGTCCTCGACCCCGTTCGCTTCGACGTCGAGATACCCGATCGATTCGGCAAACCGGTTCGTCCACGCGAATGGTTCCTGGTTCCGTTGCCCATAATCGACGAAATTGTCGCCCGCATCGCCGACGGAACGCTGGCCGGCATGACCTACGATCCGCAAACCGTGGCTCTGGCTTCGGTCAACATGCACGGCGGATCGCTCAACGATCAGCGACTCACGTAGGAAAGCACATGGCGTGATGACCAACTTATCGACATTCGGGTCGGCTACCGCGCTTCCATCTTCAGCCGCTTGTTCGTTCGAGCTCGTCGCGAGCTGCGTCGCCCTGGCAGCGGTGTTGTGCGCCCAGCTCCTCTGGCCCTTGCAGTTCCTACTTCACCGCCTCGGGCTCGGGACCGAGCTTCAGATCTTCAAGCTTTGCTTGTTGGGTCTCCACCTTGCCTGGTTGCTTTTGAACCTCGCCGCGGTGGCCTACTTCATCGCGACGACGTTTCGGTTCGTCCAGCAGTCGGCTCGCGAGATGCTCCGCGAACGCTACACCGCCAATGTCGTACTGCCGCGCGATCTGACCCAGCGGCTCTGCGAGCAGCTGTATGGGCTCGCGACGAAGGAGCTTATCGGCGACAACGATGAGGACCCGGAGCGCCCCACCGCGGCCTTCGGCTTCGACTTCGGCGCGCCTTGGGCCGTCGAAGTCGAGACGGTCTTTCATCGACCGGCCGTGCTGCACGACGTCAGGATGGCGTGGGTACGCTGGGTGTTGCGGCGCTGGTCCGCCCGGTGTGTTAGAGCGACTGCTGAGCAACCCACGCCACCGTCGCGAGGTCTTGGGCGCCAGGGACCCTCGATATGGTTCACGCCCCAGATGGGCGGGATACTTCGTGGAAACGTCAGCTGGTGCCGAAGGCGCGAAGGTATGCCCCTGACCGCCTTCGAGAAACTCGTTTTGCGGCATGCTTTCATCTTTAGGAGCAGCCGCGATTAAGAGTGAGCTCCCCAGCCCCGAGGAGATCCTCGAAGAGTTGGCCGACAAGGTAGCGGCGCAGATCGAGCGCCTTGCGCCGGTCGCCTTCGACGGCGCGTTCCGCGAGATGACCCGTTATCACCGGTTCTTGCTGGCGCTCGGAGCCTCGCGCGACCCGAAAGGTGCTGCTTTCAACTTCGCCGAGATCGCGGGGAATGCATGGCATGCGCCACATAAGGAGTGGATCAGGCAGTACCGTCGGTTATTCGAGCGCGCCGCGGACAAGCTCGTTGACGACAGCCATTTCGCCCGATCCCTCGCCTACGTTCCCGGCCGACTCATGCCAGGACCCGGCGACCCGGAGATGTCGCCGAACGTATTGCGCGCGATCTTGGATCTTGGTCCGTTGCTCGTCAGCCGGCTCGAAGCCTGGGTGACGAAGCGCACCACCGTCGAGACCCGTCAGGGGCAGGCTGCGGAGCCCCGGCTGGCGCTCGCGGGGTCTGACGCGAAGGCGTACGAGAGCGCGATTCCCGATATCGTGGGAGCTTGGGAAAGCCTGCTCCACTACCCGCGGTCCATGTACGGTTGGCGTGAGCGTGGAGAGCGCACGGACGTCGAGCGCTGGGCGGCGTTCAGGGCGAGCTGGCCCTTCCTGTGGCAGCACCTGACGAACACGGCCTACTGCCTCGCCACGGCTGTTTGGAACGAAGACGAAACGGGTGCCGCCCTGTTCCGTGAGGCGCTGGTGCGGTGGGCACACGCGGTCGATCATCGATTGGACGATCGAGCCGAGCTGCGGCACCGGCGTCTGCTGTTCCCGAGCATCCTCGAACTGGACTGGCCAGAGGCGAGCGCAAAGGCCGCTCCGCTCGGCTACGATTACATGCCGCCGCCAACACCGGACCAGCTGTTCGCAAGTGTAATCCGGGGTGCGCACGACGACACCGTGTTGCTGACGTCAGCGCTGCTACTGTTCTGGACCATCAACGAGAAGCAAGCCTCGGATATTGGTGCGCGCACCGCGCGGGCGCTGCTCAGCCGAGAGGCGAGCGACGACGATCACCGTCATACAGGTTGGGAACCGCTGAGCTTCCGTTCGCTGTTTCTTGACCTGCTGCGCCTTGAGATGACGGGAGAGCGGTATCGCGATGGCTCCTACGCGGCCGAGCTCGACCACTCCGTCGCAGTGCTCGACAACATGACCGAGCGTCGCGTGGTGCCAGGGCGCGTGTTTACGCCCTCTACGCTGCACGGGCGTGACGGTCTCTTATTGTCCGACCTCGTAATCCTGCTTGCGCATGTTCCCGACGAGGGCGACGACGGTCTGAAGGAGCGCATCACCGCGCTCGCGCACGAGGAGGATGTGCTACCGGAAGGCGACGGCTCGCTGCGAGACATCCTCCACCAGCTCGAGCGCTTCCACTCGACGCTGGAGCAGCCGTTTCCCGCGCTTGATCGCGGCATGCAGCTTCTTTCGCCAAACCGGGACCCGCAGCGGTCAAAGGCTCGATTGCGGGAGATCGTCAGCGAGATTGCAAATGCGATCGAGGAGAAGCGGCGACACCGACTTCAAGCTCGCCCTGCCGACCCCGCGAATCTGGAGCGTCTCCGCTTAGCGATCGAAGAAGCGCTGCTGACCTCGGAAGTCGAGGCGCCCTTCTTTCGCGGTGTGGAGGTCGGTCGCGCAGCCGAAAGCGACATCGCCGAGTGGCGCGACATGACCTTCTCGGGCATCGGCAAGGCGCAGCTCACAGAGCCGCCGATGGAGTCGCCTAGCTCCAGCTTCGAGGAGATGCTGGTCTCCGGGTCCCGCGAAATGGCGGGTCGGCACGCCTGGGCTGCGTTCTGCCAGCGCCCTCGCATCGAGGCGACGGTCGCTGGTCGAGCGGAAGAGGAAGCATTCTGGCGCGACTTGCGACCACTGATCCAGCAAGTCGGCCCAGAGCCAGTGCTCGTCGTTTCGCGCAACGCCGAGGGCCGGGCGCTCCGACGGTTCCTTTATGCGCCGGCCGCGGATCGACCGGGACTAGCGATCGAGCAGCGCCCGCGCGCGGGCAGAGGGGCGTCCTACATCGCCACGGTCGAGGGCGTCGACGTGTTTGGTGCCGATTTCCGACCGGGCGAGGCTTGGCTGTTCTCCGCAATGTCGCTTCGCGAGGTGCGATATGCCGAGACGACAGCTCCTGATCGGCACGCCGAGCTGACCTTTGAGCTCGGCGAAGAGATGAAAGGCACGCTCCGTGTCCGGGTGCACCAGGCGCTGAAGTGGACGGACACCCCGACGTTTGAACTTAAAGCACCTGATCCGACGGTCGAAGGGGAATTAAGTAAACCGGGGTGAGTTCCGGCCTGCTACACCGAGCGTTGCGCTATTCGGAGCGACCAGGAGCCCGCATAAGGGAGCATGCGGCCCCCAACTCTTTAGATGGCAGCCCGCTCGAGTGCTGGTGCGACCCGATCCTTCCAATGGCGGACCAGAGGGAGGCACATGAGCTGGTAGATCAGCCAGCACGCATATATCGCGGTGGGATCGTAGCAGGCCCCGACCGACATCTTGCCATGCGCCAGGTCGTGCCGCAGCGCGGGGCCTGGACGATGATTGAAGAGGAGGTCGATCTCGTTGACGAGGTCCGCGCCGAAAATCTCCGCAAGCTCGGGACGTAGCCACTGGAGCAGCCCCGATAGCGAACGATCTTCTTGGAGTAGGTTCGGCTTCATCTTCGACGACTCGCGGTTGGCGTTCAGGAGGACGTAGCGAAGCGAGTTCTCGAGCTGCGGGATGAGCAGGTGTGCGGCCGAGGCGTAGTCGCCCTGCCAAAATCGCGCGAGGCCGAGCGCGAACAGGTGCTCGTGCCCCGGCGGAACAAACGGGCTCATGCTCGCGATCGGCCCGAAGTGCCGCTCCTCCAGCGGAAACCTGAGCATGACGGTGCGCCGGGCCGGTTCGATGAAGCCGCCGACGATCTGGTGCCGCCAGAGGTCGAGATATTGAAGCGATTGCTCTTTAAACCAAGCCTCGTCGGGCTCGCCCTCGAGCGGTGTTGCCCGCGTTTCGGCGACCGTCTTGCCTTCGTGATCGGAATAGCTGGCCCCGAAGAGCGAGCCGAAGAAGCTGCTCTTGCGACTTTCGAGCGCCTGCCGCCGTAGCTCCTCTACCTTGGGCGACGTCGAGAGCAGGGCGAACTGGAGCAGGATGTCAGGCAGGGTCAGCCCGTCGAAGAGCTCGATCGTCCCCTGGCGCTCCTTGGTCAGGTCCATCGGGATGCTGAACTGGCCGAACTCGTCGAGCGAGGCGTCCTGGAATTCGCGCAGCTCCGCCCGCAGTTTGGCGATGCGGTCCTTGAAGCCCCTCGCCGCCCGCAGCTCGCCGATCGCCTTGCGGGTCCAGTAGGCCTGCGCCGCCGCGGAGCCGACCTGCTCGCGCATCCGAAGCGTCTCGTCGACCGACCGTTCCTGGCAGCGGCGCTGAGCCTCATCGTCGCCGAGCTTGGCGTAGCCCTGGGCGGCTAGGTCCCAGACGCCTTGCACGGCCATCGGGTAATCGCCGCCGCCGCGTCGGTCCGCGAGCCGCTCAGCGTCGGGGGCAACCTTGGCCCACTCGGTCAGGCCGTACTCCACGCCAAGACGCGCGAGCTTGGTGAAAGCGACATACTGCCCGGCCGGGTCGGCTTGAGCGTACAGGGACTCGAACACGCGCCGGGGTGCCTCCGGCATCTCCCCGCGCTTGCGCGACAAAGCGACGATCTGGAGAGCGCGGTGGAACCAGTCCACGAGATCGAGGATGCTATCCGGCGAGAACCGGCGCACGTAGCTGCCGTCCAAACGGCGTTCGATCAGTTCGCAGTAGGCTTCGACCGCGAGGTTCGCTGCCGCGCGCCGCGCACGGTCGTTATGCCAGACGACGTCCGCTACCCTCGCTCGGAGCGCGGGATGGGTGATCGCCCCCGCCATCTCGGCTAAGATGGCGGTCTGTTCGCCGCGAAAGTCGCTCGCGGTGTACGAGCGCCCCTCCGGCCCCTGCCAACGCGGTCCCCAGACTGCGGCCTGGTCTTCGACGCGCAGGTGAAGCGTGCAGAGGATCGACAGCAGCCCGTAGCCGCGCTGCGCGGGCGAGGCTCCGCGGGCCTCGGCTTCCTTCGCTGCGTGATCCAGCGCCCGCTCCAGCGCATGATCGTCAGCGTGGTCGAGGCCGTCGAGCGCGGCCGCGATGTCAGCGGAGGCGAGATCCGCCAGCGATGCGAGCACCACGCTTGGCGGGTCTGTTTCCTGTTCTTCCTCGTCGCTCATGGCTTTGGCGCCGCAGAGTCACTGCGGCTCGAAGGCTGCATCGCGGACGTGAAAGACGAGGAGCGCCTCGCGCTTGACCCCTTCCATGTCGCGCACGGAGGGAGGGCAAAGATGATCACGGTGACCGTATCCGATGCGGTAGTCGCGTCCGATCTTCGCCACGCTGACTACGACCTCGTCGCCGTCGGTCGTCTTCCCTCGCAGATAGCCTAGCCGCTGTTCTTTGGACCGAACCACCTTACCGCTCCTAGATGGGCGGCGGACGACGGCGAGCATCACGTCGAAGCGATTGTCACACGGGTCGCCCTTGCGACGCTCCTTGGGCGTACCCTCGTGGCCATTGCAGTAGTAGCTGTGCTTGCCAGGGGAAGAGAACAGAACGATCTGTTCCAAATCGAGCCCGCCCTGCTGGCAGCGGGGATTGAGGCAGCCCAGCCGGCGGGGAATGTCCGTCTTCGTGAACCGGCTCTCTCGCTGCCACGCGTGGCGAGCGTAGTGCTCGTAAGGGTCCTGAGCGACCGTGAGCTCGAGCGACTCGATGTCGGGAAAGGCTTTCTCCCGATCAGTGGTCTCGCCTAGAAAGGGGCGGCTCGGAGTCACGCTTCGGGTTCCTCGATAATCCTGCATCGCTCTAATATCAGAACGAACGAGGAACTTCCATTCAGGGTTCCGAGTCGGTGAGGTTGGATCGGCGTGTCCGGTGAGCGAGTTGGATCAAGCGCGATCTCGTGGCCGAGCCGGATCCGACCGCCTGAAGCGCGCCGGCGTGTTCGACGCGGCATTGACTCGTGCACTCGTCGTCATCTATGTTACAGAAACCGCGACGTAGCGTCGTGGGACCCTCAACCCTTGCGCCTCGCGCGCGAAGGGGCGGTCACGCGGGACATCGGCGTTTGAGCCCCTGGTCCTGTACGCCTCGACAAGGTCTCGCACCGCTAACGCCGCCTTCGGTTACGCCGAGCCCTGCTCGGTAAGCGGAAGGAGGAAGCGCACGGACCTTCACGGTCCTTGGCACCTCGGATCGACGCTAACCGTCGCGACCGAGGCCCTACCAGGCTTTTGGCCCGGTCGCGCATGCCAAGGAACCTGTGAGATGCCTAAGTTTAACGACACTCCCGTCCTCCCCCGTCCGGTCGAGGCCCTCCCCGAGTACGCCCACGCCGGCGCACGGAAGACGCTCGGCGACAAGCTCGTCGAGTCCTTCGGGCTCTCGCGCGGCGCGGCCATGGCGATCGCGAACGCGGTCGTTGACCCGTCCGCCGTGCGCAAGAGCATCGGCGAACCGAGCGACCCCAACGCCGAGCGCATCGCGGTGCCAGGCGGCGTGCTGCTCGGCATCCGCACGACCGTTTGGGCACGTAAGGGCGTGCCGGACGCTCGCAATCCGCGCACGCTGCCGGCGCGCAAGCACCCCTTCGCGGTCGACCCCGGCACTGGCAAAGAGGACTCGAAGTTCCGGCCGCTGCCCGAGCCGCGCACGCCGAAGGGCGTGTCGGCCACGACGGCCGAGCTCGCGGTCGACATCGAGAGCCGCCACCACCTGACCTGGGCCGCGGAGCAGGCCAAGGCCTACGTCATCGCGAATAATGATTGGCGAGACTCCATCCGCAATCAGGGCGTGATGGAGGCGGTGTGGTTAGTGGCGACTACCTACGGCCATGGGGACGGCTCTGAACCCGTGACGGTGCTCGCGACGGCCGAAGGGTCGTCGCGGCTCACCGCTGCTCACGACATCCTCGGCATTCGCTCGGCGGACGTGCCCTACGAGGAGGGCGACGCCAAGTTCCGGGCGCATATCCGCCGGCTGAACGAAGCGCTCCAGGCGGGCGCGGCGAGCGGCGACGACCAGGCGGTGATGCGCTGCGAGCGGATCCCCGCGCTCATCATCGTCGGGTTCGAGCCCTATTCCGCTGGCGCCTCCGGCTTCGCCACCGGGTTCCCGACGGCGCTGAAGTCGCTCGTGGCGCTTCGCCACGTCGACCCTCCGACTCCGTGGGGCGAAGGGCCTGAGAACGAGTCGCTAGCCGACGAGGTGCTCGACGAGCTGGAGCGGCGGCGGCTGATCACGCCGACGCAGGCCGCCTACTACGCCGGGAGCCTGACCAAGGACGAGGCGCGAGCGGCGCACCTGTCGGACGATCCGGCTCGCCGGGCGGCCGAGATCGTGCGGCTGCTGACGAACCCCGAGCCGCATGTGCGTGAGGCGATCCGAGTGGCCGTCACGAGCCAGTCCACGCGCAAGAACGTCAACCAGGGTCTGCTGAACTCGCTCGCCACCGCGCTCATCCTGCGTGCGGTGGCCGAAGATCCGGGCCGGCTTGATCAGGCCCGGCGCTACTTGCGCAAGGGCTTCGGCAAGGCGGTCCACGCCGGCGACTGGGCTCCGACGGGCCGCGACACCGACAAGCTCGTCGCCGACGCGCTCGACGAGGTGCGGGCGGCGACGGTTGCCGGACGGGCGGACGAGCCCGGGCCGTCGACGCTCGAGCTCGCGGTGCGGTCAGCCCTGCCGCTTGTCATCGACGGGCGGCTGAGCGGCGACCGCGGCACGGCGAACAACCTCCAGCCCGACCGGCGGACACCCGGCGAGGTGCTGGAGGCCATGCGTCAGACGCCGCAGGGCGTCCAGCAGCTGGGCCAAGCGCTGCGCGACCACGCCGCCGGCCGGGCGATCCGGATCGTCGATGACTCCGGGAACGTGGTGGCGGACGAGGACGGCGGCGAACGCATCGTGAACGACACCTTTCTGCGGGGCGAGTTTCCGCCTCCGGGCAAGTCGAAGGCCCACCGGCCGGGCGACACCCCCGCCGATCGCCTGCACAACGCCACCGCCGTGCTGGCGACCGCGATGGACGCCGTCGCAGCCGCCTTCGAGGCGCTCGGCAAGGTGGAGGGTGATGACGGCCGGCTGATGGTGGACGTCAAGGGCGTCGATTCCCGCGACTGCAAGGCGTGGCGCGACCTCATCGCCCAAATGGACGAGGAGTTCGTCGTGTGGTCCCGCACCTTCCGGCGCGTGCACGGCGTCGACGCAGCACGGCCCGCGCCGGTGGCCAGCACCGATGTCGACGTCGACGATGAGGAAGACGTCGCGGACAACGAGCGGGACATGCTCGACGCCGCGGAGTGAAGCCTCGGGGATCGGCATGGGCCGGTCCCCGCCTCCTCAGGACGGGCGAGCACCCCTTTTCAGGTCATCGAGCGGAGCGTTCGCGGGTTGTTCTCACCTGTCGACCCGAGTAGCTCGGCCACAAGTAGAATCGGAGTCTAACGTGTGGGCTGACAACGAGACCGCGCGAGATTTTCTCAACTTCTCCGGCGTTGCTGACACCGTCGCCGAGATCATCGTCCAGGCCCGCGGCCGGCCGATCTCAATCGGCGTCTCCGGCGCGTGGGGCATCGGTAAGTCGTCGCTGATCAAACTGACCCAGAGTTCCCTCGCGGCGCGGCCCGCCGAAGCCGACGGCAGAGAGTTCGTCTTCGTCGAGTTCAACGCCTGGCTCTATCAGGGCTACGACGACGCGCGCGCGGCCTTGATGGACGTGATCGCCGCCAAGCTACAGGCCGAAGCCGAAAAGCGGGAGACCGCGGTCGATAAGGTCGCGAGCATCGTCAGGCGGGTTCGTTGGTTGCGTGGCGCCAAAATCGTGGCGGGCGATGCCGCCGCGCTGGCGCTCGGCCTCCCGCCCGTTGGAATGCTCGGCGGCCTTTTCGGCCTGGGCAAGCGCGCGCTCGACGGCGTCGATGAGGGCGAGCTCGATGACGCTCAGAAGAAGGCGAAGGAGGCGGCGGAGGCCGCTGGTGGCCTGCTCGCGCCCAAGGCGGAGACGTCCCCGCCGAAGGAGATCCAGGCCTTGCGGGAGAGCTTCGAGGAGGCGCTCGAGGAACTCGGCGTCACGCTGGTCGTGCTCATCGACGATCTCGACCGCTGCCTACCGCCGACCACCATCTCGACGCTAGAGGCGATCCGCCTCTTCCTGTTCCTCAAGCACACCGCCTTCGTGATCGCGGCCGACAACGAGATGATCAAGCACGCGGTGCGCAAGCACTTCGAGGGCGTGAGCGACGATCTGCTCGTCACAAACTACTTCGACAAGCTGATTCAGGTGCCAATCCGCGTGCCCGCCTTGGGCACGCAGGAGGTGCGCGCCTACATGATGCTGCTGTTCGTCGAGAACAGCGACCTCCGCGACGAGGTGAAGGAGACGATCCGCGCCGGCGTTTGCCAGCAGCTCCGCCAGACTTGGCAGGGGAAGCGCGTCGACCGCGCCTTCGTCCAGTCGCTCCACGACGCGTTCCCCGACGAGCTAGTGGGTAAGCTCGACACGGCCGACCGGCTGGCCCCGCTCATGACGACTGCATCCGGGATCTTGGGCAACCCGCGACTGATCAAGCGCTTCCTGAACGCGCTTGCGATCCGCATGACGATCTCGAAGGCGCAGGGCGTGGGCGTCGACGAAGCTGTTTTGGCCAAGCTTCTGCTGTTTGAACGGCTTGGTGATCCAAAGGCATACGCCGAGCTTATAGCGGCCGCGAGCGCCAACGACAGCGGCAAGCCGGCGTTCTTGGCCGAGTGGGAGGCTAAGGCGGTGGCCGGGGCGGAGCTGAAGCTCCAGGCGCCGTGGGATGACCCCTTCGTCACAGAGTGGCTGACGTTGCCGCCGGCGCTCGCCGACGTCGACCTGCGCGGCGCGCTCTACGTCAGCCGCGAGCACGCGCCGCTCGTCACCCCCGAGGACCGCCTCTCCTCCGAAGCCGCCGACCTGCTCTCGGCGCTGCTCGAGCACCCCGACATGGCCGCCGCGCTTGGCGATCGACTGGCGAAGGTCGCCCGGGCGGAGACAACGGTGATGATGGACCGGCTGCTCGACCGCGCTCGGCAAGAACAAGCCTGGGGCGTTCCGCCGATACTGGAGGCATGTCTCGCGATCGCCGAGGCGGACCCTGCGCAGGGCGCGCGGCTTGCGGCCTTCCTGCGCGAACGGCCGCCGGCCCAGATCGAGCCCAATATCGTGCCGAAGATCGGCGATCGCCCGTGGGCGGCTGGCGTGTTTCAGGCCTGGGAGCGCGGCGAGGTCAGCCGGCCGGTGAAGGCGGCTATCAAAAAGCGGAGGGAAAGTGGGAACGTCGCAGTCCAGTAAGGGCCCCGGCTCGGGCGTCTCCATGGTCCCGTCGTGGGTGGATGACCCGCCGCCTGAAGCGCCAGTGGGCGATGAGCCGGCTCGGGATGACGTTCCGCCTGCGGCTCCGCCGCCGGCGCCGATCGCGCCCGAGCGACGCTGGATTGGCGTGACCCGCAGCCTTGGCGATTACGCGGGCAGCGGCGACACTGGCGCGATGCGGCGGGGCTTTGGCCATTACGCCCGCAGCGGCTACGGAGGATCGCGCATGGCCGCGCGGCGGATGGGCGGGACCGCCTCGACCGCCGGTGCGCTCGGCGGAGCCCTGGCCGGATTGGCGGCGGGCCAGCCGGCGGCCCCCGGCAGCTCGCTCGATCCGGCGCTCCTCGCCGGTCGCTCGGCCGACGAGATCATGGACGCGGTCGTCGAAGCCGTTCGTCCGGTCGACGGGACGCAGGACGCTGAGGCGTCGCGCGCGGCGATCCGTGACGCCCTTTCCGAGCTCCTCACCCGCTTCCCGGACGCCGACCTCCTGAACCTCACCCCCGAGCAGCGCGAGTTCGCCATCGAGCGGTTCACCGCCCATGACGTGTTCCGCCGGTTCGATCTCGATGTCGGCCAGACAATCCGCGAAAAGGCGCCGAGCGCGACGACCGCGCTGTCCCGCTTGAAGCAGGCGCGGGACTACGTGAAGGAGACCGTGTCCGCCGCCTTCCGCAAGCTGCGCGAAGCCGGGCGCACCCTGACCGCCGGGCGCATCAGCGAGGTGGTGAGGGAAGCGTTGCGCGAAACCTTCGAGGTCTTCGAGGGGTACGCAGAATGAGGTTGGTCTGCGCGCCCGAGGATTACCCGTTCGTCGAGGACGGGGCGTTGAACGTGGTGCTGTACGGGCAGCCGGGCGCCGCCGAGGAAGGCCGGTCGCCTCGCGGCAGCGCCGGCCAAGCCGCAAAGGCCGACTTCTTGCGGGCACGCTTGGAAGGCGCGCCGAAAGCTTGGGACTTTCTCTCGCTCGCTCTGGCCGTGGTCACGGCCGACCTGGCCGGTTGGCGATCGGAGAGCGCCGACGGATGGACGCGCGAGTTTGACCTGACCGTCGCGGTCGCTGATCCCGACTTCTGGAACACGCAGGCGTCGGCGCTTGAAGCTGTCCTGAAGTTCCTCTCCACCGATCGCTGGCGCCTGACCTTCGTCGGCGGCGGCGTACTGCCCGCACCTCCTCGCGAGCCGGTGCGTCCGGCCGAAGACTGCGTAGTGCTCCTGTCCGGTGGTCTCGACAGCCTTATCGGCGCGATCGACTTGGCCAAAGCCGGCCGGAAGCCGCTCGCGGTCAGCAACATCGTCCGCGGTGACGGGGCCAATCAAGCCGCATTCGCCGCCGCGATCGGCGGAGGGCTCCGGCACCTTGCCCTTAATCACAACGCGACGCCGCCATGGAAGAAGGAGGACTCGCAGCGCGCCCGGTCCCTGATCTTCATCGCCTTCGGCGTGCTCGCGGCCACGTCGCTCGCCGCCTACCACAATGGCGACGAAGTGTCGTTTTACGTGTGCGAGAACGGCTTCATCGCGATCAACCCGCCGCTGACCGGCGCGCGACTTGGCAGCCTCAGCACTCGCACTGCGCATCCCGAGGTTCTGAACCGTCTGCGCGACGTCCTTGCGGCGGCGAACCTGAGGGTGCGGATCGCCAACCCCTACGAGCACATGACGAAGGGCGAGATGATGCGAGAGTGCGCCGACCAGCCGCGCCTCAAGGCACACGCCGTCGCGTCGGTGAGCTGCGGCCGATATCGTGTCTTTAACTACAAGCATTGTGGTCGCTGCGTACCGTGCCAGGTGAGGCGCGCCGCCTTCCTCGCCTGGGGCGAGGCGGACACGACCTTCTACAAATTCTCCAAGCTGGGAAAGAACGACACCGATCACGCCAACTTCGACGACGTTCGCTCGGTCGTTATGGCGAACGCCGAGGTAGCGGCCGACGGATTGGACGCCTGGTTGGGGCCGGCCTTGGCCTACCCGAGGATGGGTGATCCGGCGCCGCTGCGGAACCTGATCGAGCGAGGGTTGAAGGAACTGCGAGCGCTGCATCAGCAACACGGCGTCAAGTGATCGATTTCCACTGCCACCTCGATCTTTACCCGGACCCGCACGGCGTCGCGCGCGCTTGTGCGGAGAGCGGACTCTACGTTCTCTCCGTCACGACCACGCCCTCCGCATGGTCGGGCACGGCGGCATTGGCGCAAGGTGCGCCGCGCATCCGGACTGCCCTCGGCCTGCACCCTCAGATCGCCCATCAGCGAAAGGGTGAGGTGCAGCTCTTTGAGCGGCTGATCGGCGAAACCCGCTACGTCGGGGAAATCGGGCTCGATGGTGCCCCCGAGTTCAAGCGGCATTGGGAAGACCAAACGTTCGTCTTCGGGCGCGTCCTCGACATCTGCAGCGCCGCCGGCGGCCGGGTCCTTTCGTTGCACAGCCGCCGAGCAGCCACCCCTGTGCTCGACGCGATCGAAGCCAGGCCCGGCGTCGGCACGCCGATCCTGCACTGGTTCTCGGGCACGCACCGCGAGCTCGCGCGCGCGGTCGATCTTGGCTGCTGGTTCAGCGTAGGACCGGCCATGCTGCGAAGCGACAAAGGCCGGGAGCTGGCGAAGCGCATGCCTCGCGATCGACTGCTGACCGAGAGTGATGGACCATTCGCTCAGGTAGCAGGCCGCGCCATGTGGCCGTGGGAAGGCGCAGGTGCTCTCACCGAACTCAGCGGCATTTGGGGCGAGCCTACAACCGACGTGGAGCGGCGGCTCGAAGGTAATTTAGCCCGGCTCGGCAGAGAGGCTGGCGCGAACGGCGTCTAAGAGGTGCCGGTTACAAGGTGGGCGGCCCTCACATGCGAGGTGTGACAGTTCTGAAATGCGCCCGATTGCTACCGACTTTGATCTAGCTAAATCGCATTCGCAGCACCGAAAAGTAAGCTCAGGCAGCGGGTAGCAGTACGACGAGCGGCCGATACCGGCACCTAGCTGCCGTCCGAAAGTGATTAAACGAGCGGCGAGAGTTCATTCCGCGTTCGGGAGCGACCGGGCCGTTTCCCTCATGATCAGCCATCCACAGTCGTTCAAGAGCTGCCTGAACGAAGGTCTTCTAAGTGACGCGCAGCTACCGGAAGCTGCCGGTCCGCTAACCACCATCGACGGGCATTCGAGGCCCTGCTCCGCCACCTGAACGAACGTCCACTTTCTCGCGATCGCCGCCCGAGAGCGGTCATTCCGCTAACCACCACGCAGACCTAAATCCGCCAAGCGAGTCCCGCACGCTGCGGGCGTCGGGATTGTGCATTGAACTGTGCACCAACCTGTAGCACAAGGCTGATCGGACGAACCAAGAACCGCGGATTTCCGTGGCTTTCGGCGCCGTAAGAAATTGGATCGGAATCCCTTCACCCGCTCCATCAAATCGCTGCCCCTCACTCGGACGCGAGCAAGCGTTCGCGAGAGTTCGCGTGCGGATAGCATCAATGCCCTCTGACAATCTGCGTGCCCCCGATCGTTAATCCGGGAGGTCGATATCCCCTTGATCGATCAACGCATCGATAATGGGCATAGAAAGTCAGCAACCTGGAGCCTGTAAAGCAATTACCGCGCCTCCATAGCAGACCGATAAGTGCAAGATCGTCTTCATCTTGCCTTCATTGATTTTAGTTCAGCAAGGCACACTATTTCATAACAGAGTCACCAACCCGAATTAGCGCACATCCCACTTGGTTATTTAAGGGGGCGAACCGATGAAGCGCGCGGGTTTGTTGGCAACGACGATGATGCTGTCGATGACGGCGATGCTGTCGGCTTGCCATGACGGCGGCGGCCGCGCTCAAGTGGCCACCAGCCCGACGCCCACGCCAACTTCTGCGCCCACCCCGCTCGCCGCGACGCGCACGATCGTGTTCGTGTGGGACGGCCTGCGGCCTGATGACGTCAACGCCACCGACACCCCCAACCTGTACAAGCTGCAACAGGACGGCGTGCAGTTCGCCGACAATCATTCTACTTATCCGACGTTTACGATGATGAACGGCGCCAGCTTCGCGACCGGGTCATTCCCGGCAACGACCGGCTTCTACGGCAACACCTTCTGGACCCCGCCGCAGGGCAGCGGCAACACGGTCCCGGCGGGCAACGGCGGATCGGGCGGAGCCGCGGATTATATCGATCCGGTCTTTACCGAGGATTATGCGATCCTCGATACGCTCAACGCCTATTATGGTAATCAATTGCTGCTGGTGAAGAGTCTGTTCGCCACCGCGCAGGCGGCGGGGCTGACCACCGCAACGATCGGCAAATCCGGACCAGCCTATATCCAGGATCTGGGTCAGGCCAGCTACTTCGTCGACGAGAATACCGTGCGGCCGCGCAGCCTCGTCACGGAATTGCAGGCGGCCAATATCGCGGTGCCCACCAATACGATCAAAACCTATGACGACGTTAAGCTCGCCGCGGCTAACGGCAATCCGACTGGCCGAGCGAGTTATGCAACGTTCAACACTACCGCCTTCGACCCCGACGGCAAGTTGACCGTCACGGCGCGGGATTCGTCGAATAGCAGCGGTGCGCCGGAAGATGCCGCCAACAAATACATGATGTCGGTTTTCACCAGCTACATATTGCCCAAAAAAAATCCGATGCTGTCGCTCATCTGGTTTCGCACGCCCGACAACGTCGAACATGGCTACGGGCCGGGCACCGCCAATGTGAAGGCGGGGCTGCGCTCGCAGGATGCGCGGCTTGGCGAACTGCTCGCCGCGCTGAAGGCGCAAGGGCTGGATCAATCGACCAACGTGATCATCGTCTCCGATCATGGCCATTCCAGCGTGTCGGGGCCGACCAGCCTCTATCCGCTGCGCGCGATCAACCCTGCCGGCAGCGGTACGCCCGCAACGTTGGGCGCTATCAGTGAGAGCGGCTACTCCTTCTCGGGCGACGTGCGCACTGCGGACCTGCTGACCTTCCGCGGCATACCGGCATTCGACGGAAACGGCTGCACCACCAGCGCGATGTACGGCCTGCGTAGCGACGGCACACCAACGGTGCCGCTCCGCAGCGACGCCGCGGGCGTGTTATGCGGAACGACGAACGCCCAATATCAGGCTGTCAGCGCGACGCTGACAAAACCGGTCGCCAGCTTCAAGGTGCCCGCGCCCGGCGCCTTGCCGTCGAACGGCGTGGTCGTCGCGGCTAACGGCGGGTCCGATTATTTGTACGTGCCCAGTCATGACAAGGCGCTGATCCAGCAGATCATCACCATCCTGCAGCGGCGTGAGGAGTATGGCGCGATCTTCGTGGACAGCCGCTACGGCAGCATTCCTGGCACCTTCATGATGAAGGACGCCAACCTCGAAAACAGCGCGCGCAGCGGCAAGGGGCAGCCGGACATCGTCGTGTCGTTCAACTGGGACGAAAACACCGTCGTTCAGGGCAAGCCTGGCATCGAATTCGAGAGCACGGGCGGACAGCGCGGCATGCACGGCAGCTTCGGCATCACCGACGTCCACAATACGCTGATCGCGGCCGGGCCAAGCTTCCGCAAGAGCTATGTGGTCAGCGGACCTAGCGGCAACGTCGATGTTGCGCCGACGATCGCGTGGCTGCTCGGCCTGTCGATGCCGCAAGCCGACGGGCGCGTGCTGAACGAGGCGCTGCTCAGCCCGCGCAGCACCTCGGCGGCGACGATCGCGCCGCACGTCCTCACCCCCGCCAGCACCGCGACGGGCTTGGCGTTCGAAACGCCGCTCGATCCGACCGGCGCGACAAAGGACAACAAGCTCACCGGAGGCAGCTATTCGATCCAGCTGGCGGTCAAGGATGTGACGATCGACGGCAAGACCTATCGCTATTTCGATTATGCTCGTGCGATCCGCCAGTAAGCGGCGCGGGATCGTCGCGGCGGCGGTGGCGGCGGTGGTGGGTTCGCCCGCCACCGGCGACATCGTGCTTCGCTACGATCAGGCCTTTGCCACCGCTGCCGCTCCAACCCACTTTCATGCGCGGATCGCGTATCGCGGGCGCGACGGCGTTCACCGTATGGAATTGTGGCGGAACGGCGCGATACGGCTGCGGCGCGACACCGATGCGCGGCTGGTCACGATCGCGAGACGCCAGAGCCCACGCAGCCCCGAATTTCGGCTGGACCTTCTCGATCGACGCCGGCTCCTCCACACCATCATCGACCGGAACAGTCTGTACCAAGTCGGCCACTTCGCTGACTGGGAAGATCTCGCGCTCGCCATGCGCCGCCCGGCCGGTCGCTACCGATTGACGGCGCTTGCGCTCCCCCCCACGTCGACCGCTCGGCCAGCTGCACCGTGCCGCTGGTTCGGGCTTCAGGAGGAGGGACGGCGAACGCAAATCTGCTGGAGCCGCGAGCAGGCGTTTCCGATGCTGATGCTGGATGGCAACGGCCAGGAAATCTGGCGCGTCGCCACCTTTGACCAGCATAAGCCAGCGGCATCGCTGTTCCGCCCCGATGACAAGGGATATATTGTCAACAACGCGGCCCGCGACATTACGGGCGACTGACCGCCGCCCCCGCACTACAGCCGGGCCCGACGAAACCCGCCAAGCTCCTTGATCTGGGCTCGCGCCCTTGTGTCACGCGCTTCGGTTCGGCATCGTGCCGGATCGGGTCCGCGTGTGCATGTCACCGCTTCGTACTTTCGTCTCGCCGCTGATTGACGTCCGCGACCCCCCGTGCGAGCAATAATACCACAACATTACAAATTGCTCTTCCAGCAAGACCAATTCGTGCCGTGACGAGGGTCATCCGACAATAATTCCGTCGGAGCGGCAGCCGTCCATCGACAGGGAGGAAGTGACATGGGGCTTCTCGATTCAAGACGCTGTGCAGCGCGCGCCGCAACGATGCGCCGGGCCCCCGCGATGCTTGCCTTGGCGCTCGCGACGCCGGCAGCGGCACAAACCGCTGCCGATGCACGCGCGGTGCTCACCAGGCTCGGCATCCCGCCTTCGAAAGTGACGGTCACGCTCGTAGCTGCCACCGCCCCGCGATATCGGGTTCAAATCGCCCGCGATCGTGTCACCGTGACGGCTTCTTCACCCGTTGCGGCGGTACGCGGCGTCACCGCGGCGCTCACCCGGCAAGGCCGCTTTCACGCCTCATGGGAAGGCGACCGTCTCGGCACGCTTACCGGACTGTCACCGCAGGACAGCGGGTGGGTCGCATCGCCGTTCGGCTTCCGCGCGTATCTGAACACCTGCACCTACGGTTACACGACGCCATGGTGGAATTGGGCGCGCTGGGAACGCGAAATAGACCTGATGGCGATGCACGGCGTCGACATGCCGCTCGCCATGGAGGGTCAGGAGTATATCTGGCGCGCCTTGTGGCGCGAACAGGGGCTGAGCGGTGCGCAAGTCGACCAGCTTTTTGCGGGTGCGCCGTTCCTGCCTTGGGAGCGGATGGGCAATATGGCCGGCTATCGCGCGCCGCTGTCACCCAATTGGATCGAAAAGAAGCGCGTGCTGCAAAAGCAGATCCTCGCGCGGATGCGGGCTTTGGGGATGACGCCGATCCTGCCCGCTTTTGCCGGTTACGTCCCGGAGGCATTCGCGAAAGCGCATCCCGAGGCGCGCATCTATCGAATGCGCGAGTGGGAAGGATTTCCCGGCACCTATTGGCTCGACCCGTCCGACCCATTGTTCGCGAAGCTCGCAGCGCGGTTCCTGAAGCTCTACACCGCCGAATATGGCGCGGGCCGCCATTATCTGGCCGACGCGTTCAACGAGATGGTGCCGCCGATCGCCGACGACGGCAGCGACACCGCCCACGCCAGCTATGGCGACAGCACGGCCAATACGCCCGTGGCCCGCGCCGCCGCCCTGCCTCCGGCAGTGCGTGACGCGCGGCTGGCCGCTTACGGCAAGCGCCTCTATGCCTCGATCGCTGAAGCTCAGCCAGGCGCGACGTGGGTGATGCAGGGATGGCTGTTCGGGTCGGATAAGGAGTTCTGGACGCGCGACGCGATTGCCGCCTTCCTGCGCGACGTTCCCGACCAGCGGATGTTGATCCTCGACATCGGCAACGATCGCTATCCGGGTATCTGGAAGCAGACCGACGGCTTCGACGGCAAGGACTGGATCTACGGCTACGTCCACAATTACGGCGGCAGCAATCCGGTCTATGGCGCGCCCGATTTCTACCGGCGCGACATCGCCGCGCTGCTCGCCGATCCGAAGCGTGGGCAGGTGCGTGGATTCGGGATGTTCCCGGAGGGATTGCACAACAACAGCCTGGCTTATGACTATGCGTTCGACGCGGCCTGGCCAAGTGGCGACATGGCAATGCGCCCGTGGCTCGCGCAATACACCCGCGCGCGCTACGGAAGCAGCGATGCGGCATTGGTCGCGGCTTGGCAGGATGTGGTCGCGGGCGTCTATGACGTGCGGTACTGGACGCCACGATGGTGGAACCAGCGTGCGGGCGCCTATCTGTTCTTTAAACGCCCCGCCGCCGATGCTCTCACCTACCCCGCCAGTCCCGGCGACCGTATCAAGGCGCGCGCGGGGATCGCCGCCCTGCTGCACTTGGCGCCGCAGCATCGCGACAGCGCACTGTTTCGCTACGATCTGGTCGACCTCGTCCGGCATGAGGCGAGTTTCGCACTCGACGAGCATCTCAAGGCGGCGCTGGCGGCGTACCAGCGTGGCGACGTGCCCACCGGTGACCGCGAGACGGCGCAAAGCACCCGATTGGCGCTGGCGATCGATCGCTTGATCGGCGGACAACAGGAAACGCTCGCGAGCTGGATCGCCGATGCCCGCGCCTATGGCGACACGCCCGCCGAGAAGCGCCGCTTCGAGGAGGACGCCAAGGCGCAGGTCACGATCTGGGGCGGCGCCGGGCATCTCGGCGATTACGCATCCAAGGCATGGGCAGGACTCTACGCCGGTTATTACCTGCCGCGCTGGACGATGTATCTCGGCGAAGCACGCGTGGCGGCGCTCGCCGGGCAGCCGGTCAACGACGCGGCGTTTTTCAAGCGGCTGCGCGCGTGGGAGGATCGCTGGGTCGCGGACGGCCGCCCCTATCGCGCCTCCGCGCCCGTCGACACGATCGGCGCGGCGCGCGCGGTGATGGCGCAGGTGTCGCAGCCTTGACCACTCTTCCCCGCCCGGAGCGGTTTGCCTCGCTCGACATGTTTCGCGGCGCCACGATCTTCCTGATGATCGTCGTCAATACTGCGGGCGCGGGCCAACCGTTCACGCAACTGGTCCACGCGCCGTGGATCGGCTTCACGCTCGCCGATCTCGTCTATCCGTCGTTTCTGTTTGCGGTCGGGAACGCGATGAGCTTCGCGTTGACGCGGCCGATGTCGAACCACGTTTTCCTGCGTCGGATTTGCAAGCGCGCCGCGCTGATCTTCCTGCTCGGCTTCCTGATGTATTGGTTTCCGTTCGTTACGCATGCGGCGGATGGTAGCTGGGCGTGGAAGCCATTCGCCGAAACCCGCTTCACCGGCGTACTGCAGCGGATCGCGCTTTGCTATCTGTTCGCAGGCCTGCTCGCGCGATACCTGTCGCCGCGCTGGTTGATGGTCGCCGCCATCGCGTTGGCAGGCGCGCACTGCGCGATTCTCGTGGGGTTCAGCCCGGCCGACGAGGCGTTCGGGCGTTATCGCAATGCGGGCACGTTGCTGGATTTGTGGCTGATCGGCCCGGACCATCTCTACCGTAAGGATCACGGCTTCGATCCCGAAGGCCTGCTTGGCACCCTGCCCGCGACCGCCAACGTCATCGCCGGTTATCTTGCCGGTCTCGCCATCCAGCGCTGGGGCAAGCATGGCGCGACCGTAGCGCGGATGGCAACGATCGGAGCGGGCCTGGTCCTGGTCGCGCTACTGCTCGCGCCGGTGCTGCCGATTGCGAAAAAATTGTGGACCGGCTCGTTCGTGCTGCTGACGGTCGGGCTCGACATGATCCTGCTGGGCGCGGTGATCGGGGTCGTCGAGGTGAAGGGCCTGCGGTTCGGGCGCGATTTCCTGCAGATGCTCGGGCGCAATCCGCTCGCGATCTATCTGTTCTCTGAACTGCTCGTGGTGACGATGGAATTGATCCACGTCCGACCCGGCGTCGGCCTGTATCGCTGGATGGGCGAGACGTGGTTTCAGGCACTCGCGCCCGGTCCGATCGGATCATTGCTGTGTGCGCTCACCTACACGTTGCTGTGCTGCTGGTTCGGGCATGCGCTCGACCGCCGGGGCATCATCCTCAAGGTATGAAGGGCCAAACCGACGACGCCCGCCCCGGTCTAAACCGGGACGGGCGCCACGCGTAGGTCGGACGGTGGGTCAGAACTTGATCGCGCCTTCCAGCCCGATCGTGCGCGGCGGATTGAAGTTGGCGTAATCACCCAGCACGCCGCCGTAGTTAAGCGAGCCGTTGTTGTTCAGCGTCGGCGATGAGTTGGCATTCGACCGGCGATAGATGTGCGTCTCGTCGAACAGGTTGCGCACCCAGAGCGAGAGGGTCACCTTGGTGCCAGCATCGTTGAGCGGCAGGTCGGCAAGCGCCAGTCGTCCGTTGACGATGAAGCTGCTGTCGGTCTTCACCGGCTCGTTCTGGAAGCTGTACATAGCATCCGAGTAATTGCCGTCGATGTGGAGGCGTGCCTTCGCCTCGCCAATCGCGACGGGCAGCTCATAGTCCAGCGATGCCGACGCGGCGTTGCGCGGCGTGAAGACCACGAACACCTTGGTCAGCGCGTTGTTCTTGAACGGGTTCGCCGTCGCCGGCACGTCGGTGTAGGTGTAGGCATACGACCCGGTGAGCGTCAGCCCGTCGACCGGGTTGATGGTCACATCGGCTTCGAGGCCGCGGATCTTCGACTTGCCCGGCGCATTTCGCGTTTCCTCGGTATGGTTGCCGAAGGTCGGGCTGGCTGTATTCGTATCAACGTTGTCGAAGTCGATCTGCGTCCCGGTGCGATCCATAATGTAGCCGGCCAGGTTCAGACGGACATGCCGGTCGAGCAAATCCATTTTGGATCCGACCTCGTACGACTTCACCACTTCCGGCCCGAACGATGCGAACGTCTGCGAGCGGGAGTTCGCGCCGCCGGCGCGATAGCCGGTCGCGTATTTGGCGTAGAGGTGGATGGTATCGCTGGCGTCGACCGCCGCGGTGACCATCGGGTCGAAGCGGCTGTTGTCGAACGTGAACGGAAAGTTCGTCGTCTTGCCCGACACCAGGAACAGCGTACCCTCGCGCTTGTCCTTGGTGTAGCGGCCGCCGAGCGTCAGGTGGAAGGCGTCGAACGCGTCAGGCGTGAAGGTGGCCTGGGCGAATGCGGCATAGCTGTGCGCATTGGCGCGGCTGCCGCGTTGCAGGAAGCGCGAACCCGGCGCCCAGCCCTGGTTGCCGCTGGCGACCGTACCAGTAACGATCGGGCTGAGAATGGTGTAGGCAGTGCCGTCCGCATTCCACTGGTTGCTGGTCGGAGTCGCGGCCGTCTCCTCGGCCTTTTCGGTATAGTAATAAAGGCCGGCGGTGTAGTCGAGCTGCGGCACACTGCCGACCGCCTGGAATTCCTGGCTGAACTGGTGCTGATCCATCCACGACAGGCTGTAGCGGCTGAACTTGGCGTTCGGCAGGAACACGGTGCGGTGGCCGCCGCCCGAATTATCCCACTGATCGGTGGTGACGCCGCGCCATGCGGTGATCGACCGCAATTCCAGCGACGGCGCGACTTCCCACTTGATCGTCGACGACACGCCATGGGTCTGGTCGACGCTCAACTGCTGCGGCACACCGATGTCAGCACTGGTCATGCGGCGGCCGCCCGCCACGACCACCAGTGGCGAAAGCGGCGCAATCGCGTCCGCCGGCAGCTTGCCACCGTTGGCATTGATCTGCGCCAGCGTGGCAACATTGTACTTGTTGGGGTTGTAGTTCACCAGCTGGCTGTAGAACGGCGTGTTCTCATCCTTCGCCTGATCATAGGCGACAGTCACCGACAGACCCGGGGCCGGCTTCCAGAGCGCGGTCGCGCGGCCGCCGACGCGGTTGTAATAGTTCCAGCCGTAGCTGCCAGGCAGCGGGTTGCTGACCGTCGCGTCCTGGTGCTGGCTGACGCCATCAAACTTCAGCGAGATATTGGCGAATTCAGGCAGGTTCACGTGGAACTGGCCATTGTAGGCGCCAAAGTTGCCCAGGCCTGCCGTCAACGTGCCGTCGAACTTGCCCGTCGGGGCAGCCGTGACGACCGACAGCGCGCCGCCTTCGGTGTTACGACCGAACAGGGTGCCCTGCGGCCCGCGAAGCACCTCGATCCGCGCCACGTCGAACAAGGCGGCGTTCAGGCCCTGCGAGCGGCCGAGATAGACGCCATCGATGTAAACGCCGACACCGGTGTCGCGCGCGGTCTGGTTCTGGTCGAACGGCACGATGCCGCGGATACCGATGGTGAGCGCCGACTGGCGCGCCTCGAAGGTGGCCACGCGCAGCGAAGGGATCGCGCCATCGCCCAGGTCGAGCAGGCTCTGGACGTGACGGTCCTTGATAATGACGGGATCGATCACCGAAATGGCGATCGGCGTCTTCTGGAGGTTAGTCTCGCGGCGGGTGGCGGTGACAACCACCTCGGTCAGACCCTGCCCATCGGCGTTTTCAGTCGTCGGTTCGGCAGCCGGCGCGGCCGGAGTTTCGGCATTCGCTGCGAAGGGAAGCGCAAGTGCGGCAATTCCGGAGAGCAGGCGCAGGCGCGCCTGCGAAGCATTCGACATGATTGAGTATCCCCTTTCGGCCGTTCGGCCTGACGGGGCGCGTCTAATTCGATTCGGCTTCAAGATCGTGACGAAGCTATGACAAGCAAACCCGAGCAATTTTCACGCTCGCTTCATCTTCTTGGCCGTGCGATACTGGGATTATCGGCACGGCAAGGCAGTCCGGAGTCTTTTACTATTTTCCGGATAGCCTATGTCAACTCTTGGAAAGTACGAACTAATTAGGGGCCGCAATCCGGCCGCCGACCGCGGCGTACAAGGCCACGGTGTCGGTCAACCGCGCGGCGCGCGCCTGAACGAGTTGCGCGCGTGCCTGCGCATCGGCGGCGCTGGCGTTGAGCAACGTCAGCGTGTCAATGTCGCCCAGCGCCAGCCGTCGTCGCGCGAAGGCCAGCGCCTGGTTCGAGGCATCTGCGGCGCGGGTCGCGGCGTCCAGCGCCACCGCATCGGTCGACAGGCCGGTGAGCGCGTCGGACACGTCACCGAAGGCGGTCAGCACCGCCGTACGATAACCCGCTTTGGCACCGTCGAGCGCCGCCTCCGCAGCACGTTGTTGATGACGGAGCTGCCCGGCGTGAAACAGCGGTTGAGTGATCCCGCCGATCAGCGTCCAAAATGGGTTACCGTCCTTGAACATATCGCCGAACCGTTGCGCGGAACCGCCGGCATTGGCGCTGAGCGTGATCGACGGGAGGCGTGCGGCGATCGCTGTCTGCACGTCGGCACCGGCACCTTCGAGTTGCGCGCGCGCCGCCTGCACGTCGGGGCGCTGCGCGACGAGGTCGGACGGGAGCACCGCGGGCAATTGCGTGGGCAGCGATAGCTGCGCGAGTGTCGGGAGATCGGGCAGCGGATCACCTGCGGCGCGGCCGAGCAATGCAGCGATTACAACGCGTTGATGCGCCTCCTGTCGGACCAGCGCGGGCAGCGCGCCCTCGGCGGCGGCGAGCGCCGTTTGTTGCGTCACGACATCGGCCGCGCCGACCGCGCCCAATTTCTGACGCAGTTGCAGGCGGTTGAGGATGTCGCGGTTGACCGCGACCGCGGTGCGTGCCGCGTCGAGCTGGTCGGCGAGCGCCGCGCGCTGGATCACCGACTGTACCAAGTTACTGATAACAGTAGTTCTTGCCGCGTCCAAGCGGCTGCGTTGCACCGCGGCTTGGGCGCGGGCGGAGCGGACGCGGCTGCGGGTGCCGCCGAACGCGTCGAGCGTGTAGCTGACGTTCACCTGCGCGGTGTGGAGCGTGTACAGCTGCTGGTTCTGGTTCGCGATCACCGGCGAGATCGCGTCCGAAACCCGTGTTCTTTCCGCCTGATAGCTGACGTCGGCCTGAGGCAGCAGCGCGCCGCCGGCGGCGCGCGCCTGTTCAGCCGCCTGCCGCAAGGACGCGTCGGCGGTAGCGATGTCGTTGTTGTGGCGGAGCGCTTCGGTGACCAGAATGTCGAGTTGCGGACTGGCAAATGCCGTCCACCATGCCGCCGGGGACGCCGACGCCCCCGAAAATACCTGGCTCGGGGCGCTCTCCGGCGTGATCGGTGCCGGCGTCGTTGCCGCCGGGAGCGCGATATGCGGATCCAGGTCACGCGGGCCGACGGAACACGCCGCCATCGCGGTGCAGCCGAGCAGCAGGGCGAGCGTGCGGGTCATGCGATCACCTCCGATCCGCCATTATGGTGGCCGACGTCGCGGCCATGCGCGCCGCGATCGGCGGGGGCGACACGTTTCGAGAAGCGGTCGATCAGCACCGGCAGGATCAGCAGGATCAGCACCGGCGCGAGCGTCATGCCACCGACCACGACCAGCGCCAGCGGCTTCTGCACCTGGCTGCCGATGCCGTGCGACATCGCCGCCGGGAGCAGACCGATCGCGGCGACCAGACAGGTCATGACGACCGGGCGCAGCGAATGGCGCACCGTCGTCGCGATCGCGCGCGCGCGATCGAGCCCCTCGTCGATCGCATTGTTGAAGGTGGTGACGACGAGGATCCCGTCCATCACCGCGATCCCGAACAAGGCCACGAAACCGATCGCCGCCGAGATGCTGAACGCGGTGCCCGTCAGCGCCAGCGCCAGCACCCCGCCGATCACCGCGAGCGGGATCGCGGCAAAGGCGAGCAGGCTGTCGCGGATCGATCCGAAATTGGCGTAGAGCAGCAACAGCATCAGCAACAGGCTGATCGGCACGACGATCTCCAGCCGCGCAATCGCGTTGTTGAGATTGTCGAGCTCGCCCGCCCATTCGAGGTGATAGCCGGCGGGCAGATGCACCTCGCGCTGGATCCGCGCGCGCGCCTCCTCGACCGCACCGCCCAGATCGCGGCCGCGCACCGAGAATTTGATCGGGATGTAGCGCTCCTGATGCTCGCGATAGATGAACGACGCGCCGGACGTCAGGCGGACGTTCGCGACCTCCGACAGCGGCACCTGGATCGTCTGCGCGCTGCCATCGAGCGCGGGCGCGCCGATCGTGATCCGGCGCAGCGCCTCCAGCGAATCGCGCTGTTCCGACTTCAGCCGCACGACGATCGGGAAGTGCCGGTCGGTGCCGGCCTCGTACAGATCGGCCGCGCTGCTGCCGCCGATCGCCGCCGCGACGACGCCGTTCACGTCGTCGGGGGTCAGCCCGTAGCGCGCGGCGCGCGCACGATCGACGTCGATGCGGACGGTCGGCTGGCCGAGCGACTGGAAGACGCCGAGATCCTCGATCCCGCGCACCTTGCCCATCTGGTCCTTGATCTGGTTGGCGTATTTCTCGAGCGTCGGCAGGTCGGGGCCGAACAGCTTGATCGAGTTCGCGCCCTTCACCCCCGAAGCGGCTTCCTCGACGTTGTCCTCGATGATTTGCGAGAAGGAGAAGTCGACGCCGGGATATTTGGCGCTGAGCCGCTTCGACAATTCGTCGATCAGTTTCTCCTTGGTCATGCCCGACGGCCATTCGTCGGCGGGCTTGAGCGGCACGAAGAATTCGGCGTTGAAGAAGCCGGTCGCGTCGGTGCCGTCGTCGGGGCGGCCGTGCGCGGACAGCACCGCGGTCGCTTCGGGATATTCCGCGATGATCCGGCGGATGCCGTTGACGGTCGGCTCGCCCGCCTCAAGGCTGATCGACGCCGGCAGCGTGGCGCGGATGTACATATTGCCTTCCTCCAGATGCGGGAGGAATTCGATACCGAGCGAGCGGACGCCGACCATCGCGACGAGCAGCAACAGCACGCCACCGCCGAGCGCGAGCACGCGATTGCCGAGCGCAAAGGCGGCAGCCGGTTCGTAGACGCGGCGCAGCTTGCCGACGATGAACGTCTCGACCTCCGACAGTTTGTCGGGGAGCAGCAGGGTCGCGAGCACCGGCGCGACCGTGAAGGTCGCGATCAGGCCCCCGGTGATCGCATAGGCATAGGTCTTGGCCATCGGGCCGAAGATGTGGCCCTCGACCCCGGTCAGCGTGAACAGCGGCAGGAAGCTGGCGATGATGATCGCGGCGGCGAAGAAGATGCCGCGGCTGACCTCGCTCGACGCGCCCAGCACCGCCGAGAAGCGGCTGGCGAGCGAATAATGCCCCTTGCCGCTTTCGACGTTGGCGGATCGTTCGACCATGTGGCGGAAGATGTTCTCGACCATGATGACGCAGGCGTCGACCACCAGCCCGAAATCGAGCGCGCCGACCGACAGCAAATTGGCGCTTTCGCCCTGCAGCACGAGGATCAGGATCGCGAAGGCAAGCGCGAACGGGATCGTCGCCGCGACGATGATCGCGCTGCGCAAATTGCCGAGGAACAGCCATTGCAACGCGAAGATCAGCAGGATGCCGACCACCATGTTTTCGAGCACGGTATGGATCGTCAACTTGATGAGATCCGAACGGTCGTAGATCCGCTCCAGATGCACGCCGGGCGGCAGGACGCCCGAATCGTTGATCTCGGCGACTTCCTTCTGGACGCGCTCGATCGTCGGCATCGACTGCGCGCCGCGCTGCATGAGCACGATGCCCTGCACGATGTCGTCCTGATCGTTATAGCCAGCGATGCCGAGCCGCGGCGTGTTGCCGATCGTGACCTTCGCCACGTCCTTCACCAACACCGGCTGCCCGCCGGCGGTGCCGACCAGCACGTTTTCGATCCCCGACGGCGACTGGATCAGCCCGACGCCGCGGACGATCGCGGCCTGGCTGCCGAAGTTGATCGTCTGCCCGCCGACGTTGCCGTCGCTCTTGGCGATCGCCTGCAACACCTGGTTGACGGTGACATTGTGCGCGGAGAGCCGGTCGTTGTCGATCACCACGTCATAGGCGCGCAGCTTGCCGCCCCAGCCGGTGACGTCGATCACGCCGGGAATGCGCTTGAAGCGGCGTTGCAGCACCCAGTCCTGCAACGTCTTGAGATCCATGACCGAATAGCCCTTGGGCGCGGCGATCCGGTAGCGATAGATCTCCCCGACCGGGCTGGTCGGCGACAGCGTCGGCTGCGCGCCACCCGTCAGCGGCGGCAGCTGCGACAGGCGGTTGATGACCTGCTGCCGCGCCTGTTCGTTGGTGTAATCGTAGCTGAACTGGATCTTGATGTCGGACAGGCCGAACAGGCTGATCGCGCGGATCGCGGTGAGATGCGGGATGCCCGCCATCTGCACCTCGATCGGGATGGTGACGTTGCGCTCCATCTCCTCGGCGGACAGGCCCTGCGTCTGGGTGATGACCTCCACCATCGGCGGGACCGGATCGGGATAGGCCTCGATATTGAGATTCAGGAAGCCGATGACGCCCGCCACCAGCATGGTGACGAAGACGCCGACGATCAGCAGCCGCTGACGCAGCGCAAAGCCTACCAGGCGGTTCACTCGCCGAGCCCCGCTTCGTTGACGAACAGCGCGCCGGCGGTGACGATCCGCTCACCGGGGTTGAGCCCCTTGACGATCGCGACCTGCCCGTCCTGGCTGTCGCCGGTGACGACGTCGCGCGAGGCGAGCACATTATGGGGCTGGACCACCCACACGCGCGCCTGCTCGCCCTCGTGGATCACCGCCGCCGCCGGAACGCGCATCTCCGCGCCCGCGCTGGCGCGGCGGATCGCGAAGCTGGCGAACATCTGCGGCTTGAGCGCGCCGCCGGGATTGGCGATCGCGGCGCGCACCGGCAGGCGGTGCGTGACGGGATCGAGCGCCGCGCCGACCAGATCGATCCGCGCACTGAACGTGCGGCCCGGCAGCGCGGGGGTGGTGACGGTGGCGGCATCGCCGACGTGGATCGATTCCGCATCGCCTTCCGCGACCTGCGCAACCAGCCAGACGCGTGACGGATCGGTGATCGTCATCACCGGCTTGTCGCCGCCCTGCCCGACATATTGCCCGGCGGACACGTCGCGCGACGCGATCAGCCCGCTGATCGGCGCGTGGAGCGTCGTGACGTCATGGATGCCCGACACTTCGCTGACATTCTCCAGCCGGCGGATTTCGGCGGGCGACTTGCCGAGCACCGCCAGCTTGTCGCGCGCCGCGCCCAGCGAGGCGGCGGCGGTGCGCGCGCTCGCCTGTGCGGCGGCGAGATCGACCTGCGCCTGCTGGTAATCCTTCAGCGCACCGCCGGCAGTTTCGTAGATCTGCTTCTGACGGTCGGCCGCGCGCTGCGCCGCGAGCAATTGCGCCTGTGCGTTCTGATAGGCGGCGCGGGCCGCGAACAGCCCACTGCGCGCGTCGACGAAATCGCCGGTGCGGACCAGCATCAGCGGCTGACCCTGAACGACGCGCTCGCCCGCCTCGACCAGCACCTTCACGACCTGACCCGCGTACGGCATCAGGACGGGCGTGCTGCGGTCGCCATCGACGGTGATCGCGCCGCTCGCCAGCAGTTGCTCGGCCGAGCCGCCCTCGCCGACGCGCATCGTCTGGAGCCCCGCAAGCTGTGTCGGCGTGGGGCGGAAGGTGCCGGGCGGCGGCGGCGCGGGCGGCGCCTCTTCCTTATGCGTCCATTTGCCGATCAGCGTGACGAGCAGCACGATGCCGACCAGCGCGGCGGCGGCAATTGCCAGCCAGCGCCACTGCGCCGGGCGCGACAAACGGTTCGCGGGGGGAAGCGGGACGGATTCGTCGGCTGCGTGCATGATCGACTCTGCGTACGGTGAACCGTAAGGCCCCTAGCGATGCCGACTTACATGTTTCTTACTATTGCTGCGCTGCGGGGGCTTCTTGCGCATATTATTGATAGAGGACGACCGCGCGCTGGCCGAGGCGCTGGCGGCGGCGCTGTTGCAGCGGGGGCTGACGCTCGACCATGCCGCGTCGCTGGACGAGGCGGAGGCGTATATGGCCGCGGTCGATCATGCCGCGATCCTGCTCGATCTCGGGCTGCCCGACGGCGACGGGCTGGCATGGCTGCGGCGGCGGCGCGCGGCGGGCGAGACGCGCCCGGTATTGGTGCTGACCGCGCGCGGCAGCGTCGAGGCGCGCGTGCGCGGGCTGCACGACGGCGCGGATGACTATCTGGTCAAGCCGTTCGACGCCGACGAGTTGCATGCGCGGCTGCTGGCGGTGTTGCGGCGGCAGGGCGGGTATCTGGGCGTGTCGCTGACCTGCGCGCGGCTGACCTTCGATGTCGAGACGCGGACGGTGCGGGTCGGCGAGACGGTGCTGACCCTCTCGGCGCGCGAGACCGAGTTGCTGGAGCTGCTGCTGCGGCGCGCGGGGAATGTCGTGCCCAAGCGCGTGGTGGAGGACCAGTTGTTCGGCGCGGGCGGCGATCAGGGCTCGAAGAATGCGGTCGAGGTCTATGTCCACCGGCTCCGCAAGCGGCTCGACGAGGCCGCGACCGGGGCGCGGATCGATACGGTGCGCGGGGTCGGCTATCTGCTGCGCAGCGCGGCATGAGGCGGTGGTGGCCGCGGTCGCTGTTCGGGCAGCTCGCGCTGCTCCACGTCGCGATCGCGCTGGCCGCCGCAGTGACCTTGCCGATCGCGGTGGGGGCGCTGCTTCACCGGGTGGCGCGGCATTACCAGCATGAGGTGCTCCACCAGCAGGCGCAGCGCGTCGCCGACCGGCTGAGTGCCGATCACGGCGACGCGGCGCGCGCAATGGCGAGCGTCGACCTGCTCGCGGGCGGACTGTCGCTGGCGATCGTCGATGCCGGGCGGCATGTCGTGGCCGCCCGCGGGGCGATGGTGCCGGCCGACGTGCCGCTGGCGCGTCGGCCGGAACTGGTGCGGCGCGGGCGGGTCGCGGTGCTCAGCCGGCCGGAGGGCGCGCGGTGGATCGTGGTGGCGCAGGACAGCACCGCGCCCGAGGTGGTGACCGACGATATCGTCACGACCTTCCTCAAGCGGTTCGTGCTGTTGCTGCTGCCGTTCGTGATGCTGGGGCCGCTGATGGCGGCGTGGCTGACGCGCGGGATCCGAAGGCGGATGAGGGCCGCGGCGCAGACCGCCGCCGCGATCGGGCCGCGCGCGCTCGACCGGCGGCTGCCGCAGGGGACGCTGCCTGCCGAGATCGAGCCGCTGGCGGTGGCGACCAATGCCGCGCTCGACCGGCTGGAGCAGGCGTTCGCGGCGCAGGCGGCGTTCGCGGCGGATGTCGCGCATGAGCTGCGCACGCCGCTGGCGACGATCCGGCTGCGCGCCGATGCGGTGCCGGATGCGGCGGCGCGCGCGGCGCTGTTGCAGCAGGTCGATCGCGCGGCGCGGGTGATCGCGCAATTGCTGAGCCTCGCCGATCTGGAGCGGCCGGTGCAGGGCGACGGCGCAATGGTCGATCTGGGTGCGCTCGCCGAAGAGGTGGTGGCGGAGCGCGCGCCGGGGGTGCTCGCCTCGGGGCGGACGATCGCGTTGCAGGTCGATGGGGCTGCGGTGATCCCCGGCCAGCCGGCGGCAATCACGCTGGCGCTGGAGAATCTGATCGACAATGCGGTGCGGCATACGCCGGCGGGGGCGCGGATCGCGGTATCGGCCGGGCCGGGCGCGCGGCTGTGCGTGTGCGACGACGGCGCGCCGATCCCGCCCGAGCGGCTAGTGAAGATGCGCGAGCGGTTCTGGAAAGGCGAGGCGCGCAGCGGTGGATCGGGACTGGGGCTGTCGATCGTCGCGCGGATCGCCGCCGCGCATGGGGGCGCGTTGACGCTCACGCCGGGCGAGGACGGGCGCGGGTTGCGGGCGGGGCTGGTGTTGGGGGAACGGACGTAAGAAGCGGGGCCCCGGATCACGTCCGGGGCGACGGTATCAATTCGCCCCCTGCACTACTGGAACGATCGGCAACAGCACCGCGCTGGCCTGCGCGCCGCCGCGTTCGATCGTCACCGTCGCCTTCCGGTAGTCGCCCGGCTGCGCGAAGAAGATGTTCTTCACGTAGGTCTGCGGATTGCGGTCGTAGAGCGGGAACAGGCTCGACTGGACCTGCACCATCACGCGGTGGCCCGGCTGGAAGACGTGGTTCACGGTCGGCAGCCGGAAGCGATAGCGCTGGACCTTGCCGGCCGGGATCGCGCTCGGCTTGGCAAAGCTGTTGCGGTAGCGGCCGCGGAAGATGTCGAGGCTGATCGGCAGCTGATAGCCGCCCATCTTCGCGTCGGCGACGTTGGGCGGCAGCACGTCGATGATCTTGACGACGAAATCGCCGTCGGTGCCGGTCGTCTTCGCATAGAGGTCCGCGATCGGCGCGCCCGAGACGCGCATCGGCTGCGTCAGCACCGGCGTCATATAGGTCATCACGTCGGTGCGGCCGTCGGCGGGGCGCTGGTCGCTGACCAGCCAGTCGCCCCAGCGGCCGTCGTCGAAATTGACCGGGCGCGGCAAATGCGGGACCGGCTTGGCGGGATCGGAGACGTAGGCGTCGCCGCCCAACGCGCCCTTCGCCAGCGACAAGCCGCCGTCCGCCTGAAGGTACATCGGCGTCAGCGGCGCGGCGCAGCCCTGTTCGCATGCCAGCGGCCAGGTGGCGAAACGGTCCCAATGGTTCTCGCCGGTGTTGTAGATCGCGGCGGTCGGCAGGTTCGCGGGCGCGCCGTCCTTGAGATACTGGTCGAACAGCGGGCGCACCATCTGCTCGCGGAATTGCGCGGCGGTGTCGCCGTTCCACTGGAACGGGCCGAGGCTGCGCCCCTCGCGGTTGACCTGGCTGTGCCGCCACGGCCCCATCACGAGGAAATTGTTGCCGGTCTTGCCCTTGCCCTTCAGCGCCTCCCAGGCGGTGATCGCGCCGTACATGTCCTCCTGATCCCAGAGGCCCTGTTCCCAGAGCGTCGGCACGTTCGAGGGATTGGCGGCGAGCAATCTGTCGAGCGCCTGCCCCTGCCAGAAACCGTCATAGGCGGGATGCTGCGACATGCGCGTCCAGTATGGCAGCTGGTCGTAGCCCGATTGCTTCGCCCAGTCGCCCGCCGACTTGTCGCGGAAATTGTCGTAATCGTCATAGCCGCCGGTCGGCGGCAGCGGGCCGCCGCTCTTGTAGCCGGTCTGCCCGCCGAGCCATGCGATATTGGCGAGCCGGAACGCGCCGTAATGGAACCAGTCGTCGCCCATCCAGCCGTCGATCATCGGGCTTTCCGGCGCGGCGACCTTGAGCGCGGGATGCGGGTTGAGCAGTGCCATCACGACCGTGAAGCCTTCGTAGGACGAGCCGATCATCCCGACGCGGCCGTTCGACTGCGGCAGGTTCGTCTTGTTCACCAGCCAGTCGATCGTGTCATACGCGTCGGTGACGTGATCGACCTTGGTTGGATTGAGCGGGCCGATGACGGGGCGTGTCACGACATAATCGCCCTCCGACCCATATTTGCCGCGCACGTCCTGATAGACGCGAATGTAGCCGCCCTTGACGAAGATCTCGTCGGCGAGCGGCAGCGCGTTGAGCATCGACGGGCTGTCGCTGCGCTTCGCGCGCGCCGAGGCGTTGTACGGCGTGCGGGTCAGCACGATCGGCGCGTTGGTCGCGTTCTTCGGGATGACGATGACGGTGTGGAGCTTCACCCCGTCGCGCATCGGGATCATCACCTCCTGCTTGATATAGTCGCGCTCGACCGTCGGCAGGCGGAAGTCGGCGGGGATGTCGCCACCGGCTGGCGGCCGGGTCTTTGGCTGGGTCTGGGTTTGGGGCGCCTGCGCCGCAACGGTGGCCAGAGCGATAAGCGGCAGCGACAGCACGGAACGGCGCATGGAAAACTCCGGCAGGATTGTTGCCACGATCTGTGCGGCAGGACGCCCGCCGCCGCAAGCGCGCCGAAAGGGGGTGGTCATCGGTCGGGTCGCGCGGCATGATCGTGAAAACCAGTTTTCAAAACAACGAATTATCGTGAGAGGAGCAGCCCGATGAAGGTGACACGCAGGCAGGCGCTGGGCGCGGGCGCGACCGCAGGAGCGCTGGCGGCGGTGCCGGCGGGCGCGGCGACCACCGCGACCTGTGCGTACAGCACGCGCCCCGGCGGCGCGCGCGCGGTGCGCGTCCCTGCCCCGCGCGCCTTCACCGGCGACTGGCGCTCACTGACCGACGGCTACAGCGTGCCCGACTGGTTTCGCGACGCCAAGTTCGGAATCTGGGCGCACTGGACCGCGCAATGCGTGCCCGCCGCGGGCGACTGGTATGCGCGCAACATGTACCTGCAGGGCTCGGGGCAATATGCGCACCACCTCAAGAATTACGGCCATCCCGCCGACACCGGCTTCATGGAGATCCAGAACCGCTGGAAGGCCGAGAAGTGGGACCCGGTGCGGCTGATCGACCTCTATCAGAAGGCGGGTGCGCGTTATTTCATGGCGCTCGCCAACCATCACGACAATCTCGATTGCTATGCCTCGACGCATCACGCGTGGAACAGCACGCGCGTCGGGCCGAAGCGCGACATCGTCGGCACGTGGGAGAAACTGGCGCGCGAGCGGGGCCTGCGCTTCGGCGTATCGAACCACTCGGCGCACGCCTGGCACTGGAACCAGGCCGCCTACGGCTATGATCCCGTCGGACCGCGGCGCGGGCAGCGTTACGACGCGTTCCGGCTGACCGCCGCCGATGGCAAGGGCAAATGGTGGGAGGGGCTCGACCCGCAGCAGCTTTATACCGGGCGCGACGACATCATGCCCGAGGGGATCGAGACGCTGCTGGAGGCTGATGCATGGCACGAGGCGCACGACCGGCTGTGGAACGAGGGCACGCCCGCCAATCCGGCCTTCGTGCGCAACTGGTATCTACGCTGTCAGGAGCTGATCGACCGCTATCGCCCCGATCTGGTCTATTTCGATAATTTCGACCTGCCGCTCGAACAGGCCGGGCTCGACATCACCGCTTACTTCTACAACCGCAGCATGGCGTGGAATCGCGGGCAACTAAACGCCGTGGTGACGGGCAAGAACATCCCGCCGCAACGGCGGATGGGCGTGGTCGACGACGTCGAGCGCGGCGGCAAGACGTACATCGAGCGCTTTCCGTGGCAGACCGACACCTGCATCGGCGAATGGCATTACGATCAGGCGGTCTACGATCAGGATCGCTACAAATCCGCCGCGACCGTCATCCACACCTTGTGCGACGTGGTGTCGAAGAACGGCAATCTGATGGTCAACGTGCCGCTGCGCGGCGACGGCACGATCGACGACAAGGAAGAGCGGATCGTCGAGGGGATCGCGGCGTGGATGCAGCGCTATGGCGAGGCGATCTACGCGACCCGCCCGTGGCGCGTGCATGGCGAGGGACCGCGCAACGGCGGCGGCGGCTTGTTCTCGGAGGGTGGCCCCAAGTCGCTCTATGGCGCGAAGGACATCCGCTACGTGACGAAGGGCGGGCGGCTGCACGCTTTGGTGCTCGGCTGGCCCGAGGACGGCGTCGCGCGGCTGACGCTGCTGGCCAGGGACAATCGCGTCGGACGCGGGACGGTGGAGCGCGTGACGGTGCCGGGGAGCAACGCGCCGCTGCGCTTCGTACGCACCGGCGATGCGCTGGAGGTGACGCTGCCGCCCGCGTTGCGCAACGACATCGGCATTGCGCTGATCCTCGGTGGATCGGGGCTGACCGAGGGGTCGGTCGTATAGCGCGGGTTGACGTGAAACCGCCCCGTCCCTCCCCTTCAGGGCAGGGGCAGGGAGTGGGGCTGCGTTTCACCGAGCCCAGCACCCGCGACTTCCCCAACCCGGCCATTCCCCTGAAGGGAAGGGGCTTAGGGAAGATAGACGCTTAGAAGGGCTTGGCTTTTTCGTTCTCGCTTCTCCGACGGGCGAGCGATGATGCCCGAAAGTCGTTGCAACCGGATATCGACCTTAACGCAGGATAACGGACGCATTCAGTCTCCGCTCAATCACGCGAGTCTATCCCTGTGATCGTCGCAGCCGCTCCGGCCTGCGGCGGTGGTGCGTAAGGGGAGCTGGATCATGCTCAAGAAGATGTCGATGGGTCTCGGGTCTGCGGCGCTGGCGATCGTGGCGCTGACGCCGGTCGCGGCGCAGGCGCAGCGGTGGGAGCAGCGCGATTACTACGCGCGCGACTATCGCAGCTATGATGACGACGACGGCTATCGCGATCATGACCGTGCCTATCGCGGCGCCTATCGTGACGGCTGGAACCGCGGCCCGCGCTATGCCGAATACGATCGCGGCGGCTATGACCGCGACGATCGCTACCGCGGTTATGACCGCGACGACCGCCGCTATCGCTATCGCGCGCGTTGCCAGAGCGGCACGACCGGCACGGTGCTCGGCGCGATCGCTGGCGGGTTGCTTGGCCGCACGATCGACCAGCGCGGCGATCGCACGCTCGGCACCGTGATCGGCGCGGGCGCGGGTGCGCTGGCCGGCAACGCGGTCGAGCGGTCGGACAATCCGCGCTACTGCCAGCGCTGAGCGTCCGTCCTTTCCTGTCGAAGGCTGATCGCCGCACGGTCCCTTCGTCCGCCTGAGCCCTCTTCCCGATGGAAGGGGGCTCTTTCGTATTGCGCCGCAACATTATTCGCGACAAGCGCATGGCGACCGCGCCACAAATCCGGCATGGCTCGCGGCGTTTTGTTGAAGAGGAAGATCGTGGCGCGTCCAGCGGTTCTCAACACGCTCAGTCTAGCGATCTCCAGCGGGCTGAACTTCATTTCCTTGCTGCTCTGGGTGCGGCTGCTGCCGCCCGTCGAGTTTGGCCAGTTCACGCTCATCACCACGACGGCGCTGCTCATCAACGCGATCTTGTTCGAATGGGCGCGGATCGTCAGCGCGCGGACGCTCTATTCGCCGACCGCCGCGACCCGCATCGATCCGGCGCGGGCCGATGCGCTGTTCACGATCGTCTTCGGCCTGATCCTGCTGCTCGGCATCCTGACCGCCATCCTTTCGATTTCGGGGCACACGATCTTCGGCCTCGGGCCACGGTGGATGTGGGTGCTGTTCGTCTTCCTCATCAGCGAGGTGGCGTTGACGCAACTCAACGTTATCAGCCGCGCGCGGCATGCCGCCTGGCACACTTTCTGGGTGATCGTCACACGTTCGGCGCTGTCGCTGATCATCGGGCTTGCGCTGGTGCTCGGCTATGGACTGGGTCTGTCGGGCGTGCTGCTGGGTCTGGTGATCGGACAGGCGATCGCGGTGATCGGCGGAATCGCCACCGACGCGGTGTGGCGGCGGCTGCGCGTGCGCGGCGCGCGGGCCGAGGATCGCGAAATCATGGGCGGGATGCTGAAACTGGGCGCGCCGCTGATGCTGAGTTCGGGGCTGTCGTACGGCGTCGGGGTGCTCGACCGCTATCAGGTCGAACATATTCTTGGCACCTCCAGCGTGGCTTTTTACGCCGCCCCGGCCGACCTGCTGCAGAAGACGCTGGGCTTCGCGATGCTGGCGGTGAACATCACCATGTATCCGGCGATGGTCCGCGCATACGAGGACGAAGGCCCGGACAAGGCGCGCGTGCTGCTGGAGGGCAATGCCGTCATGTACGTGGCGATGTGCCTGCCCGTGCTGGTCGCCGCCACGGTGCTGTCGGGGCCAGTGAGCCATCTGCTGCTCGGCGCGCGGCTGGCGCCGCAAAGCGCGCCGCTGCTGCCGCTGGTCACCGCGGCGGCGCTGCTGCGGTTGCTGACCATCTATCACCTGCAGGTGGCGTTCCAGCTGACGCGGCACATGCGGCTGCTGATGATCGCGCCGGCGCTGGCGATCGCGACCTTCGTGGCGCTGGGGCCGCTGTCGCTGCACCGCTACGGGCTGATCGGGATCGCGGGCGTCTCGCTGCTGGCGCAGGCGAGCGGCTATGCGGTCAGCGCGCTGCTGGCGCGGCGCACATTCGGCATCCGGCTGCTGGGGCGCGACAATGCCAAGGTGCTGGTGGCCGGGGCGGCGATGGCGGCGGCGATGCTGCCGTTCGCGCATGTCACCGGCGTGCCGATGACGCTGGTCGCGCTCGCCGCCGGCGGGCTGGTCTATGCGGCGGCGATCCTGCTGCTGCGGCTCGATCAGGTGCGCACGATCAAGGCCAAGTTCGTGCGCCGTTGAGTGACGCGATCAGACCGCGATCGGCAGATCGTCCGATCGTGAGCCCGACAAACGCTGTTCGCTTTCCGCCCACCAGTCGCCCATCAGGCGATCCGCGGACGGCGGTGAGAAGCGCTCCAGACCCGCGCCCGGCGCAAAGGTGATCTCGCCGAACATCGGGCCAGCCTCCAGATCGTAGAAGTCGATCCGCGCAAATGCGAAGCCCGCCGATAGCACCTCGGCAAGCTCGATCATGCGTTTCAGATGACGTGGCGCGGGCACATCACCTTCGATCTGGTCGTGCGCGAGACTGAAAGGCATCTGCTGCCAATCGCGGTTATAGAAGCTGCGTCGGTGATCGATGAAACGCCCGGCATCGACCTGCACCGCACGCACCTGCCCGTTGAAGCAGAAAAACTTGTAGTCGTTAAGGTTCTCGCCGATCATCGGCTCAATCAGCAGCAGCCGATCGATCTCATTATACCACCATTCGTGCAAATACGGATGCCAATCCTTCTCAAGCCACGTCTCGCTGGTCACGCGAAGTTGCTGCCATGTCGCCTCGTCATAGCTGCGGATAAAGGCGTTCCAGCCCGACGAATGGTTTGCCTTTACGACGAATGGGGTGGCGCACGGCACTTGTGCAGGCAGCACCTTGCCCGACCACAAGGTCGGGATCACCACGTCACGGCCGGCACGTTCGGCTACCCAGTCTTTTACTCTCACCTTATCGGCAAGTAACGGTAGCAAGGGGTTGGGCGGTGCGAGCTTGAGGGCCTGCACGCGCTCATTAAAGGTTTTCGGGTTATCGAGATCGGGCCATTGCCCAAGCGCCTTCAGATACTGAACCTGCAGCGATTGCTTGGCGGGCAGCGCCGTGTAGAGCGTCCGCATCACGGACTGCAGCAGGTTCGCCAACGTTTCTCTCCCACGAGCCTCGCAACGGTGGCTCCCCCCAAGGCAATGGCCCCGCGGACGGCAGCGCCATAGACTTTTGTCCCATCAGGCGGAACGTCGGTTTCTTACAATTTGCAACTGCCGCTTTCGGGGCGGCTCAGACCTTTGGCAGCACCGGCACGCAAGACCGTCCACGCACCGTCTGCGGCAGCGGCAACAGCTTTCCGACCGGCGAGCCGAAGGGCACGGTCAGCGTCACCAGCAGCGCGCCGCTGGCCCCGCCGCAGGTCGCCCCGGGATTGATGACGACATCGGTCGGGCTCACGGTGACGCCGTTCGCCCTGGCGCGCTGAACGGCGTAATCGACCTGCTTGGCAGCGCTGTCGCAGGCGGTGCTGGCGATCGTGCGGCAGCGCGCGGTGCTGTAGGCCGCCTGGTCGAGCGCCTGATCCATCCACACCAGCCGCGCGCCCTCGATCAGTCCGAACAGCGCCATCAGCAACAACGGCAGGACGATCGCGAACTCGATCACGGTCGCGCCGCGTTCGTCGCGGATCATTGCAGCCGCACCGTGGTGCTTTGCGACACCACGCCGTTGCCCAGCATTCCGCGTGGCAGCAGCGCGGGACGGAACGGGTAGGAAGCCGTCATCTTCAGGTAATAGCCGGACTGGCTGTTCGCTGACGCCCCGCTGCCGCACGGCGCGCCGCAACTGCTGGCGGCCACCAGGGTCGCCGTTGAGGTGAGGCAGGAACAGGTCCGCGACGTGTTGACGCAATTGTCCTGCCCGCCGTTGCAGCCAATTGTGACGGTCAGCGCACCCGGCGTCGTGACGTTGGCGGCGGCGCGCAGGTAGCCCGGCAAGGCCGTGAAGTTGACCGCATCGCGCGACTTGAACGCGGCGATTGACGCCCCGCTCATCGCCTGAGCCAGCCGCGCGCGCTCGATCGAGAAGGTGCCGATATCGAGCGCGGCGAGCATGGTGATGAAGAACAGCACCATCCATAGCGCGAATTCGGCGGCCGCCACGCCGCGCCGGTCGCGCGACAGGCGATGAAGCAGCATGTCCTTGCTCATGAGATCAGGTCCACCGTGCCGCTGCCCCCGGCCCCCGAGCCAATCCCGGAGCATGTCGATCCTGTCGTCGCGCCACCGGTGACGGTCACCCGCAGCGCCACCAGCATGAAGCATCGGACGCCGGACTGCGTATTGTTGCCACCGCTGCTGGTCAGCGCCGAATTGGGTAGGTGCACCGCACCGCTGAACGTGCTGGTGGCGCCGGCGCTCCAGCTGGTGTCGGTCGAGGTAAGGCTGTCGATCAGCATGTCGGCGATCGCGCCGTTGCTCGTCGTTGTCGCGGGCGCGATTAGCAACGTCTTGGCGCCGCCGGCCAGATTGATCGTTCCTGACAGGATGAGGGTAACGTTGACCCCGGCCATATCATAGTCCGAGACGCTGGTGCCCTCCAGATAATCGCCCCACGTTTGATTGTTGATCGGCGAGGTATAGGGCCAAGTCGTGCCGCCGGTGCCGTTCACGAGATTGCCAGCGACGGTGTAGCGGCCCGCGCCGAACAGCACCGATCCTGCAACCGACAGGTCACCATTGATGAGGTGGTTGGCGGTTCTTCCGAACACCAGCCGGCTGCCCCCGGCAGTGACCACTGAACCGTTGGCGCTGAACAGGCCATCGCCCATGAAGAAGCGCCCGCTGCCGCTCAGATCGATCGCGCGCGCGCCGGGATTGGAGATGGCGACGTCACCCGCGCCTGCGATGATGGTGGAATCGCCGGCAACCGACACCCCGCCAGCGACATTGAGCGCGCCGTTGCCCATCGTCAGCCAGCTGCCGCCGCCGACCGAGATGCCGCCAAAGGTGTGCGCCCCGGCACCGACCGCCAGCGTGGCGCCGCCGCCGATCGACAGCGGCGCATTGATCGTCACTGGCCCGCCGCCGATGCGACTGGCACCGGTGAAGCTGACGGTCCCCTGCCCGATCGACAACTCGCCGTCGCCGAAGGTCACGTTCGCCCCGGAAAAGCCGCCGTTGATGCGATAGGTGCCGTTGCCGAAGACGACCGTCGCGCCGCCGTCGATCGTCGCGCCGCGGGCGACCGTCACCGTCGAGTTTGCGTTGAAGGTAACGCTGACGCCGCCTGTGGCCGCGAGCGTATCGATCGTGTAATTGCCGGCGGGCACCACGAAATTGCTGCTGTTACCCTTGCGGAACTTGGCGACCGCCGCGGACGGCGACGAACTGAACGACCACACATCGCCGCCGCCGGGTGTCGTCGGGTTCGACGGCGCGACCGGGGCTCGCCACGTTCCGATCAGCGAACGCGCGCTGCCGAGATCGAGATTGTCGGCGAGCGGATCGGCGACCGTCGAGCCTTGCCTCACGCGCTTGTCCGGGCCCGGCACATTGTTGTTCCAGCTCGGATTGGTGAAGCTGCCGGCGTAACGAAGCAAATCGGCTGCGAGCGTGCCGTAATTGTTCACGATGTCACCCGCGCCGGAGATGATCGTCTTCGCGGTGATACCGGTGCCGTTGTTGGCGACCGTCCCCACCCCGGCGACCGCGCACGCCGGCGCGTTGATCGTGGCGCCGCCCTTCGTCTCGATCGCGGTGCCCGAGTTCGCAAGCCCGACGATGCAGCCGGCGGTCGACTGGGTGGCGAGGCTGGCAGTGGCGGTGGTGCTCACCGGAAAGCTCGCTCCCAGCCCGAGCACCCGGCCGAGCGTGATCGTCAGCGGGACGGTGATCGTCACCTGTACCGCTTTCGCGCCGGGGGTCGGCACGTCGCTGACCAGCCGTGCGACGACGGTGCCGGAGGTGATGCCGTGGACCGCGGCGAGATCCTGCGCGGTCGGTTGCAAAATCGTCTCGCTCTTCGCCGCGCTGTACGCAACCCCCGCGGCCAGCGCCGCCATGTCGGCGACGGGCTGGTTCGAGACCATGATCTCATAGCCGCGGTTGAGGTCGACCGCGAAGCTGGCCATGCCGATCACGCTGACCACGGACAGTGCGGCAAGCACGCTGACGCCGCCGCCCCGATCGGCGAGGACGTTTCTCAGCCACATGGCGCGTATCTGGCCCGATTCCACACACGAGCTAATTACGGCCGTTTCGTAAACAAATTTAGATCAACAGGTGGATGGAACACACTCGAAACCATGCGCATTCGGTTGCCGGCATGGCGAACGCCCGGGTGCCGTCACAACCGTTCGAGCGTGCCGGCGGCGACGACCGGCCCGGTCGGCTGACCGGTGGGCGATCCGCCACGCGGCTCGATCGAGATCGCCAGCGTGCTTCCAATCGCCGGCAGGTCCGCCCGGGCGACGCGCACCTCGCGCGCATCGCCACGCGGCAGCAGCCCCAGCGAAACCGGCTTGCCGCCCGCCGGGATGCGCCACAATTGCCCGTCGCGATCGTCGGGCGCGTCGATGCCGCGCGTCAGCCGCACCGAGCCGAGCGCCGGCTCGACGATCGCCACCGGGGCGGGCAGACGGCTCTTGTCGGACCATGCGAGCTGCGCGACCATCAATCCGGCCGGCTGTGCGGGCGTCGTGGCCGACGGCGGTGGCGGCACCACCGCGACCGGCGTGAGCAGCCACGCCGCGAGCGAGGCGGCGATCGCGCCGCCGGTCGCGCCGATCGCAAGCGAGCGCCAGTGGACGCGCTTGCTCCGCCCCGCGACGTGCGGCAGCGCCAGCATCGCCTCGATCCGTTCCAGCAGATACGCGGGCGGCACGGTATCGCGATAGTGATCGAACAGCGGAGCGAAGCGACTTTCCCACCATGCGACCTCGGCAGCGAAGTCCGCATCCTGTGCGCGGCGCGCCTCCGCCTGCGCGACCTCGTCCGCGGAAAGCAGGCCGATCACGAACTCGGCAGCGAGTGTGCGATCGTCAGGCGTCATGGTTCAGACACTCCCGCAGCCGGAGCAATGCGCGGCGAATGATGCTCTTCATCGTCGGCAAAGGCACCCCGACGCGCCCGGCGATGTCGGCGTAGGTCAGCCCGTCGAGGAAGGCCGCACGGATCGCGTGGCGGGGGCGTTCGTCGAGTTCCTCCAGACAATGATCCAGCCGCTGCCCGTCCTCGGTGGCGACCAGCGCCTGATCGGCGCGCGGGGTGTCGTCGACCGTCTCGTCGGTGCCGCCGGCCGGCACGGGGACGAAGGCGCGGCCGCGTGGCGAACGGCGCCAGTCAAGCGCGCGGTTGCGCGCAATCGTCGCCAACCAGGTGACGGGGTGACTGCGATCCGCCCGATAGGTGGCGGCGCGGCGCCAGACAATCAGATATACCTCCTGCAACACGTCCTCCGCGGCCTGTCGCTCGCCACAGATACGCAGGCAGATGCCGAAAAGCTTCGCGGCGGTCAGATCGTACACGCGCCGGAACGCCTGCCGATCGCCCGCCGCGCTCTCGGCCAGCGCGGCGGCGAGCGCCGCTCTTCGCGTTTCGGCCGCAACCGTCTCGTTAGCCGTCACCGCAGCCCTCCGTTGGCAGGATCGATCGTCGAAATTCTTTTTTAACGATCCCGCATCCCAACCCAAGTTCGCGTCGTACCTGACTTTACCCACGTTGAGGAAGGCGTTTCGTGTCGTCCCAGTGGGTTGTGGGAGGTGCGAAGTGACGATGCAAGACGCCCGAACCGAGCAAGATCTTTTGATCGAAAACTTCGACGGCCGTGCGCGCCGTCGTGAGAACCGCCGAGCCTTCTTTACCGCTGCCTTGGGTGTCGCCGCCGTTGGCGGTGCGTTCGCTTATGCCGATCCGGCGCTGGCGCAGACCAGCGTGACCGACAGCGACGTGCTCAACTTCGCGCTGAACCTCGAATATCTCGAGGCGCAATTCTACCTCTACGCCGTCAACGGCGCCGGGCTGGACAGCACGCTGACCGCGAGCGGCAGCGGCACGGCCGGCGGCACCGTCACCGGTGGCGCGCAGGTGACGTTCACGACCGATCCACTGGTCGGCGCCTATGCGCGCGAGATCGCGGCCGACGAGCTGGCGCACGTCAAGTTCCTGCGTGCCGCGCTCGGCACGGCGGCGGTGGCGATGCCGAACATCAACATCAGCGGCGCGGCGGACGGGCCATTCACCGCCGCGGCGCGCGCCGCCAAGGTGGTCGATCCGACGACCGGCATCTTCAACCCCTACGCTTCGCCGACCGATTTCCTGCTCGGCGCGTTCATCTTCGAGGATGTCGGGGTGACCGCCTACAAGGGCGCGGCGCCGCTGCTCAGCAACAAGACGTTCCTCGAGGCCGCCGCCGGCATTCTCGCCGTCGAGGCCTATCACGCGGCGATCGTGCGGACGACGTTGTATTCCAAGGGTGTGCAGGATCTGGTCGACGCGACCGAGAAGATTGCCGCCGCGCGTGACGCGCTGGACGGCGCGCCGACCGAGGACAAGGTGCGCGGCATCGCGCCGATGGACGACCAGGGCATCGCCCCCTCGGGCAGCGGCGACACGCTGACCGCCAATCTGTCGCCGCTCAACACCAACGGCCTGGCCTTCAGCCGGACGCCGGGACAGGTGCTCAACATCGTCTATCTCAACGCCGGTACGGCGACGATGGGCGGCTTTTTCCCCAATGGCGTCAACGGGAACATCAAGTCGACGACCTGAGCGCAATGGCGCTTCCGATGATGTTCTCCTGACGCTTTCAAGGAATCTTCCCCATGATCGATCCGTTCAAGGCTCTCGAAATCCTGTCCGCCGCCGATGCGCGCCGCGCGGCGCGGCGCGGCTTCCTCAAGGCGGCCGGTGGCGGTGCGGTGCTGCTGGGCGGCGCGTCGCTGCTGTCGGGCTGCTATGGCGATTACGAAGACCAGCCCGCACCGACCCCCACGCCGTCACCGACCCCAACCCCGACGCCGTCGGCGATCAGTGACAGCGATGTGCTGAACCTCGCGCTCAACCTCGAATATCTCGAGGCGCAATTCTACCTGTACGCCGTCAACGGCACCGGGCTGTCGGCGGCGCAGACCGCCAGCGGCAGCGGCACCGCCGGCGGCACCGTAACCGGCGGGGCGAAGGTCGATTTCACCAAGGACCCGATGGTGGGCGCCTATGCGCGCGAGATCGCTGCGGACGAAGCCGCGCACGTCGCGTTCCTCCGCGCGGCGCTCGGTTCGGCGGCGGTGGCGATGCCGAACATCAACATCGCCGGCGGCGCGAACGGCGCCTTCACTGCGGCGGCGCGCGCGGCAAAGGTGATCGGGGACACCGATACGTTCGACCCTTATTCGTCGCCGGAAAACTTCCTGCTCGGCGCGTTCCTGTTCGAGGACGTCGGGGTCACCGCCTATAAGGGCGCCGCGCCGCTGCTGACGAACAAGACCTATCTGGAGGCGGCGGCGGGCATTCTCGCGGCCGAGGCGTATCACGCCGGGATCGTGCGCACCGTCCTTTACGCCAAGGGCATGTCGACCGCCGCGCTGATCGACGCGACGACCAAGATCTCCGACGCACGCGACCTGCTCGACGGCAAGCCGACCGACGATACCACGCGCGGTATCGGCTCCGACGACGATCAGGGGCTGGTCGACGCCAACAACGGCAACGCCGCCAACCTGGTGCCCACCAACGTCAACGGCATCGCCTACAGCCGCAGCAGCGAGCAGGTGCACAACATCGTATACCTGAACGCGACCGGCGCGAACCGTACCGGTGGCGGTTTCTTCCCGAACGGGACGAACAACCCCAACGCCGCGCTGCGCGTCGGGCTGTCGTCGTAAGGCGCGCGGCCGTCCGGGTGACCTCACCCGGACGGCCGTCGACTATGGCAGCAGCAGGCTCGCGTCGCCGTAGGAATAGAAGCGGTAGTCGCTCTCGATCGCATAGGCGTAGGCCGCCTGCATCCGATCGAGGCCCATCAGCGCCGACACCAACATGAACAGTGTCGAGCGTGGCAGATGGAAGTTGGTCATCAACCCGTCGATGCCGCGAAAGCGGTAGCCGGGGGTGATGAAGATCGACGTGTCGCCCTCGAACGGCTGGATCATCCCCGCCGCGTCTGCCGCGCTCTCGATCAGCCGTAGCGAGGTGGTGCCGACCGCGATCACCCGCCCGCCGCGTTCGCGGACGGTATTGAGCCGCGCGGCGGTAGCGGCGTCGATCCGCCCCCATTCGGCGTGCATCTTGTAGTCGGCGGTGTCCTCAGCCTTGACCGGCAGGAAGGTACCCGCGCCGACGTGGAGCGTCAGTGTGGCGTGCTCGATCCCGACCGCCGCCAACGCATCGAGCAGTGCGGGGGTGAAGTGCAGCGCGGCGGTTGGTGCGGCGACCGCGCCCGGCTCTGCCGCGAACATCGTCTGATAATCCTGCGCGTCGCGCGCGTCGGTGTCGCGCTTGCCCGCGATATAGGGCGGTAGCGGCATCCGGCCGGCACGTTCGAGCAGCAGCTCGACCGGCTCCTCGCCCGCAAAGACCAGCGCCCAGCTTCCATCCTCGGCGCGGTCGTGCGCGGTGGCGGTGACGTCGTGGCCGAAGTCGATGGCGTCCCCGTCGCGCAGCCGCCGTGCGTTGCGGACGAACGCGCGCCAGCGGCGTGGCCCCTCGCGCTTGTGAAGCGTCGCACCGATCCGCGCCGATCCCCGCATGCCCTCGAGCTGCGCCGGGATCACGCGCGTGTCGTTGAAGACCAGCAGGTCGCCGGCGCGGAGCTGTGACGGCAGGTCGGAGACGATGCGGTCGGCCAGCCCGGCGGGCGTGACCACCAGCATCCGCGCCGCGTCGCGCGGGGCGGCGGGACGCAGCGCAATCCGCTCCGGCGGGAGCGTGAAGTCGAAAAGATCGACGTTCATTGTGTCAGCGGCGGGTAGCGGACTTCTTCGGCGCAGGCTTCGCCGCGGCCGGCGTGGTGCCGGGCAGCGTCGGGAGCGTCGCCGGCAGCGTCGGCGCGGCGGCGGCAGGCAGCGGCTGGTACGGCGGGGGATTGTCCGACGCGATATAGGCATGGACGATCCGCGACGGATTCTGCGGCGGCTCGCCCTTCTCGATCAGGTCGACATAGTTCATGCCCGACAGCACGCGACCGAACACGGTGTACTTCTTGTCGAGCTGGAAGCGCGGTTGCAGCACGATGTAGAACTGGCTGTTCGCGCTGTCCTCCTTCTCGGCACGCGCCGCCGCCACCGCGCCGCGGACGTGCGGGAGGTAGTTGAACTCGGCGGGCAGATCGGGGAGCGTACTGCCGCCGGTGCCGTCACCCTTGGGATCGCCGCCCTGCGCCATGAAGCCGTCGATGACGCGATGGAAGGTCAGCCCATCGTAGAAATGCTGGCGGGTCAGCGTCTTGATCCGGTCGACCATCTTCGGTGCGACATCGGGGCGCAGCGCCACCTCAACCCGGCCGCCGGTCGAGAGATCGAGCACCCAGATATTGGTCTTGTCGGTCAGCGGCGGCGCGGGCAGCCGGTCCTGCGCGACGGCAGGGGTAACGACGGACACGGTCGCGGCGAGCGCGGCGGCGAAAAGGGCGATCGGGCGCATCGGGTCTTTCGGATCGGATCAATGGGTTCCGGCTCGCCCTAGACCAGAAACGTGCTTGCGCCAAACTGAACACGCGCGGGCCGCACCTTCGCCATCCCCGCGGAGGCGGGGATCCAGACGCGCAGTTCCGTCGAAGGAGCCGGGACGTGAGAGGGTCTGGATTTCCGCCTTCGCGGGAATGACGAAAAAAGGGGAGCGCGGGAATGACGATGGGCGAGAAACGGACTCAGCCTCCCCGCCGGCCATCCCGCTCGACGCGCGCCACCACTTCCTCGCAGACCGCCGGGCTGACGAACTTGCCGATATGGCCGCCGAAGATCGCGATCTCCTTCACCAGCCGCGACGCGATCGGTTGCAGGCAGACGTCGGCCATCAGGAAGACCGTTTCGATCCGGTCGTTCAGCTGCTGGTTCATCCCCGCCATCTGATATTCGTATTCGAAGTCGGCGACCGCGCGCAGGCCGCGGACGATCATCGTCGCCCGCTCGCGCTCGGCGAAGTCCATGAGCAGCGAATCGAACGACACGACGCGGATGTCCCCGCCGATGCCGGCGACCTCACGCTCGACCATCGCCATCCGCTCGTCGAGCGCGAACATCGGCGACTTGCCGGGGTTGGTGGTGACGCCGACCACCAGCCGGTCGACCAGCTTCGCACCGCGGCGGATGATGTCCATATGCCCCAGCGTGATCGGGTCGAAAGTGCCGGGATAGACGCCGATACGCATGGGAGAAGCCTTTCGGTCAGCCGCGACGATCGATGACGAAGCGGGCGATCGCGCGGAGCAGTTCGGCCTCCTCGCCATAGCTGCGCAGATGGTCGATCGCCTGGTCGACCAGCATCCGCGACTGCTGACGCGCCCGGTCCACGCCGAGCAGCGAGACGAACGTTTCCTTGCCCTGATCGCCGTCCTTGCGCAGCTTCTTGCCGGCAAGTTGCTCGTCCCCCTCGACGTCGAGCAGATCGTCGACGATCTGGAAGGCGAGCCCGAGGTCGTGCGCATAGCCGCGCAGGTGGCGGCGCCCCTCCGGCGGGACGCGGCCGAGGATCGCCCCACCCTCCACCGCCGCACCGATCAGTGCGCCAGTCTTCATCTGCTGAAGCCGGGTGACGGTGTTCAGGTCGAAGCGCGTGCCGTCGGCCTTGAGGTCCATCGCCTGCCCGCCTGCCATGCCCGACGGGCCGGAAGCGCGCGCGAGATCGGCGATCAGCTCGGCGCGGACGAACGGATCGGCATGCGTCGCGGGATCGGCGAGCACTTCGAACGCCAGGGCATGGAGGCAATCGCCGGCGAGGATCGCGGTCGCCTCGTCGAACGCCTTGTGGACGGTCGCCTTGCCGTGGCGCAGATCGTCGTCGTCCATCGCAGGCAGATCGTCGTGGATCAGCGAATAGACGTGGATCGCCTCCAGTGCGACCGCGACCCGCGCGGCGGCATCGCGCGCGACGTCGAACAGCCGCGCGGTCGCGAACACCAGCAGCGGACGCAGCCTTTTGCCGCCACCGATCGTGGCGTGGCGCATCGCGCGGTAAAGGTCCGCGCGCGGATCGTTCGGGATCGGCAACAGCGCGTCGAAGCGCCGGTCCATCTCCGCCGACACTTCCTTGAGCGCCGCTTTCAGCTGCGGCGAGGCGTTGGCGGCGACGCTCATCCGGCGGCGAACGGCTCGACCGCGGCGGGGCGCCCGTCGGCGCCGGTACGGATCGCCTCGATCCGCGCCTGTGCGGCATCCAGACGGTCGGCGCAGCGTTGCCGCAGCACGCTGCCGCGCTCGTACAGGCGGATCGCCTCCTCCAGCGGGGTGTCCCCCGATTCGAGCCGCGCGACGATCTCCTCGAGTTCGCGCAGACCGGCTTCGAAGGACAGCGTCTCGGTCGTATTCTCCATGACCGGGCTATGCGCTGTGCAAGCGCGACGGGTCAAGGAGATGCCGCAGGTTAGGGTCTGTGCTCAGACCCTAGGCCGCGCGGCGCTGCATTCCGCCGAGCACGTCACGCGCGGCGCGCTGTGCGGTCGCGATCTCGCGCGCGGTCATGTCCTCGGCGATGTCCGAGCGCGCTGCCGCCGCCGCGTCATTGCCCCAGGCCGCCGACAGATTGAACCATTTGTGCGCCTCGATCAGGTCGAGGACCACACCCATCGTGCCGGTCGAATAGGCCACGCCCAGATCATAGGCGGCGTCGACGTCGCCGCGGGTCGCTTCGTTGATACGGCGCGCTAACAGCGCCAGGTCGAATTCAGTTGCCATCGGACCACCCCTCAATCCTTCAATGTGAAGTGAGGTTTGCACCGATTCGGCTCACCAAATGGTTAAGGCCGCGATCATCTAAGCCGATGACTTAAAATGGGTGAGTCAATCAAACGGGATCGACGGCGAGGTTGTCGATCAGCCGTGTGTTGCCCAGCCGCGCCGCCGCCAGCAACTGCCGCCGCCGCCCCGGTGCGGGATCGCTTTCGAGCGTCTCGGCATCAACCAGTGCGACATAATCGACGGTGAAGCCTGCCGCGACGAGCGTCGCGCCCGCATCCGCCAGCGCCTTGTCGACAGCACCGCCGGCGAGCACCGCGCGCGCCGCCACGCCGAGCGCGCGGGGCAATGCGACCGCCTTCTGACGCTCTTCGGGCAGGAGGTAGACGTTGCGCGACGACAGCGCGAGGCCATCGTCCTCACGCTGCGTCGGCACCCCGGTGACCTCGATCTCGAAATCCATGTCGGCGACCATCCGGCGGATCACCGCGAGTTGCTGAAAATCCTTCTCGCCGAAATAGGCGCGGGTCGGGCGGACCTGGTTGAACAATTTGGCGACGACGGTCGCGACGCCGTCGAAATGCCCCGGACGCGCCGCGCCGTCCCAGCCCTCGCTCACCCCCGATACCGAGACGTTGGTGGCGAAGCCCGCCGGATACATCTGCTCGACCGGCGGCAGCCACAGCACGTCGCAGCCCGCGTCGGTGAGCATCGCGATGTCGCTGATTTCCTTGCGCGGGTAGCGTGACAGATCCTCGTTGGCGCCGAACTGCTTGGGATTGACGAAGATCGACGCGACGACCAGCGCGCCGGGACGGCGCGCGGCCTCGACCAGCGCGATATGCCCGGCGTGGAGCGCGCCCATCGTCGGCACCAGCGCCACTTCACGCCCGCCGGCGCGCGCTGTCTCCAGCGCGGCGCGCAGGCCGGCGAGATCACGATACACTTCCACCCGTTACCCCTCGAAACTCGCGGTCGGGGGTTCTATGGTCGCGACAGGACGCAATCAATCGAGGATGCGACGAATTGTCCGAAACGGGGACGGAAGCGCAACACGGCCGCACGCATGTCATCGTGTTCGCCAACGAAAAGGGTGGCACGGGCAAGTCGACGACGGCGGTTCACGTCGCGATCGCCTTGGCCGCCAAGGGCGCGCGCGTGGCGTGCATCGACCTCGATCATCGCCAGCGGACGCTGGGCCGCTATCTCGACAACCGCGAGGCGACGGTGAAGCGCGCCGGGATCGATCTGGCAGTGCCGGTCCATGCCACGGGCGACGGGCGGGCCGATGGCAATTTCCCGGAAATGTACCGCGCCTTCACCGATGGCTATGACTTCCTCGTCATCGACACACCGGGGCGGGACGATCCGGCAGCCCGGATCGCCGCGGCGCTGGCGGACACGCTGGTGACGCCGATGAACGACAGTTTCGTCGACTTCGACCTGATCGGGCAGGTCGATCCCGAGACCTACAAGGTGGTGCGCCCCAGTTTCTATTCGGAGCTGATCTGGGACGCGCGCAAGGCCCGCGCGCGCGAGGACGGGACGACCATCGACTGGGTCGTGCTGCGCAACCGCCTGCAATACCTTGAGGCGCGCAACATGCGACGCGTGTCCGAGGCGCTGGACCAGCTCGCCCGGCGCGTCGGCTTCCGGATCATCCCGGGCCTGGGCGAGCGCGTGATCTATCGCGAACTGTTCCCCAAGGGGCTGACGCTGCTCGACGCCAAGGAATTCGGCGGCATGGGGCTGAGCCATGTCGCGGCGCGGCAGGAGTTGCGCGAAATGATGGCCGCGCTGGCGCTGCCAGACGTCGGCGCGACGCAGGCCGCCTGACGATGCTGATCAAATGGATCGTCGCGGCGCTGATCGTGTGGGGCGTATGGATGCTGCTCCGCAAGCCGGCGAGAAAGCGCCCCTCCCCGCTCGGCGAGGCGCGGCGCGTGCTGGGGGTCGACGCGCGCGCCGACGCGGGCGAGATCCGCGCCGCGCACCGCCGGCTGATGAGCGAGCTACACCCCGATCGCGGCGGCTCCGAACAGCGCGCGCGGCGCGTCAATGCAGCGCGCGACACGCTGCTCGCCGCGTTGAAGGACCCGCGATGACGCACCGGCTCTCGCCCGAGATCCTGCGCGCCTATGACATTCGCGGGCGCGTCGGCGACACGCTGACCGAGGCCGACGCGTGGGCGGTCGGACGCGGCTTCGCGACGCGCATCCGGCGCGCGGGCGGCATGCGCGTCGCGGTCGGCTATGACGGGCGAACGCACTCGCCCATGCTGGAGGCGGCGCTGGTGGCCGGTCTGACCGCCTCGGGCGTCGACGTCGTGCGGATCGGCGTCGGGCCGTCGCCGATGCTCTATTATGCCGCCGCGACGTTAGAGGTGGATGGCGGCGTACAGGTAACTGGCAGCCATAATCCCCGTGAGGACAATGGCTTCAAGCTTGTGATGCAGGGGAACAGCTTCTGCGGGCCGGATGTGCGCGATCTTGCGCGGCTCGCCGAGACCGGCGACTGGGAGAGCGGGGCCGGCACCGTCACCGAGGCTGACGTCCTCGACCTTTACGTCGGCCGGCTGCTCGCCGGCTATGCCGGGGGGACGTACCGGATCGGCTGGGACGCCGGCAACGGCGCTGCCGGGCCGGCGATCGCGCGGCTGACCGCGCAGCTTCCGGGCGAACATCATCTGCTGTTCTGCGACATCGACGGCACCTTCCCCCATCACCACCCCGATCCGACGGTGGAGGCCAATCTCGCGCAGCTTCAGGCGCTGGTGGCGGAGAGAAAGCTCGATTTCGGACTGGCTTTCGACGGCGACGGCGACCGGATCGGCGCGGTCGACGCGCAGGGCCGGGTGTTATGGGGCGACGAGATCCTGTCGATCCTGATCGGGCCGACGCTCGCCGAACTGCCCGGCAGCACGATCGTCGCCGACGTGAAATCGAGCGACGCCTTGTTCGAGCGGATCACCGCACTGGGCGGGACGCCGGTGATGTGGCGGACCGGGCACAGCGAGATCAAGACGAAGATGAAGGAACTGGGAGCGCCGCTGGCGGGCGAGCTGTCCGGGCATATCTTCTTCGCGCATGAATATTACGGCTTCGACGATGCGCTCTATGCCGCAGTGCGGCTGATCCGCGCGGTGCACCTGTCGGGGCGCTCGCTGACCGATCTGCGCGAGGACACCTCCGCGCGGGTCGCGACGCCCGAATGGCGGGTGCCCGTACCCGACGCCCGCAAGGTCGCGGTGGTCGAGGAAGTCGCCACGCGATTGTCGAAACAAGGTGCGCGGGTGACGATTACCGACGGCGTGCGCGTCTCGACCGAGGACGGCTGGTGGCTGCTGCGCGCCTCGAACACGCAAGCGGCGCTGACGCTGCGCGCCGAAGGGCGCGATGCCGGGGCGTTGGCGCGGCTGATCGCGGCGATCGATGCGGAACTGGCGGCCTGTGGGCTGTCGCGCAGCGGCAACTGACCGATCGACCGACCCCATCGTCGCGCCGGACCTGAGCCGGAATGACGGGAGGGTCGTCGTCGCCGCCTACGCCGGCTGCACTTCGGGCAACCACGAGAGATCGGCATCCTCGCCGCGATCGTTGCGGCCGGCCGCGCGGCGAAGTCCCGCCTCGTCGATGATCGTCACCCGCCCGGCGGTGCGCGCGATCAGCGCCTGATCCTCAAGCTGGCGCAGCATCCGGTTGACGTGCACCGCGGTCAGCCCGACCGCGTCGCCGATTTCCTCCTGCGTCAGCCCGGGGGTGAAGCTGTCGCCGATCGCGGCATCGCCGCGCCGCATCCGCGCGCGGATTTCCAGCAACATCCCCGCCACCCGGGCGCGCGCGGGCAGCTTGGCCACCGCCGCCAGTCGATCCGCCAGCGACGCGCTCTCGATCTGTTCGAGCGCGGTCAGCGCCAGCGCGAGCCGCGGATGACGCAGCGTCGCGTCAGCCAGCGCGGCGCGATCGATCGGCGACACCACGCTGTCGGCCGCGGCGACCAGCGTCTGTTGCGCCTTGCCGAACACCATCACCTGTGCTCCGAACAGATCGCCCGGAAAGATCAGCCGCAATATCTGTCGACTGCCGTCGCCGAGCAGCACATAGCCCATCATCATCCCGCTTTTCAGCGCGAACAGATCGGTGCCGCGCTCGTTCTGGCGCACCAGCGTCGCGCCCCGGCGCAGCGGGCGTTCCCGCTCGACAAGCCCCGCCAGCACGCCGCGCTCGACCGTGGTGAGAGATAGAAAATCGCCGACCCGGTCGGCGAAACTAAGCGCTGGCACGCAATGTTGATCCTCAAGTTCCTCGGATCGTTACGCGGGCGTGGCATTGGACTGCATTAAAACCGATCAACCGGCGGATGCGTTCGTTCACTTGGCGCGACGCCGCGGCTTCGATAGAGCGTGCCGATGGACCGTATCATCATTCGCGGCGGCCGCCGCCTGTCTGGCAAGCTCCCCATTTCCGGCGCTAAGAATGCCGCGCTGACGCTGATGCCGTGCGCGTTGCTGACCGACGAGCCGCTGACGCTGCGCAACCTGCCGCGGCTCGCCGACGTCGACGGTTTCGGGCATTTGCTCAACCAGCTGGGCGCCTCGACACGGATCGAGGGCAGCAAACCCGATGAATTCGGCCGGGTGATGACGATCCGTGCGGGGCAATTGACCTCCACCGAGGCCCCCTATGACATCGTGCGCAAGATGCGTGCGTCGATCCTGGTGCTGGGGCCGATCCTGGCGCGTGCCGGGCAGGCGCGCGTCTCGCTGCCGGGCGGCTGCGCGATCGGCAATCGCCCGATCGACCTGCATCTCAAGGCGCTGGAGGCGATCGGCGCCACGCTGGAGATGAGCGCCGGCTTCGTCACCGCCACCGCGCCCGGCGGACGGCTTTCGGGCGGGAGCTACAGCTTCCCGGTCGTGTCGGTCGGCGCGACCGAGAACGTCATCATGGCGGCGGTGACCGCCAAAGGATCGAGCCGGATCGAGAATGCCGCGCGCGAGCCGGAGATCGTCGACCTGTGCCGCTGCCTGATCGCGATGGGCGCACGGATCGAGGGCGTCGGCACCGGCACGCTGGAGATCGAGGGCGTCGACGAATTGCACGGCGCGACCTATGCGGTGATGCCCGACCGGATCGAGGCGGGCAGCTATGCCTGCGCGGTCGCCGTCACCGGCGGCACGGTCGAGCTGACCAACGTCAACGCCGCCGACATGGGCGCGACGCTCGACGCGCTGCGCGAAGCCGGCGTCGGGATCGAGGAGCGGCGCGGCTCGATCATGGTGACGTCCGAGGCGGAGCTGAAACCGCTGTCGCTGTCGACCGCGCCCTATCCGGGCTTCGCCACCGACATGCAGGCGCAGTTCATGGCGATGCTGTGCAAGGCGCCGGGCACCAGCACGCTGACCGAAACGATCTTCGAGAACCGCTACATGCACGTTCCCGAACTGGCGCGGATGGGCGCGGACATCAGCGTGCGCGGGCGCACCGCCGAGGTGACCGGCGTCGACCGGCTGGTCGGCGCGCCGGTGATGGCCACCGACCTGCGCGCGTCGATGAGCCTCATCATCGCCGGGCTGGTCGCGGACGGCGAGACGACCGTCTCGCGGGTCTATCATCTCGATCGCGGGTATGAGCGGCTGGAGGAGAAGCTGCAGGCTGTCGGTGCCGACATCGAGCGCGACGGCGGCGGCTGACCTGTCGCTTTGCCGCGTCGCTTTAACGTTTCATCAATCAATTTCGGTCACCATGCCGTCGGGGCGTTGACGAACGGACGCGCAACCGGTCCTCTCCGGCCCTGCGGCGGCACGAGTCGCGCGCACGCCCGAGAGTGGGGAACCATGGACGCGATGACCGGCGGCTCGCCGCGCGAGCAGCTCGAGAAAATCCTTTGGACCGCCCGCAGCGCCGGCGCGACGCTGATCATCTCGCACGGGAACGATCCGGCGACCATCCGGCTGTTGCTCGACGAAGGGCTGGTGCGCGAGCGGCTGGGGCATCTGGTGTTGACGCTGAAGGGCTTGCAGCGGCGACGGGCGTGTGCGCCATATTAAGGGCAGTAATGATCGCCCCCCGCCTCAAAGCGGTTAAGCGCCTTAATTTACGGCCCCTTGGCTGACCGCACTTGTTAAATGATCGGCGCCGGTGCCTTTGTTGTTGCTAAACCTGCCGCCAAGGCGGATCATGGCTTATGGTTGAAATAGTTCTTCCGCTTGGTGCGCTGGCGTTCATGTCGCTGATGTTCGCGCAGGTTTGCCGCCTGATCTCACAAGCGATACTTAACCGCACCGTTCGCAAGGCTCTCGATGTCGATCCCGCCAGCGCACGCCTGTTGATCGAAAAGATCGAACCGCGTGCACGATCGAACGCCGGGCTGATCGGCTGGGTGATGGTCGTCGCTGGCATCGCGATCGGTGCTCTCGGGATCATCGAAAAAGCGGAGGACTACAGCGACAGCATGCCGATTGCTGCGGTGAGCGTCATTACCGGCATGGGTATCCTATTATATACATGGTGGGTCGGCCGCTCGGTTCCTGATGTCGAGCAGATCGAGGCCAGGTAGCGTCGCGCGATCACAAAGCGTCGAAGTCGATCGTCCCATGCCGATCCAGCCGCTGCTCCGCTGGCGGCATCGGATACTTCAACCCCGTCGCGCAATTGAACAGCACGACCTCGTCATCCTCATCAACCAGCCCGTCGCGCAGCGCCTGCCGGTAGGCCGCCAGCGTCGCCCCGCCTTCCGGGCACAGTAACAGCCCGTCCTTGCGCGCGCACTCGTCCACCGCCTTCAGGATCGCGGGGTCGCCGACCGCCAGCGCCCGGCCGCCGCTCTCGCGCACCGCCCGCAGGATCAGGAAGTCGCCCACCGCGCGCGGCACGCGAATGCCGGCGGCGACGGTGTGCGCGTCCTCCCAGCGTTCAGCATGTTCCTCGCCCGCCTCGAATGCGCGCACGATCGGCGCACATCCCGCTGCCTGTACCGCAAACATCCGCGGCCGTTCCGCGCCGATCCAGCCGAGCCTCTCCAGCTCGTCGAACGCCTTCCACATCCCGATCAGCCCGGTGCCCCCGCCGGTCGGATAGAAGATCGCCCTGGGCAGCCGCCAGCCGAGCTGCGCGGCCAGTTCCAGCCCCATCGTCTTCTTGCCCTCGATCCGGTACGGCTCCTTCAGGGTCGAGAAGTCGAACCACCGCCCCTCTGCGGCACCTTTGCCAACAATCGCGCCGCAATCGTCGATCAAGCCGTTGACACGCCACACCTTTGCGCCCTGCGCGGCGATCTCGCGGACGTTCACCTCGGGCGTGTCCTCCGGGCAGAAGACGATCGTCTCGATCCCGACGCGGGTGGCATAGGCGGCGAGCGCCGCGCCGGCATTGCCGTTGGTCGGCATCGCGATCCGCGTCACACCCAATTCCCTGGCCATCGCGACCGCCATCACCAGCCCGCGCGCCTTGAAACTGCCCGTCGGCAACCGACCCTCGTCCTTGACCCAGACGTTGGGGCCGGCGCTGGCGGTGATCGGGATCAGCGGCGTCTCGATCTCGCCGAGGCTGACGATGTTGCGGGTGTGGCGTACCGGCAGCAGCTCGCGCCACCGCCACAGATCGGTCGGGCGGGCGGCGAGCGTATCGCGCGGGAGTGCGCCGCGCAGCGCGTCGAGATCGTAGCGCACGAGCAGCGGCCGGCCAGCGCGCGAGAGGTTGTGAAGCTGGTCCGCCTCGTAAAGCTCGCCGCTCAGCGAGCATTCGAGATACGTGACGAACGTCGCGCGATCGGCGGTAAGATTTTCGTTCATGCCGCGGAGTTTAGCGGGCGGGGCCGGAGGCGTCATCCCCGGCTCGTGCGCAAACCCTCCTCCCTCGTCATTCCCGCGCAGGCGGGAATCGAGACGCGCAGGTGCTCGCAACGTTCGCAACGTCAGAGGTCCTGGGTCCCCGCTTGCGCGGGGATGACGGTGAGGGAAAGCTCACCCCAGAATATGCATCCACAACGGCTCGCCGGTCAGGCTTTGCGACCCGCGCAGCCGCTCCAGCGCGGCGGCGACGCAGCGTTCCGGTCCGTCATGGGTGACGATCGCCACCAGCACGCTGCCATCGGCGTGCGCACCGCGCTGGATCAGGCTCTCGATCGACACGCCCGCGTCGCGCATGGCCGCGGCGATCTCCGCGAGCACGCCGACGCGGTCCGCGACCGCAAAGCGCAGATAGGCACGCCCACGCCGCTCGCCGCTGTCCGCGGCGACCGCTACCGTCAACGCGTCGGCGGGCATAGCGAACGGCGCGCCGGATTCGCCGCGCGCGATGTCGATGAGGTCGGCGACCACCGCGCTGGCGGTCGGCCCCTCGCCCGCGCCCGCGCCCTGGAACAGCAGCCGGCCGACGAAATTGCCCTCGGCGACCACCGCGTTGGTCGCGCCGGTGACATGCGCGAGCGGGTGATCGTTGGGGACGAGATGCGCATGAACGCGCTGGAACAGCTTCCCGCCGTCCGCCTCCGCGACGCCGACCAGCCGTACCCGGTAGCCGAGCGCCGCCGCCTCGGCGATGTCGGCGGCGAGCAGATGGCGGATACCGCTGATCGCCACGTCGCCGAATGCCGGGGCGGTGCCAAAGGCGAGGCTGGCGAGGATCGACAATTTGTGCGCCGCATCGACCCCGTCGATGTCGAACGACGGATCGGCCTCGGCAAAGCCGAGCGCCTGCGCCTCGGCGAGCACCTCGGCGAAGTCGCGACCCTCGGCCTCCATCTTCGAGACGATGAAATTGCAGGTGCCGTTGAGGATGCCATAGACGCGCGCGATCACGTTCGCCGCCGCGCCTTCACGCAACCCCTTGATGACCGGGACGCCGCCCGCGACCGCCGCCTCGAACTTCAGCGGCACGCCCGCACCTTCCGCGATGCGCGCCAGTTCGAGCCCGTGATGCGCGAGCATCGCCTTGTTGGCGGTGACGAACCCCTTGCCGGCCGCAAGCGTGCGCCGCGCGAGCGCCAGCGCCGGGCCGTCCGATCCGCCGATCAGCTCGACCACGACATCCGCCTCCGCCTCGGCAAGCGATGCGGTGTCGTCGACCCAGGCGAAGCGCGACAGATCGACGCCGCGATCCTTCGACCGGTCGCGCGCGGACACGGCGACGACCTCGATCGGGCGACCCGCACGCCGGGTAATCAGCTCGCGGTTCTCGTCGAGTACGCGGATCACGCCGCCTCCGACCGTCCCCAGCCCCGCCAATGCCACCCGCAACGCCTGCGCCATGTTCGTCTCCGTATCCTTAGCCCGCGCTGCTAGGCGGTGAGCAGGACGCTGTCGAGCACGTCTGCGGCAAGTGAATTGCAATTCCTGCAATCGAGATAGGAATTATTGCACTTGCGTCCTGCCGTGCTGCGGCGCAAAAAAGGTGTGCCTTTCAGGCATCCTCTCCTAAAAACTTTTACAGCCGGGCTTTGCCCGGCTTTTTTTTGGCCCTGACGTCCGCTAGGCAGCGATTCGCCGCACCGAAGAGCGCGGACGAACAGGAAAAAACAGGACAGGATGCGCCGGGTCGGACCGGCAGCGGAGCGGGGAACGGTCGGCGGGCCGTTCCCCGGGCGGGGTTCGCTACAGCGAGCGAAACATCACCAAAACGTCGACCGGCCCCAAAGCGGGATGACGAAACGCGCCGGGCAACCGCCCAACGATCGCGAAGCCAAGCGTCTGCCATAACGCCACCGCACGCTGGTTGCTCGACACCACGAAATTGAACTGCATCGCAATAAAGCCGGCGGCGCGTGCGCGGTCGAATGAATCGGTCGCCATCGCGCGCGCGACACCGCGTCCGCGCGCCGCGGGATCGACCATATAGCCGGCATTGGCGACATGATCACCGTCACCGCCCTGATTGGCGCGAAGAAAATAGCTGCCAATCAGACGACCATTATTCTCGACGACAAAGGTCTGGCGGTCTGGCCCGCGCCAATAGGCCACCGCCGCCGTCGCACCCATGTCCCGCGACAGGGCATAGGTTTCGCCCGCCGCAATCTCCGGAAGGATCAGCGCGGCGATCGCCGCGTCATCATCGGGCGAAGCAGGGCGGATTAACATCGACGCCGTCTTTAGGACGACATCGAACGCTCATCAAACCGCAACGCCACTTGCGCGCTGCTGACACGAAGCGCGGGCATGGCCGTGGCGAGCGAAGCTGCGGGGGCCGGCCATGAACCGTCGATGGATACGATCCGGGACGACCCTCGCCTTGTTGCTGCTGTCGAGCCTGTCGGTCGCCGCGGCGCCACAGACAGCGGAGGATGAGGTGGAGAGCGCACGCTTCCGCGGAGCGACGGCGCTGGATGGCGAGATCTTCCACGTCCAAGGATTGGCGCTGCAAGGGACGCGCGTGTGGTTGACCTCGGTCGACCGCTTTTCGCGTCGCGGCTTTCTGCACCTGTTCGACCGCAGGACAGGGCGGTTCGTGCGGCGGATCGAGCTGACCGATGGCGCGCGCTATCACCCCGGCGGGATTTCGGTCGACGGCCAGTCCTTGTGGGTGCCGGTCGCGGAACTCCGCGCGAGCAGCTCGGCAGTGTTGATCGAGCTGGATACCGAGACGCTGCGCGTGCGACGGCGCATCCGGGTCGCCGATCATCTCGGCTGCGTAGCGGCGCAGGGGCGCTGGCTGGTCGCGGGCAACTGGAACAGCCGCTTGCTTTACGTGATTGACCGCGACGCACCGACGCGGATGCGGGTCGTCCCCAATCCGTCGCCGACCCGCTACCAGGACATCAAGTTTGCTGGCGGCAGACTGGTCGCGGGTGGCCCGCGATCGTGGTGGAGCGGAACGGTCGACTGGCTCGACTGGCCCAGGCTGACGCTACGCCGATCGATCGATGCGGGCACCTATACCGCCGAGGGCATGGCAATCGAAGGGCGCGACCTGTATTTCGCGCCCGAGGACGGGCCGGGTCGCCTGTACCGGTTCCAGCTCAAGGACGGTGCGTCGGCGTAGCGGCTCAATCAAGCGGGATCAGACCGGCGACATCGTCGTGGCCGCCAGCGCGGAGCCCGTCGGCGACACCGATACGGTCCTCTCGGCTGCGGTTCTGGCTGACCTTCCATTTGCCTTCGAGGCGATCGACGGCGATCTCGATCCCGACGATCCCCTTCATTTGCGCGTGGATGAAGTCGGCCGGCGCATCGGCGACCGTCCATGGTTCCGGCTGCCCGCTTTCCATCGCGGCCGTCATGGCCTCGATGTGCGCCAGCACCCAGACGGGATCCTCGATGACCCGTGCTCTGCCTCGCGCCTGCACGACGACGTAATTCCACGTCGGCACGACCTTTTCATGGACGCGCTTGCTCGCATACCAGGCGGGACTGACATAGGCTTGCGGCCCCTGAAAGACGACGAGCACGGGTGCGCCTGCGCGTAACGCGGCCACCTGCTCATTGGCCCGTGCCAGATGCGCCTTCAGCACATCGCCTCGCGCCGTGACCTCCAGACCGAACGGGATCACGTTCGCAACGATATCGCCGTCGGTTGCGGTCACGAGCGTCGCCAGCGGATGCGCGCGAATCGCGACCCGGAGCACGTCGCGACGATCTTCACGAAAAGCGGGCGGCCGATACATGGCGCAGGTTGTAAGGTCTCTCAGCGGCGTTGACCATCATGGGTGGGGCCGCCCTGTCACCGGCGACGGACTTGTGGCACGAAGGCGGCATGGCTTCCGCTCCTCTCCGTTCCCCCGTCGAACTCACGCTGCGCGGCGTGCTGCTGGGCGGGCTCATCACATTGCTGTTCACCGCCGCCAACGTCTATCTCGGGCTCAAGATCGGGCTGACCTTCGCCACCTCGATCCCCGCCGCAGTGATCTCGATGGCGGTGCTGCGCGCGTTTCGCGATTCGACGATCCTCGAGAACAATATCGTCCAGACCGTCGCCTCGGCGGCGGGGACGCTGGCGGCGATCATCTTCGTGCTGCCGGGCCTGGTGATGATCGGCTGGTGGCAGGGCTTTCCGTTCGTCACGACCGCGACGATCACCGCGACCGGCGGCATCCTGGGCGTGATGTTCTCGGTGCCGCTGCGCCGTGCCCTAGTGGTCGATACCGTGCTGCCCTTCCCCGAAGGCCGCGCCGCCGCCGAAGTGCTCAAGGTCGGTGAGGAGAGCAGAAACGGCGGGGCGGAGAGCGCCAAAGGCTTGTCGGCGATCGTCGCGAGCACGCTGGCCGCCGCGGCCTTTTCGATCCTGACGCAGACGCGGCTGATCGCCGGCGAGGCGGCGCAATTCTTCCGCGTCGGCGCCGGCGCGACGGGGGTGAGCGCCGGGCTGTCGTTCGCGTTGTTGGGTGCCGGCCATCTGATCGGGCTATCGGCAGGACTCGCGATCCTGCTCGGCGTCGTGGTTGGCTGGTGGGTCGTGCTGCCGATCCTGACCGCCGCCGCGCCGCAGGCCGGCGACGTCGCGGTCTGGGCGAACGGCGTGTTCCGCAGCGACGTGCGCTTCTTCGGCGCGGGCGTGATCGGGGTCGCGGCGATCTGGACCCTGTTGCGGATCGCGCGGCCGGTGATCGGCGGGCTGCGTGCCTCGCTGACCGCCGCGCGCGGCGACAGCGTTGCGATCGAGGAACGCGACCTGCCGATCGGGATCGTCGCGGCGGTGAGCCTCGCGACGCTCGTTCCGATCGCGTTGCTGCTCCATTCGGTGGTGAGCGGCGGGCCGCTCGCCGGGCATGAATGGGCGCTGGTGGCGGGCAGCCTGTTGTTCGTGGCGGTGATCGGGCTCGTGATCGCGGCGGTGTGCGGCTATATGGCCGGGCTGATCGGCGCGTCGAACTCGCCGGTTTCGGGGATCGGCATCCTGTCGGTGATCGCCGCCGCGACCTTGCTGGTCGGGCTGTTCGGGCGCGGCGGGGAGGTTGCGCAGACGCAGGCGCTGGTCGCCTATGCGCTGATCGTGACCGGGATCGTGTTCGGCGTGGCGACGATCTCGAACGACAATCTGCAGGATCTGAAGACCGGGCAATTGGTCGGCGCGACGCCGTGGAAGCAGCAGGTCGCGCTGGTGATTGGCGTGTGCTTCGGATCGGTGGTGGTGCCGCCGGTGATGCAATTGCTCTACACGTCGTTTGGCTTTGCCGGGATGCCGGGGGCGGGGCCGAACGCGCTTGCAGCGCCACAGGCGGCGCTGATCTCGGCGCTGGCGCAGGGCGTGCTGGGCGGCAATCTCAACTGGATGATGATCGGCTGGGGCGCGCTTGCCGGCGTAGCCGCGATCGCGCTCGACGAGGCGCTGGGGCGGGCCGGGCGCTTGCGGCTGCCGCCCCTGGGGGTCGGGCTCGGCATCTATCTGCCGATGAGCGCGACGCTGACCGTCGTGATCGGCGCGGTGATCGGCCATTTTTACGACAAGCGCGCCGACGCGCTGCCCGATGCCGAGGCGGCGAAGCGGCTGGGCGTGCTGACCGCGACGGGCATGATCGTCGGCGAGAGCCTGTGGAACGTCGTCTTTGCGGGTATCGTCTACGAGACCGGCACCGAAACACCGCTCGCGCTGGTCGACGGGTTTGAGGGGCCGGCGCTGATCGCGGGGACGTTGCTGTTCGCGCTGGTGGCGTGGTGGCTCTATCGCCGCACGCGAAGGCTCCACGCGGCATGACGCGCGTCCGGCTGCACTGGACCGGTAATCGCGGCGTCGGCACCGCCAGCTACAGCAGCTATGCGCGTGATCATGAGATTGCGGCCGAGGGCAAGCAGCCGATTCCCGGCTCGTCGGACCCGCGCTTCCGCGGCGATGCCACGCGCTGGAACCCCGAGGAGCTGCTGCTCGGAGCGGTCAGCGCATGTCATCAATTATGGTATCTGCACCTGTGCGCCGACGCCGGGATCGTCGTCACCGATTATCGCGACGAGGCGGATGCGGTGCTGACGCTGGACAAGGACGGCAATGGGCAGGTCAGCGAGGCGACGCTGCGCCCGCACGTCACGATCGCCGCCGGGGGCAATGCCGCACTGGCAGAGGCGCTCCACGACGAGGCGCAGCGGCGCTGCTTCATCGCGCGTTCGGTCGCCTTCCCGGTGCGCCATTCGGCGGTGATCGCAGTCGACGCGGTATGTTCTGGTTAACCATCTCCCGATAAGATGCGGCGCATGGCAAATGTTGTTCGTCATTGCGCGCGCAGCGAAGCAATCCGGGGCGTCCTGATCCGGCCCGGGATTGCCTTGATGCGCGCGCAATGACGGAGGGCCCGTTGTGAGCGGCGTCCGCCCACGATCATCGCTGTTCGCGATCGTGGCCGCGCTGGCGTTGCTGGTGCGGCTGCTGGTCCCGGCCGGGTTCATGCCGCAGATCGCGCACGGAAAGGTCGCGATCGTCTCCTGCCCCGGCATGGCGATGGCGAGCACCGCGTATCCTCATGGGCATGACGCGCCGATGCACGACGGGTTCGAGCGGCCGTGCGCCTTTGCCGCGGTTGCCGCACCCGCGACGTTGCTCGCGATCGTGCTGCTGCTGATCCTCCCGCTGGCGGCGACAGTCCGGCAACTCCTCCCCCTCGCGGCGCCACCCGCCCCGCGCATCGCGCTCCGCTGGCGTCCGCCACTCCGCGCACCACCGATGATCCTCCTTCCGACCCGCTGATCTGCTGTCGCGGCGCCCTTCGTGCGCGCCGAACCCGAGGAATCATCATGACCCCTTCCCGTCCGGCTGCGCTTGCGGCCGAACTGCAGCGCGCAGTCTGGCGCTGGCACTTCTTCGCCGGCCTGCTCGTGCTGCCCTTCCTGCTCTGGCTAGCCGTCACCGGCGCCCTGTACCTCTACAAGCCCGAGATCGAGCGGCAGGTCTATGCCGACTGGATCCACGTCGCGCCGGCGCGCACCACGCTGCCGCTCGATACGCTGGCGATGCGCGTCGGTGCTTCGGTCGGCGGCACGGTGACGCAGGTGCAGAAACCCGCCACGCTCGACGAAAGCTGGCGTGTCACGGTGCGGCGCGCCGACGGGACGCAGCGGATGGCATTCGTCGACCCGCATGACGCGCGGGTCTTCGGAACCACCAGCCCGGGCGGGGTGATGCAGACCGTCAAGCATCTCCACAGCCTCGCGATCACCGGCTGGGTGGGCAATTGGATGATCGAGATCGCCGCCGGCTGGTCGATCATCCTCGTCGTCAGCGGCCTGTATCTGTGGTGGGGACGCGGGCGGACGGTCACGGTGCGCGGCTGCGCAAGCGGGCGGCTGTTCTGGCGCGACCTCCATGCCGTGACCGGGCTGTTCGCCGGCGGGCTGATCCTGTTCCTCGCGCTCAGCGGTATGCCGTGGAGCGCGGTGTGGGGACACAACGTACAGGCGGGGGTCGCGGGCGCGGGCTGGGGCCGCCCCGCCGCGCCGGGTGGCGAGGCGCATGCGGGGCACGACCTGCCATGGTCGCTCCAGCAGCATGAGATGCCGATGGGGCATGACGGGCCGCGTATCTCCGCCGACCGCGCGCTGGCGGCGGCACAGGCGCGCGGCATGGCGCCCGACTGGACACTGACGTGGCCGGAAGGTCCCGGCGCGCCATATCTGGTCAGCGCTTCCCTCGGGCCTTCAGAGGCGGCGCACGTCGTCTATGTCGACGCCGGCACCGGTCGGGTGTTGCAAGATGCCGGGTTCAAGGACTTCGGCCGTCCGGGTCAGGTGATCGAGTGGAGCGCCGCCGTCCACCAGGGCAAGGAATATGGCGAGGCCAACCGGCTGATCATGCTGTTCGCCTGCGCCGCGCTCGCGCTGCTGACCGTCACCGCACCGGTGATGTGGTGGAAGCGTGGACCGCGTGGGCGAACGACGTTACCCGATGCGCGCACCGGCACCGGACTGCTCGCGATCATGGGCGTCGCGGGATTGCTCTTCCCGCTCACCGGACTGACGATGCTCGTCGCGCTCGGCTACGGTCGGATCAAGGCCGCGGTCGTCGCGGCTCAGGCGAGCCGGGCGCGGAAGAGCTGGCCCTCCTCCACGATATAGACGATCACGAACGCCGCGACGCCGATCGCGAGATAGCCGAGGGTCAGCGGCAGCGTGGTGCCGGCATAGGATTGGCCGATCGCCGATCCGACCAGCACCGCGCCGACGCTGGTGATGAAGCCCTGCACCGATGACGCGGTGCCCGCGATCCGCCCGACCGGCTCCATCGCCATCGCGCCGAAGTTCGACCCGCACAGGCCGATGCAGGTCATGCTCAGCGACTGGAAGACCATGTAGCTGGCCAGCGTCTCCCATCCCATCCACACCACCGACAGGTGCAGCACCGAGAGCACGACCAGCGCGATCACCGCGGTCTGCGAGATCAGCCGCGTGCCAAGCCGCTCGACCAGCCGGCTGTTCATGAACGATGCCACGCCCATCGCGCCGGCGCAGATCGCAAACAGAACGGTGAACCGATCGCCCGCGCCAAATTCGTCGACGAACACCTGCTGAGCCGAGGAGACGAACGCGATGATCCCGCCGAACGTCAACGAGGCGGCGAGCGCATAGCCGAGCGAATAGCGGTTGGTGAGAGTCAGCCGATAGCTGCTGGAGAGATTGGCGAGCGAGATCGCGGTGCGGCGCTCGACCGGCAGCGTCTCGGGCAGCCGCGTCAGCGTCCAGACCAGCACCAGCCCCGCGAAGCCGCCGAGCGCGTAGAAGACGAACCGCCACGGCCCGATCACCAGCAATCCCTGCCCGATCGTCGGCGCGAGGATCGGCACGAGGAAGAAGATCATCTGCGCCACCGACATGGTACGCGCCATCGCGCGGCCCGAGGCATTGTCGCGCACCACCGCCACCGCGATGACGCGCGTCGAAGCCGACATCAGCCCCTGCAACACCCGCGCGCCGAGCAGCGCCGCGAACGTCACCGACGCCGCGGCGAAGACGCTCGCCCCGACGAAGCCGATCAGCGTCGCGATCAGCACCGGCTTGCGCCCATAGCGATCGGCGAGTGGCCCGTAGAGCAACTGCCCGACGCCGAAGCCGAGCACATAAGCGGTCACCACCCACTGCCGGTGATTGGCCTGATCGATCGCCAGGTCGCGCCCGATATCGGCGAGCGCGGGGAGCATGAGGTCGACCCCCAGCGCATTCACCGCCATGACCGCCGCGACGAAGATGACGAATTCGGTCGCGTTCATGCCCGGAGGCGCGGCGTGGGGCTTCATGGAAATTGTGTCCGTTTTCAATCGAATGGGCGGTCGATACTGGGTTGTGGCTCGGTAAACCACGCCGCTCCAGCGTCCGTGACGTAGAAATGATCCTCCAGACGAATGCCGAATTGTTCGGGCACGACGATCATTGGTTCGTTCGAGAAGCACATGCCGGGCGCGAGCGGGGTCTTGTCGCCGCGCACCAGATTGGCGGGCTCGTGGATCGACAATCCGATCCCGTGCCCGGTGCGGTGCGGCAAACCGGGCAGGCGATAGTCCGGCCCCAGACCCTCGCGCACCAGCACCGCGCGTGCGGCGGCGTCGATGTCCTCGCACGGCACGCCGGGAGCCACCGCGGCAAAGGCGGCGGCCTGCGCGGCATGTTCGATATTCCAGATCGCGCGGATCTCGTCGGAAACCTGCCCGAACGCATAGGTGCGCGTGATGTCGGAATGATAGCCCTGTACGCGACAGCCGGTATCGACCAGCACCAGATCGCCTTCTGTCAGCGCGCGGTCGCCGGGCAGCCCATGCGGATAGGCGGTCGCCTGCCCGAATTGCACCGCACAGAAATACGACGGACCGCCGCCGATCGCGCGATGCGCTTCGTCGATGAAGCGGATGACCTCGCTCTCGCGGATGCCGGGGCGCAGGATGCGTGCGGCGGCGGCGTGCACCGCCAGCGTCATCTGCATCGCCTGCCCCATCAGCGCGAGTTCGGCGGGCGATTTGATCATCCGGCAGCCGTCGATTGCGGGAGCACCATCGACGGTGGTGAGCCCCGCCCCCGCCAGCCGCCGCGCCCAGCTGTAAAAGAGCATCGGATCTAGGGCGAGCGTCCCGCCGGCGGGCAGCGCGTCGGCGACCAGCGCGATCGGATCCTCATCCTCTTCCCACAACGACAGATCGGCGGCGATGGCGAGTTCGGCCTCCAGCGAGCCACGCTCGAACGCCGGGCAGATCAGCCGTGGCGTGCCGGCAACGGGCAGCAACAGCGCAACCAGCCGCTCGGTCGGGTTCCACGGCACGCCAGTGAAGTAATGGAGGGACGGGCCGGCCTGCACCAGCAAGGCATCGGCACCCTGTTCGGCGGTCAGCGTGCGAGCGCGGTCCAGTCGCGCCATGCGCTCGGCTGCATCGATCGGCGGCGCCTTGTTCACCCAGGGGGTGATGGCCGCAAGTTCCGCCGCCGCGCTGGATCCGCCGATCGTCATGCCATGCTCCGTCAAAATGAGTCACGCCGCCGCTGCATCGGCGGATGATAACATAGGTGGTTACTGCTTCTTTACTCCTCGCTCCGTAGATCCGGGGCAGGACAGAAGAAGTGAGAAGGGGCCATGGCATCCAAACCGCAGATCGACAACCGTCGGGAGCCGCGTCTAACCGCCGAATGTCGCGGGCTGGCGCGGCTGGCGATATCGATTGAAATCCTCGATGCCTCGGCGGCGGGGCTGCGCGCCCGCGCCGGCATGTCGCTGGCGGCGGGGACGCTATTGAAGCTGACGTTGCCGGGCGGGGCCGAGCGCCACGCGCGTATTGCCTGGGTCGATGATCACGTCTTCGGTTGCGAGTTCATGAAGCCCCTGAACAGCAAGGAACTTCGCGATCTGGTCGATGCGACCGCCAATGCCGCGCCCTATGCGATCTGCGCCTGACCTGATGGTGTCAGCGTAACGGTGTGTGCGGCGCGATCGACGGTGATCGTCGCGTCGTGCAGTTGCAGGATGAAGCCGGGCGCGTCTTGCCAGTCATCGTCGCGCATCGGCTGACCATCGAGGCGTAGCCACGTCGCACCGTGCGCAATTGTGGGGTCGGCAAGCGACGCACATGCCGCGCGTCGGCGCGCCAGCCCCGCGACGAACGACTCGAGCGCGCTGTCACGCTTCGCCCAGTCGAGCCACAGCAGCTCATCCTGCGCGTAGCCATTGTTGTTGCCGCGCTGCGTGCGCCCGAACTCGTCACCGGCGGTCAGCATGATCGTGCCACGCGTCGCGAACAGGGTCGCGAGCAGCGCACGCACGTCGGCGTCACGTGCGGCGCGCACCGCAGGTTCGTCGCTCTCGCCTTCGACGCCGTTGTTCCACGCGATCTCGCCGGCATGGCCGTCACGATTGCCCTCGCCATTGGCGTGGTTGTGACGGGTGGCGAAGGCAACAGTGTCGGCGAGCGTGAAGCCGTCGTGCGCGGCGACGAAGCTGACCCCGCGCGTGCGGTCGCCGAAGAGGTCGCTCGATCCCATCAGCCGCGTGGCGAGCGCTCCGGCGCTGCCATCGCCGCGCCAGAAGCGGCGCACGTCGTCACGATACCGGTCGTTCCACTCGAGCCAGTCGTCGGGAAACTTCCCCAGCTGATAACCGCCGGGGCCGACGTCCCACGGCTCGGCGATCAGCACGCGGTCGCGCAGTATGGGGTCGGCGGCGATCTCGGCGAAGATCGGCGCGACTGGGTCGAAGCCGGGGCCGCGCGCCATGACGGTGGCGAGGTCGAAGCGGAAACCGTCGACCCCGGCTTGGCGGACGAAGTGGCGCAGCGTTTCGAGCGTCAGCGCGCGCACCGCCGGATTGGCGAAGTCGAGCGTGTTGCCGGTGCCGGCGTCGTTGATGAGAGTCCCGTCAGGTGCGCGCGCATAGGCGGCGTCATCCAGCCCGCGCAGCGCCAGGGTCGGGCCGAGCAGGTCGCTCTCGCCGGTGTGATTGAACACGAGGTCGAGGATCGTGCCGATGCCGGCGTCACGCAATGCTCCGACGGTCGCACGCAGCTCGGCGATGCCACCGGGGGCGAGCCGCGGGTCGAGCGCCATCGGCACGACCGGGTTATAGCCCCAGCCATTGCCGAGCCCGAGCGGTGGCAGATGCCGCTCGTCGATCCAGGCGACGATCGGCATCAGCTCGACCGCCGCGACGCCGATCCGCTGGAGGTGCGCGATCACCGCCGGGTGCGCGAGCGCGGCGATCGTCCCGCGCTGCGCCGAGGGCACGTCGGGATGGCGCATCGTGAAGGCGCGAACGTTGATCTCGTAGATCAGCCCGCCGGCGCGGAACACCGGCGGCCGGTCCAGCGCCGGCAATGGCGCGGTGACGATCGCTTTGGGCACCAGCGGCGCGGTGTCGATGCGCGGCTCGCGCAGGTGCGGGTCGTAGACGAAGCGCCGGTCGAGCGTCACCGCATGAGGATCGACCAGCAGCTTGGCCGAATCGGCATCGGTGCGGAAGCCGTAGCGCGTCCCCTCGCCCGCCCCGGCGACCTGCGCGTGCCAGTCGTCTCCGACGCGCACCATCGCGATACGACGCTCGGTGTCGCCGTCGAACAGGCACAGCCACACCGCACCTGCACGCGGCGCGCGGACCGTGAAGTCGACGCCGCCCGCGACGAGCGTCGCGGTCACGTCACGACGTCGGGCTGCTCGCGTCCGGTATGCGCGCGGATGCCAGCGATCGCCTCCGCCGCAGCGACGATCCCGGCCAGCATCGCGCCGGTTTCGGCATCCAGATCGCCGCCGACCGGCTCGTAGCGTTCGAGATAGACGCGCAAGGTCGCGCCGCTCGTCCCGGTGCCCGACAGGCGGAAGACGACGCGGCTGCCGCCCTCGAACAGCACGCGCACGCCCTGGTTGCGGCTGACCGAGCCATCGGTGGGATCCTCATAGGCGAAGTCGTCCGCCGCCGCGACGGTGAGCGCGCCGAACGCCGTGCCCGGCAGCGTGCCGAGCTTGCCGCGCAATTCCGCCATCAGCGTGTCGGCCGCCGCGCTGTCGACGCCCTCATAGTCGTGGCGCGCGTAATAATTGCGGCCATATTCCGCCCAATGATCGCGCGCGATCCGGTCGACGCTCTTGCCCGTCGCCGCGAGGATATTGAGCCACAGCAGCACCGCCCACAGCCCGTCCTTTTCGCGGACATGGTCGCTGCCGGTCCCGGCGCTTTCCTCGCCGCAGATCGTCGCCATGCCGGCGTCGAGCAGATTGCCGAAGAACTTCCAGCCGGTCGGCGTCTCGAAGGACGGGATGCCGAGCTTCTCGGCGACGCGATCGGCCGCGGCGCTGGTCGGCATCGAGCGTGCGATTCCCTTCAGCCCGCCGGCATAGCCGGGCGCGAGATGCGCGTTGGCGGCGAGCATCGCAAGGCTGTCCGACGGCGTCACGAACCGCCCGCGCCCGATGATGAGGTTGCGGTCACCATCGCCGTCGGAGGCCGCGCCGAAATCGGGCGCGTCGGCCGCCATCATCGTCTCGTAGAGTTCGTGCGCGTGGACAAGGTTGGGATCGGGATGATGCCCGCCAAAATCCTCCAGCGGCGTGCCGTTGCGCACGGTGCCGGGCGCGAAGCCGAGCCTTCTCTCAAGGATCTCGGTCGCATACGGCCCGGTCACGGCGCTCATCGCGTCGAACGCCATCGTCAGCCGGGCGGCGCGGATCGCGTCGAAGTCGAACAGCGTCTCCATCAGCTCGGCATAATCGGCGACCGGGTCGATCACCTCAACCGTCAGCCCCTCGACCTGCGTCTCGCCGAGCGCATCAAGGTCGACATCCGCCGTATCGGCGGCGTGCCATGCGTTGATCGACAACGTGCGGGCGTGAATCGCCTCGGTTACCTTCTCGGGCGCGGGACCACCGTTCGACACATTATACTTGATCCCGAAATCCTCATCGGGCCCGCCGGGATTGTGGCTCGCCGACAGCACCAGCCCGCCGAGCGCGCCGCGCTTGCGAATCACGTTCGAGGCGGCGGGCGTCGAGAGAATGCCGCCCTGCCCGACCACGACGCGCGCGAAGCCCGCCGCCGCCGCCATGCGGATCGCGGTCTGGATCACGTCGCGGTTGAGATACCGGCCGTCGCCGCCGATCACGAGGGTCGCGCCCTCCTTGCCCTCGACCACGTCGAAGACCGACTGGATGAAATTCTCGGCATAGTTCGGCTGCTGGAACACCTTCACCTTCTTGCGCAGCCCGGAGGTGCCGGGCTTCTGGTCGGTGAAGGGCGTGGTCGTGACGGTACGGATCATGCGGACAGCAGCTCCCGGTAAAGATCGGCATAGCGGCGTCCGCTGGTCGCCCAGGAGAAGTCCGCTGTCATGCCCGCGCGCTGGATCGAGGCCCAGCGTTCGGGCGTGGCAAATAGCCGTAACGCAAGCGCAATGGCCTGCGCCAGTGACTCGTGCGTGACGGCATCGAACTGGATGCCGGTCGCCACCCCGGCGTCGAGTGCGGCGGCATTGGCGTGGATCACGGTGTCCGCCAGCCCGCCGGTGCGCGCGACGACCGGCACGCAGCCATAGGCAAGGCCATAGAGCTGGGTCAGCCCGCACGGCTCGAACCGCGACGGGATCAGGATCGCGTCCGCCCCGCCCTGCATCAGATGCGACAGCGCCTCGTCGTAACCGATCCGCACCCCGATCCGGCCGGGGTGGCGCGCCGCCGCCTCCTGAAAGGCATGTTCGAGCCATGCATCGCCCGACCCGAGCAACGCCAGCCGTCCGCCGCCCGCGACCAGCGCGTCAAGCGAGTCGGCGAGCACGTCCATCCCCTTCTGCCACGTCAACCGCGACACGACGCAGAAGAGCGGCCCGTCACCGGGTTCGAGCGCGAAGGCTTTCTCCAGCGCGCGCTTGTTGGTCGCGCGCAGCGCCAGATCGCCGGCGTCGTAGCGTTCGGGCAGCGCTTCGTCGGAAGCCGGGTTCCACACCGCCGGGTCGATGCCGTTGACGATCCCCGACACCCGCTCGCGTCGCGCGCGGATCAGGCCCTCCAGCCCCATACCGAATTCGGGGCGCAGGATCTCGGCGGCATAGGTCGGGCTGACGGTGGTGATCGCGTCGCTGGCCTGCAGCCCGGCCTTCAGATAACCGACCCCGCCATAATATTCGACGCCGTCGACAGCAAATGCGCGATCGGGCAGCGCCAGCGAGCCGAAGATGCCGCCGTCGTAGCGCCCCTGAAAGGCGATGTTGTGGATCGTCATCACCGAGCGTGCGCAGCGCCCGCCCGCCGGGGCGAAGCGCAGATAGGCCGGCGCGAGCCCCGACTGCCAGTCGTGCGCATGGAGCACGTCGAAGCGGAAGCCCTTGACCGCGCCCGAGGCGAGATCGGCCGCCGCGCGCCCGAACGCCGCGAAGCGCCGCCAATTGTCGTCCCAGTCGCGCCCCGACGGATCGCCATACGGCCCACCCTCGCGCGCGAAATAGCCGGGCGCGTCGAGCACCAGCAATTTGTGGCCGCCGATCGCGCCCGACAGCAAGCGCGCCGGCGCGCCGATCAGGTCCGGCCAGTCGTGAAGCGCCGCCGACCCCTGTACTGCCGCCATCACGCGCGGATAACCGGGGACGAGCGTCACGACATTCACGTCGTGCGGCATCAGCGCCGCGGGCAGCGCGCCGACCACATCGCCGAGCCCACCGGTCTTGACGAGCGGATAGGCTTCGGAGGCGACCGACAGGACCGAGATCGTCATGCGCTTACAGCTCCAGCCGGTCGATCATCGGCTGGGTGATGAGGCACACACCCTTGTCGGTACGGCGGAAGCGGTGGCGGTCGAGCACCGGGTCCTCACCCACGACCAACCCGTCGGGGATGATGACCCCGCGATCGAGCACCACCTTGCTCAGCCGCGCGTTGCGACCGATCTTGCAATAGGGCAGCACCACCGCCTCATCGAGTGACGAATAGCTGTGGGTGCGCACCCCGGTCGAGATCAGGCTGCGATGGACGTTCGAGCCGGAGATGATCGTGTCGCCCGCGACGAGGCTCGACACCGCCTGCCCGCGCCGCCCCTCGATGTCGTGGACGAACTTGGCGGGCGGGGTGAGCTCCGAATAGGTCCACAGCGGCCACTCGCGATCGTAGAGATCGAGCTGCGGGACGACATCGGTCAGGTCGATGCTCGCCTCCCAATAAGCGTCGACCGTCCCGACATCGCGCCAATAGGCCGCCGGCTCTTCGGGCGAACGGACGCAGCTAGCAGAGAAGCGGTGCGCGTGCGCGTGACCATGCTTGACCAGATAGGGGATGATGTCCTTGCCGAAGTCGCGCGACGACCCTTCTGTCGCGGCGTCGCGGCGCAATTCCTCAAGCAAGAGCTTGGTGTTGAAGACATAGATGCCGAGGCTGGCAAGCGCGATGTCCGGCTGGCCGGGGATCGACGGCGGGTCGGCAGGCTTTTCGACGAAGTCGACGATCCGGTCGTCGCCGTCGACGTGCATGACGCCGAACGCCACCGCCTCCATCCGCGGGACTTCCATGCACGCGACCGTCACGTCGGCACCGCTCTCGCAGTGCTGCCGCAGCATGATCTCATAGTCCATCTTGTAGATATGGTCCCCGGCGAGGATGACCATGAACTCCGGCGCGCTCTCGGCGATGATGTCGATGTTCTGGTAGACCGCGTCCGCGGTGCCCTCATACCATTGGAATTCGCTGATCCGCTGCGACGCGGGCAGGATGTCGAAGCTCTCATTGCGCTCCGGTCGCAAGAAGTTCCAGCCGCGTTGCAGGTGGCGGATCAGTGAGTGCGCCTTGTACTGCGTCGCAACGCCGATCCGGCGGATGCCGGAGTTGATTGCGTTCGACAAGGCGAAGTCGATGATCCGGCTCTTACCTCCGAAGTAAACAGCTGGTTTCGCACGCGTATCGGTTAGTTCCTTTAACCGGCTGCCCCTGCCGCCGGCGAGGACATAGGCCATTGCGTCGCGCGCCAGCGGCTGACCTTTGCGTTCGTCCACGTCAGGCTCTCCTTCCCTGCATCTTTACTTGTCGTTCATCAGGCGTTAACCATGTTGTCACGGTCTTGACGCTAAAAGGCGCGGGTATCGTGAGTGCGTGCGTAGTCAGAACAAAACGACTATCGAGAGGATCGCCGATGCACCCCGCTTGCCAGCCCCGTTCCGCCGACGGTTTGATCCGTGGCGTCGCCTGTGCGCTCATCCCGTCACTGCTCGCCTGGGGCGCGATCTTCGCGCTCGTCGGCCGGATCGTCTGAACAGGGCTCACGCCTCGGGTTCCCATTCGAGCATCACCGTCGCCAGCGGCGGCAGCGTCACTTCCGCGTGACCGCCGCTCGCGACCACCCCGCCGAGATTGCCCAGCCCCGAGCCCCAATAATCGTGCGCGTCGGAATTGAGCACCTCGCGCCAGCGACCGTCATGCGGCAACGGCACACGATACGGCATCCGCGCCACCGGGGTCATGTTGACGATCACCGCGATCGGTGCAGCGCCCGGCGCACTGCGTAGCCAGACGAACACCGAATTGGCGGCATCGTCCCGTACCAGCCAGCGGAAACCGTCGCGCTCGCAATCGCGGGCATGGAGCGCGCGTTTCTCGCGATAGAGGCGGTTGAGATCGCGGACCAGCTTCCGGATGCCGTCGTGCGCGTGCGAGTGGAGCAGGTCCCAATCGAGCGAGCGCTCCTCGCTCCACTCGGCGCGCTGCGCGAACTCCTGCCCCATGAACAGCAGCTTCTTGCCGGGATAGCCCCACATCATCGCATAATAGGTGCGGAGATTGGCGAACTTCTGCCAATCGTCGCCTGGCATTTTGGTCAGCATCGAGCCCTTGCCGTGCACGACCTCGTCATGACTGATCGGCAGCACGAAATTCTCGTCGAAGGCATAGACCAGCCCGAAGGTGATCGCGTCGTGATGATGCTTCCGGTGGACCGGCTCGCGCGCCATGTATTTCAGCGTGTCGTGCATCCAGCCCATGTTCCACTTGAACCCGAAGCCGAGCGCGGTGCGCGGGGCCTCGTCATAGGCGGGGGCGGAAACGCCGGGCCAGCTCGTGGACTCCTCGGCGACGGTGAACGTGCCCGGGTGACGGGCGTAGAGCGCGCGGTTGGTGGCGCGCATGAAGTCGACCGCCTCCCAGTTCTCGCGCCCGCCTTCCGGATTGGCAATCCACTCGCCGTCCTTGCGCGAATAGTCTCGGTACAGCATCGAGGCGACCGCATCGACGCGCAGCCCGTCGACATGATAGCGCTCGGCCCAGAACAGCGCGTTGTTGACGAGGAACGCCGACACCTCGCGCCGCCCGAAATTGTAGATCGCGGTGTTCCAGTCGGGATGATAGCCGAGCCGCGGGTCTTCATGCTCGTAGAGCGCGGTGCCATCGAAGCGCGACAGGCCATGCGCGTCGGTCGGGAAATGCGCGGGCACCCAGTCGAGCAGCACGCCCAGCCCGGCGCGATGCGCGCCGTCGACGAAGCGCGCGAAGCCCTCGTGATCGCCGAACCGCGCGCTGGGCGCATAGAGGCCGGTGGTCTGATAGCCCCAGCTCGGATCATAGGGATGCTCCGAGATTGGCATGAACTCGATGTGCGTGAAGCCCATCGAAACGGCATAGGGGATCAGCCGTTCGGCAAGCTGGTCCCACGTCAGGAACCAGCCATTCTCGTCGCGCTGCCAGCTGCCGGCATGGACCTCGTAGATGCTGATCGGCGCGCGGCGCGGATCGACCGACGCCCATGCCTCGCGATGCGCGGCGTCGCCCCATTCATGGTGCATCGGCGCCGTCGTGAGCGAGGCGGTCTTCGGGCGCAGTTCGGCGGCGAAGGCATAGGGATCGGCCTTGAGCGGCTGGAGCACGCCGTCCGGGCCGGTGATCGCAAATTTATAGGCACGCCCTGCGCCGATATCGGGCAGGAACAGCTCCCACACGCCGGTATCGTTGCGCCGACGCATGCCGTGACGGCGTATATCCCAGTCGTTGAAGTCACCGACCACCGCCACGCGCCGCGCATTGGGCGCCCAGACCGCGAAATGCACGCCCTCCGCGCCCTCGTGCACGATCAGATGTGCACCCATCTTGTCGTGGAGGCGAAAATGCGTGCCTTCGTTCATGAGGAAATCGTCGGTCGGGCCGAGCACCGGGCCGAAGCTATAGGGGTCGGTCACCCACCATTCCGCACCCCCGCCCTGCGCGACGTAGCGAAGCGGCTGCGGCTCGCCGGCGATGATCCCCTCGAACAGCCCGCGATCATCGACCCGCTTGAGCGTTCCGAGCGCCTTTCCCGCCAGCGTATGCGCGACCGCGCTGTCCGCACCCGGTATCCACACCCGCGCAAATGTCCCCTCAGGCCCCTGATGCGGGCCGAGCAGCGCAAAGGGATCCTCGTTGGTGCCATCCAGCAGCGCGTCGATCGCGGCGGCGGGCGGCTTCACTTCACGCCCCAGATCTCGCGTGCATATTCACCGATCGTCCGATCCGACGAGAACCAGCCCATGTTCGCGACATTGCGGATCGCGCTGCGGCTCCAGCCATCGCGGTCCGCCCAACGCGCGTCGACGTCGCGCTGCGCGGCAGCGTAAGCGTCGAAATCGGCTGCCACCATGAACCAGTCATGGTCGTACAGGCCGTTCATGAGATCGCGATAGCGGTTGTGGTCATCAGGGGAGAACACACCGGACGCGATCGCGTTCACCGCCTGCGCCAGTTCCGCCGAATTTTCGATGACCTCGCGCGGATTATAGCCGCCCGCACGCTTCGCCGCGACCTCATCGGCGGTCAGGCCGAAGATCACGATATTCTCCGCGCCGACGTGATCGCGAATCTCGACATTCGCGCCGTCGAGCGTACCGATCGTCAGCGCGCCGTTGAGCGCGAACTTCATGTTGCCGGTTCCCGACGCCTCCATCCCGGCGGTCGAGATTTGTTCGGACAGATCGGCGGCCGGCACCATCCGCTCGGCAAGGCTGACGTTGTAATTGGGGACGAACGCGACCTTGAGCAGCCCACTGATCGACGGGTCCGCATTAATGCGTTTCGCGACGTCGCCGGCCAGCTTGATGATCAGCTTGGCCTGGTAATAGCTCGACGCCGCCTTGCCCGCGAACAGCTTGACACGCGGCGTCCAGTCGCGCTCCGGGTGGCTGCGAATCTGGTCGTAAAGCGCGACCGTCTCGATGATGTTGAGCAGCTGGCGCTTGTATTCGTGGATGCGCTTGATCTGCACGTCGAAAATCGCGGACGGATCGAGCCGCACGCCCATCTCGCTGCGCAGATAATCCGACAGCGCGGCCTTGTTCGCGCGCTTCACCGCGGCGAACCGCTCGCGGAACGACGCATCCTCGGCGAATGGCGCGAGCGCGGTCAGCGCCTGTGCGTCGTCCATGAAGCCGTCACCGATCGCCTCCCGGATCAGCGACGTGAGCCCGGGATTGCACTCCTGCAACCAGCGGCGCGGCGTGATGCCGTTGGTCTTGTTGTTGATCCGCTCGGGGTACAGGTGATGAAGGTCGGCGAAGACGGTCGTCTTCATCAACCCTGTATGCAGCGCCGCGACGCCGTTGACGCTGTGCGAGCCGGCAAAAGCGAGATTGGCCATGCGGACACGCCGCTCGCCGCCCTCGTCGATCAGGCTGATCGCGGCGATCGCGCGGTCGTCCAGCCCCTCCGCCTTGCGCGCGGTGCGCAGCAACTTGGCATTGATCGCGTAGATCAATTGCATGTGACGCGGCAGCAGCCGTTCGAACAGCGGCAGCGGCCAGCTCTCCAGCGCCTCGGGCAAAAGCGTGTGGTTGGTATAGCCGAACGTCGCCTGCGTGATCTCCCACGCTTCGTCGAAGCCGAGACCATGCTCGTCTAGCAGCAGCCGCATCAACTCGGCGACCGAAACCGCCGGATGCGTGTCGTTGAGCTGAATTGCGGCGCGGTTCGGCAGCGTGCGGATGTCGCCGAAATACTGGACGTGGCGGCGGACAATGTCCTGGATCGAGGCGGAGGAGAAAAAATACTCCTGCCGCAGCCGCAGTTCCTGCCCCGCCGCGGTCGTGTCGTTGGGATAGAGGACGCGCACCAATGTCTCGGCGCGCAACTGGTCGGCCATCGCGCCCGCAAAATCGCCCTGGTTGAACGCGTCGAGCTTGAACGGATCGAGGCTGCGCGCGGTCCACAGCCGCAACGTGTTGACGCGTCGCCCGCGCCAGCCGACCACCGGCGTGTCGACCGCCATCGCCTCGACGATCTCGCCCGGCTTCCATGTCACCGCGCCGCTTTCGTCGCCGTGCACCTCACCGCCGAAGCCGATGACGTACGCGCTTTCGCGACGGCGGAACTCCCACGGATTGCCGTATTGCAGCCACGTCTCGGGCAACTCGACCTGCCAGCCGTCGTCGATCCGCTGCCGGAACATGCCGTTCACATAGCGGATGCCATAACCGTAGGCGGGAAGGTCGAGCGTCGCGAGGCTCTCCATGAAGCACGCCGCCAGGCGCCCGAGCCCGCCGTTGCCGAGCGCGGCATCGGGTTCAATCTCCTCGAGCGTGGCGAGGTCGACGCCGAGTTCGCCCAGCGCCGCCGCCACCTCGTCGCTGGCCGACAGATTGGCGAGCGTATCGCGCAGCAGCCGACCGATCAGGAATTCGAGGCTGAGATAATAGACGCGCTTCGCACCCGCCGCGTGCGCGGCCTTGGTGGATACCATCCAGCGTTCGATGATCTCGTTGCGGACGGTGAAGATCGTCGCCGCCAGCCAGTCGTGCGGGCGGGCGGCCTGCTCGTCCTTGCCGATGCGATGCACCAGCGTGTCGAGAATGTTGAGCGCCAGCGGACCCCGCTGCCGCCCGGTTTCGGACTCGATCACGCCTACCCCCTTGTTCGTACGTGCAATGCCTAGGCGGTGACCGGGCTTGCAGCAACGGATTCCACCGATCGCCCGCGATACGCCTGCACGTCGAGCGCGGCGCCGAGCAGGAAGGCGTAAACGCTGAGCCAAAGCCATGTCAGCGCGACGATGATCGCGCCGAGCGAACCGTAGGTCGCGCCGTAATTGCCAAAATTGGCGACATAGACGCTGAAGCCGGTGGTCGCGAGCAACCAGACCAACGTCGCCGTCACGGTTCCCGGCGTCGCCCAGCGGAGCCGCGCGCCGTGGCGGTACGGGCCGAAGCGGAACAGGAGTGAGGCGCCGGTGATGACGATGGTCGCCAGCAGCGCATAGGTGGCGATGCGGATCAGCGCGAGGACGATGCCGGGAAACCACGGGATCAGCGCCCCGATGAACGCCACGGTCGCACTGGCGGCGATGGCGAGGAAGATCAGCAGGATGCCGCCGAGCACGATCGCAAATGACGTCAGCGTCCAAATGACGAAGCTGCGCTTGTCCTTGACCTCGTAGGCGACGTTGAGCGCGGTCATCATCGCGGTCGCCGCCTTGCTGCCGCCGTAGAGCGCGATCAGCGTCGCGACAATCAGCCCCAGCCCCTTGCGCCCCTGCGACCCGGAGGTGACGATGTCGAGCTGCTGCCCGATCAGCGTCGCGACATCCCCGGGCAGCGAGACGAACAGCGCGCGGATATCCTCCTGCACGGTGAGCGGGTCGGCGAACAGGCCGTAGGTGAAGACCGTCACCGCGAGGATCGGGGCGATCGACGAGATGATGTAGAAGGCCGCGCCGGCCGCGATCAGCCCGAGATTGTCATCGTTCGAGGCGGTGTAGGCGGCCTTCATCTGGCCCCACCAGTCACGCCGGAAGGATCGCCAGAGATCGGTCGAGGAGAGATCGATGTTCATTACGGGGGCGAACGCCGCGCGGCGGCGTAGGCTCCCGTCGGAAGGATTAGTTTGGGTTAGTCTGGCTGCTGTCGGACGTACCGGCAGTGATGGGCGTGACCTCAGCCCACCCTCCGTCGCTGCTGCGCAGCCAGAGGGCTATGTCTCAAGAATGTCGGGTGACATCTGACACATAGCACGGCGATCGTATGTCATGCCGACCGGCAAACGGTACAGCCATAGGCCCCTGCCTGCGCAGGGGCGACGATCAGACCGTGAAGCTTTCGCCGCAGCCGCACGCGCCCTTGGCGTTGGGATTGTTGAAGACGAAACCGGCGGTGAAATCGTCCTCGACCCAGTTCATCGTCGAGCCGATCAGATACAGGATCGACCCGCCGTCGACGAACAGGGTGCCGCCCGGCGTCTCGATCCGCTCGTCCATCGGTGTGGCCTCGGTGACGTAATCGACCGAATAGGCCAGCCCCGAACATCCGCGACGCGGCGTGGACAGCTTTACGCCGATCGCGTCCGCCGGAGCCTTCCCCATAAGTTCGGCGATTCTCGCCTCGGCAGTCGGGGTGAGCAGCAGCGGCGCGGGCCGCGCGCGCAGGGTCGTGGCCATCACAACATCCCCAGTTCGAGCCGCGCGTCGTCGGACATCTTCTGCGGATCCCAGGGCGGATCCCAGACGAGATTGACGTCGGCGAAGGCGATGCCGGGCACCGCCGCGACGCGCATCTCGACCTCGCCCGGCATCGACTCGGCGACCGGGCAGTGCGGCGTGGTCAGCGTCATCGTCACTGCGGCATGGCCGTCCTCGGTGACGTCGACGCCATAGATCAGCCCCAAGTCGTAAATGTTGACCGGAATCTCAGGGTCGAAAATGTCCTTGAGCGCGTCGATCACCGCCTCGTACAGCGCGCCGCCGGGTTCGTGCGCGGCCTCGCCGGCCGGCTTCTGTGCAAGGAAGCCCGACAGATAGTCGCGCTGGCGCTCCGCTCCGCCCGTGTCGACCGCGTCGGACACCTGCGCGCGCGGCGGCTTGTCGACCGCCTCGACCGTTTCGCTCCGCACCGAGTCGCTCATCCGAAAATCCTCTTCACTCGCTCGATCCCGGCCGCCAGCGCCGCCACGTCCTCAGGGCCGTTATAGACCGCGAAGCTGGCGCGCGCGGTCGCCTCGACGCCCAGCGCCGCCATCAGCGGCTGGGCGCAATGATGCCCGGCGCGGATCGCGACCCGGCTTTCGTCCAAGATGGTGCCGATGTCGTGCGGATGCACCCCCTCCATCACGAAGGAGACGATTCCGGCGCTGTCGTCCGGCCCCAGCACGCGGACCGAATTGATGTGCGACAGCGCGGCGCGCGCCTCGCGCACCAAGGCGGTTTCGTGCGCGTGGATGCGGTCGAGCCCGATCGCGCGGACATAATCGACCGCCGCCGACAGACCGAGCGCGCCGACGATATGCGGCGTTCCCGCCTCGAACCGCGTCGGCGCGGGGGCATAGGTGGTGCGCTCGAACGAGACGCGGTCGATCATCGACCCGCCGCCCTGATAGGGCGGCATCGCGTCGAGCAGCTCGGCACGCGCCCACAAGACGCCGATCCCGGTCGGCCCGTAGAGCTTGTGCCCGGAAAAGACGTAGAAATCGCAGCCGAGCGCGGCGACATCCAACGCCACGCGGGGCACCGCCTGACAGCCGTCGATCAGGATCTTCGCGCCGACCGCATGCGCAATCTCGCTGGCCTTCGCTACGTCGAGGATTGAGCCGAGCACGTTCGAAACATGCGCCAGCGCGACGAGCTTGTGTTCGGGGCGGATCATCGCCGCCATCGCGTCGAGGTCGATGCGGTGATCGGCGGTGAGCGGGATTACGTCGATCGCGGCGCCGATGCGCTCGGCGACCATCTGCCACGGCACGATGTTGCTGTGATGCTCCAGCATCGACAGCAGGATGCGGTCGCCGGCCTTGAGGTTCTGCGCCGCCCATGACTGCGCGACGAGATTGATCGCCTCGGTCGCGCCGCGCACGAAGACGATCTCGTTCGCGGCGGCACCGATAAGGTTCGCGATGTTGGCGCGGGCGGCCTCATAGGCCAGCGTCATGTCCGCCGAGCGTTGATACACACCCCGGTGGACGGTGGCGTAGGCGGTGTCGTAGCCGCGCGTGATCGCGTCGATCACCGGACGCGGCTTCTGCGCGGTCGCGGCGGTGTCGAGATACGCCCAACCCTCCGGAATCGCTGGGAAATCCGTGACCAGATCAAGTGGGCGATCGGCGGCGGTCACGTTCATGACCGCGCCCGAATGTTGCGAATGTTGAGACGCTGGCGGGGTATCACAACGCGCTCTCCAGCCATGCATCGGCGTCGGCGGCGAAGGCGTCGCGGACGGTTTCGTCGCCGATCCGGTCGATCGCATCGGCGACGAACGCGCGGGTCAGCAGCGCCTTGGCGCGCGCTGCCGGGATGCCGCGGCTCTCCATGTAGAACAAGGCGCGCGCATCGAGTTCGCCGACCGTCGCGCCGTGAGCGCATTTCACGTCGTCGGCGAAGATCTCCAGCTCGGGCTTGAGGTTGACGGTCGCGGTGCGGTGCAGAAGCAGGCCGCGCAGCGATTGTTCGCCGTCGGTCTTCTGCGCGTGGCGCGCGACCTCGACCGCGGCGGCGAGGCTCGCCTGCGACTGATCGGCGGCCACCGCGCGCCACAATTGGTGCGACTGGCCGTTGGGCTGCGCATGGCGGACGCGGACCGCGCATTCCTGTTTGAGCCGGTCGCGGGTCAGCAGCGCGCCGCCATATTCGGCATAGCCGCCCTCGCCCGCCAGCGTGATCGCGGCGTCAATGCGGACGCCCTGATCGCCGGCGGCGAGCATCGTGCCGATCAAACTCGCGCCTTCGCCGAGCTCAATCTCGTCGCGGAGCGTGACGAAGCCCGCGGCTTGCGTCATGCGGACCGCGCGCATCAGCCGCGCGGCCTTGCCGAGCCGGATGCGGATGTTGCGATTCGACCAGCCTGCACCGACGAACGTCTCGACGACCTGTGCCGACGTGTCGGTGTCGAGGACGATCTCAGCGGCGAGATGGTTTTCGGCCCCGGTCGCGACATGGACGACTTGCACCGGGTGGGCGACCGCCTGCGCGTCGAGGTGGAGGGACCAGCCGCGCGTGGCGCGCTTGCCGAGCGCGTGCGCGCCGGGGGCGAGGTCACCGACGCGGACGCGGTGGAGGTCACTGGCGGCGTCATCGAGGACGCCGTCGACGAACAGCAGTTTCGCGCCGGGCAAGTCGAGGAATTGCGCGTCGGGGCGCGTGATCGGCGCCAGCGCGGCGGCGGCGGCAATTCCGCCGAGATCCGCCCAGCGCCACGCTTCCTCGCGGCTGGAGGGAAGGTCGAGCGTCATGCGGCGATCTCGGCATAGCCCTGCCGCTCCAGCTCATGCGCCAGTTCCGGCCCGCCCGAGCGCGTGATGCGGCCGTCGGCGAGGACGTGGACGCGATCGGGCTGCACGTAATCGAGCAGGCGCTGGTAATGGGTGATGAGCAGCACCGCCTTCGTTGGCTTCCGCATGATGCGGTTGATGCCGTCGCCGACGATCCGCAGCGCGTCGATGTCGAGCCCGCTGTCGGTTTCGTCGAGGATCGCGAACGCCGGGTCGATGATGCCCATCTGCACCATCTCGTTGCGCTTCTTCTCGCCGCCCGAGAAGCCGACGTTGACCGGGCGCTTGAGCATGTCCTGCTGGAGCCCGAGCGCATCGGCCTGCGCGCGGGCGAGCTTGAGGAATTCGGCGCCCGACAACGGCTTTTCGCCGCGGCTGGTGCGCTGGGCGTTGAGCGATTCGCGGAGGAACTGGACGTTCGAGACGCCGGGGATTTCGACCGGATACTGGAAGCCGAGGAACACGCCGGCCGCGGCGCGCTCGTGCGGTTCCTTCTCTAGCAGGTCCTCGCCGTTGAAGGTGATCGACCCTTCGGTCACCTCATAGCCGGGGCGGCCGCCGAGGACGTAGCCGAGCGTCGACTTGCCCGCGCCGTTCGGCCCCATGATCGCGTGGATCTCGCCCGCGTTCACCTCAAGCGAGAGCCCCTTGAGGATTTCCTTGCCGTCGATTTCGGCATGGAGATTTTCGATTTTCAGCATCTTGTTATCCGATGAAGCCCGCAAGCAGGCCGTATCCAAAAATTAATGCGATAGACGAAGTCAGCAAAGCACCAATCATCATCATCGACGTCGAGAGCCAATAGGCGATTGGTTCACCCGATCGACGATATTTGGCCCACTTAACAGTAGCGATCTGATCTTGAATGGACACGTAGAAACGCCACCACATAAAGCCCGCTGCCACAGCAAAGAACAAAATGTAGAGGGCGAGAACGATCACCCCACGCTCCCCTCAAGCGAGATCCCCAGCAGCTTCTGCGCCTCGACCGCGAACTCCATCGGGAGTTGCTGCAAGACCTCGCGCGCGAAGCCGTTGACGATCAGCGCGACCGCCGCCTCGGCATCGAGCCCGCGCGACATCGCGTAGAAGAGCTGGTCCTCGCTGATCTTCGAGGTGGTCGCTTCATGCTCGATCTGCGCGCTGGGGTTCTTGACCTCGATATACGGCACGGTGTGCGCGCCGCACTGATCGCTCAGCAGCAGCGAGTCGCATTGCGTGAAGTTGCGGACGTTCTCGGCGCTCGCCGCGACGCGCACCAGCCCGCGATAGGTGTTGTCCGAGCGCCCGGCGCTAATCCCCTTGGACACGATCGTCGACTTGGTGTTCTTGCCGAGGTGGATCATCTTGGTGCCGGTATCGGCCTGCTGGCGGTTGTTGGTCACCGCCACCGAATAGAATTCGCCGACCGAGCCGTCGCCGGCCAGCACGCACGACGGGTACTTCCAGGTGATCGCGCTGCCGGTCTCGACCTGCGTCCACGACACCTTGCTGTTGCGGCCTTGGCAGAGCGCGCGCTTGGTGACGAAATTGTAGATGCCACCGACACCGTTCTCGTCGCCCGGATACCAGTTCTGGACGGTCGAATATTTGATCTCGGCATCGTCCATCGCGACCAGTTCGACCACCGCGGCGTGGAGCTGATTCTCGTCGCGCATCGGCGCGGTGCAGCCTTCGAGATACGAGACATACGCCCCTTCGTCGGCGACGATTAGCGTCCGCTCGAACTGGCCGGTGTTCTCGGCATTGATGCGGAAATAGGTCGACAATTCCATCGGGCAACGCACGCCCTTCGGCACGTAGACGAACGTGCCGTCGGAGAAGACCGCCGAGTTGAGCGTCGCGAAATAATTGTCGCGCTGCGGCACGACCTTGCCGAGCCACTTCTTCACCAACTCGGGATATTCGCGGATCGCCTCGCTGATCGACAGGAAGATCACCCCCGCCGCCTTCAGCTCGGCGCGGAAGGTGGTGGCGACCGATACGCTGTCGAACACCGCGTCGACCGCGACCTTGCGTGCGCCCTCGACGCCGGCCAGCACTTCCTGCTCGGCGATCGGGATGCCGAGCTTCTCATAGGTGCGGCGGATTTCGGGATCGAGCTCGTCGAGCGAGGCGATGGTCTTCTTCACCTTCGGCTCGGCGTAATAATACGCGTCCTGATAGTCGATCGGCGGGACGTTGAGCTTCGCCCAGTCGGGCGCCTCCAGCGTCTGCCAGACGCGGAACGCCTTCAGCCGCCAGTCGAGCATCCATTCCGGCTCGTTCTTCTTCGCCGAAATATAGCGAACGGTATCCTCATTCAGTCCCTTGGGCGCGAAGTCCTGCTCGATGTCGGTCGCAAAGCCCCATTCGTACTTCTTGGCGACGGCGGCGTGTGCCTCGGCGTTCTTGGTGGCCATGATTATGCCTCAACCTTCATCTGCTGCTGCGCCGTCACCGGCACGTCTGCGGCGAGTTGTGCGAGCGTGATCCCCGCCAGCGCCCCGCGCACCGCCCGGTTGACCGCACCCCAGTGCGGCTTCACCCGGCAATTTCCCTCGATCGCGCAATCGTGATTCGCGGAGTCGACGCACGACGCCATCGCGATCGGGCCCTCGACCGCCTCGACGATGTCGGCCAGCGTGATCGACGCCGGCGGGCGCGACAGGCGAAACCCGCCGCCGGTGCCACGCGCGCTGTCGATCAGCCCCGCCGCCGCCAGCTTGCTGACCAGCTTCTGCGCGGTCGGCAGCGGCACGCCGGTTTCCTCGGCAAGCGAGGTCGCATTCTGCCGCGCCATCCCGCCGCAATGCCGCGCGGCGGCGCCGAGCAGCACCACGGCATAATCGGTCAGGCTGGAAAGACGCATCAGTTGCGAACCACTCTCAAATCGGATCGAATTGTTCCGATTGGCAGATGGTCGTTTGTAGCACCGAAATCAACCGCTGCGTTGGGCACAAAAAAAGGGCCCGGCATCGCTGCCGAGCCCTTCAGGAAAGAGACTTCCCTGAGGAAGCCCTTCGGGTCGCAAACACCTTATGCCGCTGATTCGCCCACAAAGATTGGATGGATGCGACGCAGCATCCGGCAAAACTTACAATTGACCCGCGCTTGATCTCCCCGCCGGAGGAGGCGAAACGGCGTAATATGGCCGATCTGCTCTCCCGCCTCGCGCATACGCTCGACCCCGAAACAGCACACGTCTGGGCGATTCGCGCGCTTGGCCGGTGGGGGCGAAGCGGTGCGCCGCTGGCGGGGGCGATGCCGCGGCTGGAGACGGTGGTAGCGGGGGTGCGCTTCCCCAATCCCGTCGGGCTGGCGGCGGGGCTCGACAAGGATGCGCGCGCGATCACGGGGTTGATGGCGCTGGGGTTCGGATCGGTCGAGGTCGGGACGCTCACCCCGCGCGCGCAGCCGGGCAATCCCAAGCCGCGGCTGTTCCGGCTGGTCGAGGATCGCGCGGTCATCAACCGGATGGGGTTCAACAACGGCGGGCTGGTCGACGGCGTCGCGCGCGCCGGGGCCGCGAACCGGCGCGGCGGAGTGCTGGGGATCAACGTCGGCGCGAACAAGGACGCGACCGACCGTGTCGCCGATTATGTCGCGGGCGTGCGCGCGGCGGCGGCGGTGGCGGATTATGTCACGATCAACATCAGTTCGCCCAACACGCCGGGCTTGCGCGACCTGCAACAAGGGGCGGCACTCGACGAGTTGCTGGCGGCGTGCGTCGCGGAGCGCGGGACGACGCCGTTGTTCCTGAAGATCGCGCCCGACCTGGATGCCGGCGGGATCGACGGGGTGGCGACAGCGGCGATCGCGCGCGGGGTCGATGCCTTGGTGATCGGCAACACGACGATCTCGCGTCCGCCGCTGCGGAGTGGCCATGCTGGCGAGACGGGCGGGCTGTCGGGTGCGCCGCTCCGCTCGCTGGCGGCGGCGAAGCTGGCGGAAGTGCGCGCGGCGACGGGCGGGCACATCGCGCTGGTCGCGGCGGGCGGGATCGACAGCGGGGCGGAGGCGTATGCGCGCATCAGGGCCGGGGCGAGCCTGGTGCAGCTCTATTCGGCGCTGGTGTACGAGGGTGCGGGGTTGCCGCGGCGGGTGGTGAACGAGTTGGCGGCGTGTCTGGCGCGGGACGGGTTCGGGAGCGTGGCGGAGGCGGTGGGGGCGTAGAGAGCCCCCTGTCACAGCCACACCGTTCGTGCTGAGCTTGTCGAAGCACATGACCCGAGCGAACCGTCCGAAACACGCACTTCGACAAGCTCAGTGCGAACGGATCAGCGGTAAGGCGGCGCAGCCGACCGCCGCCTCGTCATCGCGCCGGTGCCGGCTCGATCGCGACCTTGCCCTCGCGGCGCGGGTCGAAGCCGCCGTCGAGGCCGCCGTCGCGCAGGATGATGCCGTGCAGCCCGGAATCCTCGCCCTGCCCCGGCCGGACGACGATGCCGCGCGCCGCCAGTCCGTCGCGGACCGCGGGGGAGAAGCGATCCGCCTCGCCCTGGAAATTGTTGCCCTTGGCGATCAGGTTCGGCAGCGCGAGTGCGTCCTGCATCGGCAATTTCCAGTCGATCGCCGCAACCGCCGCCTTGCCGACATAGGCGAGGATCGCATTGCCTCCCGCCGAGCCGAGCGCGCCGACGAAGCGGCGCCCGCCGTCGAGCAGCACCAGCGGCGTCATCGACGAGCGCGGGCGCTTGCCCGCCGCGACCGCATTGGCGGCGGGGCGGCCGGCGGTGTCGCGCGGGCTGAACGAGAAATCGGTCATCTGGTTGTTGAGGAAGAAGCCGTCGACCATCCGTCCCGAGCCGAAGATCGATTCGACGGTAGTGGTGATCGACACGACATTGCCGCGCGCATCGCCGACGACGAAATGCGAGGTGCCGGTCGGCTCGAGCGTGCGGTCGACGGCCGCGGCCGGTGCGCCAGCGGGAATGCCAGGCGCGGGCGCGGGGCCAGCGCGGGTGCCGATCAACTGCGCGCGCTTCGCCAGATACTCGGGCGCGAGCAGCCCGGCGACCGGCACGTCGACGAACGCCGGATCGCCGACATAGCGGTCCCGATCGGCGTACATCAGCCGGCTCGCCTCGGCGAACAGGAACCATGCCTGCGGATCGTTCGGCCCACGCGTCGCGATGTCGGTGCGCTCCAGCAGCCCGAGCAGTTCGAGCAGCCCGACCCCGCTGGCGGGCGGTGGCGGCGCGCAGACCAGCAGCACACGGTATGGCGCACAGACCGGCTCGCGCACCACCGGGCGATAGGCGGCAAGATCGGCGAGCGTCATCGTGCCGGCGAGCGGGCCTTGCGTGGTGCGGGCGACAATCCGCCGCGCGGTCTCGCCGGTATAGAGCGCGTCGGGGCCTTGGTCGGCCAACCGGGTCAGGAAGGCGGCAAAGGCCGGGTTGCGGAGCCGGTCGCCCGCCCGGAGCAGCCCGCCGCCGGGGCGTGCGAAATAGGCGCGCACGTCGGGGGCACCTAACTCGGCATAATTTCCGCCGAGGAAGCGCGCGAGGCGCGGCGAGACGATAAACCCGTCCTTCGCGGTGCGGCGCGCGTCGCCGAACAACGTGTTCCACGGCAGCCGGCCGTGTTCGGCCTGCACCATCGCCAGCATCCGTACCGCGCCGGGCACGCCGGTCGCGCGGCCGCTGAGCACCGCCTGCGCGAACGGCAGCGGCCGGCCATTGTCGTCGAGGAACATGTCGGGCGTCGCCCCCGCCGGGGCGGTCTCGCGCCCGTCGTAGACGCGCACCTCTCGCGCCGCCGCATCATAATAGGTCAGGAACGCGCCGCCGCCGACCCCGGAGCTTTGCGGCTCGACCAGCGACAGCATCGCCTGCACCGCCACCGCCGCATCCGCCGCCGACCCGCCGCGGCGCAGCACCGCCATCCCGGCATCGGTGGCGAGCGGGTTGGCCGAGACGACGAAGATCTGTGCCTTCGGGATCGTCGCGGACGGGATTGGCGCGGGCGGAGCGACAGAAGCCTGCGGGGCAGCGCACGCCCCCAGCAGCAAGGTCGCGCCGAACAGGAGGGAGCGAAGGCGCAGCGCGCCGTGTCTCGTACCGATCATCGCGCTCTCCGATAGCGTCGGCACGGGACAGCGTCCATGCTGGCGCGGCGTTGAAATCCTTGGCATGACGCAAGGGAAAGGGCGACACGCCCGCAAGGAGAGGAGCGGCATCATTACCCGTCGGCTGGAACCATTCCCCAATCTGGTGACGATGTTCTTCACCCGCGCCGCGGAGAAGGGCGATGCGCCGTTCCTGTGGCAGAAGCGTGACGGCCAATGGGCGTCAATCAGTTGGCGTCAGGCCGCCGAGACGGTTGCGCGGCTGGCGACGGGGCTGCGGGCGGTCGGGCTGGAGCGCGGCGACCGGGTGATGCTGGTCAGCGTGAATCGCCCCGAATGGTGCCTGTCCGATCTGGCGATCATGGCCGCGGGCTGCGTCACCGTGCCGACCTACACCACCAACACCGAGCGCGACCACGCGCACATTATCGAGAATTCGGGCGCGAAGGCGGTGATCGTCTCGACCGCGAAGCTCGCCAAAGGGCTGATGCCCGCGATCCTGCGCTCGATCCGGCCGCAGATGCTGATCGGGATCGAGCCGATGCGGCTGGGGCAGACCGCGATCGACGTCCACGACTGGCGGACGCTGATCGAGCGGCATCCCGCGGACGTCGCCACCGTCGCGGCGCGGGCCGATTTCGCGCGCAGCGATCTGGCCTGCATCATCTACACCAGCGGCACCGGCGGCGCGCCGCGCGGAGTGATGCAACATCACGGCGCGATCCTGCACAATGTCGCGGGCTGCTCGGCGGTGGTCGCGGAGGATTTCGGCTGGGGCGACGAGGTGTTCCTGTCGTTCCTGCCGCTCAGCCACGCTTATGAGCATACCGGCGGGCAGTTCTTTCCGATCGGGATGGGTGGCCAGATCTATTATGCCGAGGGGATCGACAAGCTCGCCGCCAATATCGAGGAAGTTCGCCCGACGATCATGTTCGTCGTGCCGCGCTTGTTCGAGGTGCTGCGCACGCGGATCAGCAAGGCGATCGAGCGGCAGGGCGGCCTGCCTGCCAAGCTGCTCGCCGCCGCGCTCGATATCGGGGCGAAGCGCGATGCCGGGCGGCTGCGGTTGACGGACCGGCCCAAGGCGTTGCTGGTCGATACGCTCTTCAAGCCCAAGATCGCGCGCAAGTTCGGCGGGCGGATGAAGGCGATGATCTCGGGCGGCGCGCCGCTCACCCCGGAGGTGGGCGTGTTCTTCCAGTCGCTCGGTGTCACCTTCCTGCAGGGCTATGGCCAGACCGAGGCGGCGCCGGTGATCTCGTGCAACCGCCCCAGCGCCGGGGTGACGATGGACTCGGTTGGACCGCCGCTTCACGCGACCGAGGTGCGGATCGCGGAGGATGGCGAGATATTGGTGCGCGGCGAGCTGGTGATGCATGGCTATTGGCGCAACGAAGCCGAGACCGCGCGAGTGCTGAAGGACGGCTGGCTGCACACCGGCGATATCGGCGAGATTGATCCCGCCGGGCGCATCCGCATCACCGATCGCAAGAAAGACCTCATCATCAACGACAAGGGCGAGAATGTCGCGCCCCAGAAGGTCGAGGGGCTGCTGACGCTCCAGCCCGAGATCGGGCAGGCGATGATCGCGGGCGACCGCAAGCCGCATATGGTGGCGGTGCTTGTACCGGATGCCGAATGGAGTGCGGAATGGGCGGCGGCTCACGGCAAGACAGAGGCGGTACTGGCGGAGGACCCGGCATTTCGATCTGCGGTGCAGGCGGCGGTGGATCGCACCAACGCGATGCTGTCGGTGACCGAGCGGGTGCGGCGCTGGATTTTGGCGGACGCGCCGTTCTCGATCGAGAACGAGCAGCTGACGCCGAGTTTGAAGATCCGTCGGCATGTGTTGCGGCAGGTGTATGGCGCGCGACTTGATGCGCTTTATGGGGCGGGGTGAGGGGCGGGCTTTGAGCGAGCCGCTCGTAAGATGGCGCCGTCGCCCCTGCGAAGGCAGGGACCTATGGCTGTTTAGTCGGTATGAGCGAGCCCGGACACGGGGGCCGGTCGTGTGTCCTCGCTGTCATACGAGACGCGACAGACATGGGCCCCTGCCTCCGCAGGGGCGACGGTGGGCTACATGTTGATCTTTTCCCACAGGTCTTCCCAAGCGGGGTTCATCCGCCCGATCAGGTTGAGCTTCCACGCGCGCTTCCATTTCTTCAGCGCCTTTTCGCGGGCGATCGCCTCGAGCATCGTGTCGTGCCGTTCGACATACACCAGCCGCGTCAGGCCGTGCTCGCGGCAGAAGTCGGAGCCTCAGCCCTCGCGATGCTGCTGGACACGCGCCGCGAGGTGGCCGGTCACGCCGATGTAAAGCGTGCCGCTGGGTTCATCGGTCATGATGTACACCCACGGCAACGGGCGGCCTCGCTCTTGGAGAGAGCCATGGGCCCCTGCCTGCGCAGGGGCGACAGTCAAATACCCGCGCTGACCCGCCAGATCGTGTTGCCGACATCGTCCGCGACCAGCAGCGCGCCCGCCTTGTCGGTGATGACGCCGACCGGACGACCGTGCGCTTCGTCGTCCTTGTTGAGGAAGCCGGTCAGCACGTCGACGGGCTTGGCGCCCTTCACCGGCCAGCCGTTTGCGTCGAAGGGAACGAACACGACCTTGTAGCCCGACAGCGGCTTACGGTTCCACGAACCGTGCTCGCCGATGAACGCGCCGCGCGCGAAGCGGTCGCCGAGCTTCGCATCCGCCGCGAAGGTCAGGCCCAGAGCGGCGACGTGCGGCCCCAACGCATAATCGGGACGCTTCACGTACTGCCGCAATTGCGGATTCCTGGGCTCGACGCGCGTGTCGATATAGCCGCCCCAGTAATACCATGGCCAGCCGAAGTGGTCGCCAAGCTCGACCGCGGTCAGATAATCGGGGACGAGGTCGGAGCCGAGCATGTCGCGCTCGTTGACGACCGTCCACAGCCGGTTGGTGCCCGGGACCAGCGCCATCCCGTTGGCGTTGCGGATACCGGCGGTGAAGACGCGATACTTCTTGCTGTCCGGATAGACCTGCAGGATCGCGGCGCGGTCGTGCTCGGCGTCAAGACCGTCCTCGGCGATGTTGGTGGCCGAGCCGACCGAGACGTAGAGCGTCTTGCCGTCCTCCGCGACGATCACGTTGCGCGACCAATGATTGCCGCCGCCGGGATAGGTAACGACCATCTCCGGACGCGCCGTGATCTTCGTTGCGCCGTCGCGGTACGGCACGCGGACCAGCGCATCGGTATTGGCGATGTAGAGCTGCCCATTCAGCAGCGCCATACCGGAGGGCGAGTTGAGCCCAGTGAGAAACGGGGTCTTCACTTCCGCCACGCCGTCGCCGTTCGCGTCGCGGAGCAATGTGATACGATTGGCGGAGGGCACACCCGCGCCGACCTTGCCGAGCAGCTGGCGCATCACCCAGCCCTTGATCCCGCCGCCCGAGCGCGGCGGCGAGTTGGTCTCGGCGACCAGCACGTCGCCGTTGGGCAGGCGATAGAGCCAGCGCGGGTGGTCGAGCCCGGTCGCGAATGCCGCGGTCTTCAGCCCGGCGGCAGCGGTAGGCGCCTCGCCGGCCTTCCAGCCGATCGGGTCAGCGGTCTTGACGGTCGGCAGCACCTGTTCGCGCGGCGGCGTGATGTCCGGGCGCGCGCCCGTCACTGCCGCCACGTCGCGGCGGGCGGCGTCGGGCCATGACAAATAGAGGAAGATCGCGACCCCTAGGGCGATCAGCAGGCCGATGACGGCGAGGACGTGTTTGCGCATGACGCGAATGTAGGCGCGTGGGCGGGGAGACGCCACCGGGTTCGTGCCCCGACCTTCGTCATGCCGGACCTGATCCGGCATCCCGCTTCTGCCGCTCGGTGGAGAAGAAGCGGGTCCCGGATCAAGCCCGGGACGACGGCGGATTATTCGTCGACCCCCTCGGGCACCGGCACCGGTGGGTGAAGGCGCAGGCGGTTGATGCGGCGTTCGTCGGCATCGGTCACCTCGATCCGCCAGCCGCTGGGATGGTCGATGCACGTGCCGGCCTCGGGCACATGCCCGGCGAGAACCGCGGTGAGCCCGCCGATCGTGTCGACGTCGCTCTCGGCCTCGGCAAGCCGCGCGTCGACGGTGGTGCCGACATCCTCCAGCTCGACCCGCGCATCCACGTCCCATGCGCCGCCGTCGAGCGGGACGAGCAGCACCTCTGGCGCGTCGTCATGCTCGTCCTCGATCTCGCCGACGATCTCCTCGATCAGATCCTCGATCGTCACGAGCCCCTCGGTTCCCGAATATTCGTCGAGCACGATCGCGAGATGGATGCGCGACTGCCGCATGTCGGCGAGCAGGTCGAGCGTGCCGCGGCTCATCGGGACGTAGAGCGGCTGACGGATCAGCGCCTGAATGTCGGTCGGGCGCTCGCCGCCCGCCGCGAGGATCGCGAACACGTCCTTTAGGTGGACCATCCCGACGACATGGTCGAGATTGCCGCGATAGACCGGCAGGCGGCTGACGCCGGCTTCGTGGAAAACGTGGACAAGATGGTCGAAGGTGGTCGCTTCCTCAACCGCGATCACGTCGGCGCGCGGCACGCCGACGTCGCCGGCGTCGCGCTCGCTGAAATGCAGCAGGTTGCGGACCATCTGCCGCTCCAGCGCGGTCAGGTCGCCCTTGATCTCGGGCGCGGGATCTTCCTCGTAACGGTCGATCGCCTTCTCCAGCAATTCGCGCAAGGTCGCCTCGCGCGGCTCGCCGAAGATCATGTTGCGCAGCCCGGTCCACAGGCCGCCTTCATGGTGCTCGCCGCCGTTCGCGGCGCTACTTCGGTCGTCGGCCATGGCCGTGGTGTTCAATCCTCGCGTATCAGATAGGGATCGGCGATGCCCAGATCGGCCAGGGCGTCGCGCTCGATCTGCTCCATCGCGTCGCCCTCGTCGTCGGTCATATGGTCATAGCCTAGCAGATGCAGGCAGCCATGCACCACCAGATGCGTGAAATGATCGGCCGTGCCGATGTTCCGCTCCGCCGCCTCGCGTTCGCAGACACCGTGCGCGAGGACGATGTCGCCGAGCAGCACCTCGCCATCGTCGCTGTTCTGCGTGACGGTGTCGATCAGGTCGGCCTGCACCATCGGGAAGGACAGGACGTTGGTGGGATTGTCCTTCTGCCGATACTGGCGGTTGAGCCCCTGCACCTCGTCGTCGGTGGCGAGGCGGACGCTGATCTCCACATGCGCGGGGGTGGTGATGAGGTCGCCGTACGGGGTGCGCGCGATCGCGGCGCGCGCGGCGGCAAGCGCGCGGGCGTCCCAGTCGGTGTCGGACCACGGGTCCTCGCGGGTGAGTTCGATGTGGATCATGTCAGCCGAGGTCCGTCTGGGAGAAGTCGTTGCGCTTGTAGAGCAGGCGCGCGCCATGCGCCTTGGCGCAGGCATAGGCGAAGCAATCGCCCATGTTGAGCTGTGCGGGGTGTCCGGTGCCCTTGCCGTAGCGCGCGGCGGCATCGATCGCGATGAGCGCTTCGCGCGCCCCGATCGCAACGGGGCGCAATTCAAGCCTGTCGATCAGGATGCCGAGCTCGCCACGCGCGTCACCAAGCGACAATGTCCGCTTGCGCGCAATCGCAAGGACAGCCTCCCATTCGCCCGTCGGGCAATAAAGGCGGTCGTCATGCTCATCCAGTCGTGCGGCCAGCGCGCGGGCGTCCTCTTCCTTGACCGCCATGGCGACGAGCGCGGATGCGTCGATCAGAATGGTCAATAGTCGTCTTCATCGTTGAGGCTGTCGTAGAACGCCTTGTCCGCCTCGAGCCCGGTCGGTTCGCCGAGCTTGTGCGTCCGCCAGAACTCTTCCAGCACGTCGACAGCCGAACGTCGACCGCGGGGAGCCTCGCGCTCGAGTTCGTGGGTCAGGGCCAGCTTCACTGCCGCAGTCTTGGTCAGTCCGCGCGCAGAAGCGAGCCGTTCCGCCAGCAAGTTAGTCTCTTCATCCTTGATGAACAGCGACGCCATGGGAGCCTCCGGTATATCCCGATAAGCTATAAAGGATATCCCAGCGCGTCAACCGGCCACCCCCTCATACGCCTCGACGATCCGCCCGACGATCGGATGGCGGACCACGTCGGCGGCGGTGAAGCGGCATAGCGAGATACCCTCCACGCCCTCCAGCCGCGTCGTCGCGTCGGCCAGCCCGCTCGCGCCGACACCGCCGGGAAGATCGGTCTGGTTGGGATCGCCGCAGATCACCATCCGGCTGTTCTGGCCAAAGCGCGTCAGGAACATCTTCATCTGCGCGGGCGTGGTGTTCTGCGCCTCGTCGAGGATCACGAACGCATCGCCCAGCGTCCGTCCGCGCATGAAGGCGATCGGCGCGATCTCGATCTCGCCGCTCGCGATGCGCCGCTCGACCTGCTCGGCGGGCAGGCAATCGTACAGCGCGTCATAGAGCGGGCGCAAATACGGATCGACCTTCTCCTTCATGTCGCCGGGCAGGAAGCCGAGCCGCTCGCCCGCCTCGACCGCCGGTCGCGACAGGATCAGCCGCTGGACGCTGCCCGAAATCAGCTGCGCCACCGCCTGCGCGACCGCGATATAGGTCTTGCCGGTGCCCGCTGGCCCGAGCGCGAAGATCATGTCGTGGGTGGTCAACTCGCGCATGTAATGCGCCTGCGCGGGCGTACGCGGGACAATCGTCTTCTTGCGCGTGCGGATCATCACCGAGGGTGTTGGGCTGCGCTCGGCGGAGATGATGCCGTCGAGCACCGGCTCCGCCGCCATCGCGATCGACGCGTCGACGAGGCCGGTGTCGACCTCCTCGCCGCGCTGAAGACGTGCGTAGAGATCGTGAAGCACGTCGCGCGCGAGCGCCACCTGCTCGGCGGTCCCCTCCAGCCCGACGCGGTTGCCCCGCGCGGTGATATACACCCCCAGCCGGTTCTCCAGCGCCACCAGATGCTGATCATACTGGCCGAACAGCCGGCTCAGCAGTTGTGGGCGGTCGAAGATGACCTCGACGCGCGAACGCTCGCCCGCCTGGGCGGGGACGGGTTTACGGCTCATGCGGCTCCTGTGACGATGGGCGACACGCGGCAGATCGCCGCAAAAGGCGAGATAGTTGCAGCGCGTGACGGCACAATGGCATCGCCGGAGAATGTGACAGGGGTTGTGCGTCGCGGGAAGGTGGAATCGTCATGGCCCCCGTCGTCATTGCGAGCCTGGCGACGCAATGACGACTGAAGACCTACGCCGCTGCCAGCGTCCGCATCTCGCCGGTCAGCGACAACGGCCCGGCCTGCGTCAGCGTCACGTCGAGCACGTCGCCGATCGCGTGCGGACCGACGACGTGCACCGATTGCAGCCATGGCGACTTGCCGAGCCATTGCCCCTCGCGCTTGCCGCGGCGCTCGATCAGTATGCGACAGTCGCGGCCGACCGAGGCGGCGTTGAACGCCATCTGATCGCGGTTGAGCGCGGCCTGCAAGCGCTGGAGACGTTCGTCCATGACCTCGGCTGCGACCTGCTCGCCGAGCGTCGCCGCGGGCGTACCGGGGCGCGGCGAATATTTGAAGCTGTACGCCTGCGCATAGCCGACCGCATCGACGAGGCTGAGCGTTTCGGCAAACTCCGCCTCGGTCTCGCCGGGGAAGCCGACGATGAAGTCGCCCGATAGCGCGATATCGGGGCGCGCCGCGCGGATGCGGTCGAGCAGCCGCAGGTAGCCGTCGCGCGTGTGCTGGCGGTTCATCGCGCGCAGCACCCGGTCGCTACCCGCCTGCACCGGCAGATGGAGGAAGGGCATCAGGCTCTCGACGTCGCGATGCGCGTCGATCAGCCCCTGCGCCATGTCGTTGGGATGGCTGGTCGTGTAACGAATCCGCGCCAGCCCGTGGATGCGGTCGAGCGCGCGGATCAGGTCGTGGAGCCCCCGCCCCTCGCCGTCGGTCCAGGCGTTGACGTTCTGCCCGAGCAACGTGATCTCGCGCGCGCCGGCATCGACCAGCGCCTTCGCCTCGTCGACGATCGCCGCGAACGGGCGGCTGATCTCCGCGCCGCGCGTATAGGGCACGACGCAATAGGTGCAGAATTTGTCGCAGCCTTCCTGAACGGTCAGGAACGCGCCGGGTGCGACCTTGCGGCGGGCGGGCAGCGCGCCGAACTTCGAGGCGAGCGGCATGTCGGTGTCGAGCGCGGCCTCGCCCTTCGTCGCGGCGGCGACCAGCTTGGGAAGATTGTGATAGGCCTGCGGGCCGACCACGACATCGACCTTGGCGCGGCGGACGATCTCCTCGCCCTCGGCCTGTGCGACGCAGCCGGCGACCGCGATCATCGGCGCGCGACCCTCGGCACCCGCGACCTTGCGAACGCGGCCAATGTCCGAATAGACTTTTTCGGTCGCCTTCTCGCGGATGTGGCAGGTGTTGAGCACGACGAGATCGGCGGCATGGGCGTCGTCGGTGGCGACCATCCCCTCCGCCGCCATCAACTCGGCCATCCGCTCCCCGTCATAGACGTTCATCTGGCAGCCGAACGACTTGACGTGGAAGGTCTTCGGCGGAGTCTTTGAAGGCACGGACATGGCGCGCGCCTTAGCGGAAACGCGTCAGGCTGGCCAGCGCAGCAGCATGTCGACGCGGTCCAGCCCCGGAGCATAGCCGTCCGGCACCACCCGTTCCACGACGAAGCCGAAGCGCGCGTAGAAGCCCTGCGTGTGCTGGCTGGTGTCGAGCCGCACCTGCCGCACGCCCGGCGTGGCGCGGGCGGCGGCGAGCCGCGCGTGCGTCAGGATGCGACCGAGGCCGGTGCGATGCTGCGCGCGGTCGACCATCCCCCAGCAGAAGCCGGCGGTCTCGCCATCGGCGGTGACACGGTGTCCGCCGCACGCCACGATCACCCAGCCACGCTCGACGACCTGAAAGGCCGAGCTGGCGGCATGCGCGTCGAGGAAGACGGCGAAGTCCGCGCGCTCACCCGCGGCGAAGAAGGTCGGCGTGTTGCCGTCGAACAGCGCGAGACAGGCGGCGCGGTCGGCGGCAACATAGCCACGGACGCGGGTGCAGGTCATCGCTGCGTCTTGAGATAGGCGATCAGGTCGGCGCGCGCGAGCGGATCGCGGACCCCGGCGAATGTCATCGTCGTCCCCGGCACGTTGGCGCGCGGGTCGGTCAGCCAGGCGTCGAGCCGCTGGTCGTCCCAGACGCCGCGCTGCGCCTGCAAGGCGTCAGTATAGCCGAATCGCGGGCGGTTCTGCGCGATCGGCGCACCATAGACGCCGTGCAGGTTCGGGCCGTTGCGATCCGCGCCGCCCGCCGCGATCGAATGGCAGGCGGCGCATTGCCCGAAGCGGCGCGCGCCGGCCTGCGCATCGGCGACTTGCATATATTGCGCGAAGGTCGGATTCGGGCCGAGCCGCGCGCGCCGCTCGGCGCTGTCGTCTCGCGAGCAGGCGGCGAGCGCGACAATTGCCGCGAGGACGATGCGACGGTTCATGCCGCCGCCGCGATCTGCGCACGCGCCGCGGCAGCGATCGCCTTGCGGTCGCCCTCGGGGACGAAGGGTGCGAGGAAGTGCAGCGTCGCGACGAACGTGCCGCGCCGGTTGAGGACGCGCTTCGCATGGTGCGCGCCGTCCTCGGCGCCGACCCATGCCACGTCAGGAGTCGCCGCGCCGTAATCGATCCGCACCGGCTGGACGCGCACGCCGGGCGGCGGCGGCGCGAGCGCGGCGAGCAGCCCGGCCTTGAATGGCCCGAGCGTCACGCCGTCGCCGGTCGTGCCCTCGGGGAAGATCGCCACCGGCTGCGGGCGGGCGAGCTGGTCGCGGAGCGCCGCGACCTGCGTGTCGATCCCCATCCGGTCGCCGCGGCGCACGAACAGCGTGTTGTTGAGCGTGCACAGCCAGCCGACCAGCGGCACGTCGCGCAACTCGGCCTTGGCGACGAACGCCGCCCCGCTCGCCCCGGCCAGCGCGAGGATGTCGATCCAGGTGACGTGATTGGCGAGCAGCACCGCGTCGCGGCGCAGCGGCGCGCCGATCACGCGCACCCGTGCCCCGACGATCCGCGCCACCCAGCCGAGAAATCTGCGCGGCCATGGTGAGCGCAGGCGGAACAGCCGCCACGTGCCGTGCAGGAGGAGCGCAACGACCAGCGCCGCCGCAAGCGCGACGAGCCGTCCCCAGCCGCGCGCATTCAATCGCATTTCAATCCTTGCGGAGCGCGACGCCGTACAATTCCATCCGGTGATCTACCAGCCGGAAGCCGAGCCGCTCGGCGATCGCCTTTTGCAGCAGCTCCAGTTCGGGATCGACGAACTCGATCACCTTGCCGGTCTCGACATCGATCAGATGGTCGTGATGCGCCTCGGGCGAGGGTTCGTAGCGCGCGCGGCCGTCGCCGAAATCATGCCGATCGAGGATGCCCGCCTCCTCGAACAAGCGGACGGTTCGATAGACGGTGGCGATCGAGATGCCGGGATCGATCGCAGAGGCGCGCGCATAGACCTTTTCCACGTCCGGATGGTCTTCCGCCTCCGACAGGACGCGCGCGATGACGCGGCGCTGTTCGGTGATACGCAGGCCCTTTTCGTGACACAGCGCTTCGAGATCGATCTTGCGAGCCATGTCCGCCATGTAATGGATCGTGCTTGTTGCGAAAAGTGCTACCGACTCGCAAGAACCGATTATCGATGGATTTCGAGATCGCGCGCATAGGTATGCGCGTCGAATGCCTGTCCGCCCGGCCCGCGATAGTAATTCCGACGCACCCCGGCGGGGAGGAAACCGTGCGCGCTATAAAGCGTAACCGCCGGGTTGTTGGCGCGCACTTCCAGATGCAGCTTCGCCACGCCGCGCCCTTCGCATTCGGCGATCACCCCGCGCAGCAATGCCGCGCCGACGCCGCTGCGCCGCGCGGGCGGGTCGACCGCGATCAGCAGCAGCTCGGCCTCGTCCATGATCGCGCGAACCAGCGCAAAGCCGACCACCACGTCATCCACGCGCGCCAGCGTCAGCCAGACGCCGGGCATGGCGAGGATGCCGATGCACTGGCTGCGCGTCCACGCCTCGCCATAGCGCGGATCGAAGGCGGCGAGCATGATGCGGTCGACCGCCTCGGCGTCGACCGCGCCGCCCGGTGCCAGCTCGATCAGCCGTACCCGCGTGCTCATCGCAAGGACGGCGTCGCCGCCGTGGGCAGCTTGGCATCGGGCGCGCGGCCGTAGAACGGCACTGGCGGTAGCGCGCGCGCCGCGGGTGGGAGCAGCAGCGCGTAGCGCGCGTCCGGCAAGCTCTCGTCGAGCGGCACGTCGGCGTCGAGCGCGGCGAGCCAGCGGGTGCCGCTGCCGATCGCGCGGCGCCCGTCTAGCGCAGCCAGCGCCGCAGCCGGGGTCAGCGAGCGGGGTGCGTCGAGCGCGGCAAAGGGAGCGGTGAAGCCCTGCATGAAGACCTCACCGTGCCCGCCTTCCATCACCACCGCAAGCGGGCGCGGATCGGCGGCGAGCGCAGCGATCGCGACCAGCGACGGCGCGCCATAGCCCGCGACCTCCGCGCCCCAGCCGAACGCGAGCGCGCGCGCCGCGGCGATCCCGACGCGGATGCCGGTGAAGCTGCCCGGCCCGACATCGACCAGCACCCGGTCGGCACGCCCGCCCTGCGGCAGCGCCGCGATCATCGGCACCAGCCGCTCGGCATGGCCACGCCCGACCACGTCATGCGTGTGCGCGACCAGTTGCCCGTCCTCGAACAGCGCGACCGAACAGGCGGCGGTCGCGGTGTCGATCACCAGGGTACGCATCACGCGAGGCGGTTTAAGGTCTCGAACGCCGGGCGCGGGTTGCGCGGGTGAAGCGTATCGCGGTCGCCATAGCCAAGCGTCGCGATAAAGTTCGCGTGGACGTCGGGTGTGTCGGTGAAGAACGCCTTGTCCACCGCGCCGGCATCGAAGCCAGCCATCGGTCCGACATCCAGCCCAAGCGCGCGCGCGGCAATAATCAAATAAGCGCCCTGCAACGACGAGTTCTGGAACGCCGACCGCTCCCGCAGCGCGCGATTGTCCGCGAACCAGCTCCGTGCATCGGCGTTCGGGTAAAGCGTCGGAAGCTGCTCATGGAATTCGATATCCATGCCGATCACGACGCTGACCGGTGCCTTGAGCACCTTTTCACTGTTACTGTCCGAACAGGCTGCGGCGAGCTTCGCCTTCGCCTCGTCCGAGACGCACCATACCAGCCGCGCGGGCAACTGGTTGGCGGAGGTCGGCCCCATCTTCATCAGATCCCAGATCGCGTGGAGCTGGTCCTCGCCGACCGGTTCGTCGCGATAATGATTGAAGGTGCGCGCGGTGCGAAACAGCTGATCAAGCGCATGGTCGTCGAGCGGGGCGGCCATCGGGAACTCCAGTTGCGGGTAAGAACGGCGTGCGGTCAGACCGCGCGGACCTCGGTCACCTCGGGAACGTAATGGCGCAGCAACTGCTCGATACCGTTCTTGAGCGTCGCGCTCGACGATGGGCAGCCGGCGCACGCACCCTGCATCCGCAGGAACACCTTGCCCTTGTCAAAACCGCGATAGACGATGTCGCCGCCGTCATTGGCGACCGCCGGGCGGACGCGCGTATCGATCAGTTCCTTGATCTGCGCGACGATGTCCGCATCCTCGGGGTTGTCCGCAAAGGTTTCTTCCTCTGCGGGAACACTGAAGCCCGCGCCGCCGGTGCGGAACAGCGGCATTTGCGCGGTGAAATGATCCATCAGGATCGCGAGCACGTCGGGCTTGAGCGTGCGCCAGTCGACACCGGGCGCCGCCGTCACCGAGACGAAGTCGCGGCCAAAGAACACGCCCGTCACATCGCCGAGCCCGAACAGCGTGTCGGCCAGCGGGCTCGCCTCCGCTTCTTCAGGCGTGGCAAAGTCGCGCGTGCCGGCATCCATGACGGTGCGGCCGGGCAGGAATTTGAGCGTCGCCGGATTGGGCGTGGCTTCGGTTTCGATCAGCATGGCGGCGATGTGGCGCGTGCAGCACGCCGGATCAAGCGCGCAGGGTGAAAGCGATCGTTTCGGGCGGGATAGGTGGAGGGTGAGCCCTCACCCGGTCGACATTCCCGCGAAGGCGCAGATGTCGACCGGTGAAGACGGTCAGCCGTCCATCTGCTCCACCGCCGCATTCCATTTCGCAACATTTGCGCGCGCCTCCTGCACGAAGGCGGAGCGCCGGATCGCGCCAAGGAACAGGTCCGCAGCCCATTTGCCTGGGCGGCGCAGCGGGCGCTCGAACTGGATCAGCAACACCACCCGCGTGCCGTCGGTTTCGTTCCACACTTCATGGTCGTAGGTGTCGTCGAACACCAGCGTCTCGCCCTCCGACCAGCGAACGATCCGGTCGCCGACGCGCATCCGCACGTCGCCGTCGCGCGGGACGATCAGCGCGAGATGACAGGTGATGAGGCCCTTCGACACGCCACGGTGCGCCGGAATGTGAGCGCCGGGCGCGAGGATCGAGAAAAAAGCGGTGGTCAACCCCGGCACGCGCGCCAGCACGTCGCGGGTGCGCGGGCAGCGGGTCAGATTATCGTCGATCCGATAGCCATAGCCCCACAGGAAATAGGATCGCCACTTGCCGGACCGGGCAATCGCGCGATGATCGGGGGAGATGGTCGCGAGGCTGGGCGCGGCGTCGCCGACCAGCGCGACCGCGCGCGCCTCGGCCAGTATCGCCTGCCAGTGATTGCGGAGCAGCGCGGTCCAGGCGAAATCGCGTACATCGAGCACCGGCGCGTTGGCGACCAGCGACGACCCTGCGATCAGCCGGTCGAAGGTGCCGCGCAGCCGCTTGCCCATACGCACCGGCCATCCGCGACCGGACCCGGCGACGGACGAGGACAACACGCGCGCGGCCAACGATCCCGGTGCGGCTATTCTCAGATCGGACCTCATCATCTGCTTGTCGATCAACTGGTTGCCCGCCGCCGGACGACGGGAAAGCGGCGGCGAATACACCCGCATCGCGGCCAGAACGTGGCGCAGAACGGCGAAGGAAAGGCGGGCGGGCGTTGCCGCGCGCCGCGCCCGTCCCTACAATCGCATCATGCATCCTTATTCGCGCGTGCTCGCGAAGCCGCTCGTCGCCCTCCTGCTCGTCTCCGTCGCGCTGCCGCTTCCCGCGCAGCAGCGGGCGCGGCGCGCGCCGGTCGCAACCTCCTCCGTGCCTACGCAGGCGGCCGCGCCGATCACGGTCGACACCCGGCCGTGGCTGTTCGCCGATTCGGACATCCCGCCCGACACCAACTGGCATTTTGGCGCGCTGCCCAGCGGCTTACGCTATGCAGTGCGGCGCAACTCGGTGCCGCCGGGGCAGGTCGCGGTGCGCGTCCGCATTGACGCGGGATCGCTGTACGAGACCGATGCCGAACAGGGCTTCGCGCATCTGATCGAGCATCTGTCGTTCCGCGGCTCGAAATACGTCCCCGATGGAGAAGCCAAGCGCGTGTGGCAGCGGTTTGGCGCGACGTTCGGCAGCGATTCCAACGCCTCGACCACCCCGACGCAGACCGTCTACAAGCTCGACCTGCCCGGCGCGACCGACGTCAAGCTGGACGAGAGCCTCAAGATCTTCTCGGGCATGATGGCCGCGCCCGCGATCAGCGACGCCGGCCTCGCCGCCGAGCGCCCGGCGGTGCTTGCCGAACAGCGCGAGGCACCGGGGCCGCAGGTCCGCTACGGCGACGCGCTGCGCCAGACGTTCTTCGCGGGCCAACCGCTCGCCAGCCGCTCGCCGATCGGGACGATCAAGACGCTCGAGGCAGCCAGCCCGGCCAGCGTGCAGGCGTTCCATGACAAATGGTATCGCCCGTCGCGTGCCGTGGTCATCATCTCGGGCGACATCGACCCCGATGTCGCCGCGAAGCTGGTCGTCAAGAATTTCGGCGGCTGGCAGGGCAAGGGCGCCAATCCCGCCGATCCCGATTTCGGCACGCCGCAGACCGGGGATCCGATCGCCAAGACGATCGCCGAGCCGTCACTGCCGCCGATCGTCGCCACCGCGGTGCTGCGCCCGTGGAAATATCAAAGCGACACGATCATCTTCAACCAGAAGCGGATGGTCGATCAGCTCGCGATGCGGCTTATCAATCGTCGGCTGGAGACGCGCGCCCGTGCCGGGGGCAGCTTCCTGCAGGCGTCGGTCAACCTCGACGACGTGTCGCGCTCCGCCAACGGCACCTTCACCAACGTCATCCCGATCGGCGACGACTGGGAGGCGGCGCTGAAGGACGTGCGTGCGGTGATCGCCGATGCGATGGCCACGCCGCCGACGCAGGGCGAGATCGATCGCGAGCTGGCCGAGTTCGACGCCGCGATGAAAAACGACGTCGATACCGCGCGCGTCGAGGCGGGCGCGAAGCAGGCCGACGACATGGTCAGCGCGCTCGACATCCGCGAGACGGTGGCGGGGCCGCAGACCAGCTACGACATCCTCAAGCAGGCGCGCACGAAGGGCATGTTCACCCCGGCCGCGATGGTCGAATCGACCAACCGGCTGTTCAAGGGCGACGCCAACCGCGCGTTGGTCAACACCCGCACCCCCGACGAGGGCGCGGCGGCGAAGCTGGCGGCGGCGATGAAGGCCGACGTGTCGAAGCTGGCGGGCAAGCGCACGCAGCAGGCCGCGGTCGATTTCTCGCGCGTCCCAAAGCTCGGCCAGCCCGGCAAGACGGTGGCGCAGGCGCGGGTCGGCGATCCCCCCATGGAGCAGGTGACGTTCGCCAATGGCGTGCGGGCGTTGATCTATCCGAACGCGTCGGAGACCGGCCGTGTCTATCTGCGGGTGCGCTTCGGGCGCGGCTATCAGGCGCTGCCCGCCGACCGTCCGACGCCGGCATGGGCGGGCGACACCGCGCTGATCGCCAGCGGGATCGGCTCGCTGAACCAGAGCGATCTCGACCAGCTGACCACCGGGCGGCGGATGGGGCTGGACTTCGACATCGGTGACGATGCGTTCCTGTTCGGCGCGCAAACGACGCCCGGCGATTATGCCGACAATCTGACGCTGATGGCGGCGAAGCTGGCCGCGCCGCGCTGGGACAAGGCGCCGGTGGCGCGCGCACGCGCCGCGATGCTGGCGGGCTATGCGGGGCTGTCTTCCTCGCCCGATGGCGTGCTGGCGCGCGATCTGGAAGGCTTGCTGCGTGACGGCGATCCGCGCTGGGGCGTGCCCACGCTCGAGCAGATCGACAAGCTCGATGCCGCGTCGTTCAAGAAGCTGTGGCAGCCGCTGCTCGCGACCGGGCCGATCGAGGTCGATGTGTTCGGCGACGTGAAGGGCGACGAGGCGATCGCAGCGGTGGCCAAGAGCTTCGGCGCGCTCAAGGCACGGCGCGCGGACGACCCGCGCTCGCCGACGGTACGCTTCCCCGCGCATGTCGCGCAGCCGGTGATGCGCACCCACGACGGCGACGACAACCAAGCCGCGGCGGTGATCGCCTGGCCGACCGGCGGCGGCTCGGCGGATCATGCCGAGCAGCGGCGGCTGGACGTGCTGGCGGCGGTGTTCAACGACCGGCTGTTCGATCGGCTGCGTTCGGTAGCAGGGGCGAGCTATTCGCCGAGCGCGCAGAGCCAGTGGCCGGTCGGCCAGCCCGGCGGCGGGCGGCTGGTCGCGATCGGCAAGGTCGCGCCCGACAAGGTGCCCCTGTTCTTCCAGCTCTCTCGCCAGATCGCCAGCGAGCTGGCATCGACACCGGTCAGCGAGGACGAGCTGCGGCGCACGATCGTGCCGATGCTGCAATATATGGCGCGCGCCTCGTCGGGGAACCAGTTCTGGCTGCTTCAGACCAGCGGCGGGACCTTCGACCCGAAGCGGATCGAGGCGAGCCAGAGCCTGGTGAGCGACTTCACGACGATCACCCCCGCGCTGTTGCAGGCGACCGCGGCGAAATATCTGAAGCCGGAGAAGGACTGGACGATGGCGGTGGTGCCGAAGGGGGCCGCGGTAGCGAAGTGAGGGTGGCGGCGGCCTTCTGAGCCGTCGCCCCTGCGCACACAGGGGCCTATGGCTGTCGCGTGTGTCGATCGGGCTGACACATAGAGCGACCGCTACGTGTCAGATCTTCCGCGTCTCGACACAGACATGAGCCCCTGCCTGCGCAGGGGCGACGGTGGCTGTGGCGGCGGTTACGCCAGCAGTTTCGGCCCGTCCTTCTGCAGCTTGGCACGCAACTGCTCGCCGAACATGCCGAGCAGCCCCGGCAGCTCGAACAAGGCGTGGACGTTTCGCTCGGTGACGTCGAGCTGGACCGCGACCCGCTGGCCCATGCCCTCGATCACGAAATGCAGCGTATCGCCGTCCCAGCGATGCTCGCTGACGTGCCCGCCGGGAATATAGCCGGCAAGCTTGTCGAACCCGCCCTCGATTCGCGTCCGCGCACCGGCGACGCCCAGCTGATGCGGCAGGTCCACTTCGATCGGCTTGCTCATGCGCTCCATCCATCACGTGTCATGCGGTACTGATACGCCTCGCAACCGTCATCGTCACGCCCTACCTCCCGCGGATGGCTTGCGATGACGCGCGGGGCGTCGCAGGAGGCGTCGACACCTGCGCGAAGGAAGCCCTGCCCTGTCCTATCGTTCCTCGATCGAAGCGTTTCCACGGCGTTATCCGGCGCTGAGCGCGCTGTTGCTGGGCGTCGCCGCCGCATGCGGGTTCGCGCCGCTGGAATATTGGTGGCTGGCGATCGCCGCCTTCGCGGGGTGGATCGCGCTGATCCATGCCGCGCCGACGCGCGGGCAGGCGCTGTGGCGTGGCTGGGCGTTCGGCGTCGGGCATTTCACGATCAACGACAACTGGTTCCAGCACGCCTTCACCTTTCAGGACCAGATGCCGCACTGGCTGGGCTATGCCGCGCCATTCGCGCTGGCGCTGTATCTGGCGGTGTTTCCGGCACTGTGCGCGGGGTTGGCGTGGCGCGGACGTGCGCCACGGATTGACGCCGGGTTCGTGCTGCTGTTCGGGGCGTGCTGGATCCTGACCGAGTGGATGCGGAGCTGGCTGTTCACCGGTTACGCGTGGGACCCGCTGGCGGTGATGTGGGTGCCGGTGCAGCCGGTGGCGTGGCTGGCGACGCTGGTGGGCACCTATGCGCTGTCCGGGCTCACCGTGACGGCGGCAGGGGGGCTGTTGCTGCTGCCGGGGGGGCGCAGACAGATCGGCATCGGCGTGGTCGCATTCGCGCTGCTGACCGTGGCCGCGCTGCTGAGTTACCGGTCGGAACCGGCACCTGCCGCCGCAGACGCACCAAAACTGGTCGTCGTTCAGCCCAACGTCCCGCAGGACCAGCGCGGCGAGAGCGACCAGGCGATGATGCTCGCGCGGCTGCTGCGGCTGTCGGGCACGCCCGGCGCGGCGCCGCGGCTGGTGATGTGGCCCGAGGGCGTGATCCGGGACTTCATCGAGGATGATTATCCCTATTGGGTTTATGGCAACACCAGCCCGTGGCTGACGCGGACACGGATGGCGTCGGTGCTGGGGCCGCGCGACATGCTGCTGACCGGCGGCACCGCGCTGCAATTCGACAGCAAGGGCGACGTGACCACCGCGAGCAACTCGGTTTTCGCGCTCGACGCGCGCGGGCGCATTCGCGGCCGCTACGACAAGGCGCATCTGGTGCCCTATGGCGAGTATCTCCCGATGCCGTGGCTGCTTAAGCCGCTGGGGCTCTCGCGACTGGTGCCGGGCGACATGGACTTCGCGCCGGGGCCGGGGCCGCGCACGATGACGGTGCCCGGATTTGGCGCAATCGGGATGCAGCTATGCTACGAGATCATCTTCTCGGGGCAGGTGGTCGACCCGGCGCACCGTCCGCGGCTGATCTTCAACCCATCGAACGATGCGTGGTTCGGTACATGGGGGCCGCCGCAGCATCTGGCGCAGGCACGGCTGCGCGCGATCGAGGAAGGGTTGCCGGTGGTTCGCGCGACACCGAACGGCATTTCGGCGGTGATCGGCGCAAACGGCGCGCTGCTGGCGACGGTGGCGCATCGGGTCGCCGGTGCGGCGGTGGTGCCGGTGCCACCGGCGCACGTACCCACGCTCTTCTCGCGGCTGGGCAATTGGGCGGCGTTGCTGGTCGGGACGGTCCTGACGCTCGTCGCATTTGCGTTGCGGCGTCGATCGCGGTAACGACATAAAGCTATCTTTATATCGTTATCTGCCGGAGCCTCCATGCGTCAGTCGTTCATCTTCACGTCCGAGTCGGTGTCCGAAGGTCATCCCGACAAGGTCGCCGACCAGATTTCGGATTCGATCGTCGACCTGTTCCTGTCCAAGGATCCCGAGGCGCGCGTCGCGTGCGAGACGCTGACCACCACGCAGCTCGTCGTGCTGGCGGGTGAGATCCGTGGCAAGGGCGTGTACGAGAACGATCAGTGGGCGCCGGGCATCCAGGAAGAGATCGAGGCTACCGTTCGCGCGACCGTGAAGCGGATCGGCTATGAGCAGTCGGGCTTCCACTGGAACGAATTCCGCTTCCTCAACGAGCTGCACGGCCAGTCGGCGCATATCGCGATGGGCGTCGACGAGAGCGGCAACAAGGACGAGGGCGCGGGCGACCAGGGCATCATGTTCGGGTACGCGACCGACGAGACCCCGGGCCTGATGCCGGCGACGCTGTATTACAGCCACAAGATCCTCGAGCGGCTCGCCGCCGATCGTCACTCGGGCGCCGCGCCGTTCCTTGAGCCCGACGCCAAGAGCCAGGTGACCTTGCAGTATGAGAACGAGGTACCGGTCAAGGCGACCGCGCTGGTCGTCTCGACGCAGCACGCGCCGGGCTATTGCGAAAAGGGCGACAATGCTGACGCGTCCAAGTACGCGATCCTGCGTGATTACGTCATGGGCGTGTTCAAGGACGTGCTGCCTGACGGCTTCATCGACGACACCACCAAGATCTACATCAATCCGACCGGCCAGTTCGAGATCGGCGGGCCGGACGGCGACGCGGGCCTGACCGGCCGCAAGATCATCGTCGACACCTACGGCGGCGCAGCTCCGCACGGCGGCGGTGCGTTCAGCGGCAAGGACCCGACCAAGGTCGACCGCTCGGCGGCTTATGTCGCGCGCTATCTGGCGAAGAACGTTGTCGCGGCGGGCCTCGCCAAGCGTTGCACGATCCAGCTGTCCTACGCGATCGGCATCGCCGAGCCGCTGTCGGTCTATGTCGACCTGCACGGCACCGGGACGGTCGCGGAAGCCAAGCTGGAGGCGGCATTGCCGCAGCTGGTGCGCCTGACGCCGAAGGGCATCCGCGAGCATCTGGCGCTCAACAAGCCGATCTATTCGAAGACGGCGGCCTACGGGCATTTCGGCCGTGATGCCGAGGGTGACCTGTTCACCTGGGAAAAGACCGATTTGGTCGATGCGCTGAAGCAGGCCGTCGCCTGACCTGATTGCCGGGGGAGGCTATCTGAAGCCTCCCCCGTCACCGAGCGGAGCGGTGACGAGGCTGATGACGTAGCCCCCGCTTTGTTCTACCGCCCTTGGCCATGATCGCGCATCTCAAGGGCATCCTGACCTCGACCGGCACCGACCATGCGGTGATCGACGTCCACGGGGTCGGCTATCTGGTCGGCGCGTCGGCGCGGACGCTGTCCGCGATCGGACCCGTCGGCGAGGCAGCCACCCTCTTCACCGAAATGCTGGTCGCCGAGGATTTCATCCGGCTGGTCGGCTTCGCAAGCGCGGCGGAGCGCGACTGGTTCCGGCTGCTGACCGGGGTGCAGGGCGTCGGCGCGCGCGTGGCGCTGGCGATCCTGTCGGCGCTGGAGCCCGCCGACATCAGCCGTGCGGTGATGGCGCAGGACAAGGCGACCGTCGCGCGCGCCAATGGCGTCGGCCCGAAGCTGGCCGAACGGATCGTCCGCGAGCTGAAGGACAAGGTCGGCGGCGTGGCGCTGGGGCCATCCGCCGCGGCACAGGTGGTGCCGGTCGGCGCCGGCTCCGACGCGGTGTCGGCGCTGCTCAACCTGGGCTTCCGCCCGGCGGAGGCGGCGAGCGCGGTCGCGGCGGCGGAAGAGGAATTGGGTGACGGCGCGTCGCTGGATGCGCTGGTGCGACTGGCGTTGCGCAAGGCGGCGAAGTAGCGGCTTTTCTGGAATCGTCATCCCCGCGTCGGCGGGGATACAAACGCGCAGGTCTTCATAAGAGACGAAACGTCAGAGGTTCTAAATTCCCGCCTTCGCGTGAAAAACGGTGACTCTGACGTCTGGTCAGGCTTGAACCGGCAAGCGCCGCGCCGTTCGTGCTGAGCTTGCCGAAGCACGTGCCTCGCAACACGCCCCCTTCGACAGCCTGCCGAAGCAGGCGCTCAGGACAGGCTTCGACAAGCTCAGAGCGAATAGAGCCTTCAACGTACCCGCGCTTGCTTTTTGACTTTAGGTCCCGGGTCAAGCCCGGGACCACAATGTCACGCGCCAGCCGACGCGCCGCTGCCACCGCGGCCGCGGCCACGTCCGCCCCGGCTGCGGCGGGCCCCACCGCCGCCGGCGCTGGCGTTCGCATAGTTGCGGCCGCCCTGCGCCGAACCCGGCGTCGCGCGCGGAGCGTGGCTCGCCTTCGGACGGGCCGGGCCGCGCTGATTGCGTGGGCGATCCTCGCGGGGGGCGGGATCGGCACCGATCGTCTTGACGCGCTGTGCCTTCAACTGCTCGGCCTGCTTGAGGAAATCTTCGGGCAGCTCGCTGACCGGGATCTTCTGGCGCGTAACCTTCTCGATGTCCTTCAGGTACGGCTTCTCATCGTCGGCGCAGAATGCGACCGCCTCACCGCTACGCCCCGCGCGCGCCGTGCGGCCGATACGGTGGACATATTGCTCCGGCACGTTCGGGAGCTCGAAGTTGAAGACGTGGCTGACCCCCGAAACGTCGATCCCGCGGGCGGCGATGTCCGTCGCGACCAGGATCGGCACCTCGCCGGACTTGAACGCCGCCAGCGCGCGCTCACGCTGCGGCTGGCTCTTGTTGCCGTGGATCGCGTTCGCCGCGACGCCGTTGCCGGCCAGCAGTTTCACGACACGATCGGCGCCATGCTTGGTGCGGGTGAACACCAGCGCACGATCTACCGGCATATCGCGCAGCAGGATGGTCAGCAGCGCCTGCTTTTCCGACTGGTTGCAGAAGATCACCGACTGGTCGACGCGCTCGGCGGTGGTCGCCGCCGGCTTGATCGAGACGGTCGCGGGATCGTTGAGGAACTGCGACGCCAGATCTCGGATCGCGGCCGGCATCGTCGCGGAGAAGAACAGCGTCTGCCGCTTGCGCGGAACCATCCGCACGATCTTCTTGAGCGCGTGGATGAAGCCGAGGTCAAGCATCTGGTCGGCCTCGTCGAGCACGAGGATCTCGATCATCGACAGATTGATATAACCCTGCTCGACACAGTCGATGAGGCGGCCGGGCGTGGCGACCAGGATGTCGACGCCGCGCGACACATCGGCGCGGTTCTTGTTGATGCTGGTGCCGCCGAACACGGTCGCAACCGACATTTTCGAGAACTGGCCATAGGCGCGCGCCGAATCGGCGATCTGGCTGGCCAGCTCACGCGTCGGCGCGAGCACCAGCATCCGGCAATGCGTCGGAAGGACGCGCTTGCCGGCCTCGTTCAACCGCTGGATCGACGGCAGCACGAAGGCAGCGGTCTTGCCGGTGCCGGTCTGCGCGATGCCGAGCAGATCGCGACCTTCCAGAAGCTGCGGAATCGAGTCGCGCTGGATCGGGGTGGGTTCGACATAACCCTTGGCTTCGAGCGCGCGGACGAGCGGCTCGGCGAGCCCGAGATGAGCAAAAGACATGGAAATATAGTCCTGAGTACAGGGCCCTCCGCGCACCAGACAGGCGCACGGGTGGCGGGGAAAATTGACACCCCGCGTGACTTGGGAAGCCCGTGAAAAACGACCGAGGCGGAGCCGGGACCACAAGGTCCGATCACGCTGCCAACGCCTCGATGGCAGGCCACTTGGCGAATTTCCTGACAGAAGTCAAGGTGGGCCTTTCACGGGTTGATCGCGCAACCGTTGCGAACGTATCGCGTTCGCACCCCGCCATGACCAAACAACTGCCCGCCACCCTGCGTCATGCGCCCGATGCACCTCCGCTAGGCCGTTGGGATTGGGACGTTATCGCCGACCGTGTCACCTCCGATGCCGGATTTGCCCGCCTCTACGGCGTCGAACCCGATACCGCGGCGACGGGCGCCCCGATCGCCGAATTTTCTCACGGCATCGCGCCGCAAGACTTGCCGCGTGTTCGAGCCGCGATCGCGCGCAGCATCGACGATGGCGTGCCGTTCGAGGAGGAATATCGTATCGCCGGCCCCGGTGGGCGCTGGCGATGGGTCGCTGCACAGGGGCGGGTCGACCGCGATGCGGACGGACGCGTCACGCACTTGCCCGGGATCAGCTTCGACATCGACGCCCGCAAACGTGCCGAACTGCGGCTGGCGGCGCTGGTCGAGCTGGGCGACCGGTTGCGCGATCCGGGCGATGCCGGCGATCTGGCGCTGGCGGCGGCGCGGGTGCTCGGCAATGCGCTGGAGGTCAGCCGCGCCGGCTACGGCACCGTCGATCCGGTCGCCGAGACGATCACTACCGAGCGCGCCTTCTGCGCCGAGGGGATCGACGCGCTGCCGGCAGTGCTGCACTTTCGCGATTACGGCAGCTATATCGAGGATCTGAAAAACGGCGTTACCGTTGCGATCGCCGACGTGCGCGAGGACGACCGAACCCGCGACACTGCCGAGGCGCTGCGCGGCCTCGCGGCGATGTCGTTCATCAACCTGCCCGTCACCGAACAGGGCGGGTTCGTCGCGCTCCTTTACCTGAACCACGCCGAGCCGCGCGAATGGCTGGAGGACGAACTGGCGTTGGTACGCGAAGTGGCGGAGCGGACCCGCGACGCGGTAGAGCGCCGCCGCGCCGAACTTGAGCTGGCGACCCTCAACGAACGGCTGGAGCAGGAGGTCGAGACGCGCACCGCCGCGTTGATGGCGGCCGAAGCGCAGCTTCGCCAGGCGCACAAGATGGAAGCGGTTGGGCAGTTGACCGGCGGGCTGGCGCACGATTTCAACAACCTGCTGACCGGCATCTCGGGCGCGCTGGAGATGATGCAAGTCCGCGTCGCGCAGGGGCGGATCGGCGAGCTGGACCGCTATGTCTCGGCGGCACAGGGCGCGGCGCGGCGCGCGGCGGCGCTGACGCACCGGCTGCTCGCCTTCTCGCGCCGCCAGACGCTCGATCCGCGCCCGACGAACGTCAACCGGCTGGTCGCGGGGATGCAGGAGCTGATCCACCGTACGCTCGGCCCGTCGATCACCTTGGAGGTGGTCGGTGCGGCCGGACTGTGGAACACGCTGGTTGATCCCAACCAGCTCGAGAACGCGCTGCTCAATCTGTGCATCAACGCACGCGACGCGATGCCGGACGGCGGGCGCGTCACGATCGAGACCGCGAACAAATGGCTCGACGAGCGCGCCGCGCGCCCGCGCGACCTGCCGCCCGGCCAGTATCTGTCGCTGTGCGTCAGCGACACCGGCACCGGCATGACCCCGGAGGTGCAGGCGCGCGCCTTCGACCCGTTCTACACCACCAAGCCGATGGGCGAGGGCACCGGGCTGGGTCTGTCGATGATCTACGGCTTCGCGCGTCAGTCGGGCGGGCAGGTGCGGATCTACAGTGAACCGGGACAGGGCACGACGGTGTGCATCTATCTGCCGCGCCACCATGGCAGCGTCGACGAGGAAGGCGAGGCCACGCTGCCGCTTGATCAGGCGCAGCAGGTGGAGGGAATGCCGACCGTGCTGGTCGTCGATGACGAGCCGACAGTGCGGATGCTGGTGATCGAAGTGCTCGACGGGCTGGGCTATACGGTCTTGGAGGCGGGCGACGGTGCAGGAGCGCTGCGAATGCTCGACAGCGGCATCCGCCCCGACCTGCTCGTCACCGACGTCGGGCTGCCCGGACAGATGAACGGGCGGCAGGTCGCCGACGCCGCGCTGACGCGCTTCCCGACGCTGCGCGTGCTGTTCATCACCGGCTATGCCGAGAATGCGGTGATCGGCAGCGGGCAGCTCGATCCGCACGTCGCGCTGCTCACCAAGCCGTTCACGATGGAAGGGTTGGCCGCGAAGGTTCGGACATTGCTTTCCGAAGCCTGACCGCTGCGACGAAACGCGTCGTCGCACGGAACCGCAGCGCGCGCCGTCCCTTTGATCCACGACACCCGCGCGCCCTTGCGAGCGGTAGGAACGAGGATCGTCCATGACCGACATCAAAACCCGCCCGGCCGGCAACGGTGGCGAGACGCATCAGTTGACCGACGCCGATCATCCGGTGCTGACCACCAACCACGGGACGCCCGTCTCCGACAATCAGAACCAGCTGAAGGTCGGGCCGCGCGGTCCGGTGCTCCTCGAAGACGAAGTTTATCGCGAGAAGATGAACCATTTCGACCATGAGCGCATCCCGGAGCGGATCGTCCATGCGCGCGGTTCGGCCGCGCACGGCTATTTCGAATGTACCGACTCGCTGGCCGACATCACCCGCGCCGACCTGTTCCAGAAGAAGGGGCAGCGCACGGAGGTGTTCGCGCGCTTCTCGACCGTCGCGGGCGGCGCCGGCTCGGTAGACACGCCGCGGGACGTGCGCGGCTTCGCGGTCAAATTCTACACCCGCGAGGGCAATTGGGATCTGGTCGGCAACAACATCCCGGTGTTCTTCATCCAGGATGCGATGAAGTTCCCCGACCTGATCCACGCCGCCAAGATGGAAGCGGACCGCGGCTATCCGCAGGCGGCGACCGCGCACGACACTTTCTGGGACTTCATCTCGCTGATGCCGGAAGCCACCCACATGATCATGTGGGCGATGTCGGACCGCACCTTGCCGCGCAGCTTTGCGACGATGGAGGGGTTCGGCATCCATACCTTCCGCTTCGTCAATGCCGAGGGCAAGAGCACCTTCGTCAAGTTCCACTGGAAGCCGCGCGCCGGGCTCGCCTCGACGATCTGGGACGAGACGGTCAAGATCGCCGGCGCCGATCCCGATTTCCAGCGCCGCGACCTGTTCGAGCGGATCAACCGCGGCGACTTCCCCGAATGGGATCTGGGCGTGCAGTTGTTCGACGAGGAGTTCGCGAACAGCCAGCCTTATGACGTGCTCGACGCGACCAAGATCATCCCCGAGGAAGTGCTGCCGGTGCGCATCGTCGGCAAGATGGTGCTCGACCGCTATCCCGACAATTTCTTCGCCGAAACCGAGCAGGTCGCTTTTTGCCCCAGCCACATGGTGCCGGGGATCGACCATTCGAACGATCCGCTGCTGCAGGGGCGGCTGTTCAGCTATCAGGATACACAGATCAAGCGGCTGGGCTCGACCAACTGGCACCAGCTGCCGATCAACCAGGCGAAGGGCCGCGCCGATGCGGCAGGCTGCCCGTTCATGAACATGCAGCGCGACGGTCATATGCAGATGCAGGTGCCCAAGGGCCGCGCCAATTACGAGCCGAACAGCCTGCATCTGGCCGGCGAGGCTGGCGGGCCGCGTGAGGATCCGAACGGCTTCAAGAGCTTCCCCGCCGAGGAAAGCGGACAGAAGCTGCGCATCCGTGCCGAGAGCTTCGCCGACCATTATTCGCAGGCGCGGCTGTTCTGGCGCTCGATGGACAAGGCCGAGCAGGCGCATATCGCCTCGGCGTTCGTGTTCGAGCTGAGCAAGGTGTCGATCTCGCACATACGCGTCGCGCAGCTCGCCAATCTGCGCAACGTCGACCAGGAACTGGCGCAGCGTGTTGCGGACGGTCTCGCGGTCGACCTGCCCGAGGCATCGCCGACCAGCGCGCCGGTGCTTGACATGGAGCCTTCCCCGGCGCTGCGGATCGTGCGCGGCCCGCTGGAGAAGCACACGCTGGAGGGGCGCACGGTCGGTATCCTGTTCGCCGACGGCACCGACCGCGAGGAGTTCGAGTCGACGATCGCCGCGATCAAGGCGGCGGGTGGCAACCCGCTGACGATCGCACCGAAGGTCGGCGCAGTGCCGCTGTCTGATGGCACCAGCGTCGCGGCGGACGCGCAATTGTTCGGCCAGCCTTCGGTGACGGTCGACGCGTGCGCGGTGATCCTGTCCGCGGAGGCGTGCGCGAAGCTCGTGAAGGAAGGCGCGGCGGTGCAATGGGTGATGGACGCGTTCGGGCACCTCAAGGCAATCGGCCATAACGACGCAGCCAAGCCGTTGCTCGACAAGGCCGGGGTCGAGCCCGATGCCGGCGTGACCGACCTTGAGGCGTTCGTCGATGCCGCCAAGCAGCGTTACTGGGACCGCGAGCCCAACGTCCGCACCTTGGCCTGAGGAGCGCGGGTCATGCTCGAACACGTACCGCACTGGCTGGGCAGCCTGATGCACAACGTCCGCGCCGGCCATGCCAAGCTGGCGATCGTGCAGGACGGCATCGTCACCGGCGACGCGCGGCTGGAATTGTCCAGCCTCGCGTTCGCCGATGGTGCGCGCCTGCCGGAACGCTTCACCGCCGACGGCGAGGGGGTATCGCCGCCGCTGACATGGCGCGGCGTGCCGGCGGGCACCGCCGCGCTCGCGTTGCTGGTCGAGGATCCCGACGCCCCTGCCCCCAATCCACTCGTCCACGCGGTGGTCTGGAACCTGCCACCCCAGGACGGCTCGCTTCCCGAGGGCGCGATCGCGCCCGACGGGCGTGGCACAGATGACGGTTCGGACGTCGGGCGCAACAGCTACAGTCAGGAAGGCTGGTTGCCACCCGATCCGCCGACCGGGCATGGCAGCCACGATTATGTCTTCCAGCTGTACGCGCTCGACAGTGCGGCAGCGCTCGACATCAATCCGGGGCGAAGCGAGCTGCTAGAGGCGATCCGCGGGCATGTGATCGCCGCGGGGATGCTGGTGGGCACCTATTCGCGCGGGGAGGAAGCGCCTGTCGGCCCTGCTACGGCCACTCAGCAGGTCGCCTGAGCGATGACCCCGCTGCCACAGGTCCGCACGCCGCCAGCGGCGGTGGGGGCAGCGGGGCTGATGCCGCAGATCGCCTGCGTCACCCTGGCGATCTTCGAGCCGGAAGCACGCGTGACCGCGGCAATCGTCGGCGGAGGCTATGCCGCGTTGATCCTGTCGTTCCTGGGCGGAATGTGGTGGATGCAGGCGCTGCTACGCAGTGACGGGCGCTGGTGGCCGTATCTGCTGGCTGTCGCGCCCAGCCTGATCGGCTGGGGGGCGCTGCTCGTGGTACTGGGTGGCATCGCGCCACCGGCAGCGGCCTTGGTGGCGCTGGCGCTCGCGCTGCTCGCCAGTCCACTTGGTGATCGCGAGATCGGGCCGCTGTTGCGCGGCGTGCCGGCGTGGCGGCAGTTGCGCCTGACGCTGTCGGGCGGGCTCGGTGCGCTGACGCTGCTGCTCGCACTGGTCTGCGGGCGGGGCTGATCCCCGCCCGTCTGCCTCAATGCTTGTGCGCGGCGGCGGCCTTCTTTGCGTAATGATGGTGCGCGACCGCGCACCCGGCAGCGGCGCCCATCATGCCATGGCCTTTCCCGACCATATGGCCGGCGAGGCCACCCGCGGCGGCGCCGCGCAGGCACCCCTTTGCCGAGGCCGGCGAGGCGGCGAGAACCGTGGCGGCAATGGCGGCAACGAGAACGGAACGCATCTTTTCTCTCCTTGGTCAGTGAAGGAAAGATAGGCGCGCGCCATGCTTTGTCCCGTTACAACGCGGACAGGTGCCGGACAGGCAACGACAAGGCGGCATAGGCTGCCAGCAGCCCATGCCGCCTTGGATATCAGGCGAGCAGCGGCTGCACCTTGGCCGACGGACGGCGACGCATCGCGAAGCCGACCAGGCCGAAGCCGAGGATCATCATCGCCCACGTCGCCGGCTCGGGCACCGCGCCAGTCGTCGGCGGCGTGGTGCCGCGGTCAAACTTCACCTGCAGCGAGCTGTCACGCGCAAACGACAGGTTCGAGAGATTGACCGTTACCGAACCGCCGTCGATGCTGACGGTGCTGGCATCGAACCCGGTGACGCCCGTGACATCGCCTAGCTCGGCGAAGGTGAACGGGTCGCTTTCGTTGGAAAAATACACCGCGAACGGTTCACCGAACGTGCCCGGGTCGCCCGCATCGGGGTTGTTGGTCCAGTTGAGGGTCAGCAGTCCGGCCGAGAAGTCAGCGAGCAACAGCGTGCCGACATCCTCGAAGTCGATCGCGAACTCGCTTCCCGCCCCCACGGCCGCGCTGCTGATCGAACATTCGAGGTTTACCCCACCGCACGTTACCGTGTCGCCCAGCGATACCGTCGCCGAGGCAGGAGCGGAAAAGACGGCGCCCATGAGCGCCATACCAGCCAAAAGGTGCTTCTTCATGTCACTCCCCTGTTCGGCCGGCAGGAGCCGACCATTACTGGCGTCTTGCAGCAATTGGTTAACGGATCGTTAACGAAGCGCCGTGGGGATCATATGCGCGTGTATCGAAAATACCAGACCTCATGCCCCTGCCGCCGTGCCTTGCGTTCGTATCGGGTTTCCGGCCAGTCTTCTGGACGTTCGAGGAAGTCGCGTGGCCCCCGCGCCTGCCAGCCAAAGTCACGGCGCTGGTTCATGACCATCATCGACCAGCGACAATAGGTCGGGTCGTCGGTACCGAGTCGGAATTCCGCACCCGGCTTCAGCTTGGCGGCGATCAGGTCAAGCGGACCGTGGTTCATCATCCGTCGCTTCGCGTGACGCGCCTTCGGCCATGGATCCGGATGAAGCAGGTAGACGCGCTCCAGCGAGGCGTCGGGCAGGCGCTCGATCACCTCCAGCGCGTCGCCCATGTGAACACGGACGTTCTCGAGACCGCCATCACGCACATGGCCGAGCGCGCCGACCACGCCATTCAGAAACGGCTCGCAGCCGATGAAGCCGGTGCCGGGTGCCGCGGTCGCCTGCCCCGCGAGATGCTCGCCCGCGCCGAAGCCGATCTCGACCTGCAACGGGCGATCGTCGCCGAACAGCCGCGCGGCGTCGAGTGGGCCTTGCTCGGGCACCGCGATGCGCGGCAGCAGTTCCTCGACCAGTGCCGCCTGTCCGGCGCGCAACGCATGGCCCTGACGCCGACCATACAGGCGGCGGATCGTTGTGGGATCGTTCATGCAGGCGCGCCTACCGCACGGGCGCGCGAAACGGAACGGAGGAAGCGATGCGTGCGTGGTGGAGCGGAGTGGCAATGGTCGCCATGGCGGCGGCGGTGCCGGCGTGGTCGCAACTGGCAAGTCAAAAATCGATCTCGATGCTGAACGGCGACAGCGGCTGGACGCAGGCGGTCCTCGTCTGCGATTCGACCGATCGCGACCGCGTGCTGATCCTGTCTGCGCCCGATGCCCGGCGCGGCGCGACGCTGACCAGCCTGTCGAAGCCGGGGCTGGCACGCTACCAGGTGCAGGTGCGAGTCGGCGCGGGCGATCCGGGCATGGGGCAAATCTATTATCCGCTGACCAATGCTGCCGGACGGGTTCTCGGCAACATTCATGCGGTCAATCCCGGCATGGTCGAGCCCGGCGCGACGACGCCGACCGTTACTGCGATCACCTACGGCCGCGATACCACCAGTTGTCGCTTTGCACCGCAAACGCGCGTGCTGGGGGTGACGGAGAAGCGCTCCATCCAAGTGACGCGCAGCGAGCGCGACGGATTCGTCTATCACAGCTACAATTACGACACCGACCTGCCCGCGATCGACCAGCCATGGGGCGGACGCGATACCCGCGCGTCGCTGACGATCACCGGCGGGCGATTGACCGAAGAACGCGGCGGGCGGCGCATCTACCAGTTCACGAACGGCGGCTATGTTTATCGCGTACTCGCCTCGGTCGATCCGGCAAAGGGCGGCGGCGGGGTGCAGGTATGGCGCGACGGGCGGTTGCTGCTCGCCGAACCGTTCGCCGCCTACACCGCCGCTTCCTGAGCGGGACCGAAAGCGCGCGCGGCTCGTTGGCAGCCGGACACCCAAGCGGAGCCGATATGGGCAAGAAGAAGAAGAAGGCGCTGCGGGCAGCCGCCGAACGTGAGCATGACGCCACCGCGCCGCTACGCGCGTTGGCAGCGGCAGGGGCGATGCGTGCGCTCACGCCGATCGCCAAAGCTACGGACGAGCCGCCATTGCTGGCGCTCGGGCTGGGGACGCTGGCGATCGGCGCGGTGCTGCGTCGGCCGACATTGGCGCGCAGCGGTGCGCGGATGGTGGCGAGCCACCTGCTGGCGACAGGCCTGAAAACCGTGCTGAAGGCCGGGGTCGACCGCGCCCGGCCGAATGTCCCGGGCACCGACGCGGTGCCGCGCAAGGGGCATGGTACCGACGACACCAATCTCAACGCTTTCCCCTCGGGCCACACTGCCGGGGCGGTAGCGGTAGCCCAATCAGTCGCGCATGAAGTGCCTGCGATCGGAGGAGTCGCGAAGCTGGCGGCGGGCACCGCAGGTGTCGCGCAGGTCGCGCGCGGGGCGCATTATGGCAGCGACGTGGTGGCGGGGGCGGTGATCGGCTGGCTCGCCGAGCGCGTCGCCGGCTGGGCGATCGACGCGGGCGAGCGCTTTGCCGACACGCGCCGTGACGTGAAGGCGGAAGCCGAAGTAGAGGCGCACCCGAGCTGAGCGGCTCGTCATCCCGGCGCCCGGACGGGATGACGGGATTTCAAAGGCCTATGGCGTACAGCGCGTGGTGCGCGAGGATGTAGAGGGTACGGCGATCCGGGCCGCCGAGCAGCAATTGCAATGGCCGCTCGGGCACGTCGATGCGGCGGGCGAGCGCGCCGTCAGGGGCGTAGACGAACACCTGGCCGTTCGCGACGTACAGGTTGCCGGCCTCGTCGCGCGCGACGCTCTCGCCGCCGCGTGGCGCGACGACCTTGAGGTCGGTCACTTGTCCGCCCGCGCCGACCAGGCCGCTGTAGGTGAGGTTCTCGGAGGAATTGGTCAGCGTCACGCGGCTGCCCGGCACCGCGCCGACAAACCCATAGGAATCAAGCGTGTCGGACCATCGCCAGCCGAGATGATCGTCGGGTCCCTGGTTCCAGACGCGGAACGCCGGCAGCGCCAGCGATCCGTCGGGCGAGCGATATTCCTGCGCCTTGGCCTCGCCGAGCTTGGTGATGAAGAAGGATGCGATCGGCGGATACTGGTAGGTCGCGGGATCGATCCGGTCTGCGAACTCGCCATTTGCCCATACGTTGACCGGAAGAAGCGTCACCGCCTCGCCACCCGCGCGCGCCGGGGTCGGTTCAATCGGACGAACATCCAAGGGGTTAGCGGGGTCGATGCTATAGACGCTGCCATCACGGCCGGCGGAGGATTGCACGAGCAGGCGTCCGGAACGGTCGACCGCGAGGTTGACCGGGTCGAGCGGCGCGTCTGAGACGGTCGTCAGACCTTCGGCGGGCGTAAAGCCATGAATTCGCTGAAAGAAGCGATCGACGAAATACAGCTTCCCCCTGGCATCGACCGTGCCGCCGGAGATAGAATAGAAGCCGTCCGCGAGCCTGGTCACGCCGGAAGTCACTGGAATCGCTAGGTCGGGGGTGGCAGTGGCGGTGGCTGGGGGGATGTCGAGGCTGGCGAACTCGCGCTCGCGAACCTCCTGGCGGCGGGTCATGTCCTTGATGCTGTTTTCAAAGGGGAATTTGCTGGCACGCAGATACGTGCCGCAGCCTTTGGCATCGCAGCTCGCGAAGCCGCTTTCGGCGTTCACATGGACGTTGCGGAAGCGAATACCGCCCGAATTGAACAATTTAACCGCCGCATCCATCGGCTTGATCGTCCGCGTTACGCGATAGCCATGGTAATTGGCGAACAGGATGTCGCTGGAATTGTGGAACTCGGTCGAGACCGCGTTGACGCCGTCGCGGACCTCCTGTTCGGTCTGCGGTGCCAGAAACTCCCAGTTTTTAACCCGGTCCATTACGATTTCGGCGCGATAATGATGCTCTGCCGACAGCTGATAAACGTGTCCGGGCGTATTGGTGTCGGAAACGTGGAAACCCGCCGACGCGAGCGTGTTCGGCGACCAGATCGCCGAGAACGTCCCCCCGCCGCCGTCGGTGACCATGATGCTGGGATATTGACCATCCGGGCGCGCGCGCGGGTCATTCTGGTTGATCGGGCTGCCTTTGGTCAGCACGGTGCCGCCGCCGCCCTGGATCTTGACGTCATTGACCTCGGACGCCGCGCCGGCCTTCCACAGCAAGGCGGTGGCGCGGCGGTTGATTGCGCCGGTCCATAAGCCAAGGCCGTGGACGATCGCATTGCCGCCCCTTGCGCTCTCGATCATCGCCTTGGCGCCGCCGACACCGGTGAAGGCAGGAGTCTCGTCGGGCAGATAGACGTGCGTCAGGCTGGGGTGGAGCGAGATCAGGATGCTGTCGGGACGCAGTTTGATCGTGTCGGTGACGCGGTAGCGGCCAAGGGGAAGGTAGACGACGCGGTGCGTGTCGATCGCACGTTGCAGGGCGGCGGTGTCGTCGGTGGCGTCGTCGCCCTTGACGCCGAGATCGTGCGCGTTCGCCCAGTCGCGGACCGGCGGAAGCGCACGGATCGCGTTGGCGGGTCGTTTCGGCGCGCGTGACAGAGGGGTCATTGTCACGTCGGTGGCGGTTTCGCCGATCGTGCCGAGCCCGGCGAGCTTCAGCCCGTGCGAGAAATCGGCGACACGGTAGCGCGCGCCCTTCCCCGCGATCGTCCTGCCGGAGTCGCGAAAGCGCGCGAAGGTCGGGGTGTCGATTGCGATCACATCGTCGAAGCCGATCTGCGTGAAGACGCTGTTCTCCTCGGAGATCACCACCGCGGCCTGCGACACGCGCTCGAAGCGGACCTGCTTGCCCCACAACGAGTCCGAATAGCCGCGGTCGATCTCGATACCGACCGGCGTATCGCGGATCGCGACGTTGACCAGCGTCAGGTCGACCTCATGCTCGCGGATCGCGGCGTCCCGCTGCCCGGAAAATTCGCTGTCGATCAGCGTGAACTGCCACGCGGGCGAGGTCTTCTCGGACATGATGCCGTAACGACCGCCGAAGAAGCGCAAGTCCTCGAACTCGTTGCCGGCCTGATAGACCCCGGCCAGCCCCGCGCCGATATGGAAATCGACATGGCGCAGATAGCCGTGCTGCGCGACGCGGAAGCGCACCGCGACCGCGCCGGCATTGCCGTCGCCGATCCGGAAGTCGATGTTCGACAGCGCGGAATAGAAGGTGCTGGAGGTCGCGTCGAAGATCGACGGATCGAACGGCACGCTGGTGCGCGGCGGGACCGGCGCCTTGCCGACGCGATATTGGTCCTCGCCGGTGAAGGCGAGCATCGCCGCGACGCCGCTGCCGAAGCCGGCGGTATTGTCGCCGAGCCATATCTGCGGGCGGGTCTTGCCGATGCCGAACAAGCGCACCGCCGAGCGGACGAAGATCGTGCGCGTGATCCGATAGGTGCCAGAGGGGACGAAGACCACGCCGCCGTGCCCGCCCGCCGCGGCGGCGTCGATCGCCTGTTGCAGCGCCGCGCTGTCGTCGGCGCGGCCGTCGCCGACTGCCTTGAGGACGATCGCACGGGGGTCGTCGGGCATGGTCTGATAGACCGACGCGCCGGGCTTGATCGCCGTGGCCGCCAATGCCGGGGTGGCGAGCACCACCGCCAAAGCCGCTCCGATCCGCCATCCTGCCCGCATCGCCCGTCTCCCGTCTGTTTTCGCGCTTTTGCTAGCGGTACCAGAGGGATGCTTCATGCGCGACGATGGTCGTAGGTGGGCATCTCTGCCCCTCCCCAATAAGGAGGGGCTTTGCCGGGGTCAGGCGTGGCGGGTGTCGCCGCTGAGCGCCTGCGCGGCGATCGCGACCTGCGTGCGATTGCGGACGTTCAGCTTGCGCATCAGCGCGGTCATGTGCGCCTTCACGGTCGCCTCGGCGATGCCGAGGTCGTAGGCGATCTGCTTGTTGAGCAGCCCGGAATGGACGCCGCGCATCACCTTGAGCTGCGTCGGGGTCAGTTGCGCCAGCATCGCGCCGCTGATCGGCGCGGGCATCTCCTGAACGGTCGCTTCCATTCCTTCCTCCCGTAAAACCGCCGTCCCGTCACGCTTTCGAGCGGATTCGGTTGGACAGCTTTGTGCGTTATGCGCCACGATGTTAGCGCTTTTCAAGTAACATGCGATAGCTTGCGCGGCAAAGTTGTCGGACAGGCAGTCCAACCTCTCGCCACGTTGGCGGCCGTCCGCTAGGCTCGGGAAACATCGCACGGGAGGGGACCGCCGGTGAGCGAGGGACGACTGGCCGACCGCGCCTATGCCGCGATCGTGCGGATCATCAACGACCAGGGGCTGACGACCGGCGACCGCCTGCCCGCCGAGGCGCGGCTGGCCGCGACGTTCGGCATGTCGCGCACCATCGTTCGCGAGGCGTTGGCGCGGCTCGCCTCGGACGGGATCACCGAGGCGCGGCGCGGCGCCGGGAGCTACGTCAAGCGGCGACCGTCGGAGCGGCTGGGGACGCATCTGCCGATGGACGCGCTGGCGGCGACGCTTGGCACCTATGAGGTGCGATTCGTGCTGGAGGCGGAGGCGGCGCGGCTGGCGGCGTTGCGGCGGTCGCAGGCGCAGCTCGACGCAATCGAGGTGGCGCTAGAGGCGTTGCGCGCGGCGTTGTTCTCGAACGCCCCGGCACATGACGAAGACTGGGCGCTGCACCTGGCGATCGTCGCGGCGACCGGCAATGCGGCGTTCGCGCCGGTGTTCGACCATCTGCGCGACAGCGTGATGCATATCCTGCGCGCGGGGGTCGATATCTCGCGCTCGCGCCCGCCGCAGGTGATCGGGGCGATGATGGAGGAGCATGACGCGATCGTCGATGCGATCCGCACCCGCGACGCCGATGGCGCGGCACTGGCGATGCGCTGGCATCTGTCACAGGGGCGCAAGCGGTTGATGCCGTGAGGTTGCAGTCGTCCAGTTCCGTCATTCCCGCGCAGGCGGGAATCCAGAAACTCTGACGCTGCGGCTCCATCGAGAAACCCGCGCGTCTGGATCCCCGCCTTCGCGGGGATGACGAAGAAGGATCAAGGCCAGAAGAAGAAGCGGGGTTCAAGGCCGAGCCCGGGACGACGGCGAGGGGTTACGTCAACCGCTTTTCAACCCACGCCTGCACCGCGCGGCACAGCGCCTCCGGCGCGTGGCCGGCGTCGAGGCGGAGCGCGCGTTCGTCGGCCTCGGGCGGCTCGAGCGTCGCGAGCTGGCTGTCGAGCAGGCTGGGCGGCATGTAATGACCGGTGCGCGCGCCCATGCGGCGGGCGATCTCGCCGCGATCGGTGTCGAGAAAGGCGAAATGCAGCGGCAGCCCCGCCGCCGCCTCCAGCCGCGCGCGATAGGCGTGGCGGAGCGCGGAGCAGGCCGCCACCGCGACGCCCCCTGCCCGCGCCGCCTCGCCCAGGGCCGCGCCGAGCCGATCGAGCCACGGCCAGCGATCCGCGTCGGTAAGCGGCGCGCCTGCCTCCATCTTCGCGACGTTCGCCGCCGAATGGAACGTGTCGCCTTCGAGGAACGGCGCGTGCCAGTGATCGGCGAGCAAACGGCCGAGCGTCGACTTGCCCGTGCCACTGACGCCCATCACCACCATTGCCAGCGGCTCGCCGTTCATTCCGCCTGCCACCATCGTTCCTCCCGCCACACCGTCTGCGCTATCGGCCGCGCGGGCGCATTCTGACCATTACGACCTTTGTCGGCGCACCGCGCGACTTTGGTCTTAGATGCCGGTCCGCACCGCCTCTTGTATGACCTGCATCACATAAACGCGTGCCCGCAGCAGCGGTGGCACGCCACCATTTAGGGGATGGAGCATGGTCGAGGCACGTCGGCGTTCGTTTAAGTATGATACCGCTACCAGCGTTGCCGTGCTGGCGTTGATGTTGCTGGCGAGCCCGGCGGTGGCGCAGCAGCAGACCGACGATCTGCCGGACTCGACCCGGAGCGCCGCCCCCGCCACCCCCGATCAGACGCCAGCACCGGCGGCGCAAGGCGAAGCGCCCGCCGCCGCCTCCGATATCGTCGTCACCGGTACGCGCATTACCGCGAGCGGGTTCAATGCTCCCACCCCGACGACGGTGATCGGCGAGGCGCAGATCCAGGCGAATGCGCAACCCAACATCTTCAACACCATCGCGCAATTGCCGTCACTGCAAGGGTCGACCGGCGCGGCGACGGGCACGTTCAGCACGTCGAGCGGGCAGCAGGGGCTCAGCTCCTTCTCGCTGCGCGGGCTGGGGACGATCCGCACGCTGACGCTGCTCGACGGGCAGCGCGTGGTCGGCGCGAACGTGACCGGCGTCCCCGACATCAGCCAGTTCCCACAATTGCTGATCAAGCGCGTCGACGTCGTGACCGGCGGTGCTTCGGCGTCGTACGGCTCGGACGCGGTCGGCGGCGTCATCAACTTCATCACCGACACGCGTTTCCAGGGTGCGAAATTCAACGCGCAGACCGGCGTCAGCACCTATGGCGACGGCGGGCAGTCGCTGGTGCAGGCGGCGCTGGGCAAGAGCTTCGCGGGCGACCGGCTGCACGTCGTGCTCAGCGGCGAATATGCCAAGGATCAGGGCGTCGGGCCGGGCAATTTCGGCGAGGATCTGGCGAGCGGACGCGACTGGTATCGCGCGACGACCTTCGTCGACACCAACATCCGCAAAAGCACCAATCCGCAATTCCTGGTCCGCGATCACGGGCAGGCGTTCAAATATACCAAGTGGGGGCTCATCAATAACGGCCCGCTGCAGGGGATCGCGTTCGACGGGCAGGGTCGGCCGTTCGCGTTCAATTACGGCTCGAACGGGGTGCCCGCCAAGAACGCCAATGGCGACGTGACCGGTTGCTACATCGGCTTCTGCGTCGGCGGCGACCAGTCGGGGCATGTCGGCTCGGGCACGTCGCTGCAATCGGCGCTGGAGCGGATCAACGGCTATACGCGGATCGGCTATGACGTCGCGCCGGACACCGAACTCTATCTGACCGCGAACATCGCGCAGGTGAAGACCAGCAACCAGCCGAACCCCGGCGCGGCCAAGGACAACGTCATCGTCCAGTGCGCCAACCCGTATCTGCCCGCCTCGATCCAGGCGCAGTGCGCAACCGCCGGAATCACGCAATTCCGCTACGGCCTGAGCAACGCGATCCTGCCCAACATCAAGGTCAATACCGACCGCCGGCAATATCGCTTCGTCGGCGGGTTGAAGGGCAAGGCGGAGATCTTCGGCGACAGCTGGACCTACGATCTCTATTACGAGCACGGCATCAACGTCACCGACATCAACGTCGACAATATCAGCCTGAACGGCCGCTACACGCAGGCGGCCAATGCGGTGCGGCTGAACGGCGAGATCGTCTGCGCCGATGCCGCGGCGCGCGCCAGCGGGTGCCAGCCGATCAACATTTTCGGCAACAACCAGCCTTCAGCGGCGGCGCTGGCGTATATCGTCCCCGAGAACGGGCCGTTCCAGCACACGCGCCAGACGCAGGACGCGGCGGCGGCAAGCATCTCGGGCACGCCGATCGACCTGTGGGCGGGTCCGCTCGCGGTCGCGGCGGGCATCGAGTGGCGCGAGGAAGCGTATCGCGTCAACGCCGACGCCTATGGCGCAGGGGTGTCCGCGCTGAGCCCCAACAATGCCGCCTACCCCGCCGATCCGTCGCTGCTCGCCACCGGCAACAACTGGTATGCGGGCAATTACAAGAACGGCTCGGGCAAGTATAACGTCGTCGAGAGCTTCCTCGAACTCAACCTGCCGCTGATCGACTCGCCTGCCGTCGGTCGCGCCAACCTGAACGGTGCGGGGCGCGCGACACGCTATTCGACCTCGGGCGTCGTCTATGCATGGAAGGTCGGCGGTACGTGGGAGACGCCGCTCAGCGGGTTCCGCCTGCGCGCCGTGACCTCGCGCGATGTGCGTGCGCCGAACCTGTCGGAGCTGTTCGCCGCGCCGACGACCACCACCGTCCCGAACTTCACCGATCCGTTCAACAACACGCAGGTGCTGATTATCCAGAACACGATCGGCAACACCGCGCTGCGTCCCGAAATCGCGCGCAGCACCGAGCTTGGTGCGGTGCTCGCGCAGCCGTCGTGGTTGCCGGGGCTGAGCCTGTCGTTCGACTATTACGACATCAAGATCGACGACGTCGTCTCATCACTGTCGGCGCAACAGATCGTCAATCTGTGCCGCGAGGGCAATGCGGATACCTGTAGCGCGTTCAACCTCCAGAACACCGCCGGGCCGAATTTCGTCAACGTGCAGGCGTTCAACCTCGCCTCGATCAAGACGCGCGGGTTCGACATCGAGGCGAGCTATCAGTGGCGCCGGCCGCTCGGGCTGCCGGGCAGCCTGACGCTCCGCGGGCTGGGCACGCATGTGATCGATTACATCACCGACTCCGGGCTGAACTCGAACGGCAAACCGGTCGCGCCGGTCAATTCGGCGGGTGCCAATTCGGGGGCGACGCCGAGCTGGAAGTGGCTGGCAATCCAGACCTATCAGAACGACAGTTTCAGCCTGTTGCTGCAGGAACGCTGGTTCAGCGACGGCGTGTACGGCAACCAATATGTCGTCTGCTCGGCGGGTACTTGCCCGGAATCGACCAACGACCACCCGACGATCGACTTCAACCGCATGAAGGGCGCCTTCTATTTCGACATCGGCGCGACGGTGAACGTCACCCCGCAGGTCAGCATGTTCGTGAAGGTCGACAATCTCTTCGACCACGACCCCGAACCGTCGCCGCAGACCAACACCGGGCTGGACGTCAACCCGGCATTGTACGACACGCTCGGCCGCTTCTTCCGCGTCGGTGTGCGCGGGCGGTTCTAGGCTGTCCGGGGCGGTGATGGCAGGGCGCTGCCATCACCGCCCCGGCGGCAAACGGCGCGCGATCTGCCTGTCGTGGAGGCGCGTCAGCAGCAGCAGCGCGACGGACGCGCCGATCATGCACGTCAGCATGTCCCATTGCGTGTCCCACGGGTCGCCCTGCGTTCCGAGGAATGCGTCCGCACCCTGCCCCAGCCAGACCGCCGCGCCGAACTCGATCAGTTCGTAGGCGGCGCTGATCGCGAGGCAGCAGGCGAGCACAAGCACGGTCAGCAGCGGACCGCGCGCGATCCCGCCGCCACGGAACAGCAACTCGCGCAGCACGATTGCGGGCACGAACCCCTGCGCGAAATGCCCGATGCGATCGTAAGGGTTGCGCGCGAGATGCAGCCAATCCTGCATCACGAAGCCGGCGGGCACCCGCGCATAGCTGTAGGCGCCGCCGATCATCAGGATGACGCCGTGCACGGCAATCAACACCATCGCGAGCGGCGTCAGCGGGAAACGCCGGCGCGTTCCCCACAGGACCGGCAGCACGACCAGCACCGGCGCGACTTCCATCCACCATGTCGCACGGTCGAACGGGTGCCATCCGGACAGGATCAGGCCGCCGAACCAGAGCGATGTCAGCAGTGCGAGCGGGCGGCAGTCCGTCGTCGTCATCGCGGCAGGCTAGACACGCACGGCCGCGGTGCCCAGCGTCAATCCGCGGCGGCGATCGCGGCGGTCATTCCCGCCGGCGACAGGATCTCAATCCAGTAACCGTCGGGATCGGTGATGAAGGCGATGTCCTTCATCGTGCCGTCCTGCGGACGCTTCCTGAACGGCACACCCAGTTCCTCGAACCGCGCGCACGCCGCCGCCACGTCGGGCACCGAGATGCCGATATGGCCAAAGCCGCGCGGGTCGTCGTTGCCGCTGTGGTAGCCGGTGAAGGCCGGGTCGCTTTCGGTGCCCCAATTGTGGGTCAGCTCCAGCGTCGTCTCGCGTGTGAAGATAAAGCGCGCGCGTTCGGCCGGATCATCAGGCACCGTCTCGCCCTCGCCGAGATAGGCGAGGAAATAGAGCGAGAAGCGCATGTCGGCAAAGTCGAGCTGCTGAAGCAGGCTCATGCCCAGCACGTCGCGGTAGAAGGCCAGCGACGGCTTCGGATCGCGGATGCGAAGCATCGTCTGGTTGAGCGCGAACCCTTCGGTGCCGGGCGTGCGGGGCATGGTCTTCTCCGGATCAGGCGAGCGTCAGGCCGACATCGACGTTGCCGCGCGTGGCGTTGGAATAGGGGCAGATCTGGTGCGCGGTATCGACCAGCTGCTGCGCCTCATCCTTGTCCACGCCGGGCAGGTCGACGACGAGGTCGGCGGTAATGCCGAACCCACCCGCCGAACGCGGACCGATGCCGACAGTTGCGGTGACTTTGGTTTCAGCGGGCACCTTCACCTTGAGCTGCTGCCCGGCGACCTTCAGGGCGCCGAGGAAGCACGCCGAATAGCCGGCAGCGAACAATTGTTCGGGGTTGCTCCCCTCACCGCCCGCGCCGCCCAGTTCCGTCGGCGTCGATAGCGCGACCTCGAAGCGGCCGTCCTCGCTGCGCGCGCGGCCGTCGCGGCCACCAGTGGCAGAGGCAGTGGTGGCGTATTTGACGTCGACGGACATGCGCATGATCCTTATCTCGATAATCAGTATCACGGTATATAAATCAGAAGAATACAACAGTCCAGTGAAAAGATTATCGCGATAAGGAAAAAGCTGCTAAGCCCCTGCCATGGCTGACGCCCGCCCCCTCGACGAGCAGCTGTGCTTCTCGCTCTATTCCGCGAGCATGGCGGTCGGGCGCGCGTACAAGCCGCTGCTCGATGCGATCGGGATTACCTATCCGCAATATCTCGTGCTCCACGCGCTGTGGGAGGAGGACGCTCGAACGATCGGCGCAATCGCCGAGCGACTGGCGCTTGAATCGAGCACGGTGACGCCGTTGGTCAAACGGCTGGAGGCAGCCGGGCATGTTGCGCGCCAACGCAACCCGGACGACGAGCGGCAGGTGCGCGTATTGCTGACCGACAGCGGGCGCGCCTTGCGCCAACGCTGCGGATGTCTCGCGGAGGAACTGGTCGCGCGCAGCGGGCTGTCGCTCGACCAGCTTGCGCACCTCAATCGGCAGGTCGCCGGGTTGCGCACCGCCTTGACCGGCGAGGCCCGAAGCTGAACGAAGCCGTCGCCGCCGCGACAAAGTGACACACTTTCACAGGGTTGACGGGACGGGGCTGCGACAGATGCTGCCTATCTTCGTTCTCGTACCGCCGCTGATTGCGGTGCCAGTGCAAAGGAGCGTCAAAATGAACCGTTTTCACCTGCTGGTCGCCGGGCTGAGCCTGGTCGGCGTCACCGCCCCGCTCGCCGCCAGCGCCGCGCCGTGGCAGTCGATCAACGCACGGCAGACGCGGCTCGACCAGCGGATCGACCAGGGCATCCGCAGCGGCAAGCTCGATCGCCGCGAAGCGACCCGGCTGCGCCGCGACTCGCGCCAGCTCGTCCAGCTCGAGACGCGCTATCGCCGCAGCGGCGGGCTGTCGAACTGGGAGCGTCAGGACCTCAACCGCCGCTTCGACGCGCTGAGCGCGCGCGTCCGCTGGGACAAGCACGACCGCCGCTATCGCTGAGCGGCCTCCGCGATCAGCGCGTCGTCGATCGCGACGGCGCGCTGATAGGCCGGGCGCTGCTGGAGCCGGTCGAGATAGCGCATGAACGTCTCGCGCTTTTCCAGCAGCCCGAATTGCGTGAACCAGCCGACCGCACTGCCGACATAGACGTCGGCCGCGGTGAAGCGGTCGCCGGTGATGTAGCTGTGCGACGATATGGCATATTCGAGCGTGTCGACCGCCTCCGCGAAGCCGCCGTAGCCGACCATCCCACGCTTGGCCGCGGGCACCTCGACCCCCAGCACCTTGTCGACCATCGCCGCCTCCAGCGGCCCCGCGGTGAAAAACATCCAGCGCAGATAGGATGCGCGTTCTTCGGCGCGCGGCGCGAGCCCGGCGGCGGGGAACGCGTCGGCGAGATAGGCGCAGATCGCAGCCGCTTCGCTGACCACCGCGCCGTCGTGGACGATCGTCGGCACCTTGCCGAGCGGATTGGCATCGAGCAACGCGGCGGGCTTCTGCGTCCAGTCGACCAGCACCGTGTCGTAGCGCTCGCCGACCTCCTCGAGCATCCAGCGCGCGATCCGGCCACGCGACATCGGATTTGTGTAAAAGGTCAGCGTCATGCGCGGGCATCCAGATGGCGGTGAAAGAAGTCGATCGTCCTCCCCCAGGCGAGGTCGGCAGCGGCCTTGTCGTACCGCTCGGCCGACGTGTCGTTGTTGAACGCGTGGTCGACGCCGGGATAGTCGAACGCCTCGACCGGCTTGCCGGCGGCCTTGAGCGCGGCGACCCATGGACCGCCGGTCTGTGCGACACGCGCATCCTTGCCGGCATAATGGAGCATCAGCGGGACCTGCAGCTTCGGCGCCTCGGCCGGATCGGGCGCGGGACCATAATAGCTGACCGCGGCGGCGAGCCCCGGTCCGGCGGCGAGCGCGACGCGGTCCACCAGTGCGCCACCCCAGCAGAAGCCGACCGTGCCGACCTTGCCGGTGCCATGCGAGAGTTTTGCGAGCCGCCCGACCGTCGCCACCGCGCCGGCCAGCACTGCGTCCATGTCGGCCTTGCCGATCAGGTCGCGCGCGGCGTTCTCGTCGGCGGGGGTGCCGCCCTGCGCGGAGAGGAAATCGGGGGCGACGGCGAAGAAGCCGGCGAGTGCGACGCGGCGCGCGACATCCTCGATGTGCGGTTGCAGCCCACGATTTTCATGGATCACCATCACCGCGCCGATTGCGCGGCCGGGATTGCGTGGCGCAGCGAAATAGCCGGTCATCTGCGCGCCGCCACCGATGGCATAACTGCCCTTGCGGGTGACGAGCCGGGCGTCGCCGGGATCGGTGAGCGCGGCGGCGGCCGGCGACGCGGCGATCCCGCCGATCAGCGCCTCGGCGGCGGCAACCGATCCGACCAGCGCGGTCATCTGGCGCAGCAGGGTGCGGCGATCACGATGTTCGTGGGTGAAGGCGTCGTACAGGCCGATCGCCCGGTCGCGCAGGCTGGGGTCCATGACGGTTCCTCTCACGATTCGTTGTGGTTAGCGTGGGAGGGTAGCGGGAAGCGACGGGACGTGGAAGGTCGGCGTGGGAGCGGAGTCTACCGCCGTCGCCCCTGCGGAGGCAGGGGCCTATGGCTGCCAGCGACTTGATGGTCGTGGCCCGTCGTGGACGCTGTCTATGTGTCAGATGTTCCGCCACCTGCCACGGACATGGGCCCCTGCCTGCGCAGGGGCGACGGGCGTCGGGGCTGGAGGAGCGCCCTTATCGTCCCACCGGATCAGGTCCGGGGCGACGCGGTTACGCCTTCTCCAGCGTGCATTGCAGCGGGTGCTGGTTCTGGCGGGCGAAGTCCATCACCTGACTCACCTTCGTCTCGGCGACCTCATAGCTGAACACGCCGCACACGCCGACGCCCTTCTGGTGGACGTGGAGCATCACGCGTGTCGCCTCTTCCATGTTCATGCGGAAGAAGCGCTGGAGGCACAGGACGACGAATTCCATCGGCGTGTAATCGTCGTTGAGCATGAGGACGCGGTAGGGCGTCGGCTTCTTGGTGCGGGCGCGTGTGCGCGTGGCGATGCCGATCCCGGTGCCGTCACCGTCGGCATCGTCGCTCTGGCCCGCGGCCATCGGGACAATCTGCTGCTGCATGGACACTGCGCGAATATGGCACGCGGGGGCGCGCAGGCAAGACCGCAAACGCGCAAAAAAGGCGGCCGCATCGCTGCGGCCGCCCTCTTTCGCCTGCGCGACCGCGATCAGGCGGCCGGGCGGAACTTGTCGGCGGCGACGGCGACGCGGTTCTGCAGCGGCTTGGCGACGTCGCCGGCCAGCTTCAGCGTCGCTTCGGTCGAGCGCGAGGCTTCCTTGACCAGCGCGTCGAACGAGGCGCGGACGTATTCGGCGTGGAGCTGAAGCGCCTCGGTCGGCGACTTCACCGACGCCAGCGTCTGCACGAGCTGCGCGGTGCTCTCGTAACGGGCGCGCGCGAACGCGGCGGCGTCCTGACCGAACGACTCGAACGCCTGCGCGGCGATGCGGCTCGATTCGACCAGCGCCTCGACGTTGCCCTTGCCGAATTCGGCCATGTCCTCGGCGACCTTGCGGCTCTTGTCGAGCGCGACCCGCGCCTGCTCGCCAGCGTTGGCGAACGCCGCGCGGCCCTGCTCCTGCGCCTTGTCAGCGAAGGCCTTGGCCTGGTCCTGCGCCTTGTCGGCGAACGTCGTGACGGTGTCGGTCATGTTCGTGTCCTTCACTTCCAATGGCGCCGCGGGGGCAGCGGGTTCGGGTTGGGGAATGGGTTCTTCAATCACGGGAGCAGGTGCGGGGGGCGCTTCCGTCACCGGAACCGTCGGCTCTTCGGCGGCGATCACCACCGGCGCTGGTTCGTCAGTGAGCGCCGGGTTGGCGAGCACCGCGGGCACGTCCGGCTCGACGGGAACCGGCGGCAGTGTGGGCGTGAGCGACGCGCCCGGCTTTGCCGCGGCACGTGCGCGACCCTTGGCCGGTGTGCCCGTCTTCCTGCCCTCAACCTTGCCGGTCTGGTCCACCATCGTGTCCGCTCCGTAATTGCTGCACTGCACAATAGTGATTCGTGGTTGCAAAGACAAGTAGTTTGTGCGGCGCAGCAGAAGCGCTACTTGGCCCTGACGTAGCGGCCGGGCGCGTCCTCAAGCGCGGGTAGCGCCCCTGCGCCCGGCATGCGCGGCCCGTATGCGGCCACCGTCGCGGGCGAACGGGCGCGGAGCCAGTCCGCCCAGTCGTTCCACCAGCTGCCCTTCACCTCGCGCGCGCCAGCGATGAAGGCGTCCAGCGAGTCGGCGGGCTGATCGTTGATCCAATGCTGATATTTGCCGGCGGCCGGCGGGTTGACCACCCCGGCGATGTGCCCCGAGCCCGCGAGCACGAAGCGTAGCGGTCCGCGCAGATGCTCGGTCAGCTTCCAGACGCTTTCAGCCGGCGCGATATGGTCCTCGCGTCCCGCCTGTACATAAGCGGGGGTCTCAACCTTCCCGAGGTCGAGCGGCACGCCGCCGACGCTCATCGCGCCGGGCTGCACCAGCAGATTGTCGCGGTAAAGATCGGTCAGATAAGCGAGGTGCCACTTCGCGGGCAGATTGGTGACGTCGCCGTTCCAGTGGAGCAGGTCGAACGGCGCATAATCCTTGCCGAGCAGATAGTTGTTGGTGACGTAATTCCAGATCAGGTCACGCCCGCGCAACAGGTTGAAGGTCGCGGCGAGATAGCGACCGTCGAGGAACCCCTGCGGGCTGAGCGTCGCGATCATCTTCAGCTGCTCGTCGTCGACGAAATGGAGCAACTCGCCCGCGCGCGAGAAATCGACCTGCGCGGTCAGGAAAGTCGCGCTCGCCACCTTGTCGGCCTGCTCCTTCGCGGCGAGCCACGCCAGCGTCGCGGCGAGCGTGGTGCCCGCGACACAATAGCCGACCGTATGCACCGCGGGCACGTCCAGCAGGTCGCGGACCGTGTCAATCGCCTCAACCTGCGCGGCGACGTAATCGTCCCACACCACCTCGGCCATCGACGCGTCCGCTGACTTCCACGACACCATGAACACGGTGATCCCCTGCGCCACCGCCCAGCGGATGAAGCTCTTCTCGGGCGTCAGGTCGAGGATATAGAAGCGGTTAATCCACGGCGGAAAGATCAGCAGCGGCGTCGCCAGCACCGTCTCGGTCGTCGGCGTGTACTGGATCAATTCGTAGAGCTCGGTGCGCTTGACCACCTTGCCCGGCGTCGCGGCGAGATTGCGCCCGACCTCGAAGGCGGTGCCGTCGGTATGCGTCAGCTGCCCGCGCCCGATATCGGACAGCATGTTGGTGAGCCCGGTGAGCAGGTTCTGCCCGCGCGTCTCGATCGTCTTCTCGATCACCTCGGGGTTGGTCACCGCGAAGTTCGACGGGCTCATCGCGTCGACGAAGCCGGACGTGGCGAACTTCAGCTGCGCGCGCGTCCGCTCGTCGACGCCCTCCAGCGCATCGACCCCGCGCAGCATGTGGTCGGCAATCAGCGCATAGCTCTGCCGCATCCAGTCGAACGCCGGGTTGCTGCGCCACGCCGGATTGGCAAAGCGACGGTCCTTCTCCTTCGGCCGTTCCGCCTCGGGCGCGGGAGGCGTGGTGAAGCGCTGCCACAGCGCGAGGTAATCGCTCCAGAAATCGCGCGTCTGCTCCGCCAGCGTCTCGGGCGGCGCGAGCGGGACGCCGGCCTCCAGCATCAATTGCTGCGCACGGCCCATCAGCCATGTCCAATGCTGAAGATCGGTCAGGTCGGGCAGCGCGGTCTTCGGCGGGGCGACGGGCTCGGTCACGCGGGTTCCTCTCTCTCGGCTGCCGTAACGTACCGACGTTGCAGCGCGAAGTCAGGTCCACGGCTTTTTGTTGCGCGGGGTGCCCGGCGCGGGCGATTGGCTGTATAGCCGGCGGCGCAAAGGAGTATCAGCCCCGTGTCCGACGAATTCTACCGCATGAAGCGCCTGCCGCCCTATGTCATCGCCGAGGTCAATGCGATGCGGGCACAGGCGCGTGCGGGCGGCGAGGACATCATCGATCTCGGCATGGGCAATCCCGACCTGCCCCCGCCCGACCATGTGATCGCCAAGCTGATCGAGGTGGCGCAGAAGCCGTCGGCGCACGGCTATTCGCAGTCGCGCGGCATCCCCGGCCTCAGGCGCGCGCAGGCCAATTATTACGGGCGCCGCTTCGGCGTCGATATCGATCCCGAAACCGAGGTCGTCGTAACGATGGGATCGAAGGAGGGGCTGGCGAGCCTCGCCACCGCGATCACCGCGCCGGGCGACGTGGTGCTCGCGCCCAATCCGAGCTACCCGATCCACACCTTCGGCTTCATCATCGCCGGCGCGACGATCCGCGCGGTGCCGACGACCCCCGACGAACATTATTTCGAGAGCCTGCAACGCGCGATGGAGTTCACGATCCCGCGCCCGAGCGTGCTGGTCGTCAATTATCCGTCGAACCCGACCGCCGAGACGGTCGACCTCGCCTTCTATGAGCGGCTGGTGGCGTGGGCGCGCGAGAACGAAGTGTGGATCCTGTCCGACCTTGCCTATTCGGAGCTGTACTTCGACGGCAAGCCGACCGTCTCGATCCTGCAGGTGCCGGGCGCCAAGGACGTGGCGATCGAATTCACCAGCCTGTCGAAGACCTACTCGATGGCCGGGTGGCGGATCGGCTTCGCGGTCGGCAACAAGAAGCTGATCGCGGCGATGACGCGCGTGAAGTCGTATCTCGATTATGGCGCGTTCACGCCGGTGCAGGCGGCGGCGTGCGCGGCGCTCAACGGGCCGCAGGATATCGTCGAGAAGAACCGGCAGCTGTATCACAAGCGCCGCGACGTGCTGGTGGAGAGCTTTGGGCGCGCAGGATGGGACATCCCTGCCCCGCCCGCGAGCATGTTCGCCTGGGCACCGCTGCCGCCGGCGCTGAAGCATCTGGGATCGCTGGAGTTTTCGAAGCAGTTGCTGGCGCACGCCAAGGTCGCGGTCGCGCCGGGGGTCGGTTACGGCGAGAACGGCGAGGGCTTCGTGCGGATCGCGATGGTCGAGAACGAGCAGCGGCTGCGGCAGGCGGCGCGCAACGTGAAGAGATACCTGCAGAGCATGGGGGTCAACACGCCGGGCAAGGTTGCGGGGTGAGTTTACGGTTGCAGGCTATATTCCCCGCGTCGTCGCCCCGGACTTGATCCGGGGCCCCGCTTCTTCTCGACGGCGGCAAGAAGCGGGATCCCGAATCAAGTCCAGGATGACGAGGGGCTTGAGGCCAAGCTACCCGTCATTGCTTCGCTTCGCTCGTAGCGACGACCGGCGTGCGCACACGAAAAGGGCCGGTCGCTGCATCCAGCGACCGGCCCTTTTTCATCTACACCGAAGCGACGGGATCAACCGTCGTAATCGGCACCGAGGTTCTGATTGCGCGGCGGGGCAACGGCGGTGAGGCGCAGCGCCTCGGCCGAGGCGGCAAGGCTGCCGATCGCATCGGCCTCTTCCTCGTCGTCGATCTGGACACGCTGGAGGCTCTGCACCACCGACTCGTGCAAGTCCTTCGGACGCACCGTCTCCTCGGCGATCTCGCGCAGCGCGACCACCGGGTTCTTGTCGCGATCGCGATCGATCGTCAGTTCGGCACCGCCCGACACCTGCCGCGCGCGCTGTGCAGCGAGCAGGACCAGATCGAAACGGTTCGGGATCTTGTCGACGCAATCCTCGACAGTGACGCGCGCCATCCGCGTATCCTCTAAACGGTAAACTCAGGGAAGCTGGAGCAGGTACGCGGCCGGGGCGCGTTCGTCAAGGAAAGGCTGCGCTTGCCCGACGGCGCCGCCGTCGCCATCTGCCGGATCATGGATGAGGCCGCCCCGCAACCCGTATTCACCGTGGACGGCAACCGGCTGACGCTGCTCGATACCGGGCCGCGGCGACTCGAGGCGGTGCTGGCGCTGATCGACGGCGCGCGACGGTCGCTGCGCATCCTCTATTACATCTATGCCGACGACACGACCGGGCGACGCGTCAACGCCGCGCTGATCGCGGCGGCGCGGCGCGGGGTCGCGGTCAAGCTGATCGTCGACGGCTTCGGGAGCGAGGGCGACGACTTCTTCGATCCGTTGCGAGACGCGGGCGTGTCGGTGTGCCGCTTCTCGCCGCGCGTCGGGCGGCGCTACCTGTTGCGCAACCACCAGAAGCTGGCGCTCGCCGACGCTGAGGACGACGCCAAGATCATCATCGGCGGCTTCAACATCGAGGACGATTATTTCGGCACGCCCAAGGAACAGGCGTGGCGCGACCTCGGGCTGCTGGTCGAGGGACCGGCGGCGGCGCGGATGGCGGGCTATTTCGACGCGCTGGAGGAGGGCATCCACAGCGGCGGCAAGATCCGCCGTCTCAACAAGGCGCTGGCGCAATGGAGCGAGCGCGACGGGCGGCTGCGCTGGCTGATCGGCGGGCCGACCCGCCATCTGTCGCCATGGGCGCGCGCGATCCGCGCCGACATGCGGCACGCGCAGCGGATCGACATCATCGCGGGCTATTTCACGCCCAGCCCGACCGTGCTGCGACGGCTCGACCGCGCGGGCAAGCGCGCGGCGACGGTGCGCGTCGTCACCGCCTCGCGTTCCGACAACAATGTCACGATCGCGGCGTCGCGATTCACCTATGCCGGGCTGCTGCGCAAGGGCGTGCGGATCTGGGAATATGCCGCGACCAAGCTGCATACCAAGCTGTACGTGGTCGACGACGCGACATGGATCGGCAGCGCCAATTTCGACATGCGCAGCCTGTTCATCAATCTCGAACTGATGCTGCGGATCGAGGATGCGGCATTTGCGGAGCATGTGCGCGGCTATGTCGATGGCGAGATCGCGCAGTCGAACGAGGTGACGGTCAACGCTTACCGCGCGACAACCGGCTGGTGGCAGCGGAGCAAGCAGTTCGTGGCGTATCTGCTGACCGCGGTCGCCGATCCGGCGATCTCGCGCGGGCTCAATTTTGGGATAGACGAGTAGCGGCACCGTTACTGCGCGCGTAGCGAAGCAGTCCAGAGCCGGACCAGGACGCCCTTGATTGCTTCGCCATGCGCGCAATGGCGATTGATGCGGCGATCACTCCACCGTCACGGCCAACGCTTCCTCTTCCTGCTCCTGCGCCTGTCGCGCCCACATCTCCGCGTAAAGCCCGCCCTGCGCCAGCAGCGCCGCATGCGTGCCGCGCTCGACGACCTGCCCCGCCTCCAGCACGACGATCTGGTCGGCGTTGACGATCGTCGACAGCCGGTGCGCGATCACGATCGTGGTGCGGCCGCGCTCGATCGCCTCCAGCGTCTCCATGATCTCTGCCTCGGTGCGGCTGTCGAGCGCACTGGTCGCCTCGTCGAGGATCAGGATCGGCGGGTCCTTCAGCAAGGTGCGCGCGATCGCGACACGCTGCTTCTCGCCGCCCGACAGCTTCAAACCGCGCTCCCCGACGCGCGTGGCATAGCCGTCGGGCTGGCGCTCGATGAAGCCGGCGATCGCCGCGCCGCGCGCCGCCTGCTCGATCGCGCGCTGATCGGCGTCGGCGCGACCGTAGGCGATGTTATAGCCGATCGTGTCGTTGAACAGCACCGTGTCCTGCGGGACGATCCCGATCGCGGCGCGCAGCGACGGCTGCGCGACCTTCGCGATGTCCTGTCCGTCGATCGTGATCCGCCCGCCGCTGACATCGTAGAAGCGGTACATCAGCCGCGCGAGCGTCGACTTGCCCGCCCCCGATGGTCCGACCACCGCGCAGGTCGTGCCGGCGGGCACGTCGAGGTCGATGCCCTTCAGGATCGGCATGCCCGCGTCATAGCCGAACATCACGTTCTCGAACCGCACCGCGCCGCGCGACACCAGCAGCGCCGGTGCGCCGGGCGCGTCGACCACTTCGGACGGCGTGTCGATCAGGTCGAACATCGCGCCCATGTCGATCGCGCCCTGCCGGATCGTGCGATAGACCATCCCGAGCAGGTCGAGCGGGCGGAACAGCTGCGAGAGCAACGTCGAGACCAGCACCACCTCGCCCGCGGTGAAGCGACCCTGGCTCCAGCCATAGGCGATCCATGCCATACCGCCACCGAGCATCGCATTGGTGATCGCGGCCTGCCCGATGTTGAGCCACGCCAGGCTGTTCTCGCTGACCACCGCGGCATCGGCATAGGCGCGCATCGCGCGGTCGTAGCGCTGCGCCTCGCGCTCCTCGGCACCGAAATATTTGACGGTCTCGAAGTTGAGCAGCGAATCGACCGCATGCGCGACCGCGCCGGTGTCGAGGTCGTTCATCCGCTCGCGCAACGCCGAACGCCAATCGGTGACGAGGCGCGTGAACCAGATGTACAACGCGACCATCGCGACGGTGCCCGCGACCAGCTGCCATCCAAACTTCACCCAGAAGATGCCGAGCACCAGCGTCAGTTCGAGCACGGTCGGCGCGATGTTGAAGAGCAGGAAATAGAGCATTGTGTCGATGCTCTTGGTGCCGCGCTCGACCACCTTCGTCACCGCGCCGGTGCGGCGTTCGAGGTGGAAGCGCAGCGAGAGCTGGTGGAGGTGCCGGAACACGCGCGCCGCCAGCCGGCGGGTCGCCTCCTGCCCCACCCGCTCGAACACGGTGTTGCGCAGATTGTCGAACAACGTCGTGCCGAAGCGCGCGGCGGCATAGCCGACCACCAGCAGCACGACGAGCGACAGCGGCGTGGTCGGCACCGCCATGCCGTCGACCGCGCCCTGCAGCGCGAAGGGCGCGCCATAGACCTGCACCAGCTTCGACAGCACGACCAGCAGCATCGCGCCGACCACGCGGAGCTTCATCCCCGGCGCGTCGGCGGGCCAGAGATCGGGCAGGAAGCGGCGGAGCGTCGGCAGAAGCGGGCGCTCGGCGGCGGAGGAGGTCGATCTGTCGGGTGGCATGGGTGACGGGGATGTCGTGCGCGGGAGCACGCGCGTCAACCGTCCCGCGGTGGGACCGGTCGCCGATCGGAACACGCCGGGCGTGTACTCGTTTTATCCGTGAAGGGAAGACGAGATGGAAGCTGCGTTCTTCGTCATGGCGATCATGGGATGCGGCGATGCCGCCGCAGCCTGCGCCACCGCCCGCATCGAGCCCGCGCATTATGCGACGGTCCAGCAATGTCAGGCGGCGATGCCCGATGTGCTCGCACGCAACAACGACCTCGATTTTCCGGTCGTCAGCGCGGCGTGCCAGCGCAATGGCGCTCAGATGGTCGAGCGGGGATTGGGGAAATCGAAGGGCTGATCACGGTCGTCATCCCCGCGGAGGCGGGGATCCAGAACCTCCGACGTCTCGGCTCTTACAAGACCTGCGCGTCTGGATTCCCGCCTTCGCGGAAATGACAGTTGAGGACGGTTATATGGACCGCACTGCAGTTACGAAATAATCGAGCGCGGTCGAGCCGCCGAGCGTGAAGCCGGTCGCGCCGACCGATAAGCCGGTGACGTCGGTGACCTCGAAACCTGCGTCGACGATCATCGCCGACAATTCGTCGGGGGTCAGGAACTTGTCCCAGTCGTGCGTCCCGCGCGGGATCTGGCCGAGCCGCTCCGCGCCCTCGACCAATGCGACGCGCGACCACCAGGTGCGGTTGGGCGTGCTCATCACCAATAGTCCGCCCGGCGCGACCGCCGCCGCAAGCCCGGCGACGAACGAACGCGCGTCGGCGACATGCTCGACCACCTCCAGCGAGCAGACCAGATCGAACGTCTCGCCGGCCACCGCCTCGACCCCGCCCGCGCGATAGTCGATCGTCAGCCCGCGCCCTTCGGCATGGACCTGCGCGACCGCGATGCTCTCGGCCGCGGCATCAACCCCGGTCACGGTGCCGCCCATCCGCGCCAGCGGCTCGGCGAGCAGCCCCGCGCCGCAGCCCATGTCGAGCGCACGCTTTCCGGCGAGCGGCGTGAAGGTGCGATCGTCGAGGTCCCAGTGCCGGTCGATCGCCGCGCGCAGATAGCGCAGCCGCACCGGGTTGAGCCGGTGGAGCATCGCCGACGAGCCGTTTGGGTCCCACCATTCCGCCGCCAGCCTGCCGAAATGCGCCGCTTCGCGCCCGATCACCGAGGCGTGCGGGGCGGCGGGGATGGTTGCGGTTGTTACGCTTGCGTCGGTCATGCCCGCTTCCTATCAGGGCGCCCCTCTCATCCCAAGGCGTTTGGATACGGCAGTGGCGCGCATCGTCATGAAATTCGGCGGCACCTCGATGGCGGGAATCGAGCGCATCCGCTCGGTCGCCGCGCGGGTGAAACGCGAGGCCGCCGCCGGCAATCAGGTCGCGGTGGTCGTCTCCGCGATGGCGGGCGAAACCGACCGGCTGGTCGGCTTCTGCCGCGAAGCCTCGCCGCTCTACGATCCGCGCGAATATGATGTCGTCGTCGCCGCGGGCGAGCAGATCACCAGCGGGCTGCTCGCGATCGCGCTGCAGGCGATCGGCGTGCCGGCGCGCTCATGGCTGGGCTGGCAATTGCCGATCCACACCGACGACGCTTTTGCCAAGGCGCGGATCGGGACCATCGACACCGAAGCGCTCGACGCCAGCCTGGCGGCGGGCGAGGTCGCGGTGATCCCCGGCTTTCAGGGCGTGTCGGCCGAGGGAAGGATCACAACGCTGGGGCGCGGCGGGTCGGACACGTCGGCGGTGGCGATGGCGGCGGCGATGAAGGCCGATCGCTGCGACATCTACACCGACGTCGACGGCGTCTATACCACCGATCCGCGGATCGTGCCGCGCGCGCGCAAGCTTGCCAAGGTGACGTACGAGGAGATGCTGGAACTCGCCAGTGTCGGCGCCAAGGTGCTTCAGACCCGCTCGGTCGGGCTGGCGATGAAGGAAAAGGTTCGCGTGCAGGTGCTGTCGTCGTTCACCGGCGAGGATGCACCGATGGCGGATACATTGCCCGGTACGATGATCGTGGGCGAAGAGGAGATCGAAGACGTGGAACGCCAGCTCATCACCGGCATCGCGCACGACAAGAACGAGGCCAAGATCACGCTGACCAGCGTGCCCGACAAGCCCGGCTCGGTGGCGAGCATCTTCGAGCCGCTGGCGGCGGCGAACATCAACGTCGACATGATCATCCAGAACATCGCGCATCGCAGCCCGTCGACGACCGGCGGCAGCAGCAGCGCGACCGACGTGACCTTCACGGTGCCCGCCGCCGATCTGCCGCGCTCGATCGAGGCGCTGAATCAGGCGCGCGAGACGATCGGCTTCGGCGAATTGATCCACGACATGCGCGTCGCGAAGATCAGCGTCGTCGGCGTCGGGATGCGCAGCCATGCCGGCGTCGCAAGCTCGATGTTCACGACTCTGGGCGCGCGCGGGATCAACATCCAGGCGATCTCGACCAGCGAGATCAAGGTGTCGGTCCTGATCCACGAGGACGAGACCGAACTGGCGGTGCGTGTGCTGCACACCGCATATGGGCTGGATGCCGAAGAAGCGGCGTGAGGTTCGTGGCGGCGGTCTGATGCGACGCCGCCTTCCCCGTCATCCTGGCCCCGGACGAAAACCGGGGCCCCACTTCTTGTTTGCCGCGCTAGCGAAAAGCGGGAGCCCGGGATGACGGATGGGGAAGCGGCGACGCCGCTCCCGTCATTCCCGCCCGCGCGGGAACGACGGAGCCGCCTCAATCCTGCGCGACGACCTCGCCCGCGACCTGCGTGTCCGGGATGCGCGTCCGCTCGGCCTGAAATCCCAGCGTCGCGCGGCCATGTGCGGTACCGGCGACATCGGCGATCAGGTACAAGGGTCGGCGCTTCGCTTCGATGTACAGGCGGCCAAGATACTCGCCGATCATCCCCAGCACGAACATCTGGATCGACGACAGCACCACCACGACCAGCATCGTCGAGGTCCACCCCTGCACATGGTCGCCGACGAAATAGCCCCAGCCGATATAGACCAGCAGCAACATCGAACACGCCGCCAGCACGACCGAGAGATGGCTGGCCCAGCGAAGCGGCGCGGTCGAGAAGCCCGTGACGGCATCCAGCGCCAGCCGCACCATCTTGCCGAGCGGATAATTGGTTTCGCCCGCATGCCGTTCGGCGCGGTCATAAGGAAACGGCACCTGCCGGAACCCCACCCACGCGACCATGCCGCGGATGAAGCGCGCCTGTTCGGGCAGCGCAAGGAACGCGTCGAGCGCGCGGCGCGTCATCAACCGGAAATCGCCGGTATCGAGCGGGATGGCCGTATCGGTGACGCGATCAAGCACGCGGTAGAAAGCGGCGGCAGTCGCCTTCTTGAAGAAAGTCTCGCCCTCGCGCTTGCGCCGCACCGCGTAGACGACATCGGCCTGCTCGCGCGCCATCATCAGCCGCATGTCGGACAGCAGCTCGGGCGGATCCTGAAGATCGGCGTCGATGATCAGGATCTGCTCGCCCGCGCACATATCGAGCCCGGCAGTCAGCGCGAGCTGGTGCCCGTGGTTGCGCGACAGATTGATCGCCACCACGCGCGGATCCTCGTAGGACAGCCGCTGCATCGCCGCCCAGCTGTTGTCGCGCGAACCGTCGTTGACCAGCACGATCTCGTGATCGTCGCCGACCGCCGCCCGCGCCGCCGCCGAGACGCGCGCGTGGAGCAGCGGCAACGTAGCCTCTTCGTTATAACACGGGATGACGACCGAAAGCGCAGGACGATGCATAATGCCCGCATCTAACCGAAGCTTATCCGCGCGTCACGATCTTTACCAAGCGTCCCGGCGTCAATTGTGCGTCATCTTCGATCGCATTGAGCGTCATGAAGCGGTCGCGCTGAAGCTTGTCATACGCCATCTGCCGCGAAAGCGAGTCGATCGTATCGCCGCGCTTTACCGTGACGATGCGTATGCGTTTGCCCGATCCCTTCTCGTCATAGGCCAGCCCGTCGAGCTGACGAAGGAACGTCACGTCCTGCGGCGGCTCGATCAGCGGGCGGCCGGTCGCCTTGGCGAGCGCGGCGGCACGCCGCACACGGTCGGCGCTGTTGGGGTGGGTCGAGGCCCAGCTCGGCACCTGCTGCCCGCCCTTCCCTCCGACCTCCGCCTGCAACTGGCTCTGCGCATCGAGCTGCGCAAGCATGTCGGCGGCGGCATAGGGATCATAGCCGGCGGCGGTGATGTATTTCACGCCGAGGCCGTCGGCGGCATATTCCTGATCGCGGCCATATTTCAGCACATAGAGTTGCGCCTCGCTACGCGCGGCCGTGCCGACCAGTTGCCCGGCCGCGCTGTTGCCGGCCGCCGCGCCGACCACCGCGGCGAGCACGCCGCCGATCGTCGCGCGCTGATTACGCGCGGCGGAATGGCGCGCGGCGACGTGGCCGACTTCATGCCCCATAACCGACGCCAGTTCCGCCTCGCTGTTCATCAGCGCCAGCAATTGCCGGGTCACGTAGATATAGCCGCCGGGGATCGCGAAGGCATTTTCGACCGGTGAGTCAAGCAAGGTGACGATGAAGTCCCCCTGCGCATTCGACAGCCCGGATTGCACCGCCACCCGCTTGCCGACCCGTGCAACATAAGTCGCTTGCGGCCCGGTGTACTTGCCGCCGAACTGCGCCAGCAATTCAGGGTTCGCGCGTGCGCCGAGCGCCTTGTCATTCGCAGAAATCGACTGGGCCGCAACCGGCGACGCGGCGGTCGCCAGTGCTGCGGCAAGCAGCATGGATCGTAACATTGTTCGTCCTCCCGACTTGCCACAATGCGGAAAAGCGTTGGTGGTTTCCACCTCCCCGCATCCAATGGGTCAGCCGAGTCCCACGGTATTGATTAACGTGATCTTGACTCTCGCGCGGCAGAGCATCGCCGTAAGGATGGATCGGGGACAGCATCGATGTTCAACAGCTTGCCGATCGGAAAGAAGATCGCCGCCGCCTTCTGCGCGGTTATTCTCGCGGTACTCGTCATGATGACCGTGCTGTGGACGTTGCTGTCGCGGATCGAGGCGACCAGCGATGTCAGCGCGCGCGGGCAGGAGGTGCTGGCGCAATCGCTACAGATCGAGATCGGCATGCTGCGCCAGAACAGCCAGATGCGCGGCTTTCTGGTCACGGGCGACGAAGGCTATCTGAAGCAATATCGCGAGGGGCAGGCGCAGGTCGTGGACGGCACGACCAAATTGCACGCCTTGTTCGCGGATCGGCCGGCGCAACGCGCCAAGGTCGACGAGTCGCTGGCCCGCGCCGAGGATTGGCGTCGCGCGGTGGCGGAGCCGATGATCGCGCTGGCCCGCAGCGATCGCCTGGCGGCGCAGGAACGGCTGCGTGCGGTCAGCAGGAAGGTGACGCTGGTTCCCGTGCTCGCCCCGCTGCGCGACCTGCGCGACGAGGAAACCGAGCGCGGCGAAGCGGCCAGTGCGGCACGGATGCAGGCTTTGCTGACCGGCAAGATCGCGCTGGCGCTGGGCGGACTGGCGATGACCGGTACGGCGATCCTGGTGTCGTTGCTGTTGGGTCGCGCGCTCGCCCGCCCCGTGGTGCGGCTGACCAGAGTCATGGATACGCTCGCGCGCGGCGATCACGGTCTGACCGTGCCCGACACGGATCGCGCCGACGAACTGGGCAGCATGTCGCGCGCGGTGCTCGTCTTTCGCGACGCCGCCGCGGCGAAGGCGCAGGCCGATACCGAACAGCAGCAGGTGATGGCCGAGGTCGGCGGCGCGCTCGCGAGACTGGCCGAGGCCGACCTGTGCGCGACGCTGCGCGGCTTCCCGCCCTCCTATGCCGCGCTGGAGCGCGACTTCAACACCGCTGTCGCGCGGCTTGCGGTGGCGCTCGGCACGGTACGCGGCAGCGCGGGCGGGATCGCGACCAGCACCGCCGAAATGCATGCGGCCACCGACGACCTCGCCCAGCGCGCCGAGCAGCAGGCATCGAGCCTCGCCGAAAGCGCCGCTGCCGTGACAGAGATCGCGGCATCGGTGCGCGCCACCGCCGATGAGGCCAAGGCCGCAATCGGTGTCGTTGACCGCGCAACTGCCGACGTGCGCCACAGCGAGGAGATCGTTCGCCGGACGATGTCGGCGATCAACGATATCGAACGGTCATCGAACGAGATCGCCGAGATCATTGCGCTGATCGACGGCCTGTCCTTCCAGACGAATCTGCTGGCGCTCAACGCCGGGGTCGAGGCCGCGCGTGCGGGCGATGCCGGCAAGGGGTTTGCGGTGGTCGCCAGCGAGGTGCGCGCGCTCGCCGAGCGCTCCGCGGAGGCCGCGCGCGACATCAATGCGCGGATCACCAACACTGTCCAGCGGGTCCGCAGCGGCGTCGAACTGGCGCAGGAAACCGACACATCGCTGCGCGCGATCACGCGCGGGATCGACGAGATTGCGACGTTCGTGACGAAGATCGCCGACAGCGCCGCTTCGCAAGCCGCGAGCATCGGGCAGGTCAATGTCGCGATCGGCGAAATGGACAGTGCCACGCAGGCCAACGCTGCGATGGTGGAGGAAGTGACCGCCGCATGCCGCCTGCTCACCGACGAGACGGTGACGCTGGAGAGTCAGGTGAACCGTTTCCGCGTCGCTGCGACGCCAGTGGCAATCCGAGCGCCTGCCACACCGGTGCGTCGTGCGGTTCGTGCCGCCGGCGTCCCGGTCGTACGCGGGAACGTCGCGCTGGACGCTGTTAACGAGGACTGGAGCGCTTTCTAAACCAAGCAACTTGAATTATTATTGTAGATCAGGACACTTCACCGATGCTGCTTGTTCGATGGAGCAGCGACGGGAGCTGGATGATGCACGGGAAGCAACGAACGATCGGCGCCGGCATAGCAATGATGACGCTGGTGCTCGCGGCCTGCGTCAACCCGTCCGCGCGGATCGCCTCCTCGCTTGAGGGCTACGGCTTCGCGCCGGGGCAGTCGCAGTGCGTCGGCGACCGGCTGGAGAAGAATCTGTCGATCGGCCAGCTTCAGCAACTCGGCCGGGCGGCGCGGGCGACCCGCGAGGGCGACACGACGCCGGGGCGGCTGACGATCGGCGACTTCATCCGCGTTGCCGGGCAAGTAAAGGATCCCAAGGTTCCGCTGGAAGTCACCAAGGCAGCGGCCGGCTGCGGGATCGTGACCAGCGCACCTACGGTGTTGTAGGCCGGATCGCGCTCCATCGGGCCCGATGGAGAGGGGTCAGAGCCGCTCCGCCGCATTGACCGCATCGGCGGCGCGGAGCGCGGAAAGCAGTCGCATCAACTGATGCGCGTCGTGCACCTCCACATCGATGACGTTGGTGTGGAATTGCGTATCGCGGTTGTCGAGCCGCAGGTTGATGATGTTCGCCTTGTGCTGTCCGATGATGGTCGCCAGCATCCCGAGCGCACCGGGCTGGTTGCGGACCTCCACCGAAATACGCGCGGTCGCGCCCTCGGTGGCGTGCCCCCATTGCACGTCGATCCAGTCGGTTTCGTCCTCGCTGCGCTCCGCCAGATCGGCGAGCACGCGGCAATCGATCGCATGGACCTCGATCGAGGCGTCGGGGCGGCGCAGCCCGACGATCCGGTCGCCCGGCACCGGGTGGCAGCAATCCGCCAGCTCATAGGCGACGCCGGGCGCCAGCCCCTCGATCGAAATGGCGCTGGACTGCGGCGGCGCATGCGCAACATCGGCACCCGCCGAGCCCGGCATCAGCGCCTCCATCACCTCGCCGTCGGTCAGGGTGCGGCGCGCGATCGCCTGCATCAGCGCGGGTTCGTCGGCGAGCTTCAGCCGCTTGAGCGCCTCGTCGATCGCGTGATCGGCCAGCGTCGCGGGCAAGCGCTGAACGATGTCGTCGTACAGCTTGCGGCCCAGCGCAATCGTCTGCTCGCGTTCCTCGTTGCGCAGGTGACGGCGGATCGCGGCAAGCGCCTTGGCGGTAATCGCGACCTTCAGCCACGCCGGCTGCGGCACCTGCGCCTTGGAGCGCAGCACCTGCACCTGATCGCCGTTCTCCAGCACGGTCGACAGCGGCACGACGCGGCCGTTGACCTTCGCGCCGACCGCCTGGTCGCCGAGATCGGTATGGACGGCATAAGCGAAGTCGATCGGCGTCGCGCCCTTGGGCAGCTGGATCAGCTCGCCCTTCGGCGTGAAGGCGAAGATGCGATCCTGGTACATCGCGATTCGGGTATGTTCGAGCAGTTCCTCGGGCGTTTCGGCGGTGTCGAGGATTTCGACGAGATCCTTGATCCAGTCCTGCTGCTGGTCGGGGCGGACCGGGTGCGCGCCGACCGACTGCTTGTACGCCCAATGCGCCGCCAGCCCGAACTCAGCCTCGGCATGCATGTCGGGCGTACGGATCTGAATTTCGATGCGGCGATTTTCGGCATGGATCACGCTGGTGTGGAGCGAGCGATAGCCGTTGCGCTTCGGCGTCGAGATATAATCCTTGAACCGCCCCGGCACCGCCGGCCAGCGACGATGGATCAGCCCGAGCGCACGGTAGCAATCCTCGATCGTCGGGACGATCGCGCGGAACGCCATGATGTCCGACAGCTGCTCGAAGCTGATGTGGCGCTCCTGCATCTTGCGCCAGATCGAATAGGGGTGCTTCTCGCGCCCGGATACCTGCGCGTCGACGCCGCCGCGGCCGAGCAGCAGCTTCAGCCCCGAACCGATCTTGGCGATCCGGTCGCCGCCCGATCCTTCCTTGAGCTGCTCCAGCCGCCTGGTGATCGATTCATACGCCTCGGGTTCGAGCTGCGCGAAGGCGAGCGTCTGCATCTCCTTCATGAACTCGTACATGCCGATCCGCTCGGCGAGCGGGGCGTAGATGTCCATCGTCTCCTTCGCGATGCGGCGGCGCTTCTCCGGCTTGGGGATGAAGTGCAAGGTGCGCATGTTGTGGAGCCGATCGGCCAGCTTCACCAGCAGCACGCGGATGTCGCCCGACATCGCCATCAGGAACTTGCGCAGGTTCTCGGCGGCGCGCTCGTTCTCGGTCTGCGCCTCGATCTTGCTGAGCTTGGTCACGCCATCGACCAGCCGCGCGATGTTCGCGCCGAAGATCCGCTCGATCTCCTCGGGCGTCGCGACCGTATCCTCGACCGTGTCGTGGAGGATCGCGGTCGCGATCGTCTCGTCGTCGAGATGCAGCTCGGTCAGGATGCCCGCCACCTCGATCGGATGGCTGAAATAGGGATCGCCGTTGGCGCGTTTCTGCGTTCCGTGCGCGTTGACCGAGAAGACGTAGGCGCGGTTGAGCATCGCCTCGTTGGCGTCGGGGTCGTAATCGAGGACCCGGTCGATCAGTTCATATTGTCTCAACACGGGATGAGGATGGGGCCGGTTGCGGCCGCATTGCAACATTCCCGTGCAGAAAAAAACCGCCACGCCGCGCGACGTGGCAATTCGGCATCGCTTTTGCTGTCGCTGCGGGTCAGCGCGCCGCCCAGCGGACCGCGTTGGTCAGCATCCGGTGCACGTTGGCATCGTCATAGACCGCCGGCTCGTGCCCCAGCGCCGAATAGAAGACCCGGCCCTTGGCGCGCGGATTGACCCACGCCACCGGGTGGGACGCGCCCATCGCCAGCTTGCCCCCGACGCGGTAGCTCTTCTCGTCGACACGCGCGAGCACGGTCATGCCGCGTGTCGCGGGATCGTTCGAGAAGGAATACCATTCGTCCGACAGCGGGAAGGTCCGCGCGACCCCGGCCATCACCGGATGCTGCGGCTTGTCGACGATCACCTGCGCGGTCTGGATATGATCGTCGCCATTGGGGTGGCCGATGAAGGTCGTGCCGATGATGGTGCGGTCGTACCACGGCTCCTTGTGACTATCGTCACCCGCGGCGTGGAGCGCAACGACGCCGCCGCCGCGCGCGACGAAGCGTTCAAAGGCCGCGAGCTGATCGGGGCTCATGAAATTGCCGCTCGCGCTGTTGAGCACCACGACCGCGAAGTGGCTGAGGTCGCGGTCGTTGAAGACCGCGGCATTCTCGGTCGCAAAGCTCTTGCGGCCGAGCTGCTTGGCGATGTCGCCCAGCACTTCGTTGGAATGCGGAATATGTTCGAAATGCCGCCAGCCGTTGGTCTTGGAGACGATCAGCACCGCGCCCTTCAGCCCGGCAGGCAGCGTCGGCGCGACGGTGTCGACGACCGGCGCGGGCAGATGCGGATTGTCCGGCGCCTGCGCCGCTGCCAACATCGCAATCATCATCAGTGATTTCAGCATCATCCGTCTCCTGCGGCTAGCGTAGCCGGGGACGTGGCCGAGGTGAAGCGGACTTTGGTCGCGGAAGCGGCACGGCTATGATCGGCGCATGAAGCCGGGCATCCGTTACCAGTTCCACCATATGGGCATCCCATGCGACACGCCGCGCGAGGGCGAGAGCTACAGCGCGAAGGCGGGGATGTTCACCGCCGACAATCCCGGCGCCTTTCGCATCCAGTGGCATCGCTTCACGCCGGAGTCGACGCTGCACCCGCTGATCCGCACCGTCCCGCATACGGCGTTCAAGGTCGACGATCTGGCGATGGCGATCGCGGGCGAGACGCTGCTGCTTGGCCCCTATGAGCCGATCGACGGTTATCGCGTCGCGATCATCGACGACGGCGGTGTGCCGGTCGAGCTGATGGAAACCGACCTGCCCGATGGGGAATCTGGGCGCGCGCCCGCAGCGGCAAGGGGTCGTTGTACCGCGATTGAGGCGTGGATGCGGTTTGAACGCATCGACCGTCATTGCGAGCGTTGCGAAGCAATGACGGATTAGCGTTGCATCATCGTCCTCAAGAAGCGCGGCCCTTCGGGCAACGCTCCCTACGTCAGTCGACCAGCGTGACGCTCATCGTGATCCGCTGCTCGCCATGCGGCGCCACCTCGAATACGCCGGGCTTGTCGCGATATTCGCCGTCATAGCCTTCGGGGTCGGCGATGCCGTGCCACGGCTCGACGCACACATAGGCCGCGCCGGGCTTGGTCCAGATGCCGAGCTTCGGCGTGTCCGGGAACGCGATACGGAGCTGCGGTGCGCCGTCGACGCCGTAAATAACCGACTGCGAGGCGACCGGGTCCCACACCAAGGCGTCGTCGGCGAACAGATCGTCGGCGAGGTGCAGCACGGGACCATCGAGCGGCGAGGGACGCTCGGTCGCAGCGATCGTGCCGTCGGTGGCGATCACCTTGAGCGCGCCGGGCTCGTCCTTCTCGAACGTGATGCGGTGCGCGGCGCGGTCCTGTCCGTAGGGCAGCGGCCAGGCGAAGGCGGGGTGGAAGCCGAAGCTGGCGGGAAGCGGCGCGTCGGCCGGGTTCACGACCGTCACCTCGATGCCAAGCGTCGCGTCGCGCAGTTCGAACGCCACCTCCAGTCGGAACGCGAACGGATAGGAAGCGCGCGTCGCCTGATCGTCGGTCAACGCGAACACGGCGCGGGTGGCGCTCGTCTCGATTACCGAAAAGACGCTGCGGCGCGCGAAGCCGTGCTTGGCGATCGGATAGGACACGCCATCGACCTTGATCGCGCCGCTGGCGGTCATCCCGACCACCGGGAACAGCAGCGGGGCACGCCCAGTCCAGAAACGCGGGTCGGCGTCGGTCATCAGCTCGCGCCCGTCGGCGTCGGTGAGCGACGACAGCTCCGCGCCGAGCGGGTTGATCGCCGCGGACAGCGTGCCGTTCGAAATGCGGATCCAGTCATCAGCCACGTAATTGCGCTCCCTGCTTGGCGGCGGCGGCGACCACCTTGTCGGCGATCGCCTTCAAATCGGCGTCGGTGAAGCTCTTCTCGGCGGGTTGCAGCACCACCTCGACCGCAACCGACTTATGCCCCTCGGCGACGCCGGTGCCGGTGAACACGTCGAAGACGCGCGCGCGGGTGATCGTCGCCTTGTCCGCGCCCTTGACCGCGCGCACCAGCGCCTCGGCCGAGACATCGGCGGGGACGAGGAACGCAAAGTCGCGGCGCACCGGCTGGAGCGCGGGCGGCGCATAGGCCGCGCGCATGAAGCCCGAACCGCGTTTGGCGGGGATCGCGTCGAGATACAGTTCGACCGCCGCGACCTGTCCACCCAGGTCGAACGCCTTCATCACCGCCGGATGCACCGCGCCGAACGCCGCCAGCACCGTCTTCGGCCCGAGCCGCAGCGTGCCCGAGCGACCGGGGTGAAAGGCCGCGCCCGCCTCGCCCATTACCTGCAGATTGTCGACCGGCGCGCCTGCCGCCGCCAGCAGCGCCAGCGCCTCGGCCTTGGCGTCATAAGCGTCGAACCCGGCGGCCTTGCCCTCACGCCAGCCGCGCGCGCGCTTGTCGCCCGCGAGCACCACGCCGACCGTCGCGCGCTCACCCTCGGCGAGATAGCGCCGGCCGATCTCGAACAACCGCACCGTCTCGACACCCTGCCGCAGGTTGCGCTCGGCAGCCGAAAGCAGGCCGGGGAGCAGCGAGGGACGCATCACCTTCAGCTCCTCGCTGATCGGGTTCGCCAGCCGCCACGCCGCCTCGCTGAACGGCGCGACCTGTTTCTCGCTGAGGAAGCTCCACGTGACCGCCTCGTCGAGCCCGCGCGCAGCGGCGGCGCGGCGGGTGCGGCGCTCGATCCGCTGCTCGGGGGTCGCGGTCGGACGGGCGACGCCGGGGGTGCGCGGCAGCGGCACCGGGGCGACCTTGTCGATCCCTTCGATGCGGATCACTTCCTCGACCAGATCGGCGGTGCCGTCCACGTCGCGTCGCCATGTCGGCGGGGTGACGTTCCATGCGTCGTCGACCGTGAAGCCGAGCGATTCGAGGATCGCGCGCTGCCGCTCCGGCGCGACCGCGAGCCCGCCGAGCGTTTCGGCGCGCGCCGGGTCATAGGCGTAGGAGCGCGTCCCGAGCGGCGGCTCACCCGCGCGGGTCACGCCGCTGGCGGTGCCGCCGCAATATTCGAGCACGAGGAAGGTCGCGATCGCCAGCCCGTCGTCGAGGAACGCCGGGTCGACACCGCGCTCGAAGCGTTGCCGCGCATCGCTGGTCAGCGCGAGTTTCTGCCCGGTGCGTGCGATCGCCTCCGGGGTGAAATAGGCGCATTCGATGACGACGTCGGTGGTCGTATCCGACACGCCCGAATGCGCGCCGCCCATGATCCCGCCGATATCGTGCACCGCGACATCGTCGGCGATGACGGTCATCCCCGCCGACAGCGTGTAGGTCTTGCCGTTGAGCGCCTCAACCGTTTCGCCGTCGCGCGCCTGACGCGCGACCAGCCCGCCCGACAGCTTCGCCTTGTCGTAGACGTGCAGCGGGCGGCCGAGATCGACCGTCAGGTAATTGGTGATGTCGACCAGCGTCGAGATCGGCTTCTGCCCGATCGCGCGCAGCCGCTTGGTCATCCACTCCGGCGCGGCGCCGTTGGTGAGGCCGCGCACACCTTGCGCGAAGAATGCCGGGCAGCCCGCCGCATCCTCGATCCGCACGTCGGGCCCGGCGCCTTCGCCCACGACCTCGGGCACGGTCGGCGGCACCAAAGTACCGAGGCCCGCCGCCGCCAGATCGCGCGCGATGCCGTGGACGCCCATGCAATCCTGCTTGTTGGGCGTCACCGACACCTCGATCACCGGATCGCCGAGCCCGGCATAATCGGCGAAGGCGGTGCCGACCGGCGCGTCGTCGGGCAGTTCGATGATCCCGTCGTGGTCCTCGCCCAGTTCCAGCTCGCGGGTCGAGCACATCATGCCGTTCGATTCGACGCCGCGAATGCCTGCGACCTTGAGCACCATGCCGTTCGCCGGGACTGTTGCGCCCGGCTTGCCGAACACGCCGACCAGCCCGGCGCGCGCGTTGGGCGCGCCGCACACCACCTGCAACGGCCCGTCTCCGGCATCGACCGACAGCACCTGCAACTTGTCGGCCTGCGGGTGGCGTTCGGCGGTGAGCACGCGCGCGACGGTGAAGCCGTTCAATTTGGCAGCGGGGTCGGTGACGCCCTCCACCTCCAGCCCGATGTTGGTGAGCGCGACCACGATCTCGTCAAGCGATGCGGTCGTTTCGAGATGGTCCTTGAGCCAGGAGAGCGTGAATTTCATTTTACTTCCCGTCGCCCCCGCCCGCGGGGGCCTGAATGTCTGTAGCCGTGGCGAGGATCAGGCCGGCGTCCCGACGCCCCCCGACAGGGTCGGCACGTCGAGCGCGCTGAACCCGTAATGTTTCAGCCAGCGGATATCGCCGTCGAAGAACGGGCGCAGATCGTCCATGCCGTATTTCAGCATCGCCAGCCGGTCGATCCCGCAGCCGAACGCAAAGCCCTGCCACTCCTCGGGATCGAGCCCGCACGCTTCGATCACCTTCGGGTGGACCATGCCGCTGCCCAGCACTTCCATCCAGCCTTCCGACCCGCCGATCACGCGCTTGCCCTTGACCACCGAATAGCCGACGTCGACCTCCGCCGACGGCTCGGTGAACGGGAAATAGCTGGGGCGCAGGCGGAGCACGATGTCGTCGCGCTCGAAGAACGCCTTGAGGAACGTCTCCAGCGTCCATTTCAGATGGCCGAGCGTGATGCCCTTGTCGATCACCAGCCCCTCGACCTGATGGAACATCGGCGTGTGCGTCGCATCGCTGTCGGAGCGATAGGTGCGCCCCGGCGCGATGATCCGGATCGGCGGCTTGTTGGCCAGCATCGTGCGGATCTGCACCGGCGAGGTATGCGTGCGCAGGACGCGCGGCGTCTCGCGGTCGTTGGGATCGCTGTCCTCCCGCCCGGCGAGGTAGAAGGTGTCATGCATCGCGCGCGCCGGATGCGTCTCCGGGATGTTGAGCGCGCCGAAATTGTGCCAGTCGGTCTCCATCTCCGGCCCGCTCGCGACCGCGAAGCCGAGGTCGGCGAAGATCTCCGCCAGCTCGTCCATCACCTGACTGACCGGATGGACGGTGCCGGCGAGCGGTGCGTCGGCGGGCAGCGTCATGTCGAGCGCCTCGCTGGCGAGTTGCCTGTCGAGCGCGACCTGCTCCAGATGGCCTTTGCGCGCCGCGATCGCACTGGTCACCGCCTCGCGCAGCCCGTGGATCGCGGGCCCGCGCGTCTGGCGTTCTTCGGGGGAGAGCGCACCCATCGTCTTGAGCAGCTGCGTGACGCGCCCCTGCTTGCCCAGCGCATCGACCCGGACCGCCTCCAGCGCATCGAGCGAGGCGGAGGCCTCGATCGCGACGAGCAGGTGGGTCTTGAGGTCGTCGGTGTCGGTCATCGTGTTATCCGTCATGCGTGCCGTCCAAGCCGAGACTCGCCGCCAAGTCCAGCCATTGCGGGTTCGTTTCCTCGATCAGCCGCAGCTTCCAGTCGCGATTCCATTTCTTCAGTTGCTTCTCGCGCTGGATCGCGGCCTCCATCGTATCGGCGGTTTCGTACCAGACGAGGCGGGTTACGTGATAGCGTGAGGTGAAGCCCTCCAAGGTGCCGTCGCGATGCTGGATGAGGCGCGCGAGCAGGTTCGAGGTGACGCCGATGTAGAGCGTGCCGTGAGGGCGGCTGGCGAGGATATAGACGCACGGTTGCCGCTCCATTCCCCGCCCCTTTTCGTCATTCCCGCGCATGCGGGAATCCAGAACCTCTGACGCCTGCGCTTCTATTGATGAACCTGCGCGTCTGGATCCCCGCCTGCGCGGGGATGACAACAAGAAGAAGGGCGCCGGTGCTGCCACCGACGCCCTTCTCATACCTCATCTGTCACGCCGTCAGACGGATCGGCGTTGCCGACCCGCTGCCCGCCGTGACGAGTCCCGCGCCTGCTGTCGCAGGCACGGGCCGTCCGCGATCAGGCGGCCTGCGGGAGAGCCGCCTTCGCCTGCGCGATGATGGCGGCGAACGCCTCACCCTCGTGCATCGCGATGTCGGCCAGGACCTTCCGGTCGAGTTCGACGCCCGCCAGCTTCAGGCCGTGCATGAACTGCGAATAGGTCAGACCCTCGGCGCGGACGCCGGCGTTGATGCGCTGGATCCACAGACCACGGAAGGTGCGCTTCTTAACCTTGCGGTCGCGATAGGCGTACTGGCCGGCCTTTTCGACCGCCTGACGGGCGACGCGGATCGTGTTCTTGCGACGACCGCGATAGCCCTTGGCCTGTTCCAGGATGTTCTTGTGCTTGGCGCGAGTGGTTACGCCCCGCTTGACGCGTGCCATATCTTATTCCTTCTCGCTCAGCTGAGACCGTAGGGCGCCCAGGCCTTCACCGCGGCGGTGTCGGCCTTCGACAGCACCTTGGTGCGGCGGTTCTGGCGAATGTACTTGGCGTTGTGGCTCATCAGGCGGTGGCGCTTGCCAGCAACGCCGTGCTTGAGAAGGCCGGTGGCCGTCAGCTTGAAGCGCTTTTTCACGCCACTCTTGGTCTTGAGCTTGGGCATTTTCATCCTTTCTGCTGCGCGAATCGACTGAGACGGCCGCGGCAGCCCTCGTTGGCCGGGCCGTCCGTATCCGCCGATCGCTCGGAAGCGGGCCGCATAGCGAGATGATGCTTGGAAAGCAACCACCGAGGGGAAGCAGGTGCAGGGAACCCGCGCCGCGATCTTGCGATTGTACCGCGATGGCAACGACCGCACCCGCGCCGCAGACCAAATTGCGCTGGCGGCGCATTGCGCGCAATGTCGCGTTGGTGTTGCTGGCGACGCTGGCGGCGGTCTGGCTGGTGCTGTTCGTCACCAAGGGCCGGTTCCTGAAGGGCACGTTCGAGCGTGTCGTCGGCGGGCTGACCAACCGGCAGGTGACGGTCGGCGGCGACTTCCAGCTCTATTTCGCGCCGCTCAGGATCAAATTCTATGCCGAGAAGCTTGCGATTGCGAACCCGGCGTGGGCGACGCGGCCTTACCTGTTCACCGCCGACCGGATCGACACACGCATCGCGCCGCTGTCGCTGCTGTTCGGCAAGCGCCGGCTTTACTGGCTCGACCTGACCAACGGCGCGGTCGATCTCGAATGGACCAACGCGCACGATCATAACAGCTGGACGTTCAGCGAGAAGAAGGGCGGCAAGCCGCTCGAGTTGCCGCGCATCGACCGCGCGACCGTCACCGGCACACAGGTTCGCTATCTCGACCCGCGCCTGCAACTGCTCGCCGATGTCAAACTGGACACGATTCGGTCGACCGACGCACGGATCGGGCAGGCGGTTGGGCTCGACGGCGGCGGGCGGTTGCGCGGCACGCCGTTCACCGTCGTCGCGCGTCTGCTGTCGCCCGACGCCACCGTCGCGCGCGGCAAGAACGAGCTGGTGATGCGTGCGCGGGCGGCGGGGAACGTCATCGACGTGGCGGGGACACTGCCGAGCATCGCGGCGTTCGAGGACGTGCCGCTGGCGGTTCAGGCACGCGGGCGCAATCTTGCGACGTTGCTCGACATCATCGGCGTGGCGATCCCGAACACGCGCACCTACCGGCTGCGCGCGCAACTCGTGCAGAGCGGACCGGAATATCGCTTCACGCATCTGCGCGGCACGTTCGGCGACAGCGACGTGCGCGGGCAGCTGACGATCGCCAACCGCGAGCGGCTCCACCTCGATTCGCAACTGACCACTCGCCAGCTCGACATCATCGATGCCGCGCCGTTCATCGGCTTCAACCCGGACATCGTCGCGACCAAGGGCGCGATCGCCGCCGCCGCCGCGACCGGTGCCGCGCCTGCGCGCATCCTGCCCGACGCCGCACTGCCGATCGCGACGATGCAGCGCTTCGACGCCGATCTGATATGGCATATCGATCGCGTCCGGTCGAAGCGGCTGCCGATCGCCGACATCGACCTGAAGCTCGATCTTGAGCGCGGACGGCTGGCGCTGTCGCCGCTGACGATGACGATGGCGCGCGGCAAGCTCGCCACCGACAGCGTGTTCGACACGCGCCAGCGGCCCAGCGCAGTCAGCTATGACGTGCGGCTTGCGCCCACACCATTAGGACAATTGCTTGCCGGTTATGGCGTCGCTGAGTCGGGGACGAGCGGCACGATCCGCGGGCGCATCGAGTTGAAGGGACGCGGCGATACGATCCATGATTCGCTCTCGACCGCCAATGGCCGCATCGCCTTCGTGATCCCGAACGGCAGTCTGTGGACCCGCAACGTCCAGCTCGCCGAGATCGACCTCGGCGTGTTCATCCAGAAGATGTTCGAGCAGGAGCTGAAGGAGCCAGTGCAGATCAATTGCGGGCTGGTCGCCTTCACCGTCCGCAATGGGGTCGCGGCGACCGACCCGATCCTGATCGACACCAGGAAGAACGTGATCCTCGGCAACGGCGGCTTCAGCTTCAGGAGCGAGGCGCTCGATCTCGCCTTCCGCGCCGACGCCAAGAAGTTCAGCCTGTTTTCCGGCCAGTCGCCGGTCGGGATCAGCGGATATTTTGCGTCGCCGTCGCTCAACGTGATCTCGCCGCAGCTCGTGGCACGCGCCGGGGCGGGGCTGGGGCTGGCGATCGTCGCGACTCCGGTCGCCGCACTGCTGGCGTTCGTCGATCCGGGCGATGCCAAGGCGGCACAATGCGGACCGGTGCTCGCCGCCAAGCCTGCCGCCGCGCAACGCGACAAGGATGGCAAGCCGCGCAAGGACGTCGGCGACGGCAAGGTCGAGGGGGCCAAGCGCAAGAAATTCCTCGGCATCTTCTGACGTGCACGCCTTCGCCGCCCTGCTCGACGCATTGATCTACACCCGCTCGCGCAATGCCAAGCTCAAGCTGATCGGTGATTATCTGCGCGAGACGCCCGATCCCGATCGCGGCTGGGCGATGGCGGCGCTGACCGGCGAGCTCGACCTGCCCGGGGTCAAGCCGGCGGTGATTCGCGCGCTGGTCGAGTCGCGGGTCGATCCGGTGCTGTTCCGGATGAGCCGCGACTATGTCGGCGATACCGCCGAAACGGTAGCGCTGCTGTGGCCGGAACCCGATCACCCGCCGGAAACTGCCGCGCCGCTGACGGTCGCGAACGTCGTCGACCGGCTCGCGCATCTCTCGCGCTCGGATGCACCGGCAGCGCTTGCCGCGATGCTCGACCAGTCGGACGCCGAGGAGCGTTTTGCGTTGCTCAAGATGGCGACCGGGGGCTTGCGCGTCGGGGTGTCGTCGCGGCTCGCCAAACAGGCGCTGGCGGATGCGTTCGGGCTCGACGTCGAGGCGGTCGAGGAAGTCTGGCACGGGCTGGAGCCGCCCTACCCGACGCTGTTTGCCTGGGCAGAGGGCACCGGCGCCCAGCCCACCGCCGCCGATGTGCCGGTTTTCCGCCCGTTCATGCTGGCGCATCCGCTGGAGGATTTGCGCGTCGATCTCGCGGACTATGCGGCGGAATGGAAGTGGGACGGCATCCGCGTCCAGCTGGTTCACGTCGCGGGTGAGACGCGGCTCTACAGCCGCACCGGCGACGATGTGACGCGCGCCTTTCCCGATGTCGCCGCCGCGTTCGCGACACATGGCGTTGTCGATGGCGAGTTGATGGTGAAGGGCGACTTTCAGGGCGGCGAGGCGGCGAGTTTCAACGCGCTGCAACAGCGGCTCGGGCGCAAGGTCGTGTCGGCGAAGATGCTGGCGGAGGCACCCGCGTTCGTGCGGCTCTACGACATATTGTTCGACGGCGCCGAGGATCTGCGCGCGCTGCCATGGACCGAGCGGCGTGTGCGGCTGGAGGCGTTCGCCGCGCGGCTCGACCCCGAGCGCTTCGATCTCAGCCGCGTCATCGAAGCGGACGACTTTACGGCGCTTGAGGGCATCCGCTCCGGCGCGCGCGATGCGGCGATCGAGGGCATGATGCTCAAGCGCCGCGATTCGCCCTATGTGGCGGGGCGGCGCACCGGGCTGTGGTACAAATGGAAGCGCGATCCGCTGACCGCCGATTGCGTGATGATGTACGCGCAGCGCGGCAACGGCCGGCGGTCGAGCTGGTACAGCGATTATACCTTCGGCTGCTGGACCGAGGACGGCGAGCTGCTGCCGGTCGGCAAGGCCTATCAGGGGATCACCGACCAGGAGATCGCGCAGCTCGACCGCTTCGTGCGCCAGCATACGCTCAACCGCTTCGGCCCGGTGCGTGAGGTCGAGAAGACGCTGGTGCTGGAAATCGCGTTCGATTCGATCCACGAATCGAAGCGGCACAAGTCCGGGCTGGCGATGCGCTTCCCACGGATCGCCCGGATCAGGACCGACAAGCCCGCGGCGGAGGCGGATACGCTGGCCGGGCTGAAGAAGCTGGTGACCTGACCCGCCGCTCCGTCATTCCCGCGTAGGCGGGAATCCAGAACCTCCGACGTTTCGCTCTTATCGATAGACCTGCGCGTCTGGATTCCCGCCTTTGCGGGAATGACGGGAGGGTGCGGGGGAATGACGGGAGAGGGTCTGTCCCCCGCCCCGCGCTTCTGGCAAAGCGCGCCTCCATGAGCTTCAACACCTTCGGCCGCGTCTTCCGTTTGACCACCTGGGGCGAGAGCCACGGACCGGCGCTCGGCGCGGTGGTCGACGGGTGCCCGCCGGGGATCGCGCTGACCGAGGCCGATATCCAGCCGTGGCTCGACCGCCGCCGCCCCGGCCAGTCGCGCTTCACGACGCAGCGGCAGGAGCCCGATCAGGTCCGCATCCTCTCGGGTGTGTTCGAGGGCCGCACCACCGGCACGCCGATCAGCCTGATGATCGAGAATGTCGACCAGCGCTCGAAGGATTATTCGGCGATCGCGCAGGCCTATCGCCCCGGCCATGCTGATTACGCCTATGACGCCAAATACGGCTTCCGCGACTATCGCGGTGGCGGGCGCTCGTCGGCGCGCGAGACCGCGGCGCGGGTCGCGGCGGGGGCGGTGGCGCGCGCGGTGGTGCCGCAGGTCCGCATCCGCGCGTGGGTCGAGGCGATCGGCGGCGACGCGATCGACTATGCCGCGTTCGACGATGCGCAGATCGATGCCAACCCGTTCTTCTGCCCCGATGCCGGTGCCGTCGCGCGCTGGGAAGCGAAGATGGACGCCGCACGCAAGGCCGGCTCGTCGCTGGGCGCGGTCATCGCGTGCGAGGCGACCGGGGTGCCGGCGGGCTGGGGCGCGCCGCTCTATGCCAAGCTCGACAGCGAACTGGCCGCCGCGTGCATGTCGATCAATGCGGTCAAGGGCGTCGAGATCGGCGACGGTTTCGCGGCGGCGGCGCTGTCGGGCGAGCAGAACGCCGATCCGATGCGCCCCGGCGCGGACGGCACGCCCGACTTCCTCGCCAACCATGCCGGCGGGATCGCGGGCGGGATCGCGACCGGGCAGCCGGTGCGCGTGCGTGTCGCGTTCAAACCGACCAGCTCGATCCTCACGCCCGTTCCCAGCATCACCCGCGACGGCATCGCGACCGAGGTGATGACCAAGGGCCGGCACGACCCATGCGTCGGCATCCGCGGCGTGCCGGTGGTGGAGGCGATGGTCGCGCTGGTACTGGCCGACCAGGCGTTGCTCCATCGCGCCCAGTGTGGCATCAACTAGGCGACCTCCGCCGATTGTCAGGAACGTTCGGCGTTCGCGCATCGTTGACGAGCCATTCCACATAAGGAGAGGTTCGATGCGTACCTATATCGCGATGACCGCCGCTGCCCTGTTGCTTCCCGTTGCCGCAGTGGCGCAGACGACCGGCGCCGGAGGCACGATGGGCCAGACCGGCGGAACGATGGGTGGCACGATGCAGCCCGGTGGCACGATGGGCGGGACCATGGGTCAGCAGCCCGGTGGCACGATGGGCGGCTCCACGATGGACCCGATGACAACATCGCCGCAGACGACGATGCCGAGCACCTCGACCGATCGCACCACCACGACGAAGATGCGCTCGTCGCGCCGTGCGCGAACCAACAGCACGACGACGACCGGCCCGGACGCGGTGACTAACTCGCGCACGACGATGGGCCAGCCGCAGCAGGGGCAGCCGACCGAGGCCACGAACACCCCGCCGGACCAGCTGCCGCAGGGCGGCGCCGCGGGCACCGCTACCCAGCCGGGGCCGCGCAACTAAGCGTCTCCTCGTCTGCCCGGGCACGGCCCGGGAAGACAGCTCAAGCAAACGGCGACGGAAGCGTGCTTTCGTCGCCGTTTGTAATTCCTCAATCCGCGAACGGATCGCGCACGAGGATCGTGTCGGCGCGCTCCGGGCTGGTCGACACCAGTGCCACCGGGCAGCGGATCAATTCCTCGACGCGGCGAATGTACTTGATCGCCTGCGCGGGCAGATCGGCCCAGCTCCGCGCGCCCGCCGTCGACTCCTGCCAGCCCGGCATCGTTTCGTAGACCGGCTCGACCAGCGCCTGATCCGCCGCGTGGGCCGGGTAATAATCGATCACCTCGCCGCGCAGCCGGTAGCCGGTGCAGATCTTCACTTCCTCGAACCCGTCGAGCACGTCGATCTTGGTCAGCGCGATCCCGGTGATCCCGCCCACCGCCGCCGATTGCCGCACCAGCACCGCGTCGAACCAGCCACAGCGGCGCTTGCGACCGGTGACGGTGCCGAACTCATGCCCGCGCGTGCCGAGCCGCTCGCCGGTTTCGTCCTCCAGCTCGGTCGGGAACGGCCCCGAACCGACGCGCGTAGTGTACGCCTTGGCGATCCCCAGCACGAAGCCGACCGCCGCCGGTCCGAGCCCCGAGCCGCCCGCCGCGCTGCCCGCGATCGTGTTCGACGAGGTGACGAACGGGTAGGTGCCATGGTCGATGTCGAGCAGCACGCCCTGCGCGCCTTCGAACAGGATACGCTTGCCGGCTTCCTTGGCGAGGTTCAGGTCGCGCCATACCGGCCGCGCGAACTGGAGCACGAAGTCCGCGATCGCGCGCAGCTCGGCGACCAAAGCATCGCGGTCGATCGGCGACTCGCCGAACCCGGCGCGCAACGCGTCGTGATGCGCGGTCAGCCGGTCGAGCTGCGGCCCGAGATCGTCGAGATGCGCCAGATCGCAGACGCGGATCGCGCGGCGGCCGACCTTGTCCTCATAGGCGGGGCCGATCCCGCGCCGCGTGGTGCCGATCTTGCCCGCGCCGCTCGCATCCTCGCGCAACCCGTCGAGATCGCGGTGGAAGGGCAGGATCAGCGCGCAATTGTCGGCGATGCGCAGCGTCTCGGGCGTGGCAATGACGCCCTGTGCGCCCAGCCGCTCGATCTCCGCCTTTAGCGCCCACGGATCGAGCACCACGCCGTTGCCGATCACCGACGGCGTGCCGCGCACGATCCCCGAGGGGAGCAGCGAGAGCTTGTAGACGTTCTCGCCGACCACCAACGTATGCCCGGCGTTGTGCCCGCCCTGGAAGCGGACGACCATGTCGGCGCGCTCCGCCAGCCAGTCGACGATCTTGCCCTTGCCCTCGTCGCCCCATTGCGCGCCGATGACTGCCACATTTGCCATGGATGCGATTCCCCGCCTGCCGCTGCGAACCCGCGCGCCCTTCGACAGGACTCGGCACGCGGGCGGTTCAGGAATGTCGGTGGCGCGGGTAGCGGGCGGGCGGGAGCGGGTCAACCGTGGAAGGCAACCACGACGTCATGCCCGGCCTCGTCAAGCATTCAAAAACGCGCGGAACACCGCCGCTTCTTGGCCTACAACGCCCGCGCGTCCCCGTCCGAATACAGATGCGTGCAGACCTGCGCCTCGGGCGTGTCGCCCGCCGTCAGTGCCGCGACCGTCACCCAGCCTGCCGCGCGCAGCCGCGCCGCCTCGCCCGTCGGCGTGCCGAGCGGGAGGAACAGCCGGCGGCGGTCGTGCACCGGCGGATCGCCGAGCAAGCGGTCGGCATAGAGCGAGAAGCCGGTCGCTGCTTCCTCGGCGCCGCCTTCATGAACGACCGTATAGGTGCCGCCGCGCCCGATTTCCGTCCCCGACCCGCCAGCGAACAGCGAGAAGCCGAGCCACGTCTGATATTCGAAGCCATGCCGCTCGGTCGGGTCGAGCGTCATCGCCACACGGTCGCCGACCGCCGCGGCAATCGCCGCCAGTCCATCGAGCCGCGTCGCCAGCACGCCCGCGCGATCGAACGCGCGCAGCCGGGCCAGCGCCTGATCGAACGGGCCGGCGGCTTCGATCAGTGGAAGATAGTCGGGTGCGATCGCCGCGACCCCGCCCGCATCCTTGGCGTCCAGCCGCTGGCGGAGCACGTCCAGCGCCTCGGGCGCGATCGGCAACGGCCCGGCGGCGAGCATATCGACGAGATCGGGGAGCGTGAAGTCGATCGACCCGTGCGTCACCCCCGCCGCCTCCAGCGCGTCGATCGCGACGGTGACGACCTCCTGCGCGGCGGCGACCGAGTCGAGCCCGAACAGTTCCGCGCCGATCTGTCGCGTCTCGCGCGCCGGCGACAATTGGCTGGCGCGCAGCTTGAGCACCGCGCCGGCATAGCTCAGCCGAACCGGGCGCGGGTGGTGCCCCATCCGCGTCGCGGCGATCCGCGCGACCTGCGCGGTCAGGTCGGGGCGGATCGCCAGCGTCCGCTGCGACACCGGATCGACGAAGCGCACCGCATCATGCAGCGCCCCCGCCTTCAGCCGCGTGCCGAGCCCGTCGGCGAATTCGGCGAGCGGCGGATCGACGCGCTCATAGCCATGCGCACCGATCGCGGCGAGCACCCGCGCCTCGATCGCGGCGGCGGCATCGGCGAAGGGCGGCAGGCGGTCACGAAGACCTTCGGGCAGAAGCGCGGTCATGCCAGCCCTCTGCCGCGCGGACAGAGGGCTGACAACTGTTTCAGAACGACAGCCCCATCGCGGTCTTCACGCCCGGCAGCGCCTTGACCTGTGCGAGCAGCGCCGCATCGACCGGCTGGTCGACCGACAGCAGCAGCACCGCCTCGCCGCCCGCCTCGCGACGACCGAGGTGGAAGGTGCCGATGTTGACCCCGGCCTCACCCAGCAGCGTGCCGATCCGGCCGATGAAGCCCGGCGCGTCCTCGTTGACGACGTACAGCATCGCGCCGGTCAGGTCGGCCTCGACCTTGATCCCGAACAGCTCGACCAGCCGCGGCGCGCTGTCGCCGAACAACGTGCCCGCCACCGAGCGCTCGCCGTCGGCGGTGCGGACCGCGACGCGCAGCAGCGTGTGGTAATCGCCCTCGCGCTCGGTGCGGATCTCGCGCACTTCCATGCCGCGGTCGCGCGCCAGTACGGGCGCATTGACCATGTTCACCGTGTCGGTCTGCTGGCGCAGGAAGCCGGTCAGCACCGCGCTGGTCAGCGGCTTGGGATTGAGGTCCGCCGCCGCGCCCTCGCGGTGGATCGACACGCGGTCGATCGCGCCGGTCGCGAGCTGCCCGACCAGCGAGCCGAGCTTCTCCGCCAGCCCCATGTAGGGGCGCAGCTTCGGCGCTTCCTCGGCCGACAGGCTCGGGACGTTGAGCGCGTTGGTGACGCCGCCCGAGACCAGATAATCGGCCATCTGCTCGGCGACCTGGATCGCGACGTTGACCTGCGCCTCGGTGGTCGACGCGCCGAGATGCGGGGTGGAGACGAAGTTGGGGGTGCCGAACAGCGGGCTTTCCTTGGCCGGCTCCTGCACGAACACGTCGAGCGCCGCGCCCGCGATATGCCCCGAATCGAGCCCTTCCTTGAGCGCCGCCTCGTCGATCAGCCCGCCGCGCGCGCAATTGACGATCCGCACGCCCTTCTTGGTCTTGGCGAGGTTCTCGGCCGACAGGATGTTGCGGGTCTGGTCGGTGAGCGGCGTGTGCAGCGTGATGAAGTCGGCGCGCGCCAGCAGTTCGTCGAGCGTCACCTTGGTCACGCCCAATTCGACCGCACGCTCCTCGGTCAGGAACGGGTCGAAGGCGACGACCTTCATCTTCAGCCCCAGCGCGCGATCGGCAACGATCGAGCCAATGTTGCCCGCGCCGATCAGCCCCAGCGTCTTGCCGGTGACCTCGACACCCATGAAGCGGTTCTTCTCCCACTTGCCGGCCTGCGTCGAGGCATCGGCCTCGGGCAGCTGGCGTGCGAGCGCGAACATCAGCGCGATCGCGTGTTCGGCGGTGGTGATTGAATTGCCGAACGGCGTGTTCATCACGACCACGCCCTTGGCGGAGGCGGCGGGGATGTCGACATTGTCGACGCCGATCCCGGCGCGGCCGACGACCTTCAGGTTGGTGGCGTGTTCGAGGATCTCCTTGGTGACCTTGGTCGAGCTGCGGATCGCGAGCCCGTCATAGTCGCCGATGATCGCCTTCAGCTCGTCGGGGGTCTTGCCGGTGATCACGTCGACCTCGACCCCGCGTTCGCGGAAGATCTCGGCAGCGCGCGGGTCCATCTTGTCGGAAATCAGTACCTTGGGCATGTGCATTCCCTTTCGGAAACGGCCGTCATCCCCGCGAAGGCGGGGATCCAGAACCTCTGACGTTGCGGCTCTATCGACGACCTGCGTGTCTGGATTCCCACCTTCGCAGGAATGACGAAGTAAAGGATCAGGCCGCCTTCGCGGTCGCGTAGGCCCAGTCGAGCCATGGCCCGAGCGCCTCGATATCGGCGGTGTCGACGGTGGCGCCGCACCAGATGCGCAGCCCGGCGGGCGCGTCGCGATAGCCCGCGACGTCATAGGCGGCGTCTTCCTTTTCGAGCAGCGCGGCGAACTTCTTGATGAAGTCCGCGTCGGCGCCCTCGACGGTCAGGCACACGCTGGTCTTCGAGCGCGAGGCTTCGTCTTCGGCGAGATGCCCGAGCCAGTCGCGCTCGGCGACGATCCGGTCGAGCGCGGCGGCGTTCGCGTCGGAGCGCGCGATCAGCCCACCCTTGCCGAGCCCCTTGGCCCACTCGAGCGCCCAGATCGCATCCTCGACCGCCAGCATCGACGGCGTGTTGATCGTCTCGCCCTTGAACACGCCCTCGGCGAGCTTGCCCTTGGAGACGAGGCGGAACACCTTGGGGAGCGGCCACGCCGGGGTATAGCTTTCCAGCCGCTCGACCGCGCGCGGACCGAGGATCAGCACGCCGTGCCCGCCCTCGCCGCCCAGCACCTTCTGCCAGCTGAACGTCGCGACGTCGATCTTGTCCCACGGCAGGTCGTAGGCGAACACGCCGCTGGTCGCATCGGCGAAGCTCAGCCCGGCGCGGTCGTCGGGGATCCAGTCGCCGTTCGGCACGCGCACGCCGCTGGTGGTGCCGTTCCAGGTGAACAGCACGTCGTTCGACCAGTCGATCTGCTGCAAATCGGGCAGCTGCCCGTAATCGGCGCGAATGACGGTCGGGTCGATCTTCAGCTGCTTGACCGCGTCGGTCACCCAGCCCTCGCCGAAGCTTTCCCATGCCAGCGCGGTGACAGGGCGCGCGCCGAGCATCGTCCACATCGCCATCTCATACGCGCCGGTGTCGGAACCGGGGACGATGCCGATGCGGTGCGTGTCGGGCAGGTTAAGCGATTCGCGCATCAGGTCGATGCAATATTGCAGCCGCTGCTTGCCGAGCTTCGAGCGGTGCGAACGTCCGAGGACGTCGGTCGCGAGCTTGGCGGGATCATAGCCCGGGGGCTTGGCGCACGGGCCGGACGAGAAATGCGGACGCGCCGGCTTGGTGGCGGGCTTCGTCGGCGCAAGGGTAGCGTCGGCGGCAGTCGAATCAGTCATGTCTGTCTCTCCTTACAGAGAGCACGCGCGGCGTTGGGACCGCGTGGCCCGTCGATGGCCCTAGCGGCGGGTTCGCGATCTGGCAACATGGATTGCTCGGGTCGTCGTACCGCCGAGTCCCTTCGTCCTCCCACCCTTGTCGGCAGCGGCGGCGTGGCGCACACCGGCGCGATGCGGAAGGCGAGTGTGCGTGAGTGCCGGTCCGGCAGGGCGTTGGTGGTGGCGCTCGCGCTCGCCGGCTGCGGGCGCACCGAGCGACCCGCCGTGCCGACGCAACGCGCCCGCGTCGAGCTGCCCTCCGCGCGCGAGACGCGCCAGTGTCTCGCCGACTTGCGCGCGCTGGGGGTCGATTTCCAGCCGCTGCCCGACAAGGATTTCGGAGGCGGGTGCGGGCTGACGGGAACGGTCAAGCTGCTCGATATCGGCGTGCCGACCGCCAACCTGGGCGCGGTGCGCTGCGGCGCGGCGCGCGCCTATGCCGGGTGGGCGCGCAACGGCGTCGCCCCCGCCGCCTATCAGATTCTCGGGTCTGAACTGTCGCGCGTCGTCAGCATGGGCAGCTATGCCTGCCGCAACACCGTCGGCACCCGCGGCCCGGCGCGCCGTTCGGGCCACGCGATCGCCAACGCAATCGACATTGGCGCGTTCGAGCTGAAGGACGGGCGACGCATCTCGATCCTGCGCGACTGGAACTCTTCCGATCCGGCGGTGCGGGAGTTCCTCAAGGTCGTCCACACCTCGGCGTGCCGGCGCTTCGGAACGGTGCTATCGCCCGATTACAATGCGGTGCATCGCGATCATCTGCATCTGGAGGACGATAGCGCGCGCTTCTGCCGCTAATCTTGCGAGTGTCACAGTGGCGTTCTATCTCACGATAAATGAGTGATACCAGAGTACCGAGCCGCGTCTTTCCGCGTGCCAAGCAGGATGCCGAGGTCGCCAAGACCAACGTCTCCACCCCGCAGACCGAGAGCCCGGCCTATCGGCTCGCCTTTCAGGACATGGACTTCCTGCTGCGCGAGGATCTCCGCCCGGTCCGCTTCCAGCTCGAACTGCTCAAGACGCAGTTGATCTTCGAGGAAGCGCACATCGGCTCGACGTTCGTCTTCTACGGCTCAGCGCGAATTCCCGAGCCGGCCAAGGCGCAGGCGCTGCTCGACCTCGCCACCGACGAGAAGAGCCGCAAGATCGCGCAGCGTCTGGTCGACAAGAGCAAATATTACGACATGGCGCGCGAGCTGGCGCAGCTCTGCTCGAACTTTCCTCGCGACGAGGCGGGGAAGCGGCATTTCGTGGTCTGTTCGGGCGGCGGTCCTTCGATCATGGAGGCGGCCAATCGTGGCGCGGCGGATGTCCATGCCGAATCGATCGGGCTGAACATCGTCCTGCCGCACGAACAGGCGCCCAACCCCTACGTCACCCCGGCGCTTTCGACGCAATTCCACTATTTTGCGCTGCGCAAGATGCACTTCCTGCTTCACGCGCGCGCGCTGGCCGCGTTCCCGGGCGGGTTCGGGACGTTCGACGAATTGTTCGAGCTGCTGACGCTGATCCAGACCGGCAAGGTCGAGCCGATCCCGGTGCTGCTGTTCGGGCGCGAGTTCTGGGAGCGCGTCATCAACTTCGAGGCGTTGGTCGAGGAAGGCGTGGTGTCGGAGCGCGATCTCGGCATCTTCCGCTATGTCGAAAGCGCGGCGGAAGGCTGGGCGGTGGTCCAGCAATTCTATCGCGATCGGCAGGCGGCGCGCGAGGCGGCGGGGAAGTAGACCGGGAGCCCCTCGCCGCCGCCGTCATCCCCGCGCAGGCGGGGACTCAGCCGCGCAGGTGCTCGCAAGAGTCGCGACGTCAGAAGTTCTGGATTTCCGCCTGCGCGGGAATGACGAAATGATCGCCGCTACGCCGCCGCGGGCTCGTACACGATCTCGGCCGGCTCGCGTTGGGGCAGCGGCGGCATCCCCAGCCGGCGGATGTCGACCGCGGTCAGCCGGTTGAGCACCACCGCGCCGAAGCGCCGGTCGCGCGTTTCGATCACGATCCCGCCGTCGATCTGGCGCAGCATCGGCCATTGCACCTCACGCCCGCGCACCCGCGCGCCGCGCGCGACGACAAGCCCGAGCCGCCCGGTCGCATCGATCGTCAGCGCGGCGCGGCCATCGTCGCCGATCGCGGCATCGAATGCCACGAAGCCGGGCATGGCCTCCGCCACCGCCTCGATCGCCTCATCGATCGTATGGATCAAGCGCTCCGGGCGGCCAAGGCCGAGCAGCGCCGCCAGTCGCACCGGCCTCAGCCCGCGTGCGCAACCGCGTCCATCGCCGGGCGCAGACCACGCAGGTCGTAGCCGGCCTGTACGGCCTTGGCGGTCAATGCCTCCGCATCGTCGCCCTGCGCGGCGCGCGCGAGCGCCCAGAGGTTGCAGGAGCGCGTGCCCGAGCGGCAATAGGCCAGCACCGGCCCGTTCGCCGCCGCCAGCGCGTCGCGCATCGCATCGACCTGCGGGCGCGAAAAGCCGGCATGGGTGATCGGGATCGCGGTATAGGCGAGCCCCGCCGCCTCGGCCGCGACGCGGATCGCGTCGCCATCGGGCTGGCCGGGCTCCTCGCCATCCGGGCGGTTGTTGACGATCGCGACATAACCGGCGGCGGCGATCGCGGGGACATCATCGGGGCTGATCTGCGGAGCGACCGCGATCGTCGGATCGAGAGGGCGAAGCATCGCGCTTCCGTAGCCAATCGCGGCCCGGTCGTCAGCCGGAAACGTCAGCCGTGCGCACGCAACGTGTCGAGGAACGCCTGACCATAAGCGTCGAGCTTGCGCTGCCCGATCCCGGCGATCCGCCCCAGCGCGGCGAGCGAGGTCGGGCGCAGCGCCACCATCTCGCGCAGCGCCGAATCGTGGAAGATGACGTACGGCGGTACGCCCGCCTCCTTGGCCAGTTCGCGACGGGTGGCGCGCAACGCCTCGAACAGCGGATCGTCGACCGGATTGTCCGCCGCTCCGGCGCCACGCCGCCGCCGCTCACGCTTGGGCGGTTCGACCAGCGCCAGCGTCGCCTCACCTTTCAGCAGCGCCCGCGCCGCCGGGCCGAACTCCAGCCCACCGTGCGGATTGGTGCGCAGCGCATCCTTGAGCAGCAGCGCGCGCCCGACCGGCTTGAGCATCGCGACCTCGGTGCCGTCGACGATGTTCCACACCGACAGCGCCTCATGCCCGTTCATCAGGCTGCGCTCGCTCGACTTTCCGGTCAGCACTTCCTCGATGTAGGTCGCGCCGAACATCTGCCCGGTGCGGAACACCGCCGACAGATATTTGCGCGCGGTCTCGGTCGCGTCGATCGCCGCAGGAGGCGACAGGCAATTGTCGCAATTGCCGCACGTCTCGGGCGGATGCTCGCCGAAGTGACGCAGCAGGATCGCGCGGCGGCACCCGGCAGTCTCGACCAAAGCGCCCAGCGCTGCCAGCCGCTGGCGCTCGCCGGGCTGGCGCTGCGGCTCGACCTCGCCGATCCGCTGGCGCGCGCGCGCGAAATCCTCCGCGCCCCAGAACAGATGCGCGACCGCCGGATCGCCATCGCGCCCGGCGCGGCCGGTCTCCTGATAATAGGCCTCGATCGACTTGGGCAGCCCGGCATGCGCGACGAAGCGGACGTCGGGCTTGTCGATCCCCATCCCGAACGCGACCGTCGCGCACATCACCATGTCCTCGGACGCGACGAAATCGGCCTGGTTCTTCGCGCGCACCGCCGGATCGAGCCCGGCGTGGTACGCGCGCACCGGGCGACCGGTGATCTGCGTCAGCTGCGCGGCCATCTTCTCGGTCGCGGCGCGGGTCTGGACGTAGACAATGCCGGGTCCGGGCGTGTCGCGCACGACGTCGGCGATCTGGCGCGTGCTGTTGTCCTTGGGGCGGATCGTATAGCGAATGTTCGGGCGATCGAAGCCGGCGACGATCATCCCCTCGTGCGGGATGCCGAGCTGTTCGAGGATGTCCGCGCGGGTATGCGCGTCGGCAGTCGCGGTCAGCGCGAGCCGCGGCACGTCCGCGAACGTGTCGAGCAGCGGGCGTAACAGGCGATAGTCGGGGCGGAAGTCGTGCCCCCATTCGCTGACGCAATGCGCCTCGTCGATCGCGAACAGCGCCGGCCGGCCGCGCGTCAGCAGATCACGAAAGTCTGCGGTCGAGGCGCGTTCGGGCGCGACGTACAGCAGGTCCAGCTCGCCATCGAGGTAGCGCCCGCGCGTCTCGGCCTTGTTCTCGTCGACGCTGGTCAGCGTCGCGGCGCGTAGGCCGACTGCCGTCGCGGCGCGCAGTTGGTCGTGCATCAGCGCGATCAGCGGGCTGACGACGACGCACGTCCCCTCCAGCATCGCCGAGGGCAGTTGGTAGCAGAGCGACTTGCCCGCACCGGTCGGCATCACCGCCAGCGTCCGCTCACCGGCCAGCACGCGCGTCACCACCTGCTCCTGCACGCCGCGGAACGCAGGAAAGCCGAAGATGCGGTGGAGGTCGGGAAGCGGATCGCGCGCCATGTGCAAGGGCGCACCTAGGCGCGCGGGGCGGCTTCCGCAACCGGGGGTGGGAACGGCGGACGACGCTGGCGCGTAATGCGCGAACCATAAGCTTGCCGAAAGATCGCGATGCGCGTGCGCCCCAATCTGGCCCTGTTCACCTTTGCGGCGGCGACCGCGCTGTCGGCGTGCGAGCGCCGCGCCCCTGACACCGAGAGTCAGGCCGACAAGCCCCGCCCGATCGCGCCCGCCGCCAAGGGCATCGACGCCCCGCCCGAGCTGCCGGCGGCAGCGCGATGAGCGTGGAGCGGGTAAAGGATCAGCGCTCAGAGCAGGAGTTTACGCTCGAGGTGGATGGCCAGCGCGCGGTTGCGGCCTATCAGCTGGAAGGCGCGACGATCGTCTTCACGCACACCGTCGTGCCACCCGAGATCGAGGGTCGCGGTGTCGGCAGCAAGCTGATCCGCGGCGCGCTCGACATCGTGCGCGACCGCGGGCTCAAGGTGGTGCCGCAATGCCCGTTTGTTCGGGCGTATATAGAAAAACACCCCGAGACGCGCGACTTGCTGGCGTAGGCTTCTGTACCCCGGCGAAGGCCGGAGCCCAGTTGGGAAGGCCGGAGTAACGGAGCACGGCGCGCCGTTACGATCGTTCCGTACCTGGACCCCGGCCGTCGCCGGGGTCCAGAAGATCGCGGGTTATTCCGCCGCAACGCGGCTCCCGTCGGCGTTCAGCCCCAGATCGTGGAGCAGCGGCCCGACTTCCGGGTCCTTGCCGTTGAAGGCGCGGAACATCGGCGCATAATCCTCGGTGTGGCCCTTCGACAGGATCATGTCGCGGAAGCGTTGCCCGTTGGCGCGCGTCAGCCCGCCGTGATTCTCGAACCATGCATAAGCGTTCGCGTCGAGCATCTTGGTCCACTGATAGGCGTAATAGCCCGCCGAATAGCCATTCCCCCAGATGTGGAGGAAATAGCTCGACCGGTAGCGCGGCGGCACGTCGTCGGTGTCGAGCCCGGTCGCCGCCAGCGCCTTCGGCTCGAAGACATTGACGTCCTGCCGCCCGGCGCTCGCCGGCAGCGAATGCCAGCTCATGTCCAGCTCCGCCGCCGCCAGCGCCTGCCCGAAGCTGCTGCCGGTGTTGAACGTCGCGGCACGCTTGATCTTGGCGACCAGCGCGGGCGGGATCACCTGCCCCTCGCGATTGACCGCATAATGCGGCAGCACCTTGGGATCGAGCGCCCAATGCTCGTTGAACTGCGACGGGAACTCGACGAAGTCGCGCGCGGTGTTGGTGCCCGATACCGACGGATAGGTCTGGTTCGCGAACAGCCCATGCAGTGCATGGCCGAACTCGTGGAACATCGTCGTCACGTCGTCGAAGGTGATCAGCGCTGGCTGCCCTGCCGCCGGCTTGGTGAAATTGCCGACGTTGTAGATCACCGGCTTGGTGCCGAGCAGCTTCGACTGGTTGACGAAGTTCGACATCCACGCGCCGCCGTTCTTGTTGTCGCGCTTCCAATAGTCGAAATACATCAGCCCGATCGGCGTACCGTTCTCCTCCGACACCTCATAGACCATCACGTCCGGCTGATAGACGGGAATGTCGGTGCGGCGCTTGAAGGTGATGCCGTACAGCTGGTTGGCGGCATAGAAGACGCCGTCGGTCAGCACCTTGTTGATCTCGAAATACGGCTTCAGCTCGTCCTGGTTCAGGTCGTACTTCGCCTTGCGCAGCTTCTCCGAATAGAGATCCCAATCCCACGGCTTGAGCTGGAAGTTGCCGCCCTCGGCCTTGATCTGCTGCTGCAATTCGGCTGCCTCGCGGCGCTGTTCGGCGCCGACCGGCTTGCCGAGCTGCTGCATGAAGCCGAGTGCGGTGGTCGGGTTCTTCGCCATCTGGTCGGACAGCACGTAATCGGCCCAGGTCGCGAAGCCGAGCAGCTTCGCCTTCTGCGCGCGCAACTCGGCGAGCTGGCTGATCGTCGCGCGCGTGTCGTTCGCATCGCCCTTTTCGGCGCGCGTCCAGCTGGCGTTGAACAGCGCCTCGCGCGTCGACCGATCCGTCAGCGAGGCGAGCGCCGGCTGCTCGGTGGTGTTCTGGAGCTTCAGGACGTACTTGCCCGCCAGCCCGCGCTCCTTGGCGGCATCGGCGGCGGCGGCGATCTCCGCCTCTGACAGCCCGGCCAGCTTGGCACGGTCATCGACGACCAGCGCGCCGGCCTTGGCGGCGGCGAGCAGCTTCTGCTGGAACGCCGTCTCCAGCGTGGAGAGCTGCGCGTTGAGCGCGCTCAGCTTCGTCTTGTCGGCGGGCGACAGCTTGGCACCGGCACGGACCATATTTTCATAGGTCAGCGTCAGCACCTGCAATTGCTCGGGCGTCAGTTTCAGCGTCTGCCGCGCGTCGTACAGCGTGCGGACGCGCGCGAAGAGCTGCGGGTTGAGCTGGATCGCGTCCTGATGCGCCGCGAACTTGGGCGCGAGCACCTCCTGCGTCTTCTGGAGCACGTCGTTGGTGTTCGCGCCGTTGACGCCGTAGAAGGCGAGCGCGGCACGCTCCAGCAGCCGGCCCGAACGCTCCAGCGCCGCGATCGTATTGTCGAACGTCGGCATCGAGCGGACGCGGACGATGTTGTTCACCTCGGCGAGCTGCTCGGCCATCCCGGCCTCGAGCGCCGGCTGATAGTCGGTGTCCTTGATCCGGTCGAACGGCGGCGCTTCGAACGGGAGCGTGCTCGGCTTCGCGAACGGATTGGTGGCGGGCAGCGGCGCGGGGGTCTGCGCGGCGGCGGCGATCGGCACGGCGGCAGAGGTCGTCATCGCGGTCAACAGGACGGCGGCGAAGGGCAAACGCATCGGAACTCCTCGGGATCGTAACTTGCGCGCGGTGATGCACCCGCGCGCAGGTTGGGGCAAGATGGCTGCCCTGTTTCCCGCGATGTCAGACCGAGTCCTTCACCTTCTTGCCTGCGACCACCCCCAGCACGAGGAAGATCAGGAACAGCGCCAGCGCGATGAAGAACAGGATCTTGGCGATGCCGACGAACGCGCCGCCGATCCCGCCGAAGCCGAGGGCACCGAGTACGAGCCCGGCGATGAGGAAGATGACGGCGAGTTTCAGCATGACGAGACTCCGTTGATTGTCGTGGCCGGGTGTCAGCCCTTGCGGCTGGCTTCGAACAGGAACCAGGCACGTTCCTCGGCCTGATCGGTCCACTCGTCGACGATCCCGCTGGTGGCATTGTCGCCGGCCTCCTCAGACGCTCGCTTCACCTCGCGAAACTGCTCCACCAGCGTCAAATTGTCGTCGCGCAATTCGGCGAGCATCTCGTCGGCGGGGACGAAATCGCGATCATTGTCCTTGATCGATTGCCGGCGCGAGATGTCGCCGATCGAGCGCAAGGTGGTGCCGCCGGTCTTGCGCACACGCTCGGCGATCGCATCGGTCACGCCGAGGATCTGCGCCGCCTGATCGTCGAGCAGCAGGTGATAGTCGCGGAAGTGCGGCCCGCTGACATGCCAGTGGAAGTTCTTGGTTTTCAGATACAGTGCGTAGCTGTCCGCCAGCGCTGCGTTCAGCGCGTCGGCGACGGTGCGCGTATCGTTGCGCGCCAGACCGGTCGGCGTTTCGAGGGCAGGGTTGGTGTCGGTCACGTAACGCTCCGTACGGATCAGGTATCGGCAGCGAAACGATCGGGGCGGGATTTGGCTCCCGCTTGTGCCCTCAGGCGGCGCGGCGTGGCGCCTCCGCGCGATCGGCGGCGACCGCCTGCCCGAGCAATTGCAGCAGGCGATGCACCGGCACGCCCCGCTCTCCGCGCGCCAGCGCTAGCCGCAACTGATTCGCGGCGTCCATCGCGCCGGGCAGATGATGGTGCCGTGCCAGCGCCTCGATCCGCGCGATGTCGGGTGCGAGCTGCGTCGGGCCGGCACGCCATTCGATCGCGGCGATTCGGCGGGTCAGTTCGGCACGGGCGGTGATGATATCGTCGTTGCTCATGACGGCTGTCTCCTCTTGTCCTCCTTGTAGCGGGCCGCGTGTTACCGTGGGCTTAACCCCACCGATGCTTGACTCCGCGCGCCACATGGGCCAAGCGCCCCAGCCTGACGCGGCGGAGAAGCCTTCGCCGCATTTTTCGTTTTCATTCGCTAGGAACTGGTCATGGCAAAGCCGACCACCGTCAAGATCAAGCTCGTCAGCTCGGCCGATACCGGCTTCTTCTATGTCACCAAGAAGAACCCGCGCACCAAGACCGAGAAGCTGAGCTTCAACAAGTACGACCCCGTCGTGCGCAAGCACGTCGAGTTCAAGGAAGCCAAGATCAAGTGATCGCACGCATCGCGTAGCGATCGTTCGACCATCCCGGCGAACGCCAGGATTCAGGACCGTACGCGATCCGTCTGCTTCGTGCTTGCGAAAGCCGCCCGCGCCTTGCGCCGGTGGCTTTTTCGCGTGACGGGTCAGGTGAGGTCGGTGACGGCGGCCATGAAGCGTGCCAGCGTGATCGGCTTCGACACATAGGCGTCTGCCCCGGCGGCGCGCAGCCGGTCCTCATCCTCGCGCCCGGCATAGGCGGTCACCGCCATCACCGGAATGTGGCGCAGCGCGGCGTCAGCCTTCAACTGGAGCAGCAGTTCGTACCCGGTGACGTGCGGCATCTGGATGTCCATCACCACCAGATCGGGGGCGAAGGCCCGCGCGCGCTCCACCGCCTCGCGCCCGTCACGCACCGGCTCCACGACGAAGCCATGCGCCCGTAGCAGGTCGCTGAACAGCTTCAGATTGAGTTCGTTGTCCTCGACAACGAGCACCCTTTTTGCCACGCGACGACCACTCCCAACAGGGCGAAGATAGATAATGGTGCGCAACGACACAAATGCTGATGATGCCGTGGCACGCGCGCTAGATGCCTTGACCTTTATCCTTAACGATCCATTACGCGCCGGCCGGTTTCTCGACACGACGGGGCTTACACCCGATAACCTGCGGGCATGCCTTGCAGATCCATCCGTGCTCGCGGCGGCGCTCACGTTTCTTGAAGCCTATGAGCCCGATCTGATCGCCTGCGCCGAATCGATCGGGCACAGCCCCGAATCGTTGGTGGCGGCGCGCCATAAGCTGGAGCAGACACAATGACCCGGCCGCTGCTGATCTCCGATTGCGATGAGGTGCTGCTGCACATGGTCCGGCATTTCGCCGACTGGCTGGGAACCGTGCACGAGATCGATTTCACGATCGGCAGCTGGGAACTCGCCAAGAGCATGAAACGCCGCGGCAGTGCCGAACCAATGTCCCGTGAGGAGATGTTCGCTTATCTCGGCGGCTTCTTCCCCGACGAGATGCACCGCCAGACGCTGGTGCCCGGCGCCGGCGAGGCGCTGGCGATGCTGGCGCAGCGCGCCGATATCGTGATCCTCACCAATCTCGAGGATCATTGCCGCACGCATCGCATCGACCAGCTCGCCGGGCACGGAATCGCGCATCGTGTCGAGTGCAATCAGGGCGGCAAGGGCACACCGGTCGCACGGCTGGTCGAGGAATATGGCGCGCCCGTCACGGTCTTCGTCGACGACCTGCCACATCACCACGAATCGGTTGCGGAGCACGCGCCGGGCGTGTGGCGGTTGCACATGGTGTCGGAGCCGCAGCTCGCGCCGGGCGTCCCGCCCTCCCCGCACGCCCATGCGCGGATCGACGATTGGGCGACCGCGCAGGACTGGATCGCGGCCCGCTTCGACGAAGGCAGGCCGGCGGAGGCTTGACCGCGGCGGGGCGCAGGCGGCAAGCAGCGCGACATGACCGACCGCATCGATCGCGCTCTCGAAGAGCTGGGCCTCACGCTGCCGCAGGCCGCCGCCCCCGTTGCCGCTTACGTCCCCGTCGTCGAGACGGGCGGGCTGCTCCACATCTCGGGCCAGTTGCCGTTCAAGGACGGCGCGGTCGTGACCGGGCGGCTCGGCGATGGCGTTTCGCTGGAGGACGGGCAGGATGCGGCGCAGCGCTGCGCGCTGATGCTGGTCGCTCAAATCAAGGCGCATTGTGGCAATCTGAGCCGCGTGACGCGGATCGTGAAGCTGGGCGTGTTCGTCAATTCGACCGCCGACTTCACCGACCAGCCCAAGGTTGCGAACGGCGCGTCGGAACTGATGGTCAAGCTGTTCGGCGATGCCGGCAAGCACGCGCGCTCGGCGGTCGGCGTCCCGGTGCTGCCGCTGGGTGCCGCGGTCGAGGTCGACGCGATCGTGGAAGTCGCCCCGGCCCTTTGATCAAGGGCTTCGCGATCCTATCTCGCGCGCGATGACCTCGCTTACCGCGCGCCTGGTGCCCGGCGTATCCGCCATCCCCGCTGCGCAATGGGATGCGTGCGCCGGCACTGCCAATCCGTTCGTCGGCCACGCCTTTCTTGCGGCGCTCGAAGAATCGGGCAGCGTCGGCGGGCGCAGCGGCTGGCAACCGGTGCCGATCGTCGTCGACGGTGCGGACGGCACCCCGATCGCGGTCGCGCCCGCCTATGCCAAGGGGCACAGCCAGGGCGAGTATGTCTTCGATCACGGCTGGGCAGACGCGTGGGAGCGCGCCGGCGGTCGCTATTATCCGAAATTACAGGTCGCCGCGCCCTTCACCCCCGTCCCCGGTCCGCGGCTGTTGCTGCGCGACCCCGACGCCGCGGCGGCGCTGATCGGCGCGATCGAGGCGGTGGTGGCGCAGCACGATCTGTCCTCGGCGCACGCGACCTTCGTTACCCCTGAGCAACTGCCTTTGTTCGCCGCGGCGGGGTGGCTGGTGCGCGAGGGAACGCAATTCCACTGGCAGAACGACGGTTATGCGACCTTCGACGACTTCCTCGCCGCGCTCGCCAGCCGCAAGCGCAAGGCGATCCGCAAGGAACGCGCCGCCGCGGTCGAGGGGCTGACGATCCGTCACCTGACCGGGTCAGCGATCGGCGAACGCGAATGGGACGCCTTCTGGCATTTCTACCAGGACACCGGCAGCCGCAAATGGGGGCGACCCTATCTCACGCGCAGCTTCTTTCCGCTGCTGGGGCAAGCGCTTGGCGAGCGGGTGCTGCTGATCCTCGCCGAGCGCGACGGCGTTCCGATCGCGGGCGCGCTCAACCTGATCGGCGACGATGCGCTCTACGGTCGCTACTGGGGCGCGACCGAGGAGGTGCCGTTCCTCCACTTCGAGCTATGCTATTATCAGGCGATCGACGCCGCGATCGAACGCGGGCTGGCGCGCGTCGAGGCCGGGGCACAGGGCGAGCACAAGCTGGCGCGCGGTTACACGCCGGTTTCGACCTGGTCGGCGCATTATATCCCCGACCCGAACTTCCGCCGCGCGGTCGCCGACTTTCTCGAACAGGAACGCGTCGCGGTCGAGGGCGAGCAGGCGTTTCTGGGGGAGCTGACGCCGTTCAAGCGGGGGTAGCGCGCTCCCTCCCGGACCGTTCTAATGCGGGAAATGCGCCCTCAACTATCACCATTCGCCCTGAGCTTGTCGAAGGGCGTGTTCCAGGACGCGTGCTTCGACAGGCTCAGCACGAACGGCTGAGAGGGGCGACTGCCCCTCGAACGACTTACCGCGCCTGCTCCGCGCGTAACCGCTCCAGCCGCTCTTCCTCGCGCTCGCGCCGTTCGCGCAGCGCCTCCAGCCGCTCGCGCCGGCGCTTGATCCGCTCGATCAGCCAGCGCGGCACGCCGAGTTCCTCGTCGCTCGCCTCCGGGACGATCGCGTCATGGTCGATGCGGAACAGCACCGAATTGCTCGTCGGCGCGCGCCAGATCGGCACCAGTCCGACCGTGAAGCGGGGATTGTAGACCGGCGGCCGGATCAGCCACACATAATCGAACGCCTCGCGCGGGAAACGGGCGAGCGCGTAATTGGCCGGCCGCCACCATTCCGCCGGGCATTTCACCGAGGTCACGATCTGCGTCGGATCATGCGCGTACGGGCCAGCGGCGGTGTAGCGCGAGGTCAGCAACTGCGCCCCGGCCATCGACCATTGATCGTCGGTGTAGGCCAGCCGCCGCACCAGCGCGATCGCGGGCAGATGCTCCAGCCGCGACATGCGCCACGCATTGTGGCAATTATGCCCGACGAAGCTGATCAGCCGCGCGCCGACCGGGACGTGCGGTAGCGCCGCCAGTTCCTCGTCGTAATCGCGGTCGAATTCGAGATAGCTGATCGTCGTCCCCGCCAGCCGCACGACGAAGAAGGCGAGCCCCAGCGCCGCCAGCACCGCGGCATGGCGGAAGGTTGTGCCGGGTTTTGGTCGGATCGCGATCACCGCCACCGCGATCATGTACGGCGCCATCCGCATGTCGGCATAGGCCGAGCCGAACACGATCCGCGGCAGCACGATATAGACCGCCAGCATGAACAACGCCGATAACCCCAGGTGCCGCGAATAGCCGATCCGCGGGTCGCGCAGCGCCTTGAACAGCACGAGGTAGATCACCGCCATGCTGCCGATGTCGAACCACAACCAGCGGTCGCGCAACGCCATGACGATCCACGCGATCTTGGTGCGCCAATAGAAGAAGTCGGCGGTCTGCCCGGTCACGTCCGCGCCCGATCGCCACGCGATCATCAGCAGCATCGGCAGCGCCAGCGGCGCGCAGCCCAGCCCGGCGCGGATCAGGCTTTCGAACCAATGCCCGCTGCCGGCGTCCTTGCGGCGATCATGCTGGCGGATCAGCTCGCTGGAGAAGGCCAGCACGCCCAGCACGCCCCAGCCAAAGGTGTGCACCACCCACAGGATACACGACAGGGGGACGAACAAGGCGACGCGCAGCCAGATTCGCCCGAGCCGCGCCAGCCGCAGCCAGAGCGCGAACAGGCACAGCGCCAGCCCCATCGACAGCGCGAAGTTCACGAACCCGAACTGTACCGGATAGCCGTAGGCGAGCGGGAGCGCGAACAATGCGGTGGCCGGGATGCGCCCATGCACCTCGCGCGCGATCCACAGCAGCCCGGCGACGGTGAGCACCGGGATCGCGATGACGATCAGCTTTACCGCCGTCTCCAGCCCGACCAGCGGCGCGAGCGGCTCGATCAGCAAATCGACTCCGAGATTGCCGATCAGCGACCATTTGAACGCATACCAGTCCGCCAGCCACGGATGCGCCCCGCGGTCGAGCTGGACGCGGTACCGCCCCATATGGCCGGGCAGGTCGACGATCGGGGGGATATCGGGCCACAGCAGCGGGATCGCCGCCGCCAGCACCGCCGCGATCACGAACCATCGCGTCTGCCACCAGTGAAGCCGGTCTTGCTGCATCGCCGCGCCTTACGGGGCCGACCCGCCTTCCCGCAAGGGGTGGATGACGCGCCAGACCAGCGCGGGGCCACGCACCCGCACCGGGCGCAGCCAGTCGAACCGCTCGCCGCGTTCGAGCCGCGCCCACAGGCCGTCGGGCGCACGATCGCGATAGGCGACCATTTCCTGCATCCCGGGGCAGACCGCGAGATAGTCGGCGCTGGTCGCGACGATCGCCGCCTTCGCCCGGGCTGGCGGGGCGATGAAGCCGGTGATGACCCGCGCCATCGCCGCCGCGTTGCGATGATAGCCGCCTGCGATCGCGCGATGCGGGGTGTCGAGCAGCAACGCCGGGGTTACGTCGATCGGTGCGAACACGATCCCGGGCGGCAGCGCGGCGAGGACGCGCAGGTCGCGGGTGCTGGTGCACGACGGGCGGTGGCTGATCTGCGTCGTCGCTGCCGCATCGTGCGGCATGGCGTGAAGCACGGCGGCGGCAAGCGTACCCGGTGCGGCAAGCGCGAGCACCGCGACGGTGGCCACGATGCGCGGCGTCGGCCGTGTCAGGCCTCGGGCCCGCGTGAGCAACCGCGCGAGCCACGCCGCCGCCGCCGGTGCGGCGAGCGCATTGGCGGTGGCGCCCGCGCGACTGACCGCCAACGCGATCAGCGTCGCGGCGAGCAGCAACAGCGCGAACATCGCCCAGCGCGGGCGCGCTTCACCGGTCGCCACTCGCCACCCCAGGGCCGCACCGATCAGCCCCGCAAACGGCAAGGCCAGCGTCGCCGCCGCCCACGCCGGCTCCTGCTCCCACGCCGGACGCCCTTCGAGCACCGCCAGATACCAGACCCGATAGACGAGCGGCGGCAAGGTCGCGAACGGCCCGGCGAGGCAGCCCGGCGCGAGCATCAGCAGCGTGGCCCCCGCCGCCACCGCCGCTGCGCCAAGCGCAGCCAGTCGCGCGATCGGGCCGAAACGTCCCGCTGCCACCGCGATCGTGACGCCGAGCGCCGCGACACCCAGCACCGCGAGCCACGCCGGGGCGAGCGCATCGCACGCCGGCTGCCAGAAGCCGGGCCCGCGTGTCGCTGCCTGAAGAATGATCGCCCCGCCGGCCAATGCCAGCATCATCGAACGCAGCATCGCCCCGCGCTGTGGCTGCACGACCCAGGCCAGCGCCGCCGCCCCGCAGATCGCCGCCGCGATCGGCAATCCTTCGAGCGAGATCGTCAGCAACGTGGCGAGCGCCGCGCCAGCCAGCAGTCCGCTCCGCCCATCCGGCCGCGCGATCAGGACGCGGGCCGCGACCAGCGCGAACACGATTTGCCAGCCATGATGATCGATCCGCAGCGGCGACAATTGGAAGGTGAGCGGGATCGTGAGCCCCGCCATCAGCATCGCCGGCATCACCAGCGGATCGTCGCCCAGCCGGTGCGCGATCGACGCGATCAGCGCCAGTGCCGCCAGCAACGTCAGCAGCGGCACCATCACCACCGCGACATGCTCGGCCAGCGGCACCCCCAGCAGCGGGCGCAGCAGCACGATCACCGCGGCGAGCGGCAGGTCGACCAGCCGCGACCAGTGCATCGGGAAGTTACCGCCGTTCAGCCGATGCTGCCCGACGTCGAACCAGCCTTGGCCCGCCAGCCAGTCGCGCACCTCGAGCAAGCGCATCGAATCGTCGGCGTCAGGCAGCGTGCGCGAGACGATCGCGCCCCACCCCGCGACCAGCAGCACCAGCGACGTCAGCGCCCAGCCGCCGAGCACGAGGGCGGCATGGCGGCGATCGGGCGACAGCTTACGCCGCCTTCAGCGCGGTCGGCACCTGCCGCAGGCTGGCGAGCGCCGCAGCCTCGCCCGCCCGGTCGCCCTCGTTGCCGCTCTCGTGATATTCGGCATCCTCGTTGACCGCCCACACGTCGTACACGCGCGCGCCGGCCTGGATGTTGCGGACCGTCAGCATCGCGGTCATCATCGCATGATCCTGATTGTTGTAGCGGTGCATCCCGTTGCGACCGACGCAGTGCAGCGTCGCATACCGGCCCTCGATCTCGCGGCGGAGCATGTCGACGTTCTGCGCATAATCCTCGTCATAGACGGGGTAGGCCTTTTCCTGCCGCACCACGACGCCGCCGGTCACCTGCGCCGGGTCGCACAGCCCGAGCGTTGCCATCTCGGCAGTCGCCAGCGCGATCAGCTGCTGGTCGCTTGATGTCCACAGCCCGTCGCCTTCGAAGCAGAAATATTCGAGCCCGACGCAGGCGATTGCGGGATCGGGCACCATTTCCGGCGACCACGAGCGGAAGTTCTGGATGCGGCCGACCTTCACCTTGGGATCGTGAATGTAGATCCAGTTATCCGGGAACAGCTCGGGCGAACGGATCATCAGCGCAACCGTCAGGAAGTCGCGATATTTCAGGTTCGATGCCTCGGGCAGCGAGGCGGGCAGCGGGTGGATGCGGCTCGCCAGCTCGCGCATCGGCGCCGAGGAGATGACATGCGCGGCATTGAGCGCGACCAGACCATCGGCACCGTTGGCGGTGACGGTCCAGCGTCCGGTCGCCTCGCTCAGCCGCAACTGGTGGAGCGCATGGCCCATCAGCACCTGCCCGCCACGCTCGACGATCCGATCGCGCGCTGCATCCCACATCATCCCCGGCCCTAGCCGCGGATAGCGAAAATTCTCCAGCAGCGTCTTGGCCTGCCCGACGCCATCGTTCGGCCGGCGATTAAGGCCGAGCGAACGCTTCATCCCGTCGACCACTGCGCCCCACAGCGACAGCCCCTTGATCCGCTGCGCCGCCCAATCCGCGCTCATCCGGTCGCACGGCATCCCCCACACCTTCTCGGTGTAGGTCTTGAAGAAGATCGAATAGAGCTTCCGCCCGAACGCGTTGACGGTCCAGTCCTCGAAGCTCTTCACGTCACGCTTCGGCAACAGTTTCGCCTTGGCGAAGCTCGCCATGCACAGCGCCGAGCGCACCAGCCCGAGGTTGCCGAGCGCCTCGAACGCGCGCAGCGGATAGCTGTAGAACTTGCCCTCGTAATAGATGCGGCTCATCCGCGGACGCTCGATGAAATCGTCCGGCAGCAGCTCGTTCCAGAGGTCGACGACCTCCTTCGAGCGCGAGAAGAAACGATGGCCACCGATGTCGAAGCGGAATCCCTCATGCTCGACGGTGCGGCTGATCCCGCCGACGTACACGGCGTCCTTTTCGAGGATCGCGACCGAATAGCCGGCCTTGGTCAGCAGATAGCCGGCGGTCAGCCCCGCCGGGCCCGCGCCGATGATCGCTACGTCGACCGTAGTGCCTGACTTCGCCATCACGCCCGTTCCGCTTGCCGTGGATGAGAACGCAATGAAGGAAAGTGGTTGAGGCGCGGTTAACGCCGGATGGTGGCACAGCCCGTCGCTCCTGTTCTATAGCGCGTCGGATGCGTGCTTTTCTTCCTCCCGTGCTGGCCCTCGCGGCTGCGGTCTCGCTGACGCTGCCCGGGGCGGCGGTGGCGCAGAGCACCACCTTCGATCTGGCCGGTCCCACGCTGACGATGCGCGTGACGCGCGGTGGCGTGACCTTGCCCGCCGGGCAGGTGCCGGGCATCCGTGCCGGCGACAAGCTGGAGGTGCGCGCCGATCTGCCCGCCGACCAGTCCGCGCGCTACGTGCTGGTCGTCGCCTTCCTGCGCGGCGCGACCAACCCGCCGCCCAAGGACTGGTTCTTCAAGGCCGAGACTTGGGACAAGAACCCGAAGAAGTCCGGCCTGACGATCACCGTGCCAGAGGGCGCCGGGCAGGCGATCGCCTTCATGGCGCCGGACACCGGCGGCGGGTATAACGCGCTGGTCAAGGCGGTGCGGGGGCGGCCGGGCGTGTTCGTCCGCGCCGCGCAGGATCTGTTCCAGGCCTCGCTCGACCGCGCACGGCTCGAGACGTTCGTGAACGGCGTCGCCCGCATCGAGGAGAGCGCGCCCGAACGGCTGGTGCCGGTGTCGACTGCGCTGGCGGGGACGCTGGCGATCAAGCTGAACGGGGATTGCCTTTCGCGCGCGCGCTCGTTGCAGGCGTCGTGCCTGACGCAGAACCGCGACGGCATGGTGCTCCAGACCGGCGGGGGCACGACGCTCGCCGAGGTACTGGGCGGCACGACGACGCAGTTCGCCTACAGCCTCGCCGCCACCAAAGAGGGCGGCGCGGGGCTCTACAGCCCGTACATCTCACTCGCGCGCGACTTCGCGCGACTGTTCGGCGTGTTCCGCAGCGCGAGCTATCAATATGCCCCCGCGCTGGCGGTCGGGTCCGGCGAGCGATTGCGGTTGCAGCTCAACAACCCGCCGTCGTTCCAGAACCCGCAGACCGTGCTGGTCGCGCCGCTGCCGCCGATCGGCAACGCGGCGCCGCCGCCGCTGCGCGCCGCCGCCAAGGACGCGGTGTGCCTCGCGCAGCCCGGCCTCGTGCTGCGGCTGGACGATGCGCCGCTACTGTTCGCGACCGATTTCGCACGCGACCTGCGGCTGAAGCTGGGCTTGCAGGACGGGCGCAGCGTCGAACTGCCCGTCACCGCCGATGCCGAGCGTGGCGGGCTGGTCGTGGCGGACGCGCAGAAGCTGGGGCAGGCCGGCATCAGCGATGCGGCACTGGTCGGACGCTGGGGATTCGATACGTTCACCGGGCCGCGCTTTCCGGTGCAGAACGGCGCACCGACCGCGTGGCAGCCCAAACCCGACGACGCCGTGGTGGTCGGCCGCGATGCGCCGCTGACGCTGCAAGGCGGCGCGGCGTCGTGCGTCGAGCAGGTCGCGCTGCGCGATCGCGGCGGGGCGACGCGGCCGGTCGAGTGGAAGGCGAGCGCGGGGGACGAAATCACCGCCACGCTCCCGCTCGCGCGCACCCGGCCGGGTGAGCTGACCTTGCTGGTCGCGCAATATGGCGCGGCGCAGCCCGCGCAGCTGACGCTCAAGGGACAGACCGAGGCGAGCCGGCTGGAGGGCTTCACGCTCTACACCGGCGACAAGGAAGGCCGACTGGTCGGCGCGCGGCTCGATCAGGTCGCGAAGCTCGACGTGGCCGGCGTGACCTTCGTCGCGGGCGCGCTGACCCGCGACCCCGGCGGCGGCGACCGGCTGGCGCTGACCACCGACGCGAATACCGAAACGCTGGCACAGGGGGCGAGCGACGCGAAGGTGACGCTGAAGGACGGGCGCACCACGACGGTGCGCGCGACGATCACCCCGCCGCGCCCGCGGCTGGAGCTGGTCGGTGCCCATGTCGACGCCCCAGCCGCCGCGGCGAAGCTGCCGCTGGCGCTCCCCGCCGGACTGCTCGCGCCCGATGCGACGCTGACCTTTTCGGTGCGCGCGATCGGCACGCGGCTCACCAACGACGACGCGATCGAGGTCGCGACCGCCGACGACGCGGCGACCACCAGGCTGACCGTCGCCTCGGGCAAGCTGCAATCCCTGGGCGGCGATGTCGCGGTCGGCACGTTCGCGCCGCGACAGGCGCTCGGCGCGGCGGCGGTCGGCGCGCTCAGGATGCGGCTGGTACAGGGCGAGACGCTCGGCGAGTGGCAGCCACTGGCACGCGTCGTCCGCCTGCCGATGCTGACGAAGGTGTCGTGCGGCGACAAGGAGTGCGCGATCGAGGGCGACGACCTGTTCCTGATCTCTGCGGTGGCAGGCAGCGCCGACGGCGCGGGCGCGGTGGCGGTGCCGGTCGGGTTCGTCGGCACGTCGCTGTCGGCGCCACGACCCGCTGGCGATGCCTTGTACCTCAAGCTACACGATGCGCCGGACGATTGGGTGAAGATCGCCGTCGCATCGGCGCGCAAGGACTAACATCAGTCACGCCGTGGCGCGGCAAGGCAGGTGCGCGGGCCGCCGTGCCTCGTGCCGCGCTACGCAAGTTCCGACTTGCCGGTGGGTTCGATCAACCGCTGACGGATGAGCCTGCCCGTGCGTCGGTGTTGACCGGAGCGAACGGAGAGCCTTCATCAGCCATGAGCGAAGCGGTGCGCGCCTCGCCATGCCGTGCTGGCAGCCGAATTCCACCATCGCGACTGAGGGTGGCGAGATCAGTCCCCCGTCACGCGCCCTTCGTCATCCTTGAGCTTTTCCGCCACACGCCGCGCACGCACCTCATCAATGATGTCGATGAGTTCGTGGATGAGATAAATGCCCTGCATCGTCTTGGGGTCGTTCTCGTCCTCGGCCTCGGAAAAGATCGCTTTCATGCGGGCCGCGATATCGAGTGCCTTGGCGTAACGATCTTCCCCGACCTTGTCCCGGACCTTCCCAAATCCCTCGATCAGCGCGTAGAATTCAGAATCAATATTTTTTCGAGGAAAGTATCCTGTGTCATCTTTAAAGTTTGGCGCATCTCCCATCATCGGCACGACCTGATCCATAAGCTCGCTTAGGGTTTCGGGGACGTACGGCTTATAGCTATTCATTTTCCTGCCTCCGGCCTATTAATGATGTAACTGCTTCCTCGCCCCAACTGCCGAGGCCTGACAACGACAACAAGCTGTGGACGGAAGTCCGCATTGAAGAAGCCGCGTATTTGAGGGCTTTTTAGCGACTTAGGAGAAAGGGTCACATCGTAGGCGACATCGCCAACTCTGGCATCGGGAATCCTATATGAGGATTCGGGCGTTGATGTATCATACTCTCGGCGGTTTACCCGCACCTGCTTACTCACCTCTTTTATCTTGTAATCCTCATATATAGATCTTAATCCCCTTCGAACCTCCTTGTCGACGAAGCGGCCAATCGCCTGTTCCTTTGATAAATGCCCTCTCAGTGCGCCAGCGTCGTAGAGGCGGACCGCCTTGCTGTACGCTTTGTCCGCCAAACCTTGCATTGCACGCATTGTCTCGACTTGCATGGGCCGCAGATCGCCTTTAATCCTAGAAAAAGCTGCAGCGCGCTGCATGCGCAAATCATTCAGTTGATTTTTCTGCCCTTCCCATGTCGTTGGGAAACCAAGCGACTGAAACGTCCAATGGGGATCGAGCGCCTTGATCTGCGAAATGAGATACGCGCTTCGCTCCTGCGTCGTCTTAGCCATGTCCTCGTTCGCGGGCGCGGCGATACCAAACGCATTATCCAGCAGCGAGATAACCGCGCCGCCGGGCGCGTCGCGCAGACCGGGAAACGTCTGTTCGAGCGTCATCGGGTCTTCAAAAGCGCGACTATTGCTGCGAACCGTCGCTCTCGGGGGCACAAATTGCGTGTTCTGGAAAGCACCCGCGTCACGATCTGGACGATAGACCGCATCGATGACCGCTTCTTGATTATTGGTATCAGCCGATTGCTCGACCGAAGCGTCACGCCACTCGCTCTTAGAGAGTTGCCGCGAAGCCGGCGCTGCAACGCGACGCGCTGTTACACCTCGATCCGGTAAAGCAGTCCCGCCCGGCCCTGAGGTGAACTGCCCATTTCGCGGATCGTGATACGGATTGAACTTGAGTTCGATGCCGTCCGCGGTTCGTGTCGGACGTCGCCCCGTCCGGAGCCACACCGAGAAGTCGCCGTCGACGGTCGACGCTAGTGACGAGGTTCATCATGCTTCGCCCCCACGCTTGCGTGAGAACATACACGGAACAGGATGCAGAAAGTCAATAAAAGGGCCGGCCCTTCATGTTTAAGAGCCGGCCCCGATAATAACCAGGAAGTATAGTCGTGGGATTAGAGTACCTTACCGGTCGCGCCGCCCCAACAACCGCAGCCGCAATGCGTTGAGCTTGATGAAGCCCGCCGCGTCGCGCTGGTCGTAGGCGCCCTGATCGTCCTCGAAGGTCACGACCTTTTCCGAATAGAGCGAGTTCGGCGACTTGCGCCCCGTGACATGCGCCGCGCCCTTGTAGAGCTTGAGCCGGACGGTGCCCGCCACCTTCTCCTGCGAATGGTCGACCGCCGCCTGCAGCATCTCGCGCTCGGGCGAGAACCAGAAGCCGTTGTAGACCAGCTCGGCATAACGAGGCGCGAGTTCGTCCTTGAGGTGCGCCGCGCCGCGGTCGAGCGTCAGTTGCTCGATCGCGCGGTGCGCGAGCGCGTAGATCGTCCCGCCCGGCGTCTCGTACATGCCGCGGCTCTTCATCCCGACGAAGCGGTTCTCGACCAGGTCGAGCCGGCCGATGCCGTGCTTGCGCCCCAGTTCGTTGAGCTTGGCGAGCAGCGCGGCGGGCGACAGCGCCTCGCCGTTGACCGCGACGCCATCGCCGCGCTCGAAATCGATCGTGATCGTCTCCGCCTGATCGGGCGCATCCTCCGGGCTGACGGTGCGCGAGAAGACATATTCGGGCACCTCGTCCCACGGATCTTCCAGCACCTTGCCCTCCGAAGAGGTGTGCAGCAGGTTCGCGTCGGTCGAGAACGGGGCCTCGCCGCGCTTGTCCTTGCTGACCGGGATCTGGTGCGATTCGGCGAACTCGATCAGCCGGGTGCGGCTGGTCAGGTCCCACTCGCGCCACGGCGCGATCACCTTGATGTCCGGGTTGAGCGCGTAATAGCCCAGCTCAAAGCGGACCTGATCGTTGCCCTTGCCGGTCGCGCCGTGGCTGACCGCGTCGGCGTTGACCAGCTTGGCGATCTCGATCTGGCGCTTGGCGATTAGCGGCCGCGCGATCGAGGTGCCGAGCAGATACAGCCCCTCGTACAATGCGTTGGCGCGCATCATCGGGAAGACGTAATCCTTCACGAACTCTTCGCGCAGATCGTCGATGAAGATATGCTCGGGCTTGATCCCCATCAGCTCGGCCTTGGCGCGCGCCGGCTCCAGTTCCTCACCCTGCCCCAGATCGGCGGTGAAGGTGACCACCTCGCAGCCATATTCGGTCTGCAGCCATTTCAGGATCACGCTGGTATCCAGCCCTCCCGAATAGGCAAGTACGACGCGCTTGATCTGATCGGTCATGGGCAAGGCTCCTTCTTGCGCGCGCCGCTACGCGCTCGCGTGCGCAAGGGCAACCGTCTTGCCGACCCGGCGCGCGCCGTTCAGCGCGGGTAAAAGCGGCGCGCGGCACGGAGACGGCATGAAGCATCATGTCACCCTTGCCGCCGCGCTCGTCGCCCTGCTGTCGCTCCCGGCGCTGACCGTCACCGCGCTCGGCCAGGAAACGCGCGCTTCCGCCACTGCCAAGCTCGACAAGGAATTCGCCGCGTCGGACGCGAACAAGGACGGCTTCCTCTCGCCCGCCGAGATCGAGGCGCGGATGGGCAGGATGAAGGTCGGCGCGGGCAAGACGCTCGACCCCACCCACGCGAAGCGCGTCGCGGCGCTGTTCCTGGCGCGTGCCGACACCAACAAGGACGGCAAGGTCAGCAAGGCCGAGTCGGCAGCGCTGATGGGCGCGGTGTTCAGCGCCTATGACACCAACCGAGACGGCAAGGTCGACGCCACCGAAGCCGCCCGCGCTCGCGCGGCGGCGAAGGGTGCGGCGCAGGCGAAGGCGGCACCGAAGCGGTAGGCCCACTCGTCATTCCCGCGCAGGCGGGAATCCAGAACCTCTGACGCCTGTGGCTGTCACGGCGACCTGCGCGTCTGGATCCCCACCTGCGCGGGGATGACAGAGGAGATGAGGATGACGGTCAACCCTCTCGCAACCGCCGCTCTTCCTCGAACATGTAATCGCGCGTCAGCGGCAGCGCGAGGCGGTCGCGGCTGAACTGGATCTGGTAATTGACCAGCGGGCCATTGGTGAACGAGACGATCGCGCCCGCCAGATAATAGGTCCACATCCGGAAGAAGCGTTCGTCATACAGCGCAACGATCTGGTCGTGCGCCGCCACCGTCCGCACGTACCAGTCGCGCAGCGTCATCGCATAATGCATCCGCAGCACCTCGATATCGGTGACGAACCAGCGGATATATTCATTGGCCTTCAGCACCTCGGATAGCGCCGGGATATAACCGCCGGGGAAAATGTACTTGTCGGTGAACTTGTCGGTGAAATTCGGTCCGTCGCCGCGTCCGATCGTGTGGAGCAGCATCACGCCGTCCGGCGTCAGCAGGTCGCGGCACTTGTTCAGGTACGTGCGGAAGTTGCGCACCCCGACATGCTCGAACATGCCCACCGAGACGATCCGGTCGAACGGCCCCTCCAGCGCGCGATAGTCGATCAGCTCGAAGCGCACCTTGTCGGCCACCCCCGCCTCCTCGGCGCGGCGCTTGGCGACCTTGAGCTGCTCCTCGGACAGCGTGATCCCCAGCACCTCGGCACCAGTCTTGGCATGGATGTACAACGCCATCCCGCCCCAGCCGCAACCGATGTCGAGCACGCGCATCCCCGGCTTGATCGCCAGCTTGGCGACGATATGCGCCTTCTTGTCGGCCTGCGCCTGCTCCAGCGGATTGGCCGGATCGGTATAATAGGCGCAGCTGTACTGCTTATCGACGTCAAGGAAGAGGTCGTACAGCCGGTCGGACAGGTCGTAGTGATGCGCGACGTTGCGCTTCGATTGCAGCGCCTTGTTCGCGGTCAGGAAGCGGTGGCGGATCTGCCCGCCCAGCCGCCGCAGCGGACTGGCGGCGAGTTTGTTGCTGCCATTCTCCCAACGGCTGTTGCTGGTGGCGAGCATCAACAGGTCGAGGATATCGCCTTCCTCGACGATCAGCCGCCCGTCCATGAACGCCTCGGCGACGCCCAGCGCGGGATCGGCAGCGATCTCGCGATACACTTTGGCGTCGGTGATGCGGAACGACACCGGCTTCAGCGCGGGGTCGTCCTGTCCGAAGGTCGAAACCGATCCGTCAGGCTTGGTGAGGGTGAGGCGACCGCGCTGGATTGCGCGGCGGAGGAAAACGTCGATCAGTGCCATGAGCGCCTGCTAAACCCAGCATTGGGCGATGCGCAACCGGGGAGGCATTGCGTGTGGTGGCAGCGGCATCTAGGCAGCCTCCCATGCGCTATGTCAGCACTCGCGGGAACGCGCCCGCGCTCGACTTCGCGGGCGTCACGCTCGCCGGCCTCGCCTCCGATGGCGGGCTGTACGTGCCTGAAAGCTGGCCGACCCTGTCGCCCGACGAGATCGGCGCGCTCCGGGGCCTGTCCTATGTCGACACCGCGGTGGCGGTGATGGCGCCCTTCGTCGCGGGCACGCTGACCCGCGAGGAACTGCGCGGGCTGTGCGCGGCGGCCTATGGCGCGTTCAGCCATGACGCGGTGACACCGCTGGTGCAGCTCGATCACGACCAATGGCTGCTGGAGCTGTTCCACGGCCCGACGCTGGCGTTCAAGGACGTCGCGCTGCAATTGCTCGGGCATCTGTTCGAGCGCTTCCTGAAGGGCACCGACCAGCATCTGACGATCGTCGGCGCGACCAGCGGCGACACCGGCTCGGCCGCGATCGACGCGGTGGCGGGCCGGAGCGGCGTCGACATCTTCATGCTCCATCCCGAGGGCCGGGTGAGCGAGGTGCAGCGCCGCCAGATGACGACGGTCGGCGCGCCCAACGTCCACAATATCGCGATCCGCGGCGACTTCGACACCGCGCAGGCGCTGGTGAAGGCGATGTTCAACGACACCGGCTTCTCGACACGCTTCCGCCTCTCGGCGGTCAATTCGATCAACTGGGCGCGGTTGATGGCGCAGGTCGTCTATTATTTCTACGCCGCGGTTCGGCTCGGCGCGCCGGCCAAGCCCGTGGCGTTCAGCGTCCCGACCGGTAATTTCGGCGACGTCTTTGCGGGCTATGTCGCGGCGAGGATGGGGCTGCCGATCGCCAAGCTGGTGGTGGCGACCAACGTCAACGACATCCTCGCACGCGCGCTGAGCAACGGCGATTATTCGAGCCGCACGGTCGTCCCGACCCCGACGCCGTCGATGGACATCCAGGTGTCGAGCAATTTCGAGCGGCTGCTGTTCGATCTCGGCGGTCGCGACGGCGCGGCGCTCGCCGAGCAGATGCGCAGCTTCGAGGACGCGCGCAGCATTCGCCTGACCAACGCGCAGACGCAGGGCGCCGCGCCGCTGTTCGTCGGCGAACGCGTCGACACCGACGAGATGGCGCTGGCGATGCGCCACGCGCACGAGCGCGCCGGCCAGATCGTCGACCCGCATACCGCGATCGCCCTCGCGGCGGCACAGCGCCACGCCAGCGAAGGCGTGCCGATGGTGACGCTGGCGACTGCGCATCCCGCCAAGTTCGGCGACGCGGTGGAGCGCGCCACCGGCGTCCGCCCGCCGCTCCCGCCGCGCGTCGGCGACCTGTTCGAGCGCGAGGAACGGTTCGTGACACTCGACGCCACCTATGAGGCGGTGAGCGGCTACGTGGCGCAACATGCGGTGCCGCGCGGCTGATGCAACTGTCGACTCTCATCGGGGAGCCGTGGGCGGATTACGGGCTGGTCGACTCGGGCCACGGCCGCAAGCTCGAACGCTACGGCCGCTTCCGCTTTATCCGCCCCGAGCCGCAGGCGCTGTGGGCGCCCGCCAGCCCCGACTGGCGCGCGCAGGGCGAGTTCGTCCCCGGCAGCGACGAGGACGGTGGCGGGCAGTGGCATTTCGCCGAGCCGGTCCCGCGCGACGGCTGGCCGCTCGCGTGGAGCGAGGGCGACGCGCGGGTGAAGTTCACCGCGCAGACCACGCCGTTCCGCCACCTCGGCTTCTTCCCGGACATGGCGCCGGTCTGGTCGTGGATGCGCGGGCGGATCGCCGGCATGGACCAGCCAGAATGCCTGAACCTGTTCGGCTATACCGGGGTCGGCACGCTGGCGCTGTCGGCGGTCGGCGCGAAGATGGTGCATGTCGATGCCTCCAAGAAATCGGTCGAGGCGGCGCGCGGCAATGCGGCGCTGTCCGGACTCGCCGACGCGCCGGTGCGCTGGATCATCGACGATGCCGCCAAGTTCGTCGCGCGCGAGGTCCGGCGCGGGCGGCGCTATGACGGCATCCTGCTCGATCCGCCCAAATACGGGCGCGGACCGGACGGCGAGGTGTGGCGGCTTGAGGAGCACCTCCCCGCGCTGATCGCGGACTGCCGGCGGTTACTCGACGCCGAGTCGCGTTATCTGTTCCTGACCGTCTATGCGGTGCGCATGTCGGCGCTGGCGATTGGCGAGATGCTGCGACAGGCGTTTGCGGACTTGCCCGGCACCATCGAGGCCGGCGAACTGGCGGTGCGCGAGGAAGCGCGCGGGCTGGCACTGCCGACCGCGATCTGGGCGCGCTGGTCGCGGTGATGCCGTCATCGCGAGCGTAGCGAAGCAATCCAGGGCGTCCTGATCCGGCCCTGGACTGCGTTGCTACGCTCTCAATGACGGAAAACTACGCAACCCCGACCACTCCCGGTCGCAGCAGCCCTTTCCCTCTCCGTTCGTGCTGAGCCTGTCGAAGCACGTGCCCCGGACGCGCCCTTCGACAAGCTCAGGGCGAACGGGGCGAGTCTGCTCAAGGCCCGCCCCCAGTTTACTCCACCCCTGCCCGCATCGCCGCGCCTGCAACGACCGGTGCCCCCGCCACCAGCACCAGGCTCACCGCCGCCAGCAGCTTCAACCCGCTCGCGCCCCCCTCGATCGCACCCGCGCCGAAGATCAGCAGCGGCACCGCGAGCGGCAGCATCACCAGCCCCGCGACCGCCCCCGCCCCACGCAACCCCGCGACAAGCGCCCCGGTCGCCACCGCCAGCGCGGCGAGGCCCGGCGTGCCCAGCAGCAGCCCCGCCTCGACCATCAGCAACCGCTCCGCCGAAAGGTCGAGCAACCCGGCGGCGATCACCGCCGCCAGCATCAGCGGCGGCGCGAAGGCGCACCAATGCGCCGCGATCTTCACCGCCGCGACCATCGCCGGCGACACGCCGCGCACCGCCAGCTGGTCGAGCACCCCCGCCTCCAGATCGGGCTGCACCAGCCGCTCGACCGGCAGCAGCGCCGCCAGCAGCGCCGCCGCCCAGATCACCCCGCCGCCGACCCGCGCCAGCAATGCCGTATCCGGGCCGATCGCGAACGGGAACAGCACCGCCACCAGCAGGAAGAAGGCGATCACCAGCGTCGCACCACCGCCGGCATAGCCGCGCCGCACGTCGCGCCAGAACAGCGCGGTCACAACGTCACCGTCGCGGCGTCGGGCAGCGCGAGCGGCTGATGCGTGGTGACGACCACCGCCCCGCCCCCGCCGCGATGTCCGTCGATCAGCGCCTCCAGCCGCGCGACCGCCGCCGCGTCGAGCCCGCTGGCCGGTTCGTCGAGCAGCCACAGCGCCGCGCCCGCCGCGACGACCCGCGCCAGCGCGGCACGACGGCGCTGCCCGGTCGACAACAGCCGCACCGGCACGTCCTCAAGATCATCCAGCCCAACCGCCCCCAGCGCCGCCGCGACGCGCAACGCCGCCCCCGCCGCGCGGTCGAGCGTCGCCCAGAAGCGCAGCGCCTCGCCCAGCCGCCGCTCGCCATCCAGCGCGGTCGCCTCGCCCAGCCACGCCAGCCTGCCTTCCCGCCGCACCGTGCCGACGGCTGGGGGCAGCAACCCGGCGAGCACGCGCAGCAGGCTCGACTTGCCCGCGCCGTTTGGCCCGTGCACCAGCACCGCGCCACCGCGCGGCACCGTTAGATTCAGATCCTCGATCAACACGCGGCCGCCGCGCACGACGGTCAGCGCGTCCGCAACCAGCAGGCTCAATCCGCCACCGCGTCTTCCAGCGCGTGCATGTCGTCGTCGGATAGCCCGAAATGGTGCCCGATCTCATGAATCGTGACATGCGCGACCAGATCGTCGAGCCGCACACCGGTTTCGCACCATTCGGCGAGGATCGCCTGCCGGTACAGATGGATACGGTCGGGCAGCGCCCCGCTCTCGAACCCGCTTTTTTCGCCGATCGGCTGACCGTGATACAGGCCGGTCAGCTCCAGCGGATGCTCCAGGTCGAGGGCGGCGAGCGTCTCGGCATCCGCCTCTTCCTCGACCAGCAGCACGATATCGCCAAGATGTGCGCGGAATTCGGCCGGCAGCCGCGCGATCACACCGCGCGCGTGCGCCTCGATCGCGTCTGCGGAGGGCGCGATGCCCATTGCCTCTTGCCCGTCCATCCTGCCCGCCATACCGCTCCGGGCGAAATAGCGGAAGGGAGCGGGTGCATGGCCAAGACGATCGAACCGTTGAGCGAGGCTGAGCGGGTCGACGCACTCGATGCGCTGCCCGACTGGGATTATGACGAGGGGCGCGATGCGATCACGCGCTCGATCGTGTTTACCGACTTTGCCGAAGCATTCGGATTCATGACGCAAGTCGCGCTGCTCGCCGAGCGCGCCGACCATCATCCCGAATGGAGCAATGTCTGGAATCGCGTCGAAATCCTGCTGACGACGCATGATGCCGGGGGTCTTTCCGGGCGCGATATCGAGTTGGCGACAGCGATTGATGCCATCCTCGGCGGATAAAGCCGATCCGACACTGATCGTCGTCAATGTGATTCATCGGAACGCAAGGCGACGTCTGTCCGTCTAACCTGCCCTATGCCGGCACCCGATACACCGATGTTCCGCTGGACGCATCATGCGCAGGCGGAACTCGAATCCCTCCTCCACGATCACATCGCCGATCGCGCCTTCCCCTGTGTCGGCGCCAAGGCGGCAATGGCGCGCGGCACGCTCAACGTGCTGGCGTGCACCAGCATCGACAGCGCGTGGGACGATCTTCGCATCCACGATGGTCTGGTGAAGTTTGCCGCCGCCTATCGCGAGAACCCGGCATTGTTTCGCAGCTTCGCGGTGGTGTTCGACGGACCGGGCGACCTCGACGAACCCGCATTCGAGCGGGCGCTGTGGCAACGCATCCAGTCACTGTCCGACAAGGACGTCTGGCGCGGCCAGCCCTATGACACGCGCGTCAGCCACGATCCCGCCGACTCGCACTTCTCGCTGAGCTTCGGGGGCGAGGCGTTCTTCGTCGTCGGGCTTCACCCGCATGCCTCGCGCCCGGCGCGGCGCTTCGCGCGCCCGACGCTGGTGTTCAACCTCCACGACCAGTTCGAGACGTTGCGCGCCGACGGCCGTTACGAGACGATGCGCGAGGCGATCATGGTGCGCGATGAGGCGATCGCCGGCTCGCGCAACCCGATGCTTGCCCGCCACGGCGAGACCAGCGAGGCGCGGCAATATAGCGGGCGTGTCGTTGACGAGGCATGGCGTTGCCCCTTCCACTACACGGGCGAGAAGCACGCATGACCACTGCAGCCCTGCATGAGATCGCGCCGCGCAGCGGGGCGGGCTTTACGTTATCCGCCGGGCAGACGCTGACGGTGATCGACCCGCGCGGCGTGCAGGTTGCCGATCTGCTCGCCTATAATGCCGCCGACGTGCGCGAGGTGCTGTCGTCGGGGCGGACGCTCGATTATGCCGAAACGATCCGGCTGACGACGGGGCACAAGCTCTATTCCAATCGCTCAAACGTGATGCTGGAGATCGTCGAGGATACCGTCGGGCGTCATGATTTCCTGCTGACGCCGTGTTCCTATGCCACCTTCGACCATTTCTACCCCGATCTACCCCGGCATCGCGGCTGCTTCGGCAACCTCGCCGAGGCGCTTGCGCCATGGGGCATCACCGAGGACATGATCCCGGTCGCGTTCAACTGCTTCATGAACGTGCCGGTTGACGGGCCCACCGGGCGGCTGGAGGTGCTGCCGCCGGTGAGCAAGGCCGGCGACCGGATCGTGCTGCGCGCGGCAATGGATCTGGTGATCGGGCTTACCGCCTGCTCCGCCCCCGCGTCGAACGGCGGCAGCTTCAAGCCAATTCATTATTGCGTCGAATAGCGCATCGCCAGACGTTCGGCCTCTTCGGCGCGCTCGGCATAACGCGCGGCGAAATCGAGATGCAGTCGGCGGATCGCCTCCTCGCACGCAGCACGCGCGCGCTGCTTCTCTTCGATGACGCGTTGACGGAAATAGGCGATATCGCCGGTGGCAGACATGACCGATGCTCCTGACCCAAGGAATGACGGTACGCTTTCAACACCGCCGAATGTGCGCCACGGCGGCGGACGCCGCCTTCATCTCGATCAAGCTCCCACTGGCCAAATCCGACCAACCCGATGATGTGGGTGAATGACGATCACACACTCCTTTGACCGCGTCACCCCCGACTCGATCGCTACGTCGCACGCGCGCGCGGTGATCGAGGAAGCGCCGGTTGCGATCGAGGTGAACGGCATCGGCTATGCGGTGATGATGGCGACGCCGCGGGACATTGCCGACTTCGCGACCGGCTTCGCGCTTGCCGAGCGGATCGTCGCGGTGGCCGACGAAATCGATTCGCTTGACGTCCACGAGACGCCACACGGTACGATCGTCCGCCTGACCGTGCCGCCCGCCCGCGCCGCCGCGATGCTCGACCGGGTGCGGCGGCGCACCAGCGACAGCTCGTGCGGGCTGTGCGGGATGGACAATCTCGATGCCGTCCACCGCGACCTGCCACGCGTTCCCGAAGCGACCGCCGCGCCGGCGGCGATCTTCGCCGCACTGGCCGCGATGCGCGTGCATCAGCCGCTCAACCGCGCTACCGGCGCCGCGCACGCCGCGCTGCTGTGCGCGCATGACGGGGCGATCCGCATCGCGCGCGAGGATGTCGGGCGGCACAACGCCTTCGACAAATTGATCGGCGCGATGGCGCGCCAGTCTCTCGACTGGGACGGCGGCTTCGCGCTGCTGTCGTCCCGCTGCTCCTACGAGCTGGTCGAGAAGGCCGCGCTGGCGGCGTGCCCGATGCTGGTGACGGTATCGGCAGCGACCAGCCTCGCGCTGGAGCGGGCCGCCGCCGCCGGGCTGACGCTCGTGTCGCTCGCGCGCGACGATGCGGTGCTTTTCTCGCATCCCGTGCGTTAGCGCGGTCATGACCGAGCAGCACGACGATCGCCCCGATTTCACTCCTTACGAGGGCCCTTCGGGTGGATGGGGGTCGGTCCGTTCGCTCGCCGACATCATCCCGCGCGAAAAGAACATCGCGCAGACCTCCGCCGAGCTGCTCCGCCAGAACAAGCACGACGGCTTCGCCTGCGTCAGCTGCGCCTGGTCGAAGCCCTATCCCCCGCACCCCGCCGAATTCTGCGAGAATGGCGCGAAGGCGACCGCGTGGGAGATCACCAGCCAGCGCGTCACCCCCGACTTCTTCCGCCAGCACACGCTGACCGAGCTGCGCGGCTGGACCGATTACCGGCTGGAGGAAGCCGGACGACTGACGCATCCGATGAAATACGACCGCGCCAGCGACAAATATGTCGTCGCTCCATGGGAAGAAGCGTTCAAGGCGATTGGCGCCCGGCTCAAGGCGTTGCCGCCCAAGTCGGTGGTCTTCTACGCCTCGGGCCGCGCCAGCCTCGAGACGTCGTTCATGTGGCAATTGATGGCGCGCCTCTACGGCAACCAGAATCTGCCCGACAGTTCGAACATGTGCCACGAATCGACCTCGGTCGGGCTCAAGACCTCGATCGGCGTGCCCGTCGGCACGACCAAGCTGGAGGATTTCGACACCACCGACTGCATCCTGCACTTCGGCCAGAACGTCGCGACCAACAGCCCGCGGATGCTCCACAACCTGCGCGACGTCCACAAGCGCGGCGCGGACATCATCGTCTTCAACCCGCTCAAGGAACGCGGGCTGGAGCGGTTTACCGATCCGCAAAACCCGATCGAGATGGCGACGGGCAAGGAAACGCCGATCGCCACCCAATACCATCAGGTCAAGGCCGGCGGCGACATCGCGGTGATGATGGGCATTGCCAAATGGCTGCTCGCGAACAACGCGATCGACCATGATTTCATCGCCGAACACACCCACGACTTCGCGCCCTTCGCCGCGAAAGTGCAGGCGACGACATGGGACGAGATCGAACACGAATCGGGGCTGACCCGCGCCGCGATCGAGCGCGCCGCCGCCGCTTATGGCCGCGCGAAGACCGCGATGGCGATCTACGGCATGGGGCTGACCCAGCATGTGAAGGGCGTGGACAACGTCCGGATGCTCGTCAACCTGATGCTGATGCGCGGCAACATCGGCAAGCCGGGCGCGGGCCTGTGCCCGGTGCGCGGCCACAGCAACGTGCAGGGGCAGCGCACCGTCGGCATCACCGAGAAGACCGAACTCGCGCCCGTCGAGAAGCTCAGGGAACGCTACGGCTTCTCGCCGCCGACTGAAAAGGGCCTCGACACCGTCGAGGCGTGCCGCGGGATCATCGACGGCACGGTCAAGGCGTTCCTCTCGCTCGGCGGCAATTTCGCGCGCGCGGTACCCGAAACCGAGCTGGTCGAGGACGGCTGGGCGCGGATGGATCTGTCGGTGCAGATCGCGACCAAGCTCAACCGCAGCCACCTGATCCCCGCGGCAGGCGACACCTGGCTGCTGCCGTGCCTTGGCCGGATCGAGCGTGACCTGCAGGCGACCGGCCCGCAGCGGGTGACGGTTGAGGATTCGACCAGCGTTATCCATCCGTCGCTCGGCAAGGTCGAGCCGGCCAGCCCGCATCTGCTCTCCGAGCCCGCGATCGTCGCCGGGATCGCGCAATCGTTCCTGCCCGCCAACCCGGCGATCGACTGGGACAAATGGGTCGGGGACTACAGCCTGATCCGTGACGAGATCGCTGCGGTCTTCCCCCACTTTTTCGCGCGCTTCAACGAGCGGCTGCGTGAGGAAAAGGGCGGGTTCTGGAAGGGCAACAAGGCATCCGGTCGCGAATGGGATACCGAAAGCGGCAAGGCCGAATTCCTTGTCCCCGATACGCTCAACGCGACCGGCTTCACCGAGGCCGAGGGCCGGTTCCGGCTGCTGACGCTGCGCTCCAACGACCAGTTCAACACCACGATCTACGGCTATTCGGACCGTTTCCGTGGGATCAACGGCACGCGTCAGGTGGTGCTGATGAACCGCGCAGACATCGCGCGCGCCGGGCTCACCGCCGGGCAGAAGGTGACACTCGCCACCGACGCGGAGGACAATCACGATCGCCGTGTCGGTGACCTGATCGTCGTCGAATATGACGTGCCCGACGGGTGCATCGCGGCATACTACCCGGAGTGCAACCCGCTGATCCCGCTGTCGCACCATGCCGAGGAAAGCCACGTCCCGGCGGCGAAGTCGGTGCCGGTACGAATTGTAACCTAGCCCTCTCCCCTCCGGGGAGTTCCAGGTCGAATGTGCCCCCGGCACATTCTCGACATCGCGGGGCGATGTCGAACCGGAACTGGTTGGGTGAGGGGCCGGTGTCTCGCAGAGAGGCCGCTCTCGGTGAGATCCCAACCCTCACCAGTGTCGGGTAAACAATGCCCCGCATTGTTCAGTCCATGCTGGGAGCATGGACGACCCGACACTCGTCTCCCCGGAGGGGAGAGGGAGACCCACCCGGCACAATTATGCGACAAATCGGCGCTAGCGCCACGATCGCCGCCAAACGTCACGTGCGGCTGGGGTAACACATGCGTCTCTCGTTCCTTCTGCTGGCCTCCACCGCGGCGCTGCCCGCTTATGCACAACAGGCCGCCACCCCGCCGCCCGTGCAGGCCGGCGCGCAGACCCCCGCTCCCGCCGCCGAGCAGGAAAACGAAGAAGAAAGCAGTGACGACATCGTCGTCACCGGATCACGCGCGCAACGCGGCGCGGTGATCGGCGACGTCACGCCCGAGGAGCAATTGTCCCCCGCCGACATCCGCAGCTACGGCGTCAGCTCGGTCACCGAATTGCTCAACGAACTGTCGCCGCAGACCCGCTCCGGGCGCGGCGCGGGTGGCGCGCCGGTGGTGCTGCTCAACGGGCGGCGCATCTCGGGCTTCCAGGAAATCCGCGACATCCCGACCGAAGCGATCCAGCGCGTCGACATCCTGCCCGAGGAGGTCGCGCTCAAATACGGCTATCGCGCCGACCAGCGCGTCGTGAACTTCGTGCTGCGCCGCCGCTTCAAGGCGGTGACCGCCGAGGTCGAGGATCGGTTCGCAACCGAGGGCGGCCGCAACACGCCGGGTGCCGAACTCGATCTGCTCCGGATTCGCAGCGACAAGCGCGTCAACCTGCACCTCGAATACAGCCGCCCCGGTGCGCTGACCGAATCCGAGCGCGACATCATCCAGGCACCCAATGCCGCGGCGGTCGGCGGCAATGTGTCGTCGCTGAACCGCGGTGCGATCAACCCGTTGTTCGGCAATGCCACCACGCTCGGCATCCCCGCGCTCGCCGCGATGCAGGCGCCGTTGCTCGGCGACTTTACGACCACCCGCAACGTCACCGATCAGGGTGTGTATCGCACGCTACTGCCGCAGCAGCGCACGTTCAGCGCCAACGGCACCTATGCAACGACGATCTTCGGCAACGTTTCGGCCTCGCTGAACGCAACGGTCGACCGTAACGTCACGCGCGCGCTGCGCGGGCTGGCCGAGGTCGATCTTGACCTGCCCGTCGGCAGCCCCTTCTCGCCGTTCGCGGTCCCGGTGCGCGTGACGCGTGCCTTCGACGACGTTCCCGCATTGACGCAGCGCGCCGAAACCACCGATCTGCACCTCGGCGGCACGCTCAACGGCGATCGTGGGCAATGGCGCTGGTCGCTGACCGGCAACGTCGATCGCGACGAGAGCAACACGGTCACCACCACCGGGCTCGACACCAGTGCCTTGCAGGCGAGCATCAATGCCTTCGACCCGCTCGCCAATCCTTATGGCCCCCTCTCGCTGGGCGCATCGCCCGCTGATCGCGGGCGTTCGGTGGCGACCAGCGCGGGGCTCGACGCGCTGGTCGCCGGGCCGTTGTTCCTGCTCCCCGCCGGCTACGCCAACACCAGCATTCGCGTCGGTGCCTCGACCAGCGACTTCAGCAGCGACTCCTTTCGCCGCGGCGTGGCGAGCGCCGCCGACATTGGCCGCGACCTCGCCAATGCACAGATCAACCTCGACCTGCCGATCGCCAACAAGGCGCAGGGTGTGCTCAGCGCGCTCGGCCGGCTGTCGATCAACGGCAATCTCGCGGTCGACCAGCTTTCCGACTTCGGCACGCTGTGGACGATCGGCTATGGCGCGAACTGGACCCCGATCGAGGGCATCAGACTGCTCGCGTCTGTCACCGACCAGGACGAGGCACCCTCGGCACAGCAGCTCGGCAATCCGACGGTGACGACCCCCGGCGTGCGCGTGTTCGATTACGTGCGCGGCACCACCGCCACCGTCACCGCGATCACCGGCGGCAACCCGAATTTGATCGCCGACAACCGCCACGCGCTCAAGGTCGGGCTCGATATCAAGCCGTGGAGCGCGCAGCAGATCAACTTTCGCGCCGATTACACGCGGCAGAGTACCGACGATCCGATCGCCGCCTTCCCCAGCGCGACCGCCGCGATCGAGGCCGCCTTCCCCGACCGCTTCACCCGAGACGCTGGTGGCAATCTGCTCCAGATCGATTCGCGCCCGATCAACTTCGCGCGCAGTGAGACGTCGCAGCTCCGTTACGGCGTGAACCTGTCGTTCCGCATCAAGTCCGAGCTGCAGAAGAAGATCGAGGCGTTCCGCGCCGGCACCGGCCCGAACCCGTTCGAGGGGCTGCGTCCGCCCGGTGGCGAGCGCCGCCCCGATCGCCCGCCGCAGAATCGCGCCCGGCCGGACGGCAGCGCAATGAACGGCGGACGCCCCGATAGCGGCGGCGGCGCGCCAGGCGGCCCGCCCGGCGGTGGCGGCGGCGGCTTCCGTGGGCGCGGCGGTGGCGGCGGCGGGCAGGCCGGCGGACGCGTCCAGTTCGCGCTCTATCACACGTGGCACCTGACCGAGCGCGTGACGATCGCCGACGGCGGCCGCGTGCTCGACCTGCTCAACGGCGATGCGATCGGTGCGGCGGGCGGACAGGCGCGGCACGAGCTGGAGGGGCAGGCCGGCTACACGAACAACGGTCTCGGCGCGCGGCTGTCGGTCAATTACCAGAGCGGCACGCGCGTCAACGGCGGCACCGCCGCCACGCCGGAGACGCTGGAATTCGGCAGCCTCGCCACCGCCAACCTCCGCCTGTTCGCTGACCTCGGCGGCAACATCGACTGGGTGCGCGCGCACCCGTGGATGCGCGGCGCGCGTGTCAGCGTCCAGTTCGACAACCTCTTCAATACCCGGCGCGACGTCCGCGACCAGAACGGCACGGTCCCGATCGGCTTCCAGCCCGACTATCTCGATCCGGTCGGCCGGACGATCCGCGTCTCGTTCCGCAAACTGTTCTTCTAATCCGTCGTCCCTGCGCAGGCAGGGGCCCATGTCTGTCGAGTGTCACGGCCGGTCACCTCGATCTTCGAGGCGGCTGTGTCCCTCACAACCCAACCCGCCCCGCCAGCCACCGCGCCGCCGCCTCCGGGCTCTGCTTGTCGCGGTCGCGATCGACCCGATAGTTCGCCTCGCGCATCGCCGCGACCGGGATCCGTCCGATCAGCGGCCGCAGCGCGTCGAGGAACCGCGCATCCTCCCGATGTTCCGGCGCGACCAGCACGATCGCGTCATACCCCGGGATCGCGTGACGCGGATCGGCGAGCACCGTCAGCCGGTCGGCGGCGATCCGTCCGTCCGACGAGAAGGCGCTGATAACGTCGGTACGCCCGCTTTCCAGCGCCCGGTACATGAACGTCGGCGCGTAGGGCGTCGCGCTCGCGAAGCGCAACGGATAGGCACGTCGGATCGCCGCCCATTCCGGACGGTCGAGAAACTCGAGATCGGCCCCGAACCGAAGCTGCGGCGCGACCCGCACCAGATCGTCGAGCGTCGCCACCCCGCGCCGCTGCGCATCGTCGCCGCGCATCGCGAAGGCATAGGCGTTCTCGAAACCCAATGCGCCCAGTAATGTCACCCCGCGCGACCGTTGCGCCCAATCCGCGATCCCGCGCAGTTGTTCGGCGCGCGGCGGCGTCTCGGTGCGGTGCATTTCGGCGGTCCAGAGCGTCCCGGCATAGTCGACATACACGTCGATTTCGCCCCCCGCGACCGCCCCGAACGCCACCGCCGATCCCAATCCGTCGCGATAACTGACCCGATAGCCCGCTTTCGTGAGCCGATCGCCGATCAACCGCGCCAAAATGTACTGTTCCGAGAAATTCTTCGCTCCCACGACCACCCGCCGCTCGCCACCTGCGCGCCACAAGGGCGTCGCAGCTGCAACCGTGGCCCCCAGAAGCAGCATCAATGCCGCCCCGGCGCGCTTCCACCGCCGCTCTCCCGCCGCCCGCTCCGTCACGCCGAGCAGCAGATCGACGCCCAGCGCCAACCCCGCGGCTCCAACGCAGCCCGCAATCACCAGCGTCCACGCCTGCGTCTGCAGCCCCGCGAAGATCAGATCGCCCAGACTCGGCTGCCCCACCGTCGTCGACAGCGTCGCCGCACCAATCGTCCACACCGCTGCGGTGCGCACTCCCGCCATCGCGATCGGCAGCACCAGCGGCAGCTCGACCAGCCGCAGCTTCTGCGCGCGCGTCATCCCGATCCCGTCCGCCGCCTCCAGCACCGCCGGATCAAGGCCCTGTAATCCGGTGACGATATTCCGCACGATCGGAAGCAACGCATAGAGCGTCAGCGCCAGCAGCGCCGGCACGAAGCCGAGCGCAGGCACGCCGTGCCCGATCCACAGCAACGCCGGATAGAAAAGCGCGAGCAGCGCAAGGCTCGGAATCGTCTGGACGAGACTCGCAAATCCCAGCACCACCCCCGCCAGCCCTGGCGCACGCGCGGCCCGGATTGCGACCGGCACGCCGAACACCAGCGCCAGCGCCAGCGCTGCCATCGCAAGCAACAAGTGCTGGGCGGCGAGCGCCGGCACGCGGGCGAAAGCATCGTTCATGTCGTCAGCGCCGCCAGCCGCGCCGCCTGTTCGCGTGGCACCGCCACCAGCGCCTGCGCCGCCATACCGCCCGCTCCGCGCAGCAAGGCGGCGGGCGGCTCGTCCGCAACCACGCGCCCCGCCGCCATAACGATGACGCGATCGGCGAGCAGCAGCGCCTCGGCCATGTCGTGCGTCACCATGATCGTGGTCAGCGCCAGCTCGCCATGCAGCCGCCGCACCGCGCCCGCCAGCGACTCGCGCGTCACCGGGTCAAGCGCGCCGAACGGCTCGTCCATCAGCAGCAGTCCCGGCCGCGTCACCAGCGCACGCGCGACGCCGACGCGCTGGCGCTGACCGCCCGACAGCTCGGCGGGCATCCGCGTCGCGACCGTGCGCGGTAATTCGACAAGGTCGAGCATCACCGCCGCTTGTGCCGCATCGGGCCGCCCCGCCAGCCGCAGCGGCAAGACGATGTTTTCCGCCACGCTGAGATGCGGAAAAAGTCCGACGTCCTGGAACACATAGCCGATCCGGCGCCGCAGCGCGGGCGCGGGCGCCTCCGCGACGTCGCGTGCATCGAGCAAGACACGGCCAGTATCGGGCATCACCAGCCGGTTGACGGTCTTGAGCAAGGTCGACTTGCCCGATCCCGACGCGCCGACCAGCGCGACGAACGTCCCCGCCGCGATCGTCAGCGACACGCCGTCGATCGCCGCGGCATCGCCGTAGCGCTTGCCAACCTGCTCGAAGGCGACCGCCGGTCCGGACGAAAGTGCTGGCATCGTCGCTGGTGATGCGGGAAGCGTGCGCCTGTAACAAGCATTAAGGCGGGAGAGCGGGATGAAGGCGATGCTGGTCACCGGCGGCGGCTCGGGCATCGGCCGGGCGGTGGCACAATTGTTCAGCGCGCGCGGCTGGCGGGTCGGGCTGGCGGACATCGACGCGCAGGGCCTGCGCGACACCGCTGCGTTGCTCCCCGCCGATCGCACCAGCACGCATGTCATGGACGTGCGCGATCCGTCGGAATGGGAGGAAGTACTCGCCGACTTCACGCGCGTCAGCGACGGGCGGCTCGACGTGCTGTTCAACAATGCCGGGATCGCGGCCGGCGGGCCGTTCGCCGAGATCGGGCTCGACGCGATCGACCGCGTCATCGACGTCAACTTCCGCGGCATGACCTATGGCGCACGCATGGCCTATCCGTATCTGAAGGCGACGCCGGGCGCATGCCTGCTCAACACCGCCTCGGCCTCGGCGATCTACGGCTCGGCGGGGCTGGCGATCTATTCGGCGACCAAGTTTGCGGTGCGCGGGCTGACCGAGGCGCTCGACGGCGAATGGGCGGCAGAGGGCATCCGGGTCCGCTCGCTGATGCCGAGCTTCATCGACACCAACCTGCTGTCGGCGCCGATCCCCGGTACGAAATACACGGCGCGCGATCTGGTCGTGCGGCGCAAGCTGGAGTTCACGTCGGTCGAGACGGTCGCCGAAAAGGCGTGGGCGGCGGTGCACGGCGATCGCGTGCACACGGTGGTCGGCAAGACCGCCGAGCGGATGGCGTTCGCGGCACGCTGGATGCCCGGCCGGCTGCGCGCGATGATGCGGGGGCGCTAAGACGGTTCGTCATTCCCGCGAAGGCGAGAATCCAGAGCCTCTGCTGTCGGTGGCTCTTACGAAAACCTGCGCGTCTGGATTCCCGCCTTCGCGGGAATGACGGGGGAGTTTCTAGGCTCCCCCGAGAGAGGCATCACACCCGCATCGGCATCAGCACGTAGAGCGCCGGGCTCTTGTCATTCTCACGGATCAGCGTCGGCGCGGCGGCGTCGGCAAGGTGGACCTCGACCAGATCGGTGCCAATCTGCCCGAGAATGTCCATCAGATAGCGGCTGTTGAAGCCGATCTCGAACGGCGTCGCGGCATATTCGCCGGGCACTTCCTCGGCCGCGGTGCCATTCTCGGGGCTGGTGACCGACAGCGTGATCTTGTCGCGATCCAGCGCCATCTTCACCGCGCGGGTCTTCTCGGTGGCGATCGTCGAGACACGATCGACACCCTGCATGAAGCTCTTCGGATCAAGCTTCAGGATCTTGTCGTTACCGGTCGGAATGACGCGGCTGTAATCGGGGAAGGTGCCGTCGATCAGCTTCGAAGTCAGGACCGCCTGCCCCAGATCGAAGCGGATTTTGGTCCCCGACAGCGAGACGCCCACCGAGCCGTCGACCTCGTCGAGCAGCTTGCGCAACTCGGCGATGCACTTCCGCGGCACGATCACGTCCGGCATCCCTGCCGCGCCCTCAGGCTGGTCGACCGTCACGCGCGCGAGACGATGACCATCGGTCGCGGCGGCCTTCAGCACGCCCTCGGCAACGTGCAGGAAGATGCCGTTGAGGTAATAACGTGTCTCTTCAGTAGAGATCGCGAAGCGCGTCTTGTCGATGATCTGCTTGAGCGTTTCGGCAGGCAGCTCGAACTGCGTCGGCAGCTCGCCCTCGGCGATCACCGGGAAATCATCACGCGGCAGCGTCCCGAGCGAAAAGCGCGCGCGCCCCGCCACGATCGTCATCCGACCCTCGGCAGCGGTCAGCGAGACCTGCGCGCCTTCAGGCAGCTTGCGCGCGATGTCGAACAAGGTGTGCGCTGACACGGTGGTCGCGCCCGGCTGATCGACCGCGGCAGCGACGCTCTCGTTGATCTGCAGGTCGAGATCGGTCGCCATCAGGCGCAGCTGGCCCTCGGCGGTCGCCTCCAGCAGCACGTTCGACAGGATCGGGATGGTGTTGCGCCGCTCCACCACCGACTGGACGTGGCTCAGCCCCTTTAGCAGCGTCGCGCGTTCAATCGTCGCCTTCATCGTCACTTCCCCCGGCCCGCAGGTCACTCACCAGGGGCAATTGGCCGAGTCTCCCTAAGGTCCAAACTCTCTCAGAACAAGGTCGTGGCGGAGCGGATTTTAGCACCATGCGGCGTCGCGCGTCGGTCACCAGTTGCGATCGCCGGTCATCGTCGCTTGCTTACGGGTGTTGCATTGCGCTCGTCGCCGGCGGTCCTCCACTAGCGATTACGATCCTTGTTCTGAGAGAATTTGGACCTTCGCCAAAAAGAATGGGCGGGAGCATGCGCTCCCGCCCGGTCCGACGCCACAAGCGCCGAGAAATCAGAAACGGATGCCCAGACCGGCCATCAGCTGGTGACGATCGAGATCGATGTCATAACCGTCGATCTTGCCATAATGCGAATAGCGATATTCGCCGGTGATGAACGAGCTCGGCGTCAGCTTGTACTCAAGCCCGGCGCCAAGGCGGAAGCCGCCAAGATTGGTCTTGTCGATCAACTCGTTCGCTGAATTGGTCGTCGCCTGATACCGGCTTTCGACGCGCGCGTTGGTATAGCCGCCCTTACCGTAGATCATCGCCTGTGGCGAAATCACGTAGCCGAGCCGGCCACCGACATAGAGATCGCGTCCCGCCTCGACCGAGAAGCGATCGCCCGCGGTCACCGCATTGTAGCTGCGCGACTTGGTGGTCGCATCGGTCAGCTCGCCGTCAATGCCATAGACGATGTTGCCGCGCTGGAAATCATAGCCGATCCGGCCGCCGTAGCCGAAGCCCTGCTGCCCTTCCGAATCGCCGTCGCCGCCGTCCTGGATGTTGTCGTAGCCGGCCAGCACCTCGACGCGGCCGCCCGCGAACGGACCGTCCTGCGCGGTCGCCGGGGCCGCTACCGCGATCGCCATCACCGCCGCCGGGATCGCCATTGCAAGCTTACGCATGTCTCACTCCATCTCACGCGCCCCCAGACACGGGGCGTGCGGGGACAAATACGCGGACGGCCCAATGTTGCATGAACCTGACATAAACAACGATTCGCGTTGCATTTCGGCCACAGTGGCGCGACAGTCCTGGCGATGACGATCGTGCTCGCCCTGCTGGCCGGCGCCGCGCTGGGCGAACCGCTCGGCGTATGGCAACGCTGGGCCGCGCTGCGCGAAATGCCGGGGCAGCGCTGTTTCGCGGTGGCGCAGCCGATGCGCCGCGATGGCACGACGGATCGCCGCGGCGGTTTCGCGTTGGTCGCGGTGCGGCAGGGGCCAACGCACGCGCCATCGATCCGGCTGCACCTCTCGCGCCCACGTGGCGAAGGCGCGCCGCTGACACTGGTCATTGGCGAGCGCCGCTTCGCACTGATCGGCGACCGCGAAACCGCGCGCGCCGCCGATGTCGAAACCGATCGCGCGATCATTGGAGCGATGCGCGGCGCCGGCGCGATGACGCTTACCACGCTGGACGCGGGCGGGCGGACGCTGAACGACACCTACCCGCTGGCCGGCGCGGCTACCGCGATCGATGCGGCGCAACTCGGATGCGCGGCCCGGTAACGCTGGAAAAATGCGCGCACTTGGCCTATGTGCGCGCGATGCTCACAGCCTCGGCCGCCCCCATGCCCATCCCCGGGCACATCGACCCCGTGACCGTGCCGCGCGCCAGCGCGCCGCGCACCGACGGCCGAATCGACCTGATCGGGTTGCCGCGCGACGAACTGCGCCGCGTGCTTGAGGAGGCCGGACTGGAATCCCGCCAGGCCAAGCTGCGCGCCAAGCAGATCTGGCACTGGATCTACAATCGCGGCGCGACCGATTTCACGGTGATGACCGACATCGCGAAGGCGCAGCATCCGTGGCTGACCGAGCGCTTCGTGATCGGACGTCCGCAGGTGGTCGAGGCACAGGTGTCGACCGACGGGACGCGCAAATGGCTGCTCCGCTCCGAGGACGGGCAGGATTACGAGGCGGTGTTCATCCCCGAAGCCGATCGCGGGACGCTCTGCGTGTCGAGCCAGGTCGGATGCACGCTCAACTGCCGCTTCTGCCACACCGGCACGATGCGGCTGGTGCGCAACCTGACCGCGGGCGAGATCGTCGGGCAGGTGATGCTGGCGCGCGACGCGCTCGGCGAATGGCCGAGCCAGCCCGAGGGGCGGATGCTCACCAACATCGTGATGATGGGCATGGGCGAGCCGCTCTACAATTTCGATGCGGTACGCGACGCGCTCAAGCTGGTCATGGACGGCGACGGCCTCGCGCTCAGCAAGCGCCGCATCACGCTGTCGACCAGCGGTGTGGTGCCGATGATGGCGCGCGCGGGTGAGGAGATCGGCGTCAATCTCGCGGTGTCGCTCCATGCGGTGACGAAGGACGTCCGCGACGAGATCGTCCCGCTCAACCGCAAATACGGCATCGAGGAATTGCTGCAGGCGTGCGCCGATTATCCGGGCGCGAACAATGCCCGCCGCATCACCTTCGAATATGTGATGCTCAAGGACAAGAACGATTCGGATGCCGAGGCGCATGAGCTGGTCCGCCTGCTCAAGCACTACAAACTGCCCGCCAAGGTGAATTTGATCCCGTTCAATCCGTGGCCGGGCGCGCCTTATGAAACCTCGACGCCCGAGCGGGTGCGGCGGTTCAGCGAGATCGTGTTCGAGGGTGGCATCTCCGCCCCGGTCCGAACCCCGCGCGGGCGCGACATCGACGCGGCGTGCGGCCAGTTGAAAACGGCGGCGGAGAAAAAGAGCCGCGCCGAGCTTGATCGGCTGGCAGCGGAGAAGCAGGCCGCGCTTGGTTGATGCGGCCGGTGTGGCGCTCGCCGGCGGGGCGGGCGTCCTCGGCGGGATGATGAACGCGCTGGCAGGCGGCGGCACCTTCGCGACGATGCCGGCGCTGCTCGGGCTCGGCACGCCGGCCAATATCGCCAATGCGACCTCCAACCTCGGGCTGATGCCGGGCGGTGCGACCAGCGCGTGGAGCTTCCGCCGCGAATTGCAGCCGGTTGGCGGCGTGTCGGTGCGCGTGCTGGCGGCGATCACTTTCGTCGGCGGGCTGCTCGGCAGTATCCTGCTGGTGGTGACGCCGGGCGCGGCGTTCGACCTGATCGTGCCATGGCTGCTGCTGGTCGCGTTCGTCGCGATCGTGTTCGGCGCGCGGGCCGCGGACTGGCTGGCGACGCGGGTGACGATCAAGCCGCGCACGTTGATGGCGGTGCAGGCGGTGCTCGGCACCTATGGCGGCTATTTCGGCGGCGGGGTCGGGATCATGACCACCGCGACCTACGGACTACTGGCGGGCACGACCCCACGCGCGATGTTCGCGCCGCGCACGCTGATGCTGACCGTCGCCAATTTCGCCGCCGCGATCGTGTTCGTCACCTGCGGGATGATCCGCTGGGATGCGTGCCTACCGATGCTGGCGGGCGGCGTGGTCGGCGGCTGGCTGGGCGCGATCGTCGGCAAGCGACTGCCTGCGCTCGTGGTGCGCTGGTGGACGATTCTCGTCACCGGCGCGACCACGGCGGTGTTCTTCGCGCACGCTTACGGGTGATGCCTTATCCCGGCCGCGTCATCGTGAACTTCTCGCCGGGCTCGAAATAATCGCCCGGCCCGCCGCCGCGCAGGATCGGTTGCGCGCGCGCGGTCTGGTAGACGCCGTCCTCCAGCATCGCGCGGTCGATATGGACGGCAACCGCTTCGCCGAGCACAAGCCAGCCGGGCAGCGCGGTGCCACGACGATCCTGCAATTGCACGATCTGCGTCACCTGGCATTCGAACTGCACCGGGCTCAGCGCGACGCGCGGCGCGGCGACTCGCGCCGACGGCAGCGTCGCCAGCCCGGCGCGCACAAATTCGTCCTCATCGGTCGCGGCCGACGTCTCGTTCATCGCCTTGGCCAGATCACGCGTCGCCAGGTTCCAGACGAACTCGCCGCGCGCACGCACGTTTGCCAGCGAGTCCTTTTCGCCCAACGAGCAGAAACCGATGATCGGCGGCCGGTACGAGAACAGGTTGAAGAAACTGTACGGCGCTAGATTGCGCCGTCCGTCACGCGACACGGTCGAAATCCAGCCGATCGGACGCGGCGCGACGATGGCGTTGAGGGGATCGTGCGACAGGCCATGCCCCTGCGCCGGCTCGTAGAAATGCCATTCGGTCATGCCGCGGCTTCTGCTAGGAAGCGTGAATGGCTGCAACCGTGATCCACCGCCACCGCCTCGCCACGCGTCTGTGGCACTGGATCAATGCGTTCGCGATCTTCGTCCTGATCGGCTCCGGGCTCGGCATCTCGAACGCGCACCCGCGCCTCTATTGGGGGCGGTACGGCGCCAATTTCGACCATGCCTGGGCGCAACTGCCGCGCTTTCCTTCGTGGCTGACAATCCCGGCCAGCTACAATCTCGCGATCTCGCGGCGCTGGCATCTGTTCTTCGCGCTGGTGCTCGCCATCTCGCTGCTTGCTTATATGATCGTCAGCCTACTCAATCGCCATTTTCAGCGCGATCTCCGCGTTCGGCGGCGTGACGTGAGCACCGCGCATCTCGCCGCCGACATCCGCGCCCATCTCGCCTTCCGCTTTCACGATCCCGAAGCCCCCGGCGAGTATAACGCACTGCAAAAGCTCAGCTATGTTGCGGTGGTTTTCCTCGCATTGCCGCTGGTGATTCTCACCGGGCTGGCACTGTCGCCAAGCATGAACGCGCTATGGCCATGGCTGCTTGATTTATTTGGCGGCCGCCAGTCGGCACGCTCCCTTCACTTCATCGCGATGGCGGTGATCGCGGGCTTCACGGTCATCCACCTCGTGCTGGTGATCCTCGCTGGCTGGCGCAATGAGCTGCGCTCGATGCTGACAGGCCGCTGGCAGGTGCCCGAATGATCCGGCGACGGACACTGCTCGGCGGCGGCGCCGGGCTGATGCTCGCCGGCTGCGACCGCGTCATCCAGCAGCCGACGGTGCGCTCGATCGTCTTCAAGGGCGAAGACATGCACCGCGCCCTGCAACGCGCGCTGTCGAACCGTGATGCGCTGGCACCCGAGTTCACCCCCGCGCAGATGTCCCCGCGTTTCCGTACCAACGGCACGCGTGATCCCGGTACGCCCGCTTACGCCGCCCTCCGCGCCGGACGCTTCGCCGACTGGCGGTTGACGGTCGACGGGCTGGTCGCGCGGCCGCTCTCACTGTCGCTCACCGATCTCGGCCGCTTCCCGCAACGCGCGCAGATCACCCGCCACGATTGTGTCGAGGGGTGGAGCGCGATCGGCAAGTGGCAAGGCCCGCGGCTCGGTGACGTGCTCAAGGCGGCGGGGCTGCGCGACGCGGCGCGCTACATCGTGTTCCGCTGCGCCGATCTGTATGGCGGCGCGCCCTATTACGAATCGGTCGACCTGATCGACGCCTTCCACCCGCAGACGATTCTCGCCTGGGCGATGAACGACCGTTTCCTCGACGTCGGTCACGGCGCGCCGCTACGGCTGCGGGTCGAGCGCCAGCTTGGCTACAAGCACGCCAAATATCTGATGCAGGTCACCGCGGTCGCCAGTCTCACCGGTATCGGCAAGGGGCGCGGCGGTTACTGGGAGGACAATGTTGATTACGACTGGTGGGCAGGGATCTGATTCCTTCGCGACGTCATCCCGCTCTTGATCCGCGCCGTTGACCGCAGCGAAAACTAGGCCACGTTGTCCTTTAGCCACCGTCGGCGCAGCGCGACGATATAGATGATCGCCGCCACTCCCGCGAACAGGAACCATTGCACCGCATAGGCAAGATGGTTGTTCGGGATCGACTCGATCGAGGGCGACGCGTTCGCAGACAGCCCCGCGGCGGGCGTCGACGCGACCAGCATCAACTCGCGGACCACGTGCGGTTGCGTCACCTCGGCGATCAGCGGCCTTGCGTCGGGCGCATGCGCGATCCAGCCGCTGACCTTGCCGCCGCCCCACGCCACCTTGCCGACCGGATCGCGTGTCGTGCCGATCTGCACCCGCAACCCCGGCCCTTCCGCGCCGGTCCGGCACAAGGCGATCACGCGATACCCCGCCGCCCCGGCCCCGGCGCGGGTGATCGACACCGGCTCCAGACAAAAGGCGCTGCTGCGCCGGAAGAGCAACGTCTCGTCGGCCAGCCGCGGGAAAGCGACCGGCGGGCGCGCCGGATTTGCGGCGAGCTGCGCGAGAAACGCTTCCTTCTGCGGGCGGCGATCGAGCAACTGCCACAGCCCCAGCGCGATCATCGCCGCGATCGCTATGCCAACGACGATTGTCGGCAGAACAGGAACGCGCTTCATGGCGCCAGCCGTCCCTCGCCCGCCGCGTGGCGATACTCGGCGGCGAGCAGCCAGCCCTTGGCAACGCGCAACGACCAGACGATCGCCGCAGTGCTCAGCGGCACCCACAACAGGACGTGTAGCCACCATGGCGGCGAGAATGACAGTTCGACGACAATCGCCAGCGCGACGATGATTGCGCCCCATGCCAGCACCAGGAGCGCTGCGGGCCCGTCGCCGACGTTGAATCCGGTGATCGACAGCCCGCATGCCGGGCAGCGATCGGCGAAACGAAGGACGCCCGCAAACAAGGTGCGGGCGCCACATTGGGGACATAACCCCTTGATGCCACAGTCGATCGGCCGGGGCGCACCCCCGGCCGCCGGCCGATTGGCCTCACTCATCCGCCGTGAACCGGTGCGCCCCAGCCGCCCCATACGTAGACGGTGACGAACAGGAACAGCCACACGACATCGACGAAGTGCCAATACCAGGCCGCCGCCTCAAAGCCGAAATGCTGCTTGGGTGTGAAGTCACCCTTGTAGGCGCGGATCAGACAGACGATCAAAAAGATCGTCCCGACGATGACATGGAAGCCGTGGAACCCGGTCGCCATGAAGAACGCCGCGCCGTAGTTGATCCCCTTGAACGGGAACGGCGCGTGCATGTACTCATAGGCCTGGATGCCGCTGAACAGCAGCCCCAGCACTACGGTGAGCCACAGCCCCTTGAGCACGCCGTCGCGATCGCCGACGCCCAGCAGGCCCCAGAAGCCGCGCTTCTCGCCGCCGCGCTGGTTATGGATCAAGGCATGATGCGCCCAGGTGACGGTCGTGCCCGAGCATAGCAGAATCAGCGTGTTGAGCAGCGGCAGTTCAAAGGCGTTGATGACCTCAAGCCCCTTGGGCGGCCACTGCGCCGCGATCGCCGCCGCACCCTCGGCGGCGCGCTCGACCTGACCGTCGACCACCTGCATCGCGGTCGGAAACAGCGAGAAGTCGAAGAACGCCCAGAACCAGCCGACGAAGAACATCACCTCGGAGGCGATGAACAGGATCATGCCGTAGCGGAAGTGGAGCTGCACCACCGGCGTGTGATCGCCGGCATGCGCCTCACGGATCACCTGATGCCACCAGCCGTACATGCAGAACAGCACCGAGGCGAAGCCGATCAGGAATACCCAGCCACCGCCCGTGCCCTGATGCATGTACATGATGCCGCCGGCCGCCATGATGAGCGCGGCGAACGCGCTGAGCAACGGCCATGGGCTGGGAGGCAGGATGTGGTATTCGTGGTTCTTGGCACCCGCCATGCGCGGCTCTCCCCAATTCGCTTATTGCGGTGGTCTTAGCTGTTCGCTTTGGCGGAATCCACCGGGTAAAAGGTGTAGCTGAGCGTGATCGTCTGCACGTCGCGCGTGTCCGGATCGCTCAGGATCTTCGGGTCGACATAGAAGATCACCGGCATCCGCTGGGTCTCGCCGGGCTTCAGCGTCTGCTGCGTAAAGCAGAAGCACTGGATCTTCGTGAAATATTTGCCGGCGATCGCAGGGGTGACGTTATAGGTGGCGGTGCCCGTCACCGGCTGCGCGCCGCGGTTGGTGGCGGTGAAGAACGCCATGTCGCGCGCCCCGATCTCCACCGTTTCCTGCTCCTGCTCGGGCACGAAGCGCCACGGCAGCTTGGGGCTGGTGTTGGCGTCGAAGGCGATTTCGATCTGCCGGTGGACGCCGCCCGGCGCCGCGACGCCGCGCCCGGTGGTGCCGTTCAGCCCGGTCGCCTGACAGAACATCCGGTAAAGCGGCACGCTGGCGAAGGCGAGCCCGGTCATGAAACAGATCCCCGCGACCGCTAGCAGCGCGGTGCGCAACGTCCGCGGGCGCGCCCCGGTCCGATCTGTCCCGCTCAATGCGCCATGCCCTGTTTGATGCGCGCGATGGTGATGAAGAACACCAGCACCACGAACGCGCCCAGCAACAGCGCGACGACAATGGCGCGCGCCTTCTGCCGGCGGCGGATCAGATTTTGCTCGTCTTCGGTCATGCCACCCACCGGTCGACGACCAGCGCGCCGAACATCACGAAAAGATACAGGATCGAGAAAGCGAACAGGCGCTTCTCGTAAAACATCGGCGTCGCGGCGCGCTTCGCGCCGGCCGCGACCAGCGCCGCCAGCACCGCGAACGCCGCGGTCATCGCTATCGCCACCACGCCATAGATACTGCCGGCCAGGCCGAGCGCCCAGGGCGCGATCGCCACCGCCGCCATCGGGATCGTGTAGAGCCCGATCTGCCGCCGCGTCGCCGCCTCGCCGGCCACCACCGGCAACATCGGCACGCCGGCATTGGCGTAATCGGTCTTCACGAACAGCGCGAGCGCCCAGAAATGCGGCGGCGTCCACAGGAAGACGAGCGCGAACAGCAGGAACGGCAGCAGCGCGATCTGCCCGGTCGCGGCAGCCCAGCCGATCAGCGGCGGGAACGCGCCCGCCGCGCCGCCGATGACGATGTTCTGCGGCGTGCGGCGCTTCAGCCAGACGGTGTAGATCAGCACGTAGAACAGGATCGACACCGTCAGGATCGCGGCGGCGGCGAGATTGACCGCCAGCCCCATCAGGATCACCGAGAAGGCGCCAAGCCCGACGCCGAAGTGCAGGGCGGACTGGCGTTCCATGCGCCCGGCCGGCAACGGCCGCTGCGCGGTGCGCTTCATCACCGCGTCCAGATCGGCCTCATACCATTGGTTCAGGGCCCCGGCTGCGCCCGCACCGAGCGCGATGCACAGGATTGCGGTGAAGCCGAGTACCGGATCGATCAAGTGGCCGTTGACCGGCGGCGCGGCGAGCATCCCGCACAGCCCCGTGAACACGACGAGCGTCATTACCCGCGGCTTGGTCAAGGCCAGGAAATCGCGCCAGTCGGCGGGCGGCAGCAGGGGGGCGGCAGGTGTCATCGGCGTCGTCACGTCTACCCCCGAGCGGCGGGCGTGAAAAGCCTTGCCTGTATCATCGCGACGCGATCATCGTCGTGCCGATATAGACGCTTAACGACCGCCCGCCTAAGCGGAACACGAGACAGCGAGGGTGGGGACCATGCGGCCAGGCGAACGTCAGCGATCGTGGAAGGCGGCGACCGTCGCTCTGGGGCTGCTCGCGCTCGCGTTGCTGGCGTTCCAGATCTTCAAGGTCTCGCTGCGCTCGGTGACACAGACCGACCTTCGCTATGTCTGGCTGGCGGGCGACCTCTGGGCATCGGCGCTCAACCCCTATGGCGCGGACTTCATCCCGCACAGCATAGGGGTCTACGGCGAGGAAGCGCGCGTCTCCTTCTGGGTTTATCCCTTTCAATGGTATTGGATTTCACGTCCACTCGCCTTCCTCTCCCCCACCGCTGCACTGCACGTCTGGCAGGTGGGGAGCTATATCCTGCTGGCGCTGGGGAGCGTGCTGACGATCCGCGCGTCGCGTCTGCTGGGCGCACGGGTCGACCGGGTCGCGATCGCGAGCATGGCCGTCTACGCGGGCTCGCTCACGGCACTGGCGGGGCTGCTGCAACTCGCGCAGCCGGTGATGCTGTCGGTCTTCGGCTTTGCGGTGCTGGTCTATGGCATGGCGGCCGGGCGCGACCCGGTGAAGCTGGTCGGCATCGTGCTGCTCGCGCTCAAACCACAATTCGGGATCCCCATCCTGCTGCTGGTCGCGACGACACCCGGCGGATTTCGACTGTGCGTGATCGGCGGCGTGATCACCGCGGCGCTGGCCGTCCCGCCGTTGCTCATCAGCGGGGTTGCCGAGCAGGTGGGCGGTATGATCGCGAACGTCACCGCTGGCTATGACGACGTGCCGGTCAATTGGCCGATCTCGATGGTGGGCCTGCCGAACCTCCTGGCATTGCTGGCCGGCATCGACATGTCGGTCGGCATCGGGCTGCTGGTCGCGAGCGCCGCCAGTCTGGCGATCGGCGTCGCGCTGCGTCGCACGAGCAGGCTGAGCGCTGCGGACAAGGTGACGTATGCGACGGCGGCGGCCGCGCTGGCGGTTTCGTGCCTGGTCGGGGTGCATCCCTATGATTTGACGGTATTGCTCGTTCCGCTGCCGTTGCTGCTGCGCCAGCGACGGCCGTCGGTGTGGATCGGCATCGCGGGCTACGTGCTGCTGTGGCGGCACGATCATCTTGGCCGCGTTCTGGGGCTCGACGGACTGACCGGCAGCATCACGCTCGCGTCGATCGCAGTGTTTCTGATCGCGCTGAGCTGGATTCTCGACGCTGCCAGTCGCCTTCGTAAAGCGGTCTGAGCCAGCCGTAGCGAAGTGCTCGGAGCGTAGCGCCGACATCGCGTCGGCAGGCCGGCGTCAACGCCGCCGTAGACGCAGAGCTTTCGCACCTTGCTGCATCGTGATCGGCCCCTCCCTGCCGGTCGTCTCCGCCGCGTGCGACTCACCCGGCCAAGCCGTGGCTCTCATGCCCGACGCCGGGCCCTGAAAACGAGAACGGCGGAGGAGCCGATGCTCCCCCGCCGCCTTGCTCGCGCCGGCCGTTGATCGTCAGTCAATCTTGGGCAGCGTCTCGAACTGGTGGAACGGCGGCGGGCTGGACAGCGTCCATTCCAGCGTCGTCGCGCCCTCGCCCCAGGGATTGTCGGGGGCCTTCTTGCCCGCGATCAGCGACCAGATCAGGTTGACGAAGAAGATCGCCATACCCGCGGCCATGATCATATAGCCGATCGTCGCCACGTTGTTCCAATGCGCGAAGCCGTCCGGATAATCCGGATAGCGGCGCGGCATGCCCTGCAGGCCAAGGAAGTGCATCGGGAAGAACAGCAGGTTCACGCCGACGAAGAACACCCAGAAGTGCAGCTGGCCGAGCAGCTCCGAATACATCCGCCCCGACATTTTCGGGAACCAGTAATAGAAGCCCGCGAACAGCGAGAACACTGCGCCGAGGCTGAGCACATAGTGGAAGTGCGCAACGACGTAATAGGTATCCTGCATGTAGTCGTCGACGCCGCCGTTGGCGAGCACGACGCCGGTCACGCCACCGACCGTAAACATGAAGATGAAGCCGATCGCCCACACCATCGGGGTCGGAAAGCGCAGGCTGCCGCCCCACATCGTCGCGATCCACGAGAAGATCTTGATGCCGGTCGGCACCGCGATCACCATCGTCGCGGCGGTGAAGTACATCTTCACGTTCACGCTCATGCCGGTCGTGAACATGTGGTGCGCCCAGACGACGAAGCCAACCACGCCGATCGCGACCATCGCATAGGCCATGCCGAGATAACCGAACACCGGCTTGCGGCTGAACGTCGCGACGATGTGACTGATGATGCCGAAGCCCGGCAGGATCATGATGTACACTTCGGGGTGGCCGAAGAACCAGAACAGATGCTGGTACAGCACCGGATCGCCGCCGCCGGCGGGATCGTAGAAGGTGGTGCCGAAGTTTCGATCGGTCAGCAGCATCGTGATCGCCGCCGCCAGCACCGGCAACGCCAGCAGCAGCAGGAAGGCGGTGACCAGCACCGACCAGGCGAACAGCGGCATCTTGTGCAGCGTCATGCCCGGCGCGCGCATGTTGAAGATCGTGGTGATGAAGTTGATCGCGCCCAGGATCGAGCTGGCGCCCGCGAGGTGGAGCGACAGGATCGCCATGTCGACCGACGGCCCCGGCTCGCCATAGGTGGAGAGCGGCGCGTACACGGTCCAGCCGGTGCCGGCGCCGCCGAAGAACGGCGAGGCGAGCAGCAGCAGGAACGCCGGCACCAGCAGCCAGAAGCTGATGTTGTTCATCCGCGGGAACGCCATATCCGGCGCGCCGATCATCAGCGGCACGAACCAGTTGCCGAACCCGCCGACCATCGCCGGCATCACCATGAAGAACACCATGATCAGGCCGTGTGCGGTGACCAGCACGTTCCAGAGGTGCAGCGCCTGATCGAATGACTGTTCCTCGCCGCCGTGCAGCATCGACGCCCAGTGCGGCAGATACTGGATGCCGGGATGCATCAGCTCGGCGCGCATCAGCCCCGAGATCGCCCCGCCGATGATCCCCGCGACGATCGCGAAGATCAGGTAGAGCGTGCCAATGTCCTTGTGGTTGGTCGACATGAACCAGCGCGCGAAGAACGCCGGCTTGTGGTCGGCGTGCGCGTCATGATGGTGATCGTCGTGCGAGACGAACGCGGACGGGTGGAGCGCGGTGTCGGTCATGATCTTAGCGTCCGGCTTCGCCGACGCCGCCCGGATTGCCGGTTGCGCCCTGCGGGGAAGTGGGGGGAGTGTCGGTCCCATTCTCGGTCGGGCCGGTGATCGCGTTGGCGACCGCCGCCTCATCCATCACGGCGGCGGAATTGTCCGCGCCCGGCTGCGGTATCACCGCGTCCGAAGCCTTGCCCGGCGCCGGCATCGAGCCGCCCTTGGCGCGCACCCACGCAGCGAACTGCGCCGGCGTGACCGCCTCAACCGCGATCGGCATGAACGCGTGGCGCGCGCCGCACAATTCGCTGCACTGGCCGAAATAAAGGCCGGGCTTGTCGATCGTGAAGCTGGTCTCGTTCAGCCGACCCGGAATCGCATCAAGCTTGATCCAGAACGCCGGCACCGCCCAGCTGTGGATGACGTCATTGGCGGTGGTGATCAGGCGGATCGGCACGCCGACCGGCAGCACGACGCGATTGTCGGCGGCCAGCAGGCGCGGGCCGTCGGCGTCGGTGCGCGCGCGCTCGCCGGCTGCGACCTGATTGGCTTCCTTCAGCATATTGGCGGTGATCTCGATCCCGCCATGATCCGGATATTGATAGCTCCAGAACCATTGGTTGCCGATCGCCTTCAGCGTCACCGCACCGGCCGGCGCGGGCTTGAACTGCGCTTGCAGCAGCCCGATCGACGGCACCGCGATCGCGACGAGGATCAGCACCGGGACCAAGGTCCATACTACCTCGATGAAGGTGTTGTGGCTGGTCCGCGACGGCACCGGATTGGCGCTGGCGCGGAACTTCACGACCACGACCACCAGCAGCACCAGCACCAGGATCGAGATGATCGTGATCAGCGGGAAGAGGATGCGGTCGTGAAACCAGTGCGCGCGCAGGCCATTCTTGGTGACCTGCGGCTGAATGTGGATCACGCCGTCGAGCGGCTGGCCGACGCCGGGCGCGGAAGTGGTGGCATTGAAGGCCGGTGCCCCGTCCATCGCCAGCGCTGGCGATTGCGGCGCCGCATCGGCCTTTTGCACCGTGCCGCCGGCCTGGCCCTGATTCGAGTCGGCGGGGCGCAGCCCACTCGGCGCGGCAGTCGCCGCGGTGGCGGGCGAGGTCGCGGCCGGCGCCTGCGCACCGGCGCTGCCCGCACCTGTGAGGGCGGTCAGCGCGAAGCCCGCTGCCAATACCCAACCCTTGATCCCGGTTCTCAGCATTTCTTTATCGTCACCCCTGTCGTGGTGCGCATTCGCGTACCGGGCGTATCGAAGCGCCCCTCCTGCACCTGCCTATAGCATGGCATCCCCTCGCCTCAAGGGGGCGTGCGTCCGCGCTTTTCTCGCCCGAGGCGCGTTGCGTGCGCGCGGCCGCGCTTCTATGGCGCGCGCAGGAGACCAAGCACACGATGACCGACGACGACGTGCTCGCCGAATTCCGCGCCGCCGACGCGCTGCTGGAAGGGCATTTCATCCTTTCCTCCGGGTTGCGCAGCCCGCGCTACCTGCAGTGCGCGCGCGTGCTGATGAACCCGCGCCGTGCTGCGCGGCTCGCCGAGGCGCTCGCGACGCGGATTCCGGCCGAGCTGCGCACGCGGATCACCGCGGTGGTCGCCCCCGCGATGGGCGGGGTGATCGCCGGGCAGGAGATGGCGCGCGCGCTCGACGTGGATGCGATGTTCGTCGAGCGCCCGACTGGCACCTTCGAGCTGCGCCGCGGCTTTAGGCTGGAGCCGGGGCAGGAAGTGCTGATGATGGAGGATGTCGTCACCACCGGCCTGTCGAGCCGCGAGGCGATCAAGGCGATCGAGGAAGCCGGCGGGCGCGTGATCGCCGGCGCGGCGCTGGTCGATCGCTCGAACGGCACCGCGGACATCGGTGTGCCGTTCTTTCCGCTGATCCGGCTGGAAGTGCCGACTTACCAGCCTGATGACCTGCCCCCTGAACTCGCAGCGATCCCGGCGATCAAGCCGGGCAGCCGGGCGGCGGCGTGACGATGGGCGGCCCGTTGCGCCTCGGGGTCAATATCGACCATGTCGCGACGGTGCGCAACGCACGTGGCGGCGGATTGCCCGATCCGGTGCGCGCCGCGCTGCTCGCGGCGAAGGCGGGTGCCGACGGGATCACCGCGCATCTGCGCGAGGATCGCCGCCACATCACCGATGCGGACATCGCGCGGCTTTCGGCGGAATTGTCGATCCCGCTCAATCTCGAGATGGCGGCGACCGACGAGATGCTCGCGATCGCGCTGCGCCACCGGCCGCACGCCGCCTGCATCGTCCCCGAAAAGCGCGAGGAGCGCACCACCGAGGGCGGGATTGACGCCGCCGGCCAGCACGACCGCCTCGCGCCGATGGTCCGCGAACTCGGCGCGGCGCAGATTCGCGTCTCGCTGTTCATCGAGCCCGACCCGCGCCAGATCGCGGCGGCGGTCGCGCTCGGCGCGCCGGTCGTCGAGCTGCACACCGGCCGCTATGCCGAGCTGGACGGCGAGGCGCGCACCGTCGAGCTGCGCCGGCTCGCCGATGCCGCGGCGCTGGCGGCAAAGAACGGGATTGAGGTCCATGCCGGGCACGGGCTGACCTTTGACAATGTCACCCCCGTCGCCGCGATCCCGCAGGTCCGCGAGCTCAACATCGGCCATTTCCTGATCGGCGAGGCAATTTTTACCGGGTTGGAGGACAGCGTGCGCCGCATGAAGGCGTTGATGGACGAAGCCCGTTGATCGTCGGGCTTGGCTCCGACCTTTGCAACATCGAGCGGATCGCGCATTCGCTCGAACGCTTCGGCGAACGGTTCGAGGGGCGCGTCTTCACCGATGTCGAGCGCGCGAAGGCCGATCGCCGACCGTTCACCAAGGCCGGGACGCTCGCCAAGCGCTTCGCCGCGAAGGAAGCCTATTCCAAGGCAGTCGGCACCGGGTTCAAGGCGGGCGTGTTCATGAAGGACATCGGCGTCGTCAACGCACCCTCCGGCGCACCGACGCTGGCGCTGACCGGGGGGGCCAAGGCGCAGCTCGATACGCTGATCCCCGCCGGGCACAGCGCGCGCATCCATCTGACATTGACCGACGACCATCCCTGGGCGCAGGCATTCGTCATCATCGAGGCCGTTGCCGACCGACATGCAGGAGCCGAGTGACCGCGTGGCAGAGGATATCGCATTGACCGGCGACCACACGCCCCCGCACGCCACGGCCGCGACGCCTGCGTCGCGCACCGGCTTCGACTGGTGGGGCGAGATCAAGGGGCTGTTCTGGCTGCTGCTGGCGGTGCTCGGCTTTCACAGCTTCATCGCCAAGCCTTTTTACATCCCGAGCGAATCGATGCTGCCCGGCTTGCTGGTCGGTGACCGGCTGGTGGTGTCGAAATTCGCTTATGGCTGGTCGTTCGTCTCGCCGACGATCCCCGATCCGGTCGCAATTATCCGCGGTACGTTGCTCCACCAGCCGGTCGACAGCTGGTCGGTGCAAGTGCCGTTCATCCATGGCCGCATCTGGGGCAGCCTGCCCGAGCGCGGCGATGTGGTGATCGTTACCCCGCCGGGCCAGTCGAGCGATTACATCAAGCGCGTGATCGGCCTGCCGGGCGACACGCTGGCGGTACGCGGCGGCGTCGTGATCCTCAACGGCACGCCGGTTGCGCGCGGACCGCTCCACTATCGCGACCTGCCGGTCGATGCCAACGCGACCTGCGATCCCGCACAATATCCCGGTGCGCGGCAGGAGCGTCCCGACGGCTCGGCGGTCTGCCACCTGCCGATCGTCACCGAGACGCTGCCCAACGGCCGGCGCTATGACACGGTCGATCTGGAATCGGACAGCGCCGGCGACAACTATGGCCCAGTGACGATCCCCGCTAACCACGTCTTCCTGATGGGCGACAATCGCGACCGCTCCGCCGACAGCCGCTTTGCGCTGGGCGGGTTCGAGCGCGGGCTGGGCGGTCCGGTGCCCTATGAGAATATCGGCGGGCGCGCCGAGTTCATCACCTTCTCGGTCGACGGCAGCGCCGGCTGGAACCCGCTGACGTGGCCGCGCGCGCTGCGCGGCGGACGCGCGGGCAGCTCGCTCCACCCGACGCGCGTCCCATGAGCGACGCGCCGGAGGTGCGGATCGACGCCGGTGGCGAGCGGGTGCGCGTCCGCGCCGGTGCGAGCCCTACCGAGGTCCGCGACGAGTCGACCCGCAACGAAATCCGCCGCGCCGCGGTCTGGCTGGGCATGGCCGGCGCGATCGCCCTCGTCGTGCTGCTGATCCAGCCGTTGCTCATCATCTTCGCGGCGCTCGTCTTCGCCGCGCTGCTCGACGGCGGAGTGCGGCTGCTCGGGCGCGTGCTGCCGATCGGGCGAAGCTGGCGGCTGCTGATTGTCTGCCTGCTGACGATCGCCTTCCTGCTCGGCACCTTCTATCTCGCCGGCGTCCAGATCACCGCGCAGGCGCAACAACTCCGCTCGACCGTCGAGGTGCAGGTGCTGCGCTTCAGCGGCTGGCTGAGCGCGCAAGGGCTGATGCCGGGCGCCAGCGACCTGAGCGGCGTCGCCAAACAGGCGATGTCGTCGCTAGGGCGCGTCACCAGCTGGCTCGGCACGGCAGCAGGGGCGCTGACCAGCGGCTTCATGATCGTCGTGCTCGGACTGTTCATCGCGATCGATCCGCACGGCTATGAGCGCGGGCTGCAATGGATGGTGCCCGAACGGAACCGCGTCGAATTCGCGGTGACGCTCAAGCGGATGGCGCAGACGCTGCGCCGGCTGCTCGCCGGGCGGCTGCTCGGCATGGCGTTCGAGGGCGTGCTGACCGCGATTGCCCTGTGGATTGTCGGGGTGCCGATGGCGATGATCCTCGGCATTCTCACCGGCCTGCTCGCCTTCATCCCCAATATCGGTGCGTTTATCTCCGGCGCGCTGATGGTCGCGGTGGGCTTTTCGGCGGGCGTGCACACCGGGGTGCTGGCGATCGTCGTCTACATCGTGGTGCAGACCTTCGATGGCTATGTCGTGATCCCGATGGTCGCCAAGCGCACGGTCGACCTTCCCCCGGCGCTGACGCTCGGCGCACAGATCCTGGCCAGCGCGTTGTTCGGGATCATGGGGCTGGCGCTCGCCGATCCGATGACCGCGATCCTGAAGACCGCGATGGAGCGCCGCTCCGAGAAGGTCGAGGTCGACCCTTCCCGCGACTGACGGCGATGCGGCACGGCTGGCGCGCGCCGCCGGACGCTGCTAAAGCCCGCGTCCCGTGTACGAACGGGCGCAGGAAGAACCGATTGCGCGTCGACGAGCCAGTATCAACTCCCTCGACCATGTCTGCTGCCGACGCTGCGCCGTTGGTCGCGCTGAAGCCGGTCCAGACGCTGCGTCGGCGTTGGCCGGTCCTGCTGGCGACCGTGCTGAGCGTCGCGATGCTGGTCGGAGTCGGGTACGAATTGTTCGCCGACGGTCTGGCAGGCATCCGCCGCGTGACCCCCACGTCATCGGGTTTCTACCTGTTCTTCCTCGCATCCTATTTCATGCTGCCGGTCTGCGATTTCGTCATTTTCCGCCGGTTGTGGAACGTGCCACCCGCCGCCTTCGGGGCGCTTAACCGCAAGCGGATCGCGAACGACATTCTGATCGGCTATACGGGGGACGCCTATTTCTACGCCTGGGCACGGGCGCGGCTGGAGATGGTCGCCGCACCGTTCGGGGCGGTTAAGGACGTGACGATCGTCTCCGGGATCACCGGTAACGTCACTGCCCTGCTGCTCGGCGCGGTCGCCCTGCCGCTCGGCTATCAGCTGATCGCGCCCGAGGTGGTGTCGGCGATGATCTGGTCGCTGGCCTTCGCGACAGCGCTGTCGCTGGCGCTGCTCCTCTTTTCCAAGCGGGTCTTTTCGTTACCGAGACGCGACCTCTGGTTTATCTTCTGGGTCGACCTGCTGCGCATCGGCGGCAGCTGCGTCACGGTGGCGCTTGCCTGGGCGTGCGTGATCCCCAGCGTTTCGCTCGGCATGTGGCTGTTCCTGGTCGCCGGGCGGCAACTGGTGTCGCGTTTGCCGTTCCTGCCCAACAAAGACCTGCTTTTCGCCAATTTCGCGATCCTGGTTATCGGGCATGATCGTGCGTTGTCGGACCTGATGGCATTCACCGCGGCGTCAACCCTGGTGATGCATGGATTGCTGCTGCTGTTGTTCGGCGCGGCATATGTGACTGGAAGGATGCGCACATGGCGCGAGGAACGCTGACGATCGCCTTTGCCGGGCTGCTGACGCTCGCGGCGCCGGGTGCCGGCGCGCAGATTCTGGGCAGCGACGCGGCGGCCTGCGCCAGCGGCCAGGAAGGTCCGGCGATCCTCGCCACCGTGACCGGGCTGAAGGACCGCACCGGCACGCTGAAGCTCGAACTGTATCCGCCCAATGAGAAGGACTTTCTGGCCGGCGACGACGATCTCGCGCGCCAGGGCAAGTTCTTCCGCCGCGTGTCGGTCGCGCCACCCGCCGCCGGCGATGCCGCGATCTGCATCCGCGTGCCGCGGCAGGGCCGCTATGCGCTGTTCCTCGGGCACGACCGCGACGGCAAGCGCAAGTTCAACTTCTGGAGCGATGGCGCTGGCTTCCCCAGCAACAACAAGATCGGGCGCGCCCGCCCCAAGCTGGTCGACGCGCTGATCGACGTCGGCCCCGGCATTACCCGCACCACGATCCGCGCCCAGTATCTGCGCGGGCTGGGCGGCTTCGGCTTCATGCGCTGATCGGAGGACGGGACCATGCGGATCGTCGATGTCAACGAATTCTACTCGCCCACCGGCGGCGGAGTACGCTCGTACCTTGATCGCAAGATGGCGCTGATGTCCGAGCTTGGGCATCAGCAGATCGTGATTGCGCCGGGGCGGGAGGACCGGGTCGAGGAGCGGCCCGGCGGCGCGCGCATTCACTTCGTGAAGTCGCCGGGAATACCGTTCGATTCGAATTACGGGCTGTTCTGGGAAGCCGGGCCGATTCACGAGTTGCTCGATCACTATCGGCCCGATGTGGTCGAGAATTGCGCACCGTGGCGGTCGGCCGCGATCGTCGCCGACTGGCAGGGCGATGCGCTGCGGTCGTGGTTCATGCACAACGACAACCTTGAAACCTATCCGAAGCGCTGGTTCTCGCGGGTCGCTTCAGGAGCGACGATCGAGCGCGCGTTCGGCTGGTACGATCGGTACATGAACCGCTGGCTCGACAAGTTCGACACCGTGGTCACCAACGGCCCGGTGCTGACCGAGCGACTCCGCGCGCGCGGCGTTCGTATCGACGCGACCATGACACTGGGGATTGAGCGCGAGCATTTCTCGCCCGCGTTGCGCAGCCCCACGTTGCGCGCCGCGATGCTCGAACAATGCGGCCTGCCCGAAGATGCGTTCCTGCTGATCGGGGTCGGGCGGCATCATCCCGAAAAGCGCTGGCCGATGGTGATCGACGCCGTGCGGCGCGCCGGGGCGCAATTGCCGGTCGGGCTGGTGTTGTTGGGGCTGGGCCCGGACACGCGGACCCTGGAGCGGCATATCGCCGAAAGTCCGCACGTCCGCATGTTCCAGCCGATCTACCATCGCGGACAGCTCGCCTCGATCATGGCGAGTGCCGACGCGCTCGTCCATGGCTGCGATACCGAGACGTTCGGGCTGGTCGCGTCGGAGGCGCTGGCCTCGGGCCTCCCGCTGATCGTGCCGGATCGCGGCGGCGCCTCGGCGGTGCCGAAGCCGGAATATGGCGAGTGGTTCCGCAGCGGCAACGCCTATGATTGCGCGCGCGCGATCGTGGCGCTCGCTTCGCGCGACAAGCGATTGCTGCACCGTGCGGCGGCGATCGCCGCGCCGAAGGTGTGGAGCGACCGCGAACATGCGCAGGCGCTGATCGCGCACTATCAGTCGCTGATCGACGCGCGGCGCGGGGTCAGCAGGTCGGCATAGGCCGCCGGCCGACGCGCGGGCGTCGAGAAGGCGGCGAAGGTCCGGTCAATGCTGCGCAGCAATGCCGGGCGCGTGACGTCGCCGGGATGCACCGCAATTCGCACCGTCGGCAAGGGCTGGAGCAAATGGCGCAGCGCCGACGCCGCCGCCAGCGAACTCAGCGCGCGCGCATCGCTGCGACTGGCCCAGGTGATCACTGGCCCGCGCGCTACCATCGCACCGCCCGGTTCCCAGACGCGCGCATGGTCTTCCGCAATCGCGAAGCCGGCATCGCCCAGCGCCGCTCGCGCGCCTTCCGAATAGAGCCAAGCCGGGGCGATGAACCCCGCCGCCGCACGCCCTGTCGCGTCTTCCAGCAACGTCTTGCCGCGCCGCATCCGCGCAAGCGCCTCCGTGTGATCGAGCCCGAGGAACTCGCCCTCGCCCGCGGTCATCCGCTTGGCCTTGATCGCCGCAACCCCGCTATGCGCGCTGTCGTCGCGGTGGAACCAGCCATGGACGAACATCTCGATACCCGCGTCGGCCCAGCCCCGCAGTCGCGCCGTGAAGGCGGGGGTCCAGGGGGCGTTGCCCCAATGATCGGGGACGACGAGCATCGCCAGACGCTCACCCACATAGGGCGCGAGCCGGTCCAGCAGCATATCGACCTCGCGCTCGAACCGCGGCGAGACATCGTGGATGGAGGCGAGCAGACGCTTCATGCCGCCAGCACATGCGCACCTGGCCGCGCCGGCGCAAGGGTCAGTCGTCCGCCAGCGCCTTGGCAAGCAGGTCGCGGATCGCGACGAGCGACGGCACGCCGGGCCGCGGGACCAGGCCGGGGGCGCCAACGGGCTCGCGCGCCAGCAATTGCTGGACGCCCTTGACCGTATAGCCCTCGCGGTTGAGCAGCCGGTCGATCCGCTCGACCAGCGCCACATCCTCCGGCCGGTAGTAGCGGCGATTGCCCGCGCGTGTGACCGGCCGAAGTTGCGGAAAGCGACTTTCCCAATACCGCAGGATGTGCGGAGCGAGGCCGGTCGCCTGAGCGACCTCGCCGATAGTGCGAAACGCGGCGGCGGATTTTGCGTCCGACGCCAATAGCTCAGCCCGCGACGATGCGGTCGCGCATCATCTGGCTTGCACGGAAGGTCAGCACGCGGCGCGGCGCGATCGGCACCTCGACGCCGGTCTTGGGATTGCGGCCAATCCGCTCGCCCTTGTCGCGCAGCACGAACGTGCCGAAGCCCGAGATCTTGACGTTTTCGCCCCGCGACAGGGCGCCGCACACATTGTCGAGAATCTGCTCGACCAGGCGCGAGGAATCGGCGCGGGACAGCCCCACCTGCTTGTGGAGCGACTCCGCCAGATCAGCGCGCGTCAACGTACCTGCTTCCGTCATCGACTTCCCTCTACCCCCCGGAAAGGTTACACAATTCACCGCCCGCTTAGAACGCCGCGCGCAAATTGTCGATGCGGTCGACCGTTGTGGGTCAGATGCGGATGACCGCAGCGCCCCAGGTGAATCCGCCGCCCATCGCCTCCAGCACGACGATATGGCCGGGCCGGATCCGGCCGTCGCGCACCGCCTGGTCCAACGCCAGCGGAACCGACGCCGCGGAGGTGTTGGCGTGCTGGTCGACAGTCAGCACAACCTTTTCAGACGGCAGGGAAAGTTTGCGCGCGGTGGCGTCGAGAATACGCGCATTCGCCTGATGCGGCACCACCCAGTCGACCGCCGCGGTGGGTAGTCCGGCGGCGTGCAACGCCTCCTCCATGACCGCTGCCAGGTTGATCACGGCGTGGCGAAAAACCTCCCGCCCCTTCATCCGCAGCTTACCGACGGTGCCGGTCGTCGACGGTCCACCGTCGACATAAAGCAACCCATTATGGCGGCCGTCGGCATGAAGCCGCGTGGCAAGAACGCCCCGCGCGCCCGCGTCCGTCACGTCGTCCGCCGATTCGCGCGCCTCCAGCACGATCGCACCGGCCCCGTCGCCGAACAGGACGCAGGTGGTGCGATCCTCCCAGTCGAGGATGCGGCTGAACGTCTCGGCACCGATCACCAGCGCACGGCGGTGCGCGCCGGCGCGGATCATGCTGTCGGCGACCTGCACCGCATAGAGGAAGCCCGAGCAGACCGCCGCCACGTCGAAGGCGACGCAATCGTCGATGCCCAGCATCGCCTGCACCTTGGTGGCGGTGGCAGGAAAGGTGTTGTCGGGAGTGGCGGTGGCCAGCACGATCAGGTCGAGGTCGCCTGCGACCAGCCCGGCGGCAGCAATCGCGGCGGTCGCGGCGTCGCGCGCCAGCGTCGCAGTCGTCTCGTCGTCACCTGCGATATGGCGGAAGCGGATGCCTGTGCGCTCGACGATCCACTCGTCCGAGGTATCGACGCGCTCGGCCAGTTCGGCATTGGAGACGCGGCGGGCGGGCAGCGCACTGCCCGTTCCCGTCAGCACGGCACGGATCATGCAGCGGCCTTCGCTTCGAAATGGCGCAGATCCTCGACGATCCGGCGCGTCAGGTCGGCCCGCACCATCTTGGCGGCGTTGCCAATCGCGGTTTCCACCCCGCGCTCGTTCGCGCTCCCGTGGCTTTTGACCACCAGCCCGTTGAGCCCGAGGAAAACCGCGCCATTGTGGTTGTTGGGGTCAAGGTGATCGCGCAGCAACTCGGTAGCCGGGCGCGAGATCAGGAAGCCCAGCTTGGAACGCACCGAACTGCGGAACGCACGCTTGAGCAGATCGGCGACGAAGCGCGCGGTGCCCTCGGCGGTCTTGAGCGCGATATTGCCCGAAAAGCCGTCGCAGACGATCACGTCATGCTCGCCGCGCGACAGCCGGTCACCCTCGACGAAGCCGGTGAATTTCATGGGCAGATGCGGCGCGGCGCGCAGCATCTGCGCGGCGTCGCGGATCTCGCCGGTGCCCTTCTGATCTTCGCTGCCGATGTTGAGCAGCGCGACTCGCGGCGCATCCAGCTCCAGCGTGGTGCGCGCATAGGCCGCGCCCATCACCGCGAACTGCACGAGATTGCGCGCGTCACACTCGGTGTTGGCGCCGAGGTCGAGCACCACCACGTCATTGTCACCGAGCGTCGGCAGCAACGCGGCCAGCGCCGGCCGGTCGATGCCGCGCATCGTCCGCAGCGACAGCTTGGCCATCGCCATCAGCGCACCGGTATTGCCCGCACTCACCGCAGCGGCGGCGCGCCCCTGCTTCACGCAGTCAATCGCAACACCCATCGAGGTCGTCTTGGCGCGACGGATCGCCTGACTCGGCTTCTCGTCGCCCGCGATCACATCGGGGGCGTGGACGATTTCGGAATGCTCGGCGAGATTGGGATGCTGGGACAGCCCCTCGCGAATCGCCGCCTCGTCGCCGACCAACAGATAGTTGACGTCGTCGTGACGGCGGCACGCACGCGCCACCCCAGCCAGCATTACCGCCAACCCCTCGTCACCGCCCATCGCATCGACGGCGATCCGGGACCTGTCGGATATCACTGAACCTCGCTCCCGAAGCTGTGCCTGCACCCGGTCAGGCTCAGGCGTCGACCGCGATGACCTCGCGACCATTGTAGTGACCGCAGGCGGTGCACAGATTGTGCGGACGCTTCAGCTCGCCGCAGTTCGGGCATTCCTGAAACGCCTCGACCGACAGAGCGTCGTGCGCGCGGCGCATGCCACGGCGGGAGGGAGAAGTCTTTCGCTTGGGGACGGCCATCGCGGCACCTTGATTTGTCTAGTAGTTCATATGAGCGACGAGCCGGTGCACGGTGCCGCGCGGACGATGCAAGCACCGGCCGCGGCAGACAGCCGGGCATCGGCTCGCATCGCGAAGCCCCGCGCCTATAGCGAATTCCCCGGCGGTTGCAAGTAAAGCCCGTCACATGACCTCCATCCCGCCAACGCCCCGAACGGGCGGTCGTGTCCCTCTCAGGCGGAAAGCGCGCGGTCGCTGACGAACATATTGTGCGCCCGCTCGTGCGCGAAGGTGCTCGGCTTGCCGTGACCGGGGATGAACGTCGTCTCGTCGCCCAGCGGCCATAGCTTGGTCACGATCGATTCGATCAGCTGCTTGTGATTGCCCTGCGGCAGATCGGTGCGCCCGACCGAGCCCTGGAACAACACGTCGCCGACCTGCGCGAATCGTGACGGCGCGTGGTGGAAGATCACATGCCCCGCGGTGTGACCCGGCGTATGGTAGACGTCGAGCGTCAGGTCGCCGACCGTCACCGTGTCACCATCCGCCAGCCAGCGATCGGGCTCGAACACCACACCCCGGATATTCCAGTTGCGCCCGTCCTCGTCGAGCCGCGACAGCCAGAAACGGTCGTCCTCGTGCGGGCCCTCGATCGGCACGCCCAGTTGCTCGGCCAAGGGCTTCGCCTCGCCGGCGTGGTCGATATGCCCATGGGTCAGCAGGATTTTTTCGACCGTCACCCCGGCCTGCTCCACCGCCGACAGGATGCGCGGCAGATCGCCACCGGGATCGACCACCGCCGCCTTCATCGTCGCGGTGCACCAGATCAGCGTGCAATTCTGCTCGATCGCGGTGACGGGAACGATCGCGGCGCGCAACGGGGTGTCGGTCATCGGAAAACTCCTGCCGGGATGCGGCATCGCCGGTGCCGCAGGCACTAACTTCGACCTTGGTCGGACGCAACGCGGCTTGCAGGCGTAATGGCCTACGGGCATCAAGGGCGCCGATGCGTCTCGCTGCTCCCTTCGTGCTGCTCCATGATGCCCGGGCCGGGCTGGATCGTGCCAGGCTGTATCGGGCGCCGCGGCGGGTGCTGACTGCCTGGACGCCGGACGAGGTGCACGACCTGCTTGCGGCGATCCGGGCGTGGCCCGGCGCGGCGGCGGGGTTTCTCTCCTATGGCGCGGGTGCGGCGTTCGAGCCTGCCGCCGGAGGCGAGCCCGCCTCCACGACTCCGCTGGGGTGGTTCGGACTTTTTGACGGGTTCGAGGAGGTGGCGGATGTCGCCGCGCTACTCCCCGATCCCGCAGGGGTATGGACCGGCGCGCCCGAACCCGAGCCGTCGCGCGCCGACTATCGCGCGATGTTCGACGCGGCACAGGCACTGATCCGCGCGGGTGATCTGTACCAGCTCAATCTCACCTTCCGCGCGCGCGTGCCGTTCATCGGCGATCCGCTCGCGCTCTATGCCGGATTGCGGCAGACGGCGGGTGCCGGGTGGAGCGCGCTGGTCGCGACGGGCACGCAGACGATCCTGTCGCTCTCGCCCGAGATGTTCTTCACACGCGACGGTGATATGCTGGTCAGCCGTCCGATGAAAGGCACCGCGCGCCGCCACCCCGATCCTGCGATCGACCTCGCCGTCGCACGCACGCTTGCCACCGACACCAAGCAACGCGCCGAAAATCTGATGATCGTCGATCTGATGCGCAACGACCTGTCGCGCGTCGCCGTCGCGGGCAGCGTCGCGGTACCCGAGCTGTTCGCCGTCGAACGCTACCCGACCGTGCATCAACTGACCTCGAAGGTGACGGCGACGCTGGCCCGTGAGTGCGATTCGATCGACGTGCTCTCGGCGCTGTTCCCGTGCGGCTCGATCACCGGTGCGCCAAAGGTTCGCGCGATGCAGGCGATCGCCGCCGTCGAACGCGGCAGCCCGCGCGGTGCCTATACCGGCGCGATCGGCCGGATCGACGCCGACGGCAGTGCCGCGTTCAACGTCGCGATCCGCACGCTGACGATTGACGAGGGCGCGGATCATGCCGTGATCGGGATCGGTGGCGGGATCGTCGCCGATTCGCGCGTCGACGACGAATGGGACGAGGCGATCGCCAAGGCGGCGTTCCTGGCCGGCGCCCGCCGCCGGGTCGACTTGCTGGAGACGATGGCGTTCGATCCGGACGAAGGCGTGCTGCGGATCGAGCGACATCTCGAGCGACTGCGCAACAGCGCGGCGGCGTTGGGCTTTGCCTTCGATCGCCACGCCGCGCGCAACGAACTGCAGGCCGCGACCTTCCGGCTGCGCGCCGCAGCGCGCGTCCGGTTGATGGTGTCGCAAAGCGGCGCGGTCGCGATCGAGGTCGCCGCCGCCCCGCCCCCGCCCGATCGGCCGCTGCGCATCGCGCTCGCGCCGCTGCCGGTCGGCGAGCGCGATTGGCGGTTGCGCCACAAAACCAGTGATCGACGCTTCTACGACGCGGCGCGGACGGCGAGCGGTGCCGACGAGGTGGTGTTCTTCACCCCTGATGGGCGGCTGACCGAGGGCAGCTTTACCAACCTGTTCGTGCCTCGCGGTGACACCCTGGTCACCCCTCGCACGGGCTCGCTGCTGCCCGGCGTGCTGCGCGGCGAGTTGCTCGACACCGGTAAGGCGATTGAGGGCGACGTGGTCGCGGACGACCTTCGCGACGGCCTGTTCGTGGGTAATGCGTTGCGCGGACTAATGCGAGCGACGCTCGCGGTTGCACAATGAGGCCGACCGTCGCATAGGCGCATCGCTTCCGATCGAAGGGCCTCATCATGCACACCTCCGCCGCGCTCGACCGCATCAATCCGTCCCCGACGCTGGCGATCACCAGCCGTGTTCTGGAGCTGAAGCGGGCCGGCGTCGACGTGATCGGGCTGGGCGCGGGCGAACCCGATTTCGACACGCCCGATTTCGTGAAAGAGGCCGCGATCGAAGCGATCCGCGCCGGCAAGACGAAGTACACGAACGTTGACGGCACCGCGGAGCTGAAGGAGGCGATCGTCGCCAAGTTCAAGCGCGACAACCGCCTCGACTATACTCCGGCACAGATCAGCGTGAACGTCGGCGGCAAGCACACGCTCTTCAACGCTTTGGTCGCGACGCTCGACGCGGGCGACGAGGTGATCGTGCCGGCCCCCTATTGGGTCAGCTACCCCGACGTCGTGCAGTTCGCGGGCGCGACCCCGGTGATCGTCGCGGCGGGCGCGGACGTCGGCTACAAGCTGACCCCGGCGATGCTGGAGGCGGCGATCACGCCGCGTACCAAGTGGCTGATCCTCAACTCGCCGTCCAATCCGACGGGTGCTGCCTATACCGTCGACGAACTGAAGGCGCTGGGCGCGGTGCTGGAGCGGCATCCGCACGTCTGGATCTTCGCCGACGATATGTACGAGCATATCGTCTATGACGATTTCCGCTTCGCGACGATCGCCGAGGTCTGCCCCTCGCTCTACGAGCGGACGCTGACCGTCAACGGCTGTTCCAAGGCCTATGCGATGACCGGCTGGCGGATCGGCTTCGCCGCCGGCGCGTCGTGGCTGATCAAGGCGATGGCCAAGCTCCAGTCGCAGTCGACCAGCAATCCCTGCTCGATCGCGCAGGCCGCCGCGACCGCGGCGCTGACCGGCGACCAGTCCTTCCTCAAGGAGCGCGCGCAGGCGTTCCAGGTCCGCCGCGACCTGGTAGTCGACATGCTCAACGCCGCCGAGGGCATCACCTGCCCGAAGCCCGAGGGCGCCTTCTACGTCTATCCCAGCGTGGCGGGCGTGATCGGCAAGTCGACCCCGGCGGGCAAGCGGATCGAGACCGACAGCGATTTCGTCGGCTATCTGCTCGACGATGCCAAGGTGGCGGCGGTGCAGGGCGTGGCGTTCGGCGTCTCGCCGGCAATGCGGATCAGCTACGCCACGTCGGAGGCGCTGCTGACCGAGGCGTGCCAGCGTATCCAGACGGCCTGCGCCGCGCTGAAATAGGCGCTTCTGCGAAACGATCGCTTTCGCACTCTGCCATGGAAGGGCAGCCTTGCTGTCCGTATATCGACGCCAGATGAACGGACGGCCCAGCCGCCGTTCAGGCGTCGGGGGTGATGTTGCGGTGGTCGTCACCGCTCCTGCCACCGCGGCGGTAACGTGACGACGATCGAGCGACGTGCCGCACTGGCGGCCAAGGAAAAGAGAGCAGCTGATGATCCGCTTCATCAAGTCCAGCTTCGCATGGCAGTTCGCGGGTGGTTTCCTGATCGGCGCCGCCGGGATGCTGGCGATCCACGCCGCGCAGCCCGAGCTGCCGACCAACCCCTATGCGGCGACCCACGTCACGCATTGACCGGTCGCGGTCGCTCTGGCGGAGCGACCTTTGCCGACCCATATCAGGTCCATGACGCGCTTCCTCGCCCTCACCGCGGCCTTGCCGCTCCTGCTCGCCGGCTGCGGCATCGCCCAGGCCGAGCGCGCCGTCCCGATCCCCGCCGCGACGCGTGACGTACCCGCCACCGCGGGTCTGCAGAAAGCGGTGTTGGCGGGCGGCTGCTTCTGGGGCATGGAGGCGGTGTTCCAGCAGGTGAAAGGCGTTCGCGACGTGAGCGCAGGATATGCCGGCGGCACGCCACAAAGCGCCAATTATCAAGCGGTCAGCAGTGAAACGACCCGCCACGCAGAGGCGATTAGCATCACCTACGACCCGCGCATCGTCAGCTATGCGACACTGCTGCGCGTGTATTTCTCGATCGCGCACGACCCGACGCAATTGAACCGGCAGGGCCCCGACAGCGGCACCAGCTATCGCTCGGCGATCTTCCCGCAGACCCCCGATCAGCGCGCGGTCGCCGTCGCCTATATCGCGCAGCTCAGGCAGTCCCACGCTTTCGCAAAGCCGATCGTTACGCGGCTAGAGGCGGGGCGTTTCTATCCCGCTGAATCCTATCATCAGGATTTTTTCCGCCGGAACCCGACGCATCCTTATATCGTGCGCTGGGACAAGCCGAAGGTCGCCGGCTTCCGCGCCGCCTTTCCGCAACTGGCGACGCGGTAACACCGCCCGCTTCTTATCACCCCGGCGAAAGCCGGGGTCCACCTGAGGGGCCGCTGCAACGAAGCACCGTCCGTCGTCGCTGATGTTCCGTACCGGGTCCTAGGCCTTTGCCGGTGTGACGCGGCGACAGGGACGGCGGCAGGTCAATCCAGCCGCCGCGCTTCCTCGACCAGCAGCACCGGCACACCGTCTCGCACCGGATAGGCGACGCCCGCCACCTCCGACACCAGCTCGCTCCGCTCGGCATCATAGCGCAGCGGCGTGCGCGTCGCGGGGCATACCAGCCGTTCGAGCAACCACGGGTCGATCGTCATTGCAGCGTCACCCGGTCCTCGCCGTCGTGGCGACCGAAGAACTGCATCAACTGCACGAGCATCTCGGCGCGCGTCGCCAGATCGGGTGCCTCCAGCAGCGCCTGCTTGGCCGCGACATCGAACGGCGCGATCTGCGCCACGCCGTTGACCAGGCTGACGTCGTCGAGTCGTCCGACCGACTTCCAGTCGACGCTATAGCCATGCGCCTCCGCAAACCGACGCGACTCCATCTCCAGCGAGGCGCGCGCCGCCAGTGACAGCGTTTCGTCCGCCGCCACCGGCAGCAATTCCGCCTCAACCTGCCGGAATGGCGTCGTCACCAGCAGCTCGCGTCGCACGCGGAACAGCGACAGCCCTTGCAGGATCAGATTGTAGCGCCCGTCATCGAGCGCCTCGACCTCCGCGATCCGCCCGACGCAACCGATCTCGAACAGATCCGGCGCGTCGTCATCCTCGCTGTCGGGGCGCGGCTGGATCATCGCGATCCGTCGATCGCGCGCCATCGCGTCGGAGACCATCGCGCGATAGCGCGGCTCGAAGATATGCAGCGGCAGATGCAGCTGCGGGAACAGCAGCGCCCCCGGCAGCGGGAAGATCGAGAGCCGCGTCGTCTCGGTCATCCGAACAGGATCGCCGACAGCTTGCGCCGCTGCGCCGACACCCACGGATCTTCCAACCCGACGACCTCGAACAGCTTGAGCAATTGCTGGCGTGCCGCATCGTCATTCCACGCGCGATCCGCCGCGACGATCGACAGGAAACCGCTCGCCGCCGCCTCGCGATCCCCCGCCGCCATCCGCGCATTGGCGAGATCGAAACGCGCCTGAAGATCATCGGGGTTCGCCGCCACCGCCGCCTCGAGCGGGGCGAGGTCATCGACCGCCGGCGCCGATCTGGCGAGTGCCAGCGCCGCCGCCGCACGCTGCACCTCGGGCAGCTTCGCGACATCCTCGGGCAGTGCCGAGATCGCCGCCTCGGCTTCCTCAACCTGCCCGATCGCGACCAAAGCACGGATGCGACCGGACAGCACCGCCTGATGCTCGGGTGCCATCTCGGCCAGCTGGTCGAAGATCGACAGCGCGCGCTCGGCATCGCCCTCGGCCAGCACCTGCTCGCCCATTGCGATCAGCGGCTCCAGCTCGGTCTCCTGCGACTGCGCTTCGCCGCTGATCGGCAACTGCCGCAGCAACTGGTCGATCGTCGCCTTGAGCTGCGATTCGGTGCGCGCGCTGGTCAGGTCAGCGACCAGCTGCCCCTGGAACATCGCATAGACGGTCGGGATCGAGCGGATCTGGAACTGCGCCGCGATGAACTGGTCCTTGTCGGTATCGACCTTGGCCAGCACCACGCCTTTGTCGGCATAGTCGGCGGCGACCTTTTCCAGCACCGGCGTCAGCGCCTTGCACGGCCCGCACCATTCCGCCCAGAAATCGACGATCACGAGCTGCGTCATCGACGGTTCGACGACGTCGGCGCGGAACCGCTGGACGGCTTCCTTCTCGGCGGGTGACATGCCTAACGTGGCCAATGGGGCGCTCCTGAAATTGCTTGCCCCCTTATGTGGGATGGCGGCGGGGGATACAAACCCCCCGCCCCACCCGCTTTGGTCGGAACGCGATCAGACGGGTCGCCAGCTACTGTCCGTCATTCCGGACTTGATCCGGGATCCCGCTTCTTCTTTCATCGTTGCCAAGAAGCGGGGCCCCGGATCAAGTCCGGGGCGACGGCATTGTTGGCGACCGCCCTAGAAGGCCGCCGTCAGCGCGAAGACCACCTTGGCACCCGCGATCGAACCGACCCCGTCCTGCCCACGGCTGAAGCTCGGCTGGAGATAGGCGGCCTTACGATCGGTGATGTTGGTGTCGACATAGGCGACGCCGACCGTCAGCGGCGTGCTCGGGATCGCATAATCGACACCCAGCAGCCAGTCGGCATAATTACCGGTCGGCGCGACGCTGGTCGCGAACGGCCCCAGACCCTTGTTGCCGCTCGACGCGCCGATATGCGCCTTGGCCGTCAGCCCGGTGTTCGGGATCGCCGCGGCGGCGTCGCCCCACACGTAGAGATTGTCGCCCTTCGCGCCTGGGTTGCTGTAGCCCGTCCCGGCGGCGTAATCGACATTCGCCGCGACCGTCCCGTTCGCCGACCACGCGCCGAGCGCTTCCTGCTTGGGCGCATAGGCGACGCCCGCGGTCAGGCTGACCGGGCCGGCGGTGCCCGACAGCTTCACATAGGGTTCGATGAAGTCGGTGTTGTCGAAGCCGCCCGGATACATGTACCAGGTCGCACCGACATCCAGCGTGCCGCCGTCGCCGATCGGGGTCTTGAACCCGGCGATCAGGTCCAGCTCCATATTGGCGCCGCCGAACGTCCCCCATCCGCTGAGGTTCGACCCCCACGTGCCGATATAGACGCCGCTCTCATGCGCGATCGTGAAGCCGCCCTGCACGGCAAGGTTCTCGTCGGACTGCGACACGCCGCGGAAGCGGTAATCGCTGACCAGCCCGACCGACCCGGAAACGGTGACCGCTTTCGGCGGGGCCTCTTCCTGCGCAGCGGCGGGGACGGCGGCCAGCGCCAGCATGGCGGTGGGGATAAGGAATGCGTACTTCATGGAACCTCCTGATGGTAAGAGGCTCCTCCTGCTTGCGGTCCGCTACGCTCTCTCCCGCCTTGGCCAGCGGGAGGGCGATGGCTGGCCCACCATCAAAACCTATTTGCGCCGCATTGCAGCAATGTGTCCGATCCGCATCAAAAGATTGCTGCGCTGTCGCATCAGTGCTGATCGTCGTTCAGTGTGGCGATCCGGCCACGCGCACCGGTGACCTGAATCGACTGGCCCGAGGCGCGGCGACGCTGGAACCAGTCACGCAACATCTCCGCGCTGGTATGATCGACCGCGCTGAGCCGCGTCGCGTCGATCCGCACCGGCGTGTCGGTCGGCACCCGGTCGAGCGTCTCAGAAAGTTTGGGCAGCGTCACGAAGGTCGCGGTGCCGTCCAGCGTGATCGCATGGGTGTCCGCCTCCTGCCCCTCATAGACGCGCAGCCGCAGCCGGTGGAGATTCGGGATAAGTTCGAGCATCGTCAGCCCAATTCCGACCAGCACCCCGGTTAGCAGGTCGGTCGACACCACCGTCACCAGCGTCGCCGCCCAGATCAGTACCGGCAACACGCCATAATCGCGGAACAGGTGCGTGGCGTGCTTGACGCTGACCAGCCGGAAGCCGGTGACGACGAGGATCGCGCCCAGCGCCGCCATCGGGATCAGCTTCAGCACGAAGGGCAGCGCCGCGACGAAGCCGAGGATCCACACGCCATGCAGCATTGCCGACAGCCGCGTCGCCGCGCCCGCCTGCACGTTCGCCGAACTTCGCACGATCACCCCGGTCATCGGCAACGCGCCGGCAAAGCCGCACAGCAGGTTGCCGATGCCCTGCGCGCGCAGCTCCTTGTTATAATCGGTACGGACGCCGTTGTGCATCTTGTCGACCGCCGCTGCCGAGAGCAATGTCTCGGCCGAGGCGATGAAGGCGATCGCCACCGCCGCCGCGACCACCGCCGGGTTGAGCAGCCGCGCGAACCCCTCGCCGCTCGGCGGGGTGATCGCGGCGACGATCGAATCGGGCACCTGTACCCGCGCGACCTCCAGCCCGAACAGCAGCGACACGATCGTGCCGACCAGTACCCCCACCAGCGCACCCGGCAGCAACCGCAGCGCGGCGGGTCGGAACTTCTCCCACCCGATCATCGCCGCGATCGTCACTACGCCGATCGCGAACGCGAACTCGGTGGCTTGCAGGTTGGATGGCGACAGGCCGAACAGCCGCCCTGGCATCGCGGCGAGGTTCTGAAGCCCGCTCGGCAACGGGCGATGGTCGAACAGCACGTGGAACTGTCCGACAACGATCAGCACCCCGATTCCGGCGAGCATCCCGTGCACAACGGCGGGGGAGATCGCCTTGAACCAGCCGCCCAACCGGAACACGCCCGCCACGACCTGCACCGCGCCGGCCAGCACCAGGATCGGCCCGAGCGCGGCCAGACCCTGATCGCGCACCAGCTCATAGACGATCACCGCAAGGCCGGCGGCAGGACCGCTCACCTGCAACGGCGAGCCGGCGAGTGCGCCGACGATGATCCCGCCGATGATGCCGGTGATGAGGCCCTTCTCGGCGGGTGCGCCGGAGGCGATCGCGATCCCCATGCAGAGTGGCATAGCGACGAGGAAGACGACGATCGAAGCGGTCAGGTCGCGACCGAGCAGCGCAACGGACGGCATCGACACGCCCGGTCGGGTGATCGTCGTCTCCGCCGGCGGGACCACGCTGGCCATTATGCGTCCAGCCATGACGATCGCGCCGCGATCACCCGAGTGCTTTCGCCTGCGATCGCCACGTCCCGTCCCCCATGCCAACCGATCAGCTCTTACGGGCGCTCCCTTGCTGCCGTGCGGCGGTTGCGTGTCATTTCGTTTCCTGGGGCGGCAACACGATCTCCGCGCACAACCCGCCCCCGGCGCGGTTCGCAAGCGTCAGCCGCCCGCCTTCTTCCGCCACCGCCAACTGGACGATCGACAGTCCCAGTCCGAACCCGACCGTATCGCGCGACCGCGCGGGGTCGAGCCGCACGAACGGCTCAAGCACATGCTCCAGCTCGTCGTCCGGAATTCCCGGACCGTCATCTTCGATGCGGATCACGGCACCCGGGCGGTCGGTGATGAGCCTGATCGTGACTGTGTCGCCATAATGCAGGGCATTTTCGACCAGATTGACCAACGCACGCTTGAATCCGACGCGCCGAAGCCGCCATTCGCAATGATCGGGCCCCACGTAAGTGGCCACCCGCCCGCGATCCTCGGCATCATCCGCCAGCGTTGCGCACAGCACCGCCAAGTCGACGATGCTGGTCGGCTCCGGCTCCGCCGACCCGCCCAAAAAGGCGAGAAGCGAGGTGATCATCGCCTCCATCTCACTGACATCGCGGACAATCGCTTCGCGCGTGTCGACATCGGGCAGCGCCTCGGTCCGCAGATGCAACCGCGCCAGCGGCGTACGCAGATCGTGCCCGACCGCCGCCAGCGCCTGGGTCCGCCCCGCGATCAAGGCCTGGATGCGGTCCTGCATCCGGTTGAACGCGGTGATAACCCGCCGCACCTCGCCCGGCCCATCTTCTTCAACATGCTCGACAATTCCGTGCCCGACCCGGTCCGCCGCGGTCGCCAGCCGCCGCAGTGGCAGCAGCACGCGCCGCAACAGCAACGCGCCCAGCAGCATCAACGCAATGGCGGGCACCATCGCAAGCGCGATCCGCTCGAACGACAGGTTGAGGTTGGCGATCGGCTGGCGTGTGCGGAAAAATAGCCAACTTCCGTCGTCTAGCCGCAACCCGCCGGTCACCACCGATCGCCGCCCTGGCGATTGCAGCCGCAACCACAGATCGGTCGACGCCAGCGACGGCTCCCATTCCAGCACCTGCCGGTGCATTTCATCCAGCGCAGGGGCGATCGGCGGCACCGCCGGCAGCGCCGCACTCCATTGCAGCGCATAACGGTCGGTGGTCAGCTCCGCCGCCATCGTCGGCCGCTCGAGCTGCGGGCGTTCGGAGATCAACCGGCGGCTGATCACCAGATGTTCGGCGAGGCGATTGGCCTCGTCGTCGCGCACCGCAAACCCGCTCGCGCGCTCGTAAAGCAAGGTACTGGCGCCGAACTCGATCACCAGCGTCAGCAACAGAATACCCAGCACCTGACCCAGCAGGCCGACTGCCGGGCGGCGCAGGAAGGTCATACGCTCAACTGCGCTCGACCGGCGCGTTCAGCATGTAGCCGACGCCGCGCACCGTCACGATCGGCGCCGGCGCGCCCGCGCTGCCCAGCTTGCGACGCAGGCGGCTGACCAGCACGTCGATCGAGCGGTCCGAACTGTCGCCCAGCCGCGTGCGGCTCAGCTCGATCAGCCGCTCGCGCGCGATCACGCGCTGCGCATGGTCGGCAAGCACCACCAGCAGGTCGAATTCCGCACCGGTCAGGTCGACGATCGCACCACTCGGCGACGCGAGTTCGCGGCGCGGCAGGTTCACGGTCCAGCCGTCGAAGGTCAGCATCCCCTGATCGCCCGCGCCCGCGCGTCGGTCGAGTGCCGGCCGGCGCAGCACCGCGCGGACGCGGGCCACCAGCTCGCGCGTCCCGAACGGCTTGGCGATATAATCGTCCGCGCCGAGTTCCAGCCCGACGACCCGGTCGGTTTCGCTGGCCCGCGCCGACATGAAGATGATCGGCACGTCGCTCTTCTGTCGCAGCGACCGGCAAAGATCGATCCCGCTGGTCCCCGGCAACATGATGTCGAGCAGCACGAGGTCGACAGGCCCGGAGTCGAGCGCCAGCCACATTTCCGGCGCGGCGGAGGCGGGACGCACGGCAAAGCCATTCTCCTGAAGCGCGCGTGCGGTAAGCATTCGGAGCGACGGATCGTCCTCGACAAGCAGGATCGTGGGAGCGGTCATGGGCTTAGGACGTAGGGGCCGCATCGGACCCGGTCAATTCGATGTGGGGAAAAACGGACGATCGCGAAAAAAGCTGTTGCGGGGTACGAACACCGCTGCTAGTGGCGCCACCTCACCCGGCGGAAGCAGCCAAATGCTTCCGGTCACGGCGCCAGAGCGGGCGTAGCTCAGGGGTAGAGCACAACCTTGCCAAGGTTGGGGTCGAGGGTTCGAATCCCTTCGCCCGCTCCAGTTTTCTACAGTAACATATGTTTTCCCTTCGGGGATCCTCACCGTTTTGCGCCTGCGCAGTTCGCTGTCGACGGTGACGACTTGCCGGCGCTGCGCTACGGCGCGCGCATGACGCCGCTGTTCTCGCTCCTGCTCGCCGGTGCACACTGGCCGGCCCGCTTGCTGGCCTGTCTTGGCGCGGCGCTGTGTCTTGCGCTGACGTTTGTCGTCTGCGCGCGGCTGCCGTTGAGCCACGCCGATCTGCCGATCATCGTCGCCCCGCTCGGCGCGTCGGCGGTGCTCGTTTTCGCGGTGCCTGCAAGTCCGCTGGCACAGCCATGGTCGGTGATCGGCGGCAACACCGTCTCGGCGCTGATCGGCGTCGCAGCCTATCAACTCATCCCGCCGGTCGCGCTGGCGGCGGGCGTCGCGGTCGGCGGCGCAATCCTCGCGATGTCGCTGCTGCGTTGTCTCCACCCGCCAGGTGGCGCGGCGGCGCTGACCGCGGTGATCGGGAGCACCGGCATCCATGCCGCGGGCTGGACCTTCGCGTTTGCGCCGGTCGGGATCAACTCGGTCGCACTGGTCACGCTCGGCATCCTCTATCATCGCATGACCCGCCACAGCTATCCGCACCGCGCCGCCACGCCCGTCGCAGCGCCCGCGCCGGGGCTGCACGCCGCCGACATTGATGCGGCGCTCGCCGACCTGCACGAGACGTTCGACATCGCCCCGGAGGATCTCGACGCGCTGCTGACCCGCGCCGAGGCGCACGCCGCGGCACGCCGCGCCGGCTCGACAAAAATGCGGCAACCCGGCACGCCGGTGCGATGACGGCTTCTTCGATTCGCGTGGGCATCGGCGGCTGGACCTACGAGCCGTGGCGCGGGACCTTCTATCCCGAGAAATGGCCGCAAAAGCGCGAGCTGGAATATGCCAGTCGTCACGTTACCGCGATCGAGGTCAACGGCACCTTCTATTCGTCGTTCAAGCCCGCGACCTTCGCGGGCTGGCGCGAAACCGCGCCGGACGGGTTCGTCTTCGCGCTCAAGGCGTCGCGCTATTGCGTGACGCGCAAGGTGCTGGCCGAGGCGGGCGAATCGATTGCGCGCTTCCTCGGACAAGGAATCGTAGAACTGGGTGACATGCTCGGACCGATCCTTTGGCAGCTGCCCGCAACGCGGAAGTTCGATGCCGACGACATCGCCGCCTTCCTGAAGCTGCTGCCCGCCAAAGAAGCCGGCGTGCCGCTGCGCCATGCGATCCAGGTGCGGCACGAAAGCTTTGCGACGCCCGCGTTCGTCGCCCTGTGCCGCGCGGCCGGGGTGGCGATCGTTCATGGCGCTTCGGCTGATTACCCTGCGCTGGCGGATGTGTCGGGTGATTTCGTTTATGCACGGCTGGAGGATGCGCGCGAGGAGGAGCCGACCGGCTACGCCCCCGCGGCGCTCGACCGCTGGCGCGACATCGCACGGGATTGGGCGGCCGGCAGAAGTCCCGAGGGCCTGCCCTATGTCGCCGATCCTGCGCCCGTGCGCCCGCGCGACACGTTCATCTTCATGATAAACGGCGCGAAGGTCCGCGCGCCGCATGCCGCGATGGCGTTGATCGAGCGGCTCGGCTGACCGCGCGAATGTTGCGAATGTTGAGACGTCGGCGGGTTTGCTCAACGTTGGTGCAGTGCCGATCATACACCTGCCATGCCGCGCGTTGGCGCGTGTAGGACAGCCTTAATCCGCGCGGTCGAGCGATGCGACGATCGCGGCAATCGCGGGATTGGTGTAGGTTGCGACCGGATCGTCGGAGCCATCGGCACGCGCGTGGTATGCACCGGCCTCGAACGCGTCATGCACCTGCTGGAACAGCGTGGGCCAGCGATACGCCACGCCGTCCAGCCACAACCCCTGCAAGAGCCCCCACAGGTCGCTCGCGATACTGTCGCATACCGCATAAGAGAGTTCGCCATCATTATAGGCACGCGCCAGCCGCGCCGCGAAGCGATCGAGGAAGGCGGCAATATCCTCGCCTTCCTCCACCGCGCCCTTGCGGAAAAGCTGCTCGGCGGCGGCCAAGGCGGTCGTGGTCAGCGACGCTTCGCTCATGTCGCTATCCTCGAGGTCCCCAGGTCTCATGATGCGGCGAACGCGTCAGGTGCAGGGTTGTACGCCGATCCCTTATACGACGCGACAATATAGCGCATAGCGTGGGATCGCTTCCTCACCCGACGCTCTCCCGCCTCGCCATTGCCGGTCGGCAACAGCTTGCTCCCCTGCTCGATGCGCACCTAAGAAGCCGCTAATCGTAATCCAGAGCCCCGAGCAAGGATGACCGACAGCGAAGGCCGCTATCTGCGCGAGGTTCAGTATCGCTTTCCCGATCGGTTGGAGGCGCGCGCTTCTCCATCGCCGTTATGGACGCGATGACTGGTTCGCGTGGCTCGCCGACGGTATCGACTTCATGCCGGGCAGCGTGGTGGCGGATGTCGGATGCGGCGCCGGGGCCTTCTGGCGCGCGGCACCGCGCGAAGTCCCTGACGACCTGGCATTGCGGCTGATTGATAGTTCACCCGGGATGGTGGCGGCGGCGGATGGGACAGTGCGCGCGACCGGGCGCTGGCGAGACACGGCGGCGATGGTCGGCGAGGCGACCACGCTGCCATTCGCGGACGGCTGCGTCGATATCGTGCTGGCGATCCACATGCTCTATCATCTTGCCGATCCAACCGCCGGCCTCGCCGAATTTTCACGGGTGACGCGGGCCGGCGGGACGGTGGCGGTGGTGCTCAACCGGTCGGGGACGATGGCGGAGGTGAGCGGGCTGCTGACGCAGGCGCTCGGTCAGGCCGCGGCGCGGCGCACGCCTCTGTCGTCGGAGGATGGTCTCGCGCTGATGCAGGCGCAGTTCGGCGAGGTCGCGGTGCGGCGCTATGACGACACATTGCGCGTCACCGACCCGGTTGATCTGCTCGGCTATCTGACCAGTCTGCCGGAAGCGGATGCGCCCGGCGCGGTGGCAAAGCTGGCGGCGGCAGTCGAGCGCGCGTTCGCAACATCGGAAGCATTTACGATCACAAAGACATCGGACTTGCTGCTCGCTCGCCGGTGAGCGGCGTCACCTCGGGTTTGCCCTGCCGCTTGTCTTGCTTCGAGAAGAGCCGTGCTGAAGGGGGTTTTTGGGCTCAGCCTAGCCGTTCCTTGAGATCCAGCATCGCCAGCGCCGCCCTGGCGGCCGCGCCGCCCTTGTCGAGCTGTGCGGGGTCGGCGCGGACGATCGCCTGCGCCTCGTCCTCGGTGGTCAGGATGCCGTTGCCGATCGGCACCCCATCCATGGTCAGCGCCATGATACCGCGCGCGCTTTCGTTGGCGACGATCTCGAAATGATAGGTTTCGCCGCGGATCACGACGCCCAGCGCGACGAACGCGTCGTAGCGGCCGCTCTCCGATGCCAGCGCAATCGCGCCGGGCACTTCGAGCGCGCCGGGCACGGTCAGCACCTCGGCGCGATGCCCGGCCGCCTCGACTGCCGCCTTCGCGCCCGCGACCAGCATGTCGTTGAGATGATCGTAGAAACGTGCTTCGACGATAAGGACGTTGGCCATCAATCCACCTTCCGTTCGCCGACGATCGACAGGCCATAGCCGTCGAGCCCGACCAATGTGTGATGCGTGTTGGTGAGCAGCACCATGTCATGCACGCCCAGCTCGGCGAGAATCATCGCGCCGACGCCATAGTCGCGCAACTCCTCCATATCGACCGGCGCCTGCTCGCCGGCCTTCAGCCGCACCGCGGTGGTGAAGGAATCGGCACGCTGGCGGTTGATGACGACGATCACGCCTGCACCCTCCGCCGCGATCAGCTCCATCGAGCGCGACAGCATCCGGCTGCGCTCGCCCTCTTCGCCGAACAGATCGGCGAACGGCGACAGCGCGTGCATCCGCACCAGCGTCGGCCGCGATGGGTCGACGCGGCCCTTCACCAGCGCGATCTGCTCGGTGCCGGTCGCCTTGTTGCGATAGGCGCGGACCGTCCAGTCGCCGCCCCAGCGGCTGGTGAATGGTGCCTCGCTGACCAGCTCGACCAGATGGTCGTGGCGGCGGCGATAGGCGATCAGGTCGCGGATCGTTCCGATCTTGAGATTGTGGAGCTGCGCGAAGGAGACGAGATCGTCGAGGCGCGCCATCGTGCCGTCCTCGTTCATGATCTCGCAGATCACACCCGAGGGGTTAAGCCCGGCGAGCCGCGAGACGTCGACCGCCGCCTCGGTATGGCCGGCGCGCACCAGCACCCCGCCGTCGCGCGCGACGAGCGGGAAGACGTGCCCCGGCGTGACGATATCGGTGCGGTCCTTGGTCGAGTCGATCGCCACCGCGATCGTGCAGGCACGATCGGCGGCGGAGATGCCGGTCGTCACGCCCTCGCGCGCCTCGATCGAGACGGTGAAGGCGGTTTCGTGGCGCGTGCCGTTGTTGCGGCTCATCAGGTCGAGCCCGAGGTCTTCGACACGCGCCTTGGTCATCGCCAGACAGATCAGCCCGCGGCCGTGGCGCGCCATGAAGTTGATCTTCTCGGGCGTCGCCATCTGCGCGGGGATGACCAGATCGCCCTCGTTCTCGCGATCCTCGTCATCGACCAGGATGAACATCCGGCCGTTGCGCGCCTCGTCGATGATCTCTTCTGGCGTCGACAGATAGCCGTGGCGCAGACGCGCGAGTTCGGCGGACTTAGCGGCCACGATAATGCTCCATGCGTTGCAGATAGCGGGCGAGGACGTCGATTTCGACGTTGACGGCCTGACCGGCGGCCAGCGCACCGAGCGTGGTGACCGCCTGCGTGTGCGGGATCAGGTTGACGGCGAAATGCGTCCCGTCTGCTTCGTCGCGCACCTCGTTGACGGTCAGCGACACGCCGTCGATCGTCACCGATCCCTTGGGGGCGAGAAACGGGGCGAGTGCTGCGTCGACACGGAAGCCGATCCGCTTCGAATCGCCGTCCGCGCACACGACGATCACCTCGGCGACGCCGTCGACATGGCCGGTGACGATGTGCCCGCCGAGTTCGTCGCCCAGCTTCATCGCGCGTTCGAGGTTCAGCCGCCGTCCGGCCTGCCACTGATCGCGGGCCGTGCGCGCGACCGTCTCACCTGAGACATCGACGACGAAAACGCCCGGGCGGGTGTCGACCACCGTCAGGCATACGCCCGAACAGGCGATCGACGCGCCGAGGTCGATCGCGGCGGTGTCATAGGCGGTCGCGATCGTGACGCGACGGTCGCCGCGTTCCTCCACGCTGTCGATGGTGCCGATGTCGGTGACGATGCCGGTGAACATGGGATGGGCCTTTCAAGCGCGCTCGTAGACTTCGAGCCGGTCGCTGCCAAGCTGGCGCTGATCGACGAGCGTCCAGCGGCCATGCGCCTCGGCGAGATCGGCGAGCCCGATGTCCGGCAGCGTCCGCCCGCCGCCGATCAGGATCGGGGCGCGATAGAGGAGCAGCCGGTCGACGAGATCGGCACGGAGGAAGGCGGCGGCGGTTTGCGCGCCCCCCTCGACGAAAAGGTGATCGGCGGGGAGCGACGCGATGTCGTGGGGCGTGGCAATCCAGATAAATGCCGTCATCGCGAGCGGAGCGACGCGATCCAGAGCGTCCGGGGTGTGGCCCTGGATTGCTTCACTACGCTCGCAATGACGTGCGTTTCGGGAGAGCACCACCCGCAGCGGGCTGCGTTCCTCCAACCCCGGCAATCGCACGTCGAGGCGGGGCCGATCCGTCTCCCATGTCCCGCGCCCGACGAGAATCGCATCGTGGCGGCTGCGTTCGAGATGCGTGTGCGCGCGCGCTTCGGGGCAGGTGATCCACTGGCTGCGTCCGTTTGCGGTCGCCGCCGCACCGTCGAGCGACAGCGCGAGCTTGAGGGTGACCTGCGGGCGCCCGAGCGCGCGGCGGGTGAGGAAACCCGCCATCGAACGGCGCGCCGCGTCGGCAAGAACGCCGGTCGTCACCTCTATCCCCGCGGCGCGAAGCCGCGCAAATCCGCCGCCGTCGGTGCGCGGATCGGGGTCGCCGATCGCCGCGACGACCCGCGCAATGCCGGCGGCGACGAGTAGATCGGCGCAGGCCGGGCCGCGCTCGCTGCGATGCGCGCAGGGCTCCAGCGTCACATAGGCAGTCGTGCCGCGCTTCGCCTCGCCCGCTTCACCGAGCGCCATCGCTTCGGCGTGCGGTCGCCCACCCGGTTGGGTCCAGCCACGCCCGACGACGCGGCCGTCGCGGACGACCACGCATCCGACATTGGGGTTGGGCGTCGTCCGCCCGCGCGTCCGCCCCGCCAGCGCAAGCGCGGCGGCCATCCAGCGCGCATCGTCGCTCAATGGATCAGATGCCCATGTCGTTCAGCTTGTCGTCCAGCCGCTTGAACCCGGCGCGCAGCTTCTCCTCGCGCGCCTTTTGCGCGGCGACCTCGGCATCGCGGATCGGCTTGTCGATCTTCTGCTGCGCGATGATCTCCGCATCGGTGCGATCGAGCTTCCATTGCTTGAAGTAGACGATGTTGGGGCGATATTCCTTCTCGGCGTAGGAATCGTAGAAGAAGGCCCAGATCACCACCGTCGTCACCGCGATCGACAGCGCGAAAAAGCTCCATTCGTACCGCTCACGCGTCTGGAGGAAGAAGCGCAAGTCGCGCGTGGCGCGCACCGGCGAGATGCGGGCGAGGAAGTGTCGCATGACGCCGATATAGGGCGTCAGCCGCGACTGTTCGAGTCCAGTCGTGCGATCGCCCGCTCGCGCCCGATCAGCGGGAGCAGCGCCGCCATGTCCGGCCCGTGGTCGCGCCCGGTCAGCGCGCGGCGCAACGGCAGGAACAACGGCTTGCCCTTGCGCCCGGTCGCCTCCTTCAGCGCCGCGGTCAGCGCGTGCCACGGGTCTTCCGCCCAGTCGATCGCGCGCGCGACCGCCGCGGCCTGCGCCAGATAATCCGCGTCGTCCTTGGCAGCAGGGGCGTCGATCGGCCCCTCGATCACCTGCCACCAGTCCGCGGCACCGGCGACCGTCTCGAGATTGGGGCGGATCGCCTCCCACACCGCTGCGTCGATCCCGGCGGGCAGCCGGTCGGCGACCGCCGCGAACGGCAGTTGGTGGACGATCCGCGCATTGACCTGCGCCAGCTCGCGCTCGTCGAACTTCGCCGGCGCACGACCGAAATGCGCGAAGTCGAACGCCTCCAGCAGCGGTGCGGGATCGAGGTGCGGCTCGACCGGCTGGCTGGTGCCGAGCCGTGCCAGTAGCGAAACGATCGCGGCCGGTTCGATCCCTTCGTCGCGCAGCGCGTCGACGCCGAGGCTGCCGAGCCGCTTCGACAATTTGCCTTCCGCGCCGGTCAGCAGCGCCTCGTGCGCGAAGACGGGCGGGGTCGCGCCCATCGCCGCAAACATCTGCAATTGCAGCGCGGTGTTGGTGACATGATCCTCACCGCGCACGACATGCGTGACGCCCATGTCGCGATCGTCGATCGCCGAGGGCAGCATATAAAGCCACGACCCGTCTGCGCGACGGATCACCGGATCGCTCATCGTCGCCGCGTCGAAGTGCTGCGGCCCGCGGATCAGGTCGGTCCATTCGATCGGCGTGGCATGATCGAGCCGGAAGCGCCAGTGCGGGCGGACGCCGTCGGCCTCCAGCGCCGCGCGCTCGGCATCGCTCAGCGCCAGCGCGGCCCGATCGTAGACCGGCGGCAGTCCGCGCCCGCGCAGGATCTTGCGTTTGAGGTCCAGCTCCTGCGCGGTTTCATACGCGGGATAGATGTGCCCGGCGGCGCGCAGTTCCTCGAACACCTCCTCGTAGCGCGCGGTGCGCGCCGACTGACGTTCCTCGGCATCCGGGTGGAGCCCCAGCCAGGCGAGGTCGGCGCGGATCGCGTCGACGAACCGTTCCTCGCTGCGCTCGGCATCAGTATCGTCGATCCGCAGCAGAAAGCGTCCGCCATGCGCGCGCGCCCACATCCAGTTGTGGAGCGCAGTGCGAATGTTGCCGACGTGCAGCGTGCCGGTCGGCGAGGGTGCGAAGCGGGTGATGACAGTCATGGGTCAGTCGCTTACGCGCGCCCCCTTCCCCTCGCCAGCCCCCGCGCCTAAACGGTCGCGCACGAAAGGGTGTTCGTCCATGAAATTGATGACCGGCAACTCCAACCTGCCGCTGGCGCGTGCTATCTCCGACTATCTGGAAGTGCCGCTGACCGAGGCGCTGGTGCGGCGCTTCGCCGATGAGGAGATCTTCGTCGAGATCATGGAGAACGTGCGCGGCGAGGACGTGTTCGTCGTTCAGTCGACGAGCTATCCCGTCAACGACAACCTCATGGAATTGCTCATCATGATCGACGCGCTGAAGCGTGCGTCGGCCAAGCGCATCACCGCCGTGCTGCCCTATTTCGGCTATGCCCGGCAGGACCGGAAGCCGGGGCCGCGCACCCCGATCTCGGCCAAGCTGGTCGCCAATCTGGTGACGACCGCGGGCGCCGACCGCGTGCTGTCGGTCGACCTGCACGCCGGGCAGATTCAAGGCTTTTTCGATATTCCGACTGACAATCTGTTCGCCGCCCCGGTGATGTCGCAGGACATTCGCGCGCGCTTCGGCGAGAAGAACCTAATGGTCGTCTCGCCCGACGTCGGCGGCGTGGTGCGCGCGCGCGCGCTGTCGAAGCGGCTCGACAACGCGCCGCTGGCGATCGTCGACAAGCGCCGCGAGCGTGCCGGCGAGTCAGAGGTGATGAACATCATCGGCGATGTCGAGGGGCGGTTCTGCATCCTGATCGACGATATCGTTGATTCGGCGGGCACGCTCTGCAACGCCGCCGCCGCGCTCAAGGAAGCGGGGGCGGAGGATGTCGTCGCCTATGTCACGCACGGCGTCCTGTCGGGCGGCGCGGTGGCGCGGGTCGAGGGATCGGCGCTGCATGAGCTGGTGATCACCGACTCGATCGGTAACCACGACACGATCAAGGATGTCGGCAAGATCCGCCACCTGACGATCGCGCCGCTGCTCGCCGAGGCGATGCGGCGAATCTCCGACGAGGCGAGCGTCTCGTCGCTGTTCGACTGAGGCGGGGCGCTGGCGCGGCCACGCCCGCGCCGCTGCGCCAGCAGCGCCCAGCCCGGCCGGCGGGCGACGCCCGAGCGACGACGCGGCTTCGCCGCGGCGGGGCATTGTCGTCCCGGGCTTGACCCAAGACCACGTTTCTTTTGGCGGCTTGGGGAAAAAGGAAGCGGGATCCCGCATCAGGTCCTGAAGGACAGGAGGTTTACACCTCCTCCTTCAACGGCCGCGCTAACAGGTCGTCGATCACGCCGCGCACCGCCTCGCCCGAAAGCAACCGGGATACCGCCGCGGTGATCGGCATCTCCACGCCCGACGCCTGCGCTGCCTCCAGCAGCACCGGCGCGGTATAGGCTCCTTCGGCGACGGTGCGGCGGTTCGTCAGCAGATCCGTCGCCGCTTCGCCGCGCCCGATTCCGACGCCCAGCGAGAAGTTGCGCGACGCGGTCGACGAACAGGTCAGCACCAGATCGCCGAGCCCCGACAGTCCGGCCAACGTCTCCGCGCGTGCACCCTTTGCTGCGCCGAAGCGCGTCATTTCCGCAAAACCACGCGCGATCAACGCCGCGCGCGCATTCTGCCCCAGCCCCGCGCCATCGACGACCCCGCAGGCGATCGCCAGCACGTTCTTCACCGCCCCGCCGATCTCCGCGCCGATCACGTCGCTGCTGGCGTAGGGTCGAAAATGCGGCGCGGCGATCGCGGCGGCGAGCAAGGCCCGCGTCGCCGGATCGTGCCCGGCCAGCGTCACCGCGGTCGGCAGCCCGCGCGCCACCTCATGCGCGAAGGTCGGCCCCGACAGTACCAGCACCGGCGAGGCGGGATGCTGTTCCTGCGCCACCTCGCTCATCAACAGGTGCGTTCCGGCCTCGATCCCCTTCGAGCACACCACCAGCGCCTGCGCATTGGCGGGAAGCTGCGCGAGCACCGTGCGCATCGCCTGCGCGGGCGTGACGATCAGATTGGCCGCCGCCTCCGCCACCCACGCCAGATCGCCGGTCGCGCGGATCAGCGGCGAGAGCGGGATGCCGGGCAGATAGGCGGCGTTCTCGTGATTCGCGTTGATCGCGTTGACCAGCGCCGCGTCGCGCGCCCACAGCCGCACCTCATGGCCGTTGGTGGCAGCGACTTGCGCGAGCGCGGTGCCCCACGCGCCCGCACCGATAACGCCGATCGGGCCGCTCATGCCTTCACCCCCGCGCCGCGCACCTTCTCCGCGTCCGGGTCGAGCGGCCAGCGCGCGCGCGCCGCGGTGTCGAGCGGATCGGTCAGCCCGGCGGCGAAGCGCTCCGCACCCGCCCAGGCGATCATCGCCGCATTGTCGGTGCAGAGCCAGCCGGGCGGCGCGACGAAGCGCAGGCCGTGCTCGCCCGCCAGCGCCTGCAACGCCGCGCGGACCGCGCCATTCGCCGCAACGCCGCCGGCGACGACCAGGGCGGTCGCGCCCTCCGTCTTGGTCAGCGCACGGCGGGTGCGGTCGATCAGGCAGTCGACCACCGCCTGCTGGAAGCTCGCCGCGACGTCGGCTGCGGCGTGATCGGGCGCCATCCGCGCCACTGCCGCCTTGAGCCCCGCGAAGGAAAAATGCGGCTCGGGCGAGCCCCTGAGTGGACGCGGCAGCGGCACCGCGCGCGCATCGCCGTCGGCAGCGGCGCGCTCGACCGCCGGGCCGCCGGGAAAGCCGAGCCCGAGGATCTTGGCGGTCTTGTCGAACGCCTCGCCCGCGGCATCGTCGATCGTGGTGGCGAGCCGGCGATAGCGCGCGACGCCTTCGACCAGCAGCAACTGGCAATGCCCCCCCGAGACGAGCAGCAGCAAATAGGGGAAGTCGAGGTCAGGGTCGGCGAGTCGCGGGCTCAGCGCATGGCCTTCGAGATGGTTGACCGCGATCAATGGCTTGCCCGCCGCGTGCGCGAGCGCCTTGCCGGTCACCAGCCCGACCAGCACCCCGCCGATCAACCCCGGCCCGGCAGTGGCGGCGATCGCGTCGACATCGGCGAGCGTCTTGCCGGCATCGGCCAGCGCCGCCTCGACGAGCGGTTGCAGGACCTCGACGTGCGCGCGCGCGGCAATTTCCGGCACGACGCCGCCATAAGGACGGTGCGCGGCCTCCTGCCCGGCGAGCCGATGCGCCAACACCTCCCGGTCGCCGGTGACGAGGGCGGCGGCGGTTTCGTCGCAGGAGGATTCGAGCCCAAGGATCAGCATGGCAGTCATCTAGGGCGACCCCGCCGTCATTGCGAGCGTAGCGAAGCAATGATGACGGGGTCGCCTGTGACCTCGGCTTTCATACGGGCATCCAGCAAAGGATTAGGAGCTAGTCCGCCCCCGCGCCGTCGCCACTGCGCAGGCAGGGTCGACGTACGTCATGGTCCCGCAAACCTTGCCCGGACGCGACGAAGCCGCCAAGAGGTGCGGCATGTTCCGGCTCGGTACCCGTGGTTCGCCGCTCGCGCTCACCCAGGCAGGCATGGTGCGTGATGCGCTGATGGCCGCGCATGGCTGGGACAACGTAGAAATCGTGACGATCCGCACGACCGGCGACCGCGTGCAGGACCGTGCGCTCGCCGAGATCGGTGGCAAGGCGCTGTGGACCAAGGAATTGGACCGCGCGCTGCTGGCGGGCGAGGTCGACGCCTGCGTTCATTCGATGAAGGATGTCGAGACGCTGCGTCCCGACGCGATCGCGATCGCCGCGACGCTGCCGCGCGCCGACGTGCGCGACCGGCTGATCGGCGCAGCGTCGATCGCAGCGCTGCCCGACAAAGCGGTGATCGGCACCAGCAGCCCGCGCCGTGCCGCGCAGCTGCGCCGGCTGCGGCCCGATATTTCGGCGGTGCTGTTCCGCGGCAATGTCGATACCCGGCTCGGCAAGCTGGCGACCGGTGAGGTCGATGCGACCTTGCTCGCGGCGGCGGGGCTGGAACGGCTCGGGCGGCACGACACCGGGGTGACGATCCCGCTCGACGTGATGCTTCCGGCGCCGGCACAGGGCGCGGTGGGCGTGGAGACGTTGGCCGAGGGATCGGCGCGCGCGCTGGTCGCTGCGATCGATCACGCGCCCACGCACCGCGCGGTCGCGGCCGAGCGCGCCTTGCTTGCGGGGCTGCGCGCCGACTGCCACTCGCCGGTCGCGGCGCTCGCGGTGGTCGAGGGCGGGGCATTGGTGCTGCGCGCGCAATTGCTGACCCCGGACGGGAGCGAATCGACCGAGGGGACGGCCGAGGGCGCCGACCCGGTGTTGCTGGGGGCGCGGCTCGCCGAGGAGTTGCTGGAGCGCGCGTCACCTGCGGTCCGCGCGCTGTTCGGATGACGCACGCGCTGGTGCTGCGGCCCGAACCGGGCAACGCACGCACCTGCGCGGCGCTGGCGGCGGTGGGGATCGATCCGGTCTCGGTACCGCTCTTCGCCGCGGTACCGGTCGGGTGGTCGCCGCCCGACCCGGCCGACTATGACGCCTTGCTGCTGACCAGCGCGCAGGCGGTGCGGCTGGCGGGCGACGGGCTGGCGCAACTGGCGGGGCTGCCCGTGGTTGCGGTCGGCGCCGCGACCGCCGCAGCGGCGCGCGCGGCGGGAATTGACGTCGTGATGGTCGGGAATGGCGATGCGGCTGCGGCGGTGGCGCGGGCACAGACCTTCCCGCGCCTGCTCCATCTCGCCGGGCGCGAGCATGTCGCGCAGCCCGGCGTCGCCACACTGATCGTCTATGCCAGCGAGGCTCTGCCTGTCGCATCTTCGGCGCTGGCGGCGGCGGTCGATGGGGTGGTGATGCTGCACTCCGCGCGCGCCGCGCAGCGATTCGCCCTGTTGACCGCCACCCTTCCACGTCCGCGGATCAGCGTTGCGGCGCTCAGTCCGGCGATCGCCCGGGCGGCGGGGCCGGGCTGGGCACGCGTCATCGTCGCCGATCGCCCCGACGATCACGCGCTGATCGAGGCGGTTGCCGCATCCGATTGACCGGCGCGTCGGGCGCGAGGATAAGCGGCCAATGAGCGATCCCCTTGGAACGACGCGCCCCCCTACGCGATCGCGGATTGGCCCGGCGCTGGCGATCGCGATCCTCGCCTTTCTGATCGGGCTCGGGCTGATGGCCTATGCGGTACGCAACACGCCCGGCTTCTTCGCGCGCGGCGGGTCGGGTGCGCCCGTCGCCAAGCCGACCGCCGCGCCGGTCGCGCCGACCGCAGCCGCCGCCGACGCCGCAACGCTGGCGCTGCGTGAGGCGACGCTAGCCGCGCAACTCGCCAATCTCGAGGCCCGCGCGGCACGCACCGATGCCGATACCGCCGAGGCGGCGGTGAACGCGGGCAAGGCCGAGGCGATCTTCGTGACGTTCGCCGCACGGCGCGCGCTCGATCGCGGTGCCGGGCTCGGCTATCTAGAGAACGAGTTGCGGCGCCGGTTTGGCGCGACGCTGCCCGCACAGGTGGGCACGGTGATCCGCGCCGCGCGCCAGCCGGTGACACTGGAGGACCTGCGCGAAAGCCTGAACGTCGCCACGCCGATGCTGCTCGCACGGCCCAGCGACTGGTGGAGCGGGATCGGTAGTGAGTTGCGCAATCTGGTCGTGATCCACCGCGCCGATACGCCCTCGCCGCTGCCGTCCGACCGGCTGGCGCGCGCGCGACGGCAGCTTGACAATGGCAACGTCGAAACCGCGCTGGCGGAGGTCGAGCGGCTGCCGGGCGCGGCGGATGCGGCGAACTGGACCGCGGCGGCGCGGCGCTGGATCGACGCGCGCGCGGCGCTCGACACGCTGGAGACGGCGGCGATCACCGGCGCCTTCGCCCCGCCGCCCGCACGGCCGGCGGAACCGCAACCGGCGCCCTCGCCGTCCGCATCGGCGGACGGGAGCTTGTTCTAGGGCGTCGTCGCCCGGGCTTCGCTTATGCCGTCATTGCGAGTGTAGCGAAGCAATCCAGGGGCGTCTTGGTCCGGCACTGAATTGGTTCGCTGCGCTCGCAGTGACGGAGCGTCGGACGGCCGGGTAAGTTTCAGTTCTTCCCCAATGCCTCCGCGATCAGCGTGCGGGTGTTCGCGATGCCGTACAGCCGGATGAAGCTGCCCATCCGCGGCCCCTGACTCGACCCGAGCAATGTCTCGTAGAGCGCCTTGAACCAGTCGCGCAGTTCCGCGAACCCGCCGGTCTTGCCGATCTCATAAACGATGTTCTGGATGTCTTCGGCGCTCGCCTCCTCGGGCAACGCCGCCAGTTCGGCATCGAGCCGCTCCAGCGCGGCGACCTCGACACCCTCGGGCGGGCGACGCTTCAGCGTCGGGGCGACATGGTCGCGGTGATACGCCAGCGCGTGGCCGATCAGCCGGTCGAGTTCCGGGTAAGCGGCCGGCGTCGCATCAGCGACGTAATTGGCGAGATACGCCCAGACCTGCTCACGCGTCGCGCCCTCGCCCATCACGCCGACGAGGTTGAGCAGCAGCCCGAACGTCACCGGCAGTTTGCCGTCGGGCAGCTTGCCGTCATGGACGTGGTGGACGGGGTTGCCGAGCCGCTCCTTGATCGCCTGCCCGACATAATTGCCGCGAAACTGCCAGTAATCGTCCACCGCGCGCGGGATCACGCCCATGTGGAGCTGCTTGGCCTTCTTCGGCTCGCGATAGATGTAGAAAGCGAGGCTCTCCTCGGGGCCGTAGGTCAGCCATTGCTCGATCGACAGACCGTTGCCTTTCGACTTGGAGATCTTCTCGCCCTTGTCGTCGAGGAACATCTCATAGTTGAAGCCCTCGGGCGGCCGCCCGCCGAGCACGCGCGCGATCTTCGAGGATTGCACAACCGAGTCGATCAGGTCCTTGCCCGCCATCTCGTAATCGACGCCGAGCGCGACCCAGCGCATCGCCCAGTCGACCTTCCATTGCAGCTTCGACAGCCCGCCGAGCGCCGACTGCTCGATGCGCTCGCCCTCGTCTTCGAACGCGATCAGCCCGCGCTCGGCGTCTATTACCTCGACCGGCACCTGCAGGACGATACCGCTCTTCGGGCTGACCGGCAGCACCGGCGAATAGGTCGCGCGACGCTCGGCGCGCAGCGTCGGCAACATCACGTCCATGACGCCCTGCCAATGACGCAGCACGCCCCGGATCGCGTCGTCGAAGCGGCCCGAGGCGTAATAATCGGTCGAAGACGCGAATTCGTAGTCGAAGCCGTAGCGATCGAGAAAATCGCGCAGCGTGGCATTGTTGTGCGCGGCGAAGCTGTCGAACTTGCCGAACGGATCGGGAATGCGCGTCAGCGGCTTGCCGAGATGCTCGCGCAGCATGTCGCCGTTCGGGACGTTGTCGGGCACCTTGCGCAGCCCGTCCATATCGTCGCTGAACGCGATCAGCCGCGTCGGCACGTCGCTGATCGCGTGGAAGGCGTTGCGGACCATCGTGGTGCGCAGCACCTCGTTGAAGGTGCCGATGTGCGGCAGCCCCGACGGACCGTAGCCGGTCTCGAACAATACCGGCTGGCCGTCCGGTTTCCCGTCGGGGTAACGCTTGAGGAGCTTGCGCGCCTCTTCATACGGCCAGGCCTTGGACTCGAGAGCGGCGGTTCGGAGGCTTTCCGGGCGGAGATCGTCGGTCATGATGCGCGCCGACGTAGCGAGACGAGGGGCGGATGGCTATATGCACACGCGATGTCGTTCTGGCCCGCCTTGCTGCTGTTCCTCGCCACCGTCGCGCTGATGGAGGGATTCGCCTACGTCATGCACCGTTGGGTGATGCATGGTTGGGGCTGGTTCCTGCACGAGAGCCACCATCGCCCGCGAACCGGCAACTGGGAGCTGAACGATCTGTATGCCGCGATCTTCGCGGTGCCTTCGTTCGTCATGATCCTCGGCGGGGTGCAGCTTGGCTGGTGGCCGGGATTCACGTGGATCGGCGCGGGGATCGCCGCTTATGGCGCGATCTATTTCGGGTTCCACGACGTGATCGTCCACAAGCGGCTGCCGACGCGGTATCTGCCGAAGTCCGCCTATATGAAGCGGATCATTCAGGCGCACCGCTTGCACCATGTCGTCGAGACGAAGGAGGGGAACGTCAGTTTCGGCTTCCTCGTCGCGCCGAAGCCGGAGGATTTGAAGGCCGAACTGAAGCGCCGCGGGCGCGCCGGCGTGCGGGCGGCGGCGGGCGTGGAGCGTGAGCGGGCCTGACTATTCCGTCATGCCGGACATGATCGGGATCCCGCTTCTTCTTGCACGGATGGTAAAAAGCGGGGCTCCGGATCAGATCCGGGGCAACTGCTTAGGGGTTGCAGAGACTTCAGAGAGGCTGTCGTCTCTCAAATCGTTCGCCCTGAGCTTGTCGAAGGGCGTGTTCCGGGCACGTGCTTCGACAGGCTCAGCACGAACGGACGATTGGCCGATCTGCTCAGAAATCGACGGCGATGCCTTTCAATTCCCAGTCGCCGAACCGTACCGGATCACGGCCGAGCGGGTCCTCGGCGGGGCGTGCCATCGGCCCCGGCGCAGGGACCGGCGTGTTCGGGCTGAGATAGGCGGGCGGCTTCACATGATCGGGGCGCTTGCCCATCGCTTCGGTCCTTCCGATTGATCCGGCGTGCGCCTCGGCACATATGCAGCGCCATGACCGCCTTCAAGCCGAGCCCGTTGCAGCAGACCCTGCGTGACTGACGCCCGCCCGCCCCGCCGCTCCGCCCGCCCGCGCCCCGCCCTCGGGGGACCCGAGCCGCTCGGCACCGCCTCCCGCCGCGCTGCGCTGCGGCTGCTCGACGCGGTGCTGCGACGGGGCGAGCCGCTCGAATCGGCACTGGCGCATGCGACGCGCGCGCTGGTCGGCGGTCCCGACCGCGGGCTGGCGCATGCCATCGCCGCCGAAACGCTGCGCTGGCTCCCCGATCTCGACGCACTGATCGACTCCGCGACCCGCCAGCGCTTGCCCGACGATGCCAAGGCGCGCAACGCGCTCAGAATTGCGCTGGCGCAGGCGCTCGGGCTCGGCACGCCGCCGCACGCGGCGATCGCCACCGTGCTGCCGCTGGTCGACGGCGGCCCGCGCAAACTGGTCCATGGCGTCTTCGGAACGCTGATGCGCGGCGAGGCGAAACTGCCCGAGGTGCCGACGCTGCCCGCCGCGGTCGCGGAGCGCTGGCGCACCAATTGGGGCGAGGCAGTCGCTGCTGCCGCCGCGCGCGCGATCGCCGCGCCGCCGCCGATCGACCTGAGCTATGCCGATGCCGCGAAGGTACTGCCCGACGCGACGTCGCTCGCACCCGCGCACGCGCGCGTGCCGGCGGGCAGCGATGTCGCCGCGCTCCCCGGTTACGATGCGGGTGAGTGGTGGGTGCAGGATCTCGCTGCCTCAATCCCCGCACGGTTGATCGGCCGCGGCACCGGCACCGCACTAGACCTGTGCGCCGCACCGGGTGGCAAGACGCTCCAGCTCGCCGCCGCGGGGTGGCAGGTCACCGCCGTCGAAATGTCCGAAAGTCGCGCGGCGCGACTTCGCGAGAACCGCGAGCGCACCGGGCTTGGCTTCGAGATCGCGATCGCCGACGTGCTCAAATGGTCGCCGGACGCACCCGTGCAGGCGGTGTTGGTCGATGCGCCGTGCAGCGCGACCGGTATCTTCCGCCGCCACCCCGACGTGCTCCACCGTGCGCATGGCGGGATCGTCGCGGAAATGGCGCTGTTACAGGCGCGCATCCTGGATCGCGCCGCCACCTGGGTCGCACCGGGCGGAACGCTCGTCTACGCCACCTGCTCGCTCGAGCCCGAAGAGGGCGAGGCGCAGATCGAGCGCTTCCTGCGCGAGCATCCCGATTTTGCGATCCGCGCACCGGCTGACGGCGAACTGCCCGCCGGCATCGCACCCGAACCGGAAGGCTGGGTCCGCACGCTGCCGGGGATGCTCGAAGCGGCCGGTGGATGCGACGGGTTCTTCGTTGCGCGGGTTGAGCGCGCTTCCGCCTAAGCGCTGCGTCCGCTAACGGGGGCGGCATCATGACCAAGCCCGTTCGCATTGCGCCTTCGATCCTGTCCGCTGACTTCGCCAGACTGGGGGAGGAGGTGCGCGCGATCGATGCCGCCGGCGCCGACTGGATCCATATCGACGTGATGGACGGGCATTTCGTCCCCAACATCACGATCGGACCGGCGGTGGTGAAGGCGCTGCGCCCGCACACGACCAAGCCGTTCGACGTCCATCTGATGATCTCGCCGGTCGACCTGTATCTCGATGCGTTCGCCGAGGCGGGCGCGGACACGATCACCGTCCATCCCGAGGCCGGCCCGCATATCCACCGCTCGATCCAGCACATCAAGGGGCTGGGCAAGCGCGCCGGCGTGGTGCTCAATCCCGGCACCCCGGCCAAGATGCTCGATTATCTGATCGACATGGTCGACCTGGTGCTGGTGATGAGCGTCAATCCCGGGTTCGGCGGGCAGCATTTCATCGACAGCCAGCTCAAGAAGATCAGCGCGATCCGCAAGATGATCGACCATTCCGGCCGCGATATCGATCTGGAGGTCGACGGCGGCGTCGATGTCGAGACCGCGCGCCGCGCGATCGAGGCCGGCGCCGACGCGCTGGTGGCCGGCACCGCCACGTTCCGCGGCGGGCCGGAGCGTTATGCCGACAACATCCGGGCACTGCGCGGCGGATGACCGACGACCGCACCGGCATCGATTCCGAAAAGCACGTCATCTCCGCAGGGCACGGCGAATCACTCGGCGACCGCATGGCGGCATGGCTCGAACGGCTGACGTGGCGCACCCCGCTCCACGACCGGCGGCTCGACGGCCAGCATCCAGCCAAGCTGGTCGCGGTGCCCGTCGACCCGATTCCCGGCGAGAGCGATCTTGGCGAGGCGATGCTCGAAGGCTGGATGTTCGCGGGCGGCGAGCATCACGCGATCGAGACGATCGACGTCGCCGCCCCGGCAGCCGGACCGGCGTTCGTGGAATATCTCCACTCCTTCGCGTGGCTGCGCGATGTCGCCGCGCTCGACGATCGCGCGCGCGCCGTGCCGCTGGCCGAGGCGCTGGCGGGCGGCTGGCTGGCGGCGCACGGCGACCGCGTCTCCGACCCGGCGTGGCGTCCGTCGACCACCGCGCGGCGACTGGCGATGTGGGCGTTCCATTCGCCACTGCTGCTCGCCTCGTCCGATCTCGTCTTCCGCTCGCGCGTTCTCAACGGCATCGCGCGTGCCGCGCGGCATCTGGATCGCACTGCCGACAAGGCGCCGCCGGGTGCGGAGCGCATCGCGGCCTGGGCGGGCGTGGTGATCGCGGGCCTGTTGCTGCCCGCGGGCGAGACGCGGCTGGCGATCGGCGAGGCCGGGCTGACGCGTGCGCTGGGCACGGGCCTGAGCGCGGACGGCGGTGTCGTCAGCCGCTCGCCCGCCGCGCTGCTCGACGTGCTCGCGACGATCGGGCTGCTGCGCGCGGCCTATGATGCGCGCGGCTTGCCGCTTCCCGAGCCGGTGACAGCCACGCTGTCGCTCGCCACGCCGGCGCTGCTTGGCACGACGATGGGCGACGGCAGTCTGTCGAGTTGGCAGGGCGGGCTGCCCGTCGATGCTGAGACGGTCAACGACGTGCTCTATGCCAGCGGCGCGCATGGTCGCCCGCTCCGCCAGTCGCGCGACTGGGGCTATCAGCGGCTCGCCAATGGCGCGGCGGTGCTGATCGTCGATGCCGCGCCGCCGCCGATGGCCCGCGTGGCGGAGGGCGGCTGCGCCTCGACGCTCGCGTTCGAGTTCAGTGACGGCGCGGAACGGCTGATCGTCAATTGCGGCGGCGCGGGCGTGACCGGCGCGCGCATGTCGCCGGCGATGATGACGGGGCTGCGCAGCACCGCGGCGCATTCGACGCTGACGATCGGCGACACCAACTCGACCGCGATCCTGCCCGACGGTACGCTCGGCAAGGGCGTGCGCGAAGTCGAGCTGACCCGACAGGAGTCGGAGCTGGGCAGCCGCATCGAGGCGCGTCACGATGGTTATGTTCGCCGCCACGGCTTCCACCACCAGCGCACCCTGCTGCTGCTCAGCGACGGGCGGGAGCTGCGCGGCGAGGATGCCTTGCTTGCCGCGCCGGGCGCGCGCCCGCGTCGCGCGGACGCGATGACGCCGTTCCTGTTGCGCTTCCACCTTGCCGCCGGGGTCGAGGCGGTCGCGACCGCCGACAATCAGGCGGCCATGCTGCGCACCGCGGCGGGCAATTTCTGGCACTTCCGCAGTCGGGGTGAACGGCTGACGATCGAGGACAGCGTATGGGTCGACGGCTGGGGACGGCTGTTCACGACGCAACAGATCGTGATCCACGGCCTTGCCCCACCGACCGGGGTGAGCGTCAACTGGGTGCTGAAGCGCGCGCGGTAGGCCCTGCCTTGCATCATCTAGACCGTTCGTGCTGAGCTTGTCGAAGCACGTGCCGCCTGGGGCACGCCCTTCGACAAGCTCAGGGCGAACGGTTGTCGGCCGGAACGCATGTCTGCCCGGCAATGGCAGTCAGCGGGACATAATGACGCCGCTTCGCCCTTGAGCCCCGCCCTTCCCCCGCGTAAGCGCGCGCGCATGACCAGCATCCCGATCCGCCGCGCGCTCATCTCCGTCTCCGACAAGACCGGGATCGTCGATCTCGCCACCGCGCTTGGCGACAAAGGCGTCGAGCTCGTCTCGACCGGCGGCACCGCCAAGGCGCTGCGCGACGCCGGGCTGACGGTGCGCGACATCAGCGAGCTGACCGGCTTCCCCGAGATGATGGACGGCCGCGTCAAGACGCTCCATCCCAAGGTCCACGGCGGGCTGCTCGCGGTGCGCGACGACGCCGCGCACGCTGCGTCGATGGAAGAGCATCAGATCGGCGCGATCGATCTCGTCGTCGTCAATCTCTATCCGTTCGAGGCGACCGTCGCCAAGGGCGCCGACCGCGACGAGGTGGTCGAGAATATCGACATCGGCGGCCCGTCGATGGTCCGCTCGGCCGCCAAGAACCATGCCTATGTCGCGATCGTCACCGATCCTGCCGATTACGCGCTGGTCGCCCAAGGCTCGACCACGCTCGAGGATCGCAAGCGGCTCGCCGCGAAGGCGTTCGCCACCACCGCCGCCTATGACGGTGCGATCGCGCGCTGGTTCGGCAATGTCGATCAGGGCGAGCGTTTCCCGGCGGTCCTGCCGCTGACGCTGCGCCGCGCGGGCGAAGAACTGCGCTATGGCGAAAACCCGCACCAGCACGCCGCCTTCTACGCCGCGACCGGCGACGCGACGCCCGGGATCGGGCAGGCGCGGCAGGTGCAGGGCAAGGCGCTGAGCTACAACAATTATAATGACGCCGATGCCGCGCTGGAGCTGATCGCGGAGTTCCGCGATGCCGAGCCGACCTGCGTGATCGTCAAGCACGCCAATCCGTGCGGGGTCGCGAGCGCCGCGACGCTGGCCGAGGCGTATGACGCGGCGTTCGCGTGCGACACGGTCAGCGCGTTCGGCGGGATCATCGCGGTCAACCGCCCGCTCGATGGCGTCACCGCCAAGGCGATCACCGGGATCTTCACCGAGGTCGTCGTCGCCCCCGACGCCGACGAGGAAGCGCTGGCGCTGTTCGCGGCGAAGAAGAATCTGCGGCTGCTGCTGACCGGCGCGCTCCCCGATCCGGCGCGCGACGGGCTGTTCGCCAAGTCGATCGCGGGCGGCTGGCTGGTGCAGTCGCGCGACGCCGGCCGCGTGCTTCCCGCCGACCTGAAGGTGGTGACCAAGCGCCAGCCGACCGAGCAGGAACTCGCCGACTGTCTCTTCGCCTGGACCGTCGCCAAGCACGTCAAGTCGAACGCGATCGTCTATGCCAAGGACGGCAGCACCGCCGGCGTCGGCGCGGGGCAGATGAACCGGCTGGAATCGGCGCGGATCGCGGCGTGGAAGGCCAAGGATGCCGCCGACAAGGCCGGCTGGGGCGAGACGCGCACGATCGGCTCGGCGGTCGCGTCAGACGCGTTCTTCCCGTTCGCCGATGGCCTGCTCGCAGCGGTCGAGGCGGGCGCGACCGCGGTGATCCAGCCGGGCGGCTCGATCCGCGACGACGAGGTGATCGCCGCCGCCGACGCTGCCGGGCTGGCGATGGTGTTCACGGGCATGCGCCACTTCCGGCATTGATCCGCGCGGGCTGACCAACACCCCGTCGCCCCTGCGCAGGCAGGGGCGACGGCGCTCTCCGGCGATTACCGGATGAACCCGCCCTCGTTGGGCAGCGTCGCCTCTTCCGCGCTGGGCATCTTGCTGAACAGCGCACGATCCTCCGGCCCGAAGGCGTAGCGCCAGATCACGAACAGATACGCCGCCAGCGTCGCGGCGACCCCGATCGACACCTGCGCCCAGCGCCAGTCCGGCGGCAGCAGCGCGAACGCCCCGCCGACCGCCGCCCCCGCGCACGCCGCCCAGACGAGCGGCCAGCGCATCGGTGACACGCTCGCGCCCAGCAGCCGACCCAGCACCCCCGCCTTGATGAACGAGGTGAGCAGCACCACCAGCATGAGGGCGATCGGCGCGCCCGCCGCCTGCGTCGTCACCCCGTATCCGGCCGTGCGCAACGCGAGGATCAGCGCGAACGACAGCGCGATCTGTAACGCGATCATCGTCATCGAGATCAGCAGGTTGCGGTGCCGCGCCATATAGACCAGCGCCGATTCGGACACCGCCCCGGTCGAGGCGAACACCTCGGCGAACAGCAGGAACACCATCGGTGCCGCGCCGCCGACGAACTGCGGCCCGATCGTCGCCATCACCCCCTCGCGCGGGATCGAGGCGGTGATCGCGAGTGCGAGCTGCGCGGCGATGATCCAGAACGCCACCTGCCGCACCTGCCGCGCGATCGCTGCCAGATCGCCGCGCGCGAGGCTCTGCGTCACCACCGGCCCCAGGATCGGGTCGAAGCTGGTCTTCAGCTTCTGCGGCAAGCTCGCGACCTGCTGCGCCATATAATAGATGCCGACCACGCTCGGCGCGAACAACGTGCCGAGAATCAGCCGGTCGACGTTGCGGCTGCCCCATTCGAGCGCGTCGGCGCCCGCCAGCGGCGTATTGGCGCGCGTCATCTGCCATAATTGCCCGACATGCGGCGACCAGCCGTGCGGGACGCCATAGCTGCGGATCAGCGGCACGATGCTCGCGGTCAGCGCCGCGACCATGCTCGCGACATAGGCGAGCACCAGCCCGTCCTTGTGGGTGAAGAACGAGAACAGGAACGCGAAGATCGATAGCGTCCACGGCTCGATCACCGCGCGCGCGGTGACGCTCGCCTTGACGTTGTGGCGATAGGCGAGCGCGGCGAGGCTGACGTCGGACAGCGCCGGCGCAAGGATGATGAGCGGGAACAGCCGGTCGAGCCCGCCGATCGCGGAATTGGGGTACATCGCCTGCGGAAAGGCGAACAGCACGACGCTGGCGATCAGGCTGGCGATCAGCGCCAGCGCCAGCGCGTCGAAGACGACGTGATTGTGCGGGCGTTCGGTCGAGGACAGCGCCTGCGCGAGCCCGCGCTTGAGCCCGAGTGTCGCGATCAGCGCCGCGAACTCGACGACCACGACCGCGATCGCGAAGCGCCCGACAAGCGCCGCGCCGTACATATGGCCGGCGATGAACAGGAACGGGATGCGCGCGCCGAGCCGCAGGACAAAGCCGGCGACATTGGTGCGCCCGCCCTTGGCGAGCGCGGCGATGTCTTCGGGCTGGTCGGTGGCGGTCATGCCGGGGTTCGTTCCGAGGCCGCCGTCATGGCGAGCGTAGCGAAGCAATGACGGCGGGTCGCAGGACGCGCCGCGGCAAAGCCGCATCGTCGGACGGGCGTCGCCCGCCGGCCGCACTTGCTTGAGTCAGCCGGGCGTAGCCGGCCGCCAAGCTGCGCCGTCAATGCGCCGCTCCCCAGCTCGCTCCTACCCCGATCTCCACGCCGAGCGGCACGTCGAGCACCACCGACGGTTCCGCCGCCCTCGCCATCACCCGCTCGATCACCGGACGCGCGCGCTCGACGTCGACCTCGGGCAGCTCGAACACCAGTTCGTCGTGGACCTGCAACAGCATCCGCACGTCGGGCAGCCCTGCCTCGAGCAACGCCGACTCCATCCGCGCCATCGCACGCTTGATGATGTCGGCGCTGGTGCCCTGGATCGGCGCGTTGATCGCGGCGCGCTCCGCCCCCTGCCGCTCGTGCTGCACCTTGCTGCGGATGCGCGGGAAGTGCGTCTTGCGACCGAACAGCGTCTCGGTGAAGCCGCGCTCGCGCACCTGCGTCAGCGTTTCGGCGATATAGCGGTTGATACCCGGGAAGCGCTCGAAATAGCGGTCGATCATCGACTGCGCCTCGTCGGCGGAGATATCGAGCCGGCCCGCCAGCCCCCAGCGCGAGATGCCGTAGAGGATCGCGAAGTTGATCGTCTTGGCGCTGGCGCGCGTGTCGCGCGTCACCTCGCCGAACAATTCCTGCGCGGTCAGGCTGTGGATGTCGTCGCCGCGCGCAAACGCTTCCTTGAGCTGCGGCACATCAGCCATATGCGCGGCCAGCCGCAGCTCGATCTGCGAATAATCGGCGGCGAGGATGACGTTGCCGGACTCGGCGACGAAAGCGTCGCGGATCTGTCGCCCGGTTTCGGTGCGGATCGGGATGTTCTGGAGGTTCGGGTCGGTCGACGACAGCCGCCCGGTCTGCGCGCCGGTCAGCGAATAGCTGGTATGGACGCGACCGGTCTGCGGGTGGATCTGCTCCTGCAGGCTATCGGTATAGGTGTTCTTCAGCTTGGTGAGCTGACGCCATTCCAGCACCTTGGTCGCGATCTCCGCCCCCGCCGAGTCCTTGTCGGCGGCGAGCCGCTCCAGCTCGGTGACGTCGGTGGAATAGACGCCGCTCTTGCCCTTGCGTCCACCCTTCAACCCCAGCCGCTCGAACAGCACATCCCCGAGCTGCTTGGGGCTGCCGATCGTGAACGGCCCGCCGGCCAGTTCGTGGACGACGCCCTCCAGCTGCGCGATCTGTGTCGAGAATTCGGCCGACAGCTGCGCGAGCTTCTCGCGATCAACCTTGATCCCGCGCCGCTCCATCCGCGCGATCACCGCCACGAGCGGGCGATCCACCATCTGGTAGACGCGCGTTCCGCCCTCGCGCGGCAGCCGTGCGGTGAAGCGCCGCCACAGCCGCAGCGTGACGTCGGCGTCCTCGGCGGCGTAGCGCGTGGCGGCCTTCAGATCGACCTCATGGAAGCCGAGCGCCTTCTTGCCGGTCCCGACCACGTCCTTGTACGCGATGCAGGTGTGCGACAGATGCGTTGCGGCCAGCTCGTCCATGCCGTGCCCGTGCAGCCCGGCGTCGAGCGCAAAGCTCATCACGATCGTGTCGTCATAGGGCGCGACGTCGATCCCGAGCCGCGACAAGACGATCAGGTCGTACTTGAGATTGTGCCCGATCTTGAGGACACCGGGATCCTCCAGCAGCGGCTTGAGCTTGGCCAGCGCGGCGTCGCGGTCAAGTTGCGGCGGGCGTTCGGCGAACATATCGCTCCCGCCATGCGCCAGCGGCACATAGCAGGCGAGATTCGGGTGCAATGCCAGCGACACGCCGACCAGCTCGGCGAGCATCGGGTCCTTGGCGGTCGTCTCGGTGTCGATCGCGATCCAGCCCTGATGCCGCGCGACCGTGATCCAGCGGTCGAGCGCGTCGTCCTCGACCACCGTCTCATAACCGTCGTGGTTGCACGCCGGCTCCTCGTCCGCGTCGAACGCGGCGTCGGTGGCGGTCTCGGCGACCGGCGCGTCGGCAACCTCGCCCAGCCGCGTCAGCAGCGAGCGGAAACCGTGATGGTCGAGAAAGGCGCGCAGCGGTGCGTCGGGGATCCCGTCCGCCAGCGACAATTCCTCGAGCGGTTGCGGCAGCGGTACGTCGCACGCCAGCTCGACCAGCTTGCGGCTCATCCGCGCCGCCGCGGCATGTTCGATCAGGTTGTCGCGCAGCTTGCCCTTCTTCATCGCGTCGGCCGCGGCCAGCACGCCCTCGACATCGCCATGTTCGAGGATCAGTTTCGCGGCCGTCTTCGGCCCAACGCCGGGCACGCCGGGGACGTTGTCGACGCTGTCGCCCATCAGCGCGAGCACGTCGCCGAGTTTGTCCGGCCCGACCCCGAACTTCGCCTCGACATCGGCGGGGCCGAGCGTGCGGTTGTTCATCGTGTCGAGCATGTCGACCGACGGATCGGTCATCAGCTGCATCAGGTCCTTGTCGGAACTGACGATCGTCACCTGCCACCCCTGCGCCAGCGCCGCCTTGGTGTAGCTGGCGATCAGGTCGTCGGCTTCCCAGCCCTGTTCCTCGATACACGGCAGCGAGAAGGCGCGGGTCGCGTCACGGATCATCGGGAATTGCGGGACGAGATCCTCGGGCGGCGGCGGGCGGTGCGCCTTATACTGGTCGTACAGCTCGTTGCGAAAGGTGCTGCTCGACTTGTCGAGGATCACCGCCATATGCGTCGGCCCGTCGGCCTTGTGGAGCGCGTCGGCGAGCTTCCACAGCATCGTCGTATAGCCATAGACCGCGCCGACCGGCTCGCCATGCTTGTTGGTGAGCGGCGGGAGACGGTGATAGGCCCGGAAAATATAGCCCGATCCGTCGACGAGATAGAGGTGCGGCATGGCGGCTGCCCTATAACGGATTGGGGTCAGGGGGAACCGGGGTTTCTCCTTTCGTCATTCCCGCGAAGGCGGGAATCCAGAACCTCTGACGTGGCGGCTCTTGCGAAATCCTGCGCGTCCGGATGCCCGCCTCCGCGGGAATCACGGCCTCACACCTATTCCGACTCGTCCACCCCGCCCGCCCTTGGCTGCGCACCCGTCAGCGCGGCGGCGACCTGCTGGATCAGCACCTGCCGCACGCGCATCGGCGCAGTGGTGTCGCCGATCTGCACCGCGATGGCATAGCGCCGCCCGTCGGGCGCGGTCAGGATGCCGATGTCGTTGAACCCGGCGTTGCGGCTGCCCAGTTCCTGCCCGGTCCCGGTCTTGTGCGCCAGCGTCCAGCCGGCCGGGGTTGCCGCCTTCAGCCGCGCGCGCCCGGTGTGCGAATTCGCCATCGTGTCGAGCAGCACCCGCGTCGACGTCTCGCTCAGCAACTCGCCGCGCGCCAGCCGCGCCAGCGCCTCGACGATCGCCGCCGGCTGCGCGCCATCGGGCGGATTGTCGATATAGCGTTGCAGCGCTGCCCGACGCACCTCCGGATCGAGCCGCGCGCGCGCCGCCTCGAACCCGCGCCCCATCGCCATCGACTGGTTCCACGTCACCCCGGCGGTACCGCTCTGGAGCAGCCGCTCGCCGGGACCGAAGCGGATGCCGGATATATGCTTCTCCGCGAGGAACCGCCGCACCGCCGCCGGGCCGCCGACATAGGTCAACAGCCGGTCGTTGGCGGTGTTGTCGCTCTGCGTCAGCGCGCGCGTCAGCAACCCGCCGACCGTGGTACGATAGCCCTCGCCCGTCACCAGCGACGCGACCGGCTGGTGGAACAGCGTCAGATCGTCGCGTGTTACCAGCAACGGATCGTCGAGCTTGAGCCGCCCGGCGTCGCGTTGCGCCAGCACGGTCATTGCGACCCACAATTTGCTGACGCTCTGCTGCGGCAGATAGAGCGTGCCGCCCTCCTGGACGATCCAGTCCTCGTCGACCGCCTGGATCGCGGCGCCGGCCTTGCCGGGAAAGCTGCGGATCAGCTGGGTCACGCGCTGCTGCAAGGCGCGCGGTGCCGACTTCGGGCGCGGCGGCGCGGGCGGCGGGACCGCGACCGAGACGATCGGCGGGGGCGGGGCAGCGGGAATCAGCGTCGACCCCGCACCCGCGCCGCAGCCGGCGATCAGCAGCGACCAGCCGATCACCGTTGCCCGGTGCGCGAATGTCGTCTTTCCCATGTCCGCCGCCGTCACCCCTGCCTGATCCACGGGTGTGCCGGGCAAGCCTGCTGCCGCAAACCCCTGCGACTCGTGCTTGCGACGACCGCCCGCCAGCGCACGACGAGTCGAGTCGACGTGGCTCAAACCGCTGATTCCCTAGGGCTCACGGCACCAGCACCGTGTCGACCGGCGGATCGCTAAGTTCAGGATAGTCGAGCGTGTAATGCAGCCCGCGGCTTTCGTGGCGGTGCAGCGCGGAGCGGACGATCAGGTCGGCGGTCTGGAGCAGGTTGCGCAGCTCGATCAGATCGGGCGTGACGCGGAAATGCCCGTAATAATCCTCGATCTCGCTGCGGAGCAGGTCGATGCGGTGACGCGCGCGCTCAAGCCGCTTGGTGGTGCGGACGATCCCGACGTAATTCCACATGAAGCGGCGGATCTCAGTCCAGTTCTGCTTGATGACCACTTCCTCGTCGGAATCGGTCACGCGGCTTTCGTCCCACGCCCGGATCGCGGGTACCACCGGCAGTTTGTCCCAGCATTCCGCGATATGCTGCGCCGCCGCCTCGCCGAACACGAAACATTCGAGAAGCGAGTTCGACGCCAGCCGGTTCGCGCCATGCAGCCCCGATTGCGTGCACTCGCCCGCGGCATAGAGGCCGGGCAGATCGGTGCGCCCGTCGCGATCGACCACGATCCCGCCGCAGGTGTAATGCTGCGCCGGCACCACCGGGATCGGCGCGACGGTCATGTCGATCCCCAGCCCCTTCAGCTTCTCGTAGATGTTCGGGAAATGCCCGCGCACGAAGTCGGCGGGCATATGGCTGATGTCGAGATGAACGAAATCGAGCCCGTAGCGCTTGATCTCGGCGTCGATGGCGCGCGCCACCACGTCGCGCGGCGCCAGCTCCAGCCGCTCCGCATCGTAATAGGGCATGAAGCGCTTGCCGGTGGTCGGGTTGATGAGCCGCCCGCCCTCGCCGCGCACCGCCTCGGTGATGAGGAAGTTCTTGACCTCCAGATGATAGAGGCAGGTCGGGTGGAATTGCATGAATTCCATGTTGGCCACTCGGGCTCCCGCCCGCCACGCCATCGCGATCCCGTCGCCGGTCGCGCCGCGCGGCGCGGTCGAGAACAGATAGGTCCGCCCCGCCCCGCCGGTCGCGAGGATCGTCGCGCGCGCGGTGTGCAGCGCGACCGCACCGCTGCGCCGATCGATCGCATAGACGCCCCAAACGTTACCCGCGCCCGAATAGCGTTCCTCGTGCCGGCTGGTGGCAAGGTCGATCGCGACCTGATCGGGGACGAGCGTGATATTGGGGTGCGCCTCGGCAGCGCGTTGCAGCGCCTCCTGCACCGCCCAGCCGGTCGCGTCGGCGACATGGACGATCCGCCGGTGCGAATGCCCGCCCTCGCGCGTCAGGTGCAGCGCGCCCTTTTCCTCGGCAAACGGCACGCCCAGCGCGCGCAGCCGTTCGATCGCGGCGGGGGCGCGCTCGACGACGAATTCGACAATGGCACGGTCGTTGAGCCCGGCGCCGGCGACCATCGTGTCCTCGACATGATGGTCGAAGGTGTCACCGGGTTCGAGCACCGCGGCGATCCCGCCCTGCGCCCAGGCGGTCGACCCGTCGTTGAGCGCGCCCTTGGCGAGCACCGTCACCTTGAAGCGATCGGCGAGGTTGAGCGCGGCGGTCAGCCCGGCCGCGCCCGAGCCGACGATCAGGACGTCGCTGTTTGTCATGCCGCGCGCCCGCGAATGTTGCGAATGTTGAGACGCTGGCGGGTTCTTGCGGCGGTCACGGGGTACATGACGATCATGTGGCATAGATCGGGTCGTGAAGGACAGATGTTTGGTTCACGCCGTCCGTCATTCCCGCGAAGGCGGGAAGCCAGAACCTCCGAGCTGCCGGCGCTGACGAAGGCCTGCTTTTCTGAATCCCCGCCGCCGCGGGAATGACGGACGTGGCTACCGCGCCACCACGGTCGGCAGCCGGTCGATCGGCTCGACGGTGACGCTGCGGAACCACGTCTCCGCGCCCTCCGACTGCAATTGGACATGCCCGTGGGTCAGCGGGGTGCGCTCGCCACCGGGGCCGACCGTCGCCAGCCCCTCGACAACCATCACCGGCACGCCGTTGACAACATGCACCGCGCGGTCGCCGAGCACGTACAGGTCCAGCACGTTCCACTGCCCCGCCGGTCGCTCGGCATCGTGGGCGTTCTCGACGTTCCAGATCAGCGAGCCGTTGACGATCTCGACCGGCTTGCCGCCGATCCGGTAGCGGACCGGCGGCGAGATCAGCGACGGGTCGAGCGCGGCGGTGGTGTGGATGCGCACATCGCGCCCGACCGCGACCGCCATGCCGGTCGAGCCGATCATCATCTCGAACTCGACCGACGGCTGCCACGTTCCGAACACCGCGCCGGGTTTGCCATGCGTGTGATAGAGCAGGCCGTTGTTGGGCGGCTGGTCCGCACGCGGTGCCCAGCGCTTGTCGCCCCAGCGATATTCGAGCCGCAGGTGATAGTCGCGCAGGTCAGCGTCATGGACCAGCGCGCCCCATGTCTCGCCCTTCACCCACAGCGCGGGCTTGCCGTCGATCAGCTTGACCGCGAAGTCGCCCGCGGTCGAGCGCGCGCGGCCGATCGGAGTCGCGCCGGGTTTGTCGCGGTAGGTGACCGAGGGATCGGGATAGCCGAGCCATGGCTGCCAGCCGGATAAGTCGCGGCCGTTGAACAAGGCGCGTGCGGGGCCGGTCGGTTTCGGGACATCGGTGAGGACGAGCGTTTGCGGGGCGGTCGGCGCGTCGCCGACGATCGCGCGCGCCTGCTCGACCGGAGACGGCGCGGGCGGCGCGACCTGCGCAATCGCCGCAGCCAGCAGGATGATGTTCACCGGTGCCCTCCCCTACAATACCGCGGCGGTATTGCAGGATAGAGAAGCCGCAACAACGGCTTACGACCAAGGTCGTGGTCTGCTCCTCGTCGCCCCGAACTTGATCCGGCGCCCCGCTTTGTACCAGCCGTCGAAGAAAAAGCGGGATCCCGGATCAAGTCCGGGATGACGTGTAGGTCACGCGGCGTTGGCGGCGCGGGTCAGGTTGAGGAACACGTCCTCCAGATCGGCTTCCTTGGTGCTAACGTCGACGATCCCATAGCCGTCGCGCTGGATCGCCCCCAGCACCTCGCCCGCGTTGACGCGGTCCTTGGCATAGGTGACTTCGAGCGTCCGCGTGCCCTTGAGCGCGACCTTCCCGAAACATTCATTGTCGGGCAGCGCCGAAACGTCTCGGTCGACCGTCACCGCGACGATCTTCTCCTGGGCCTTCCCCAGCAGCTCGGCGGTCGGCGAGTTGGCGATCACGCGGCCGTGATTGATGATCGCGATCCGGTCGCAGAGTTCCTCGGCCTCTTCGAGATAATGCGTGGTCAGCACCACCGTCACCCCGGCGTCGTTGAGGCTGCGGACATAGGTCCACAATTGCTGGCGCAGCTCGATGTCCACGCCGGCGGTCGGTTCGTCGAGCACCAGCACCGGCGGCGTATGCACCATCGCCTTCGCAACCATCAGCCGGCGCTTCATGCCGCCCGACAGCGTGCGGGCATAGGCGTTGGCCTTGTCCTCCAGATGCACCGCGCGCAGCAGCTCCATCGAGCGGCGCTCCTTCTTGGGCACGCCGTACAGCCCGGCCTGGATCTCCAGCGTCTCGACGGGCGTGAAGAACGGATCGAACAGGATTTCCTGATTGACGATCCCGATCGACGCCTTGGCGTTGCGCGGGTGTTCGTCGATGTCGAAGCCCCAGATCGTCGCCGCGCCGCTGGTCTTGTTGACCAGCCCGGCAAGGATGTTGATCAGCGTCGACTTGCCCGCGCCGTTCGGCCCGAGCAGCCCGAAGATGCTGCCGCGCGGCACGTCGAACGTCACGCCGTCCAGCGCGCGCTTGGGCGCGCCGCCTTTTATCCCGGCGTAGGTCTTGCACAGGTCGCGGATCGAGATCGCTGCTTCGGTCATGCGGCTCGCGATAGGCGCACGAGGCGCGGAAGCCAATAACGTGAGGATTGTTTCGCCGCCCCCGCCTTGCTAATCGCCTGCCCATGCGCCCGCCGTCCGAACTCGTCCGCACCTCCTCCGCCCGCGTCGCCTGCGATGGCGCGACCGACATTCCGGGCGGCGCGGCGCTCGGCCATCCGCGCGTGTGGTTGCAGATCGACGAGCATGGCTATGTCGACTGCGGCTATTGCGACCGGCGCTTCGTGCTGATCGGCGGTCCGGCGGATGGCGTCGACCACAGCAAGCTCCCCGACATTTCCGAGGGCGCCAGCCCGCAATAGTGGCGTCCGGGGCACGGTGCGCCTATCTTGGGCGACATGACCGATCCCCGCTCCTTCCTGTACCGCGACACGCTCGACCCCGCGACCGCGCAGCGCGTCACCGCCGATGTGCTGGCGCGCGCCGATGACGGCGAGCTGTTCCTGCAATATCGCAAGGCCGAGGCGTTCGGGTTCGACGACGGGCGGCTGAAGACCGCCAGCTACGACACCACCGCCGGCTTCGGCCTGCGCGCCGTGTCGGGCGAGATGACCGCCTTCGCGCACGCCAACGAGCTGAGCGAGGCCGCGATCCGTCGCGCGGGCGAGACGATGGCGCTGATCGATCCGTCGACCGCGACGAAGGCGGCCGCGCCCGCGCGCACCAACAGCCGGCTCTATACCGATGCCGACCCGCTCGATCTGGTGCCGTTCGCCGACAAGGTGAACCTGTGCCAGACGATCGACGCCGCCGCGCGCGCGCGCGATCCGCGCGTCGCGCAGGTGTCGGTCGGACTGTCAGGGACGTGGAGCGTGGTCGAGATCGTCCGTGCCGACGGCTTCGTCGCTACCGACGTCCGTCCGCTGGTGCGGCTCAACGTCTCGATCGTCGCCGAGGCGAATGGGCGGCGCGAAACCGGGTCGTTCGGGGTAGGCGGACGCTATCTCTACGACCGTGTGATGATGCCCGACATGTGGAACCGCGCGATCGACGAGGCGCTGGCGCAGGCGCTGGTCAATCTCGACGCGGTCGATGCGCCCGCGGGAGAGATGACGGTGCTGCTCGGCAATGGCTGGCCGGGCGTCCTGCTCCATGAGGCGATCGGGCACGGGCTGGAGGGTGACTTCAACCGCAAGGGAACGTCGGCCTTCTCGGGCCGGATCGGCGAGCGCGTCGCCGCGCCGGGCGTGACGATCGTCGACGACGGCAGCCTCGCCGACCGGCGCGGCTCGCTGACGATCGACGACGAGGGGACGCCGACGTCGGAGACGATCCTGATCGAGGACGGCATCCTCAAGGGCTATATGCAGGACCGGCTCAACGCGCGGCTGATGGGGGTTGCGCCGACCGGCAACGGGCGGCGGGAGAGTTTCGCGCACGCGCCGATGCCGCGAATGACCAACACCTTCATGAAGGCGGGCCGCGACGATCCCGCCGAGCTGCTGTCGCGCGTGAAGAAGGGTATTTTCGCCAAGTCGTTCGGTGGCGGGCAGGTCGATATCGTCTCGGGCAAGTTCACCTTCTCGTGCACCGAGGCCTACCGGATCGAGGACGGCAAGCTCGGCGCGCCGATCAAAGGCGCGACGCTGATCGGCGACGGGCCGAGCGTGCTGACCAAGGTACTGGGCGTCGGCCATGACTTCGCGCTCGACGAAGGGATCGGCGTGTGCGGCAAGGGCGGGCAGAGCGTGCCGGCGGGCGTCGGACAGCCATCGCTGCTGATCGACGGGCTAACGGTGGGCGGGACGGCCTAACCTCAGACACCCGTCAGCGCCATGTCGAACGCGCCGATGATGTCGAAGCGATAATCCCGCAAGGTGATCACCAGCTTTCGCAATTCGCTGACCCGCACGGCGGCGGCGAATTGCGTGATCATTGCGTAGCGTTCGCCTTCGATCTCAAACACAGGGTTCAAGCGTAACCGCAGTTCCGGGGCATCCGCTACGGGGAGCAGAGGCACCGCCATCCGCGTCGCCAGATATGCGAGTACCTCCGACTGACAATCGAGCAGCAGGCCGCCGTTGCTCGACCGATACACGTCAAATTGTGCCATCAAAACAGCCGGTAGCGTTCCAGCGGCAAGCCGTTTTCCTCGACCCAGCGATTAACGGATTCGGCCCATTCGCGATTCTCTTCGCGCCAGCGACGATCCCGCTCTTCCTTTGCCGCCTTTCGCAACGCTGCTTCGCTTACCTGCGACAGATTGATCCCTGCCTCACGGGCCGCCGCCACAACGCCCGTGTCGAGCGACAGATTGACAGACTTCCGCTTGCCGGACGCGATCGGATCGTGCTTCATGCTCACAAGCTATGCGCACCATCCATGCGCGTCAACGCGGAGTCGAGCGATGGCCAAGTTCTTCCCGGCACTTACCCCCGAACATCGCGCGTTCGTCGCGAAGCAGCCGGTGTTCTTCGTGGCCACCGCCGCGCCGAACGCGCGCGTCAACCTCAGCCCCAAGGGCATGGACAGCTTTCGCATCCTCGACGACACCACCGTCGCCTATCTCGATGTCGCGGGATCGGGGAACGAGACCAATGCGCATCTGCTCGCCGACGGGCGGATCACGATCATGTTCTGCGCCTTCGACAATCCTGCGCTGATCTTCCGCATCTACGGCCACGGTCGCCCGGTGCTGCCGCAGGATGACGAGTGGCAGGCGTTGGCGGCGCATTTCACGCTGTTGCCCGGTACGCGGCAGATCTTCGTGATCGCGGTCGACGAGGTTCAGACGTCGTGCGGCTGGGGCGTGCCGTACATGGCGTTCGAGCGTGAGCGCGACACGCTCAACAAATATCACGCGAGCACCGACGATGCGACGCGCTTCGGCAAATATGCGGTCCGCACCCACAGCATCGACGGCCTGCCGGTCCGCAGCCCGACGCGCGTCCCCGCCTGATGGCGCTTGTTGAACTCGGCCGGTATGACCGCAACCTCGCCAACATTCTCGTCGCGCGGCTTGAATCGGATGGCATCCCCGCGCTCGCCTTCGATGGCGGTGCGAGCATCGCCGACGGAAGCTGGCTGCTGATCCCGGTGCGGGTCATGGTCGACGAGGACGATTTGTCCGCCGCGCAGGCGATCGTCGATCCTGCCTGATTTTTGGGCAGCGGTGACGCGCTGCACAATTATTAACGATCTTTTACTCCCGCCGATACGTTCGCCCCCTCTGCGGCCAACTGGCACGCCCCTTGCTAGGCTCTTTTGCGGGACAAACGCAAAGGGGGCGTGATGAAGCTGGTCATAGCCATCATCAAACCGTTCAAGCTCGACGAGGTGCGCGAAGCGCTCACCACCGTCGGCGTGGCCGGGATGACGGTGTCGGAGGTGAAGGGGTTCGGTCGCCAGAAGGGCCAGACCGAAATCTACCGCGGCGCCGAATACAGCACCAACATGGTGCCCAAGATCAAGATCGAGGTCGTGTGCGCCAGCGACATCGCCGACCGCGTGGTCGAGGCGATCCAGGCCGCCGCCAACACCGGTGCGATCGGCGACGGCAAGATCTTCGTGCTCGATGTCGGACAGGCGGTGCGGATCCGCACCGGCGAAACCGACGATACGGCATTGTGATGGGGGGACCGATGACGCTTTCCAGAAAGATCGCGGGCGGCGCGGGGGCGCTGGCCGCCACGCTGCTGACCGCCGTACCGGCGCTGGCACAAGGCGCCGCCGGGCCGGTGCGTGCACCCGCCGCCGAGGCCGCCGTCGCGATGATCAACAAGGGCGATACGTCCTGGCTGCTGATCTCCGCCGCGCTGGTGCTGATGATGTCGATCCCCGGCCTCGCGCTGTTCTACGGCGGGTTGGTGCGCACCAAGAACATGCTCAGCGTGCTGATGCAGGTGTTCATGATCGTCTCGGTCGCCAGCCTCGTCTGGGTGTGCTGGGGCTACAGCATGGCCTTTACCGGCGGTAACGCGTTCGTCGGCGGGCTGTCGAAGGCGTTCCTCGCGGGGGTCGGGCCGACCTCGGTCGCGGCCACCTTCTCAAACAACGTCTACGTGCCCGAATATGCGTTCATCGCCTTCCAGATGACCTTCGCGTGCATCACGCCCGCGCTGATCGTCGGCGCGTTTGCGGAACGGGTGAAGTTCACCCCGCTGCTGGTGTTCGTCGTGCTGTGGCTGACGATCGTCTATTTCCCGATGGCGCACATGGTCTGGTACTGGGCGGGCCCGGACTTCCTGGCCGACGCACCGACCGACGCCGGGCTGCTGTACGGCTGGGGCGCGCTCGACTTCGCGGGCGGCACCGTGGTGCACATCAACGCGGGCATCGCCGGCCTCGTCGGCTGCCTCATCATCGGCAAGCGCCACGGCTACAAGTCGGAGCCGATGCCGCCGCACTCGCTGACGATGACGATGATCGGCGCCTCGCTGCTGTGGGTCGGCTGGTTCGGGTTCAACGCCGGCTCCAATCTCGAAGCCAATGGCGGTGCGGCGCTCGCGTTCGTCAACACCTTCGTCGCCACCGCCGCCGCGGCGGTCGCCTGGGCGGTGATCGAGCAGATCGTCCACAAGAAGCCGTCGCTGCTGGGCGGCGTGTCGGGGGCGGTCGCCGGCCTCGTCGCGATCACCCCGGCCGCGGGCTTCGCCGCGCCGATGACCTCGATCATCCTCGGCTTCGTCGCCAGCGCGGTGTGCTTCTTCTTCGTCACCACGGTGAAGAACAAGCTCGGCTATGACGACACGCTCGACGTGTTTGGCGTACACTGCGTCGGCGGGATTATCGGCGCGATCGCGACCGGGATCGTCGCCGACCCGTCGCTCGGCGGTCAGGGCTTCATCGACTACACCAAGTTCCCGTCGGTCGCCGGCCAGTATGACATGGCCGCGCAGGTCTTCACGCAGATCAAGGCGGTGGTGCTGACGCTGGTGCTGTCGGGCGGGGTCTCGGCGGTGCTGTTCTACGGCATCAAGGCGACGATGGGCTTGCGCCCCTCGCTCGAAGTCGAGGTCGAGGGTCTCGACATCAACGAGCATGGCGAACGCGCCTACAATTATTGACGAGTTCGCGGGGCGGCGATGGTCGCCGCTCCGCCACCGATGTTCCTCCTGCGGACAACACCTCAAGGCCCGGCGCGGCAACGCGACCGGGCCCTTTTTTGCGTGCTGCGCTGCAAGATGACACGGGGTGCTGAAGGCGCTATATTAGTAATCGGCGTCGGGCGATCCCGTACGAACGAGACCCCGGCTCCCAGAAGGAGAGGATGGGTCATGTTGAGGATCAGGAACGCCGGCCATCACGGCATGGTCGCCGCCGGGCTCGCAGCGATGTTCACCGCCGCGGTACTTGGCGCACAGCTTGCCGCAGACGCATTGGTCTATGTCGGCGAGCTGCTGATACGGTGACCAAAGCAGGCCTCGTCACCCCGGACTTGATCCGGGGTCCCGCTTTTTGACGTCCCCCGCAGAAGAAGCGGGGCCCCGGATCGAGTCCGGGGCGACGTTAAGTTGAAATTTCGGCGGAAACGTTAGTTCGGCAGCCGGATCTCGAACATCGTGGGCCAGCGCTTGCCCGTGACGAACAGCCGCCGCGCCTTGGCGTCCCAGGCAATACCGTTCGCCACCGCCTCAGGATCGCGCGCGCCGACCTCGGCGACGATCGCGCGCAGATCGATCACGCGCGTGACGACACCGCTGCGCGGATCGATCGAAACGATGAACGGCTGGTGCCAGACATTGGCGAGAATCTGCCCGTCGACCATCTCCAGTTCGTTGATCTGGTCGAGCGCCCGCCCCGCGAACGTGACGGTCAGCTTGCGCCGCACCTTCATCGTCGCCGGATCGTGAAAGGTCAGCGTCGCGCTGCCATCGGAGCGGATCAACGACGTCGCATCGGACGTCAGCCCCCAGCCTTCGCCGGTATAGCGCATCGTTCCCAGCGGCTTCAGCGTCGCGGCGGTCCAGCGGTGCGCAACGCCGTCATGCCACGTCAGGCTGATCGCCTCGCCTTTCCACACGGCGAGCCCTTCGCCGAACTGCGCCGCGGGGATCGTCCGTCGCAGCACGACCTTCCCGGTCGCGACGTCGACCCGCCGCACGTCGGAGCGTCCTTCCAGCCCGACGCTCTCGACCAATGCCCCGCCGTGCCACACCAGCCCTTCGGTAAAGGCGGCGGGATCGTGCGGTGTCCGGCGGACGATGACCGGCACGACCAGCACAGGCTGGCGCGCCATGACGGCGGACGCGGCTTGTGGCGGAACCGCCCCGGCCGGGCCGGCAAGAGCGAGAAGCGGAAGGAGCAGCCAGCGCGACATGCGCCCAACGGTACGATGCCGCGCGACGCGGGGCAATCGCGTTGCGCCGCGCGACCGCGTCAGCCCGCCTTGGGCGCCGCGCCCTGCACCGCGTTCACGGTGGCGATGCCCTTGTCGTTGATCGAAACCACCCACGGCGTCCCATCATCGCACGTCGCGATCCAGCTCGGGTTGCCCTGCAACACCGGCCCGGCGGCCGATCGCGTCACGCCCTGGCAGGCGCGTCCCGCATCGCTGATCGCACGGAACAGCACGCCATTGCGCTCCTTTTCATTCAATTGATTGATCTGGGCGAGGTAATTCCCGCTACTGTTGTTGGCGGCGCTGGCCGTCGCGGCATTATCTCCCTCCGACTTCGCGCCGCAGGCGGCAAGTGCCAGCGGCAGGGTGGCGGCGATCACGGCATGGCGAATCATGACAGGCCCCTCGAAGACGAACGTTGCGTTGGTTTAACATTTTTCCCGGCGCCGGGTTGCACTTTCTATCCTATGTAGGTGCAACCAACGAATCGGGGGAAGTGGTGATGCGTGGACGTCGGTCGATCGGGCTGGTGGCGGCAGTGGCGATGCTGGCGTCGTGCGGCGACAAGGACGGCAATGCCGGCCGCCCCGCCAGCACCGCCGGCGCCAACAGCAGCGGCGGCGCTGCCAGCGGAAGCGGTACGGGGTCGACCGCCGCGACCGGCTGCGCCTTGCGCGCCCGGCAGGATTGGGTGCTTGCCGCGATGAAGGAATGGTATCTGTTCCCGGATACGCTGCCGACCAGCATCGACCCATCCGGCTATTCTGATGTCGACAGCTTCCTCGACGCACTGACCGCAACCGCGCGGGCGCAGCGCAAGGATCGCTATTTCACCTATCTTACCTCCTACAATCAGGAGAGCGCTTACTATAGCTCGGGCGCGACCGCCGGGATCGGCGTCCGGCTCGCCTGGGATGCCAGCAACCGCGTCTTCGTGACCGAGGCCTATGAGGATGCGCCGGCTTTGAAGGCCGGGATCGACCGCGGCGCGCAGATCGTCGGCGTCGGCACCACCTCCGCGACGATCCGCGCCATCAGCGACCTGCTCGCCAGCCGCGACTATGATGCACTGGACGAAGCGTTCTACGCGGCGGACCCCGGAACGGTGCACGTTTTCCGCATCGTCGACGAAAAGGGCACCCGCGAGGTTTCGGTGACCAGCGACAATTACACGCTGTCGCCGCTGTCGTCACGCTACGGGACCAAGGTGATCGACGATAACGGACGCAAGGTCGGCTACGTCAACCTGCGCACCTTCATCGAAACCGCCGACGGTCAGCTGCGCAGCGCTTTCGGTGCTTTCAAGGCGCAGGGGGTGACGCAGGTGATCGTCGACCTGCGCTACAATGGCGGCGGGCTTCTCTCCACCGCCGAGACGTTCACCGATCTGCTCGGCGCCGACCGCTCGACCAGCGACGTGCAGGCTTACCAGACCTTCCGTGTCTCCAAGTCGGAACGAAACGAGGTTCGACGCTTCGCGCGTGAAATGAACGCGATCGCGCCGACACGAATCGCGTTCATCGGTACCGACCAGACCGCCTCCGCCAGCGAATATGTCATCAATGCGCTGATCCCGTACCTGCACGGCAATCTCGCGCTGGTCGGCGGCAATACCTATGGCAAGCCGGTCGGGCAGATCGCGGTGGACAATCCGTCGTGCAGCAACGACCGCCTGCGGGTCATCGCCTTCGCGCTCCAGAATGCGGCACGGCAGGGGGATTACTACAACGGTCTGGCCACCAAGGTCGAGGCGAGCTGCCAGGCCGGCGACGATTATACGCACCAGCTCGGCGATACGAACGAGACGTCGGTGCGCACCGCGCTGGACTGGCTGGCGGGGCGCGGGTGCACCTCGATCGGCGCCAGCGCCTCGGCGGCGCGCAGCACCGGATTGCTCACGCCAGCGCAACGCCCGCTGCTGGCCACCAAACCGACGATCGCACAACGCGAGACGCCGGGGCTGTATTGAGTTGCCGGATCCGGCGCGGACGTGAACCGGGCTCACGTCCGGGTGACGTCGACCCCTAGTCCTTCCAGCCCCAATAAAGCTGCGCCGGCGGCACGTTCCACCATTCCATGTCATGGTCGATGCGGTGGAAATGCGGCGCGATGAAGTCGCGGACCTTGGGGCTGAACTGATAGACGAGGAACGCGCCGCCAATGCGGAGCACGCGCTGCGTCGCGGCGGCGATCGCCGGCCCGACGCCGTCCGGCAATGTCGAGAACGGCAGGCCCGACAGCACGTAATCGGCCGCCTCATGCCCGTGCTCGGCGACGATCCGCTCAACGTCCGCCGCCGAGCCGTGGACGGCCACGAAGCGGGAGTCGGTGATCGTGTGGTCGAGGTAGCGAATGAAGTCCGCATTGGTGTCGATCGCGATCAACATCGCGTCGGGCGCCATCCGCTCCAGGATCGGCCGGCAGAAAGTGCCGACACCGGGGCCGTATTCGACGAACAGCTTGCAATTGGCCCAGTCGACCGGGCCCAGCATCTTGGCGATCAGCCGATCCGACGACGGGATGATCGAGCCGACCATCACCGGATGCTTCAGGAACCCGGTGAAGAACATCTGCCACGGTCCGGGCACGCCGGCGGCTTTGCTGCGGTCGCGCCGCACGGCGTCGGTGGAACTGGTCATGTGGAAAAAACGGCTCCCGAACCTAGTATGATGACCTTTTGCACGTCATCGGCATGACGAACGTCCTGCGGACGAAGCGGTTGCCATAGCCGGGTTGCGCGCGGCCCCCAAGCGCCTAATCGACATTGGCACGGGACGGGTCGGGAGCAGATGGCGGTGAAGCAGGCGCGGGACACGACATTCGCGTTAATGTTCATGGTGATGCTGACGATCGCCGCGGGCAACACCGCGCTTCAGTCGGTGCTGCCCGCGCTCGGCCGCTCGCTGGGCGTGCGCGATGCGGAGGTGGCGCTGGCCTTCTCGATCTCGGCGCTGTTCTGGGTTCTCGCGGCACCGTTCTGGGCGCATCGCTCGCACCGCCACGGACGGCGCGCGATGATTCTGCTCGGGCTCGGCGGCTATGCGACCAGCCTGGTGCTATGCGGCGTCTTTCTCACCGCCGGGATCAACGGTTGGGTCGGCGGGACGGCGGCCTTCCTGCTCTTCATCGTTGGCCGCGTGATCTATGGCGCAACCGGCGCCGCCGCCCCGCCGGCGGTGCAGGCGCTGGTGGCGGGCAGCACGACCCGCGAGGAGCGCACCCGCGCGCTGACCCTGCTGGCCTCCGCCTTCGGACTGGGAACGATCCTTGGTCCGGCGCTCGCCCCCTATCTGATCCTCGGTCACATCGGCCCGGTCGCCATCGGACTGGCGGGGCCGGCGTTCGCGTTCGCCTTGTTCGGCGTCGCAATGCTGGTCGCGGTATGGCGGCGGCTGCCCGACGACCGGCTGGACGATGTGAGCCACGGTGCTGCGACTGCCTACCCCTCGATCGGCGGGCAGTCTTCGGGGGCAAGCGTCACCGCGGCGGTCGCGCCGGAGGGCGGAGGGCGGATCGGTGCGCTCGACCCGCGCATCCGCTGGTGGCTGTTCGTCGGGCTGGTAATGGGCCATGCGCAGGCAATGACCGGGCAGGTGATCGGCTTTCTCGTGATCGACCGGCTCGGCGTGTCGCCGGTCGACGCGCTGGGTGCGACCGGGCTGGTGCTGATGACCGGCGCGGGCGCGTCGCTGCTCGCGCAATGGGGAATGATCCCGCTGCTCGACCTGCGCCCGCGCGCGCTGGTGCTCGTCGGGCTCGCGCTCGCCGCCGCCGGCTGCTGGGCGACGGGTCATGCCACCACCCTGCCCGCGATCGCGAGCGGCTATGCGCTCGCCAGCCTCGGCTTCGGGTTCGTGCGGCCGGGGTTCACCGCGGGATCGAGCCTGGCGGTCGATGCATCGTTGCAGGCATCGGTCGCGGGCAAGGTGACGAGCATCAGCGGCGCCAGCTTCGTGCTGGGGCCGTCGATCGGGGTCGCGCTGTACGGCATCGGCCATGCGCTGCCGTATGATGCCGCCGCAATCGCCTGCGTGGTGATGCTGCCGCTCGGGTGGCGGGCGCTTCGGGAATAGGTCGAACCGCTCACCTCTCGTCGGCGCCATCCCGGACGCGATCCGGGATGGCGCTTCTTAGGTCTGTCGAGCGGAAGCGCGGCCCCGGATCACGTCCGGGGCGACGATCAGGGTAATTAAACCTCCTTGCCGCCCGGCCGCGCGGTAAGCTGCCCGGGTGAGATGAAGCCGATCGGCTGGATCGCATTCGCCTCCTGCTTCAGCCGCGCCGCCATCTGCTCATATTCGCGCTCCACCTCCGGGGTCACGCTCGCACGGCTCTCCTCCAGCGCGCGCTCGAAATGCGCCCGCCGCACCTCGCGCGTGTCGAGCGACTCGCGCAGCGCGATCAGGCCGGCGCGTCGTACGACATCCTCCAGATCGGCGCCGGTGAAGCGTTCGGTCCGCGCCGCCACCGCGTCGAGATCGACATCGGGCGCCAGCGGCATCTTCTGCGTCTGGATGTCGAGGATCCGCCGCCGCCCCGCGGCATTGGGCACACCGACATAGACCAGTTCGTCGAACCGCCCCGGCCGCAGCAGCGCCGGGTCGATCAGGTTCGGCCGGTTGGTCGCGCCGATCACCACCACCGACTGGAGTTCCTCCAGCCCGTCCATCTCGGCGAGGATCGTGTTGACCACGCGCTCGGTCACCTGCGGCTCGCCGAGCCCGCCGCCGCGCGCCGGCACCAGCGAGTCGAGTTCGTCGATGAAGATCACCGTCGGCGCGACCTGCCGCGCGCGCTGGAACAGCCGGGTGATCTGCTGCTCGCTCTCGCCGTACCATTTGCTGAGCAGGTCGCTCGACTTGGTGGCGATGAAGTTCGCCTGCGCCTCACGCGCCACCGCCTTGGCGAGCAGGGTCTTGCCCGTCCCCGGCGGACCATAGAGCAGGAAGCCCTTGGCCGGACGAATTCCCAGCCGGCGGAAGGCGTCGGGGTCCTTGAGCGGCAGTTCGACGCCTTCCTTGAGCCGCATCTGCGCATCGTCGAGGCCACCGACATCGGACCATTTGACGGTTGGCGCCTGCACCATCACCTCGCGCATCGCGCTCGGCTGGACGCGCTTGAGCGCCTCGGTGAAATCCTCGCGCGTCACCGCGAGCATGTCGAGAACCTCGGCAGGGATCGTGCGATCCTCGAGGTTGAGTCGCGGCATGATCCGCCGCACCGCCTCGATCGCCGCCTCGCGCGTCAGGGCGGCAACATCCGCACCGACGAAGCCGAACGTCTGCCGCGCCAGCTGGTCGAGGTCGACACCCTCGCCCAGCGGCATCCCGCGGGTGTGGATGCCGAGGATCTCACGCCGCCCGCGCTCGTCGGGGACGCCGACGATTATTTCGCGGTCGAAGCGGCCCGGCCGGCGCAGCGCTTCGTCGATCGCCTCCGGGCGATTGGTCGCCGCGATCACCACCAGATTGGCGCGCGCCTCCAGCCCGTCCATCAACGTCAGCAATTGTGCGACGAGCCGCTTTTCCGCCTCGCCGGACACCTGTCCGCGTTTGGGCGCGATCGAGTCGATCTCGTCGATGAACACGATCGACGGCGCGGCCTTGCTGGCTTCCTCGAACACCTGCCGCAGCCGTTGCTCGGATTCGCCATAGGCCGAGCCCATGATCTCGGGCCCGTTAATGAGGAAGAATTGCGCGTCCGACTCGTTGGCCACCGCGCGCGCCAGCCGCGTCTTGCCGGTGCCGGGCGGCCCATGAAGCAAAACGCCCTTGGGCGGATCGACGCCGAGCCGCTGGAAGAGTTCGGGATAGCGCAAGGGCAGCTCGACCATCTCGCGGAGCTGGTCGATCGTCTGCCCCATGCCGCCGATATCGTCATAGGTGACATCGGCGCGCCGCGCGGCCTGCGGCTCCTCATATTCGGGGCGCAGCTCTATCTCGGTGCTCTCGTCGATATGGACGACGCCCTTGGGGCTCGCCGACACGACCAGCAGCCGGATTTCTTGCAATGCATAGGCCGGTGCGTTGACGTAACGCTCCATGCCCGGCGGCATGTTCTGGACCCGCTGGTGCCCGGCGGTCGCGACGATGTCGCCCGCGCACAACGGCCGCCCGAAAAACGTGCGTTTCAGCGCATTGGTCGATCCCTGCAGCCGGAGGTTCTGCTGCGCCGGGGCGAACACGACCCGCGTCGCCGCCTTCGACTCGACTCGCCGTACCTCGACGAAGTCACCCGAACCGACCCCCGCATTGGCGCGCTGAAGCCCGTCGATACGAACCAGTTCCAGCCCTTCGTCCTCGGCATAGGGGCCGATCGCGCGCGCCGGGGTGGTCTTCTTGCCGATGATCTCGACGACATCGCCGTCGGTGATCCCCAACGCCGCGAACACCGCGCGCGGCAGGTGCGCGACGCCGCGCCCGCTGTCCTCCGGCCGCGCGTTCGCGACCTGCAACTTCACCACTGTTTCGTCGGCATCCGCCATGTCGTTCCTTTCGCGCGGCCAACGGCCGAGCGCAGGAGATAGGGCGGCGGTTCCGCATTGCGAACCGTACCGCCCTGCCGCACCGACGAAAAAAAAGGCCAGCCCCTGAGGGCCGGCCGTTTGAAGTTTTTAGGAGAGGATGCCTGAAAGGCCCGTCCTATGTGCGCCGCGGCATGCCCCTTCGCAAGTGCGAAATGATAGCGGTATGCTTGCAATTTCTGCAATCCAGCGGGCGATTGTTGTTGCGTCCGAGGACGGATGTTGCATGATGCACCGCAACAGCCATTTTGGACCCGTCCCCGGACCTGCCATGCGTCGGCTTCCACCCCTCACTGCGATCGAGGCTTTCGTGGCCGTCGCGCGACTCGGCTCGATCAAGGCCGCCGCGCAGGAGCTTGCGCTGTCGCCGCCGGCACTTAGCAGGCGTATTCAAACACTTGAACGGTTCATCTCGCGGCCGCTGTTCGACCGGCGGCATCAGGCGATGGTGCCGAATGCTGATGGCGAGCGGTTGCTCGCGGCGATCGCGCCCGCGCTCGACGGCATGTCCGACGCGATCGAGGGGATGACCAGCGGCAACGACGTGCTGCGCCTGCGGCTTGGCGTGCTGCCGCTCTATGCGTCGCAGCGGCTCTTTCCACGGCTGGGCGAGTTGCGTGCGGCGCACCCCGAACTGCATCTCGACATCGACACCGGCGGCAACGCGCTGGCGCGACTCGGAGAGGGGCTCGACGCGGTGATCGTCGTCGCGCGCGATATCGATCCGATGCTCTATTCGGAGCGGCTAGATCGCAACATGGTGTACCCGATCGGTGCGCGCGCGTTGCTCGACGGGCAACATCCACTGCGTTCACCCGAACAGATGCGCCAGCATAGCGTGCTGCTTCACCGCGATATGCCCGACACCTTTGCGGCGTGGAGCCAGGCAGCGGGCTATCCGGGGATGGAGCCGGTCGCGATCGATTATTTCGACACCGGCGTGCTGATTCTCGAGGCGGCGGCGCAGGGGCTCGGCGTCGCCTTCATGCACGAAAACCACTTCCAGGACGCGAATGACCCGCGGCTGGTGCGGCTGTTCGATATCGATGTCACCAGCCCGTACAGCTACTGGTTCGCCTGCCGCCCGCGCGCGTTGCAGACGAAGCCGGTCAAGATCTTCCGCGACTGGCTGATTCGCACGCTGCGCGAAAACTGACCCGTCCGTCCTTCGCGCCTGTTTGCACGGGCATGACGAAGGTGCTGCCCTACACCGGCCAACATTCGGCGTCATGCGGCCGGGCCGCGCGCCGGTAATGGTGCAGCACGCGTGCTGCCGCCGCGTTTGGCGCAAACTTCGACAACTTCGGACCCGCGACTCGCCCTGCCAGGCAGGGCAAGTCGCGACCGGATCAGGCGGCCTTCATCGCCACGATCTTGCCGGGGTTCGCCGGCGGCTCACCCTTGGGCAGCGCGTCGATCAGCTCCATGCCCTCGGTCACCTGACCCCAGACGGTGTACTGGCCGTCGAGGAAGCGCGCGTCGTCGAAGCAGATGAAAAACTGCGAGTTTGCCGAGTTCGGGTCCATCGTCCGCGCCATCGAGCAGGTCCCGCGCACGTGCGGTTCCTTGCTGAATTCCTGGCGGAGGTTCGGCTTCTCCGATCCGTGCATCCCGGTGCCGGTCGGATCACCGCCCTGCGCCATGAAGCCCGGAATGACGCGGTGGAACACCACGCCGTCGTAAAAGCCCTCGTTCGCCAGCTCGGCGATGCGCGCGACATGCTCGGGTGCGAGGTCGGGGCGCAGCTTGATCGTCACGTCGCCGCCATCCAGCGTCATGGTCAGCGTGGAATAGGTATCGGTCACAGGCAGTTCCTTTCTTGCCGTATGCGCGCGCCCCTATCGGTCCCGCGCCCCGCTGGCAAATGCACGACGCCCGCGCTAGGTGCCGGGGCGTCGACGCGCAATCAGGGAGCCGGCATATGAGCGAGACCGAGCTGCGCGACGCGTATGAGGATCAGGACGACCGCGAGGAGCGTCTCGACGAAGATGACCGGCTGAAGCCCGAGTTCGTCCGCGCGGTGCTCGACGCGGTCGAAGCCGGCGACGTTGCCGAGGCGCATGCGCTGGTCGAGCCGCTCCACCCCGCCGACATTGCCGATCTGTTCGAGCTGACCCCCGAGGATTGCCGCCGCGATCTGGCGGCGGCGGTCAGCGACCTGCTCGACGCCGACGTGTTCGCAGAAATGAACGACTACGTCCGCGAGGCACTGATCGACGCGCTCGACGCGCGGCAGGTCGCTGACATCGCGAGCGAACTCGATACCGACGACGCGGTCGCGATCATCGAGGACATGGAGCCGGAGGACCAGCGCGAGGTCCTGCGTGCGATGGAGCCCGACGATCGCGCCGCGATCGAGGAGGCGCTGTCCTACCCGGAAGAATCGGCCGGTCGCCTCATGCAGCGCGATCTGGTCGCGGTGCCGGAGCATTGGACGGTCGGCGACGTGCTCGACTATCTGCGCGCCGACGAGACGCTGACCACCGATTTCTGGGAAATCTTCGTCGTCGACCCGACGCACGAGCCAGTCGGCACCTGTTCGCTGAGCTGGATCCTCCGCACCCCGCGCAGCATCGCGATCGCCGACGTCATGCAACGCGAGCAGACGCTGATTCCGGTCGACATGGACCAGGAAGAGGTCGCGCTGCGTTTCCAGAAATATGCCCTGATCTCCGCCGCGGTCGTTGACGGATCCGGGCGGCTCGTCGGAATGATAACGGTCGACGACGTCGTCCACATCATCCAGCAGGAAGCGGGCGAAGACGCGCTACGGCTGTCGGGCGCGGGCGAAGGCGACATCAACGAGCCGATCCGCCTGACCGTCCGGACGCGGCTGACATGGCTGCTCATCAATTTGCCGACGGCGATGATCGCCGCGACCGTCGTCGGATTGTTCGACGAACGGATCGCGCGCTTCGCGGTGCTCGCGCAATTGATGGGGATCGTCAGCGGGATGGGCGGCAACGCGGGTACGCAGACGCTCGCCGTCGTCGTTCGCGCGCTCGCCACCAACCAGCTTACCGGCTCGAACACGCTGCGAATGATCACGCGCGAACTGCGGATCGCGGGGAGCAACGGCGTCGGGCTCGGGCTGCTGGTCGGCGCGGGCTCCTATCTGTGGTTCGGCAATCCGGCGCTGTCGCTGGTGTTCGGGCTGGCGCTGTTCATCAACAACATCGTCGCCGGGCTGGCGGGGGTGCTCGTCCCGGTGACGCTCGATCGTTTTGATGTCGATCCCGCAGTTGCGTCGTCGGTGTTCGTGACGACCTGCACTGATTCGCTGGGGTTCTTCACCTTTCTCGGGCTGGCGGCGCTATGGGGACTGGGCGGGTAGATCAAGTTGCGCCACCGCACCGTTCACCCTGAGCTCGTCGAAGGGTGTACGCGGCGCACGTGCCTCGATAGGCTGAACACGAGCGGTTGAATCGCGGCGCGCGGGACAAGTCCTTTACCGCTCGCGCGTCGCGGCGAACTTCACCTTCGGGTAGCGGTCCTGCACATAGCCGACCTCCCACGCGCTCTTGGCGAGGAACACGGGGTTGCCGTCACGGTCCTTGGCCATCGCCGCGCGGTTGAGATCGGTGAAATTCTTCAGCTCGCCCGGATCTTCCGCCGAAATCCAGCGCGCGGTGTCGAACGGCGCCGGCTCCAGCCCCGCCGCGACCTTGTATTCGGCGTCGAGCCGGCTGAGCAGCACGTCGAGCTGAAGCTGACCGACCACGCCGATGATCCAGTTGCTGCCGATCTCGGGATAGAAGACCTGCGTCACCCCCTCCTCGGCCATGTCGTCGAGTGCCTTCCGCAACTGCTTGGTCTTGGTTGGGTCCTTGAGCGCCACGCGGCGCAGGATTTCGGGCGCGAAGTTCGGCAGCCCGGTGAAGCGCACATCGGCCTTCTCGCTCAGCGTGTCGCCGACGCGAAGGGTACCGTGGTTGGGAATGCCGATGATGTCGCCAGGGAACGCCTCGTCGGCGACTTCGCGGTTCTGTGCGAAGAACAGGATCGGCGAGTGGACCGCGATCGGCTTGCCATGCCCGGTCGGGGTCAGTTTCATCCCGCGCTTGAAGGTGCCCGAGCACAGCCGCATGAACGCGATCCGGTCGCGGTGCTGCGGGTCCATGTTGGCCTGCACCTTGAAGACAAAGCCGGTGACTTCCTTTTCCTCCGGCGCGACCGGCGCCGGCTCGGCAGGCTGAGGGCGCGGCGGCGGGGCATAGTCGCTCAGCGCCGCGATCAGGTCCGCGGGGCCGAAATCCTTTAGCGCTGAGCCGAAATAAACCGGCGTCAGGTCGCCGTTGCGATACGCTTCGGCATCGAACGACGCATAACCGGCCTGCGCCAGTTCGATCTCTTCCGCGACCGCCTCCGGCAGCGTCGGCGCTTCCTCGGTCATGCCAAGGAACAGCCGGCTGTCACCCTCGGGCCGCGCGATCTGGTTGCTCGACAGGTTGAGGATACCCTCGAACGTGCCGCCCATGCCGACCGGCCACGTCATCGGACACACGTCGAGCGCCAGCATATCGGCGATCTCGTCGAGTAGCTCGAACGTCGGCCGCCCTTCGCGATCGACCTTGTTGACGAAGGTGATGATCGGTACCGAGCGCAGCCGGCAGACCTCGAACAGTTTGCGGGTCTGCGCCTCGATGCCGCGTGCCGCGTCGATGACCATGATCGCCGAGTCGACCGCGGTTAGCGTGCGATATGTGTCCTCACTGAAATCCTCGTGACCCGGCGTGTCGAGCAGGTTGAAGGTGATGCCGCCGCTTTCGAAGGTCATCACGCTGGAGGTGACGGAAATCCCGCGCTGCTGCTCGATCTTCATCCAGTCCGAGCGCGCGCGCCGGTTCTGCCCGCGTGCCTTGACCTCCCCCGCGAGATGGATCGCGCCCCCGAAATACAGCAGCTTTTCGGTCAGTGTCGTCTTGCCCGCGTCGGGGTGAGAGATGATCGCAAAGGTACGGCGGGGAGACGTCATGCGGGTTCCAGCGGTTCGGGCAAGCGCCGCGGTCGCGCGGCCATGTGGAGCGCGCGAATAGCAGGATGGCGCGCGGAGGGACAGAGGTAGTCCTCACCGTCGTCCGGGACTTGCCCCTCCACCCGACCTGTCCCGAGGCTCAAAGGACGAGCGGAGCTCCCGGTCACGTCAAACCCACGATAGAGGGCGGACGCTCGTACGCCGCACCCCCCGACGACTCGCGATTCTCACCGTCGCATCAGTCAAACGACAACGGCCCGCCCGACAAATGTCGGACGGGCCGCCGTTCATTCAGAAAGAACCGGTCTGCTTAGCTGCCCGACTCAAGGTTTACGGCCGCATACTTGCCGCGACGGTCGACCTCGATCTCGAAGCTCAGGCGATCGCCCTCGTTGAGGGTCGGCATGCCGGCGCGCTCGACGGCCGAGATGTGCACGAACGCGTCGGGCTGGCCATCATCACGCTGAATGAAGCCGAAGCCCTTCATCGCGTTGAAGAACTTGACGGTGCCCGTCGCCTTCTCACCAGTCAGCTGGCGCTGGGGAGCGCCGGCGCCGCCCGCACGCGGGCCGCGATCACCACCACGGTCGCCGAAGCCGCCTTCACGCGGAGGCGCACGATCGGTGACCGGCATCGGCTCGCCATCGATCTTCAGATCGGTCGCCGAGACGCGACCACCGCGGTCGACGAGCGTGAAGCCGAGCGGCTGGCCCTCCGCCAGGCCCGACAGGCCTGCCTGCTCGACCGCCGAGATGTGCACGAACACGTCCTCGCCGCCGTCATCACGGACGACGAAGCCGAAGCCCTTCTGCGCGTTGAAGAACTTGACCACGCCGGTGCCTTCGCCAACGACCTGCGGGGGCATGCCGCCACCGCCGCCGCCGAAGCCGCGACCACCGCCGCCGCCACCACCGAAGCCGCCACCGCCACCGCGGAAGCCACCACCGCCGCCGCCGCCAAAGCCGCCGCCACCACCGCCGAAGCTACGACCGCCGCCGAAGCCGCCGCCGCCACGATCTTCGAAGCCGCCGCCGAAGCCGCCGCCGCCAAAACCGCCGCCGCCGAAATCGTCACTGCCGCCGCCGAAACCATCGCGCTTGTCGCGCCCACGCCCGCCGCGCTGCCCGCGGCCGCCCTTGTCGTAACCCATAACCCTGTTCGTCTTCCCGGTCCGCCCGATAACTCTCATCAGGGCCACGCGCAGGACGGCGAACGCGGCTCCCCTGGGCACAGGACCTACTGCGCCTCAAAGCCTCTATAGACCATCTTTCGTCGCCCTGCGAATCGTTTTGCGCATCTTTTCAAGCAATGACCAGCCACTGCCATTAATCGGTCGCACTGTTGCCACGTTCCGTCGTCGAGATGACATCGAGTCACGAAGCGATTGAGCCGGGCGGGTCCCCTCGTTACAGGCCACATATGGCTGTATATCTGCATGAAGAAGACCTGCCCGACGACGTGTTCGCCGCGGGCGCCGCGATTGCGGTCGATACCGAGACGATGGGGCTCGTAACTCCGCGCGACCGGCTGTGCCTGGTGCAACTGTCGGACGGCGGCGCGGACGAGCATCTCGTGCGCTTTTCGCCGGGTAGCGATTATGCCGCCCCGGTATTGCGCCAAGTGCTCGCTGATCCGACGCGGTTGAAACTATATCATTTTGGTCGCTTCGACATTGCGGCGATCCGTCACTATCTCGGCGTGGTCGCCGCGCCGGTTTATTGCACCAAGACCGCGTCGCGGCTGGTGAGGACCTATACCGACCGGCACGGTTTGAAGGAGCTGGTGCGCGAATTGCTGGGGCAGGACATTTCGAAACAGCAGCAATCGTCCGACTGGGGCGGCCCGGTGTTGAGCGACGCGCAGCGCGACTATGCCGCCTCCGATGTCCGCTTCCTGCACCGCCTCAAGGAAGAACTCGACCGTCGGCTGGCGCGCGAGGGCCGCACCGAACTGGCGCAGGCGTGTTTCGACTTTCTGCCAGCGCGTGCCGAGCTTGATCTGGCGGGCTGGCCGGAAGTTGACATCTTCGCACATGTCTGACGTCGCGCTTCGCGTCCGATCGGAACGGCAACGCTGGGCGCAGCCCGGCGGGCGGCACGATCGCATCATCGCGCTCGCCAACCGCGCGCTGCCCGTCTCGATCGGCGTGCTGTTCGCGTTCCTGGTCATGGCGCCGCTGACCATGGGCGGCGACGCGTCGTTCGTCCTCGACAAGAATCGCGTCGAAGTCGCCAAGGAGCGGATGAAGCTGCGCGAGGCGCGTTACCGCGGCACCGATGCCAAAGGTCAGCCGTTCGAGCTCGACGCCGGCTCGGCGGTGCAGAAGAGCTCTGCCGAGCCGATCGTGCGGATTGCCGGCATGGCCGCCGCGATCCGCCTTTCCGATGGCCCCGCGACGCTGACCGCGCCGACCGCGCGCTATGACATGGACAGCGAGCAGGTGAATGTCGACGGGCCGATCAAGGTACGCGGACCGAACAATTACACGCTCGACACGGACAATGCGATCGTCGACCTGAAATCGCGTCGCCTGCGCTCCACCGGCGCGGCGACCGGCACCGTTCGCCAAGGCACGTTCCGCGGCGACAGGATGAGCGCCGATCTCGAAGCGCGGTCCGTCACGCTCGACGGCAATGCCCGCTTGCGGTTCACCCCAAGAAAATAGAGAAGCCTCCGCATGTTGCGCCTTGCCGTCGCCCCCACCCTGCTAACGATGCTCGCCATTCCCGCGGCGGCGCAGACGCGGCACAATACCGCCGCGCCGATCGACTTCGGTGCCGATCACATCGAGTTGCAGGATCGCGCCAACCGTGCGGTGTTGTCGGGCAGCGTCAAGGTGCGGCAGGCGGAGATGACGCTCACCGCGCAGCGTATGACGGTTGCCTATACAGGGCAGGTGATCGACGGTAGTCCCCAGGTGTCGCGGCTTGATGCCAGCGGCGGCGTGACGGTCGTGCGCCCCGACCAGACCGCGCGCAGTCAGTTCGGCGTCTATGATCTCAATCGCCGGGTCATCACGATGCTGGGCTCGGTAAAGCTGACCCAGGGCGGCAACACCGTCAACGGCGGACGATTGACGATCAATCTCGACTCCGGTCGTGCCGTGATCGACGGCTCTTCGGTGGCGGGCGGCGGGACGGCGGGTGCGGGTGGCGTGACGCAGGCGCCGAGCGGGCGCGTCACCGGCACCTTCTCGGTGCCCAAGCGCAACTGACCGCCGGCGCGCGCACATCGGGGGTTCACGCCCGCGTTCGCTTCCTGCAAGACTTAGGATGGCGGGGCGTTGACGAACCAGTAACCCTGTTCTGAGAGAGCGACAGACGATGGACGGCACCACGACAGCGCTTGATCGCGAAGGACTCGACCGGGTCGAGCCGATCCATGAGGCCGAGTTGGGCCGTGGCCTTCAGGTCGTGTCGATCGCCAAGAGCTATGACAAGCGCGTGGTGCTGACCGATGTGTCGGTGACGGTGGGGCGCGGCGAGGTCATCGGACTGCTCGGCCCCAACGGGGCAGGCAAGACGACTTGCTTCTATTCGGTGATGGGGCTGGTAAAACCCGACTCGGGCCGGATCATGCTTGACGGTGACGATATCACCGGACTGCCGATGTACCGCCGCGCGATCCTTGGGTTGGGCTATCTGCCGCAGGAGACGTCGATCTTCCGCGGCCTTACGATCGAGAAGAACATCTCGACCGTACTCGAGCTTTCCGAGCCCGACGCAGCGGCGCGGGCCGAGAAGCTGGAGAAGCTGCTCGGCGAATTTGGTCTGACACGGCTGCGGGACGCGCCGGCGATGGCGCTGTCGGGCGGCGAGCGCCGCCGCGCCGAGATCGCGCGGGCGCTTGCCGCCGATCCGTCGATCATGCTGCTCGACGAGCCTTTTGCGGGCATCGATCCGATTTCGATCGCCGACATCCGCGATCTCGTCTGCCAGCTCAAGGATCGCGGTATTGGGGTGCTGATCACCGATCACAATGTGCGCGAGACCCTCGACATCGTCGACCGGGCCTACATCATCTACGACGGCAAGGTATTGTTCACGGGCAGCCCGGAAGAACTGGTGCGCGACGAAAACGTCCGCCGGCTCTATCTGGGCGAGGATTTCGCGCTCTAGGCGATGCGGGTCGGGATGCGCGCCTTCTCCGACCCGTCGCCCCTGCGCAGGCAGGGGCCCATGTCTGCCGGTCGCGAGTACAACCTCGACACACAATTGGCGGCCTATGTGTCCGGTCGCCTATCGAAACTCGCCAGTCATAGGCCCCTGCCTGCGCAGGGGCGACGGATCGTAGCGGCATGAGCCTCGCCCCGCGCCTCGACCTGCGGCAATCGCAATCGCTGGTGATGACGCCGCAGCTTCAGCAGGCGATCAAGCTGCTGGCGCTGAGCAATCTCGAGATCGAGGGCGTGATCGCCGAGGAACTCGAGCGCAATCCGTTGCTGGAGTCGACACCCGGCGGCGACGAGGCGCCGGAGGCGGTGCCGGTCGAGACCTCGACGCGTGACGAGCCGGCCGGTGCGGACGAACTCGTCGTCGCGGGCGAGGCTGCCGGGGAAACGCTCGACGTCGACATCGCCGCCGAGCGTTTCGACGATTCGCCGTCTGACCATGCCGGGCTGTCATCGAGCGTCGCGCCCGTCAGCGGCTCGGGCGAGGCGCCCGACCTCGACACCTTCGCGGACACGAGCGAAAGTCTCGCCGATGTGCTGCTCGCGCAAGCCGGAGCGGCGTTCGGCGAAGCGGAGCTGTTCATCGCGCGCGCGCTGATCGACCAGATCGACGAGGCGGGTTATCTGCGCGCCGACGTTGCGGAGGTCGCGCAGCGGCTGGGCATCGCAGTCGCGCGCGTTGAACGCGTATTGACCATCATTCAGCGATTTGAGCCGACCGGGGTCGGCGCGCGTGACCTTGCCGAATGTCTCGCGATCCAGGCGCGCGAGGCCGATCGCTACGATCCCTGCATGGCGCGATTGCTCGATCATCTCGACCTGCTGGCACGTGGCGATCTGACGCGGCTGAAGAGGCTGTGCCAGGTCGATGACGAGGACATGGCGGACATGATCCGCGAACTGCGCGGCTACGATCCAAAGCCCGGTTGCCGCTTCGGTGGCGAGCCCCCCGCGCCGGTGATCCCCGATCTGTCGGTGACGCGCACCAAGGCCGGCTGGGCGATCGAGCTGAACGCCGCGACGCTGCCGCGCGTGCTGGTCAACAAGAGCTATTATAGCGAGCTGGCGGGCGGCAGGCAGGACAAGGCGGGCAAGGCGTGGCTGGCCGACAAGCTGGCCAGCGCCAACTGGCTGGTCAAGGCGCTCGACCAGCGACAGCGGACGATCGTGCGCGTCGCGACCGAAATCGTGAAGCAGCAAGAAGCGTTCTTCTTGCGCGGGGTCGCGCATCTCCGCCCGCTGACGCTGCGCCAGATCGCCGAAGCGATCGACCTGCACGAATCGACGGTCAGCCGCGTCACCAGCAACAAATATCTGAGCTGCGCGCGCGGTGTGTTCGAGCTGAAATATTTCTTCACTTCCGCGATCGCCGCCGCCGATGGCGGCGATGCGGTGTCGGCGGAGGCGGTAAAGAGCGCGATCCGCGCGCTGATCGCCGGCGAAGGCGACACGATCCTGTCCGACGATACGTTGGTCGAGCAACTCAACGCCAAAGGCTTCGACATCGCGCGCCGCACCGTCGCGAAATATCGCGAGGCGATGGGGATCGGCAGTTCGGTGCAGCGCCGCCGCGCGCGTACGCTGCAACGCGCCTGATTAGCCGACCGGCATCGTCTTGGCGGCGGGCTCGCACTCTGCCATCGCCTGTTCCTCGCCCTCATGCGGCGCGGCGGGCAGCTTGCCGCGCCGCCAGCCGCCGTGGCGATAAAAGCCGATCATCATCAGCATCGCGCCCGTAGACCCGGCCGGAAAGCTCCACCAGATCGCATTCGCCCCCCACGATGGTTCGAACCCGGCCGCCATCCCAAGCCGCAGCGGGAACATCGCCAGCGCCAGGATCACCAGCGGCCCGATCACCGCACCATTCGCGCGCACCGTCGCCGACAGGACCATCGACACTCCGAACAGCACGAAGCTCCACGCCGCGATCAGGTTGATCCGCACCGCAATGTCGACCGCGCCGCTATCCTGTCCAAGGAACAGCCACAGCACATGGCGGTCGAGCAGAGTGAGCAGCACGACCAGCCCGCCGGTTAGCGCCAGGTTGGTGACGATCCCGACGCGCGTGATCCGGTCGACCCGCGACCACGCCCCCGCGCCGATATTTTGCGCCGCCATCGCACTGACCGCCGCGCCGACCGCCATCGCCGGCATCTGAATATAGGTCCACAGCTGGTTCGCCGCGCCATAGGCCGCCGTCGTGGCGGTCCCGTGGCGGTTGACCAGCCCGATCATCGCCAGCGCCGAGGTCGAGACAACCAGCATCTGCAACCCCATCGGCACGCCCTTTGCAACGATCGTTCGCAGCAGCGCTGGGTCGGGGAGGACGTAACGCCACTCCGCACCGCGCAGCCGGATCGGCAGGTCGCGACGGTAGATGTAGACAAGCATCGCAATCAGCGAGACGGCATTGGCGATCAGCGTCGCAGCCGCCGATCCCTCGATTCCCAGCGCGGGGATCGGGCCGAAGCCACGGATCAACAACGGATTGAGCGCGACGTCGATCGCCGATCCCAGCGCCATGAACTTGAGCGGCGTGATCGAATCGCCTGTCCCGCGCAGCGCCATCGTCAGCAGCACGGCGACGAAGCCCGGCACCATCGCGACGAAGATGACGCGCAAATACGCAAGTGCGAGCGGGTAGACTTCGGCCGGGGTCGCCAAGACGCGCAGGATCGCGGGCGCGGCGAGCAGCCCGACGACGACGGTGGCAATCGACAACATCGTGAACAGCCCGACCGACGTGCCGAGCACGCGCCGTACCGCGTCGAGGTCGCGGCGGCCCATATTCTGCCCGATCAGGATCGTAGCGGCCATGCCGAAGCCGAACACCGCCGCGATCAGCAGGAACATGATGATATTGGCGTTGGTGGTCGCCGCCAGCGCGCGCTCGCCAAGAAATTGCCCGATCCAGATCGCGTTGATCGATCCGTTGAGCGATTGCAGGATGCTGGAGCCGAGCGTTGGCAGCGCGAACACCAGCAAGGTTCGGCCGATTGGACCGGTCGTCAAATCCTGTTGCGGTCCGCGTGCCATCTTCTGTCCCCTCGGGTGCCGCCTTAGCGTGCGGGTCGCGACGACGACAGGGGCAGGATCAGCGTCGCTCGCGATCGGCGGCGTCGCGGTCGCGCAAATCGGCACCGGCGTTCTCAAGCGCCGCGCCCGCGCGGTCACGTGTTCGTTCGCCATGGCGGCGGACTTCGTCCTCCAGCCGGTCGGACGCTTCGGAAATCCGATCCGCGGCGCGGTCAATCTGCTCGGCGGCGAGACCATCGACGCGGTTGGTGACGTGATCAGAAAGCCGGTCGGTGAGCGTATCGACGCTCTGGACGACATTGTCGGAGGCGCGCTCGATATCGGAGGCGATCGCGTTGCCGGTGCGCTCGGCATGGTCCTCGGCGCGCTCCGAGCAGGCGGCGAGCGCCAATGCGGCGAGCGGAACGAGCAGGGCGAGCGGCTTCATCGTCTTTCTCCGTAGCTTGGCGTGGTCAATCGCCGAACGCGCGGCTTTGTTGCGTCAGCCGCCGCGCAGCGCACGGCCGATCTGCGCGAAAAAGGCGTGGCTGCTCGCGCTGCGCTCGACATCCCACTCCGGATGCCATTGCACCGCCAGCACCTCTGCGCCGTTCGGACGCGCGGCGATCGCTTCGATCACGCCATCGTCGCTCGACCACGCCTCGACCGTCAGGCCGGCGCCGAGCCGCTCGATCGCCTGTTCGTGCACCGAGTGGACCGACAGCCGCTGTTCGCCGGTCAGCGCGGCCAGCGCCCCGTTGGCGGCGAGGTCCACCTCATGGCGATGGTCGAAAAGCGCGGCATAATCCGACTGGTCCCAGCCGCCGCGCAAATGCCGGCCGCAGCAGCGCTCGGTCGAGAGCGTGCCGCCGAACAGCACGTTGATCTCCTGCATGCCGCGGCAGATGCCAAACACCGGCTTGCCCGCCGAGATCATCGCCTCGGCCATGGTCAGCGCCACGTCGTCGCGCTCGCGATCGAGCACACCCCCGGCGTCGTCATCCGCCGCCCCATAGCGGGTCGGGGCGACGTTCGAGCGCGATCCGGTCAGTAAGATGCCGTCGAGATAGTGGGTTAGCGACTCGACATCACATAGTTCGGCGATCGCCGGGACCAGCACGACGCACGCCTGCGACACGCGCGCCAGCGGCGCGACGAAGCGGCTTGCCACCACCTGCACCGGGCGTTGCACCAGTTCGTTGCAACACAGCACGCCGATGACGGGCTTGCGCGCCTCAGCCATCGTGCGCGCGCCAGTCGCTCGCATTGTCATGCGCTTGCGCCTCGGGCTGCACGACCACCTGCCCGGCGGGCACGTCCTCCAGCAACCAGACGTTACCACCGATCATCGCGCCCGCCCCGATCATCACGCGCCCGAGGATCGTCGTTCCGGCGTAGATCACCACATCGTCCCCTACGATCGGGTGACGTGCGTAACGCGTGCGGGGCCGATCGGGATCATCGCCGCGCGGCGTTCGGGCGCCCAAAGTGACGTGCTGGTACAACCGGACACGCGCACCGATGATCGCGGTTTCACCGATGACGACCCCAGTGCCGTGATCGATGAAGAACGACGGCCCGATCGTCGCGCCGGGGTGGATGTCGATCCCGGTCCGCTCGTTCGCCAGTTCGGAGATCAGCCGCGCGACGATCGGCGCGCCGAGTTCATAGAGCAGGTGCGCAAGCCGGTAATGCAGGCTGGCGATCGCGCCGGGATAGCAGACGAGGATCTCGTCGGCGCTGCGCGCGGCGGGGTCGCCGAGGAATGCCGCCTCGACATCGGTATCGATCACCCGCCGGATCTCGCCCAGCCCCGCCACGAACAGCCGCACGATCGTTGCCGGCTGTTCACGGTCGAAGGTGCCGCTGCTCGCCTCCGCCTGCCAATAGCCCAGCTCGGCGGCAACCTCGCGCTCCAGCTCGGTCGCGGCGGCGAGCAGCTTGGCGGCGACGAACCCGTCTTCCTCAGCCGGCGCGCCGCGGAACTGACCCAGTCGCCGCGGATAGAGCGCCGCGGACAACAGCTCGACCACCCGCTCCAGCGCGCCGCGCGACGGGAAGCTGGTGGTGTCGCGCCCGTCGTCATGCCGCGCGCGCCACGCCCCGCGCGCCGCGCGCAAATCGGCGACCGCCTCTGCCACCGGGACTGAACTGCGTTGATCGGTCATGCGCACTCCTTATCGGGCGCGCATCATATCCCAGCATTTCTCTGGGTGTTGAAAGAAGCAGGCCGGGTGTGCCCAAGCTGGACTGCTCAGGGTTCGTCAAACGGGCCGATCACCGTGCCGACGAACCCGCCCGCGCGCGCGGTGCTGATAAAGCGTGCGTCGACACTTTCGCGCAATGTCTTGCGCTGCCCGCCGACGGTATAGTCGAGCGCCATCGTCCCGCCATCGGCACGCAGCGTGAGCGTTACCGGCTTCGCGGAATCAACGGGAGCGCTGGCGACGAGCGTGTCGGTATCCGCACCCGCGCGGGTCCACAGCGCGATCATCGTCTTGCCCTGCACGCGCGTCACGCCGAACAGCAGCAGCGAGCGGTCGTTCTGCACCGCCGCCAGTCCCGCGCGCGCGCCATCCTTGCCGGGTTGATAGCGCATCGTCACCGAGACGGTCGCGACATGATGCTGCTGCCGCCGCCCGACGAACGACGGCACGCCGTTCAGGTCGCCGAAGCGCGCGCCGGGTCGAAGCTCGACCGCGCCGTTCGCGACGCGGTAGAACGGCTGCCTGGGCGTACGGAGACCGATCCACTGCATCGCCAGCCGGTTGCCGGCGAAGTTGTCGACATAGCCGAAGTCGCCACTGGTCGGCAGCGCGGGCTTCGCGCCGGTGGGCAACTTCGGACGCAATGCGGTGAAGGGGATCGGCACACCACGTTCGAGGATGTGCGGCCAACCGTCCTTCCACGTCACCGGCGACAGGAACGTCTCTCGGCCGATATTGTAGAGTCCGTCGGCATAGGGGCGGGTCGCGAGGAAGGTCGCCCACCAGTCGCCGTTCTGCGTCTGGACGAATTTAGCGTGCCCCGCCGAGGTGATCGGATGCGGACGACCGGGCGGCAGATCGCGCTGCGTCAGGATCGGATTGCCCGCATAAGGCGCGAACGGCCCGCGCAGGCTGCGTGAGCGGAACACGACCTGCGAGTGGTTGTCGCTCGTCCCGCCCTCGGCGGCACTGAGATAATACCAGCCATCCTTGCGAAGCAGGTGCGGCCCCTCGATCCATACCGGCTTCTTGGACAGATCGACGCCACCGTTGACGAGCATCGTGCTCTCGCCGACCATCTTGCCGGCACGCCAGTCATATTCCTGCACCCAGATCGCACGATGCCCATCGTAGCGCGGCGGCTCGGCGGGGGCACGATTGTTGACGATATAGGCGCGGTCGCCTTCCCAGTAGATCGACGGGTCGATCCCCTCGAACGGCAGCCAGATCGGCTGCGACCACGGCCCCGCCGGATTCCTGGCGGTAATGACGAAATTGCCGCCACATTCGACGCAGGTATTGGCGATGTAAAACGTACCGTCGTGGAAGGAGATGTCGGGCGCGAACACCGCCTCCGAGACACGCCGCCCGCTGAAGTCGAGCTGCCCGGGCCGGTCGATCGCGTTGCCGATCTGGATCCAGTTCACCAGATCCTTTGATCGGAAGATCGGCAGCCCGGGAAAGTGCGCGAACGACGAATTGACGAGGTAATAATCGTCACCAACCCGCGTCACCGACGGATCTGGATAATAGCCGGACAGTATCGGGTTCTGATACTCGCCCGCCTTGGCGGTGACCTGCTCCTGCGCCTTGCCGTCGTAGCGAAAACGCTCGAAGCGGGCGACCTGCGCGCCTGCGGTCCCGACTAACGCCACAAGCCCGAGCGCGACGCCGCACAGCAGCACCTTATTGTGACGAATGATGCCCACGATCCTCTCCCGCGATTTCACGGCAGATTAAACGTTAGCGCTATCATCGCAAGCACGATCAGCGACTTACGCGATCAGGGCCAACGCTGTGAGGGGAGGAAGTGTCAGATCTCACAATACGTCGCTCAGCGAGACTTTGTAATTGCTCGTCTTTTTCAAACAGAGCGGAAAGAGACATTTCAGTTCATCCGCTCCGAAAGCGATATCCTTGCAGAGTGCCCGCTCAGCTTTTCGAGATAACCGAGACACCCATCTCGGCGGAGAGGCGCGCGAAGATCATGGTCTTCGCGCGCCGTCATGGCTGTCATCTTTTAGCAGGTTAGGCCGCCTCGGGAAACGGGTTCCGAGAGGCCCTGAAATATTCCTTGTGATTTGTGCGGGCCGCCGTTGACGCCAACAATCCCTGGCAGATCCGATCAAAGATGTCCTCGCGACAATCCTCTTCAGGTACAATGTCGCCTCTACGAAGCAATTCCTGCAGCGCCGTTAAATCCATTATCTCTGTCTTACGATAGTGGATGTATGATCGACGGTTTATGAAGCGGTGATCGCCAACGTCCAGCAGGCAGGCGCGGTCCTTCGTGCTTGGTTCCAGTGAACACATCGATACGACCAGGATTGTGCCAAAGGCTTGCTCGTCAGTGCAGATGAAATGAAGATGCATGCGGTCCGGATCATACGATGGCCCGGATTTGCGTAGAAACGCGCCCCGACTCTTGAAGCCGACGCCGATCATCGGACTGTCTCCACGAGCTGCTTCAAGCTGCCCCTGTGCTCGAGATCTTCTGCGCGTTGACGCGCGTCGGGGACGCCTACGGCCGCAAGCATGTCGGCCAGGCTGATCGGTTTGCGCCCGCCATTCGGGTTGGACCATTCGGGCACGTTTTCGGGCTTGTGGGTCCACGCGCAAAGCACGTGCTCGTCCATCCAGCCGAACTGGCGCCAGACGGCGTCGAGGCATTCGACGTCGTCCTCGCTCAGCTCGCCGAGGGAGCCGAACGTGATGTTGCCGCGCACGGCGATGTCGTGGCTCTGGTCCCGCGCGTGGAGGTAGCGGCTCCATTCGGCTGGCTGATCCTCCTGCCCGCTGGCGAGCTGGTAGGTCATGTGGTTCACCGGGCCACGCTTCATCGAGTAGCGCGGCTCGTCCAGCATGGGTTCGCCGAAGCGTCGGATGCTCTCCCGATCCGCGAGGTAGACCAGCTTCATGGCCTTGAGGATGTTCAGCGCTCTGTCCTTCGCCCTGAGGGCGAAGTAGGCGAGGACCTGAGCGGCCCTTTCCACCTCGTAATCGTATTTCGGCATTGCCTGACCCCGCATGATGATGAGAGTCTGACGGCTATTGCCAAAACCTAAACGGATGGTGAGCGCGAAGCCGGTGCGAGCGCTGCCGTTCATGTCATTCTCTCCATCACAAGATTGTTCGGTCGTTCAGTCCTCGAGAGGATCGCTGGCCGAGGCCACTCCTCGGACTGCTTCTTCAAAGGTCAGCTCTTCGGCCTGCCGTCGCTGCCAAAGGCCAGGTGCGATCTGCGGGACGTTGTGCGCCTTCAGCCTACCCGCCACGTGCGCGATGCTACACCCGCTGCGACGTGAGAGGTCGGATGTCGTCACTCCGATCGCGGCACGTTCCAGAATGTCGGTGACGAGATATTGCCGCTTCGTGGTGCTGCCCTGGCTTTCAAGTCCCATGAGCAACTCGCTCGCACTGCGATTCCCATTGAGGCAATGAAGTGCGTCCACTCCGCTCCACCGGTCGGCTCTGACGATTCTCGCCTTGGGAACCGGATCGTGTGGCAACGCGGTCAGGTCCGAAACGGCATCCCGGTGAACCCTGATGCGGCCAATGACCCCCGTGCGCGTAGTGCTGTCGGTGAGTCCGAAGCGCATCTCGCCGGCGAGCAGCATGCCGAGGGCGGACGCGAAGGGCTTGGGCCGTCCGGATACGTGGCGGATAGCTTCCAGAAAGGGCATACCGTCGTTGACGTCGCCACCGGCGGCTTCGATCGTCTGGCTCAGTGCGTTGGCGGCGCTTAGGTGAGCCTCCATCTGCTTGATGCCGCCGCCGGGAGCCGCAGGTGTGAGCAACTCCGCCTCGATGAGCTGCTCGGCACCGTAGAGCGGAAGACCAAGGAACCTCGCCGCCGCGAGGCGAGAGCCGAGCACGCGCATTCGGGGCGTGAGCGCGACGACCTCGGCGGGATCGAAGGCGCGGACGCGGGACGAGCCGAGCACCCATAGGTGCTGCGTGAACCTGCCGTCGTCCCAAGCCTGCTTCAGCGCCTGCTCGTCGATCCCGCCCAGGCGCGCGGCGGCCATGGCGCTGATGAACTGCGTGCTGATGCGTCCCTTGGATCCAGACGGCACGTAGCCCGGCTGGGTCGCCTTCGGCGCGAATGCGGGCGTTCCCGACCGAGCCTCGGAAGCCGCGGGCTGGCCGGCGCCGTCGAGGATGGCGTAGGTCCGGCGGACCCAGTCCCAGACGTTCGTCGGGCAGTCAGCCGAACGCTCGATGCTGGAGAAGCCCGCCGGCCACCGGATGAGCGCCTCGCAGGCGCGGGCGAGCAAGGCGGTGCGCGCAGTCGAATTCGCGACATCGGCCTCGACACCGATCACCTTCGCGAGGTTCATGATCAGATCGTAGATGAGCGTCCGGCTGGCACCGCGGATCGCGTGGGGCAGCATGTCGTGCCCGGCGCGCTGCGCGCAGGGGTCCGGATCAACCAGTCGGGAGATGAGGGTGAGTGAGGGCTTTAGCCCATCCGGGACCGGCACCGCCTCGATCTTGCCGAGGCTGCCTCCGCACGAGTGGCAGCGGCTGGTGCCATTGGTGGTGACCCAGTTCTGGCGAACCCCCGCCGGTTCGCAAGGACATGTGTCCTGCAGCATGTCCCAGCCCACCGTGGAGAACGGCAGATCCCGCAGTTCGTGGGTGGCGGGATGATGGAGGACGCCCGAGGCGATCGCGGCCGGGGAGAAGCGGCGAACCCGATCCTCTATCCGCCCCTTCATAACCTGAATTCCGTAGAAGTCGCGATGACCACGCCCGATCGCCGGATAGCGCCGCGCCGTGACTTCGGTTTCGGGAATGCGAAGAGCGGTGGCGAGCCCGACGACATCGAGATCCGGGCTCTCGGACACGAGGACGCGGTTCCGGTTCGGCATGCCGAAGTGGCGGAGCATGCCGAAGGTGTGAGGGATGCGGTTGTCGAAGCAGGCGTCGAAGACGAGTCCCCGGAGCGATGCTCCGAGGACGAGATTGGCTTCGCGGCGAACCTTTCGGACCATCAGCCGTGCCTCAGCGGATTGTGGGAGATGAAGCGGTGCCCGACGTTCCACATGTCGACGGCAATCCTGAGATCGTCGTGCGTGACGTGATCGCGTCCTTCGCGAACCGCGTGGCGGACGGCAGTCCGAATCGTCCCCATCAGCTGTCCGATGACGCCGTTGGTCGCGTCGATGAGCGGTCGCTCCAGGGCGGGATCGTCCAGGCCGATCTTCCGGGCGAGGATGCCGTCGGCCACGAGGCGGGTGTCGAGCGTGGCGAGCAGCCCCTGCCAGATCTCCCGCTCATAGCCGTCGTGCCAGCGAAGACCATTGAGGTTGCACGGGGCAGTGAGGCGCCCGCTGAGTTCGAGATCCTTGCCGAAGATCGGCACGGCGGCCTCGGTGCCGAGGAGAGCGACGGGCACGACTCCGCCGTCCAGCAGCAGCTTGACCGACGAGGTGACCTCACCACCGAACCCCGAGCGCCTTCCGCCGTGATGGCTCTCGTCGATGATGACGAGCTCGGTCTCGGCTTCCTCCAATGCCTCGAGGGTCCGACGGCGCAGACTGTGCTCGGTTCCGTTCAGCGCGAACCCGTCGCCGAGACCCGCGAGCATCTCCACGTAGAGGCTGCGCGCCGTACCCGAGTTGTCGAGCCGGATGTGGAGGATCGAAACCTGCCCGTCTTCATCGTCGGCGTTGATGCGCTTCGCATACTCTTCGGCCGTCGTGGTCTTGCCGGCACCCGTGACCTCGAAGAGGGTCATGCCCAGCATGGGCATTCCCTTCATCTCGAGACCGGTGAGCCGGATCTCGTCAAACTCGGCATGGATGCCGAGCTGACGCGGTTCCGGCACGCGCAGGCGGCGCACACCGGCGACGGCGAAGCCGACCCTGGCCGAGCGCTCCGCGAGCGATCCGGGGCGCGGAGCGCCGGCGTCGCGACGGTCGCGAGCCTTCGGCTCTTTGCGGCCAGAACGCCGCGGTGCCTGGTCCGTGGCGGAGACGCGCTGCGCCTCCGGCTTGTTGGCGATGTTACTGTCCGTCATACGTGATCCCCCATTTTGGGCGGTTGGTGAAAGCCGGCGAGAAGCCGGCGCGGGTATCGGCCGTGACCGATTTCGTTGGCGATCCCGCATCCCGGGGATCGCGATCCTTCTGCTTCTTGCTGCGCTGGCGACGGGGCTTGGCGGCGGCCGCCGCCCGCTCGGCCGCCGCCGCGGCGCTGTTGCGCTCATCCGCGCGAGGCGTCTTCACGGTCGCGTCGTCGCGGAAGGGCGCCGCCATTCCGACCTTCAGCTGGGTGTCGGGCGCGTCAGCCGCGCGCGGTGCCACGAGCGTCGAAACGTCCTCGTCGACGACCTCGACGATCTCGCCCATCACCCGCTTGAAGAGCGGCGAATCCTTGAGCTTGGCGAGCGTGGCGCGGTCGTGCTCGGCCGCCTCGGGCGTGATGTTCCGGATAGCGTCGAATAGGTTGGCGCGGATCTCGATGAGGCGGTCGCCATCGGTATCCTCCGTCTCCTCGTTGTAGTCCCGCATGTCGAGCTTCGCGATGTCGGCGATGCGCTTGTGCGCCCAGAGCGGGAGGCCGTCGGCGTAGTCCTGCCGCACGGCAGGCAGGGTGACGTAGCGCTTGGTCCGCTCGTTCCAGACGTGGACCCGACCCATGTCGCGGCGCGAGTACTTGACCTTCACCGGCAGCGTGGAGACTTTGTTCTTGGCCTCCGAGGCGGGCTGCAGCGACACGATGTCGTCGATGAGTTCGCGCGTCAGCCTGGCGTCGGAGTAGCGCAGGCCCGTGACCACGATCCCGCTGGGCCGCAGCTTCCCATCGAAGTCGACGTCGCCGATCGACCTGCGGAACTCGTCGAGGTCGTCGATGACGCTGATGCCGTGACGGGCGGTCTGCTGCTTGAACACCAACGCCGGCGAGCGGCCGTCGAGCCCCTTGTGCGGCTTGAGGTGGTAGACGCAGATGGCGCGGAGCAGCAGTTCGCGAGCCTTGCGGATCGGCACCATCACCATCGTCGTGTGATCGAACCCGAACTCCCGCGCGCGCGGGATGTCGTAGGTCGCGGAGGGCAGGTCCTTGAACGCCATCCCGAGGATGGTACCGATGGCGCGCTCCATCTCCGCCTTGTCGCGGGGCATGTGCGCGCCGGAGAAGTGGACGTCGGTGCCCGCGTCCATCATCGCGTCCTCGAAGTGGCGCGAGTGGTGTCCGGAGAGGTTGTCGAGCAGCACCGCCGCGAGCCTGCAGCAGATCCATTTCAGCTCGGGATGGATGTCGTCGATGTCCTTTGGGATGGCCTTGGGCGTGTTGGCGTGCGCGTAGGTTTCGAGCGCGGTGGCGCTCGACGGTTCGTCCCAGCACAGGTCCCACCCGATGATGCACTTGCTGACGCTCTCCATCATCGCGGTGAAGGTCGCCTGCCCGAGCGGGATGCGGAGCTCGTCGTCGACGAGGAAGATGGCGGGCACCTTGGTGTCGTCCATCTGCCCGAACGCGCCGATGCGGGTGTGGCGGTCCGTGACACCGCCGCCGCCGTAGCGCTGATAGACGGCCTGAGGGCCATGCTCGGCCTTGAGCGCGGCCGAGGACTGGAGGTCGCGGCCCATCCGCCAGAAGGTCGTGTAGCTGACGGCCTTGTAGGGGACCGGCGGCTGCGGGTATTCCGCGCCTTCGCGGCCGGTGGGCTGCCCGCGGTTGATTCGACCAATGTCGGCCCTGTAGCTGGTCCAGGCCTTGTAGGCCTTGGCCTTCGCATTCGGATTGGCCGCCGACTTCCGTCCGACGCTGATCGCGAGATGGTGCGACAGGATCTCGATGGGGTGCCTCACGCGGCGCCCGCGCCGCTTGCCGGTCATGGCGACACCGTCACGCGCTCGCCGGTCGCCGTGGAATCCGCGCTTGTGGATCCAGGACCGCAGCGTCGAGCCGGCGTAGACGCGGGCGCCCGGCATCGCCGCGATCGTCGGGTCGGTGAGCAGCTGCTCGTTGAACACGCGCAATCCGCGATCGGAGAGGCCGCAGGGGTTCTTGTCGTAGGCGCGGCTGAACATGGTGCGGAACTCGGACGTGGGGTCCTCCGCGCGTGCGGCCTCGGCGCTGAGTTCGCGCTTGCGCGCCGCCTTGCGCGGTCCGTCCTCGAGATCGCGGGCGCGCTTGACCATCGTGCCGGCGGCCATCAGACGGGCGATCTCGTTGGCGTTCGGCTTGCTCGGGAAGCCGGTCTCCTCGTTGGTGACCTCGAACTCCACCTTGCCGCCCATGACGCGGAAGGTGACGAGGCCGTCGGGGTCGATGCGCTCGAACACGTGGTCGACGTGGTCGATGGCGACGATGTCGCCGGGTTCGAGCTTCAGGGGCAGTTCCTTCATGTCGTGTCTCCTGGACGCAGGAGTCCGCGCCCGCGGACACGCGTCCACGACCGGGAACCCCGAGGGTTGCTTGTCTTCGGTCAGCGGGAGCGTGGCGGCCTTCGCCGCCTCAGCTCTGTCGGCGGGCGGGGTGCGGCCAGGCAGATGACGAGGATCGCCATCGTCAGAGCCGGATCTGGTCGTTGTGCGGCACCGGCGGGAGCGGGATCAGGACCGTGCCGCAGGTGATGCGCTGATCGAGTTCGACGCCGACCCGACCGAGCGCGATGGCGTTCTCAATGACGGCGTTGCCGCGGCGCTGGTCGCTGGGAGCGACGAGGTGCCGAAGCGTCGACCAGACGGTGGTGGTGCCGCGCATCACGAACGCGTTGATGACATCCTGTTCCTGGCGATCGAGCAGCAGGTACCGATTGGCATAGATCCCCTCGACGTTGCGCATGCGCCAGCGAGGACCGGCGATGTCCGCGTGGTAGAGGATGCGGAACATCCAACCGCCGCGCCTCGCGATCTCCGCGACGATCCCGAGCTTCCGCCGGTAGGCGGGATCGTCGAGGTCGGCGGGTGTCCGCTTAACCTCGATGAGCTCGATGCTGCCGTCCCGCATCAGACGGATGTGATCGGGGTAGTAGTCGAACCACTCGCCCCCCGCCTGTCCACGGATGAGGAACGGATGGGCCTGATAGTCCAGGACGTCGGGATTGACCTCGTTCCACATCGCGAAGTCGCGGTGCCCCCTGCCTTCGACCACCTGCTGATGACCGGTCTTGCGCGACGCCATTCGGGAACGGAGGTGCCGCTGGCCACGATTGATGACGGGTCGCGCGTGACCGCCGTGCTCCAGCACGACGATCTGCGCCATGCGGCTGGCCTCCTCCAGACCCTCCCAGCGAACCGGACGGCGGCGGATGAGCGACCGGGAACCCGACTCGCTCGGGTTGCGGTAGTTGGGGATGCGCGTGTCCGCATGCCGCGGCGGAGTGCGGATGTCGCGCCTGCCGGCGTTGGCGGTTTTGCCGGTGACTTTCGTCTTCATCTCACGACCTTCCGCCATCGTCCGCTTCCCCACGAAGTGGACCCGGACGCACGGACGACAACCACGGCCTCTTGCGCGGAGGCCGGCGCCAGCTGGCCATTCGGCGCTGAGCACCATCATCGTGGCTGTCAGCGAAGGTGTCATCGCGCATCACATTGCCCCTTTCAAATAGACTTTGGAAACGGCAATGTCGGAGCGGCGATCGGGTTGCGCAATCCCTATTTGAATTTTTTAAAGTTAATTTGGTCAGACGCTCTAATCTGCTACCCTTGCTCCTGATGGAACGGAACTTGCTGGATCCCGCAGATGCTGCCGCGAGCGGGGCGAACGAAGCTGGAAGAGGCTTGCCCAATGGCCCCAGCGAGCGAAGCCTCGAGCGCGTGTTCGGCCATCCAGTGCCCGAAGAGGAGCTCGAGATCTGGGCATCGATGCCGCCGTCGAAACGGGACAAGGCATTGCAGCGGATGGTGGCGCTCGACCGGCATCTCGGCTCGTTCGGCGGCCTGACGGCGAAACAGTCCGCGGCCGACGCTGGGCTGAAGCTCAATCGCTTCTATCAGATGCTGCGCGCATGGAGCGAACGCCGTTCCTTGGCCAGCGTGGGCACCTTCGCTTCGACGACGAAGACGCGCGAACGGATCGCGCCGGAGATCGCGCAGACCATTCAAGCCGCCGTCGTGCGGATCGTGGAGGCCGATCCGGATGCATCGGTGGCCGCCCTGGTGCGCGACCTCACTAAAGCGATTGACATCAAGAGATCGCCGAACACGCTCAGGCCATTCGTCGAGCGCGAGTTGCGTCGCCGCCTGCAGCGGCGACTCGCCGGCGAGGAGGTCCGATTCGATTGTGTCGCCACTTCGCTTATGCGGCCGGATGGCGCGAACCACGTCGTCTTCCTCGTTCTCGATGGCGGCACCGGGTTGATCCTGGGTCAATCCATTGGCCATCTATCGAACAGCGTCGCGGGCTATGCGTCGGCCGCCTGCGATGCTTTGGGGCGGATCCCTGCCATGATGCCTCCCAGGGAGGTATGGGCTGACCGGACCGAGCGGTCGCAGCTGGTTCCAGGGACCGATGCCGTCGCCGTTGCTGACTTGGTCGCTCGCGCGCGGGGCGCGGTCGGCGGCGTTGCGCCGCAGATCTTGGCGCCTGGCAGCTACGGTCGCTATGCGCGTGCGGCGATTGGATTGAAGGTCGGTCCAATACGGCTGCTACCATCCCGTACGGGCATTGCCGCCACCGACAAGGCACCCCCGGCAGTTGATCCGCTGGAGACCGCTGACGCCCGCGCGCGATTCGGAATCGCGGTTTCCGCGCACAACAAGGAGGTTCTGATGATGCTGGACGTGAAGGGCGGCAACGAGCCCCCGGAGCAGCTCGTGCGGCTTCTGAGTTTGTTGGCGATGGCGTGAACGCCGTCTGTGCCGTACAATTAGCCTCACTTCCCTTGGTTCGGGCAGGTGTTGCCCGTCGGATGGGGGCTAATTGTAGGCGCTTGCAATTATAACAGCGTCTGTTCGCAATCAGCCAGACTTCATGCTCACGCTATCTGCCACTCGCGAGTGGCATCCAGCTCGAATTATCTACCAGTGTGCTCGCTTTCATCCGGCGCTGCTTGCAAACGAGGCGCCGTGCTCACGCTCCACGCCACTGGGTTCTCCAAACCCGTCGCCGGCAGGCGCTTTTGCGAAGCAGGTTTTCAGAACAGTTCTGACAAGCGTCGGGCCGCAGAAATGCGTTGCGGTCATGGCCCACCGGCCAAGTCGTCAGAAAGGAAGGCTTTCGTGAACAACGAGTGCGCATAGAACTGGCATAGATATACGTTTCACGACTGAACCAGTCGATGCGCGCTGGCCGCGACCGTCCCAAATGGGATCGAATACAGGGAATGGCGCGGCCTTTCCAAAAACAGTCTGTCACCGGTTTCGGGACAGCCTTTTTTACCCCTGCCCAATGATCAGCCTGATCTTACCAAAGCGTCTGGCCGCTAGCTTCCACGAAGCGACCAGATACGGCATCGTCCCCGAGCAGCGCGTCCTCGACGGGGAGTTTCGCCCCCTTCCTCGGGTGTCATGAAGCCGTTGTGTTCGGTCAGGTCGATCTTCACATAGCCAGGGCTGACCGAGTTGATGACGTGCGGCGTAGCGAATAATGATGATTTCCCTGAGCTTCGTCGAAGTGAATGCCGGCACATCAATCTCGTTTGATCATGCTACCCACCTTGGCCGAGAGCGCTTCAAGAGTGAAGGGCTTGGTGAGCAACTCCATACCCGCCTCTAGGTGCCCGTTTCCCACGGCAGCATTTTCGGCGTAGCCTGTGATGAACAACACTTTCAGGCCTGGTCGGAGCGCTCGTGCCGCGTCGGCGACCTGCCTGCCGTTCATGCCCCCAGGCAGTCCGACATCGGTGATCAGCAACTCGATCCGGGCACCGGACTGGAGGACCTTCAAGCCGGCGTTGCCGTCGGCAGCGCCAATCACGGTATAACCCGCCTCGTCCAGCACCTCGTCGATTAGATGACGGATCGTCGCCTCATCATCCACGACGAGGATGGTCTGCCCCGTGGCCTGCGCGGCTATGGTGAGGGCCTCCTCCTCTTCCACTAGCATCGCATCACCGACGAAGCGGGGCAGGTAGATGCAGATGGTCGTGCCCATGCCCAGCTCCGAATAGATCCGGACCTGTCCGTCCGACTGGCGCGCGAAGCCGTAGATCATCGACAGACCGAGACCCGTGCCCTCGCCGAGCGGCTTGGTCGTGAAGAAGGGCTCGAAGGCCCGTTGGATTGTCTCTGCGGTCATGCCGGTGCCGGTATCGGTCACGCAGACAGACAGGTATTGCCCGGGGGGCAGGTCGCGTTCGCGCGCAGTTCGCTCGTCCAACCACTTGTTCGCCGTCTCGATGGTGATGCGGCCGCCATCCGGCATGGCGTCGCGTGCGTTGATGCACAGGTTGAGCAGCGCATTCTCGAGCTGCCCGGCGTCGATGTTCGCGGTCCATAGCCCGGCAGCACCGACGATCTCGATCTCGATTTCGGGGCCAACGGTCCGCCGAAGAAGCTCCTCCATACCGGCTGCGAGCCGGTTCACGTCAGTGGGTTTAGGATCGAGCGTCTGACGGCGAGAGAAGGCGAGCAACCGCTGGGTCAGCGATGCCGCCCGTCGGCCGGCACCTTGCGCGGCGACGATGAAGCGCTCGCTGTCCTGGATCTTGCCCTGTGCAAGGCGAATTTGCAGCAGCTCCATGTTGCCCATCATGCCGGTGAGCAGATTGTTGAAGTCGTGTGCGAGGCCGCCGGTCAGCTGGCCCACGGCCTCCATCTTCTGCGCCTGACGGAGTTGATCCTCGATCAGGCGTTGGCTGGTCATGTCGACGCCCACCCCGGTTCTCCGCGACGGGTGTCCTTCCGCGTCAAAGTAGGTGTGCCCCCGCGACAGCACCCAGTGAAGCGATCCGTCGGGATGGACGATGCGGTATTCGAGCTCGATTTCGCCCGCTCGCTGCAATCCCGCGGCCATCACGCCGTTCAGCTCGACGCGGTCTTGCGGATGGACATTGGCCAGGAACTCGGCGCTCGACAGCCCCGCTGCGCCCCGCGCCGGGTCAAGCGCGTACAGCGCTGATATCGCCGCATCGCAGAAGAAGCGGTCGGAGCGGATGTCGTAAGTCCAGACCCCGACCCCACCAACCGCTGAGAGCGCCAAGCGCGCGAAGTCCTGCTCGTCGCGGAGCCTTGCCTCAACCTCGCGCTGCTGGGTGATGTCGCGTCCGGTGGCGTAAGTTAGCTCGCCAGCCGGAGCGGCGACCCAGGAGATCCACCGCGTCGAGCCGTCTTTGTGACGGTAGCGGTTCTCGACCGTCGCATGCTGGCCTGTCGCCGCTGTCTCATAGGCTCCGATGGTGCCGGCATGATCGTCCGGGAGGACGAATTCGTTAACGTGGTGGCCTACTAGCTCGTGTGGCTCGTAGCCGAGCAGGTCAGTCCAAGCCGGGTTCACACGCCTGAACACGCCATCGAAGTCGATCACGAGCATCAGGTCGGGCGAGGTTTCCCACATCCGGTCGCGTTCGACGGTGCGCTCGACCACCTCGCGCTCGAGCGTCTCGTTTGTCTGCTGCAGAGCCACCTCAGCGTTCTTGCGCTCGGTGATGTCGTTGAACAGCAACGCCACGCGGTGTTCGTCGGGACGGCCGATACGCAGCGCATGCACGTCGTACCAGTGGCCGAGTGGTTCGGCGAAGTTCTCGAATCTTACAGGCCCGCCAGTGGCAGCGACCCGCCCGTAAAGCTCAAACCAGTGCTTCTCGAGATCGGGCGCCAGCTCACTGACCCATTTGCCGAATGACCCGTGCAGGCCGGTTTGCCGTTCGTAGGCGGTGTTTCCCTCCTCGATCATGTAGTCGACAGGTTCGCCTGCGTCGTTGAAGCGCATACGGATGATGCAGAAGCCGACATCGATCGCGTCGAGAACCGATCGATAGCGGTCCTCCGTCGCAGCTAGCTCGTCCGCCGCTCGCATCGTTTCGGTGACGTCGACGCCCTGTACCAGAATGCCGATGACGGCACCGGCATCGTCGCGAACCGGCTGGTAGATGAAGTCGAGCAGCCTCTGATCGATCGGACCATCGGGCTCGGCCTGAACGTCGTAGCGGGCGCCCCGCGCCTGGTACGGCTCGCCGGTGGCGAAGGCGTGGTCGAGCAGCGCGACGTAGCCCTGCTCGGCCGCATCACTGAGTGCCTCTACTACCGTCCGCCCGATCAGCTCGCGCTGTCCAACCGATGCGCGGTAACTGGCGTTGGCGAAAGCGAACCGGTGCTCGGAACCGAGCAGCAGCGCGATCATCGCCGGCGCCTGCTCAAACAGGCCGATCAGCTTCTCACGCTCATCCGTCAGCGCCGTGATCGCAGCGGCATTGCGCTCCGCCTCGGCCGTTAGCGCCTGATTGGCGCGGTAGACTGCCTCGGCGCGGTCGAAGATGCCGCTGTGGTCGGGACGAAGCTGCACCCCGCTATCACCAGCCTCGATGGTCTGCCGCAGGGTCTCCAAGTCGGTCACATCGATCGGGTGCTGGAGAACGAACGACACTTCGTCGTCGTCCCCGAGCACGGGTGTGTGCGTGATGCTCCAGTAGCGCTTTTCCAGCCCGCCGCCTTCCGAGGCGCGTCTTGGCACGTCGAAGCGCAGCAATGCCATGGTGTCGGCCTGTCTGGTCCGAAGCACGCGCTGGAACGAATCCACTGCCTGGCGCAGCGTCTCCTCATCGGTGGGAAAGGCATCCCACGCCCAGCGACCGACGATGTCAGGCAACTCACGGCGGACCGACGCGAGATAGGCCTTGTTCGCCGTTGCGATGTTCAGGTCGCGATCCAGCACCAGATATGGGTTCGGCGAGGCGTCGAAGAAGGTGGCGAGGTCGGCGATCGATGCAGGCACGGGTTACTCACTGACGGAAGTGTGGAGCGGCGCGTCCAAATAGCGGGCCAGCAAATAAAATTACCAATCACAACGCCCTTGTGCTCGGCTGTGTCCCCCCCGGGGCAACGGGCACATTCCCAAAGGGATGATCAAACGACCGATCCGGCTATCGATTGGAAACGAGCATCGTCAATGACGTGGCCTCGATCCTTCGCTAAATAGCGGTCATGGGACCCGATCCATTTGTTGATGATCCATGCGCAGCTGACGTGGCGGCGGTAGGCCGCCTGGACGTGGTGCCGACGCTACTTGATACGGTCTGCCGGATCACCGGGATGGGGTTCGCCGCGATCGCCCGGGTAACCGACGACAAATGGATCGCCTGCAGCGTCAGGGACGAGATCAACTTCGGACTTCAGCCTGGTGGCGAGCTGAAGCTGGAGACGACCATCTGCCACGAGATCAGGCAGCACCGGCAGGCCGTGGTCATCCCTGACGTTGACGCAGACCCCGCCTATGCGGCGCATCACACGCCCGCGATATACGGCCTGAAGAGCTACATCTCGGTCCCGATCGTGCTGCCGGAAGGCCGCTTCTTCGGCACGTTGTGCGCGATCGATCCCAGTCCGCACGATCTCGCCAGGCCTGAGATCCTTCCGACCTTCGAGATGTTCGCGAGGCTGATCGCTCTGCAACTGGATCAGGCCGAGCAGGCGTCGGCTCGGAACGAGGCCGGCCGGGCTATGCGCGACAGCGAGGTGCTTCACCGCCAAATCCTCGACAGCGCGACGGACTTCGCGATCATCGCCACTGACCTCGATGGCCGGGTGACCCGCTGGAACGCAGGTGCCGAGAACATCCTGGGCTGGACCGAGCGGGAGATGATGGGAGAGCCGGTCGACCGGTTCTTCACTCCCGAGGATCGCGCTGTCGGTCGGCCGCAGACCGAGATGCGACTGGCGCTGGAACACGGCCACGGCAACGACGAGCGCTGGCACCTCAGGGCAGATGGTACGCGCTTCTGGGCGCAGGGCGAGATGACGCCGCTCAGGCGATCCGACGACAAGGTCGTTGGCTTCGTGAAGGTGCTGCGCGACCGTACGGCGGAACGGCTGCGCGAGCAGCGACTGGACCTGCTGGCGCGGGCCTCCGCAGGCCTCCTTTCGTCGGATGATCCAGACAGGGTGCTCCGGGATATCCTGTCATCAGGCGCCGAGACGCTCGGCTATGACCAGAGCTACAGCTACCTGCTCAATAATGACTGCACGCGCATGCGCCTTCTCCAGTCGATGGGGGTGGAGGAGGAGGTTCGGAACTGGCTGGCCGACGCATGTCCGGCGGACGTGCCGCTCTGCGGCTTCGTCGCGGAGAGCCGGGAGCCACTCATCCTGGACCATGTCCAGCAATCGGCTGACCCGCGGACAATAATCAGCCGACACCGTGGCACGCGTGCCTATGCGGGCTTTCCTGTTCAGTCCGAGGAGAAGCTCTACGGCGTGATCTCCTTTGTTTCGACGGTCCATGATCGCTTCGAGAACGAGGCCATTTCCTTCTTCGAGAGCTTTGCGCGCTTCCTGTCGATCGGTCGCGAGCGATTAGACCGCGAGGCCGCCCTGAGTGACCTGGCCATGACGCTGGAGCGTCGCGTCGAGGAGCGTACGCGCGACCTACTCGCCTCTGAGGAAGCCCTGCGTCACGCGCAGCGCATGGATGCGATCGGCCAGCTCACCGGCGGGGTCGCGCACGACTTCAACAATCTGCTGACGGTAATCCGTGGATCCGTCGATCTCCTGCGTCGACCAGACCTGCCCCAGGACCGGCGCACGCGCTACATCGAGGCGATCGGCGACACGGCGGACCGCGCGACCAAGCTGACCAGTCAGTTACTGGCGTTCTCGCGCCGGCAAACGCTGCATCCCACAGCGTTCGATGTCGCCGAGCGGCTGCGTGGTGTGGCCGAGATGCTGGACACGGTGACCGGTGCCCGCGTCGCCGTCACCCTCGACCTCCCGGACGAAGTCTGCGTTGTCAGGGCGGACGTCGGTCAGTTCGAGACGGCGTTGGTCAACATGGCAGTCAATGCCAAGGACGCGATGGGCGGCGAGGGAGAACTCAGGATCCGACTGGTCTGTGGTGTCCGTAAGCCCACTATTCGCGGCCACGCAGCGGTGGATGGTGGGTTCGCGGCCGTTTCCCTCACCGATACGGGAGCAGGCATCGCGCCCGCTGACATCGCGCGAATATTTGAGCCGTTCTTCACGACCAAGGAGGTCGGCAAGGGCACCGGCCTTGGCCTCAGCCAGGTGTTCGGCTTCGCCAAGCAGTCGGGTGGCGATGTTGATGTTGAGAGTTCACCTGGCGTCGGCACCACCTTCACCCTGTACCTCCCCGAAGCCGCTGCGGGTATTGAGTTGGGAACAGTTGTGCCAACCCCAGAGCGCGTGCATGCCACGCGCGGGCTGTCCATCCTGGTCGTGGAGGACAATCAGGAGGTGGGTCGTTTCGCTAGCGAGGCGTTGAACGATATGGGCTTTCGTACCACGCTCGTGCCTAGCGCCGAAGATGCGCTTGAGGCGCTCGGTACCAATTCCGGTACGTTCGACGCCGTTTTTTCCGACGTTGTGATGCCAGGGATGGGCGGCCTGGAACTGGCCAAGCGGCTGCGCAAGACATGGCCGCACCTGCCCGTGGTTCTTGCGAGTGGGTATAGCCACGTCCTCGCGCAGGAAGGCGCACATGGCTTCCTTCTTCTGCAAAAACCTTATTCGGCGGACCAGCTCGCCCGTGCAATAGACACGTTGGTCATCCCGGATCGGGAGGCGGCGCCTGCACCCACTATCTCTGCCTCTTCCGTACAGGTCGGCTATGATGAGCCGGAGGCGGCTAACCCCTCTAGATAACTCAAGCCCTCAGCAATCCTGTGGTGCCTAATTTAGAAAAAGTCGCCGCTTTAAGTAGTTGCTATGCACTCAGTCGATCAATCTCCGACAAGATATGCCGAGGGTCGAAGGGCTTGGGAATGAAGAAAGACCGTTCTGGAAGGTCTGTCTGGGATGGCCTGACTGCGCCTGATACGACGGCGATCAAAACCGGCGGATGCCGGTCACGAACGTATCGCGCGAGGCGCAGCCCATCCATCGATCCCTTCATCTGAATATCCGTAAGGACAATGTGGATTTCGGGATGAACCGATAAAATCTTGATAGCTTCGTCGGCGTCTTCTGCCTCGAAGGCCACAAAGCCCCGATCTTCAAAAAAATCCATCAAATCATGACGAATGAACACCTCATCCTCAACGATGAGGATGGCCCGTGCCGGAATAGCCTGACCCATTACGCTGTTACCAATTCGCCTGCACCGCTGAGCGGTGCCCTGATCTGAAATTCGACGCCTTCGGGAGGATAGCTGAGCGCAGTTTCACCTCTGAAGTACGATCGCAACGAGCGCTCGATCATTCGTGTTCCGAAACCTCTGCGGGTAGGCGCCGAGACGACTGGCCCACCACGCTCCCGCCAAAGCAGGGAAAATTCCGGATCAGCTTCTGATCCGCTCACCTGCCACGTCAACGTCACAGTACCATTATCGTTGCTCAAAGCGCCATATTTCAACGCGTTGGTGCCAAGTTCATGAACGGCGAGCGTGAGCGCCAGCGCAGATTGCGAGTTGAGCCGAACCGCCGGTCCGCTCATTGCCACACGCTTCCGTTTGCCGCTGACGACGGCGAGACCCGCTTCTAGCACCGCGGTCAGATCGGATGCTTCCCAGGACGTGGCGGTGAGAACGTCGGTAGCCCGTCCAAGCGACGCAAGGCGCGAGGAGAACGCGGCGGACGCTTCTTCCAGCGTGGTCGCATCGCGCAGCGTCTGATTGGCGATCGATTGAACAATCGTCAGCACATTCTTGAGCCGGTGGCTGAGTTCGCCGTTGAGGAGGCGTTGCTGTTCACGCGCTTCCTCCAGCGTCGTGTGATCACGCGACACCGACAGGATGCGCTCTACCCGGCCGTTTTCTCCGAAAATGGGGGACACCGACACCGACCAGAATTTTGGTGTACCGAGAAAAGTGTCGGCCGCTGTTTCAAAGTGGAAGGACTGGCCGGCTCTGGCGGTTTCCAGCGCCTCCTTCCCAATGCCGGTTCCATCATCTTTCAGAAACGTGGGCCAGAAGCAGCCCTTCACCGCATTGAAGTCGCTGATCTCCATAACCTTCATGCCACCCTCACTCATGAAGGTGAGGTTGCCTTCAAGGTCGAGTACCTTGATGCAGTCGGTCGATGCAGCAAGCACACTGCGCATGAAGCTCTCGCTGTCACGCAGTTCCTCCTCGGCTCGGCGACGCTCGATCGCAGTGCGAATACGAGCTGCCGTATCGGAAGCGAACGCGATGTCCTCAGAGGTCCACTCGCGCGACACGTCATCGTGAACGAAGAAGATGGCTACCGTGCGCCCGTTCTCAACGACGGGCAGGTTGACCATTGTTCGAACCGCTATGCCTTCGAGGACCTCCGATCTCGGCCCCGTTCTTGGATCAAGCCGGACATCGGGAACGACAACCGCACGGCCTGCGCGCAGATCCGCCGCATGGTCGCCGTAGTCATCGAGGCGATATGTACCCTTGAGGCTTGGATACCCCTGCGCTGTCCAATCTTCCGGCACGGTAAAGGTTTCGCCATCGACGGCGACCGTACCGTACCCGACGCGGCCAACGCCGAGTGCCTTGCCGATGATCGCCGTCGCCTGCTTGACCGTCCCACCCACGTCGGTTGTATCAGCCAAGGCGTGTTCCAGCTCGACCAACGCTTCGCGTCGTTGCTCGGCACGTATGCGCTCGGTGACTTCAAGGAAGATCACCGTGAAACGATCATCGCCGGTCGATTGGCAAACACCATCGTACCAGCGATGAAGGTTGCCGACCTGTCGCGTGAAGCGCACTGCTTCACCCGTATCGACGACGCGGGCGAATTCCAGCACCCATTCGTCCTCGACACCGGGGAAGAGCTGGCGGATGGTCCGTCCAACGACAGAACCGCGCTCGATCCCAACCAGATCGTACCAAGCGTTGTTCACCTCTTCATACCGCCAATCGACGATATGTCCTTGTGCATCACGTACGACCTTACCGAGGACGAAGCCTTCCTCCAGCGTCTCGAAGAGGCCCCGCCATTTCGCTTCATTAGCCCGGAGTTCTGCCGTGGCGCGATCCCGCTCCGCTTCGATCGCGCGCCGATCATCAACGTTGATAAGGACACCGGGGAATGTCTGCGGCGTACCATCCTGCGCCAGTTCGACGCGCCCGTTGGCCTCTATCCAGCGGTAGTTCCCATCGGCATGACGAACACGATACTGGTGGGCATAGGCCCCCCCGCGGGAAATGGCGGCGTCGATGGCTTGCGCTAACCCTTCCTGATCATCCGGGTGGACCGTGGCAACGATCTGGGCAAGCGGTATGCCTTCACGACCAAGGGCAGGATCAAGACCGAATGTACGGGCGAAAGCCTCATCGATTGCGAAACAGTCGCTGGGAAGATCCCAGTGCCACGTCCCGATGATCGCACCTGCCTGCAAGGCGAGTTGTACGCGCTCGATGTTCTCACGCGCCAACGCTTCGCTGATAGCCAGGCGATCCTGCGCTTCGCGCCGGGCTGTGACGTCGTTGAAGATGATGGCGATTTGCCGATCGGCGGGATCGCCGACCCGTACTGCACGCACGTCGAACCAGCGGCCGAACGCCTCGGCATAGTTCTCGAAATTCGTTGCCTCGCCGGTCTTCGCGACGTGACCATAAGTATCGAACCAGAACCGCTCCAGATCCGGGGCAAATTCTGTGACCCATTTGCCACGCAGGTTGACGCCGGCCTGACGTTCGAAAGCCGGATTTGCCTCAAGGAAGCGATAGTCCACGGGCTGATCGTTCTCGTCAAACTTCACCTCGACGATGGCGAACGCCGCCTCCACGGTATCGAAGATCGTCGTGAACCGCTCCTGTGCCTCGCGAAGGGCAGCTCCTGCGAGATGCTCTTCCGTGCGGTCGCGAAAGATCTTCACGTATCCGATATGATGGTCGTCCTGGTCGAGGAGCGGTGACATTTCACCGCTCGCCCAGAAACGCTGTCCGCCCTTGCGCATATGCCAGCGCTCGTCGGTTGCACGCCCCGTCTCGCGAGCGCACTGCATCTCAACAGCAGGCCGTTCGGCCTCGCGGTCCTCTGGCGTGAAGAACAGGGATGCGCTTTTTCCGATCACCTCGTCCTTGGACCAGCCAAGCACATATTCCGCACCGTAGCTCCACTCGACGATCTGTCCGTTGAGATCGGTAGCGACGATCGCGAAATCCTGGGCGCTATCCATGATAGCGCGCTGCCGCGCCTCCGAGGCCGCTATCCGCCTCATCGTCAGGCGTTGTTCGAGCTGTGCCATCACCTGTCGCGCCAGAACGCGAATGGAGCGCAACTGCACGTCGGAGAGGGTTCTGGGACGATGATCAAGCACGCATAAGGTGCCGATCGGGAAGCCATCAGCCGTTTTGAGCAAGGCTCCGGCGTAGAAGCGCAGTGGTGGCTCACCTGTAACAAGGGGGTTGCACGCAAAACGCGGATCAGCTGCGGCATCGGGTATGAGGAGAAACTCCTCTTCGAGAAGCGCATGACTGCAGAACGCTGTGTCCAGCGGCGTTTCGCGAACTCCAAGACCTACTTCGGCCTTGAAGAACTGACGTCCGTTTCCGATCAGGTTCACAATCCCGATCGGCGCCTCGCAGATTGCCGCAACCAGCTCGGCGATCTCGTCGAACGCCGCTTCGCGCGGCGTATCCATCACATCGAATTTTGCGAGCGCAGCTAACCGCTGCTGCTCATGCGCGGGAAGATCAGTCATTGCTTTCCACGGTTGGGCCCTTTGGGGATGCCCTAGCATCACCAGCCCATATCTGCCAGATTGGGTACGTTACCAAGCGGTACGATGAACGATCGATAGCCCGTCACGATGGCATGTTTCGAATGCCCCGCGCGGCAACCAGCCAGTTTTAGAGAACGGCAGCTGCAATGTCGGTCGAAGGCGTACCTGCTCGGCATAGTAGGCCAGCGAGCTTCGCTGCAAGATCGGCGTGCCGGAAAGGCTTTTCCAGCCGCGGAAATCCAGCCTCGATGCCGATCGCATCCGAATAGCCTGATACGACCAGCACTGGCAGGCCCGGGCGCTCGGCAAGGACGGTGCGCGCCAGTTCGACGCCGGTCATCTCGGGCATCAGGTGATCGGTCACGAGCACATCGACGTGGTGGCCCTGACGAAGCGCTGCCAACGCCTCCTCGCCGGAGCGCGCCTCAATGACCTCGAAGCCAATTTCGGTGAGCATGTCCGAGGTGCTGGCTCGCACGAAATCCTCGTCATCGACCAGGACGGCGATCCCGGCAACCATCGGTTCCATTATCGCAGCCTTGCCGGGGGTGGTCGGGAGCCCCCCGCTTAGCGGCAGCCACAGACTGATCGTGGTGCCTTCGTCCGCAACACTCTGGATCGTCAGTGCCCCACCGAGTTGCGACACGAGGCCGTGTGCCATCGACAGTCCGAGGCCGGTCCCCTTCCCGATACCCTTCGTCGAGAAGAACGGCTCGATCGCCCGCAGGCGGGTGTCCTCGCTCATGCCCGTCCCGGTGTCGGTGACGGCGATTACGACATAGCTGCCTTCCGGGACGGAGGGATGGTCAGTCCCCGGGCTCTGCAAGTGCGCCGACAGGACAAGTTTTCCGCCCTCAGGCATGGCATCCTTGGCATTCACCGCCAGGTTGAGGATCGCCATTTCCACCTGGTTGGTGTCAGCCAATGCAAGCGGCAGATCGTCTGCGACATCCAGTTCGAGCGTGATGCGTGGGCCAAGTGTGGTCGCGACCAGTTCGCTTATGCCGGTGAGCAGCGCGGACGTATCGGTCGCCTCGGGCTTCAGGGGCTGGCGGCGCGCGAAGGCAAGCAGGCGCTGCACCAGCGTTCGCGCGCGCTCGGCCGACTGCAAGGCACCGTCGATCAGCCGCTGTTCGCGATCGCCGCCCACCTTACGGCGTTGCAGGAGGTCAAGGCTTCCCAGGATCGGCGTCAGCAGATTGTTGAAATCGTGCGCGACCCCACCGGTAAGCTGGCCCATCGCCTCCAGCTTCTGCGACTGGCGTAACGCTTCCTGTGTCGTCAGCAATTCGCGGGTCCGCTCCGCGACCAGATGCTCCAAGGTGGCGGCCGACGTGCGCAGCGCATCCTCCATCCGCCGACGTTCAGTTATGTCGATCGAAACCCCTGCCAGCGTCACAGGCGTGCCGTCAGCCGCATAGGCTGGTTGTCCCCGGATACCGATCCAGCGTGTTTCGCCTTGTGGCGTCAGCAGCCGATATTCGATGTCGTAGTCGCAAGCGGTGCGCAAGCTGGTTTCGATGGCACCCTGCACCCGTGCTTTGTCCTCGTCATGGATGGCGGCGTGCAGCTCTGCATAACTGAAGGGCAGTTCGGGATCGCGCCCGAAATTCGTCCGGCACGTCGCCGAGGTTTCCAGCTCGCCAGTCGCGACATCGAACGACCACATGCCCATTCTGCCGGCCGTAAGCATGAGCGCGCGCTGACGACCGCTCTCCTCCGCTGCCCGGAGCAGCCGCGCCTTGTCGATCGCGATGGCAGCGAGGCGCGCCAAGCTTTCAAGGCGTCGGATCGTCTCGGGATCGTGATTGCGAACGTCCGACCAATAGGCCCCGAGCGCTGCGATGGCTCTGGGCTTCCCGATCGGTGCCATCAACAGACTGCGAACGAACGTACCCTTATAGGTTTCATGCGGAACGCGATCGTCGCGGGCGATATCGGGAATCGCGACGGTTTCCAGATGCTGCATTGCCCAGCCGGACACGCATACACTGAGATCGAACCGGTTGCCCCCCCAAAGCGGGCTGATCGCATCTTCCGCGGCATAGAAGCAGCGTTCGTCTTCGCGAATGACAACGGCGATACCTTCCGCCCCGATCGCCTCCCGCGCGGTCTGTCGGAGAACTTCGACCACCTCATCCATCGATCCGGCATCGGCAAGCCGCTCGCTGGCGTCCATCAGGACCGTTTGAGCGGTCGTACTATGGTCGGGTGCCGGACTGTCGTTGATCATCGAAACGTTTCTCCGATCGCGTCTTACCACATTTTAGGAGCAAGCGTCGGTGTTTTGCCTGGACGATCGTCGCCCGATCGCGACACGCGCACAGGGGTATGCTGCAAACAAGCAATGAGCGAGACCACCCGCACTGTCTCCAAGGGGTATGGTGATCAAGGGGCTCGGAGCTGTCTCGATTGGTATGGTATTTCGGGATTATGGAAGTAGATCGGTTAGCCGGTTCCACCTGAGACATCAGGAGCCACTTTGGGGTCCGGGTCCTGCGCCTTGCCGATCGCGGGTGCCACCTTCTGGCTCGGCATAGCGGTGAGATAAGCAACGATCGCATCGACGTCCTTCTCGGCCACTGGCGCCTTATACACCTCACGCATCTTGGTGACGGTCGCCTTCCACTGATCCGCCGATAGCGCAGGCTGGGTCAGCGCCATGCTGGCTGAGTGGCACGAGGTGCAATTGGCATTGATGACGTCGGCGTGCGGACCGTCGGGGTAGGTCGCGTCGTCGGCCGGCAGGTCGACGCTGGTCGAGGCAAGCGAGAAGCCGCGGGCTGACACGCTGGCGGCCGGTGCCGGCTCAGACATCTCGGAGATCGGAACGGGCGCCTTGCGGCTGCTCGGCGCGCCGATCGAGACGAGGATGATGCCGGTCAGGCCGATCAGGCCAGCAGCCATCATGCCGGGAGACGGAGTCTTCATGATTTGCTCGCTCCTCAGGCCGCGATGATGGTGGTGGTTTCAATGTTGCCGCGCATGAACCCGCCGGGATTCCAGATCGGCTTCATCGGCTGAGCGACACCGTTGGTGTTCCAGCAGCGCACCATGATGGGGTTAGGCCCGCGTCTCAGCGGCACCCGCCCGTCCCAGCGCCGGAAGCTGTACCTGCCCTCGTCCGCTCCGAGCGTCGTCCTGTACCAGGTGCGGCCACCGTCCGACGACACATCGACCTTGGCGACGCCGCAATCGCCGCCCATTGCGATGCCGCCGACCGGGATCGACGCTTCATAGGCGATCGCCTGACCATCGGGCAGGCTGGTCATCCAGCTACGCGGGATCATGCGATTGATCGGTACGGTCGGGAAGTCCTTGGCACCGGGCGCGACATTCGCGCCGGGTGTCGCGGGGATCTTGTAGGCCTTGGCCATCCAATACTGGTCGTCAGGGCCGGGCAGTACCTCGATCGCGTTCAGCATCTTGACCCAATAGGTCGAGTACCAGCCCGGCACGATCAGCCGGCAGGGAAAGCCGTTGAGGAGCGGCAGTTGCTCGCCGTTCATGCCGAAGGCGATCATGACCTCGCCGTCGCGGGCATGGTCGATGTCGAGTGCCTTCTCGAAGTCAGGAGCGCCCGCCACGACCGGCTGATCGAGAGCGCCGAAGCGCACCTGCACCGCGCCTGCCTTGACCCCGGCGAGGTCGAGCACGTCGCGCAGGCGAACGCCGAGCCACTTGGCGTTGCCCATCGCGCCATTGCCCCATTGCGCGCCGGCGACGCGCGGCTGGAACAGCCCGCGGCTGTTGCCCGAGCACTGGTTCACCGCCGCCATCTCGACCCGTGGAAGGCGCAGCAGCTGAGCGAGGCTGATCGACAGCGGCCGATTGACGTGGCCGAAGACGTTGAGGCGGAAACTTTCGACGTCGATCGAGGTCGGTATGTCGGCCCAGTGCCAGCGGACGAAGAACTGGTCGTTGGGCGTGAACACCGACTTGTCGAAGACCTCCATCGGCGTCTCCAGCAAGGGTGGATGGACGCGCTGGAGGATCATGCTGCCCTTGCCGGGAAAGGCGCTGGTCATCGGCCGCTCGGCATTGCCGCCGGGCAGCTTCAGGTCGACGAGCTGCTGCGCCAGTGCCGGCGCGGCGGCAAGGCCGGCGGTGCCGAGCGCGGCATGGCTGAGGAAGCGGCGACGGCTGGTCTCACTCGCCAGCCCGGCGTCGAAATTGTCCATGACAAGGCTCTCCTGTGGCCAGTCACGCTGGCGGATCGAAGGGGCATTCTGCAAGTGATCGGACCGACTGATCCGATCATCATGGCGGATCAGTTCGGGGTGGCGATGCAGGGCGAGACGAACAGGTTGCCCCGCCATGCACCGGCTAGCGTCTTGGCACCGACCAGCAGCCACATCGCCGCGAGCGCAACCGTCAGCACCGTGCCGACGATACCGAAAAACATAAGGTTCAGCGTCGTGCCGAGGCGGAAGGTGGCGACGGTGTAGACGCCGAGCGGGAAGGTGTAGCCCCACCAGCCGAGGTTGAACGGCACGCCCGCGCGCCAGTAGCGGATGGTGATAAGCGTCGCGAGCGCCAGCCACCACAGGCCGAAACCCCAAAGGCAGAGCCCGGCGACAACGCCGATCCCCTGCGCGACGGTGCCGACGCCGGCTAGCCCGTGCGCGGTGAGGATCGCCGGCGCATCCGCGCCGAGCACCAGCATGCCCAGAGCACCCGTGCCGATCGGCCCCAGCGCCAGCCAGGAAGATGCCGCCATGCTTTCATGCGGCAACTTGTGGAGTGCCATGCGCAGGATGAGGATGGCGAGGATGCCAAACGCGACCGGCACCGAATAGGCCCACAGCACATAGGAGGTCGCGAGCGTCACTATCTGCGCGTGGGGATCGGTTAGATGCGGCGCGAGCAGCCCGCCGCTGGCGCCCGCCACTTCGGCAGCGACGACCGGCAGCAGCCATACGGCGGTCATGCCGTCCAGGCTGTGCTCGTGGCGGGTAAACATCAGGTAGGGGATCAGCACGCCGCAGGCGAGCGACATGGCGACGTCGATCCACCACAGGATATGCGCGACCGGCACGATGCCATTTCCGAACCGCGCGATGCCGAAGGCGAGACAGCCGTTGATGATCGTCGCCAGCCCCATCGGAATGGTCCCGATGAACATCGACACGGTGTTGTGCCCGAAGATGCGCCGCGCCTCGTGCCCGAACATCACCCAGCGCGCGCCATAGAGGCCGGCGAACAGCGCGAAGAGCGCGATATTGAAGAACCACAACACCTCGCCGACAGGTTTAAGCGAAGGCCCGATGCCGGGCACCTGCGGCAGCGCGAGGGCAAGGATGCCCGTGCCCATCGTCGCGGCGAACCAGTTGGGCGTGAACTGGCGGATCATCTCGCGGGGGTGATCGAGCCGGCTGAGCGGCTTGAGGCCGCTGAGAACGGAGTGCGTGTCGGCAGTCATGCGACCTGCTCCTTGATGAGATCCGTCAGCGCGTCGGCCGCGCGGGTGCGATAGCGTTCCTTGTGGCGCAGCGCGTGAAAGGCGCGGTCGGGCAGCCCGAGCGGCAGCTCGACGAGATCGCCAGCCTTGAGCGCGCGCGCGACGACCAATCGCGACAAGACGGCAACGCCGGCACCGGCCTCAACGGCGGTGCGCACCGCCTCGTTGGACGGCAGCGTCATCGCTATCGTCAGCTGGGCCGGATCAAACCCGCGCGTTCGCAGCACGTCCTCGAAAGTCGAGCGCGTACCCGATCCCTGCTCACGGACGATCCAGCGTGTAGTGCGCAGCCAGGCCTCGTCGATGCGTTCGGCTTCCTCGCGGCCGACCAGCACCATTGGGTCATGCCCGACATTCCAGTGGGCAAGCGCCGGTTCGTCCACCTCGCCCTCGACAAAGCCGAGTTCCGCCGCGCCGCTCAACACCTGCGCTGCCGCGCCTTCGGTGTTGTCGATCGCCAGCTCGACCGCGATCTGTGGGTGGCGTTCGTGGAAGGCGGCGAGCTTTGCCGGCAACCAATAGCTCGCGATCGTCTGGCTGGCGACGATCCGCAACGAACCACGCGCGAGCCCGGCATAGTCCGCGAGCATCGTCTCGGCATGCGCTGCCCGCCCCAGCACCGCGCGCGCTTCCTCCAGAAAGCCGCGGCCTGCCTCGGTAAGCTGGATGCCACGCCCGACGCGGTGGAACAGCGGAACGCCGTAGCGCGCTTCGAGGGCCGCAACCGCCCCGGAGGCAGCAGACTGCGTGACGTTCAGCGCCTCCGCTGCCTTGGTGACGTGTTCGCGCTCCGCGACACCGACGAATATTCTGAGCTGCTCCAAAGTCATGCAGCATATATCGCGTACTTAGATCGATACGACCAACCGTTTGATATGGTCATTCCAATCTGGATATCGGAATGGTCGGCAGCCTTTCGTCTGCGATGGTCTCGAAGACTTGAAGCGTTACGCGTGCCCGCGACGTTTGATCGTCCATGACCGATATGATCGAGCGCAGTTCTGATCCCTACAATGCCGAGCCGACGCCCGGTGCGTTGATCGAGCGGTTCCTGACGCCGCAGGCGCTGTTCTACGTGCGCAGCCACGGGCCAGTGCCGGATCTGCCCGCCAATCATCGGATCGAGGTGAGCGGGAGGGGCATGGCGAGCCGCTTCTTCTCGGTGCAGGAACTGAAGAGCACGTTTGCCACGCGCACGGTAACGGCGGTTCTCCAGTGCGCCGGCAACCGGCGTACCGATCTCCAGCAGGTCGCCAACACCTCCGGCGATCCGTGGGACGTAGGCGCGATCGGCAATGCGGAGTGGACCGGCGTACGCTTGGCCGATGTGCTCGATGCGGTCGGCGCGCCGGATGCGTCCGAGCTGTTCGTGGCGTTCACCGGCGCGGACGAGGTGGACGTGGAGGGTGAAGAAGCCTTGTTCGGGGTATCGATCGCCATGAGCAAGGCGCGGGAGCCCGACGTACTCCTCGCCTGGGCGATGAATGGCGAGCCGCTGACGCCCGAACATGGCGCCCCGCTCCGCATGGTGGTGCCTGGCTATGCCGGGGTCCGCAGCGCCAAATGGCTGACACGGATCGAGGTGCGTGAAACGCCCTCCGAGGCACCGATCCAGGCGCACGACTACAAGCTCTTCCCCGCCGCTGTGACGAGCGACACCGTCGACTGGAGCCAGGGTCTGACGATCAATGCCATGCCGCTCAACGCCGCGATCTGCTCGCCCGGTGCGGGCGAGAGTTTGGCCGCCGGAGAGGTGCGGATTGAGGGATATGCCATTGCCTATGACCGCCGTATTTCTCGGATCGAAGTGTCGGTGAACGGCGGTCGCGACTGGCAACAGGCGACCTTCGCCGATGATCCGGAGACGCGCTGGGGCTGGCGGCGCTGGATCCTTGACGCCACACTTGCCAAGGGACGCCAGCACCTTGTCGCCCGTGCCTTCGACGAGACCGGGCAGGGACAGCCCGAGCGGCCGGATACGATGTGGAACTTCGCCGGCTATCTGTGCACCGCCTGGCATCACGTTCACGTGCTGGTCGAATGATCGAAGCATCAGCGGCACCGGACGTCGCTTTCTGGATCGATGCGATTGGCCGGCTGGTGGTGGCGACCGCGGCCGGGATGGTGCTCGGCTGGGAACGCTCGCGTGAGAACCGGCAGATCATGGGCCTGCGGACGCTGGGTCTGGTCGGTCTGGCGAGTTGCATCGCCGTTCAGGCGATCGTGCATAGTGGCTTGCCGAACGTGAACGCCGATGCCGCAGGACGGGCGATGCAGGGCATTCTGTCCGGCGTCGGCTTCATCGGTGCCGGTGCGGTGCTGCGGGTCGGCCAGGGTCAGGAAGTGCATGGATTGGCGACCGCCGCGTGCATCTGGGTGACAGCCACGATCGGCGCGGCAGCAGGGTTGGCGGTGTGGCCGCTCATCATCGGCGGGGTGAGCCTTGCAATGCTCGTCCTGTTCGTCGGCGCGCCGCTGGAACGCCGCATCCGCGAGCGAGCCCGTCTGACGCCGGCCGAGACCGACAGGAAGGATGTCGAGCGCAAGCCGTGATCGCGCTGGACCGCCCGGTGCCCGTCGGCGCCGGGAGGCGGCAAGGCGCTATCAGGACACAAGCGCGGCATCTGCCTGACGCCGGACTTCATCGGCGATCGGATGCAGTTCGGCCGCGGGTCGCTCGCCCACCACACTATAGCCGATCCCGTCGACCGCCCATGTGACCCGGCCCATGGTCCCGCTGGACGTGCTGGTCATGCTCGCGGTCTTGTCGATCTGCATGGGCCTCGTCAGCACCGCAAGTTTCGACGCTTGCGGTCCGTCGTAGAGGAGCAGTGCCGCAGGGCCGTGGGGCGTCGCGACCAGTCGCCCCCCGCCATAGCGATAGCCGGCCGTGCTGAGGTCCGGGATCGTGACGCGCTCACCCAATCGAGCGGAGGTCCATCGGATCAGCATGGCGCGCTGGTCGGGGCCGATCTCCGCCGGTCGTATCCGGTCGGCGGCATAGACACGGAAATTATCACTCGCCTCGTTGGCCAGCGCCGCGATGCCCGCGCGGGGTTCGCCGCTCCACCGCGCGCTCGACCAGCCACCGCCAAACCCCAACGCTAGCAGAAGTGACGCGGCGATGGCGAGCTGCCAACGCGGTTGCCGTTGCCGTCCCCTGATCGCTGCCACGCGCATCGTCGCCGGGATCGGTTCATCCGCGACGGGGGCGAACAGGGATGCAAGGGCTCGCGCCTGCTCCGCCTGCTCTCGCACACGGGCATGCACGTCCGGCTGGCCTTCAAGATAGGCGTCGACCAGGCGCTGCCGCTCGGGCGACAGCCTGCCATCGATCCATGCGGCCAGATCGTCCTCGCCGATCGGGCTGGTCATTGCACGCTCCTCAATCGCGGCCGTTCACCCTCCCGGAGGAGGGTCGCCAGACGGTCGCGCCCCCGCGATATGCGCGACATTACCGTGCCCAGCGGCACGCCGACTACGGCAGCGACCTCCGCATAGGGCAGGCCCTCGACCGAGACCAGGAGCAGCACCGTTCGCTGTTCTTCAGGCAACGCATCAAGCGCGCGCAGCAGGTCGCGGTGGTGCAGGCCTGTGTCCTGATCGGCCGGGCGGCCGAGCGCGGCGTCGTCCACGAGGTGGAGCGGAACCGCCGTACCCCGCCGGCTATGCTGCCGCTGATGATCGACCAACAAATTGTGCAGGATCGCATAGACCCACGGGCGGACCTCCGCACCCCGTCGCTGTCGCCAGCGCCCGACCGCGCGCTCCAGGCAATCCTGCACCACGTCATCCGCCATCACCCGGTCGCGCAACCACGACCGGGCATAGCGGCGCAGCCCGGGGATCAGCGGTTCGATCGCGGCGGCAAGCGGGTCCATCTCAGTCGCGCTGCACCTGCACGATGCGCCCCGGCGCGCCGTTCACCACCTCCGCAACCGCCAGAAAGCGCCGGGGTGTCGCGGTGCTGCCCTGAACGATCTGGCGGATCGGACCCGATGCGTTGACGATCGCCGCACCTGCCGGGTTGCTCATGAAGTTCGCAAGCGGCTCTACAGCGCCGCTGCCGTCCGCATTGGCGGTCAGTACGAGCATGTAAGGCTTCTTGGGCTGCAAACCGGTAACGGCACTCTGCACGACCTGAATGATGCCCTGGTCGAAGAGGGTGATGCTGCTTGCCGTACCTTTGCCGCCAATCGGCCCCATGGTCAGATGCAGCGCCTTGCCCGCTGTGCCGAGCGGCTGGAGATTGTCGGTGCCGGGGCCTGTCGGAACTGCGTTCGACACATAGGCGATCGCCTGCGGTGCCTGTCCGACCGGCACGGTAGCGACGACCGTGTTGCCGGCAGTGTCGATCGCGGCCAGCTCATCGGAATTCTCTAGCCCGACATAAACGCGCCGGCCGTCGCCCGATGGCCAAACACCGTGCGGCATCTTGCCGACCGGAATTGTTGCCACCGGCGTGAAGTCGGACGTGCGGAACACCTTGACCACATTCTCTCCGCCGACCGTCACATACGCGAACTGCCCCTTGGCCGTGCGGGCGAAATTGACATGGTTCGTGATAGGCCCGGTATCCAGCACCTTCAGGATCGCGAAGGGTGGCCGAGCATCGAATGCGACCGTCTTGCCGATGTCCTTCAGCGTAAACCACACTTGCTTGCCGTCCGGCGTCGCGGCGATGTTGGGGCAGAAGGGGCTTGGCTGCGCCACCTGTCCGACCTGCGCGTGGGTCGCGACATCGAACACAGCCAATACCGGATTGAACGAAGAGCAGACATAGCCGTACCGGCCATCGGGAGAGAAGATCGTCATGCCCGGACCACCGGGCGTCTTGATGCGCCCCGTCTCCTTGTACGTCGTGGGGTCGAGCACGGCGATATAATCCTCGCCGCGGACCGTGACCCACACCTCCTTGCCGTCCGGCGTGAAGAACGCCTCGTGCGGACTGCGCCCGACATAGGTCGTGTGCTTGACGGTGTTGGTGGCGGTGTCGATCCACGACACGGCGTTCGATCCGATCGACACGACCGCCAAGGTCTTCCCGTCCGGCGAGAAGCCCAGGCCGTGAACCAGCACCTGTCCCTTGTAGAGCGGGGAGAAGTTCATCGGCTGGGGATCGCCGAGTTTGATGACGCCGAGCAGCCGGTTGTCGGCCGGGTCGGTCACCGACACCGTGTTGGAGAATTGTTCAGACGCATAGACGCGGTCGCGGTGGCTGACGGGCATGTCCTTAGCGTTCCACGGCGCCTGCTGGGCCATGGCGAGGCCCGGTGCGGCGCTCATCAGCAAGGCGGCCGAGCGCAGGATGGTCCGGATCATGTCAGTGCTCCATAGGGCTATGGTGGTCGCCGCCCTGCGTCGGGGCTGGCGTCGAAGGCGGTAGCGGCTGGCCGATCGCCAGCTTCATGGCGGCGATCTCCTGCTGCTGATCGATGATGATTTCCTGCGCGATGCGCTTGAGCTGCTCGTTATGGCCGTAGCGCAGCTCCGCCACCGCCATATCGATGGCACCCTGATGATGCGGAAGCATCATCGCCACGAAGTCGCGGTCGACGTCACCGGACGGCTTGACCATCATGCCCGCCATCATCCGGTCCATCGCGACAGACATCATGGTAGCGTAGCCATCGGCGGGGGCGGCCGCGACTGCGCCGGTAAGTAGGGCCGAAGCCGTCAGACCCAGCATCCAATCTCGTCTACGCATAAGCCTCCAGCGCATCGGTCTCGAAAGCGTAGACGATGCTCGTCGGGGTTTATTCCGTGGCCAAAGCCATTTTATCGGTCCTCACCAAAACGATAGTCTCATGCTTCTGCGGTTGGTTGACCGGGTCGCGGTCGGACAGCATATGCGCAGGCACGGCGATGGATTTCCGCCGGGCCATTCGGTCGAACCGCCCTCGCAAGGGCCGATGATTCCTACCAGGCGCCGCAAGGCAGCAAGGAGGAATCGTGCGCGCGACATTTCGCAATCTCTATGACCAGTTCAACATGGCAGCGTTCATTCGCGATCGCCGCACCCATGCCACGTCGGTACTGCGGTGGGCTTTGATCCTGGTCCCGATGGCCGCAGCGGTGGGAACGCTCTGCGCGGCCTTCCTGCGGAGCCTCGACGCCGTAACCCGGCTTCGCTTCGCCTTTCCCTGGCTGCTCTACCTGCTGCCGATCGGCGGGTTCGTGGTCGGACTGCTCTACCATCTGACAGGGCGCTCGGTCGAAGGCGGCAACAACCTCATCGTCGAGCAAATCCACGAACCGGGGGGCGGCGTGCCGCTGCGCATGGCTCCGCTCATCTTCTTCGGCACGGTCGTGACACATCTGTTCGGGGGATCGGCGGGACGTGAAGGCACCGCCGTGCAGTTGGGCGGCAGTCTTGCCAGCGGGTTTGGACGCGCGCTCAGATTGGATGCGGAAGCGACACGCACCCTCCTTATGACCGGGATCGCGGCTGGGTTCGGCGCGGTCTTCGGGACGCCGATTGCGGGCGCGGTCTTTGCACTGGAGGTGCTGGCGATCGGTCGGGTCGAGTATCGCGCGCTGGTGCCATGCCTGGTCGCGGCGCTGGTCGGTGACTGGACCTGTCTTGCCTGGGGCATTCATCACGGCGTCTACCATGTCGATGCGCTGGTGCCGGTCGACGCGCTGCTCGTCGCCAAGGCCGGTGTCGCCGGCATTGCCTTCGGTCTGACCGGGCTGACCTTTGCCGAGGCCAATCACGCGCTGGGCGGATGGTTGAAGCGCGTGATCCCCTATGGCCCACTACGACCCGTTATCGGCGGGCTGGCCGTGATTGCGCTGGTCTGGCTGCTCGGAACCCGCGACTATCTTGGCCTGGGTACGCTCGCCGCGACACCGGACAGCCTGACCATCGCCAGCTTCTTTGGTCCCGATACGCACTCGTGGAGCTGGGCGCTGAAGCTGCTCTTTACCGTCGTGACCCTGAGCGCGGGCTTCAAGGGGGGCGAGGTCACGCCGCTGTTCTTTATCGGCGCGGCGCTCGGCAATGCGCTCGCGCCGATGTTCGGAGTACCGTCGGGGCTATTCGCAGCGATCGGCTTCGTCGCGCTGTTCGCGGGCGCGGCCAACACACCGCTGGCTTGCACGTTCATGGGGATCGAGTTGTTCGGCGCGGCCTATGCGGTGCCGATCGCAGTCGCGTGCTTCGTCGCCTACCTCTGCTCAGGCCACAACGGCATCTACCTGTCGCAGCGCGTCGCTGTGCCAAAGGTACCTGCCGCACACCTCACACCCGACGCGACCCTGCGCGATGCCCGCACGCACCGCGCTTCTCGCCGGCGCACGCGCGCCTGATCCTGTTTCCTGTCGAAAGCCCGTCATGCCCAATCGTTTCACCGTCCATCACCGCGAAGTCGGGATGCTGCGCATCTATCTGAAACCGTCCGACAAGATCGGCCCGCGTCGCTTCTGGGGGGCAAAGCCGCTCTATCGCGAGCTGATTCGCACCGCGAAGGCGGACGGCATCATCAACGCCGTCGCGCAAAATACCCATTACGGCTTCAGCAATCACGAACCGATCCGGGAGAACGGCTCGGAAATTGCCGATCCGCATCTGACGATCTGTGTCGAACTGGTCGGCGATCGCGATCAGCTCGACCTCTTCTGTCGCCGGCATGGAGATCTGATCGGCGACAAGGTGATCGTCTACAAACGACTGGAGCATTGGACTATCACGCGCAAAACTGAGCTAACCAGAGCCTGATCGGCGTTCCCGTAAAGGAAGGTCTCGTGGGACGGCTCACAGCGGCAAGGCGCGCTCAATGGCAACGAGGGCGCCATTTTCCCGAAATGTGTTCCCGATCGGCTTTCCCCAAAACGCCCGGTGCAGATGGAGAAACGAGACGACCTATGGCCGTCTGATCGACCTTTCGCTGGCGGTCGAAGCTGTTGGCAGACCGCGTGATTGCGATTGCTCGTTTGTGAGCATCGCGGGATGAGGGCGTGCACATTGGCAGCTAATTTGAGCACGGTGCCACCCACCAAGTGCAGATAGAGTGAGTAGGAAACCGCGCTTTTGGCGATCAGCCGCCGCTAATCAGGCCGATCGAGATCGGGAATCGATCGCACGGTTGTGGTTGATCATGGCCAACTCGAGCGCCTTCTCGCCGTCTTCGACGGACAGCGCGACATCGCGGGCGGATTGCATGACCGCCTCCACGCCTGACCTGGGACGTCGCGACCGCAGTTCGATGTGCCCGACGCGCGAACCGACGGTGCTCGCGAGCAGCAGTTCAACACCGGGTATGGTCTCGCGCTTGCAGCGTAGACCGGGCAGCCTCTGCTCCAACACGCGAGCATCGCCCTCGGTCGCGGTGACCGGCAGCGGCTCTTCGGCCAAGCGGCTCCGGACGGTCGAGATGATGCGGTCGAAGCCGCCATCCGCCTCGGCTTCGGTGAGGATGAAGCCGAGGACGCGTCCACCTGGCGACTCGGCCACGACGGCGGCGGCCGGAAGCCCGACGGTCCCATCGACGATCATCGGCAGTCGCACGAAGGTCCTAGCGACGAAGATGCCGGTCGCAGGAGCGTTGATCGCCGCCGCTCCGCCCTCCTTTGCGAGGAGCCTGATGGTACCGCGTGAGGGCGGCCGCACGCCGGCAGCGGCGCATCTGGCGACGGTCATGGACTCCAAGTCTAGGATTGGAGCGTCCCGCCCCAGTTCGCCGATCGCCTGCCTCGCGATCTCGCGCGCAAGGGGGTCGACGCCGCCGCGCCGGCTCCTGCTGGGTCGGCCTTTATTGCGAACACCGAGGGTCAAGGCGGATGCCTGGCGATGCTCGCGCCATGCGCGAACCAGATTGTAGAACTGGCCGGTGCGTAGACCAAGCTCAGCCGCGTGGCGGTCGCGGTCGACACCCGTCGGGTGCGGCAGAGCAAGGTAGCGGCGGACGACGTCCACCCGCTTGCGCACCTCCGCCCACTTGAGTGGATCCACGTCGGACAGATCAAGGTCTTCAGACACATTTTCCTCCAATTTCCAGAGTTCAGGTCGCCGCCTCTCAAGGCATGGTGGCGAGGAGGCATTCGGTTCGTCGCGGCGCGGCCACGGCTCTGTCGAAGCCTGTCGCCGCCGTCGGCATGCGCGGAACGTCGTCCGCTTCAGGGATCGTCAGGCACCTGCCGGCTACGCGATGGTCGGCACGACGGCCGACATCGTTGCCGATCCCCGCGTTTCACGATTTATGTATCGCCGGGTTGATCGGGCGTCTGATTACCTCGCCTCCCGGGACGGTTGACGCGCGAACCGCTACCGCGAATGCTAAATCGAGAACGGGGGTTGAAATGGTGGCGAGGACGATCGGCGAGGTGAGGAAGGCCCTGGCGGATGATCGTGCCGGCAAGGCTTTCGCCTCGGGCTTCGCCGAAGCGTACTTCGGTCAGGCGTTCGGCGTGCTGCCGAAGACGGAGATCGACCTGCTCGTCTTCCGGCTGCTGATCGAGACCGGCGTCATAGATGGCGACGGCTCGATCTTTGCCATGGCAGCTGGCCCGAAACCGAACCGGAAACGAGGCTGCGGGTGGCGGCGGTGGTCGCCATTGACGCCACGCGGCTCGCGTCCGACACCTTACCTGGGAAACGGCACGAGGTTCTTCGCAACGCTTTTACAGGGCTAGCCGCGGAGTTCACGGTGGGCTGAGTTACGCAGTTAGCTGAGGCCGGCCAAACCCAGATGCGGACGGACGCAGCCGTTCGCCTCTTACTGAAATCGGACGCTCGTCTGGATAACGTCGGGCGGCCGCGGTTGGCCGGGTGCAGACCGGCAGGTTTCAGGCCGCATTATCGCGATCGGCAGTGGCCAAACGACCAGAATTAAGGTGCTTTCCTGAGGATATTCGGGCAATTTGCTTTGCGCAGATTTTGGGACCGGTCATCGTTCAGTGAAGCGGGCTTCGCGCCTGTCCAACGACGCACATCGATCGATCTCGCTGGGGGATGAATGCGGCACCACCATCATGCGGCGATCACTGCCGCAGAAAACGCTATTGGTGAGGTGTGTCCTTGACGGCGATGCCTGTGACGGCTGAACCGATGCGGTCATCTCGTCGGCTGACGCAGCCCAGCACCTTGAACCATGGCGGCCCGAACGCCCGGGTCGAGCCACCCGTTGGTCGGGATTTCCTTGCCGCATGAATCCGCAACCGCCATTTGACGAGTGGATCGCGCTCTCCAACCATCCCGACGATCCGGGGCTCTTCTTCCTGGGACCCTGCGAGCGGCGCATCACCTTTTTTTCGCAGCAGGTGCGCGCGCTCCGCCTCGCCCATGCCCTGCACGCGAGCGGTAAGCTGGCCGATGACGGATGGACAGCGATTGTGGGTGCGGGCGCGGCCGGGGTTACCTTGGCCGTGGCTCTTGCGCTGCTTGGTGAGCGAGTGACGCTATATGAGGAATCTCCCGAGATCCTGACCCTGCAAAGCGGATCGCCGCGTCTGCTTCATCCGCACATCTATGAATGGCCCGAACTAGGCGCTTTGGAGGCCCGCGCGCATCTGCCACTGCTCGACTGGGATGCGGGTACTGGAGACACCGTCAGCGCTGCATTGCGCAAAACGTTTGACGCGGCGAAGGTCGGGCTTCCTCTGCTCTCGTTCAAATCGGGGATGTCTCTCACCGGCCTGGAACGGACTGTGACGGGCTGGGAGATCGAGGTCACCGACGACGGAGGCAATGCCATGCGCAAGGCGCCCTCGCGGGTGGTCCTCGCCATGGGCTTTGGCGGCGAGATGCTAATCGGCGATGCGCTGGCCAACGGCTATTGGGGGATCAGCGGCGTCGGCACGATCGCCACTGAGCCTAACCCTTCGATCCGCTATATCGTCAGCGGCAATGGCGATGGTGGGCTCACCGACCTCATGCAACTGCTAGTCCGGAACTTCGAGCATGTCGCCTTCACCGAGCGCTTCTTGCGCTGGTTCCCGAGAGACAGTCTGCGCCTCCTGACCAGCACGATCTATGCGGGCGCTCTACCAAAAGAAGATTTGCGACAACGCTTCGAGGCGACGTTGCGACCGGCGCTCGCGCTCCACAACGTCACCGACGAGCTGGTCGCGTTGTTACGCACCGACCGGCGGGTCACGATTAACAGCGACGGAGCATTGTTCTGCAATGGCCAAGCGTCGCAGCTCAACCAGATCATGGCGTTCAGCCTGATCGAGGCCGCTGCCGGCACGGGCCGACCGGTGATCCTCGGGCAGGGCAGGCTCGACGGTGTCACCCACGCCGGACCGCGCTTCACAATCAACGGGGTCGCCCCGGTGGGCCCGGCGCTCGCCGCCGACTTTCACCATGTCGTCTTGCGCCATGGACCGGACAAGCTCAAACGCTATGCCGCTGCGATCGAGCCATTCAAGCGCTATCGGGACTATGTACAGGCTCTGTTGATCGACAGACCCGAGCTTAATGCTCCGCCCCGGCTCGCGCTCGAGACGTTCGACCTGTTCGAGTGTCTGCGGGTTGAGACGCTGGTCGATGCAAGCGCGCGGCCCGATATGAAGGCTCAGATCGCGGCCCGCGATGCGACTATCATCATCGCCCGCGACAGTGCTGCGCATATTCTGACCGAGCAAGGCCGTCGATCGCTCGCGTCAATCGCCGAGCAATGCGAGCGTTTGACCGCCACGTTCACCATCCAGCTGGCGCTCGAGCCCAATCGCTTCGATCATCCCGCCGATCTGGTGCGGCTGGCCAAGGCTAGCAACGGGCGCATTCGGCTCCACTATGTCGATCCGGCCCACCTCGAATGGCAGCGTTTTTCCGACACGATTGAGCGCGTCGACCTCATCCCCTCGCCCTGCGCGCCGTCGCCGCTCGACACCGACGGTCTCGCCGAGGCAGTCGATCTCTGCCTGTTGCGCCTACTCGACCAGGCGGTCGCGACCGCGATCGCGACAGAGACCTGCAACACGCTGGGCGCGATCCATGCTTCGATCTGTTCGGCGATCAAGCCGACCTGGGCCGATTGGCGTTTGACGCTGGAGAGCGATGCGAAACTCCGTGGCGAGTTCCTCCGTCTGATCGCACATGTTCATCAAGACGACCGGCCACGGTGGAATGGCGATCACAGCCTGATCAATCTCTATGCCGCGGCGCTGATCCTAATGCTCGCCGCGCATCAGGGCGAAGCGCTGGCGCCGAGCCTGTGCTCGCCTGGCAATCTCGGCATTTCGCCGCGCGGCGTGGGGCTCGGCACAGGCTGTCAGTTTCTCAAAGGCCATGAGCGCATCGAAGATTGGGATCAGGTCGACCAATGGGGTGTCGACGCGCTGATCCTCTCGGGTACAAGCGAAACGGACGTGATGCCCCCGGCCGGCAATGTGCTGACGGGCGGTGCCCGCTCGACGAGCATGCTCGATTGGCAGCGCCCAGCCCCGGTCGTGATCCAAGCGAACAGGAGCTGGCGCAAGCGTCTCGCGGAAGGACTTGGTCCATGGACGGCGGCGGTCGAGGCTGAATTCGCAGCATGGCGCACACGCTGGAACGCTCTGACGACGGGAGAGGATAATGACGCCTAGTATCCTGGCGGGCCTGTTGGCGGAGACGGCCGCGGCCCAGGGCTGGACCGCGACTATCGAGCCCGATTTCACCGCTACCGCCTTTCGCGGGCATGGCGAAGACAGCACGGCCGCGCTGCCCCAAGGTGGGATCGGATTGCGGATCGGCCAATATCCAATCCTGATTTTGGCGATCGGGCTCAACAACCGCGACAATCTAATCAAGCGACTGCGCGAGGCGCACAACCAGATGATCATAGCGCGCTCCTACATGAGCGCCGCCGAGGTCATCAACGCCCATATCATGCTCGTCGCAGAGACGAGCGGCACCGAAGCCGACTGGCATCAGCTGGTCGACCTTGCGCAGCGCGACGAGAATGTCTGCCGCAAGCTCGTTTGGCTCCCCGACTCGCGCGCACTCGATGCGTCCTATGCCGGCTTCGTTGCCCGGACCTTCCTGGCGCGGCCTTGGCTGTGGCTTGACCCAGTGACCGACGCGCCGCTGGACCATAATCATCGGCTGGTCCAGACCATCTTGGAGAAGGAAGGCCTGTCGAAGAAGTCAGCCGAAACCTGGGTGAAGCTCGCCGAGACGGTCGCCGAACCCGATGAGCTTGTCCAGCGGCTCGCCGCCAGCATGGAGCTATAGGCAATGAGCCTCTTTCTCAATCGGATCCGCCTGCACGATTTCCGAGGCTTCGCCGAACTCGAGGTCGAGCTGCCGGAAGGCCCGGGCGTGTTCATCGTCCATGGCACCAATGGACTTGGCAAGTCATCGCTGTTCGATGCGCTCGAATGGGCGCTCACCGACCGGATCGACCATTTCAGCAAAATCGCCAAGAAGAAGCTCCCGGGCACCTATCTTACCCGCTGGGGAAAGCCGCGCGAACCGCGGTCGACAAGTGTCGCCCTAACTTTCTCCGACAACAGCCTGATCGAGCGGTCGCTGCCCAGCAAAAGAGCGCGAAAATCGGTTCTTGGCGGCACGATCGAACACATTGCTGATCATCTGCGCGATCCGAACTGGAAACGCGCGATCTCCTCGCTCGATCATCATCTCCTCCTCACCCATTTTCTTGGCCAGTCGACCATCTCGCGGTTGACCCACCGCGAACCGCGCGACCGGTTCGACATCCTCCGCGAGGCCGCGCAGAGCAATGAAATCCAGACGATCAGCGACACATTGCATGGAACTGGCGTCTCGGTGATGGGCAATGCTTTCAACCGGCAGGCCAATTTCGTCCGCAAGGATGTGACGATCCTCACTGATCTGCTCGCCCAGGAAATTATCCTTTTTAACGAATCGCAAAAGATGGGGGCGCTGACACCGGACGATGTGGCAACTGAGCGCCGGGCGATCGCAGGCCTATTGATCGACATCGCCCCGTCAGCGATAGGCCGGCAGATAGGGTCCCCCGCCATGGCCTTCGAGCAGCCCGATCAGCTGATCGCGAGGATCGGCGAGGCGGGCCGCGAGATTGCCCGGCGTGCGGTACGCGCGCGTCAGCTGCTAACCGAACGCGGGCGCATCGAGACCGAAAGCATCGCCAACGCGGCAGGCGTGCGCGAAGCCCAGGCGCAGCGTGATCAGCTGAACTTAGCGCGCAGCGAAGCTGAAACCGAGCGCGCTGCCCGCGCAGCCGCCGTGGCCCAGCAGCGGCTTATCGTCGACGATAAGACCCGGCGTTCGATGCGACTGTTCGCGCTGCAGGCCAGCCGGGCAGCGCTGACCAAAACCGAGACGGCACTAAACGAGGCCGATCAGAAGCTTAACCAGCTCAACGCCGAGCGCGCCAAGCTCGATCACGGCGACCGACGCGATCGCAGAGCGATGGATATTGTCAGCCGGCTTACCGACGAGGCCGATGCGCTGGACTCCGAGCTTGCCGCTATCTGCGATGCCTTGCCCGCGCTCGACGAACTAGCGGCCAACGCCGCGAGATTGACCGAGCTGCGCGAGGCGATCGCCGCGATCGCCCAGGGCCATCCCAATCTTGCCGATGCGCTGCCTCGCGCCAGAGCGGAGGCGCTCGCCGCCGAGGAGACCGCGCGCAATCAGGCGGCAGCGCTCAGCGCCCTAACAGCGAGCACCGATGCACTGTCGACAGCGCTGGCGGCGGTGATCGCGCATGTCAATCCCGCGTCCTGCGCATGCCCGCTTTGCGCCACCACCTTCCCGAGTGCGGACGCGCTGAGAGCCCAGATCGATGCGGCCGCCGATCGGCTATCCCCCGCTCTGCTTGCCCAAGAGCGCACTGCGCAGACGAGCGCCGAGCATAGCCGCGAAGCAAAGGCGCACCTCGACGGCCTGGTTGCACACGAGCGGCAACGAACCGAGCTGATGGTGCAGGAAGGCGCGGCCCGCGACCACCAGGCCGCGCTGATAAAACGCCTAAGCGGACTCGCGCTCGATCAAGCCCTGTCGATCGACGACCGCAAACAGCAAGTTGTCGCCCGTGCCAACCGACTGGCGAGCCGCATCAAACGCCGCCGCAACTGGGCGCGCCATCGCTGGCTAGGCGGCGGTCAGCTTCGGCGGCAGGCCGATACCCGACGGCGGGAGCGCGACCGTGTTCAGCGCGCTCTTGATGCCGCACGGACAACTCTCATCGACCTCCAGGCTCAGCTTGAGAGGCGCAACGCTGACGTCGAGAACGCGCTCGGTCAGGTCGTGGCGGGCGGCGATCCCACCACGGCGGACATGGCGACGTTGCTCGAAGCGGCGATGGCCGAGACCAACGCGGCGACCACTTCCTTTCGGCAATTGGAAACCGACCTCACCGCCTTTGAAACGCGCCTCGCCCAGCTCGACACCGATATCGCGGTCCGTACCGCACGCGTAACCGAACTGGCCGAGCGCGAAACGGTGCTAGGGCAGCAACTCGAGGCCAACCTGACCGACTGGGCCGAGTTGCAGATCTTCGGGCCACTCCCCGACCTCAACCAGATTCGAATGGCCGAGGAAAAGACCGCGTCTGACGGCAAACAGTTGGCGGAAGCTGAAGCGCGCCTCAGCCGGTTGCGAATGGCCGAAATGGGGTGGGATCGTCGACAACAGCACCGGCAGCTGCTCGAGGATCTGCGCGCGCTGCTCGACATGGCCCCCAACAGTAGCCGGGACAAATTGCGGCAGGGCGGCGAGACGCGGAGCCGCGAGCTCACAGAGCGCCTCGAGCGGATCGAACGGGCTAGGCAGATCGCTTGGGCATCGAGCCGCGCCATCGAGGTCAAGCTCAGCCAGTTCGATACCGACTATATCCGGCCCCTCGGGGAGCTGATGGATCGGATCAACGCGGCGATCCTATGCGATCCGCGGATCGGCATCGCACTCGAGGTTAAGGCCCGACGCGTGATCCAGTCCGCGAGGAAGACGGGCGAGATGCCAACCGATCTGCACAAGGTCGACCCCTCGCTAGTCCACAGCGAGGGCCAGATGGCGGCGCTCGCGGTCAGCCTCCTCTGTGCGGCCAGCCTCACCTTCCCCTGGTCGCGGTGGCGCGCACTCATCCTCGACGACCCGCTCCAGCATAATGACGCGATTCACGCCGCCGCCTTTGCGGATCTGATGAGCAATCTCGTGCGCGACCGCGACTATCAGATCCTGATGTCGAGCCATGACCTGGCACAGGTTGAGTTCCTCCAGCGCAAATTCCGCGCCAACCAGGTGGCGTGCACCACGCTGCGCCTTGAAGGTCAGGGCCGCGGCGGTGTGACCTGGAGCCAGTCGCCGGTCACCAGACCGCGCGAGGATAAATTGGCGGTCGTCGCCTGACCGCCACGCGCTCGGACAAGCTGATCGAGACGCTCGGCCATGTCGGCTCGATGCTGGCGCGAATGGCCAATATCCGGCTTGATGAGGTCGATGTCCTCGCGGGGTCCGAATAGCTGGGGAACGCCTTGGTCAACAACCTGCCCCAGTCCAGCAGATCGCGCTTAAGCGCCCATTGAGTGACAAGACGACGGGCCTTTGTCGGTACAGCTGGATCGTCCAAGACTTGACCGACCAAAGCGCTGATGTCGACGAGGTAAATCGCCCATAGAAGCGGTACCTTGAGATTGATCGAGACCCGCACCTTCAGCTTACTGATTGGGGCAGTCAGCGCCGAATCGGCGAAGGCTTATCCAGCGGTTCGAACAACAATCCGCCGGGTCTGGCCCTCGGATTCGCCGTCTCACGGCATACAATATGTAGTCGGTACCCGCTCAAAATGGCGATTTTGCAATCAATATGTTGTGGTAAAAAAATAATTTTTGGGCTTGTTGCAATGCGCGAAAGCCGCAGAAATTCGCGCGTCGTTGGCCCTTTGCGCAGTTAAACCACACGAATTGCAAGACGAAGGGTCAGTGGCCGATGCCGAGTCCGGTTGACGGCCAAGTAACGAACGCACTATTTTGATGATGTAGAGCAACACACGCCTACAACGCAGAAGCCGCCCCGGGGAGGTGAGATTCCCCAAAGCGGCTTCTGGTGAAGCAACGATCCTGTTGGAGGAGCGCTGCCGAGGTTCGCGAATTCTTCTACTGGTAGTAGGTTCGCTGGTCAAGGCTCCTTTCAATAGGGACATAAAGGAATCTTGATATGGCCACCGCGCCTCTTCGATCCGACGACGCATTTGCTCCTGGTACGGCCGCCGCCGGTATCTACCGCTACGTCCCTTTAATGAAAACGAAGGCTGGCGAGATTGCGGCACTCGATAACTTGGACTCGGGTGCAAAGTCCCGCTGTTGAGTTGCACTGAGAAGTGACCCGGGAGGGTTATAAGTTTTCACTGAGAATTGACCCATGTTTTCCTCGCCCCTGGCTAACAGTCAGGAGGCATCGGAGTGATCGACATGGACTTACTCAGTGTGATCCGCCGCTGGCATTTTCGGCAAGGCATTCCCATTCGCGAGATCAGGCGACGGACTGGATTATCGCGCAACACGATCCGCAAATATCTGCGCGATGACGCGGTGGAGCCGACGTTCAAGGTTCCCAAACGGCCGAGCAAGCTTGATCAGTTTGCCGAAAAATTGACGACGTGGCTGCGGGTGGAATCCGGCAAGTCGCGCAAGCAGAAGCGAACAGCCAAGCAGCTACATGCAGATCTGGTTAAGTTGGGCTTCGAGGGATCCTACGGCCGTGTTGCCGCCTTTGCTCGAGCGTGGAAGGCCGAACGCCAATATGAAAAGCAAACCAGTGGGCGCGGCACATTCGTACCGCTGATCTTCCAGCCCGGTGAGGCCTTTCAGTTCGATTGGAGTGAAGATTACGCCCTTCTGAATGGCCGACCTGTCAAGCTGCAGGTGGCCCATACCAAGCTCTCCCACAGTCGGGCGTTCATTACGCGAGCCTACCTGCTTCAAACCCACGAGATGTTGTTCGATGCGTTGACACAGGCTTTCCGGGTGCTGGGCGGCGTGCCTCAGCGTGGAATATTCGACAATATGAAGACGGCTGTAGACCGGATCGGCCAGGGTAAAGTCCGACAGGTCAATGCGCGGTTCGCTGCCATGGCCAGCCACTACCTGTTCGAGACGGATTTTTGCAATCCGGCCTCAGGCTGGGAGAAAGGCCAGGTCGAGAAAAACGTTCAGGATGCACGTCGACGGTTATGGCAGCCAATGCCCAACTTCCCAGATCTTGACGCCCTCAATGCCTGGTTGGAAGAGCGGTGCATCGCACAATGGGGAGAAATCCAGCATGGCGTCCTGCCCGGCACAGTTGCCGATGTGCACGCCGCTGAGATTATCAGCCTGATGCCGATGGGTCGGGCCTTCGATGGCTTTGTCGAGCATACCAAGCGCGTGTCGCCCACCTGCCTGATCGCGTTCGAGCGCAATCGCTATAGCGTGCCTGCTTCCTTTGCGAACCGGCCAGTGAGCCTGCGGGTCTATCCTGATCGCTTGGTCATCGCGGCCGAGGGGCAAATCTTGTGCGAGCACAACCGGATTATCGACCGCTCTCACCAGAAGCCGGGGCAGACGATCTATGACTGGCGGCACTATCTGGCAGTTGTTCAGCGCAAGCCTGGCGCTTTGCGCAATGGGGCGCCATTCCTGGAAATGCCCGAAGCCTTCCGGCAACTGCAGGGGCATCTGCTCAAGCGGCTTGGTGGTGACAGGGAGATGGCGGAAATCCTCGCCCTTGTTCTACAGCATAACGAGCAGGCTGTGCTCAGCGCAGTCGAACTGGCCCTTGAAGCCGGGGTGCCGACCAAAACCCACATCCTCAATGTTCTGCACCGCCTGATCGATGGCAAGGCTCCACCGGCATCCCCAATCGATGCCCCGCAAGCCCTGCGCCTCGCCCAGGAGCCTGTGGCCGATGTCGAACGCTACGACACGCTGAGGACGTTACGCCATGCGTCATGATCCCGCCAGCGCCGCTGTGGTTGTCATGCTACGCGGCCTCAAAATGTATGGCATGGCGCAAGCCGCCGGCGATCTGATCGAGCAGGGCGCGCCAGCCTTTGACGCTGCCGTTCCGATCCTCTCCCAGCTTCTCAAAGCGGAAATGGCCGAGCGCGAGGTCAGGTCCATTGCTTACCAGATCAAGGCAGCCCGGTTCCCGGCCTACAAGGATCTGGCAGGCTTCGACTTTGCCGTCAGTGAGGTCAACGAGGCGCTCGTGCGTCAACTTCACCGTGGTGACTTTATGGATAGCGCCGACAACGTCGTACTGATCGGCGGACCAGGCACCGGCAAAAGCCACATCGCGACGGCTTTGGGCATCCAGGCGGTTGAGCATCACCGCAAAAAGATCCGCTTCTTCTCTACTGTCGATCTGGTCAATGCGTTGGAGCAGGAAAAGGCCGCAAACAGGGCGGGCCAGTTGGCCGAGCGTCTGTTGCGCCTCGACCTCGTCATCCTTGATGAGCTGGGATATCTACCCTTCAGCCCTTCAGGCGGGGCCATGCTGTTCCATCTGCTCAGCAAACTCTATGAGCGGACCAGCGTTGTTATCACCACCAACCTGAGCTTCAGCGAGTGGTCCAGTATCTTTGGCGATGCCAAAATGACCACCGCCCTGCTGGATCGCCTCACGCATCATTGCCATATCCTTGAAACCGGCAATGACAGCTTCCGCTTCAGAGCCAGTTCCGCCGCCCCAAAATCCAGAAAGGACAAATCACCCGCTTGACCCTGCTCGTCGCAGGCAGCACATCAACCACGCCCACCCGGGTCACTTCTCAATGAAAATCCCGGGTCACTTCTCAGTGCAACTCAACACACCGCGCTCCTCGACCGCGTCACCCATCATTGCGACATCGTCGAGACCGGCAATGACAGCTGGCGCTTCAAAAACCGCAGCTGATCCCCCCCAGCACCGATCAATTAGAAGATGTTTTGCGCTGCGCGCGCCTCCGGTCGGGCTACGCCCTCCCTACGCCGCGCGCAGCGCAAGGAAGCCCGTCACATCAACGCTCCGCCATCCTGACAGGGGGTCCCTTTTGCGCGCCGATAAGGGGTCCCGTTTGCACGCCGATTGACACCCACGTGTGTTCACGCGAAATCCTCCTCCTTTGTCGACGCCGTCTTGGCGTTCTTTAGCGACTCCGCGTAGCGGAATACGCAGGGGATTTCAATTGGACGAAAATTAATTTCGTATACGTCCACGCCATGGCGAGGTGGCTCATATCGATTGCCCCATCTTGTAGTCGACTAGGGGAATCTTGCTGCTACGCTGTTTTCTTGCAGCCGTTATGGCTAATGACGAAAACGATATTCACGTTGCTCCACGAAAGCCATCAGCAAGCGCCAGAGCAACGCAGAACAGCGCGTTTGATCGGGTAGTGATCCCACTGCTCGTTGATGGGGGAACTTCATGTCAAGGTTGAGGGCATGAGGTACGACGCCGTGTTGGAATCGATCGGAACCATGAAACTGCTACAGGAGGGCGGCAAAATATCCGCTGCGAATGCCAGCCAAATTTGTGTGACGGTTCGTCTGTAGTCCTGAATTAACACCGCTCGCACGTATCGTGAATGTCACGGTGACAGCAGGCGACCCGGTCATCATGCTGGAAGAGCCGATTCCGGCCACGCGCAAAGCGCTTGCGCGTGCGGGCCTGTCGATCGATGATATCGATCTTTACGAGGTCAATGAAGCTTTCGCGCCGATCCCGCTCGCCTGGCTGCGCGAGATCGGAGCAGATCCTGAAAAGCTCAATATCAATGGTGGCGCCATCGCACTTGGACATCCGCTCGGCGCAACCGGTGGCAAACTGATGGCAACCTTGGTGCATGCATTGCGCGCCCGGGGCAAAAAATATGGCCTGCAGACCATGTGTGAAGGTGGTGGCATCGCTAATGTCACAATCATAGAAGCACTGTGAGTCATGCGCCTGTAGCTAAATCCCATAACAATTTGGCGTTGAAGACAATGATAACGCCCGCGATGCCCCAAGTGGAGCAGGCAAGCCATCGGGGAATGACCAATGCGCCCATCTTCCCACGGTTCGCGGTGAAAAGCACAAGTGGAACAACCGCGAACGGCAGTTGCGCGGACAGCACCACCTGGCTCAGCACCAGCAGTTTGGCAGTTGCCCGCTCGCCATACCATGCCGTTACGAACAGCGCCGGGACGAGCGCGATGCCACGCGTGATCATCCGGCGGAAGAAGGGTGGCAGCCGGATCGAAAGAAAGCCCTCCATAACGATCTGGCCTGCCAGCGTTGCTGTGACCGCGGAATTTTGTCCCGATGCAAGCAGCGCCAGCGCAAAGGCGGTTGCCGCGACAGAGGCGCCCAGTGCAGGTGCGAGCAGACGATGCGCTTCCTGGATTTCGATGACGATGCGGCCCGAACCATGGAAAGTGGCTGCGGCCAGGATCAGGATCGCAGCATTGATCGACAGCGCGAACAGCAATGCAAGGGTCGAATCGATCGTCGCGAAGCGCACGGCCTCACGGCGCCCAGCTGGCGTTTCGTCATAAGCGCGTGTCTGAACGATCGACGAATGCAAGTAGAGATTGTGGGGCATCACGGTGGCGCCCATGATCCCCACCGCTATGTAGAGCATGAGGGGATTGGTCACGATCTCGCGGCGCGGCACAAACCCCTGCATAACCGCAGACCAGTCCGGTGAAGCGAGGACCATCTCGATCACAAAGCAGGTGAAGATCGTCACCAGCAGCGCGAGAACAAATGCCTCGACCAGCCGGAAGCCCCAGCGTTGCAGCAGCAGGATCAGCAGGACGTCTAGTCCGGTCAGCGCGACGCCCCAGAGCAGCGGGATACCGAACAGCAGCTGGAGCGCGATCGCCGTGCCGATCAACTCGGCAAGATCGCATGCGCATATCGCGAGTTCACACATGACCCACAGCAGCAGCGCGACCGGCTTTGAGAAATGATCGCGACAGGCCTGCGCCAGGTCGCGTCCGGTAGCGATGCCCAGTCGGACCGCGAGATGCTGCAGCAGCATGGCCATGACGTTCGACAGCAATATGACCGACAGCAATGTATAGCCGAATGCAGACCCGCCATAGAGGTCGGTAGCCCAGTTACCCGGATCCATATAGCCGACGGCCACAAGATAGCCGGGGCCGAGAAATGAGCATAGTCTGCGCCAGCCGCGGCCCTCGACCGGAACGCTCCGAAAAACCTCCATCAGCGATGGCGCCGGCCGTTCCCGGCGCCATCCCTTTGCCATGTCAGGCCCGTGCATCGTGCCGTCCTTCCTGCCCGCAGCCCAGGCGCGGGGCGCGCCCTTTCTCAAACCTCGTTGCGCGCCATGAGCCCGGCGATGTGATCGGCCTGACGGATGGCGAGGGCGACGATGGTGAGGGTCGGGTTTTCTGCAGCGCTTGTCGTGAACTGGCTACCGTCGGACACGAACAGGTTCTTTACCTCATGGGCCTGTCCCCACTTGTTGACCACTCCGTCATCCGGCTTTTCGCTCATCCGGTTGGTGCCCAGATTGTGGGTCGAGGGATAGGGCGGCGTCAGGATAGTGCGTTTGGCGCCGACGGCCTCGTAAAGCGCCGTGCTTTGACGATAGGCATGGGTGCGCATCGCGTCGTCATTGGGATGGTCGTCATAGTGGACATTGGCGATCGGCATGCCGAAACGGTCCTTCTCGGAGCCGTTCAGCGTGACGCGGTTGTTCGCTTGGGGAAGATCCTCGCCGACAATCCAGAGGCCGGCCATATGATCATAACTGTCCAGTACCGACGAAAAATCGCGTCCCCACGCCCCGGGACTGAGGAAAGCCGCAGTGAATGGCACACCGAGCGAAATCGTCTCCAGCTCGAACCCGCCGACATAGCCGCGCGCTGGATCGTTGCGTGCTTCATCGCGCACGATGCCGGCCATCGTCGTGCCGCGATACATATGCACCGGCTTGTCGAACACGGCGTAGACGGACCCGGTCGTGTGGCGCATATAGTGACGCCCGACATGACCCGAGCCATTGGCCAGCCCGTCCTTGAACAGGTTGCTTTGCGAGTTGAGCAGCAGGCGTGCGCTTTCGATCGAATTGCCGGCCACCGCAATGATGCGCGCCTTTTGCAGATGCATGGCACCGGTCGTGTCGGCATAGACGACGCCCGTTACCTTGCCGCGCGCATCATGCTCGATACGGATCACCTGCGATTCAGGACGAACTTCCAGATTGCCGGTCGCCTCGCCCTTAGGAATCTCGGTATAGAGCGTCGACCATTTCGCGCCCGACTTGCACCCCTGGAAACAAAAACCGATCTGCTGGCAGCTGCCGCGACCATCGCGCGGCTGGCTGTTGATAGACATATTGCCAGTATGGAATTCCTTGTAACCGAGCTTTTGTGCGCCGGCGGCCAGGACCTTGTAATTGTTGTTCCCGGGCAAACGGGGAATGCCGTTCGTTCCGGTCGTCCCCATCTTGAACTCGGCCTTGGCATACCAGGGGGCCATTTCCTCGGCCGTGATCGGCCAGTCGAGCAGCGCGGCGCCGGGAATGTCGCCGTAAGTCGAGCGCGCCTTCCACTCATGATCCTGGAACCGCAGCGATGCGCCCGCCCAATGGGTCGTCGTGCCACCCACCGCCTTTACGATCCACGCCGGCAGGTTGGGGAAATCCTTTGCGACGCGCCAGCTTCCCGAGGTGGTGCGTTTGTCGCGCCAGGCGAGTTGAGCAAAGCTCTCCCATTCGTCGTTGATGAAGTCTGGGATCTCGTAGCGGCTGCCGGCCTCCAGGCAGACCACCTTGATCCCCTTCTGCGCGAGCTCGTTAGACAATGTGCCGCCGCCCGCGCCCGAACCGATGACCACGACGACGCTGTCGTCGTTCAGGCTGAATTTGGTAGCCATATGCTTATCCTCTTGTCGGGCCGCACTCAGGCGGGCAGCCAGTCGATGTCGTTGAAGCCCCGGTGGATATATCCGCCCTGCTCGGCCGAAGAGCCCTCGTAGCCAAGCTGGGTCCATACCTCAGGCTGGTTGTAGAGCGCGGTGACCATCTCGGAACGCATCCGCGCGAAGAACGGAGTGCCTTCGATCGACTTGAGCACCGTGATGCGATCGGCCTCGGACGCGACGGCCACATAGGGGCTCCCCTTCAGCTTCATCGCAGCCGCGTCGAGCAACCCCACGCCATCGGTCAGCAGGGTCTTGCTTGCCGCCTCCGCGGCGACGCTGGTGTCGATGGCGGCGACCGCATTCTCATAATAGGCGTCGGGAAGCCGGTCGTGCGGATAGAGGTCGCGCGCGACCTTCACCAGGGTCGGCGCTGTGGCCGGCGTCACGGTCTTGAGCGTTGCCGCAAAGGCGCCACGATCGGAAAATGTCCCGACGATGCCTGCCAGCGCGGCCGCCCCCGCGGAGCGGCCGATAAATGCTCTCCGGTTCAATTTTATGGTCTTGTCTACGAGTCTCATGCAACCCCTCCCGGGTTTCCTGTTGTGGCGACGGTCGAGAGGCTGCTCAGCGGTATCGTCCGTGATGCTGCAGCACTTCGATCTTGTATCCGTCCGGGTCGGCGATGAAGAAGAAGCGGGCCATCAGCGCGCCCTCCCGGAAGAATTCCTTGATGGGCTGGGGCGCGATGCCGAGCTTTTCCATCCTGGCATGCTCGGCGTCGAGGTCCGCGACAGCCACTGCGACATGGCCATAGCCGTCGCCATGCGTATAGGGCTCGGTCCGATCATCGTTTACCGTGAGTTCGATCTCCACGTCGTTCTCCGGGTTCCGCAAATAGACCAGCGTGAAATCGTCGAAAGGAAATCGATCCGCGACTTCGAGACCGAGTGCATCGCGATAGAAAGCGGTTGATGTCTCCTCGTCGAGCACGCGGATCATCGAATGAATTATCTTGGCCATGTCAGGCGATGCCTCTTTACTTGCCGGTGGTGAGGTAGGTGACGAGCGCCTGGCGCTTCGTCGCGTCAGCCTGCCGATAGTTCATGACGCTTCCCGGGACGGCCGCGTTGGAGTCCGCGAGCCAGCGATCGAGGTTCACGGCATTCCACTTCATCGGACTGCGCTTGAGCGCGGGCGAATAGCCGAAGCCGGGCTGTTTGCCCGCTGTCTTGCCGACGATTCCGGCAAGGGATGGTCCCACGCGTATCTCGCCGGGCTTCATCGAATGACAGGCCGCGCATTGCTGGGTGAACAGGCGCGCACCCGTCGGCGGTGCGGATGGCGGCACCGACTGAGCGTGGCTTTGGCTGATCTTGGCGATCGCGAAGAAACCGAGAATGAGTCCGATCCTGATGAACTTCCAGCGGTAGCGATACAGGGTGGCGGTTTGCATGAATCCCTCTCGAATATTTTTGATATCCGCCCGGTGCGGGCCTTGAAGGACTGTTCAGCAAAGCTCGTGCCAATCGCGAAAAGCTATGTTCGCGCGGGGCGGGGTGCGGCGTAAAACCGGGCTTTTCCGGTTCTTGCCACAGGATCGGCTGGAGTGTGTCGGGTTCCTCCAATGGGAACAGCCCTGCGTCATCCGCGCGACACAAATGTGTCACGAGCTGTCGCATCGTGGAACGCGCGCTCAGCTGATCCATCTCGAGATCGCCGCAAAATCAACAATCCGACGAGTTGGCACGCACATTGCGAGACAGCCCCAAGTGGACGCTGCGCTCGACGGAAGCGCGCCGCCGCAACCGCGCTGCACATGCCCGCCGGCCGATCGGGCAAGGGAAAGGAGATCAAAGATGACCGAGGCACTGACACTCAACAAGATTACGAGCCAGAAAGGCATCAGTATCAGCGAGGCCACCCGCCTGATCGCCGATCTGGGCTGGACGCCGTCCTATGTCCAGGACGCGATGGCGTTCCCGACCGACTACAAGATCAGCAAGCCCCCCCGTGATCCGATGAAGCAGGTGCTTCGCTCCTATTTCCCCATGCAGGAGGAAAAGGACAATCGCGTCTATGGCGCGCTCGACGCGGCGCTGCGCGGCGACATGTTCCGCAATGTCGAGCCGCGCTGGATCGAGTGGATGAAGCTGTTCCTGGCGATCATCCCGTTTCCCGAAATTTCGGCCGCCCGCTCGATGGCGACGCTCGGACAGCTTGCCCCGGGCGATCATCTTCGTACCGGGTTCACGATGCAAATGGTGGACGAGTTCCGCCACTCCACCATCCAGATGAACCTCAAAAAATGGTACATGGAGAATTATATCGATCCCGCCGGGTTCGACATCACCGAAAAGGCGTTCGGCAAATGCTACGCCACTACGATCGGCCGCCAGTTCGGCGAGGCCTTCCTGACCGGCGATGCGATCACCGCGTCGAACATCTATCTCCAGGTCGCGGCCGAAACGGCCTTCACCAACACCCTGTTCGTCGCCATGCCGTCGGAGGCCGCGCGCAACGGTGATTATGCGTTGCCGACAGTGTTCCTGTCGGTCCAGAGCGACGAGAGCCGCCATATCGGCAACGGTCACTCGATGCTGATGTCGGTGCTCAAGGAGCCTGACAACCACCTGCTGCTGGAGCGCGATATCCGCTATTCCTTCTGGCAGAACCACATGATTGTCGACGCCGCGATCGGCACGATCATCGAATATGGCACCAAGAATCGCGACAAGAACAAGGAGAGCTATGCGGAGCTTTGGCACCGCTGGATCTTCGAGGACTATTATCGCACCTACATGCTGCCGTTGGAGAAATACGGCATCAAGATTCATCACGACGATGTCCACGAGGCGTTCGATTCGATCGTCAAGAAGGGCTATGTCCACAAGGTCGCGCAGTTCTTCTCGGCCGGCTGGTGGGCCAATTTCTGGCGGATCGAGGCGCAGACCGAGCGCGACTTCGAATGGTTCGAGGCGAAATATCCGGGCTGGTACAATGAATTCGGCGCCTGGTGGGAGAATTACGAAAAGCTCTCCAAGCCCGGCAGCGAACTGATCACCTTCGCCGACACCGGCTACGTCTATCCGCATCGCTGCTGGTCAAGCCTCGTGCCGGCCGTCATCCGCGAGGATTTCTGCGTCGACGAGGTAGACGGCGAGCTCTTCACCTATGCCAGCGAAGTGGACCGCTGGACCCACAAGGAAGCCTTTGCGGGCGAGTATCAGGGGCGCCCGACACCGGCGATGGGCCGCTTTTCCGGTCGCCGCCAGTGGGAGGAAGTCTATGACGGGTGGGACGTCGCCGACGCCATCGTCGACATGGGCTTCGTGCGGCCCGACGGCAAGACGCTGATCGCGCAGCCGCACATGTCGTTCGAGGAGAAGGACATGTGGACCCTCGACCATGTCCGCGGTCACACCATCCGCAGCCCGTTGCTGGCGCTGCGCGAACTGACGCCCGAGGCGCGGGCCAGGCATGTCGAGGACTATCGCAAGGGATTCACGATCCGCCGGATCTGATCTCTCGGCCGCGGACCGGGGAGGCGGGTATGTCCCGCCTCTCCGAGCCCCTTAGCGACTACCTCGTGGAGAACAAAAATGGGACAGGAAATGCTTCAGCCCAGGCCAGCGGTGCATAAGGTGCGCCTGGAGCCGGTCGGCATCGAGATGGAGGTGGAGGAGGGCGAGACCGTGCTTGACGCCGCCTTCCGCCAGGGCGTCGCCCTGCCGCACGGCTGCAAGGAAGGGCAATGCTCCGCCTGCAAATGCATCCTCAATGAAGGGGATGTGGAGCTGCTCAAATATTCGACCTTCGCCCTGTCCGACCCGGAAAAGGAAAGCGGCCAGGTGCTGCTGTGCCGGACCCTCGTCTACAGCGATATCGAAGTCGAGCTGCTCAACTATGACGAGGATCTCCTGTCGCGCTCGATTGCGGTCAGGGCGTTCCCTGGCCGGCTTGCCGGCGTCGAACCGCTCACGCACGATATTGTGCGCATCGCCATAGATCTCGAAGAGCCGATGAAATTCTGGGCCGGCCAGTTCGCCGACCTGACGCTCCACGGCGCGCAAATCACGCGCTCCTATTCGATGGGCAACGCGCCCAGCGAACCCGACCGTCTGGAATTCATCATCAAGAAATATCCCGGCGGCGCCTTTTCCACCGCGATCGCGCAAGCGAAGATCGGTGACACGATCACGGTCAAGGGGCCTTATGGTTCCTGCTTCCGCCGCGAGCAACGCACCGGACCGATGGTCCTCGTCGGCGGCGGTTCGGGGATGGCGCCGCTGATGTCGATCCTGCTCGATCAGGCGGCAAGTGGCGAAACGCGACCGGTGCGCTTCTTCTATGGCGCCCGTACCGTACAGGATCTGTTCGCGCTCGAGATCTTCGCCGATCTTGAGGCGCGCATGCCCGACTTCAAATTCATTCCGGCCCTGTCGCACCCCGAGGATGGCGACGGATGGGCCGGTGAGACGGGCTTCATCCACGACGTCCTTCGCCGTCACCTGCTCGAAATGGACGATACCGAGGAAGCGGACGCCTATAGCTGCGGCCCGCCGCCGATGATCGATGCGGCGCTGCCTATCCTGCAGATGGCCGACGTCGATCCGGCACGGATCTATTTCGACAAGTTCACACCCGCGACGCAACCATGAGGCGCAATGCCTGACAGAAAGGGAGATGACGATGTCTGTACAAGTGCTTGAACCTGAGCAGAAGTCCGCGGCCGCGGGCGCGAAGACCTTTCCGGGGTCCGATAGCCGGGCTTATAATTATTATGAGCCCAAGGGTCGCAAGGCGACCCATTATGAAGACGTCACCGTCGACGTCCAGCCGGACCCTGAGCGCTATTTGCTCCAGGACTGGATCATTTCCTTTGGAGATGGCACGCCGACTTATTCCAAGGACTGGACGTCCATCAAGAGCAGCGACTGGCACCAGTACCGCGCGCCCGATCAGGAATGGGAACGCACGCACTATCAGCGCCAGTCCACCATCTGCGGCATGGTCAAGAATGTGATCGACAATGCCCGCCGCGCTGGCGCACCCAAGCGTTTCGACAAGGCCTGGGTGAAGGTGCTGCAGGATCATCTGGGAGCCTTCAAGCACGCCGAATATGGTCTCGGCACCGCTCTGATGCACGCTCAGCGCTACGGCTATACCCAGATGGTCAACAATGCGATCCTGACCAACTCGTCCTACAAGCTGAGGTTGGCGCAGGATCTGACGCTGTATCTGGGCGAGATCGGGCTCGATATCGAAGGCTTCGACGTCGACGCGGGCAAGCGCAACTGGCTGGAAAATCCGGTCTGGCAGAAGGCGCGCGAACTTGTTGAATCCGCGCGCGGCGCCGGCGATTTCCTTGAGCAGTATTTCATCGTCAACGTGCTGTTCGAGCCGCTGGTCGGCGAGCTGTTCCGCTCCGGCTTCGTCATGCAGCTCGCCGCGGCCCAGAACGACTATTCCTCTCCTGCCGTGATCTCCGCGGCGGAAGCGGACTATGAGCGCAATCTCGCCAACACGGTCGAACTGTTTGCTCTCCTGGTGCGCGATCCCGCTTATGGCGAGGCTAACCGACAGCTGCTGCAGGGCTGGTTCGACAAATATTCGCCGATCGCCACTCAGGCCGCGCTGGATCTTCAGCCGATCTGGTCGCAGCCGCGTGTGAAGGCTGCCCAATTCGCCGAAGCCTACGCTTCGGCGATCAACCGCCTGCAGGCGATCGTATCGGAGATCGGCGTCTTTTCCACGCAGATTCCGATGCCGGAACTCCAGATCGCCGAGCCCGCCGAATAATCGCTCCAGGAAAGGAACACAGGACATGGCCGTTACCACCGAACAGCAACTCTTCACGCCTCTGAAGGACATCACACAGGAACGCACTATATCGCACCAGTGCGGCGTGACGATGAACGACAGCGTCGAGGCGCGCTGCATCGCCGAAATCCTGGAACAGCGTCCGGGGATCAAGGTGACCTATCTCCCCGCGATGATCCGCGTCGATGGGGAGGGCAAGATCGTCTTCGATATGGCCGAGATCAGTGAGGCGCTCGGTCGCGAGATGACCCCGCACATCTTCGAGATATCCACCTCCACCCATTATGGCCGGATGGTGATGGTCGACGAGAACACCGTCATCCTGTTCGGCGACATGGATGAGGCGCTCCAATACGAGTGAACCGCCGATTTGAATGAAGCGATATCGCATCGGCGGCCGCTCCGCCGGCGCTCACTGCCCCACGATAAGCGACCCCACGCCAATGGACGGCGGGGCGTACAGGAGAAGATAGATGGCCAAGATCATGCTTTACGATGCCGAAGCCCGCGCCGCGCTCGCGCGCGGCGTAGACCAGCTTTCCCGCGCCGTCGTCGGCACGCTCGGACCCAAGGGAACCAATGTTATCATGGACCGGCCGATCGGAACGCCGCTTGTATCGCGCGACGGCGTCAGCATCGCGGCCGAGATCGAATTGCCGTGCCGGTTCGAGAATCTGGGCGCGCAGGTCGTTCGCGAAGTCTCGGCCCAGACCAACGAAACTGCAGGCGACGGCACTACGACCGCGACCGCACTCGCCAACGCGCTCGTTCAGGACGGCGTCAAGCTGGTCGAGCGCGACCATAAGGCGGTCGATGTCATAGCGGGTATCGACCAGGCGCGCGACGTCGTCCTCAAGGCGCTGCGCGACAGTGCGCGCCCGGTGCGGCAGGGCGAACTGCGAATGGTCGCCAATGTCGCCGCCACCGAAGCGGCGCTGGGTGAGCTGATCGCCGAAGCCTTGGAACGGGTTGGCTCCGAGGGCGTCGTCCATATCGAATATGCCCTTGCCGGTTCACCGACGCGGCTGGAGGTGGATGAAGGGCTCGTCCTCGATCGCGGCTTCGTATCCCACCATATGGCAACCGACAGTTCGAGCCTCGCTGCCGAACTCGACAATCCCGCCATCCTGTTGACCGACCATAAGGTACCCGCAGCCGAACCGATCCTGCGCATTCTTGATCAGCTCAAGGCGAGCGGACGGCCGTTGCTGCTCGTGGCGGACGAGATCGCCCCGGACGTCATCGCCGCTGTGATGCAGGCCCGCCTTCAGGGGCGCGGCACGGTGGTCGCGATCAATCCGCCGGAATTCGGTCATTGGCGAAAGGCGATGATGGAGGATCTCGCGATCATGACCGGTGGACGGGTGATCGCCCGGGACTTGGGCGGCCGGATCGAGGATGTGACGCTCGACGATCTCGGCAACGCGACCCGCGCCCGCATCTCCGCATCCTCCACGGTGATCCTGGGCGGCAACGGTGAAAAGGCCCTGATCGACGGACGGCGCAAACTGGTCCAGCGGCTTTGGGACGAGGCGCCGCAGAATATCGAACGGGACAAGTTTGCCGACCGGCTGGCCAAGCTCACGCGCGGCACCGCCCTGCTGCTCGCCGGCGGCGCCACGCCGGTCGAACAGAAACGCACCGCACAACTTCTGGAGGATGGTCTGAACGCGGCCCGCGCCGCGCGCGACGAAGGTGTCGTGGCCGGGGGCGGCACCGCGCTCGTGCAGGCCGCTGCGCGGCTCGACCCGCTGGTGGAGGAGACGATCGACGGCGCGCAGGTCGGGGTCATGCTGGTGCGCGACGCGATCAAGCAGCCGCTCGCGATCATCGCCACCAATGCTGGCCAGGACGGTGCCGCCGTCGTCGCGCGGGTCGCCGGGGAGGGGCACGGGTTCGGCTTTGATGCCAGGAACGGCACGTTCGCCGACATGTTCGAGGCTGGTGTCATCGATCCGGTGAAGGTGACATGCACGGCGCTTGAAAATGCGATATCGGTGGCGAAGCTGATCCTGACGACGCATTCGCTCGTGGTGGACCTTCCCGAAGGCGTCGATCCGACCGCCGGACCCGCGCGGGGTGGCGGCGCGGAAGTCTACGGCCGGGCCTGATCGGCGCGGATCGGCGAGCGCCATCGCGCCCACTCCGCTGCCGAGGGGTGCTTTTCGTGAGCGGCGCGGAAAGCACCCCATTTCACTGAATGGCGAGTGGCCAGGACAGGATGGATATGACGTCTGATCGCTACGACAACGCCTACAGGCAGCTTGCCAGGGTCATCCCCCGGACGCGGCTTATCACCGATCCGCTCCGCACGCTTGCCTATGGGACCGACGCGAGCTTTTATCGGCTGATCCCCAAGATCGTGGCAATCGTGGAGAGTGAAAACGAAGTGTGCCACCTGCTGTCGGTCGCGCGGGCGAACGCGACACCCGTTACCTTTCGCGCGGCGGGCACCAGCCTTTCGGGCCAGGCGATCAGCGACAGCATATTGATGGTGTTGGGGGACGGCTGGCGGACAAGCGACGTCGCGGCGGACGGCTCGACCATCCGGCTGCAGCCCGGTGTCATCGGCGCCACCGCCAACCGTCTGCTCGCGCGTCACGGCCGCAAGATCGGCCCGGATCCCGCTTCCATCGCCACGGCGAAAATCGGCGGCATCGCCGCGAACAACGCCAGCGGCATGTGTTGCGGCACCACGCAGAACAGCTACCACACGCTCATCGCGATGCGGATCATCCTGGCTGACGGCACGCTGCTCGACACCAGTGATGCCGAGAGCCGCGCCGCCTTTACCCGCAGTCACGGCGCGATGCTGATAGAGTTGCGGCAGATGGGAGAGCAGGTGCGGGGGAACACCGCGCTGGCCGATCGCATCGCGCACAAATTTGCGATCAAGAACACCACCGGATACGCCCTCAATGCACTGACCGATTTCACCGATCCGATCGATATCCTCCAGCATCTGATGATCGGATCGGAGGGGACGCTCGGCTTCATCGCAGAAGTGACGCTCGCCACCGTCGCAGACGCAAGTTTCAAGGCGAGCGCCCTCCTATTGTTCGCCGATATCGATGCCGCAGCCCGCGCGGTCATCACTTTGAAGGCGCTGCCGGTGGCGGCCGTCGAGCTCATGGATCGTGCCTCCCTGCGTGCGGTCGACGGCAAGCCAGGCATTCCGGCGCATATCGCAGGAGTGGGGCCGGATGCGGCTGCGTTGCTCGTCGAAACCCGCGCCGACGATGCCGTGAATCTCGCGGCTCAGTTAGAGACCCTCACCGAAGCCCTTGCCGGTCATGACACGATCGTGCCGATCCAGTTCGAAAGCGATCCTGCGATCACCGATGCCTACTGGAAAGTACGCAAGGGCCTGTTTCCGGCGGTGGGCGCGATGCGGCGGCCGGGAACCACCGTCATCATCGAGGATGTCGCCTTCCCCATCGAGCATCTCGCCGCTGCCACTGGAGAGCTACAGCGTCTCTTCGCCGTCCATGGCTATGACGAGGCGATCGTCTTCGGCCATGCCCTGGAGGGCAATCTACACTTCGTTTTCACCCAGGATTTCGCCACGCCCGCTGAAATCGAACGCTATCGTCGGTTCATGGACGAGGTGGTTTCGATGGTCGTCCGCTTCGATGGCTCGCTCAAGGCCGAGCATGGCACGGGGCGCAATATGGCTCCCTTTGTCGAAGCGGAATGGGGGTTTCGCGCTTACGCGCTGATGCAGGATATCAAGGCGCTGTTCGACCCTGAATTCCTGCTCAACCCGGGCGTCATCCTCAACGATGATCCCCACGTCCACCTGAAGGACCTGAAACCGCTGCCGGCGACCGACATTCTGGTCGATCAATGCATGGAGTGCGGCTTTTGCGAACCGAGCTGCCCTTCGCATGGTTTCACGCTGTCGCCGCGACAGCGGATCGTCGGTCAGCGTGAGATCGCAAGGCGCCGCAAGACAGGCGAAGACGCCGAGGAGCTCGAAAGGCTCTTCGCCTATGCCGGCGTTGACACCTGCGCCGCCTGCGGCCTGTGTGCTAATGCCTGCCCGGTGGGCATAGAAACCGGTCTGCTGATGAAACAGGATCGGGGCGAGCGCCGCGGCGCTTTGGCGCGCAGCACCGGCAGCGTCATCGCCGGTCATATGGACATGGCCATGGCCACGGTGCGTGCCGCCCTTGGTGCGGCCGACCTCGCCGGACGCCTGGTCGGGCGCGAGACGGTGCGCCGGCTCTCCAACGGCGTGCGCAGCCTGTCGGGTGATAGACTGCCGCAAATGCCCCGGAACATGCCGCGGCCCGCGCGCTTCGACGCAAGCGCCGCGCCGTCCGGACCCGAAAGCCTGCTCTATGTCCCGAGCTGCGTCAGCCGCGTGATGGGACCTGCTGCCGGGGACCATGATGCCCGGCAGCTTCCCGATGTCGTGCGTTCGCTGGGCAAGCGCGCTGGCCTCGCGCTTCATTGTCCCGCCGGCGCGGATGCCCTGTGCTGTGGAATGCCGTGGGAGAGCAAGGGGCTGATCGAAACCGCCGACGAGATGGCGGACCGGATGCTGGACATCATGGCGAACGGCGTCGGCGATGCACGCGCCGTCCTGATGGACACCAGCCCATGCGCGTTCCGGCTGCGCCGCCGGATCGCGGCGACGGATCGCCCTCTCATGATCCTCGACATCGCGGACTTCCTGCACGACCTGGTCCTCCCACGGGTGGACATCACGCCCGTGGATGGGCCGGTCATGCTTCACATCACCTGTAGCAGCCGCCGCATGGGCCTCGAAGCCAAGCTTGCGGCCGTGGCGCGCGCCTGCGCCTCTCAGGTTGTGATACCAGAGGATGTCGGCTGCTGCGGTTTCGCGGGCGACAAGGGCTTCACAACGCCGGAACTGAACGACCACGCGCTGCGGCATCTTGCCGACGCTGTACCGGAACAATGTGGCGGCGGCTATTCGACCAGCAGGACTTGCGAAATCGGCCTCGCCGACCATGCCGGCATATCCTACCGGTCGCTGGCCTATCTGGTCGATGAAGGAATGAGGAGAGGGGGGTAGCAGATTACTACCACATTGCCGCTGCGCGGTGTATCTTTGACGAATATCAAAAGCGGAAGTCTCCGGCAAAGAGAGACTCGCGACGAGTGAGAGGAGTTCGCGTTGAAAAGCGACGTAAAGAGCGTGACGTGGCCGCGCTTCGCCCCGAAGGTGACCGACACGGCCTGGCCTTTCCCGAAGCAGTGCGATGGCCGTCCTACAGACCAATTTCAACTCTCGCAGCAATTGCGGCCAGCGAGGGAGTGGGCGGCATGACCGATCATTTATCAATGGATGAAAGAAAGCTCCGGACGACCTTCCAGGTCCTGGATGCACGGGACTTCGAGGTCAGCAAGGCGTGGGAACATTTCGTTTCCGGATCAACGCTGGATCGCTCGCCGGTTCGAGAAGTCGTCATCAAATCCTGGCAGCGATGTCGTCATTCCAAGGTCAACCTCGCTGTCGACGTGGCGCCGCAACTGGACAGTGACATCCTTGGATCACTCCGCCGCAAAAATCGCGAGCTTCTTCAGGCTGCCGCGCCGACGCTCTCCGAAGCCGCCGACGTCCTGGCCGGCACGAACTCACTCATGTTGATCACCGACCCGAAAGGCATCGTGCTTGATTCCGTGGGCGACCGGAAGGCGGTTCACGCCGGTATGGATATTGCGCTTTCACAGGGAGGACAGTGGCAGGAAGGCAATGCCGGGACGAACGGTATCGGCACGGCATTAGCGATCGGTCAGGCTGTGATGGTCCATGCCGGCGAGCATTATTGCGAAGGCATCAAAGGCTGGAGTTGTGCGGGCGCACCGATACACGACCCGGTGGATGGCAGTATCATCGGCATCCTCGATATCTCGGCGAAGAAGCAGGAATCGAGTACGCAGATGCTCGCGCTCGCCGTCGTGGCGGCGAGCCAGATCGAGCAGGCCCTGATGCGGCAGACCGAAGCGCAGCAGCTTCGCCTGATGGAAATGGGGCTGGAGCACAGCCAGCGCCATTCCGGCGATGGCCTGATTGCTATCGATGCCAAGGGGCGGATCGCCTATATGAGCCGCCTTGCGCAGCGCATGCTGGGCGAGCGCATCGACAGTGCCTTGCCCGAACTCAAGCGTGGGATGCGCTTGCTCGACAGTTCCGGTCGACCGATGCGGGAACTCGTTCCGGATCTTCCGCGTGATTGGCTTCGTCCGTTGCTCGCTGACGGCGATGTTACCGGACACCTGCTCGTCATACCCGCGCGCTCCGTCGCCCGTCCCGTCCCGGCAACACGTGCCGTCGCAGACGAGGCAGATCCTGCCCGATCCCAATTCGACAGCATTGTCGGCGTGAGCGACGGTATTAGGCACACCATTGCCCAGGCTAAGCAGATTGCCGCGCTTAACGTGCCGGTGCTCATCGAAGGCGAAACCGGCGTGGGCAAGGAATTGTTCGCGCGCGCGATCCACGGGCAGAGCGCGGTCGCCCGTGGCCCGTTCGTGCCGTTCAACTGCGGCGCGGTTTCCAGGGAGATGCTGGCAAGCGAACTGTTCGGTTATGCGAAAGGCGCATTTACCGGCGCAAACACTGAAGGGCGCATCGGCCGCTTCGAGCAGGCCGATGGCGGCACGCTTTGCCTCGATGAGATCGGTGAACTTCAGCTGGAGCTTCAACCCTATCTCTTGCGTGTCCTAGAAGAGGGCGTGATCTATCGGGTCGGCGACAATGTCCCGCGCCGCGTTAATGTGCGTATCCTGGCGATGACCAATCGCGATCTCCGCGCCGAGGTTGCCGCGGGGCGTTTCCGGCTTGACCTCTATCACCGCCTTAGCGTGACGGCGATCGAAGTTCCGCCGCTGCGCCAGCGGACCGGCGACCTGGAATGCCTGATCGACTATTTCAATCCGCGTGTCGCCGACCGCCACGACCGTGAACCTGTGCGGTTTACGGCGGAAGCGATGGCCCGGCTCAAAGCCTATTCCTGGCCGGGCAACGTCCGCGAACTCCGCAACGTCGTCGAGCGCGGGATCCTCTTCGCACAGGATGGTATTGCCGACCTTGCTTGCCTGCCCAGGGAGATCGCCTTTGGAGAACAGGCAGTGGAGCTGCCGATTCCCGTTTATCCCAATGACCCCGCGTCACAGGATGCTGGCGGACCCGAGCAGGCTGCGATCAATCGGGCCATGCGGGTGGCGGGCGGGAACCTGTCGGCTGCTGCAGCCATATTGGGCATTTCGCGCAGTACGCTCTATCGCAAGATGAATCATTACGGCCTGAAACGATCGAATCCCTTCGATTTGCTCAGCCGATTTGGCATGCCTGCCGGAGAAAGCTGAGTTCGCCCTGCGTTTCGCCGCGAGTGGCGGAATGATGTAGTATTATTATATGCAATACTGTGATTACTAGGTAACATATTCAATAAAATGCCTTTTTATTAACAGTTTTATTGGACATTGGGCTGAATATTTCACACTATTCCCGCGCAAATTGCGAAAAACGCGAGAATCAATAGCAAGCGGGAGAGGATTTATGAGGTCTATTCTTGGTACAGCCTTGTCTGCTATTTGCGCTTCCCTCGGTGTGGCGTGCTTTTCGGCGACGGCGAATGCGACGGAATTGGAGCCCTATGAGTTCGTGACGGTTCCCGCCGGGACCACGGTCTTTCTCGGCTATGCGCTCTATGGCCATCATGACCAGTTCAAGCCCGAGGGCGGCCCGAAGCTGGACGACGGCACCAATCTCGATCTCAAGCTCAGCATCGCGCGCCTCGCGCACTATTTTGAAATCGGTGATACGCTGGCGCTCGTCGAGGTGCTGCAACCGATCGGCACCCTCGATAAGGCACGCATCGGCGGCCAGCGATTCAAGCGCAGTTCAGGGCTGGGCGACACGATCCTCGCTGCGGCGCTATGGCCGATCAACGATAAGGAACGACAGACCTATCTGGGCGTCACCCTATATCTGACGGTTCCTACCGGCAAATATGACAAGCTGGAAACGATAAACCTCGGGGGCAATCGTGTCGTCTACGATCCGCAGATCGCCCTGCACCAAGGATTCGGAGATCATTGGTCGTTCGATCTGACCGCTGACATGATCCTCTATGGTCACAATAAGAAGGCAGGCGTTCTGGGCGAACAGACCTTGTCGCAAAAGACCAGCGTCCAGGCACAGGCATTTGTGAACTACAAATGGCCTGGCGGTCTCGCCACGTCGATCGGCTATCAGGGTTTCCGAGGGGGCAAGCAAAAGCTGGACAGCATCGCCAACGGACAACGGACGGAGTTCGATGAAATGCGTTTCGTCGCGAGCAAATTCGTGACCCCGAAATTCCAATTGCTCGCGGAGGTCAATCATCAGTTCAACGTCGATGGGGGGTTCCGCCAGGATATCGGCTTCCTGCTGAGAGGGCTTTACGTCTTCTGAGGCCGCCACATCCCGAACGCGGGACAGATGTAGCGGATGTGATCCAGTGCGCGACAGGATGACACATATTTGTGTCATCGCGGATCTGATGATGGACGCGAAATCACGCAATCAGGCGGGACGCCGATTTGGCACGAAACATGATTAGGATTCTTCAGGCCCGTCGAAGCGCGGGCTTTTGGAAGGGTGCATGTGTCGGCTGTTCCAGTTGAGCGATCCAGGCAGTTACATGTTGCGCACCCGCAAGATACGGATTCACGGCCATTCGACGTCGGTAAGGCTCGAGCGGGGCTTCTGGGCTATTCTCGACGAGATGGCGCGCGCCGAAGGCAAGAGCGTCGGGCGTCTTGTGACGCAGCTCTACGATGAAGTACGGCGAACGGAGGCCGACCTGACCAATTTCGCCTCATGCCTGCGCGTCATCGCGCTCCACTACGGCATTTATTACGCGGACCAGTTCGCGCCTCACACAAAGACAAAGGGACCGGCCTGGCTTCTGGTCGGAAATTCCAATGAACGGTGAAACGATCCAGTCCGACGGTGAGATCGTGCAGTTTCCCTGCCTTCAGGACAATTATGGCTTTCTGGTCCGCGATCATGCCAGCGGTGAGGTGATCGCGGTCGATACGCCCGATGCCGATGCGATCCTGGCTGCCCTCGACGAACGCGGATGGCCGCTGACCTATATCCTCAACACCCACTGGCATGAGGACCATGTCGGCGGGAACCTGGCGCTCAAAGCAGCGACCGGCGCGCGCGTCATAGCGCCGGCCATCGAATGCACGCGGATACCCGGCGTTGACATCGCCATCGGCGACGGCGCGGTCATCTTCCTTGGCGGTCTTACCATTGCGGCAATGGCTACCGGCGGGCACACGCTCGGGCATCTGAGCTATCATATACCGCGTCTCAATGCCGTATTCGTGGGCGATACACTGTTTGTCATGGGGTGCGGACGAATCTTTGAAGGGTCGCCCGGCATGATGTGGGAAAGTCTGCAACGGCTTGCTGCGCTGCCCGAAGAAACGAAGGTTTACTGCGCACATGAGTATGCCGCCGCCAATGCGCGTTTCGCGCTCACCGTGGACAATGGTGCGGAAACAACCGACCGCGCAAACGACATCTTCGCAATGCGCGATCACGGCGAGCCTTCGGTCCCAACGACGATCGGTATCGAACGGCGTACCAACCCGTTCCTTCATCTTCCGCAAATTGCGGGGCGAGGCACGGAGGCCGAAGCGCTGCGCAAGTTCGCAGAGCTGAGGGCACACAAAGACACGTTCTGAGCATTCATTTATCGGCGAATCTTCTACGTCGTAATCCTACGAGGAAGTTATACCATTCCTAACGGCGACGTGTTGCGACGATATCGATGTCGACCCCCACCTCAAGCGCCACCCACTGCCCGCTGCTCCACGCGCCCTGCCCGACGCCAAAGGCGTTGCGAAGGAGCTGGAGACCCGCAAAAACCGGGTAATTTCGGGCTGGCGTGATGACGTCGAGGCTGCGCGGCGCACCAAGGGCATCGTTCGGACCGATTTCCAAGATACCTGGCGTTGATTTCGCCGTTTTTGCCGGCTTGCAGACAGAGTCAGCCTGCGGTTTCTCGGCGCTCGTGGAAGATCAGGCGATTGAAGTTGTAGGCCAGGTTGCAAAGGGTCAGTTTCGCCTCAGCGCGGGCCAGGCCGATGGTGCGGATAAACAGGTTGAACCGGTTCTTCTGATGCGCAAAGACATGCTCAACATGCGCACGGATGGAGGATTTGACGGCATTGGCCCGTGCGGTTGCCTTCGACATCGGCTTGCCCATGGGTTTGCGCCGATGAATTCGGGACGTGAGCATCTGATCCGACAACCACTTCTCGTTGCGCTTGGATCGATAGGCACTGTCAGCCCAGACCTCGGAACTGGTATTGTCCGTGCTGACGACCTGCCGGAGAAGACGCCCGTCCGCTGCTGACGCCGAAGTCACCGCCATGCCTCGGATGAAGCCGAAGCGTCGGTCGATGCTGATGTGGGATTTGTAGCCGAAGACCGGCAGGGCGATCATGGGGAGCGGCGTCCCATCCGCCCGATACCGGACCTTCCCGCCGACTTTGAGAGTCCAGCGGGCGTCGGTATCTTTCTGCGCTGCCTTGTTCGGTTCGTCCGGCCAGATATCCCTGGCGCTCTTGCCCGACTTGATCGCTTCGCGTTCGCCCTCGGTGTTCCGCTGTCTTGGCGCAGGCACCAGCGAGGCATCCACGATCTGCCCGGACATCGGGATGTAGCCCTTCTTCTGGAGTTGCCAGTCAAAGGCCTTCATCACACGCTTGAGCGTTCCCGTCTCGGTCAGGCGATTGCGAAAATGCCGGATCGTGTTCTCGTCCGGCGTTCGATCCCCGAGCGACAGCCCCAGAAACCGCAGCCAACTAAGCCGATCCCGGATCATGAATTCCATCCGAGCGTCTGACAGATTATGCTGCGCCTGCAGGATCAGCGCCTTGAACATCATCACCGGATCGAATGGTGGGCGGCCGCCTTTGCTACCATCGCCATAGCCAAGCCCTTCAACCAGCCACGCCCGGAAATACTCGAAATCCACTGTCTCCTGCAAAACCTCGAGCGGATCGCCTTCCTTGCTCAATGCATCAAGGTGTTCGCTCAAACTGAACAGAGACTTGGGATCCATAGCTCACTCCGTGATCGCGCGCCTTCAATGAATCACCATAGCCGTCCAAACGCTACCGGTTTTTGCGGGTCTCCAGCTTATGAAAGTCGGTTCATCGGGACGACGGGAGGCAACCATTCAGGCGATCGAAGAACTCAGCGCGGGTGTCACCCTCATGCCCGAAGAGGACCGTGTTGAAGCTGAGGTAGAGGATCTAATTCTGGGCAGCGTAATCCCGGAAATCCCACGGCCGCCGCGTCGGGTCTGGACCCGCCTTGCCTACGTTCTAGGTAATATCCATGTCGCCAATACCGGGTTTCCGCCCGCCACCGAGCGCGCCATTCAGAAAGCATTCTTGGGGGTTGAGTAGCAACGGAACAGAAAACCTACATAAGGCGCACCTTCAGGCATCGTCGATACCCACTGCACCGGGGTCGCGTAGCGGCCGAAGTTCGCCGCGCGCCACCATGTCGGGGATGGTGAAGGCGTAGCGTCCGAGCATGTTGATGTGCTTGGTTCCGAGCGGCGAAAGGCGGGCGACGTCCTCGTCCAGGATCACATGACCTTCGGCGCGGAGCTGGTTGAGCGCGGCATCGATGTAGATCGTGTTCCAGAGCACGACTAAATTGACGACCAGCCCGAGCGCACCGAGCTGGTCCTCCTGTCCCTCGCGGTAGCGCTGGCGAAGTTCACCGCGCTTGCCGTGAAAGATGGTGCGGGCAAGCTGATGGCGGCTCTCGCCGCGGTTGAGCTGGACGAGGATGCGGCGTCGGTAGGGTTCGTCGTCGATGAACCGCAGCATGTAGAGCGACTTGATGAGGCGGCCGAGTTCCTGGAGGGCGCGCGCCAGCCTTGTCGGGCGATCGTTGGTCTGGAGGACACGGGTAAGTCCGGTCGCGCGCACGGCGCCGAGTTTCAGTGACCCGGCCAGGCGAAGGAGGTCATCCCAGTGCTCGACGATAAGCCTGGTGTTGATCCTGTTCGCCGCGAGGTCATCCAGCACGCCATAATCGGCCTTGCCATCGACACGCCAAAACCGCGCGCCGCCTATATCGGCGATGCGCGGCGAGAACTGGAGCCCAAGCAGGTGGAAGACGCCGAAGATTGTGTCGGTATAGCCGGCCGTATCGGTCATGATCTCGCTTGGCTGCAATTCGGTTTCCTGGTCGAGCACGACCGCCAGCAGATGGAGGCTGTCACGCAGCGTACCGGGGACCGTCACGGCATTCAGTCCGGAAAAGCGGTCGGAAACCAGATTGTACCAGGTGACGCCACGTTCACGCCCAAAATAGCGCGGGTTTGGGCCGGCGTGGATCGTGCGGACCGGCACGGTAAAGCGTAGCCCATCGGCCGAGGCGACCTCGCCGCCACCCCAGGCGCGGGTCAGTGGGATCCTGTTGTGCGCGGCGACCAGCAGCGCGTTGGCGGCGGTCAGCGTCTCGGCGCGCATGAAGTTCTGTTTCACCCAGCTCAGCCGAGACCGGCGCAGTGCGGGCATCTCGGGACGTACAAGCGGCTCGAACCCGGTATTGGTCGCCTCCGCGACAAGTACTGCGCAGATGGTCGTCGCTATATCCTCGGCGCGCGCATTGCCTTCGCTGGCATGAGTGAACGCCGCCCCGAACCCGGTTTGCGCGTTCATCTCCAGGATCAGCTCAGGGAGATCCAACTGCGGCAGCCGTGCATCAATCGCCTTATGGAGATCGGTGAGGCTGAGCGGCTCGTCGATCTTGTCGAGCGGCCCGATCGACAGGTCGGCACCGCCCGCGGTCTTTGTGATGGTCACTGCATTATTGGCCGGCACGCGCGCTGCTGTCTCGCGGTAGGCGAGATCGATCCGCGCCGACAGTTTGGCGATTTCCTCGTCGCCAGCGACTGCCACGCCGACCGTGCGGCATATCGTCGGTCGGGCCGCTTCCCAGGCGGCCCCCGTCAGCAGGCCCTTGCGCGGGTCGGCATAGCGAAGCGAACGAACGGGAAAGACGTCTCGGCGACGGATGGCACGGCGCAGCCGGTCGAGCGTACAAAGCCGGTAACCGGTCAGATCGAATGCACCGTCATCGGTCTTCAGCTGACGACCCCAGCCCTTGGGGACGAACGCGGTAGGTGCCGGCCCACGGCGCTTTTCACCCTGGTGAACTCTGCGCAGGTGATCGACCGCGTCGAGCAGCGGCTGCCCCGCAGGCGCGGCTGCAAGATCGAGCGCTGCCAGCATCTTCGGCAGATAGCGCATCGTGCCGGCCTGCTGGCGCAACTCGACAAAATAGCTTTCGTCATTTGGTCGGGCAAGCAGGTTCACCTGCGCGACGGCGTCCGTCAACGCCGACCGGTCAACCAGCGCAAACACGGCCGCGCGAACCTTCGCATCGTCAATGCTGTCATCGAGCAGCACGGTGCCGACATCGCGAAGTCGGAGCGATGCAGCGTCGAGATCCCGCAGTGAGCGCATCCGAGCCTCCTTGGCGTTGATGCGCGCATTGGAGGACATCTTGGCCGACACGACGTCGAACAGGTCGATCACATCGTCGCTGGCCGACGCTTCGAGGGTGCGGATGAATGCAACCAAGGTGGCCGCGCGCCGATCGTCGGGAAGCCGGGCTACGGCTTGCGCTTTCGCGGCCCCAGCAAATCGCGCCAAGGCAGCGGCCTTGCTGGGTGGCACGCGGTCAAGTTCGGGCAAGCCCGCGGTGAACGTGCGGATTTCGGTCAGGCGGTCGACGGCGCGACTAATCTCAGGGCCGCTTTGCAGATATGGCCCGTCACGCAGCCGATCGAGCGGGCTTTGCCGTCCGTCCTCGGTAACAGCGACGAGCGTATCAAGCCGGATACGTTGCTCTGGCGTCAGCTTATCGACCAGACGGCTATGAACGTGCGCGGCGACCCGTGTGCGGACCCGCGCAATATCGCGCTCGAGGACGGATAGGCCCGGCAACAGCACCTTGGCTTCGAGCAGCCATATCGCTGCTGCATCGAACAGCGCCGATGGCCGATCAGTGCCCGTCCAGCACAGCGCGTACATGAAACGGTGCAATCGGAACGCGACGTCGGGATCGGAGAAGACGCGGTAGCCATAATGATCGCGAATGCGTGGGCCGTGCCGCCATCGTCCTTTGGTCGCGCAATATCGCGCCATCAGTTCGGCCGATCCGTCGATCGCCAGTTGGTCGCCGGTAAACCGCGTGACCGACGCCGGTGTCTTTGCCGGATCTTCGAGAAAGGTGCCGAGAAGCCTTAACGAGCCAAGCTGCACCGCGACACCGAGCCGGTTGTGGTCGCCGCGGTGCGCGCCGATGAACGCCCGGTCCGCATCGTCGAGATAAAAATGACGCGCCAGCTGTTCCGATGTCGGATCGCCGACGAAGCGACCATATCGCAGTGCTTGGTCATCTGAGAGAAAGCTGACGGGCACCGCTTCGCGTTATGCCGCTGCCGTGGACTTGGTCCCGCGCTTGGCCAGCAGTTCGCTGGCCCGCTCTCGCGGCTGTCCTTTCGCATCGACATAGGCATAAAGCGTCGACACTGACACGCCGAGCTGGATCGCGACATCGCGCGCGGCATTGTCGCGGTCTGCCATCAACGCCATCGCGGCCTTCAGCTTCTGCTTCGTCATGACCCGTGGCCGACCGCCTGCACGGCCACGCGCCCTGGCCGCGGCCAGCCCCGCCATCGTGCGCTCGTGGATCAGGTCGCGCTCGAACTCGGCAAGAGTCGCGAAGATACCGAACACCAACCGGCCCGTGACGGTCGTCGTGTCGATATCGCCGGTCAGCACCTTCAGGCCGACCCCGCGCTTCTGCAGATCGCCGACCAGTCCGACGACGTGGGGCAGCGACCGTCCAATCCGGTCGAGCTTCCAGACGACGAGGGTGTCGCCATCACGCATGATATCGATTGCCTTGTCGAGCCCCGCCCGTTCGGTCGCGCGACCCGAGCACACGTCGTCGAAGACCCGGTCGCATCCAGCACGATCCAGCGCATCGCGCTGCAGATCGAGATTTTGCTCGCCCGTCGACACCCGCATGTACCCGATCAGCATTGACGTCCGCTCCCTCGTTTATCAATCTATCGAAGGATGGGTTTACCGGCTATAGGTTTTTGGACGGGTATATATGAGATTGAGGCCCATCAAGCAGCCCGCTCGCAAGCGCCAAGCCGCTTCGCATCAAACCGGGGTTTGTTGGAAATCCTGCATCGGCAGTTATCGCCTCATTCTCTGCCGTCCAGCCACGATGCCACATCACTAAAAACGGTCGTCTGTTCACATCAGTCGATGGCGCTGTTTGCGCGGTCGCCGTGGAATGCACTGACCTACGCGACTGATTGCGTTGTTGTGAGACCTGGCGCCTAATCGACCGTTCCTCCGTTCAATATTGTGAGTTGCCATGCTGCCAAGGGTGCTATATATGGCCGCGCATCCGCTGGACCCGGCTCGTACCGGGTGGCTCGGCCCGGCGCCTATCCCCGGGATAACCTTGAAGCACCACGGCGTTCTGCCACTTACAACTGCATACGTTCTCTACTGAGCGTCTGGCCGCTGTTGTGCTGCAGCTATATTCCAGGTTTTCCAATGATAACATTTGCCTCGCTGAAACGCGAATGGCTTGCCAATCCACGTGGCGACATCCTTGCGGGGATCGTCGTCGCGCTTGCGCTCATACCTGAAGCTATCGGCTTCTCGATCATCGCCGGCGTCGATCCGCGCGTCGGTCTTTATGCCTCCTTCTCCATCGCCGTCATCATCTCGCTGGTCGGTGGCCGACCGGGCATGATCTCGGCAGCCACTGCGGCCATCGCAGTCCTGATCCTGCCGCTGGTCCGTGACTATGGCGTCGAATATCTGTTCGCCGCCACGATTCTGATGGGCGTGCTGCAGGCGATCGCCGGCTTCCTGCGCCTCAATCTGCTGATGCAGTATGTGTCGCGCTCGGTGATCACCGGCTTCGTCAACGCGCTCGCTATCCTGATCTTCATGGCCCAGCTGCCGGAACTCACCGGCGTGCCGTTGCTGACCTACATTCTGGTCGCGGCCGGACTGGCTGTGATCTACCTGTTCCCGCGGCTCACCAGGGCTGTCCCGTCGCCGCTGGTGGCCATCGTGCTGCTGACGGTCGTGGCGTTTTATGCCGGCTTTGACGTTCGTACCGTTGGCGACATGGGCGAACTGCCCACGGCTTTCCCCAGCTTCTGGCCTCCCGACGTGCCATTCACGCTCGAGACCCTGAAGATCATCTTTCCCTACTCTTTGACGATGGCGGCCGTTGGCCTGCTTGAATCGATGATGACGGCACAGATCGTTGACGACCTCACCGATACGCCGTCAGACAAGCAGCGCGAGATGAAGGGCCAGGGCATTGCCAACTTCGTCACCGGCTTCTTCGGTGGGATGGGCGGCTGCGCGATGATTGGCCAGTCGGTGATCAACGTGAAGTCAGGTGGCTCCACCCGCCTGTCGACCTTTGTTTCCGGCGTATTCCTGCTGTTCCTGCTACTGGTACTTGGGCCGGTGGTGGCGATCATCCCGATGGCCGCATTGGTCGCCGTCATGATCATGGTGTCGATCGGCACCTTCAGCTGGCGCTCGATCCGCGACATCCGGCATCACCCATGGCAGTCGTCCGTGGTGATGCTCGCCACGGTGCTGATCACCGTGTGGACGCATGACCTGGCACAAGGCGTGTTGGCTGGCGTGATCCTGTCGGGCCTGTTCTTCGCCAGCAAGGTCAAGCGGCTGTTCACGGTCGCAACCGACCTGTCGGCTGATGGTCGCAGTCGGACCTATCGCATCGCCGGACAGGTGTTCTTCGCCTCGTCTGAGCGCTTCGTGGATGCGTTCGACTTCAAGGAAGTGCTTGATCGCGTCGTCATCGACGTCTCGCAAGCACACTTCTGGGACATCTCGGCTGTCGGCACGCTCGACAAGGCGATCCTGAAGTTCCGCCGCGAAGGCATCGAAGTCGAGGTGATTGGCCTGAACGAGGCCAGCGCCTCAATGGTCGATCGTTTCGCCATTCACGACAAGCCCGGCGCCGAAGCAGCGCTCGGCGGTCATTGAGAGGACAAGATGTTGAGTTGCACTGAGAAGTGACCCGGGAGGGTTATAAGTTTTCACTGAGAATTGACCCATGTTTTCCTCGCCCCTGGCTAACAGTCAGGAGGCATCGGAGTGATCGACATGGACTTACTCAGTGTGATCCGCCGCTGGCATTTTCGGCAAGGCATTCCCATTCGCGAGATCAGGCGACGGACTGGATTATCGCGCAACACGATCCGCAAATATCTGCGCGATGACGCGGTGGAGCCGACGTTCAAGGTTCCCAAACGGCCGAGCAAGCTTGATCAGTTTGCCGAAAAATTGACGACGTGGCTGCGGGTGGAATCCGGCAAGTCGCGCAAGCAGAAGCGAACAGCCAAGCAGCTACATGCAGATCTGGTTAAGTTGGGCTTCGAGGGATCCTACGGCCGTGTTGCCGCCTTTGCTCGAGCGTGGAAGGCCGAACGCCAATATGAAAAGCAAACCAGTGGGCGCGGCACATTCGTACCGCTGATCTTCCAGCCCGGTGAGGCCTTTCAGTTCGATTGGAGTGAAGATTACGCCCTTCTGAATGGCCGACCTGTCAAGCTGCAGGTGGCCCATACCAAGCTCTCCCACAGTCGGGCGTTCATTACGCGAGCCTACCTGCTTCAAACCCACGAGATGTTGTTCGATGCGTTGACACAGGCTTTCCGGGTGCTGGGCGGCGTGCCTCAGCGTGGAATATTCGACAATATGAAGACGGCTGTAGACCGGATCGGCCAGGGTAAAGTCCGACAGGTCAATGCGCGGTTCGCTGCCATGGCCAGCCACTACCTGTTCGAGACGGATTTTTGCAATCCGGCCTCAGGCTGGGAGAAAGGCCAGGTCGAGAAAAACGTTCAGGATGCACGTCGACGGTTATGGCAGCCAATGCCCAACTTCCCAGATCTTGACGCCCTCAATGCCTGGTTGGAAGAGCGGTGCATCGCACAATGGGGAGAAATCCAGCATGGCGTCCTGCCCGGCACAGTTGCCGATGTGCACGCCGCTGAGATTATCAGCCTGATGCCGATGGGTCGGGCCTTCGATGGCTTTGTCGAGCATACCAAGCGCGTGTCGCCCACCTGCCTGATCGCGTTCGAGCGCAATCGCTATAGCGTGCCTGCTTCCTTTGCGAACCGGCCAGTGAGCCTGCGGGTCTATCCTGATCGCTTGGTCATCGCGGCCGAGGGGCAAATCTTGTGCGAGCACAACCGGATTATCGACCGCTCTCACCAGAAGCCGGGGCAGACGATCTATGACTGGCGGCACTATCTGGCAGTTGTTCAGCGCAAGCCTGGCGCTTTGCGCAATGGGGCGCCATTCCTGGAAATGCCCGAAGCCTTCCGGCAACTGCAGGGGCATCTGCTCAAGCGGCTTGGTGGTGACAGGGAGATGGCGGAAATCCTCGCCCTTGTTCTACAGCATAACGAGCAGGCTGTGCTCAGCGCAGTCGAACTGGCCCTTGAAGCCGGGGTGCCGACCAAAACCCACATCCTCAATGTTCTGCACCGCCTGATCGATGGCAAGGCTCCACCGGCATCCCCAATCGATGCCCCGCAAGCCCTGCGCCTCGCCCAGGAGCCTGTGGCCGATGTCGAACGCTACGACACGCTGAGGACGTTACGCCATGCGTCATGATCCCGCCAGCGCCGCTGTGGTTGTCATGCTACGCGGCCTCAAAATGTATGGCATGGCGCAAGCCGCCGGCGATCTGATCGAGCAGGGCGCGCCAGCCTTTGACGCTGCCGTTCCGATCCTCTCCCAGCTTCTCAAAGCGGAAATGGCCGAGCGCGAGGTCAGGTCCATTGCTTACCAGATCAAGGCAGCCCGGTTCCCGGCCTACAAGGATCTGGCAGGCTTCGACTTTGCCGTCAGTGAGGTCAACGAGGCGCTCGTGCGTCAACTTCACCGTGGTGACTTTATGGATAGCGCCGACAACGTCGTACTGATCGGCGGACCAGGCACCGGCAAAAGCCACATCGCGACGGCTTTGGGCATCCAGGCGGTTGAGCATCACCGCAAAAAGATCCGCTTCTTCTCTACTGTCGATCTGGTCAATGCGTTGGAGCAGGAAAAGGCCGCAAACAGGGCGGGCCAGTTGGCCGAGCGTCTGTTGCGCCTCGACCTCGTCATCCTTGATGAGCTGGGATATCTACCCTTCAGCCCTTCAGGCGGGGCCATGCTGTTCCATCTGCTCAGCAAACTCTATGAGCGGACCAGCGTTGTTATCACCACCAACCTGAGCTTCAGCGAGTGGTCCAGTATCTTTGGCGATGCCAAAATGACCACCGCCCTGCTGGATCGCCTCACGCATCATTGCCATATCCTTGAAACCGGCAATGACAGCTTCCGCTTCAGAGCCAGTTCCGCCGCCCCAAAATCCAGAAAGGACAAATCACCCGCTTGACCCTGCTCGTCGCAGGCAGCACATCAACCACGCCCACCCGGGTCACTTCTCAATGAAAATCCCGGGTCACTTCTCAGTGCAACTCAACAGGTCTGCGGCTCCTCATCGAACTCATCCGCGAGCTGCGTCCGCTCGGCCTTTGATCGACCACGCGCGCGGGGTGTTTCCCGGTGCGACATCTGTCGCAGCTGGAATGATCCAGAGATGAGAGAAATTCAACGCTCAGTTGCTCGACCTCGTTCGACGGCGTCGGCGAGGAAGGCGGAGAGCTGCTCCACCGGTTTGGTCTGAGCCCGGTAGATGACGTGTCGCCCGCGCTTCTCCGCGGAGATGAGTCCGGCTGCGGTCAGGACCGCATAGTGGGGCGTCATGCCGTTCGGCGACATGCCCACCGCCTTACTGATCTCACCTGCCGTCAACCCTTCGGGAAGACTATCGACCAGTATTTCATACACCCTGAGACGGCTGGCCTGTGCCAGCGCGGACATGATCTGGATCGCCTGCACCTTTTCCACTCCTTACGCAGTACCGCTTCGACCGATGCACGCCAACCGGGCGCGGGCATTCACGTCGCACTAACCATATTACAACGTTTCCTGAACCATTGAACGATGAATTGTATTCAACTATATCATGGCGGCGCGGGTCGTCGCCACCCGCACGATGGAGGCAGAAGGCGACGCGGAGTTTGACCATGCTTGCGACCGTGAACGACGAATTGGCGGCGCCGACCACGACCGACCACGAGGCGCCGATCGTGCAGATCCCCGACCCGCTCGACGACGATGCGCCGAACGACGAACTCGTCCTGACCACGCGCAGGGCGCTGGTCCGGGTCGCATTGCTGGCGAGCGAGACCGGCGCTCGTTTCCAGCGAGAGGCGCTGAACTACGACAGTATGGCCTGGATGCTGTCGCCGCGCACGCTGTTCGATGGCCGGGCGCCCATCGACGCCTGTCAGGACGTCGAGGCCTGCCGCCGCGGCATCGTCCTGCACGGCCTCAGCCTCGGCCTCGACGCCGAGCCGTCGTTCGTGGACGAGCTGCTGGCGGACGATGATGAGAAGCGCGACCGCCGCCACCTCTTCGGACTTCGCCCTTCCCCCGCATCCAACCGCAGCCGTCGCAAGCCGACGCCTCGCGCGCGCATGTACACGGCGACCATCGTTGACACGCGCGACAATCGGATGATGCAGGTGTTCCACGCCAGCATCGCTCGCGACGTCGACGAGGTCCGCGCTCGTCTCGCCAGCCGCTTCGGTGGGGAGGTCGCCGGTCTCGCGGACATCCGTCAGGGCGTGCACGTCGCTTCGCCCCCCGTCATCGCTCTGGTGCCGCAGGCGGTGCTCGAACTGGTCCGGGGAGTCGAGCAGAACTCCGCGGACCCGCACGCCCGTCATTTCGCCGTCGACATCGAGATGGGCATTCGGGCGTGATCAATCGGGGGTGACGGCTTGAGCCGAGGAGGCGCCTGAGGGCGACGCTCCGCACCGCCGCTCACTGGCCCGATCCGACTTCAGGAGACACACATGACCTTGCATGCCGAGGTCGGCCGCATCGCAGCGGCCGGCGACGCGAACGTGCGCGTCCTGCATCCGCTACGCCTGCTCGAAGGCCCGACCGGCGTTGGTGTCGGTCGCGGACTGCACGTGGGCGTCGCGATCGACGTCGAGACCACCGGACTCGACGTGGACACCGGGAAGGTGATCGAACTGGCCATCCGCCGATTCCGCTACGACGCCGATGGCGTGATCACCACCATCGACGAGGCGTTCGAGTGGCGGCAGGACCCGGGAGAGCCGCTCGCCGCCGACATCGCCGCTCTTACCGGCCTCACGGATGCGGACTTGGCCGGACGCGCGATCGACGAGAAGCATGCCACCGAACTTCTCCGCTCCGCCAGCTTCGTGGTGGCGCACAACAGCGCCTTCGACCGCCGTTGGGTAGAGAAGCGTCTGCCCGGTGCCGCCGGGCTGAACTGGTGCTGCTCCATGCGGCAGGTGGACTGGCGCGCCCGGCATTTCGATGGCCGCGTTCTCGGCTATCTTCTGCTGCAGGCCGGCTTCTACCACTGCGGCCATCGCGCGTCGGCGGACGTGGATGCGCTCATCCAGATGCTGCGTCACGAAGACGTCGACGGTCGAACCGCGCTGTCCGAGATGATCCAGACGGGCTCGAAGCCGACGTGGATCGTGCGCGCCCGCGGCGCCCACTTCGACCTCAAGGATCAGCTCAGGGCGCGAGGCTATCGCTGGGATCCAGCGAAGGAACGCAAGGTCTGGTGGTGCGAGGTCGCCGACGACCAGCTCGTCTGCGAGCAGATGTGGCTCGCGGCCAACGTCTACGCGGCCGACGCCCGCCCCCAGAAGATCTGTCCCGAGATCGTCCGCGTAACCCCGCGGACCCGGTTCCTCTGATGCACCCCCAATCGAAGGAGAAGAACGCCATGGCCAGGATGAACACGCCGAAGTCTCGGAAGGCTCGTTCGACCGACGTCGTTGCGACGGCGCAGCCTCTCACCCCCGCGATGGAGAGCCGGATCGCGCCGGCGATCGGCTCGGAACTCGCCCTCGCCCGGCTTCCGGGTGACGGCGGCGAGGTGACCCTGGCGAGCGGCGTGACCCGTATCACCGGCAGGAACTACACGACCGCCACGGGGACGGTGCCCGCCGCCGAGATCTACTTCGTAGAGGGCAGCCAACCGCGCGACGACGGCCCCTGGCTCGGCGAGGCCGACAAGCTCGCCTGGATCGATCCCGCCACCGGGTACGAATGCATCGTGATGCGCGACAATCCTGCGGGCTATCTCAGCGGGTTCGTCGGAGTGCCCGAGTCCCATCCGCTGTTCGGGTGGAACCATGAGGCGATCCCCGCCGACATCGGTATCGAGGTGCACGGCGGTCTGACCTACTCGCGGGTCTGCGACTCCGGTCCGTCGCCGCAGCGTAGCCTAATCAGCGAGGCGAGACGGATCTGCCATGTGGTGGTCGGTCACAACCCTCTTCGGAACGCGACCGAGCACGATGCTGGCACCGGTCACTGGTGGTTCGGCTTCGACTGCAACCACCTGTACGACGTGGTTCCCAACGACGCCCGTGATCGTCGGCGCTTCATGGGGGCGGAGACCGCTGCCGAGTACCGAGACGATGGCTACGTCGTCCGTGAGGTGCTGAATCTCGCGGCGCAGTTGAAGGCGATTGCGAGAGGCGAGGCCGTCCCGCCGCGGGAGGGGCCGCCGCTGCCAGCCATCGGCCTCGATCCGCAGCGGGGTGGCATGTGATGGCGCGGGAAAGGCACGTGCCGGGAGAGCTGCCCTGGGGCTGGTGGCTGCGCGCACGCGACGGAAGGTTCGAGGACGAAGACGGCCGGACCTGGCGCTCGGTCCGCGACGCCTTCTGGCAGGGGGAGCTTCGCTTCTGCGAGGTCCACTTCGCGCAGGAGCAGCACGAGCTCATGCTGCGGGTCATGTCGGCGATCGACGCCCGCGGCCTCGGTGATGGCGAGAGTCGGCATGATCTGTTCGCCGGCGACATGATGTTCTGGCGCTTCTACCGCTGCTGGCTGGCGGCGATCGGCATGCTCGATCTCCAGGTCACCGCCCCCGCGACGTCGAACCCGCTCAGCGCGCGTCTCAGTCCCGAGGGCAGATCGGTCCTGATGATGCTGCGTGCGACCCGCGACCCGGCCTGGGAGGGATTGCCGATGGCGGCCGTCATGGAGGCGGTGACGGCGGCGGGTCCGGGCTCGGAGGCCGCCGATCGGGAGAAGGCTCTGCGCTCCTTCGAAGACGGCGTCGGCTTTCGTCGTCACCTCTTCGCTCGCGAGCGGATCGGCCGGGCGAATCTCGTCACGTTGACCAGCATGGCGAGGGGCAGCGGTGCCAGGATGCCTACCAAGCGCGTGACGTGGTCGATGTCCTTCAACGAAGCAGCGAGCCGCGATGACCTGTTCGCATGGCTCGCGTGCAGGATCGATCGCTGGGACGATTGGGGAGAGATCGCCTTCCGACAGGGGGCGGACAGCCTCACCAGGCACATGCTCGGGATGATCATCGTCGCGCAGAGGGAGGGCACGTTCCAATGACTCCGGCCGATCAGTCTATGGCGACTCGCGAGATCGCCGGAAAGCGCGCGCGCGACGAGGCGCGCATGCTGGACCGTCTCGTCGAGAACATGCGGCTCGCGTCTTTCAGATCATACCTGGCCGTCACCATGGACTCGATGTCGGCGATCGTGCCGGACGTGCTCGCTCTCGCCGGATCGAACGTCCCGGATGCGATGCAACGGCTACGGCCGGGACATCGATGGCCTTCGGTGACCGCTCGCAAGGCGGGACGCGACGATCCCGGCTCCTTGACCGGCCGCCGGATCAAGGCAGGCGCCGTTTGTCCCTGGCGCCCTGAACCGCTGATCGCCGACGCGATCGTCTGCGACGACATCGAAGGACCGTTCGTGGAGGTGAAGGTGTACGGTGCATCGCTCGAGGTGAAGCTTCGGGGCGAGGGTTTCGTCTTCTTCACGCACGGCGGGATGGGCTTCGTCATGCTCGAAAGCCCGCTGCCGGAGACCGTCATCAACTCCTGCGTGGGCCGCCTTTTGCTGGAAGTCGTGGATCATCCACTCTTCCGCAAACGTGACCTGATGATCTCGCAAGCCACGCAGGTAGGGGGAGGATCGTCGCTGGCGTTCGATGTGGGTCGTGCGAGACTCGAGGTGCCTTGGCGACCTTAGTTGATCCGCCATGTGATCCACGTGATTATAAGCGACTCGCTGAGGCCGGCGCAGGCGCCTGAACCACAATTTTTCGATCTCAACGATGCCTCGCCTTCGGCACGACCGAACGGCGAGGCCTTTCCATTAAGGTACGAACCGCTGATCAGCAGCGAGAATGGGAGTTGCCGCGAGATGGCCGCTGTCAGATTCCGACCCGCTCATTTCGCTGGGCCGCTCATCTGCAAGATTGAGCGAGGGATCATGAAAGCTGATAGGAAGCTGGATGCCCGACAAGGACTCGAACCTTGATTGACGGAGTCAGAGTCCGCTCTCTTACCATTAGAGGATCGGGCAACAGCGAGGGAGGCATCTAGAAGCGCCGATGCCCCGTGTCAACGCCTGCCTTGCCCCGCGTATCCCGACTGTGTAGCGTCGAAGCCAAGCACCGGGGGATCGCATGGGTGGTCCTGGTCCGGCAGACGTAAGAAAGTTGACGGCAATGGTGGATTTCCCCGCCCAATTGCCGCGCCGGCAGGCCCCGAGCCTTGCCCGTTCGGCACGACCCCAATCACGCCACGCGCGCGGCGCGCCGCGGCATTATGCCGCGCTGGACCTTGGCACCAACAATTGTCGCCTGCTGATCGCGCGCCCGCAGGGCGACGGCTTTGCGGTGGTCGACGCTTTTTCGCGAATTGTCCGGCTTGGCGAGGGGCTGGCGCATAGCGGCGCGCTGTCCGACGCCGCGATAGAGCGCACGATCGCGGCGCTGCGCGTGTGTGCGGACAAGCTGAAACGCCGCAACGTCACGCTGGCGCGCTCGGTCGCGACTGAGGCATGCCGCCGCGCGAGCAACGGCGCGTCGTTCATCGCGCGCGTGCTGGAGGAGACCGGCATCCACCTCGATATCATTTCCGCCGAGGAAGAGGCGCGGCTGGCGGTGCTCGGCTGCCACGCGCTGCTCGAACCAGGCAGCGGGCCGGCGCTGGTGTTCGACATCGGTGGCGGCTCGACCGAATTGGTGCTGGTCGATGCCGACACCACCGTGCCGCGCGTCCGCGACTGGCACAGCGCGCCATGGGGCGTCGTGTCGCTGACCGAAAGCGCGGGCGGCGGCAACACCGACGAGGAGCGCGCGCGCGCCTACAGAAGGATGCGCACGCTGGTCGCCGAAAGTTTCGCGCCGTTCGCAGCGCGATTGCCGCGCCCGTCGGGTGTACCACGACTGCTCGGCACGTCGGGGACGGTGACGACGCTCGCCAGCGTCCACCTCGGCCTCGAACGCTACGACCGGTCGCAGGTCGACGGGCTGATCGCGCCCGCCGCGGCGATGCGCACGATCAGTCAGGAACTGGCCGGCATGTCATTGGCCGAGCGCGCGAAGCTGCCGTGCATCGGGCGTGAGCGTGCGGATCTGGTTGTCGCGGGCTGCGCGATCCTGGAGGGAATTCTGGACCTGTGGCCCGCCGAGCGGCTGGGGGTCGCCGATCGCGGCATCCGCGAAGGGATCCTCCGCCGGCTGATGGAGACGGGGGCATGAGAGGTGCCGGAGTTGGGCGGCAGCGGGTCAAGACCGCCAAGCGCCGCACCGCGCAATCGACGCGCTGGCTGGAGCGGCAGCTCAACGATCCCTACGTGCGCCGCGCCAAGGCCGAGGGCTATCGCAGCCGCGCCGCGTACAAATTGATCGAACTGGACGAGCGGTTCGGGTTGCTCAAGGGCGTGAAGCGCGTCGTCGATCTCGGGATCGCGCCGGGCGGGTGGAGCCAGGTGGTGCGGCGCGTCTCGCCGGGCGCGGCGATCGTCGGGATCGACCTGCTACCGGTCGATCCGATCGACGGCGTCACGATCTTCGAAATGGACTTCATGGACGATGCCGCGCCCGGCAAGCTGATGGAAGCACTGGGCGGCGCACCCGATCTGGTGATGTCGGACATGGCGGCGAATACCGTCGGGCATCCGCAGACCGATGCGCTGCGCACGATGGCGCTGGTCGAAACCGCGCTGGCGTTCGCGGTCGATGTGTTGCGGCCGGGCGGCACGTTCGTATCGAAGGTGTTCGCGGGCGGCGCGGACTCCTCGCTGGTCGCGGAGATGAAGCGCAATTTCGCGACCGTGAAGCACGCCAAGCCCCCGTCGAGCCGCAAGGGATCGGTCGAATGGTTCGTGGTGGCGCAGGGGTTCAAGGGGCGGGCTGCGGCCTCTGAGGAATAGCGGCGGTCGCCTCCTTCTACCGTCACCCCGGCGAAGGCCGGGGTCCAGTGGCGGGCGCTGCGTTTGAATGAGGGAGCGTCTCCCAACTGGACTCCGGCCTGCGCCGGGGTGGCGGTTATGCGATGGGTAAGGTTAGCTCCCTGACTCCTTATTGAAGATCAGCCCTTCTTCGCTGCGATATACGCGTCCACCTGCTCCTCGAGCACATCGAGCGGGAGCGCGCCCTGCCCCAGCACCGCCTCGTGGAAGCTGCGGATGTCGAACTTCGGCCCCAGCTCCCGCTCGGCCTTGGCGCGTAGCTCGGCGATCTTGAGCTGCCCGACCATGTAGCTGGTCGCCTGCCCCGGCCAGTTGAAGTAGCGATCCACCTCGCGCGAAATGTCGGTGTCGCTGACCGAGCTGTTGGCGCGGAAATAGGCGACCGCCTGTTCGCGCGTCCACTTCTTGGAATGCACGCCGGTATCGACCACCAGCCGGATCGCGCGCCACACCTGATTCGAAAGCATCCCGAACTCGGCATAGGGATCCTTGTACGCGCCCATCTCCTTGGCCAGCCGCTCGCTGTAGAGCCCCCAGCCCTCGACATAGGCGCCATAGCCGCCGAACGCCCGGAACTTGGGAAGGCCCTCCAGCTCCATCGCGCGCGCGATCTGGAAATGGTGCCCGGGTGCCGCCTCGTGCGCGGCGATCGCGTCGAGCTGAATCTTCTGCGTCTGGTTCATGTCGACGAGGTTGACGTAGAAGATCCCTGGCCGCGACCCGTCCGGCGCAGGGCGGTTGTAGAAGGCGGTCGAGGCGGTGCCCTCACGCCATTTCTCGACCGCGCGCACCTCCAGCTTCGCCTTGGGCAACCGCTCGAACCATTGCGGCGCGGCCGCCATCATCTGCGCGACGAAGCTGCGGGCGTCGCCCAGATACGCCTCACGCCCCGCCTCGGTGTTCGGATATTTGAAGCGCGGATCGGTGCGCACCACCTCGAAGAATCGCTCGAGCGTGCCGTTGAAGCCGACGCGAGTCTTCACCGCCTCCATCTCCTTGCGGATCGCGGCGACCTGCCGCAGCCCGAGGTCGTGGATCTGGTCGGCGGTCAGATTGGTGGTCGTCGAATCGCGCAGCCGGACTGCGTAATAGGCCGCGCCCTGCGGCAGCTTCCACGCGCCCCAATTGCCGGTCGATTGCGGCTCCAGCGCGTCGAGCGTGGTGAACATCAGCTCGTAGCCACGCTTCATCGGCCCGGTCATCGCCGCCGCCGCCGCCGCGAACAGGCGCTGCTTCTCCGCGTCGGACGCCTTGAGCGCGGTCACCTTCTTGCGGAAATCGGCCATCAGCGCCGAATCCGCGCCGGCGGTGAACGGCGCGCCGGTCAGCACCTTGCGCGCATCCGCCCGCACCGGCGCATAGGTCATTTTCAGGGGCACGATCCCCATCTTCGCCTGCTCGCGCATCAGCGCGGCGGTCTCGCGCATCACCCGCTCCGAATCGCGGATGCGTGCGACATAGGCGTCGGCATCGGCGACGGTGTCGATGCGGTGATTGTTGATGAGAAACGCCGGCACCTCGCCCATCGGGCTGCCGTTGGTCGACACCGGATAGCGCCACTTGCGGAAGCGGAAGCTGTCGCGCGCGCGCTCGACCTGATCCTCGAACAAACGGTAGCTCAGCTTGCCGCTCGGCCCGAGCTTGGCGGGCGAGAAGCTCGCGCGCATCTCGCGCAGCTGGCGTTCGGCGAGGTCGCGCTCGCGGATCGCGGCGGCATCGGTATTGTCGTCGAGCTTGTCGTAATTGGTCTTGAGCCCGAGACTGGTCTGCGCCTCCGGGCTGAGCGCGACGCGCGCGTCGAAGGCGCGATCGAGGAAAGCGGTCAGCCGCGCATCCTCCGCCGCGGTCGAGGCGACGGGCGCCTGCGCGGCGATCGCGGCGGGGGCGGCGAGCGCGAGGATCAACGCGCGCATCAGTTCGGCCCCTGCCCGCTGGTGGTGGCCGCCGCCGTGGAGGGTGGCACGGGTGGCGCATCGGAGCGCGCCACGGCCAGCGCGCGGTCGTACCACGCCGACAGGTCGCGCTTCATCGCCACGAGGGCGTCGGGATTGAGATAGGTCATGTGCCCCGCCGGATAATAAGTGAAGGAGAGATTCCGCTGCTGTGCGGGTTCGAGCATCATGTGCCCGAGGTCGTTCTCGGTGCCGAAGAATGGCGTCGCCATGTCGTACCAGCCGTTCATCGACAGCACCTGCAGATACGGATTGCCGCGCATCGCCGCCGCCAGATCGACCGCGGTGTTCGGATTGTTCTGCTGCCCGCCGCCACGCAGCGGTGAATCATGCTTCCAGTTCCAGGTCCAGCCCTTCGCGTCGCGCGCCGACAGCCGGTACGGCATGTCGGTCTTGTAGCCGAGCGTGTGGGTCGCATAATCATTGAACGTCGCGATGAACGCGCCGGAGATCGCGTCCGAGGACACGTCACTCTCGGGCCGCTCGCCCGCCGCATCGCTGTCGACGCCGACGTAGCGCGAATCGAAACGCCCGACCGTCTGGCGCGAGCCGCGCAGCAGCTCCTTCTGGAAGCGCGGCAGATCGACACGCAGATTGCTGCGGATCAGGAAGTCCGGCGAAAGTCCTGTCAGTTCGCTCATCCGCCGCGCAACGCTGTCGCGTTCCTCCGCACTGATGTTCTGCCCCTTGGCGAGCGCCGACATATACGGCCCGACCGCGAATTCACGCGCCTGCTGCACCACCGTCGCGACGTCGGCGGGACGGTTGGCGAGCCGGTTGTGATACCAGGCCGTGGCGGCATAGCTGGGCAGATAGTTGAGATAGACCTGATCGAGCCCGGGCTGGCGATAGCCGTAATTCATGATCGAGCTGAGCAGCACAACGCCGTTGAGCGCCATCCCGCGATCCTGCAACTGATAGGCGAGCGCCCCCGAACGCAGCGTGCCGTAGCTTTCGCCGAAGATGAACTTGGGCGAGTTCCAGCGCCCGAACTTGGTGGAATAGCGCAGGATCGCTTTGGCGAAAGTGTCGGCATCTTCGTCGGTGCCGTAGAAGTCGGACGGCTTGGCGTCGCCCAGCGGGCGCGAATAGCCGGCGCCGATCGCATCGAGGAACACCATGTCGGTCTTGTCGAGCAAGGTGTACGGGTTCGGGCCGAAGTCATACGGTGCGGGGCGGATGAACTCGGGGCTGCCGGTCTGGAGCCGCACCGGCGCGAACGAGCCCATGTGCAGCCAGAAGGTCGGGCTGCCCGGCCCGCCGTTGTAGAAATAGGTGATCGGCCGCTTCGTGCCCGGTTTGGTCCCGTCGAGCGTATAGGCGGTGTAGAACATCGACGCGGTCGGCTTGCCCTCGATGTCGCGGATCGTCAGCGTCCCGGCGGTGGCGGTATAGCCGAGCCGCTTGCCCGTGACCGTCACCGCGCCTTTGGAGCGTTCCTCGCGTTCCTCGACCGGCGCATTGGCGGTGGCGGCCTCGGCCTCTTCCTTCTGCACCTCGGCGTTGCTTTTCGCCGGCCGCTTGTCCTTGTCCTGCGCCAGCGCCGGCATCGTCGCGGCGGCGAGCAGGAGGGCGGCGTATCCGAAGCGCATCAGGCGTTCCCCTTATAGGTCAGGGATGCTGGTGTAATCGTCGCAACGGAAACGATGCAAGGCGTTGTCGCAATTAGGTCATCTTTGCCTCACCCCGTCATTCCCGCGCAGGCGAGAATCCAGACGCGCAGGTCCTTGCAGGTGTAGAAATGTCAGAGGTTCTGGATTCCCGCCTGCACGGGAATGACGAGAAGAGTCAATCGTCCTCATCCTCGAACCCGACCAGCGCCAGCGCGCGCGCTTTGATCTGGCGGGTCATACACCAGTGCACCAGCGCCTCCTCGCGGCCGTGCGTCACCCATACCTCGCGCGGCGAAATCTCGCTCAGCGTCTCGGTGAGTTCGTCCCAATCCGCGTGGTCGGAGAGGATCAGCGGCAGCTCGACATTCTTCTGCCGCGCGCGCTGCCGCACCCGCATCCAGCCGCTCGCCATTGCGGTGATCGGGTCCGGCAGCCGCCGCGACCAGCGGTCGTTGAGCGCCGAGGGTGGGCACATCACGATATGCCCCGCCATCTCCGCCTTTGCGACACCGGTCGCCGGACGCAACTCGCCGAGTGCCACGCCATGCGCCGCATACAGGTCACAAAGCCGCTGAAGCGCACCGTGAATGTAGATCGGCGCGCTGTGCCCGCGGACCCGCAGCTCGGCGATCACGCGTTGCGCCTTGCCAAGCGCATAGGCGCCGACGACGATACAACGCTCCGGGTTGGCGTGGAGCCGCGCGATCAATTTGTCGATCTCGTCGCCGGTATCGGGATGGCGGAACACCGGCAGCCCGAAGGTCGCTTCGGTGATGAACACGTCGCATTTGACCGGCTCGAACGGGGTACAGGTCGGGTCCGAGCGGCGCTTGTAGTCGCCCGATGCCACCACCCGCTCGCCGCGATGATCGAGCACGATCTGCGCCGAGCCGAGCACATGCCCGGCCGGAACGAAGCCGATCTCGACCTCCCCGAGCCGGATGCTCTCGCCATAGGCGACCGGGCGCCCAACCTGTTCGCCATAACGCGCGTCCATGATCGCGAGCGTCTCGGGCGTCGCCCAGACTTCGCCATGTCCGCCGCGCGCGTGATCGGCGTGTCCGTGTGTGACGAGCGCGCGCGCGACCGGGATCGACGGGTCGACCCACGCATCGGCGGGGCGCACGTATAGCCCGTGCGGATGCGGTTCGAGCCAGTCGCCGAGCGTTGCCATGCCGCACCAACCGCGCGCGCGGATCGAAGTTCATCGGCGCGTCGTTGACAAGCAGACAGTTGGGAGAGAGCCGATGGCTGGCGACGGTTTGTGGAGCTTCGTGGTGATCGCCGGGCCGATCATCCTGGTGGCGGCCTTGTTGTTCGCGATTCTGCGCAACCGCGGGCGGACGCCGCGCGAGGAAGCGCGGACGGAGCAGGCGACGCGTGAGCTGTACAAGCAGCAATCTGCTGAGGATCGCACGCGGACGCCGTAGGCCGTAGGCTGTTCCGTCAGTCCTCACCTTCCTTTCGTCATTCCCGCGAACGCGGGAAACCAGAACCTCCGGCGTAGCGACTCTTACGTTGCCCCGCGCGTCTGGATTCCCGCCTTCGCGAGGATGACGGAGGGAAAAAGGTCAGAATCAGGTGGGAATGACGAAGTGATGGGGCACGCAGTTGCCCCTCCCGCCGCACCACCTACATCCCTGACATGCCTGCCCGGACACCTGATTGACCGCCCTTCCCGCCGTCCTCAACGACTGGTTCGCGCGACGTGGCTGGCAGCCGCGCCGGCACCAGCTGGCAATGCTGGACGAGGCGCGCGCCGGGCATCATGCGCTACTGATCGCCGCCACCGGTGCCGGCAAGACGCTGGCCGGGTTCCTGCCGACGCTGGCCGAGCTGATCGACACGCCGGTCGACGGGCTGCACACGCTCTACGTCTCCCCGCTCAAGGCGCTGGCGGTCGATATCCAGCGCAACCTGCTTGCGCCGATCGAGGAAATGGGGCTCGACCTGCGCGTCGAGACCCGCACCGGCGACACGCCGTCCGATCGCAAGGCGCGGCAGCGCGTCAAGCCGCCGCAGATCCTGCTGACCACCCCCGAATCGCTATCGCTGCTGCTTAGCTATCCCGACAGTTTCACGATGTTCGCCGGGCTGCGGACGATCGTTGTTGACGAAGTTCACGCCTTTGCCACCGGAAAGCGTGGCGACCTGCTCAACCTGTGCATGGCGCGGCTCCAGACGATCGCGCCCGATCTGCGCCGCGTCGCGCTGTCCGCGACCGTGGCCGACCCGGACGGCTATCGCGCATGGCTCGCCCCCGACGGCGATATCGACCGCGTCGCGCTGGTGCATGGCGACACCGGAGTCGATCCCGACATTGCGATCCTGTTGCCCGAGGGCCGCGTGCCATGGGCGGGCCATTCTGGACGCTATGCCGCCGAACAGGTGATGGCCGAGATCGAGACGCACAAGACCTCGATCGTCTTCTGCAACACTCGGAGCCTCGCCGAGCTGATCTTCCAGGATCTATGGAAGGCCAATGCGATGCAGCTGCCGATCGGCATCCATCACGGCAGTCTCGAAAAGGAAGCGCGCCGCAAGGTCGAGAATGCGATGGCGGACGGGCGGTTGCGCGCCCTGGTGGCGACCGCCAGCCTCGACCTTGGGGTCGACTGGGGCGATGTCGATTGCGTGATTCAGATGGGCGCGCCCAAGGGCTCGTCGCGGCTGCTCCAGCGGATCGGGCGCTCCAACCACCGGCTTGATCAGGCGAGCGAGGCGATCCTCGTTCCCGGCAACCGTTTCGAATATCTGGAGGCGCGTGCCGCGCTCGACGCGGTCGAGGCGGGCGAGCTGGACACCGACGTATTCCGGATGGGCGCGCTCGACGTGCTGGCGCAGCATGTCATGGCCTGCGCCTGCGCCGCGCCGTTCGATCAGGCGGCGATGCTGGACGAACTGCGGTCGGCCCTGCCCTATTCGGCGCTGACCGACGAATTGTTCGACCGTGTGCTCGGGTTCATCCGCGACGGCGGCTATTCGCTGCGCGCCTATGACCGGTTCAAGCGGCTAACGCAGGATGCCGATGGCCGCTGGCGGGTGAGCCATCCGAAATTCATCGCGCAGCACCGGCTCAACGCCGGTATCATCGTCGAGGCGACGATGCTTAAGGTCCGGTTCCGCAACGGCCGCGCGCTCGGCAAGGTCGAGGAAGGGTTCGCCGCAACGCTGAGCCACGGCGACACCTTCTTCTTCGCCGGGCTGAGCCTCGAGGTCGAGAAGATCGACACCGAAGATCTGATCGTTCGCGCCACCAGCCGCCCGGCGCGGATCCCGACCTATGGCGGCAGCCGGATGCCGCTCTCGACCAACCTCGCCAATCGCGTCCGGCGCTTCCTCGACACCCCGGCCGAATGGCACCGCTTCCCCGACGATGTGCGCGAATGGCTGGAGATCCAGCAGCGCCGCTCGACGCTGCCGCATCCCGATCAGTTGCTGGTCGAGACCTTCCCGCGCGAGGGCCGGCATTACATGGTGGCGTACAGCTTCGAGGGCTGGAACGCGCACCAGTCGCTCGGCATGCTGGTGACGAAGCGGATGGAGACGCTGGGGCTCAAGCCGCTCGGCTTCGTCGCCAACGATTATGCGATCGCCTGTTACGGGCTGGAGAAGGTCACCGATCCTGCCGCGCTGTTCAGCGCCGACATCCTCGAACATGAATTCGTCGAATGGGTCGAGCGCTCGCACCTGCTCAAGCGCGCGTTCCGCGAGGTGGCGGTGATCGGCGGGCTGGTCGAGCGCCAGCACCCCGGCAAGCGCAAGACCGGGCGGCAGGTGACCTTTTCGACTGACCTGATCTACGACGTGCTGCGCCAGTACGAGCCCGGCCATATCCTGCTCCAGGCGGCATGGGCCGATGCGCGCGCGCGGATGACCGATGTCGGGCGGCTCGCCGATCTGCTCGACCGCGCTGCGGACACGATGGTGCATGTCGATTTGCCACGCGTCACCCCGCTGGCGGTGCCGGTGCTGACGCTGATCGGGCGCGAGAAGGTCGCGACCGGTAGCGCCGACGACGCCTTGCTGATCGAGGCCGAAGCGCTCGCCGCCGAGGCAATGCGCGTGGATTGATCGCGCGACCCGCGAGGCGTAGCGTGAGCCATGGAGAGGATCGTCGCGTTGTTGCTGGCCTGCGTCGTGTTGCCGGCGGCTGCACAGGATACGACGCAACAGGTACCACCGACTGCGCCGGTCGGTGATGATCTTGCCTTTCTGGATCAGGAAGATCGGATGACCGTGCCGGTGCGGATCGACGCCGCCGGCCCGTTTCCGTTCATCGTCGACTCCGGAGCGCAACGCAGTGTCATCTCGCGCCAGCTCGCCACCCGGCTTGCGCTGCCGCCCGGCCCGACCGTGCGGATGACGACAATTACCGGCACTAGCAGCGTCAACACGGTCGTCATCCCGTCGCTGTCGGTCAGCACATTGGGCGCCCGACGGGTCGAGGCGCCGGCGCTCGACGCGAAGGACATGGGGTCGCTGGGCATCCTCGGCATCGATGCGATGCAGGATCACGCGCTGACGATCGACTTCGACCAGCAACGGATGATCGTGACACCCGCGGTGGGGGTGAAGCCACCGCGCCCCGAACCCGGCGAGATCGTCGTGCGGGCCAAAAGCCTGTTCGGGCAACTGGTCGTCACGAACGCCACTGTCGCCGGGCGGCGGGTGCGCGTGGTGCTGGATACCGGGACCAGCGTCAGTATCGGCAATCTGGCGTTGCGACGCCTGCTGACGCGACGAGGCGGCGGCATGCCGATCGTCTTCACCAGTGTCACAGGTGACAGCATCACCACCGATTATGCCGCAGTGCCGATGCTGACGCTGGGCAGCGCCACGATCCGATCGCTGCCGGTCGGCTTTGCCGACGCGCGGCCGTTCGCGGCGTTCGGGCTGGAGGATAAGCCCGCGTTGCTGCTCGGCATGGACGTGCTGCGGCTGTTCCGGCGTGTGCATATCGACTTCGCACGGCGCGAGTTGCGGCTGTTGTTACCCCGCGATGCTGGGCGTGCGCGCGTGTTGTAACCTGTTGCACCCCCGCCGCTTCGCTGCGACGATCGCCGCAATGGCATAGGGGAATGTGGATGCGTAACGCAGCGATCGCGGCTGGCGTGATGACGATGCTGGCAACGGGCGTCACAGCGCAGACGCGCCCAGATCAGAAAGCGTTCTTCAGTCTTTACAAGGAGATGGTCGAAACCAACACGGTCGTGAACGTCGGCAGCTGCACGCAGGCGGCGGCGCAGGTCGGTGCGCGCCTGAAGGCGGCGGGCTTTGCCGATGCGGACATTACCAGCTTCTCGGTTCCCGAACATCCGAATGACGGCGGGATCGTCGCGATATTGAAGGGCAGCGACTCCGTCGCCAAGCCGATCCTGTTGCTCGGTCATCTGGACGTCGTCGCCGCCAAGCGCGAGGACTGGCAGCGCGATCCGTTCAAGCTGGTCGAGGAAAAAGGCTATTATTACGCGCGCGGTGCGGTCGACGACAAGGCGATGTCGGCGATCTGGGCCGATGCGATGATCCGCTTCCGCCAGCAGAATTACCGCCCAAAGCGAACGATCAAGCTGGCGCTGACCTGCGGAGAGGAGACGACGTTTGCCTTCAACGGTGCCGAGTGGCTGGCGCAGAACCGGCCCGAACTGATCGCCGCCGAATTCGCGCTCAACGAGGGTGGCGGCGGGCGGCTGGACGCGGCAGGCAAGCGGCAGCTGCTCGCGGTGCAGGTCGGCGAGAAGGCCGCACAGAATTACACGTTCGTTACCACCAACCCCGGCGGCCACAGCTCCGCCCCCACGCCCGACAACGCGATCTACGAGCTGGCCGACGCGATCAAGGCGGTGCAGGGCTATGAGTTTCCGGTCCATTTCACCGATACGACCCGCGCCTATTTCACCGCCACCGCTGAACGCGCCGACAGCGAACAGGCCGGGGCGATTCGCCGACTGCTTGCCGAGCCGACCGACAAGGCCGCTGACGCGATCGTCAGCCGCGACAAGGTGCTCCACTCGACGCTGCGCACCACCTGCGTCGCGACCTTGCTCAACGCCGGCCACGCCGAGAACGCGTTGCCGCAGCGCGCGACGGCCAACGTCAATTGCCGGATCTTTCCCGGCGAGACGGTCGATAATACCCTAGCGACGCTGAAGCGGCTCGCTGGTGAGAAGGTGACGATTACCGCCAACCAACCGGTGCGCCCTACCGCGATCCCGCCGACGCTCGACCCTAAGGTGATCGAACCGATGAAGCGCGTAGCGGCAAAGCATTTCCCGAATTTGCCGCTGCTGCCGATGATGTCGACCGGCGCGACAGACGGCGTGTTTCTGGAGGCGATCGGAATTCCAGTCTACGGCGTGCCCGGCACCTTCGTCGATCCGCAGACGAGTGGCGTTCACGGCCTGAACGAACGGATCCGCGTCGACTCCTTGTATGACGCGCGCGATTACATGTTCGATCTGGTGAAGGCGTATGCCGGCTAAATGGTTGATCGGCATCGCCGGCTAAGGCATGGCGAGCGGCATGGTTCCCGTTCCGTTCGCTGAACTCCGCTTTGGCGGTCACGTCTGGCACGTGCTGCCCGAGGGTGCGTTGTTCTGGCCAGCGCGGCGCGCGTTACTGGTGGCCGATCTGCACTTTGAGAAGGCAAGCTGGTATGCGCGCGGCGGGCAGATGTTGCCGCCTTATGATTCGATCGCGACGCTGTCGGCCTTGTCGGCGATTGTCGACTCCACCGGCGCGCGGGAGGTGTGGTGTCTCGGCGACAGCTTCCATGACATCGGCGGCTGCGATCGCTTGCCGGACCTCGCCCGCGCAGCGCTTTCGGCTTTGACCGCAACGACAAACTGGACATGGATCACCGGCAACCATGACCGCGTCTTTGTCGATCGCTGCGGCGGCGCGGTATGTGACGAGGCGCTGATCGATGGCGTGATGCTGCGTCACGAGGCTGATCCACGTGAAACATTACCTGAGTTATCCGGCCACTACCATCCGAAGCTACGGGTGAGGGTTCGTGGCAAGCTGGTAGCACGGCGGTGTTTTGTGGCGACCGCCACCAAGCTAATATTTCCCGCTTTCGGGGCGCTTACCGGCGGGCTCGACGTCACGCATCCGGAAATCGCACGCGCTACGGGCGCAGGTGCCGAGGCGCTGATTGCCCTTTCTGACCGGTTGCTGCGCTTCCCAGTCGCGGCCTGACGGATCGCGTCAGGCCAGCGTCCCCAGCAGCAATTTGGGGAGATCGCCGCTTTCGCCACGCGCCTCGGCCATGAAACGGTCCTTGAGCTGCGGCAGCCGATCAACCGCCGAGATGCCGAACCGTCGTATCGCACTTGCTGCCTTGCCGGGGACACCGAACAAACGCGTCAGCGTGTCGGTGGCGGCGGCGACCATGAACGTGTCGAGGCTCCGCCACCGTTCATAGCGCTTGAGCAATTGTGCATCACCTGCGTCCAGCCCGAGCCGCCGACCCTCCACCAATACCTCGACCAACGTGGCCACGTCGCGGTAGCCGAGATTCACCCCCTGCCCCGCGATCGGATGGATGCCGTGTGCCGCGTCGCCGACCAACACCAGCCGCGTATCGGTAATCCGCGCCGCATGGTGGAAGCCGAGCGGGTAGCTGGAGCGGGCCGCCGCCTGCGATAGCCTGCCCAAAAACCCCCCCATGCGCTTTTCCGCTTCCGAGAGAAAGGCGCGGTCGCCTAGCTTGAGCATCCCGGCGGCGTGATCGCCAGCCACCGTCCACACGATCGCCGATCGGTGTCCACTTTCGTCGTCGGGCAGCGGCAGCAGCGCGAACGGCCCTGCCGAGTAGAAGATCTCATACGCAATGTTCTCATGGCTGCGCTGATGGTGAAACGCGCCGATGATCGCAGCGTGATCATATTGCCAGCGCGCGACGTTGATCCCCGCAGCCGCGCGCGTCGGGGATTGTCGCCCTTCGGCAGCGACGAGCAAGTCCGCCGATACCGTCACCCCCGACGACAACATCGCGCGCACACCGTCCGCGCTGCGTTCAACCGACGTCGCGCGAGTCTGCATTCGCAGGTCGACGCGCTCCGCCGCGACTGCCGCGTCATTGAGTGCACGACGCAGCAGACGATTTTCGTACATTGTTCCCAAGGCTGCGTCGTCGACGGCCGGGATGAAGTCGAGCTTGCCCGGTGCCAGCCCGTCGCTGACCCGGATCTGGCGGATTTCGCAGCCCTTGCCGCGCAAGGCCTCCCCCACACCGATCGCGTCGAGCATCTTGTGGCTGGCGCTCGCCACCGCCGAGGCACGACCGTCGAAGGTACTTCCCAGCGTCACCGCCGGGTCGGCGGGATCCACGACGATTGACGACAGCCCATGACGATCGAGCGCGACAGCAAGCGCGCTGCCGACCAGCCCGCCGCCAAGGATGAGCACATCTGCCCGGGCATCTGCTTTGTCCATGACTCTGCCCTATCCTCCCGCACGCGCGATGCCAACGCCCGCCACCATCTTGACGTACAACGCGCGGGGGCGGAGAATATGGCGGTATTTTTCTGACATCGTTGGGGGTTCGGTATGGCAAGCCGTGTCGACGCGCCGTTGTGGCGTGAGACGGTCAAGGCCGGGGCATTGCGCAGTGGGGCGCTGATCGTCGCTACTGCATTGTTCGTGCTGACGGTCGCGATGGCGGTGGCGCTCGTCACCTATCGTCCGGGCGATGCCTCGCTCAACACCGCTGCTGCAGGGGTAACCGGCAATTTGCTTGGAAGTCCTGGTGCGTGGTTCGCCGATCTCGCGCTGACGCTGTTCGGTCCGACGGTGGCCTTGTTGCTACCGATCGCTCCGATCGTCGCACTGCGGCTGTGGCGCGCGCAGCCCGCTGGCGACGGTTGGAGGATGCTGCGCAACGCTGCCATCGGGGTCGCCCTGATGGCGGTGACGCTGACCTGCGTCGCGCCGGGTGCCGTGCCCGCGCTGCCCTTCGGCTGGGGCGGCGCGGTCGGGTCGGGCGTCGTCGGTGCATTCCGCTCGGGCATCGCGCTGATCGGCAATCCGCAGGTGACGTGGTGGGGCATGCTGGCGCTGGGGCTGATGACCGGGATCGCGGGCGCGATCCTGTGGGGGCGCAGCCTCGAGATCGATCTGGCGCGCTTTACGCCCTCGCCTCGCCTGCTCCGCCGCCGCGCACGCGAAGCGGCTGACGACGACGACGTGGTGTTTGAAGATGCGCACGACGATGAGGATGCGCCGTTCGCACTGGCACGCAGCCCGGCGCCGCGCGCGGTGGCGCAGCCGGACAACCGCCCCGCCCCCGTCATCAGCGACAGGACGACGTCGCCGTCGCTTGCCCCGCCGAAGCCACAGCAGCGACTCGATCTGCGCGATACGTTCGTGTTGCCGTCGCTTGATCTGCTTACCCCTGCGCCGGCCAACCAAAGCAGCCCGATCGACAAGGCCGGGCTGGAGCGAAACGCGCGGCTGCTTGAAACCGTGCTCGACGACTTCAAGGTGCAGGGTGCGATCACCGAGGTTCGGCCCGGCCCGGTCGTGACGATGTACGAGCTGGAGCCCGCCCCCGGCACCAAGGCGAATCGCGTCATTGCGCTCGCTGACGATATCGCACGCAACATGTCGGCAATCTCGGCCCGCGTCGCGACAATCCCTGGCCGATCGGTGATCGGCATCGAACTGCCCAACACCAAGCGCGAGATGGTGTCGCTCCACGAACTCGTCGCCAGCCAGGCGTTCGAGGACCAGACCGCGCAGCTGCCCGTTATTCTCGGCAAGAACATCGCGGGCGATCCGGTCATCGCCGATCTTGCGCCGATGCCGCATCTGCTCGTGGCGGGCACCACCGGCTCGGGTAAGTCGGTCGGGCTCAACGGCATGATCCTGTCGCTGCTCTACCGGCTGACGCCCGATCAGTGCCGGATGATCATGATCGACCCGAAAATGCTCGAACTGAGCATGTACGACGACATCCCGCATCTGCTGTCGCCGGTCGTCACCGACCCCGCAAAGGCCGTGCGCGCACTGAAATGGGCAGTCGAGACGATGGAGGATCGCTACCGCCAGATGTCGTCGGTCGGCGTACGCAGCCTCGCCAGCTTCAACGACAAGGTCCGCGCAGCGCGCGCCAAGGGCACTCCGCTCGGGCGGCGCGTCCAGACCGGCTATGGCGAGAACGGCCAGCCGATCTACGAGGAGGAGCAGCTCGATTACGACGTGCTGCCGCAGATCGTCGTCATCGTCGACGAGCTGGCCGACCTGATGATGACCGCTGGCAAGGAGGTCGAATTCCTGATTCAGCGGCTCGCGCAGAAGGCACGCGCGGCGGGCATCCACCTCATCATGGCCACGCAGCGTCCGTCGGTCGACGTCATCACCGGCGTCATCAAGGCGAACCTGCCGACGCGCATCAGCTTCCACGTCACCAGCAAGATCGATTCGCGCACGATCCTGGGCGAACAGGGTGCGGAGCAACTGCTCGGGCGCGGCGACATGCTCTACATGCCCGGCGGAAAGGGAATTGTTCGCGTCCACGGTCCGTTCGTCAGCGATGACGAGGTTCGCGCCGTGACCGATCACTGGCGCGCTCAAGGGCAGCCCGACTATATCGAGTCCGTCACTGAGGAACCGGCCGAGAGCTTCGCTCTGGAAGGCGCGCCGACTGGCGAAGATACCGCCGAGGACCAGCAGTATCGCGCAGCGGTCGCGATCGTCTGCGGCAGTCAGAAGGCCTCGACCTCATGGCTGCAGCGTCAATTGCGGATTGGCTACAATTCCGCGGCGCGGCTGATCGAGCGGATGGAGAAGGAAGGCGTCGTCAGTCGCCCCGACCATGTCGGTCGCCGCGAGGTGCTGCGTGACACCGACGGCAATCCTGCCTGACGTTGCCGCGGTCGCGCCGGACGTGATCCGGGGCGGCGTCTCTCCCACCTAGGGTCGAGACGCCGCCGCCCAAATTGATCAGCCGAGATACTCGGTGAAGAAGGCTGTGGTCCGCTGATCTGCCAGCGATGCAGCCGCTTCCGAACGACGCTTGCCGAATTCAGTGGCAAAGCCATGGTCTTCACCGGGGTAATCGTGGAGCGTCACCTTCGGGTGATCGTCGAGGCCCGCGTGCATTGCCGCCTGCGTATCCTTGTCGACAAAACCGTCATCGCCGGCGATGTGCAGCATCAGCGGCTTGGCGATCGCGTGCTTTTCGCCCAGCAGCCCGTCTACGCCAACAGCGTAATAGCCGACGCTTGCATCGATGTCCGTCCGTGCCGCGGTCATATAGGCCAGCCGGCCGCCCAGGCAGTACCCGACTGCCCCGACCTTTGCCACGCCCTCGGTGCGCGCGAAGCGGATCGCCGCTTCGATGTCGCGGATGCCTTCATCCTGATCGAACTGCCCCATCAGTGACAATGCTCGCTGCATCTCGGGCGCGACATCCGGGTCGAGGGAGATGCCTGGCTCGATCCGCCAGAACAGATCGGGCGCGATCGCGAGATAGCCCGCCTCCGCCAGTGTGTCGCACTTGCGGCGGATGCCCGGGTTGATCCCAAAAATTTCCTGGATCACCACGATCGCGGCTTTTGGCTCACCGGCTGGTACCGCACGATAGGCCGGCATGATCGCGCCGTCCAACGTGGTGATCGAGATCATATCGGTCATCTGCTACTTCTCCATGCCTGTTCCGCTTATAAACCACGGCCACCGCCAAAGTGCCACGGCTCGGCCGTTGCGGCGCACCATGGTTCGAGCGCATAGATCGCGGGCCAATACAGCGCCGGGCGGCGCAATCGAGGAGCGCAGCCATGAAAGTCACGATAGAAGTTGATTGCACGCCCGAAGAAGCGCGTCGGATGATGGGCCTACCCGATCTAACGCCGTTGCATGAGCACTTCCTCCAGAGAATGCGTGAGACCATCGATGGGCAGGGTCCCTCCCCTGAGTTGATCGGCGCGATGTTCCGAAGCTGGGCGCCGGTCGGCGACGCCGGGATGGATTTCTGGCGGCAACTGTTCGCAAGCAGCACCAAGCCCGGAGCATGAGCGAGACGATCTTCGCGCTGTCGAGCGGACGGCCGCCAGCGGCGATTGCGGTTGTTCGGGTCAGCGGGCCAAAGGCACATGTGGCCGGCGTCACATTGGCCGGCAAATTGCCGTTGGCACGCACCGCCGGGTTGCGCCGACTTCGGGACGGTCAGGAAGCGCTCGATCACGCGCTTGTCCTTTTCTTTCCTGGGCCGAACACGGCCACGGGAGAAGATTTGCTTGAGTTACACCTGCATGGTGGCCGCGCCGTCGTTGCCGCTGTCGAGGCAGCACTGGCGCGGCAGCCCGGATTGCGGCCAGCACAGCCGGGCGAGTTTACCCGCCGCTCCTTGCTGAACGGTCGCATTGACCTCGCTCAGGCGGAGGGACTTGCAGACCTCCTCGAAGCCGAAACGGAAGCGCAGCGTCGCGGCGCCCTCTCGATGGCCGAGGGCGAGTTGAGCCGAAGCGTAGAGACCTGGCTTACAGAGCTTAGCATCGTGGCAGCCCGCGTCGAAGCCGAGCTCGACTTCTCCGACGAGGGTGAAGTCGCTCAGGCAGAGCCGTTCAACCTTGCGGCTTTGCTCGCGCCGGTTTTGACAAAGATAATGACGACCTTGGCGAGGCCCTCGGTGGAGCGATTGCGCGACGGGGTCGCGGTCGTTCTCGCGGGTCCACGTAACGCGGGCAAGTCGTCGCTGTTCAATGCGCTGCTCGGCCGTCCCGCTGCGATCGTGACCGATGTCGCAGGCACCACGCGTGACGTGCTCGAGGCGGTTGTCACGCGCGAGGGATTGCCGTTCCGCTTGGTCGACACTGCGGGATTGGCAGCGGATACCGCCGATCCGATCGAAGCGATCGGCATCGAACGTGCGAAGACCTTGCTGAAAACCGCAGACGTTATCCTATGGCTCGGAGAGCCCCAGCTCGCCCCTCCCCGCTCGGTAAAGATCGCGGCGAGAGCAGATGAAAGAGAGCCCGATCGCGCCGCGGATTTGGCAACGTCGATCCACGACCCTTCCAGCGTGGAAGCTGTATGGCGAACGGTCGGCGACATCGCACGTCAAATGACGGGTGATCTCTCCGCCGCGCCGCTGCATGCGCGCCAGCGGCAGTTGATTGCCTCATGTGCCGACGAGTTGAAGCTGATCGATGGCGTCGATCTTCTTATTGACGCCGAGCGCCTGAGGATTGCCAACGCCGCCTTGGCGGCGATATTGGGGCGAGACGCGACGGAGGCGATGCTAGACGCTCTCTTCGGCCGGTTCTGCCTTGGCAAATGAGTGTTCCACGTGAAACAGTTTGACGTTGTCGTAGTCGGCGGTGGCCACGCAGGGACAGAGGCGGCGGCAGCGGCGGCCCGCCGTGGGGCGAAGGTGGCGCTCGTCACGCAGGCACTCGCTCAGATTGGCACGATGTCGTGCAATCCGTCGATTGGAGGATTGGGAAAAGGACACCTTGTCCGAGAGGTTGACGCGCTTGACGGGTTGATGGGCCGTGCAGCCGATGCTGCCGCTATCCACTATCGAATGCTTAACCGGTCCAAGGGGCTCGCAGTTCAGGGCCCGCGGATCCAGGCGGATAGACGCCGTTACCGTGCCTCCATCCAGCAACAACTCTCACGCTACGACAATCTGACACTCGTTGAAGGAGAAGCCGTCGCCTTGCTTCTCGAAGACGGCTGCCTGAGTGGACTTCGGCTTGATGGTGGGGAAATGCTGAAGACAAGGACTGCGGTCCTTGCCACCGGCACATTCCTAGGTGGCAAGATTTTCCGTGGTCTGGAACGCGACGCGGGCGGTCGGATTGATGAGCGGCCCGCAACCCATCTTGGTGAGCAACTTCGCGAGCTGAAGCTACCGATGGGTCGGCTCAAAACCGGCACGCCGCCCCGCCTCGACGGGAGAACGATCGACTGGGCAGCCCTGCTCCCACAGCCGTCTGATGAGGATATCTGGCGCATGTCGCCGATGACGAGGAATGCTCGTCTTCCACAACTCGCCTGTGCCATCACCCGTACCTCCCAATGCACACACGACATTATCCGGCGCGGGCTGGTCAGCTCGCCGCTGTACGCCGGTGCAATCGAAGGGGGTGGGCCGCGTTATTGTCCGTCGATCGAGGACAAGGTCCATCGCTTTGGCGACCGAGATGGCCATCAGATCTTTCTCGAACCCGAAGGTCTCGATCATCATTGGGTTTATCCTAACGGCATCTCCACCTCGCTCGATGCAGGGGTGCAAGATGAAATGGTGCGTTCCGTCACGGGCCTTGAGCGCGCAAAAATCGTACAATACGGCTACGCTGTCGAGTACGACTATATCGACCCGCGCGCGCTCGATCATCGGTTAGCACTGGATGCCGTTCCCGGCCTCTTCTGCGCAGGACAACTTAACGGGACGACGGGCTATGAGGAAGCCGCTGCCCAAGGTTTGGTCGCCGGACTCAACGCCGCCGCGCTCGCGCGTGATCTCGAACCCGCAATCATTGACCGCGCACGCGGCTATATTGGTGTGATGATCGACGACCTCGTACTACAGGGCGTCAGCGAGCCCTATCGTATGCTGACCGCACGAGCGGAATATCGGCTGGCTCTACGCGCCGACAATGCCGAGGCGCGCCTGTCTGCCTGGGGTGACCGCATCGGAGCGCTCACCACTGAACGCCGCGCCCATCTCTGTCGTCGTGACGCCATGCGCGTCGCTGCAAAAGCCGGTGCGATCGATGGTGTCGACGTGGATGTGGTTCGCGAGGTGGAGGAAGATCGCCGCTATGCTCCATACCTTCTGCGGCAGCGCGACGAAATCGAACGCATGCGTCGGGACGGTGCGATTGATGTCGTGTCGGACGGTACGGCGTTGCGGGCGGTACCGGGGCTGTCCACAGAGATGATCGAGCGGCTCGAGCGCGCAGCACCGAAGACACTGGATGAAGCTTCGCGAGTGCGCGGGGTTACGCCGGCAGCGGTCGCCGCGCTTTGGCTTCACACAAGGCGCTCGGCATGACCGAAGAAGACGCGATCATCTGGTGTCGCGAGCGCTTTGGCGAGACGAAACTCGCCGTGCTGGATCGGTTCAGGAGCTTGTTGCTGGAGGAGAATGAGCGGCAGAACCTCATCTCTCCGTCCTCGCGCGACACCATCTGGAACCGGCACCTTGTCGATTCCGCCCAGCTTCTCCACCATAGTACCGCACGTCCGCAGACGTGGTTCGATATCGGCTCCGGCCCCGGCCTGCCGGGTTTGGTCGTTGCGATCTTGTCAGGTGTATATGTCACGCTGGTTGAGCCGCGCGCGCGTCGGGTGGCTTTTCTCGAAAGTTCTGCGGCGAAACTCGGGCTGACCAACGTCACCGTCGTCAAGAGCAAGGCGGAAGGAGCGGTAGGTCGTGCCGACATCGTCACTGCCCGTGCGGTGGCCGACATCCCCGCCCTTGTCACCATGACGGGCCATCTTCGGCACAGCCGCACGCGATTGATCCTTCCGCGCGGCAAGAATGGTGGTAGTGAGGTCAAAGCGCTGCCAGCGAAATGGCGCGACATGTTTCACGTGGAACAAAGCGTCACGGATCCCGCCTCGGTGATCGTGATTGCGGATGGAGTCGAAGCCTAATGTTCTGCATCGCGGTCGCGAACCAGAAGGGTGGCGTTGGCAAAACCACCAGCGCCATCAATCTCGCCACGGCATTAGCTGCATCCGGACACCGCGTGTTGCTGGTCGACCTAGATCCGCAAGGGAATGCATCGACTGGCCTGGGGATAGCCCAAGCACGCCGGCAGCGCTCCAGCTACGATGTGCTGATCGATAGCGACGGTGTTGCAGAGGCAGCGGTAGCGACAGACATTCCATTACTTGACGTTCTACCAGCCACGGTCGACTTGTCGGGCGCAGAGATCGAGCTGGTCGAGTTCGAGCAGCGTACACATCGCCTGCGCCGCGCGTTCGAACGGGCGACCCGCTCCTGGGACATCGTGCTGATCGACTGTCCCCCCTCGCTCGGGCTCCTCACGATCAATGCGATGGTCAGCGCGGACGCCTTGTTCGTCCCGCTGCAATGCGAATTTTTTGCGCTGGAGGGCTTGAGCCAACTCCTCAACACCGTCGAGCGCATAAGATCCCGGTTCAATCCGTCGCTATCGATCCTTGGGGTCGCACTGACGATGTACGATCGTCGCAACCGTCTTACCGAGCAAGTATCGGCCGACGTGCGGGCCGTCCTCGGCAATGTGGTCTTCGACACGGTCATTCCACGCAACGTGCGGCTATCCGAGGCGCCGAGTCACGGCCTCCCGGCCCTGATCTATGACCATCGGTGCAGCGGGTCCGAAGCCTATATGGCGCTGGCGCGCGAGTTGATCCGGCGACTGCCGCAGATGGAGAATGAAGCAGCGTGAGTGATTTTGCTTCCCGGCGTGCCAAGGGTGGTCTCGGCCGCGGCCTGAATGCGCTTTTGGGCGATGTGGCGCAGGACGAGCGCGAGGCCGGTGAAAAGGGTGCGGCGCGCGGCGCGGTGCGAATGATCCCGGTCTCGGCGATCGCACCCCACCCTGAGCAGCCCCGCCGCCACTTCGACGAAGCGGCACTCGATGAACTCGCCGCGTCGATCGCGCAGCGTGGCGTGATCCAGCCCATCATCGTGCGCCCGCACGGCCATGACTTCCAGATCGTGGCGGGTGAGCGACGCTGGCGTGCTGCCCAGCGTGCACGGTTGCATGAAGTGCCCGTTGTCGTTCGCGAATATTCCGATAGCGAGACGTTACAGATTGCGTTGCTGGAGAACATCCAGCGACAGGATCTAAACGCGATCGAAGAGGCGCGTGCGTACCAGCGGCTACTCGACGAATTTGGTCACACGCAGGAGGAATTGGCGCGTGCAGTGCACAAGTCGCGCAGCCACGTCGCCAACCTTCTCCGCTTGCTCGACCTGCCGCCGGAGGTGCAAGCGCAGGTGGTGGAGGGCAAGCTGGCGATGGGTCACGCCCGCGCGCTGATCGGCGCCGCCGATCCCGTCGCGCTGGCCGATCAGGTACTGAGTCAGGGCCTGTCGGTGCGTCAAACGGAGAAGCTTGCAAGCCACGACAAACATGGTGCACCAACATCGCGCGGGGCGGCGTCGCGCTCGGCGCAGGTGGGCGCGAGCGGAGGCGGGAGTGCCGATATCGAGGCGCTGGAGCGCCAGTTGGCGGACCTGCTCGGTCTCCGCGTAAGCATCGCCTTCAACGACGATGGGCGCGGCGCGATCACGCTCGAATATAGCTCGCTGGAGCAGCTCGACATGGTTTGCCAGCGGCTCAGTGGCGAACGTATTTAGTCCAGGAACGCCGCCCACGCTTTAAGTTGGCTGGAAGTGAAAATGCTGCCCCACGCGGCGGCTCGCGCTGCCCGCCTTCAGCGGGCGGCGCGGGCCAGTCGTAGCAGGAAGTTGTCCGCAACGACACGCCCTGCCGGACCGGCGGCAATCACTTCGCGCTCGGCGCGGCGGGCTGCTGCTTGCGCGCTTGCCAGCATCGGCAGTGTCCAGCGGCGTAGTGCCGCCGCGGTAGTCGCCTCCTCACGCCAGAACACGCGATGGCGCTTCATCGCTTGGTCGGCGCCCTCCCCTGCATCGACGGCGGCACGCAGTTCGGCAAGCGTTACCAGACGCCGCCCCAATGCCCGTAGAATCGGGATCGGCGATGCATCGGGTCCGCTCATCCGTCGCAATCCGTCGATCACCGCCTCGACCTGGCCAGCCGTAACGGCGAGCACGATCTCGCCAATTTCGCCCTCGGCGATCTCCGCCCCGATCGCCTCAATAGCCGCGTCATCGGCATCCATCGGACGATCGGGGGCGGCATCAAGGTACAGCGCGAGTTTCTCGACTTCGCGAGCGATCACAGCGCGGTCGCCATCGCTGCCGCGGATGATCCGCTGCACCGCGGTGGGTGCGAGCCGCAGCCCTGCCCCACGAGCAAGTTCGGCGACGATCGCCGCCGCGTCGCGCGCGCCGGGGGGATAACAGGCAAAGGCGAGCGCGCGATCTGATTCGATCGCCGCTTTGACCAGCTTGCCGGTCGCCTTGACCGTCGGGGCAAGCACGACCGTGGGATTGCCCGCCTGATCCGCCGCCAGCAATGCCGCTACAGCCTCAACGGACTCCTCGCCCGCGCTCGTGACCCGCACGAACCGCGGGCCGCCGAAAAGCGATAGCGCCGCCGCCTCATCGGCGAGCCGTGCGGGGTCGTTCCGCAGCGTCGGCCCGTCCAGATCCACGCGCTCCGCCTCCGCTCCCATGGCCTTCGCCAGTCGGGCGACAAACGCCTGTGCCACCGCCTCATCGGGGCCATGGAGCAGATAGAGCCGGATGTCGGCCGGCGGCCGGTCGAGCGCAGCCGTCAGCCGCGCCTCGGTGGCCTTCATGACCGTGGCGGCTGGGTCCGCCGCGCATAGAGCGCCAGCCGCGCGACGATCTGATCGGCGATCGTCTCCGACAGTCGTTCCAGCGCCGTGCTCTCCGCCGCAATCGTCGCATATTCCGAGCCGACGACGTCGATCCCGGCGTCCGAGCCTGCGGTCGCGTCGAGTACCACCGATCCGCTGGCCGCATCGACCAGCTGGTAACGTGCACGCAGTGTCCGCCGCTCGCGCGCCACCGAATCGTCGCTGCGCGCGCCGAGCCCCACAATCTTGTCGTCGAGCCGCACGTTAAGACGATACCGCGCCGTACCGCCACCGATCGCCCTCAGCCGCTCATTCAGAGCGCCCCCGACCAGCCAACCGGCCTTGCCGTCGATCGGTGCCACTTCGACCTCGCCGAGCGTCGCCGCGATCGGCCCCGCACCGCCCCCGGTGTAGAGCGGGGTCAGCCCGCAACCGGAAAGCGGAACCGCTGCCAGCGCCATGCCGAGAAAGGCCGCACGAAACTTCACGCGACGATGTTCACAAGGCGGTCGGGCACCACGATCACCTTGCGCGGGGCCTTGCCCTCCAGCGCACGGATAACCTTGTCGGAGGTCAGCGCCGCCGCTTCGGCCTCTTCCCTCGCCAGCCCCTTGGGCAGCGTCAGTGTGTCGCGCAGCTTGCCATTGACCTGCACCGCGATCGTCACCTCATCCTCGACGAGTAGCGCCGCGTCGACCGCCGGCCAGGCGGCGTCCGCGATCAATCCACCGTCGCCGTGCGTCGCCCATGCTTCCTCGGCGATGTGCGGCGCCATCGGCGCGACCAGCCGCATCAGCGTCGCGATTGCGGTATCGCGCGATGCCGAAGGTGCGGCCTTTTCGATGGCGGCGACCAATTCGTAGAGCTTGGCCACCGCCTTATTGAACGATAGCGCCTCGATCGCGGCGGCGACATCCGCGACCGTGCGGTGCAGCTTGCGATCGAGCGCGACGTCCGCGCCATCGCCGGCCTTCTCGCTCTCGAACAGCCGCCACAACCGCTGTACGAAGCGCCACGCACCCTCGATGCCGTTCTCGCTCCACTCAAGATCGCGCTCGGGCGGTGAGTCGGACAGCATGAACCAGCGCACCGCATCCGCGCCATACTGGTCGACAATCGGCTCGGGATCGATCGTGTTCTTCTTGGACTTGGACATCTTCTCGACGCGACCGCGGATGATCGGGATTGCCCCCCCCCCCTCGGTCTGGAAGAACAATGCCCCGCCCTCGTCGACGCTGAGGTCAGCGGGTGACACCCACAACGCGCCCGGCGGCCCGTCGTGATCCGGGATGTCGAGCTTGTACGTCTCGTGCGTCACCATGCCCTGCGTGAACAGCCCGGTGAACGGCTCGGCCAGGTCGATCAGCCCGACGTGACGCAGCGCCCGCGTCCAGAAGCGCGCGTAGAGGAGGTGGAGGATCGCATGCTCGACCCCGCCAATATACTGCCCGACCGGCAGCCAGCTTTCCGCCACCGCCCGATCGAACGGCTGGTCATCGGGCTGGCTGGCGAAGCGGATGAAATACCACGACGAATCCGCGAAGGTATCGAGCGTGTCGGTATCGCGCAGCGCGTCTGCGCTACAGACCGGGCAGGCGACGTGCTTCCACGTCGGATGGCGATCGAGCGGGTTGCCGGGGACGTCGAAGCTGACGTCCTCGGGCAGCTTCACCGGCAATTCTTCGCGCGGCACCGGCACCTCGCCGCACGTCGCGCAATGGATCACCGGAATCGGGGTGCCCCAGTAACGCTGGCGGCTGACGCCCCAATCGCGCAGGCGATAGACGGTCGAACCCTGCCCCCAGCCGCCCGCCTCGGCACGCGCGATCACCTCGCGCTTGGCGGCGTCGATGTCGAGCCCGTCGAGAAAGTGTGAATTCACCAGCTTGCCGGGGCCGCTGTATGCCGCCTCCTCGTCGAACCCCGGGTCGGTCTTGTCGCCATCGGCGACGACGCGGCGGATCGGCAGCCGGTATTTGGTCGCGAAATCGAAGTCGCGCTGGTCGTGCGCCGGCACCCCGAACACCGCCCCGGTGCCATAGTCCATCAGCACGAAATTGGCGATGTAGACCGGCAGCTCGCCCGCGCCGAACGGATGCGTCGCGGTCAGCCCGGTATCGTACCCGAGCTTCTCCTGCGTCTCCAGCTCGGCAGCGGTGGTGCCGCCCTGCTTGCATCGCTCGATGAACGCCGCGGCGTCCGCGTCACGCGCGGCGAGCGCCTGCGCGATCGGGTGATCGGCGGCGACCGCGACGAAGCTCGCGCCGAACATCGTGTCAGGCCGCGTCGTGAACACCTCGACCGACCCACCGTCCGACAGCGTGAAGCGGAATTGCAGCCCCTGGCTCTTGCCGATCCAGTTCTCCTGCATCAGCCGGACCTTGTCGGGCCATTGGTCGAGCGAGCCGAGCCCTTCGATCAGCTCGTCGGCGAATTGCGTGATCTTGAGGAACCATTGGCTCAGCTTGCGCTTCTCGACCAGCGCTCCCGAACGCCAGCCGCGCCCGTCGATCACCTGCTCGTTGGCGAGCACGGTCATGTCGACCGGGTCCCAGTTGACCGCCGATTCCTTGCGATAGACCAGCCCGGCCTTGTAGAAATCGAGGAACAGCGCCTGCTCGTGCCCGTAATAATCGGGCTCGCAGGTCGCCAGCTCGCGCGTCCAGTCGAGCGCGAAGCCGAGCCGCTTCAACTGCGCCTTCATCGTGGCGATATTGGCCCGCGTCCAGTTGCCCGGATGCACGCCCTTTTCCATCGCGGCGTTCTCGGCCGGCATCCCGAACGCATCCCACCCCATCGGGTGGAGCACCTCATGCCCGGTCATCCGGCGATAGCGCGCCAGCACGTCGCCCATCGTATAGTTGCGAACATGCCCCATATGGATCTTCCCCGACGGATAGGGGAACATCTCCAGCACATACGTCTTCGGCTTGGGGCTGTCGTCACGCGCGGCGAAGGTGGTGCGTTCATCCCAGACGCGCTGCCAGTGCGCGTCGGCCTTCAGGGCATTGAAGCGGGTGGTCATCTCGGTCGTCGTCGCCTCAGCCGGTCACCGCGCCGCGGCGCAGGTCGCGCGCCCGCGTCAGGATGATATCTTCCAGCTTCTGCGTGGTCGCGGCCTCGACCGGCGACGCCACCCACTGCCCGCCACGATTCACCTCGCGCAGCGCGGCGACGCGCACCGCGTCGGCGCGCAGATCCTGGTCGAGGATCGAGACGGTCACCTTCATCCGCTCGGTCGGGGTCTGCGGATTGACGTACCAGTCGGTGACGATCACCCCGCCATTGGAGTCGGTCTGCAGCAGCGGCATGAAGCTGAGCGTGTCGAGCGTCGCGCGCCACAGATAGCTGTTGACGCCGATCGTCGTGACCTTCGACGCGGCAAGGTCGCCGACCGGCTTGCCGCCGCGTCCGCCACACGCCGCAAGGCTCAACGACAAGGCAACAGCGGCCGACAGGCCAGCCGCTAGGCGCAAGGGGCGGAACATCGGCATCGTCCTTACAGGCAATTCGGGTAATCCTGCCCGCTCTACCCGCACCATCTGCCCCCGGCAAGCGCGCCCCATTGTGGATATGATGCAACAGGTGCACGACAAACCGTCGGGACGGTAATGGACTCGGAACGGATTCCTGTTAGGCCCGCTCAAATGGTCGGACAGATTCGTCCGGCAAAAAGGGGATGGGTACGATCGTGGCCGTACGGAGCCGCATCGCTGCAATTGTCGGGGGGGGGCTATTGGCCGCCGCCGTCGCAGCCGTGCCCGCGCTCGGCGCCGCCGATTCGGTACAGCGGCCGGCCCGCAAGCTGGTTTCCGCTCCGCGCATCGCCGGTTCGTTCACACCCTCCGCTGCCGATCCCAAGCTTGCGGCGCTGTTCGCGCGTGGCGGACTGGATGCCAGCGGCTTCCGCTTTACGCCCTCCGAATCGCGTATCGGAAATCGCGCCGTGACGGTGGCCGTCCGTGCGCGGTCGAGCATGACCGCGCGTGACAATGCGCGTTATGCCTCCGCGACCCCCACAACGGTCGGCCTGGCGCCGATCGCCTATAATCTGGGGGTCTCGGTCGGCTGGAAGCGGTTCGCGATTTCGGGCGACGTCGCCAAGGTCGATCTGGCCGGCATCCCGGGCAGCCGCGAAGCCGCGGATGTCGCGCTCAGCTACTCGGGGAGCAAGTGGAGTGGCCGTGTCGGCGCGACGGCTGATCGTCCGCTGCCCGGCACCGCGCGGACCTTGGCAGAGCCGGACAGCTACTCGATCGACGTCGGCGGCAGCTATTCGCTTACCCGCAACCTCGATCTGACCGCTGGCATGCGGCTGAAGACTGATCGCGAGCGCCTGACTCGCGTCGACGATGACCGTCGCGACAGCCAGGCGATCTACGTGGGCACCGCCTTCCGCTTCTGATAGTGACGGGCGGGATTGGGCGGATGTCGGCACAGCCGTACGCCTGACGATCGTGCAGAACGTGGCCCGCGTGCCCGCCTTCTTTTACGACCTCAGGGGTGCGCTACTAAACGGAATGGCCGCTCACTGCGACCAGGCGTCGATCGCCGCATAGCCATTGAACCCCAACCCCGCGACCCGCCGAAAACGCCGTTCGTCCATCCCGCCCAGCGCGATCACTGTCACCGGCAAGCCGCGCGCGATGGCCGCCGCACGCCAGAATCCAAGCACCGCCGCCCCGGGATGGGAGCGCGTCGCGAACACCGGCGAGACCAGCACCACATCCGCCCCGGCGCGTACCGCGCGCACCGCTTCGGGCCGATTGTGCGCCGGCCATGTCGTCAGGCCCCGTCCCCGCCGCGCATGAACGCCCTCCGCACCCCGAAGAAACGCGTCCCCCGCCACGACCAGCACCAGCCCCCGCCGCCGCGCCACGCGCCGCACCCGCGCGAACAGCGTCCTTCGCACCCCCGATGCCGTCCTATAATGGCGAAAGATGACCCCGGCTCCCCGCGGCAACCGCTCCAGCGCATGCCACAGGCATTCACCCTGACGTTCGTCGGTCATCAACCAGCGGACGGGGTGGCGGGCAGGCATGCCCCCCCCTATAGCGCGGGCGATGACCCCCGACGACCGTCTCGCCGCCCTCCACGCGCGCATTGCCGCCGCCGCCCGCATCGCGCGCCGCGATCCTGCCGACATCACGTTGGTGGCGGTGTCGAAGACCCATCCCATCGAGGCGATCCGCCCGCTGCTCCTCGCCGGCCAGCGCGATTTCGGCGAGAACCGCGTTCAGGAAGCCGCCGCGAAATGGCCGGCGCTCCGCGACGAATTTCCCGATCTGCGTTTGCATCTGGTCGGACAATTGCAGTCGAACAAGGCCGCGGAGGCCGTTGCGTTGGCAGACGCGATCCACAGCATCGACCGTTCTTCGCTGATCGCCGCCATCGCCCGTGCCATCGATGCGACCGGTCGCCGCCCCGCATGTTTCATCCAGGTCAACATCGGCGACGAACCGCAAAAGGGCGGCTGCGCCATCGCCGAGCTGCCCGCCTTGCTGGCCGAGGCGCAGGCCGCGGCCCTGCCGCTCGCCGGATTGATGTGCGTTCCTCCCGCCGGGGTCGAACCGGCCCCGTATTTTGCGCTACTGGCAAAGATGGCGCGCGACCACGGCATTACGGGGCTGAGCATGGGCATGTCCGACGATGTCGAACAGGCGGTGTCGCTCGGTGCCACGCATGTCCGTGTCGGCTCCGCTTTGTTCGGAGCCCGCGCATGACCCGCTTCGACGCATTGCTCTTCGACTTTGACGGCGTGCTGATTGAAAGTGAGGCGAGCGGCAATCGCCACCTCGCCGACTATCTGACCGGCGTCGGTTTCCCGACCACGCCCGAACAATCGATGGCGCAGTTCATGGGTCTGTCGGGCAATGACTTCCTTGCCGCGATCGAGGCCCATATCGGTGCCCCGATCCCGCCCGACTTCAGGGCTGCGCGGCGTGCCGAGGACGAGCGCTGCCTGCTGGAAGGGATCGAGGAGGTGGCCGGCGCCACCGCCTTCGTCCGCGCACTGCCCGCCACCCTGCCGCGTGCGGTCGTCTCCTCCAGCCGGGTGCGCTGGATCGCCACCCATCTTGAACATCTCGATTTGCGCTGTGCGTTCGGCGAGCATCTCTATTCGGGTGCCGAGCATGTCGCCAACGGCAAGCCCGCACCCGACCTTTACCTGTACGCCGCCGAGAAGCTGGGTGTCGCCATCGAGCGCTGCGCGATCATCGAGGATTCCCCGGTCGGTGCGAAAGGTGCGGTGGCAAGCGGCGCATTTGTGATCGGCCTGGTCGCTGGTGGCCATTGCGCCCCCGACCACGGCGACCGGCTGCGTGCGATCGGCGTCGATGCGGTGGCGAGAAACTTCGACGAGATCACCACGCTCCTGAGCGTCTAAGCGCCGTCATCGCGAGCGTAGCGAAGCGATGACGGGCAACACGGCGCCGTAGCACCGCCCATCATAACTGATGCCCGGTGCGGTCCCGCTTGGTGGCCAGATAGCGTTCGTTGTGCGGGTTCGCGGGCAAGGCGTGCGGCACCCGTTCGATCACCGTTACGCCTGCCGCCTCCAGCCCCGCGACCTTCGCCGGATTATTGGTCAGCAGCCGCACGCGGTCCTGCCCCAGCAACTGCAACATCCGCGCCGCCACACCAAAGTCGCGCGCATCGATCGCAAAGCCCAGGCGAACGTTGGCGTCGACGGTATCGAATCCCTGATCCTGCAGCGCATAGGCGCGCAGCTTGTTGACCAGCCCGATCCCGCGGCCCTCCTGACGCAGATACAGCAGCACGCCCCATCCCGCCGCCGCGATCGCCTCGATCGCGGCGTGCAGCTGCGGCCCGCAATCGCATTTGAGGCTGCCAAGCACATCCCCGGTCAGACACTCGCTGTGCAACCGCACCAGCGGCGGCGCGCCGTCCGAGCTGCCGATGACCAGCGCGATATGCTCATCGGCGCTCTCCGGCGAGCGGAACGCGACGATCTCGGCATGTTCGGCCCCCGCGACCGGCAATCGCGCGCGCACCGCGATCTGCAGCGCCTGAGCGTCCTCGTGCGCCGCGATAGCCTCGGCATCCACCACCTGCGCCGCCGCGCCGGCGCCGATCACGAACGCAGGCAACAATCCTGCGATTCGGGCAAGTTGCAGCGCCGCTCCAGCGGCGACCGGTGCCGACACCGGAATCGTGCGAAACGGCCCTTTGAACGGTGTCGCGAGATCCAGCTGCGGATCGGCCAGCGCGGTGGCAAGCGCCATGTCGAACCACGGCGCATGCGCGACCACCACCGGCCGATCGGGCACCGCCGCATCCAGCTGATTGGCCAGTTTCAGCGTTGCCGCACGTCCGTTCGATAGCAGCACGTCGAACGGCCCGTCGGCAGCAAACCGCGCCAGCCGCTCGGCGTCAGCGGTCTCGATCGCCAGTACCGTCAGCGGGACCTCACCATCGGCGGTGACGGTGATCGGCCAGCCACGCCGCATTGCATCGATCGCGCGCGCGGCGTCGCGCCCGGATTCCGTCGGCGTCACCATGCGAACTCGGTCATGATCGGTACGTGATCGGACGGCTTCAGCCAGCTGCGGCACGGCTCGAAGACGGTATGCGCAATCGCCGTCTTCGCGACATCGCCGGTTGCCCACATATGATCGAGCCGGCGCCCGCGGTCGTTCTTGGTCCAGTCGGGCGACCGATAGCTCCACCAGGTGTGCAAGCGCGCCGGTGCCGGATGAAAGTGCCGCCCCAGATCCACCCAGTCGTTCGATGCCTTCAGCCGGTCGAGCGCCTCGACCTCGATCGGGGTATGGCTGACGACCTTCAGCAGCGCCTTGTGGCTCCACACGTCGCTGGGCAGCGGCGCGATGTTGAAGTCGCCGGTCAGGATCGTCGGCCCGGCCAGCGCCTCGGACCAGCGCGTCATCCGCTCGACGAAATCCAGCTTCTGCCCGAACTTTGCGTTCACCTCCCGGTCGGGGACGTCACCGCCGGCCGGCACGTAGACATTCTCCAGCCGAACGCCATTCGGCAGCCGCACCCCCAGATGCCGCGCCTCGCGATTGGCCTGCCAGTCGAGTCGGTCGTCGGCGGTGACCGGCACGCGCGCGATGATCGCGACGCCGTGGTGCATCCGCTGCCCATGGAGAAGAATATGGTCGTAGCCGAGCGCGCGAAAGGCGTCGGTGGGAAAATCGGTGTCGACCACCTTGGTTTCCTGGAGACACAGCACGTCCGGCTGGGCCTCGCGAAGGAATTGCTCGACGATCTCGATGCGGAACCGGACCGAGTTGATGTTCCAGGAAACGATTTTCACGCCGGCTAGGTAGCTTCGGGGTGGAAGGTCGACAAGGGACGGCGGTGCGGCAACGCCCGAACAAGAAAGGCCCCCGCTCCGGGGGCATGGAGCGAGGGCCGACTCAGCGTTCGTCACGCAAGCGGTAGGCAGGAGACCGGGCAACAGGGGGAAAATCCCGGCGGCCCGCCGACCGTGTTCACATACCTAAAGACCATAGCCTTTCGCCAACATGAACGAATTGGACAAAAATGCCGTGATTTAGCTTGATCGCCCCTGTCGACGCGGATCGACCCAGCGGAAGGTGGAATCAGCGACCGGCACGTTGAATTTCTGATCGGTCAGGCGGATCGTGGTGCGGTTGCCCTGGCTGTCGAGCGCGGCCCAACCCTGCAACATCAACCCGCCGGGAGCGGACGCACTGCGCGCGAAGACCAGGGTGATGCGGCCGTATTCAGGATGTTTGGCGTCATAGGCCTCGACCGACAGCACACCCGGATTGGTCGACGGAATGATCGTGGCATAGCGGGATATGTCGCGCGTTGGATCGAGCAGCACGCCCAGCGGGGAGTTCCCGATCGGCCAGCGCTGCACCTGCTTCACCGAATAATCGATGAAAGTCAGCGCCTTGCCGTCGCCAACAATCAGCAGCGGCACACCCTTCTGATATTGGAAGCGGATCTTGCCCGGCTTCTTGAGCGTCAGCGTGCCCGTCAGCACCTGGCCGTTGCGATCGGTCTGGCTGAACGCCGCGGTCATCGAATCGAGCCCGGCGATGGAGCGCTGTACCGCCGCCAGATCGGTGCCGGTCTGCGCCGTCGCCGGGATGGCCGCCGCGACCAGCGCGGCGAGCGGCAGAAGATATTTCGACATGACGTCTCCACACAGCGTTATGGCGGCGGGACGTGCCCGCCGGCCATTGAACCCGCGCTGAACTCAGGTGAACAGCGTCGCCAGCCCCGGCGTCGTGTCGCTGCCGATCCAGCCTTCGTGGATCATGCGGAACGCCACGAACACGATCACCGCCAACCCGACATAGGCGATCCAGCGATAGCGATCGATGATCCGGGCGATGAAATTCGCCGCCAGCCCCATCAGCGCCACCGACAACAACAATCCGATGACGAGGATGCCGGGATGCTCGCGCGCCGCCCCGGCCACCGCCAGCACGTTGTCGAGGCTCATCGACACGTCGGCGACCGCGACCGCCCAGGCCGCCGCCGCGAAGCTCTTGACCGGCTTCACCGCCGCTGCATCCTCGGCGGCGTCGATCTCCGAATGTCCGCCGCTGCGGATCTCGCGCCAGAATTTCCAGCTCACCCACAGCAGCAGCAACCCGCCCGCGAAGATGAGCCCGACGATCCCCATCAGCCACGTGACGATCAGCGCAAAGAAAATCCGCAGCACCAGCGCCGCGCCGATCCCGATCAGGATCACCTTCTTGCGCTGTTCCGACGGCAGCCCGGCAGCAAGCGCGCCGACCACGATCGCATTGTCGCCCGCCAGCACGAGGTCGATCATCAGCACCGAGCCGAACGCAGCAAGCGCCGCGGGATCGGACAGGTTCGAGAAATCGGCGACGATATGCTGCCAGATGTCGCCCAGCGAGCCGGGTCCCTGGATCGCCGCTCCGGCGGAGGCCGCGGCGGCAAGCGTGGCGATAAGGCTCAATTAAGTCACTCCCCGTCTGACCGCATCAATGACGCTGGCCGGCATAACGTTCCGGGCGGGGATTGCCATGGCAAAGGGGAGCGCCGCCCATGTTCGTCGTTCCGGACTTGATCCGGGTGGCAGCAGAAGACGTGAGTGAGGCCGCGTCGTCGGTTAAGTGCGCCAGGGCACCCGCCGGCCAAACCGGCATGGCCTGCCGCGGCACGCGGCAGGCCATGCTCCATTACTGATTCATGCTGTCGAAGAAATCGTCGTTGGTCTTCGAATCCTTCATCTTGCCAAGCAGGAATTCCATCGCGTCGACAGTGCCCATCTGCATGAGGATCCGGCGCAGCACCCACATCTTCGACAGCTGGCCCTTCTCGACCAGCAGCTCTTCCTTGCGCGTGCCGCTCTTGCCGACGTCGATCGCCGGGAAGATGCGCTTGTCGGCCACCTTGCGATCAAGGACGATTTCGGCGTTGCCGGTGCCCTTGAACTCCTCGAAGATCACCTCGTCCATGCGGCTGCCGGTGTCGATCAGCGAGGTCGAGATGATCGTCAGCGACCCGCCTTCCTCGATGTTGCGCGCCGCGCCGAAGAAGCGCTTCGGCCGTTGCAGCGCGTTGGCGTCGACACCGCCGGTCAGCACCTTGCCCGACGACGGCACGACGGTGTTGTAGGCGCGGCCCAGACGCGTGATGTTGTCGAGCAGGATGACGACGTCCTTCTTGTGCTCGACCAGCCGCTTGGCCTTCTCGATCACCATCTCGGCGACCGCGACGTGGCGCGTCGCCGGTTCGTCGAAGGTGGAGGAGACCACCTCGCCGTTCACCGTGCGCTGCATGTCGGTGACTTCCTCGGGCCGCTCGTCGATCAGCAGCACGATCAGGAACACTTCCGGATGATTATGCGCGATCGCGCGCGCAATGTTCTGCATCATGATCGTCTTGCCGACTCGCGGCGGCGCGACGATCAGGCAGCGCTGGCCCTTGCCGATCGGCGCGACGACATCGAGCACACGGCCCGACTTGTCCTTGATCGTCGGATCCTCGATTTCCATCTTCAGTCGCTCGTCGGGATAGAGCGGCGTCAGATTGTCGAAGTTCACCCGCTGGCGAACGCGCTCGGGCTCCTCGAAATTGACCTGCGTGATCTTCACCAGCGCGAAATAGCGTTCGCCGTCCTTCGGCCCGCGGATCTCGCCCTCGACCGTATCACCGGTGCGCAGCCCGTGCTTGCGCACCTGATTCGGGCTGACATAGATGTCGTCCGGCCCGGCGAGATAATTCGCCTGCGCCGAGCGCAGGAAGCCGAAGCCATCGGGCAGCACCTCGATCGTGCCCTCGCCCATGATCTGCTCGCCGTTCTCGGCCTGCACCTTCAGGATCGCGAACATCAGATCCTGCTTGCGCAGCGTGGAGGCGCCCTCGACGCCCAGCTCCTCGGCAAGCTGCACCAGCTCGGCGGGGGCCTTCTTCTTCAAATCCTTGAGATGCATGTATCTGTCCGATGTGATCGGGGGTCGGGGAAAGCTCGGCCGGCGATGGAAAACGCTCGAGAAACGAAGCTGTAGAGGATGCGGCGCGCACCGAGGACCGGCAACGCCACGGGCGCGAGGTATGAGTCATGCCCGAGATAGTCAAGCGCCGAGCGCACCAACCGACCGTCATTCCCGCGCCCTACCGTCATTCCCGCGAAGGCGGGAATCCAGACGCGCAGGTCGTCGCAAGGGCCGACACGTCAGCGGTTCTGAATTCCCGCCTGCGCGCGAATGACGGGAGATCAGATCAGAACGGCTTCACGATCACCAGAATCACGATCAGCGCGGTCGCGAGCGCCGGAATCTCGTTCATCATCCGCAGCGCCTTGTTCGAGACGCCCGCCTGCCCGCGCGCCAGTTTCTTGGCATAGCCGACCGCCCAGCCATGATAGCCCGACAGCAGCAGCACGATCGCCAACTTCGCGTGCAACCACCCCAAGCCCGGCACGCCGTCGACCAGCCCGGCATTGAGCGCCAACGCGACGCCCAGCACCCAGACGACGATCATCGCCGGGGTCAGGATGATCGCGCGCAGCTTGTTCTCGCGCTCGACCCAGCGTGCGGCGTCGGCCGCGTCGGACAGCCCTTCCTGATGATAGACCAGATAACGCGGCAGCATGAACAGCCCCGCCATCCAGAAAATTACGAAAATGACGTGCGCGGCCTTCACCCAATCATAGGTCGCGCCAAGAAACCCGACCATGTTCAGCCCCTTGTCCGTTGCAGCAGATGTTCGACATGCGGAATCGGGGTGTGTTGCCCGATCCCGTGGCCGAGATTGAAGACATGCGGCCGCTCCGGGAACGCCGCCAGCACCCGGTCGATCCCCGCATCCAGCGCCGCCCCGCCGGTCAGCAAGGCGAGCGGATCGAGGTTGCCCTGCACCGGCAGCCCCACCGGCAGCACGGCGTCTGCCCAATGCGGATCCACCGTCTCGTCCAGCCCGATCGCATCGACCGCGGTGCCCGCGGCATAGGCGGCCAGCTTGCCCCCCGCCCCCTTCGGAAAACCGATGATCGGCGTTCCCGGGCAGCGCGCCCGAACACCGTCGACGATCGCACGATTGGGCGCGATCACCCAACGCTCGAACTGTTCGGGGGACAGGCTGCCCGCCCAGCTATCGAAGATCTGCACCGCCTCGACGCCATTCTCGATCTGCGTCGCCAGATAGTCGATCGTCAGCGCCACGATCGCGTCGACGATCGCGCCGAACGCGGCCGGATCGGCATAGGCGAAACGGCGCGTCACCTCCTGATCGCGGCTGCCCTGCCCCGCCACCATATAGGTCGCGACCGTCCACGGCGACCCGGCGAACCCGAGAAAGGTCGTCTCGGCAGGCAGTGACGCGGCGACTCGTCGCACCGTCGCATAGACCGGATCGAGCCGCGTCGGTTCGCGAGCCAGCGTCGCCAGTGCCGCGTCGACCAGCGCCGGGGCCAGCCTCGGCCCCTCGCCCGCGCCGAATGTCAGCTCCTGCCCCAGCGCCCACGGCACCATCAGGATGTCGGAGAACAGGATCGCGCCATCGAATCCGAAGCGGCGGATCGGTTGCAGCGTCACCTCGGCCGCCGCGACCGGGTCGGTGGCAAGCGCGAGGAACCCGCCTTTTTCAGCACGCAACGCCCGATATTCAGGGAGATAGCGCCCTGCCTGCCGCATCAGCCACGTCGGCGGTCGCGCGGCGCGCTCGCCGCTCAGGACTCGCAACAGGGGTTTGTTAACCATCACGTGCGATCCTTCTACCTTCAGGTAAGATTCTTAGAGAGTCTGGTTGTTGATGCGGTGGGCGCGTGGATCGCGGGGGCTTATGCGTCACTACCGGAATTGCCAACAGCTTGACTCATGCGCCAACGCTGGGCGCGGTTGGATTCGACGCACGCTGTCCCCGTTTTTCACAGCCTGTGGATAAAATATGGCGTTGGGGACGGCGCTGTGGATAGAATCAATGTTGTCCACCGATCGGGGTCGCGCTTGGCGGGGCCGGAAAGTTGGTCTAGCGGCTGTCCACGACTTATCCACAGATCGGTCCACCCCACCCGATGTCCGGATCCTGATGCTCCGCCTCCACCTCCACCTGCTGTCGGATTCGACGGGCGAGACGCTGGAGAACATCGCCAAAGCCGCGCTTGCGCAATATGACGATGTTGAGACCGTCCGACATTTCTGGCCGATGGTGCGCACCGAAACGCATCTCGACCGCATCCTTCAGGAAATCGCGCAAAATCCGGGGCTGGTGATCTTCACCCTCGTCAATCCGGTGACACGCGCCGCGCTGGAGGCACGCTGCAAGGCGCTCGGGCTGCCCACCGTTGCCCCACTCGATCCGGTCAACGATGCGCTGTCGATGCTGCTCGGCCAGCAGGCCAAGGCGCGCCCCGGTCGCCAGCACGTCCTCGATGCCGCCTATTTCGAGCGTGTCGACGCCATCCAGTTCACGATCGCGCATGACGACGGGATCGCGCACGAGGAATGGGAGGAGGCCGACATCCTGCTCGCCGGTGTCAGCCGCTCGTCGAAGACCCCGACCTCGATCTATCTCGCCAATCGCGGGTTCAAGACCGCCAACATCCCGATCGTCGTCGAAAGCCCGCCGCCGCGCGCGTTGTTCTCGCTGAAGAACCCGCTGGTTGTCGGGCTTACCACGAGCACCGACCGCCTGATCCAGATCCGCCGTAACCGCCTCCTGTCGCTCAATCAGGCGACGGAGACCAATTATGTCGATCAGGACGCCGTGGCGCGCGAGATCGCCTACGCCCGCCGGATGTTTGCCGATAACGGCTGGCCGGTGATCGACGTAACCCGCCGCTCGATCGAGGAAACTGCCGCCGCGATCATCGCGTTGGTCAACGAACGCCGCGGGCTCGCCGCACGGAACACCGATTGATGCTGATTCTCGCCTCGCAAAGCGCCTCGCGCACCATGATGCTCGCCGCCGCCGGCGTGCCGTTCACCGCCGAGCCGGCCTATGCCGACGAGGCGGCGCTCAAGGCGGCGATGGCCGGGCGGCATCCGCGCGACATCGCCGACGCACTCGCCGAACTGAAGGCACTCAAGGTCAGCGCGCGCCATCCCGGCCATCTGGTGCTCGGGTCGGACAGCCTCGCGGTGCTCGACGACGGCATGATCCTCGACAAGCCGACCAGCCGCGACGAGGCGCGCGACCATCTGGCGCGCATGTCGGGCAAGCGCCACGATCTGGTCAGCGCGGCAGTGATCGCCGAGAACGGTCAGGCGGTGTGGCGGATCGTTGATAAGGCGAAGATGTTCGTCCGCCCGCTCTCGCCCGCCTTTATCGAGACCTATCTCGACGCCGAATGGCCGGCGATTTCTGGCTGCGTCGGCTGCTACCGGATCGAGGGACCGGGTGCGCAACTGTTCACGCGGATCGACGGCAGCCAGTTCACCGTCCTTGGGATGCCGCTGCTCCCGGTGCTCGACTATTTGCGTATCCGACAGGTGTTGCCCGCATGACCCCCTATGCCGAGGTGATCGGCGATCCGATCGCGCATTCCAAATCGCCGCTAATCCACGGCTTCTGGCTCGAAAAGCTCGGGCTGACCGGCGATTATCGTGCGACGCGCGTCGTCGGCGACGATCTCGCCTCCTATTTCGCGCAGCGTGTGGAAGATGCCGACTGGCGCGGCTGCAACATCACCGTGCCGCACAAGGTGGCGGCGCTCGATCATGTCCCCGATCCCGGCGACGTGCGCGCGATGATCGGCGCGGCGAACACCGTCTTCCGCGGCGAGGACGGCGGGTTGATCGCGACCAACACGGATGCCGCGGGCTTCCTGTCGCCGATCGCCGATCTCGATCTGTCCGGCCAGCCGGTGGTGGTGGTCGGCGCCGGCGGCGCGGCACGCGCGATATTGTTCGCGCTGGCGCGCAGCAACGTCGGCCGCGTCACCCTGCTCAACCGCACGCCGTTGAAGGGTGCGGCGCTGCTCGCGCGATTCGGACTCAAGGGCGACGCGCTGCCGCTGACCGCGCGGGTTCCGGCGGCGGCGTTGCTGGTCAACACCAGCGTGCTCGGCATGACCGGGCACGATCCGCTCGACCTCGATCTGACGCCGCTGCCCGATGACGCGATCGTCTACGACATTGTCTACGCCCCGCTGGAGACCGCGCTGCTGAAGGCCGCGCGCGCACGCGATCTGGAAACCGTCGACGGACTGGAGATGCTGGTCGGCCAGGCGGCGGTCGCGTTCGAGCTGTTCTTCGGCGCTGCCCCGCCGCGCGAGCATGACGAGGAATTGCGCGCCCGCCTGCTCGCATGATCGTCCTTGGCCTCACCGGCTCAATCGGCATGGGCAAGTCGACGGTCGCGGCGATGTTCGCCGACGCGGGCGTGCCGGTGTTCGACGCCGATGCGGCGGTGCATCGCCTGCAGGGGCCCGACGGCCCGCTGCTCGTGGCGATCGAGGCGCGCTTTCCGGGCACCACCGACCCGGCTGGCGTCGACCGCGCTGCGCTTGGGCAAGCGGTGCTTGGCGATGATGCGGCGATGCGTGCGCTGGAGGCGATCGTCCACCCGGCGGTCCGTGTCGAGCGCGAAGCCTTCCTCGCCCGGCATCACGACGCGCCGCTGGTCGTGTTCGACGTCCCGCTGCTGTTCGAAACCGGGGGCGACCGTGGCGTCGACCGGGTCGTGGTCGTCTCCGCATCCGCACCGATCCAGCGCGAGCGGACACTGGCGCGCCCCGGCATGACCGCGGCGAAGTTCGACGCGATCCTCTCGCGTCAATTGCCTGACAGCGAGAAGCGCGCCCGCGCCGATTTCGTGATCCCCACCGACGTCCCGCTTGAGCAGACACGCGCCGCGGTGATGCGCGTCATCGCTTGCGTGCAACGCGGACAGGGTCGATAACGACGCGATCATGCGTGAGATCGTCTTCGATACCGAAACCACCGGCCTCAGCTTCGCCGGTGGCGATCGTATGGTGGAGATCGGCTGCGTCGAACTGGTCAACCGGGTTGAAACCGGCCGAACCTTTCACGCCTATTTCCACCCCGAACGCGACATGCCCGCCGAGGCGGAGCGCGTTCACGGCCTGTCCGCGACCTTCCTCGCCAAGCATCCGGTCTTCGCCGCCGGGGTGGCGGCGCTGCTCGACTTCCTCGGGGACGCGCCGCTGGTCGCGCACAATGCCGGTTTCGACTTCTCGTTTCTGAACGGTGAGCTGGAACGCTGCGGCAACGCCGCGGTATGCCCGACGCGGATGGTGGACACGCTGGCGATCGCCCGTACGCGCCATCCTGGCGCCAAGCACACGCTCGACGCGCTCTGCAACCGCTACGGCATCGATCGGTCGCACCGGGTGCTGCACGGCGCACTGCTCGACGCGCAATTGCTCGCGCAGGTATATGTCGAGCTGATGGGCGGGCGGCAGATCGGGCTCGGGCTGGTCAGCGAAGCCGCGCCGATCGTCGTTGAACAGGTCGTGTCCGCGCCCGTGCGCACCCGCCCGTTGCGGGTCTTTTCGCCGAGCGATGTGGAACTGGCAGCGCACGCTGCGTTTCTAAAGAAGGTCAAAGAGCCTTTGTGGGGGGTCGCCGCGTCCGAATGACGCGAATGGATGGCCGGATCGCAGGGGGGCGAGCCGGCAGAGATGGAGGAATAATATGGATATCCGGATTTCAGGTCACCAGGTGGCGATCGGCGACGCGCTGAAGGCCCATGTGCAGGACCGACTCCAGGGTATCGCCGACAAATATTTCGCGCGCGCCATCTCGGCGGAAGTGACGTTCGGCAAGGGGCCACACGACAACGGCTTCACCTGCGACATCGTCGCGCACGTCACGCGCGGATTGATCCTGAAAGGTCGTCATGACGCGCACGACGCGCATCTGGTGTTCGATGGTACCGCCGAGAAGATCGAGAAGCAGCTCCGCCGCTATGTTCGGCGCCTCAAGGATCGCCATGCCGCGCATGCCGCGACCGAAGAGGCGCAGGATCGCACCGGCTATGACAATGCCGGCTATACGTTGTTCGCGGAGCAGATCGGCGAGGACGATGCCGGCGACGCGCCGCTGGTGATTGCTGAAACGCGCGTCGACGTGCCGGATGCCAGCGTTTCCGACGCGGTGATGATGCTCGACTTGCGCAACACGCAGGCGCTGCTGTTCAAGAATGCGGGTACCGGCTCGTACAATATGGTCTATCGCCGTGGCGATGGGACGATCGGCTGGGTGGAGCCGCAGCGTGGTGGTTGACGGGAACTGATGGCGAGCGATCTGAGCGACCTGCTTGTCCCCGAATTGATCGTCGTCGGCCTGCCGACGACTTCCAAAAAAGCATTGTTCACGCAGATGGGGGCGCTTGCCGCCCCCATCCTCGGTGTCGACGCGCGTCTGCTCGCCGATGGCCTCGCGGCGCGCGAAAAGGAAGGATCGACCGGCTTCGGCGGCGGCGTCGCGATTCCGCATGCCCGCGTCGCGGGCGTGTCACGGATCGCGGTGGCGGTGGCGCGGCTGGCGCAGCCGCTCGACTTCAATGCGCTGGATGACGCCCCGGTCGATGTCGTGCTGGCGATGTTCTCGCCGCCGCAGGCCGGCGGCGAGCATCTCAAGGCCCTCGCCCGCGTCGCGCGGCGGCTGCGCGATCGCGCGCTGGTCGCCAAGCTCCGCGGCGCCGGTTCGCCGGATGCAATGTACGCGCTGCTCACTGATCATGGGGTGCGCGATGCCGCCTGAGGGGGCCGCCGCGCATTATCGCGCGCTTGAATCGCTGTATGCGGCGGCACCCATAAACCGGTTTTTCGAGTCGCGGCTCCAGCTGGTCGCGCCGGGCGAGTCGCGGATTCACTTCTCCGTCGACGAACGGCATTTTCACGCCGCCGGCGCGGCGCATGGCACCAGCTATTTCAAAATGCTGGACGATGCCGCCTTCTACGCGTGCAACAGCCTTGTTACCGATCGTTTCCTGCTGACGACGCAATTCAGCCTGCTGTTGACCCGCCCACTCGGCATCGGGCCGGTCGTTGCCGAGGGGCGCTGGATCAGCGGCCAGCGTCGCGTCTTCGTCGCCGAGGCGCGGCTTGTCACCGCTGATGGCGAGGAGGTGGCGCGCGGCACCGGTACCTTCATGCGGTCACGCATCGCGCTGGCGTCGCTGCCCGGATATGCCGGTCTGTGAGCGCGCGGCTGCCGACGCACCTTTTGGTCGGGGCGTTGCTGCGGCGCGTCAACGATGCCGGCGGACTGGCGGTGGTCCGCGCCAGCGGCGAGCCACAGGGCGGTGCCCTGCTGATCCTGATCGTGGAGGGACGCGGGCTGCGCGCGATCGAGCGCATGCGGGGACTCGACGATCGCGATGCGCTGATTCCAGCCGGCCCTTCGTCGGACGACCCTGTGATGCTCGAGGAATATTGGCAGAATCGTCGACGCCGCGATCGCGATTTGTGGGTTGTCGAACTGGACATCCCGCACGCCGAACGGTTCGTCGCTGAAACGATACTGTCGCATTGACGCTGTTAACCTGTTGCCCCTAGCCGGCTTGCATCGACAACGTGCGTTGTGCCGATGCGGGGTGCGATCCCGACGGTGACGCAGTCGGGGGGGACCCGGGCGATATTGAACAGCTAACGCTGCTTCAGCGATCGTTTCCGCGCACCCACCGCACAAAAATGATGTGGAATGCCGTTCAGCTCGCGCATCGCGACTTTCGCGACGCTTACTCTCTCGGTCCTTGCTCTGGTAGCGCAGAGCGCTCCCGGACTGGCTGCTGAACTCCCGGCGGTGCCCGCCGCGTCTACCGCAATTCAACTCGCCCTCCCCGCGCAGGTTCCCTCGATCGCCCCGGCCGAGCCGGTTGCCGAGGAAGCGACCGTCACGCCCGCGCAGGTCGAAGAGCAGATTGCCTATCCTACCCTCGCCGCTGCCGTCGCCGATCAGTCGATCCGCTCTGACGCCGACGAGGATCTGCGCTGCCTGGCCGGCGCCATCTATTTCGAGGCGCGCGGCGAACCGCTCAGCGGACAGCTCGCCGTCGCCGAGGTTATCCTCAACCGCACCCGCTCGCACCGTTTCGGCGGCAGCGCCTGTGACGTTGTCACGCAGAAGGGGCAGTTCTCCTTCGTGCGCGGCGGCCGAATGCCGGAAGCGCCGTCCAACGACGACTGGCGCACCGCCATGGCCGTCGCGAAGGTCGCGCTCAAGGATGCGTGGGAAAGTGACGCCGCCAATGCGTTGTACTTCAACCATCGTCGCGTCGGCCACTCGAACGGCGTGCGCGTCGCCTCGATCGGCAATCACATCTTCTATCGCTGATCCCCAGCTGATATCACGAACGGAGGCTTGGCTTTTGTTCGCATGATGTTCTAATCGGGTGGTCATGTTGACACCGCCCGACACCTGTCACCAGGACGAAACCGCCGCACTGTGTGCGCTTGATGTCGCGCGCGGCGTGACGCGGATGTTGCTGCGGCACGATCTCACCGCCATCGCCGAAGTGCCGCTGGAAGGCGGCCGCCGGGCCGATCTGATGGCGGTCGATCCCCGCGGTCAGTTGGTGATCGTCGAGATCAAGGTCTCGCGCGCCGATCTGCTCGGGGACGGCAAATGGCAGGACTATCTCGCCCATTGCGATCGCTTCTACTGGGCGGTGCCGGCGGGTTTTGACGCCACGCCGATTGCCGGAGAGGCGTTCCTGCCCGAGCGGACCGGCCTGATCGTCGCCGACCGCTACGATGCTGCGATCATTCGTGAGGCTCGCACCGATCCGCTACCCGCCGCCACGCGCAAGCGCTGTACCCTCGCCTTCGCGCGCCGGGCGGCACGGCGGCTGATCGCCACGCATGACCCGGACGCGCTCAGCGGCTTCTAGACTGGTGACGGCCGGACGTCAGAACTTCGGCCCCGCCACCGCGCGCTGCGGCTTGACCGGCGTCTCGTCGAGGATTTTCAGGATCACCGTCGAGCGCGTATCGCGCTTCGCATAGTCGCGCGCCGACATGCCCGCGACATTGTCGGTCTGATCGGGATTGCCCCCCGCCGCCAGTACCGCGCGGACCAGCCCCAGGTCACGACGCTGCACCGCGCGGATCAGCGGCGTTTCGCCGCCGTTGTTGCCGAGGTTCGGATTGGCCTTCGATGTAGCGAGGATCTGGATCAGGTCGGGCTGGTTGGCCTGAACCGCCAGCAGCATCGCGGTGTTGCCGTCCCCGTCGCGCAGGTTCGGATCGGCGCCCTTTGCCAGCAGATAGCGCAGATAGGCCCCATCGCCGCGCTTCACCACGATATGGATCGCGCCCTCGCCAGTGGTGATGTCGCGCGCGTTGACGATCGTCTGGCCGGGCTGATCGAGCATCCCGATCACCGCATTGCCGTCGCCTTTCCGCACCGCCTCGAGGAATTTGTAGCTCTGTGACTGCTGCTGTGCCGCCGCTGACGTCGCGGTGACGGTCGGCAGCGCGGCGAACAGCGCGATGGAAAGAAGCGAACGGCGAAGCATCGATGGGGTCTCGCGATGGGCTGAGGGTTGCGCCGCCGGCTATAACCCATCACATCTGGCACCGCCATGAACATGCGCTGTTTCGCCGCCACGCTCGCGCTGCTGCTCGCCGGGCCTCTTTCGGGTTGTGCGCAGGAACCTGCGAGCGCCCCGCCGCTGGCTGGCGCCCGGATCGGCGGCGCCTTCTCGCTGACCGACCAGGACGGGCGCGGCGTCACCGATCGTGATTTCGCCGGGAAGTACCGGATCGTCTATTTCGGCTACACCTTCTGCCCCGATGTCTGCCCCACCGACGTGCAGAACATCGCTGCGGCGTTGAAGACGATCGAGCGCGACGATCCCGCACTGGGCAAGCGGATCGTGCCGCTCTTCATCACCGTCGATCCCGCGCGCGACACGCCCGCCGCGCTCAAGCGCTTCGTTACGGCCTTCCACCCGCGCCTGGTCGGTCTGACCGGCACGCCCGCGCAGATCGCGAAGGTCGCCAAGGAATATGGCATTTATTTCGCGCGCGGCGCCGGCACCGACGGGGGCTATCTGATGGACCACAGCCGCCAGATCTACCTGTTCGATCCCGATGGTAAGCCGCTGGCGCTGTTGCCCGAAGGTCCGCCGGCCGCCATCGCTGCGGAGGTGAGGAAATGGGCGCGATGACCGGCCGCTTCTGGGAGACGACCCCGCTCGAAAAGCTCGACCGCGCGCAATGGGAGGCGTTGTGCGATGGCTGCGGCAAATGCTGCCTGCACAAGCTGGAGGATGAGGATACTGGCGAGCTGGTGCCGACCAATGTCGCGTGCCGGCTGCTCGACCGGCGCAGCGGGCAATGCTCCAATTACCGCCATCGCCGCGCCTTCGTGAGCGAATGCGTTCGCCTGACGATGGGCAACGTCCATGCGATCGACTGGCTGCCCTCTACCTGCGCCTATCGCCTGCGCGCGGCGGGAGAGCCGCTGCCCGACTGGCATTATCTCGTGTCCGGCGATCGCGAGGCGGTGCATCGGGCGGGAGAGTCCGTCCGCGGCTGGACCGTCAGCGAGGATGATGCCGGCGAACTCGAACTGCACATCGTCGATCGCGAACTGTGACCGAAGACATCGCGGTGGTGCGCAACTCACGCGCGCGCCGCACCCGGCTGTCGTTCGATCCGGTCAGCGGGCAGGCGCGCCTGACGCTGCCGCCGCGCGCCTCGCTCGCCAAGGCGCTGGCCTGGGCGCGGGCGCAGGAGGCATGGATCGCGCACCAGCGCGAGCGGCTTCCCGAGGCGCGGCCGTTCGTGCCGGGCGCGACGATCCCCGTCGACGGCCAGATGCTGACGATCGACTGGCGCGCCGACGCACTGCGGACGCCGGCCGTCGAGGGGGAACGGCTGGTCCTCGGCGGCCCGGTCGACAGCGTGCCGCGGCGCGTCGAGCTGTGGCTGCGGCGACGCGCGCTGGCGCTGCTGGAGCAGGATACCGCCTTTTACGCGGCGCGGGCCGGCGTGACGGTCAGCGGCGTCGCGATCGGGGACGCGCGCGGGCGCTGGGGGAGCTGTGCGCATCACGGTGCGATCCGCTACAGCTGGCGGCTGGTGCTTGCCCCGCCGGAGGTGCGGCGTGCAACCGCCGCGCATGAGGTGGCGCACCGCGTCCACATGAATCACGCACCGGCGTTCCATGCGCTGGTCGCTGACCTCTATGGTCGCGATCCGGCGGCCGAGCGCGCGTGGCTACGTGCGAACGGCGCCGCGCTTCACTGGTTCGGGCGGTCACCCGACTGACCCGTCACGGGCACGCGCGACGGCGGTGCACCGCGCGTGGGCGGCGGGGTACGCACCGCGTCGCGTCGCGGCTGCCCGGTCACGCGATCCAGCCACTCCTGATCGAGCCGCTCGTCCGGCCGCGGTTGCTGCGCCGGACGCGGTTGTTGCTGCACCGGCTCGTCGCCCTGGGGCGGCAGCGGCTGGACCACCGGTCGCTCCGGGCCAAATACCGGGCCTTGCTCGGGCACCGGCAAGGGTTCGGGACCATAGCTGCCGTCGTCGCCATAGGTCGCGTTGTCGGGCGCGCCATAATAGCTCTCGGCATCGGGCTCGAGCTGCGCCTCGGGCAGCGTCACCGCGGTTTCGAACTGCTCGATCGGTCGCTTGGCCACCGCCTTGACCATGAATTCGCGGAACGCGCGCGCCGGGGCGGTGCCGCCGTGCAGCCCGGCGATCGGCCGCGCATCGTCACGCCCCATCCACACGCCGGTGGTCAGCCCGGAGGAAAAGCCGAGGAACCAGCCGTCCTTGCTGCTGGTGGTCGTCCCGGTCTTGCCCGCCACCGGTCGCCCGATCTGCGCCGCGCGCCCGGTGCCGGTGTTGACCGCGGTCTGCAACAGGTCGGTCATCTCGGCGGCGACATTCGGCGCGACCAGCACCTGGCTGCGGTCGACCTCGTGGCGATAGATTTCCTCACCCTCGGCGGTCACGCGCGTGATCCCGAACGGCGTAATCGCCACGCCCTTGTTGCCGACGCTGGCGAAGGCGCGCGTCATGTCGATCAGCCGCACGTCGGAGGTGCCGAGCACCATCGACGGATGGGTGTTGACGGGCGTGCTGATCCCGAAGCGCCGCGCCATGTCGGCGACGGTCTGGAAGCCGACCGCCTGCCCCAGCTTCGCCGCGATCGTGTTGAGCGAATAGGCGAAGGCGGTGCGTAGCGTGACGCTGCCCGAGAAGTGCCGCGAATCGTTGCGCGGACTCCAGCCGTCGATCGTCACCGGCTCGTCGACCTCGCGGTCCTCCGGCGTCCTGCCCGCTTCCAGTGCGGCGAGATAGACGAACAGCTTGAACGACGAGCCCGGCTGGCGCTGCGCCTGCGTCGCGCGATTATAGATCGAGCTGACGTAATCGGTCCCGCCGACCATCGCGCGCACCGAGCCGTCGCGGTCGATCGACACCAGCGCGCCCTGCGCACCCTTGGGGACGTTGGCGCGCACCGCCGCATCGGCGTCGCGCTGCATCGCCGGGTCGAGCGTCGTCCACACTTCCAGCGGCTTTTCGGTTTCGTCGATCAGCAGGTCGAGCTGCGGCAACGCCCAGTCGGTGAAATAGCGCACGCTGTTCTGGCGCGGTGCGGGAGCCAGCTTCACCCCGACGTCGTTCGCCTCGCGCGCCTGATCGACCGAGATGAAGCCGTTGCGCACCATCTGCTGAATCACCACCCCGGCGCGCCCGACCGCGGCCTGCGCATCGGCGGTCGGGGAGTAATTTGACGGCGCCTTGACCAGCCCGGCGATCACCGCCGCTTCGGGCAGGCTCAGATGGTCCGCGCCATGACCGAAGAACTTGCGGCTCGCCGCGTCGATCCCGTACGCGCCGCCACCGTAATAGACCTTGTTGAGATACAGCTCGAGGATCTGCTCCTTCGAGAACTTCCGCTCCAGTGCGAGCGCGAGGATGCCCTCGCGGAACTTGCGCCCGAACTTCTTCTGATTGTTCAGGAAGATGTTGCGCGCGAGCTGCTGGGTGATCGTCGACGCACCCTGGACCCGCCGCCCGCGCTCGAAATTGACGTAGAGCGAGCGCGCGATCCCCACGGGATCGACGCCGACATGGCTGTCGAACCGCCGGTCCTCGACCGCGATCGTCGCATCGCGCATCACCGCGGGAATGCGATCATAGGTCAGCCACTCGCCATAGCTCGGCCCAAGCGATACGAGCACCGAGCCATCGGCGGCATGCACGCGGATCATCTGCCCGTTGGGCGACGATTTCAGCGATTCAAAGCTGGGGAGTTGCGAGCGGGCGATGTAGACCGCGGTGAGCAGCGCGGCAAACGCCAGTACGACCGCGCCGAGCGCGAGTTTGACGGCAAGCCCGGCGCGACGCCGCCACGGCGAGCGGGTCCTGGACGAAGCGGAGTGGGAGGTACGGGCGCGGGCCATGTCAGCCCCGTGGCGGATAGCGGCTTGAGCAGGGGTGAACAAGATATTTGGGCGGCGGGTGACCCGGAGCGTGGTTGCGCGCCGTCATCACCGCCCGGCTGCTATCGCCGGGAAGCAGGATGCAGATGGTCAGTCTCGGGCGTCGCGTATCGCCTCCAGCTCGGCGAGCCGCACCGGATCGTCGGCGGCGAGTGCCTCTTCCAGATAAAAATAATCGGGGATGCTGCGGACAAACTCGCGCTGTTCCCCGGTATAATCCTCGGCGATAGAGTAGAACGAGTCGACAAGCCGGCGAAGAAATCCCTTTTCTATGCTGTCCAGTTGGAATCCGAGATATTCCATCATTTCTACAGCATTGTCAGGATTAATAATGTTTTCGTCTGGAGTCTCAAGAAAACTCACGAAGTTCATGATAATCATTGCGATTTGTCGGGCAATGAGGTCCTCACGGTCGGCGTTCATGGCTTAACAACCCTCATCTTAATGTTGCGCACGTTTAATTTTGCCAGCACCTTCATACCTTTTATTTTTTGCTTCTGACTTGGAACCTCATAAATCCCGATTAATCCATGTTGCGCTAAGACGTCAGATTGCCGCAAGATTTGTGCGCGCGCATTAGGCGCATCTACGACCTTCCATTTCCGATCGATGAGATAATCCCCGTCAATGCCATCAAATTTTACGGGTCGAACCGACCCGTCTGGCAAAGTGCGCATCAAAGCGGGAGCGTATCCCTTGCGGGCACCTGTCGCCCCATCGTTGTAGGGTTTCCAGTGCTTGGGATCGTCACCCAGATTCTCTTTTACTATCTTGATTTCGGGCGCTTTGTAGACCGTGCGCGGACGCACTGTGCGCAGGTAACGCAACCTCGACACCTTGTTCAGGGCGGCGCCCGGCGCGACCGTCAGCGCCGTGTTGCCGACCGTCGAGCCGACCGCGTGGCCGAGATCATGTGGGGACATATGCGCGACAGCCGAAGCGGCGCGTCGAACCTGGACGTGTGCCGGCGTGTCTTCCGCAGCTAGCGCACCGTCGATCATCCCCGCGACACCGCTATTGATGTCTTTGATCGTGGTGACCGGATTGGTGGTCAGAAGCGAATAGGTACCGGTGACCGTTTCCTTGACGGCATCGTACAGACCTTTGCCGGCACCACCCACGAACTCACCGATCGGGTGCGATTGTTTCGCGTTTCCTGCTTTTGCCGTTGGCGCAATCTTAGATTGGCTTCGAGAGTCGAGGCCGGTACGCGGCCCGCCGGTGCTATTCGACGACCCGCCACGTGCGCCGCGGCGCAGTCGAGGCTGGCGCGTGTCGCGGTTGCCGCCGCCCTGCCTTGATCCTGCGCCGGCGAATGTGAATCGACCGTCCGCCGGATCGTGCCATGGATTGAATTTGAGTTCGATGCCGTCCGCGGTGCGGACCGGCGGCAGTCGCCCCGTCCGCAACCAGTGCGAGAAACCGCTCGACGACGTTCTCGACGCGTGAACCATCCCGTTCTCCCCTGCCGAACAGGGAGAACATTATAAGAACAGCGGCCGAAAAGCAAGCAAAACTGCGGAAAACCGCCGGCTGGGTCGCCCTTCGGCGCCTTGCTTCTGAAATGTCAGGGAAACTGGTGCGGTCGAGAAGACTCGAACTTCCACGTCCTTTCGGACACAACGACCTCAACGTTGCGCGTCTACCAATTCCGCCACGACCGCACGTGTTGTCCACCGGGCAGACCCGGCGTCTGGTAGGCGAGCGCCCCTAGCAAAGCCGATCGGGGCTGGCAACGCCCTTTATCGTCTTGATCTCAGTTCGCCTCGCCGACGAAGCTGAGATCGAGCCGCTTTGAGCTGGCCGGCACGTCCACCTGCGCCGAATTGAAGTCGATCGCGCCGCCGGGCAGCAGCGTCCGCTGCTGCGGCGTGATCGTCCAGCTGAAGACGATGCGATTCTGTGAATCGCGCAGGTCGGCGCGGATGTCGGGCACGCGCTGACGCGTTGAGGACGGGTTGGTGATTCGCCCGCTGATCGCGAACAGCTCCGATCCGTTCGCCATCTTGCGACGCTCGATCGGATTGTCGGCGATCCGCAGCGGCAATTCCTCCGGCCCGATCGACAGGCCGATCTGCTGTGCGAGCCCCGGCGCTGTCGTCCACAGGATCACCGCCACCGCCGCCAGCATCAGCAACCCCGCGGCGATGCTGGCGATGGTGCGGATGTGGCCACCGCGACGCACCTTCGCGCGAAACGGCGGTCGATGCGCAAAGGCGTCGTAGCGCGCCGGCTCGGGCGGCTCGACCGCCGCGGGCGGCGGCGTCTGCAATGGCAGGCTTGCCGGCGGTGGCGGCGGCGCGATCGCCGGGATCGGCTCTGGTCCGGGCTGGTTTCTCGTCTCGGGCTCGGGAGAGGTCTCGGCGATGACGGCGGGTGCCTCCTCTTGCTCGGGCTCGTCCGCGTAGCTGACGTCCTGATACCAGCTATGTCCGCAATTGGCGCAGCGCACCGTGCGCCCCGGCGGCGCGATCGCGTCGTCCGGCACCAGATAGCGGGCGCGACATTCTGGACAATCGAGGATCATGGGCGCGGCACCGGCAGGACGAACGAGCCGAATCTAAGCACGCGTGCGCCCCGCAACGCAAGCGGGAGTCGCCATGCTTGAAGCCGCCGGGCACCGTGTGCAAAGGCTGCGGTCGATGGCGGCGATCGTGCAGTTCGAAAATGTTGGGCTTCGCTATGGCCACGGCGAGGAGGTGCTTTGCGACGTCACCTGCTCATTCGCGCCAGGCGCCTTTTATTTTCTTACCGGCGCGAGCGGGGCCGGCAAGTCCTCGCTGTTGCGGTTGCTTCATCTGGCGCAGCGTCCCAGCCGCGGCGTGATCCGGCTGTTCGGCAGCGATGCCGTGACCATGCCGCGAGGGAGACTGCCGCTACTGCGGCGGCGGATCGGCATGGTTTATCAGGATTTTCGCCTGATCGCTCATCTGTCGGTCGCTGATAACATTGCCTTGCCGTTGCGGATCGCGGCACAGCCGGAGGACGAGGTTCGCGAGGCGGTGGGCGAGATGCTGGCATGGGTCGGACTAACGCATCGCGCCGAGGCGAAGCCTGCGACCTTGTCGGGCGGCGAGCAGCAGCGCGTCGCGATCGCGCGCGCGGTGGTCGCCCGCCCCGATATCCTGCTGGCGGACGAGCCGACCGGGAACGTCGACGATGCGATGGCCGATCGACTGATCCAGCTGTTCGCCTCGCTCAACCAGCTTGGCACGACGGTGGTTGTTGCCACTCACGATCCGCATTTGTTGTCGCGGGTGCCATCGGCGCGAGTGATGCGGATCGCCGCCGGGCGGCTGGTCGAAGCGGGCGCCGCAATGCGCGCCTCGTCTCGGCGCGAGCGCGCATGACCGCCGCGACTGCCCGTCTTCTGGATACCGCGCGTGACGGCTGGACGATGGCCGGCGTGCTCGCGGTGATGATCTTCCTGGCGGTGCTGGCGACCGCCGGCGGCATCGCCACTGCCAATGCCAGCCGCGCGCTGGATACGGCCCTGTCGGGACAGGTGACGGTGCAGATCGTCGTTCCCGACGCGGCGACTCGTGAGCGCCTCGCCACGCAGGTGGTCGCCGCGCTGCGTCGTTCACCTGCGATCGTGCAGGTAAGGCCGGTGCCGCGCGCGACGCTTGCGCGGTTGCTCGGACCGTGGCTGGGGAGCACCGCAGCCGCCGCAGACCTTCCCGTGCCCGCGCTGATCGACGTTATCGTGGCACCCGCGACGGATGCGACCGCTATTATCCGCCGGATCGTGGCACCGATCGATCCCACGGCGCAGATCGATGCGCAGGGCACGGCACTGGCGGGGACCGACACGCTCCTGCGCAACGTGATGCTGCTCGCGGCGACGATCGTCGCGCTGATGATAGCGGCCAGCATCGCCATGATTTTGTTGACGGTTCGGGCGGGACTTGCAGCACACGGAACCGTGATCGAGGTAATGCACCGGCTCGGGGCAACAGACGGACAGATCGCCGCCTTGTTCTGCCGGCGGATGGCGCGCGACGCGGCGCTCGCGGTGCTGGTCGGCACACCGCTGTCCTGTGGAACGATCGTGCTCCTCAGTCAGGCAAATGCAGGGATCGGCTCGGAATTTCTGGGCGGCCTGGTGCTTGGGCGTGTGGGCTGGGGTATTGTTCTGGCGCTGCCGATTGCGTTCGTGCTGCTGGCGGCCCTTGTCGCCTATATCGCGGTGCGCCGCGCGCTGGGGCGACTGGCATGATCCGCCGCGTCGTCGCATTGGTCCTGCTGCTGTGGATGCTGGGTTTCGCGCTGTTCATGCTGGCCCTGCCGCAGCCAGCCGACCCGGATCTGCGCACCGACGGCATCGTCGTCCCGACCGGCGCGGCAGGGCGGATCGCGCGCGGGCTCGATCTGCTCGAGCACGGGCGCGCGCGACGGATGCTGGTGACCGGCACGGCGCCGGGCGTCACGCGCGCCGATCTGGCGCGAGTCGCCGGGCATGCCGCGACGATCGCGTGCTGCGTCGATCTCGGTGCCGAGGCGGTCGATACACGCAGCAATGCCGAGGAAACAGCCGTCTGGGTGCGCGCGCGGGGCTATAGATCAATCCGGCTCGTGACGTCGAATTGGCATGCGCGGCGGGCGGCGCTGGAACTGGGTCCAGCGCTCGGCGATGGCGTCACGGTCCTGGTTGACGGGGTGGACGCGCAGCCGACGCTGACGCAGGCCTTTAACGAATACAACAAGCTGCTGCTGCGCCGTTTGGTGCTGTGGGGGGAGCGACTGCGGTGAACTGGCTGCGCACGATCGTCTTTCGCGCGATCTTCTATACATTGTCGGTACCGATCGTGGTGACGACGCCGGTCGTGGCGCTGTTCGGGCAGCGCGTGCTCATCAGGCATGCCGATCGCTGGTCGCGGCTGCACCGTGTGCTGCTGCGCCTCATCCTTGGCATCCGGGCGCGCGTCGAAGGGGAGGTGCCGGTCGGACAATTCCTCTACGTGGCCAAGCACGAGGCGATGTACGAGACGCTGGAGCTGCAACTGATCCTCGGCTCACCGGCCATGGTGCTCAAGCGCGAGTTGATGCGCATCCCGCTATGGGGCTGGTCGGCGGTGCAATATGGCGCGATCGTCGTCGATCGCGAGGCGTCGGCCAAGGCGCTGCGTGCGATGATGAGGGAAGCCGCCGCGGTGCGCACAACCGGGCGGTCGGTGGTGGTCTACGCCGAGGGGACGCGCGTGCCGCACGGCGAGTCGCCACCGCTCCGCTCGGGCTTTGCCGGGCTTTACAAGGCGCTGGCGCTGCCAGTGGTACCAATCGCTCTCGACAGCGGACGACTGCTGCCCAAGAAAGGTGCCAAGCGGCCCGGGATCGTCACGATCCGGATCGGCGATCCCATTCCGGCCGGGCTACCGCGCGCCGAGGCCGAGGCGCGCGTTCATGCCGCAATCAACGTGCTGAATCACTGAGCAGGGTTTGGCTTTCCCTCCAGCCTGGCCTTCAGCCCCGCCAGCGCGCCGAACGCGCCGGCCTCTTCCTCACTGATCACGCCGGCCTGTTTCAGTACGGCAGCGGCGTCGGGGCTGCGCGGGAACGGATCAAGCGCGAGCGCCATCGTCTCTGCCGCCGCTTCGCCCAGATCGACGCCGCCACCCTCGATCTCGATGGTGTCGAGCGCGTCACCGAAAAGCTCGATCTCCTCGTCACCGCCGATCGCTGACGCAGGCTCGACGAAGCGCAACGCGACATCTTCCTCGACGCTGGCGGGAAGAGGGGCACCGGTCACGGTACAGCTTTGCACCGCCAACGCGCTGACATGGCCATGCGCGATCACCGCCGCCGCCTCGCGCCGTATCGCGAAGTTCGCGGTCAACCGGTCGAGCGACACCAGCCCAAATCGCCGAGCGAGCGCAACTCGTTCCTGGGCATCGGCCTCGATCGTCACCTGACGCTCTTCGCCGCCGATCGTATCGAGCCGCTCGACCCGCGAAAATTCCGTCGTCATGCCCATCGTCCTTCCATCAGGTGCTGCAGCGGCACGTCGGCAAGGGACGTGCGTAGCGCGATCAATTCGGTGCGCACATGCGCGACCGCCGTCGGTCTCGGAGCGGCGCCACGGTACAGGTTGCGAACGAGCGCGGCGTCGAGCCCGCCATCCACCAGCCCGTCGCGATAGGCGCCCAGGCGCCCACCCAGCATCCCCATCATCTTACCCACATGCTTGCCGACGACCATGTCGCCGAAACCGATCTGGCGAACCTGGGCGTCCATATCATCGACGAAGCGCTCGGTAAGCCGGGCGATCGGCTCTGCGCCATGGGGATCGTCTTCCAGCCTCAGCAGTACCATCGCCAACACTGCCGCGACCATGTCAAACCGACCATCAAGCGTGTCGGGCACCGCGCCATTCAGGTACCAATGCGGCGCGCGTGCGCGGGCGATCACCACATCGTACAGCGGCATCGCGGCATCGCGGTCGCGTCGTTCCAGCAGCTTCGTCAACCAGCCCACCACATCATCCCTTTACCGTTCCACGCGATCCGTTGCGGGCACGCGCTTGTTTCGCCGCGCCGCTGGGCATATTGAGGCGGACGGCCGCAAAGTCCACGCGCGCCTGTGACCGGAGTATCGATGCGCCCGCTGATCTTCCTCGCCCTGGCCGGCGTTCTTGCCGCGGGCTGTGCTCCGCTTCGCTCGCATCAGGGCTATATCGTCGACGCCGATCTGGTGAATGCGATCCAGCCGGGTGTGGACAACCGCCAGTCGGTGCTTGCCACGCTCGGCACGCCCAGCTTCGCCAGCCAGTTCAACCAGGGCGACTGGTATTATCTTGCGCGCGACAGCCGCAATTACGCGTTCAACGCGCCGCGCCCCAAGGAACAGCTGACCTTGCAGATCAGCTTCGATCAGGCGGGGAACGTGAGCGCGATCCGGAAGTCGGGGGTCGAGCAGGTCGTCAGCTTGAAGCCTTATGGCAAGACCACGCCGACGCTGGGTCGCGAGCGTGGCTTCTTCCAGGACCTGTTCGGCAATATCGGCGCGGTCGGTGCCGCTGGCGCGCCGGGCGGGGCCGGGCCAACCGGGCGTAACGGGCAGTAACGCTCAGACAATCCTGTCACTTTGCTGACACAGGTATTCGCGGCCGGTTCAGCGTGAGGGCGTCATCTCCATTTGCAACGGTGCGGCACGGGCCGCACCGTCGTCATGGAGGATAAGATGCGTCACCTTGTCACCGCCGCTTTGCTCGCCGCGACTGCGCTGTCGGGCGTGGTCGTGTCTACCGCGGCGACCGCGCAATCACGCGCCGAACTGCGCCACGATCGACAGGACATCCGTCACGAACAGCGTCAGCTTGACCGCGCGCGTGCACGGGGCGACTGGCGCGATGCTCGAGCGCAGCGCGCCGATCTGCGTGACGCGCGTCGTGAATTTCGCGAGGATCGCCAAGACCTTCGCCAGCAGCGTCAGTGGCAGCGCGACCGTCGTGAATGGCGTGCCGACATGCAGCGCTGGCGTGCGGGGCATCGCGACCTGTACGCGCGTGGTGGCTGGCAGGCACCGTTCCGTTACCAGGCGTTTCGACCCGGTGGTCGGATCGCGCCAAGCTATTTCGGCACGCGCTATGTGATCGCCGATCCGTGGCGCTACCGTTTGCCCGCAGCGCCGGCGCGGGCGCGCTGGGTGCGGCATTATGACGACGCTCTGCTGGTTGATCCGCGCCGCGGCGTCGTCCTCGACGTCGTGCGAGGCTTCTACTCCTGACCTCCGACCGGTTTCGGCCGCGCCGCCAGTAACGCGACGGCGCGGCCGGTACCGGCTTGGGTCGGCACCGGTCCCGAAAGGGGGAAAGGGGACCGGATCGGCAACGCGCGATTTACCATTCGGTTCGTGGAGCGTCGACGCTTCTTCAACGGCGTTGCTTTTCTGCCACAGTCTTGCCATCGATGCGGCGGTCTGGGGGCAGGCGGCATGGATCGAAACACGCGATGATCGGCGTGCTGGGGCTTTGCGATCGCGCGGTGGCGGAGCTGGCGCTATTCGCTGCGGTCATGATCCTGCTTGGCGGGATCGACGACATCATCATGGATCTGATGTGGTGGCGGTTTCGCCAACCCGATCCGGTTCGATCCGCTGTACCCGCCGCACCACCGTTGCCGCTCGCCGTGTTCGTGCCCGCGTGGGACGAGCAGGAGGTGATCGGCGCGATGCTGCGAGCGACGCTCGCGCGCTACGATCACCCCGATTACCGCCTCTACATCGGGTGCTATCCCAATGATCCCGGTACGATAGCTGCCGCCGCAGCGGTGGCGGTCGCCGATCCGCGTGTGCGGGTGGTGATCGGCGCGCACGATGGCCCGACGACCAAGGCGGACTGTCTCAACCAGCTCTGGCGCGCGCTACTTGCCGATGAAGTGGCATCGGGACTGACCACCGCAGCGGTCGTGCTCCACGATGCGGAGGATGTCGTCGACCCGCTCGAGCTTCGCATATTCGATGACCATCTTCGAGATGCCGCGCTGGTGCAGCTGCCGGTCGTCCCGTTGATCGATACGCGACGGCGGATGATTTCGGGTCATTACGCCGACGAGTTCGCCGAGTCGCATCGTCGCGATCTAACGGTGCGGTCAGCGATTGGCGCTGGGGTGCCGCTGGCCGGCGTCGGGTGCGCGATCCGGCGCGATGCACTCGATCGTCTCGACCATGGTAGCGGCGCGCCATTCGAGCCAAAGAGTCTCACCGAGGATTACGAACTCGGGCTGCGCGTCGCAGCGTTGGGGCTGCGTGCGCGATTTGTACGCTGGCGTGCGTGCGCGGGGGGCCGACTTATTGCCACCCGTGCCTACTTTCCGGACACAATCAACACGGCGGTTCGGCAAAAGTCACGCTGGGTCGCCGGAATCGCGCTGTCAGGGTGGGATCGTACCGGCTGGGGGCCGCGGCGGCACGGCGCCGAATATTGGATGCGGATGCGTGACCGGCGCGGGCTGCTGTCGGTCACGGCGCTGCTCGCCGGCTACCTTGCGCTGGTTGGTTGGGGGCTCTCGTGGCTGAGCCATGCCGTGACGCATAGCGTGGCGACCCCGTTCGGCCCCGGTCTACGAATATTGTTGATGCTCAATACCGGGCTGTTGTGCTGGCGGCTGGGCGCGCGTGCGATGCACACGGCGGCCGAACATGGCTGGCGTGAGGGCCTCTGGTCGCTCCCGCGCGCGTTGGTCGCCAATTACATCGCGATGCTCGCCGCTCGCCGTGCGCTGACCCGCTATATCGCGACTTTATTCGGGACGACCCCGCGCTGGGACAAGACCGCGCATCGTTTCCCGACGCAACTCCCGAGCGGATCGTGAGCGGCACCGGACGTCCGCTGCGCTTTATGGTGCTGGTGCTCGGGGCGTGGATTGGGCTGCGTGTCTGGCAATTATGGCCCGAACCGCCAACGCAGCGTGCTCTCCGCAAGACTGTTCGTCGAGTGGCCGGCATGGACGAGCCACGCGGGGTAAAGAGCCTGTCGACGTCTTGGGCCTCGGTCGTAGCACCGCCCCGGCCACTTACGCGGCGCCAAGTCTCGGCATCGCGCCCGGGGCCTGTCGAGACCGTGTCGACGGGCGGGGTGTTCCCGACATCCCCTGCCACACGCTCGACGTCGCAGCCGGAACAGCCGCCTGCAATTCTGGAAAAACCATTTCTGACGATCCCCCCGGCATCGGCGTCCTCTCCACGCCGCTGGTCGGTGAGCGGTTGGGCGATCGTGCGTGGCGCTGGGGCGGGCGGCGCGCTCGCAACGCCGCAACTCGGCGGCTCGCAAGCGGGTGTTCGCATCGTGCGTGCGCTGGATCGGCGCGGACGCGTGGCGATCGTCACGCGGGTGGCGGCGGCACTCGATGTCCGCCAACAGGAAGCCGCGCTCGGTATCGAATGGCGACCAACCTCGGCGCCCGTCCGAGTCGTCGCCGAACGGCGCTTCGGTCTCGCAAACCAGCGCGGCGGCCCGGCGCTCGGGCTGGTCAGCGGCGTGAGCGACGTGCGACTCCCCGCCGATTTCCGGCTGGACGCCTATGCTCAGGCGGGCGCGGTGTTGCGGCGTGAGGTCGACGCTTATGCCGATGGCGAGGTGCGCATCATGCGTCCGGTCGCCGCGGTGGCAGGGCGCACGCGGCTCTCGCTCGGGGTAGGCGTGTGGGGCGGCGCGCAGCGGGAGGCGCAACGGCTGGATGTCGGGCCGGCGGCGATGATCGAATTACCACTCGGTCGCGCGCTGCGCTTGCGTGTCGCACTGGAGTGGCGCCAGCGGATCGTCGGCAACGCGCGACCAGGCTCGGGCCCGGCGCTGTCGATCGGCACCGACTATTGATGGCATCGTGCCGGCGAACCGGCTAGCGGTTCGACCCGTCATGGACATCTATCTGCCGATCGCGAACCTGTCGGTGAACGCACTGGTGATGATCGCGCTCGGCGCGGGCGTCGGGCTGCTGTCGGGGATGTTCGGGGTCGGCGGCGGGTTTCTGACCACGCCGCTGCTGATCGTTTACGGCATCCCCCCAACCGTCGCCGCCGCCTCCGCCGCAAGCCAGGTGACCGGCGCGAGCGTGTCGGGCGTGTTCGCGCATTTCCGGCGCGGCGGGGTCGATACGCGTATGGGAACGGTGCTGGTGATCGGCGGCGTGCTCGGCTCGCTGTTCGGCGCGTGGCTGTTCCGGCTGCTCCAGCAATGGGGGCAGATCGATACGACGATCGCGATCACCTATGTGCTGCTGCTCGGCTCGATCGGGCTGATGATGCTCAAGGAAGCGGTCGACGCGATCCTGATCGCCAAGGGGCGGCGGAGTGCGCCAGCGCGGCGACGGCGCCATCATCCGCTGGTCGCGAGCCTGCCGTTCCGCACGCGTTTTTATGCCTCCGGGCTGTACATCTCGCCACTCGCGCCGCTGCTGCTCGGCTTTTTCACCGGTATCCTCACCATCCTGCTCGGCGTGGGCGGTGGGTTCGTGCTGGTGCCAGCGATGATCTACCTGCTCGGCATGTCGACGGCGGTTGTGGTGGGGACCAGCCTGTTCCAAATCCTGTTCGTCACCGCCGCCGCCACGCTGGTGCACGCGACCACCACCAAGGCGGTCGATATCGTGCTGGCGGGGCTGTTGCTGATCGGCTCGGTCGTCGGCGCGCAGGTCGGCGCGCGCTTCGCGGCGAAGGCGCGGCCCGAATATCTGCGGCTCGCGCTGGCGCTGATGGTGCTGCTGGTGGCGGGGCGGATCGCGCTGGGGCTGGGATGGCGGCCCGACGAGATCTACACGGTCGAACTGTCGTGAGGGCCGCGCTGCTGCTCGCCGCCGCCCCGCTGCTGATGGCGCAGGCCAAGCCGCTGCTGGTGCCCGATGTCTCGCAGCGCGAGATCGACATCGCCTACAGCTTTTCCGGGGCCGAGCTGCTGTTGTTCGGGGCGATCATCTATCCCGGCGGGCCCCCGCCGACCGACACCAGAGGCGCTGATGTCGTGGTGGTGGTGAAGGGGCCGACCCAGTCGATCGTGATCCGCGAGAAGGAGAAGGTCGCCGGGATCTGGGTCAATGCCGGGCGGCTGCGGTATCGTTCGGCACCATCCTTCTACGCGGTCGCCTCGTCGCGGCCGCTCGGCGAGCTGGTCGATGCGCGGACGCGCGCAATCTATGAACTTGGACTCGACAGCCTGCAATTGTCGCCCGCCTCCGCCGCACCCTCCGACGTGCAGGATCGTTTCACGCGTGGGCTGGTCGAGCAACGCGTCCGCACCGGGTTGTTCTACGAAGCGGCGCGCGCGGTCGAGATCAGCGACGGTGTTCTGTACCGCGCGCGCGTGTCGATCCCGGCGCGAGTGCCGGTCGGACGTTTCACCGCCGAGACGTTCCTGGTGCGTGACGGGCGTGTGCTGGCGGTGGCGGTGCGCGATATCGACATTCGCAAGAAGGGGTTCGAGCGGTTTGTCGCGCAGGCGGCCGATCGCCACGAATGGCTGTACGGCGGCGCGGCGGTGCTGCTGTCGGTCGCGCTGGGCTGGGGGGCAGGGCGGTTCGCGCGTCGTTGAGCGCATCCACCCGATCTTTACGAAACGGGCGCTAAGTCGAGCGCTTCCAAAGCCCTGGAAGCGCTCTCTTCTATGAACGACATCCCTGGCTCGCACGCCTTCGACACCGCAATCGCTGCCGCTTTCTCCGGGGCGGGGTCTGCGGCCGGGTCCGCGGCCGCGATCGGGCATGTCCGTCAGATCGAGGGTGGTCGCGGCGAGCTGTTGCTCGATCGGGCGGCGCTCGACGCCCTGCGCACGCATCGTGATCCCGTGCTGGCGATGGCGGGGCAGGTCGGCGGGCAGGTGAAGGTGCGGGTCGGCACGATCTGGCTGATCGCGACGACGCGCGCGCTGCGGCTGGCCGACGAACGCGACGAGGCGGTGATCGCCGAGGTCGATTTCCTCGGCGAAGGTGACGAGGAGCGGCTGACGGGACGGATGCTCCGGTTCCGGCGCGGGGTGACGAGCTACCCGATCCCGGGCGCGCAGGCGTTCGCGGTTGATGGGCACGAGCTTCGCGAGATCTATGCCGCCAGCGGACGGGCGGCGATCGAGGTCGGCACCGTTCATCCCAGCCGCGACGTGCGCGCCTCGCTGTACGTCGACGCGATGCTCGGCAAGCATTTCGCGCTGCTCGGCTCGACCGGCACCGGCAAGTCGACCGCCGCCGCGCTGATCCTCCACCGCATCTGCACGCTTGCGCCGCAGGGACACATTGTGATGATCGACCCGCACGGCGAATATGGCGCGGCGTTTGGCGAGGCGGGCGCGCTGTTCGACGTGTCCAATCTTCAGATGCCGTACTGGCTGATGAACTTCGAGGAACATTGCGAAGTGTTCGTCACCTCGACCGGGCCGGTGCGGCAGGCTGACGCGGACATCCTCGCCAAATGTCTGCTCGCCGCCAAGGCCAGGAGCCGGGCGGGGCAGGAGATATCCAAGCTGACCGTCGATGCGCCGATCCCGTACCTTCTGAGCGACCTGATGCAGATCTTGCAGCAGGAAATGGGCAAGATGGATCGGGCGGGGGATACTTCACCGTATCTGCGGCTGAAGAACAAGATCGACGAGGTGCGTGCTGATCCGCGCTATGGCTTCATGTTCTCCGGGATGCTGGTCGGCGATACGATGGCGGCGTTCGTGCAGCGAATCTTCCGTTTGCCAGGCGACGGGCGGCCAATTTCGATCATCGACGTGTCGGGCGTGCCCAACGAGATCACCTCGGTGGTGGTCGCAGTGCTGGCGCGGATGGTCTTTGACTTCGCAATCTGGTCGCGCGGCGAGCCGCAGCGGCCGATCCTGCTCGTCTGCGAGGAGGCGCACCGCTACGTTCCCGCCGATCCGGCAGCGCGCGGTTCGGTGGCGCGAATCCTCGGGCGGGTAGCAAAGGAGGGGCGAAAATACGGGGTCGCGCTCGGGCTGGTGACGCAGCGACCGTCCGATTTGTCGGAGGGCGTGCTGTCGCAGTGCGGCACAATCATCGCCATGCGACTCAACAACGATCGTGACCAGGCGTTCGTCCGCGCTGCGATGCCGGAAGGCGCGCGCGGCTTCCTCGACGCGCTGCCGGCGTTGCGCAACCGCGAGGCGATTGTCTGCGGGGAGGGCGTCGCGATCCCGATCCGCGTCGCGTTCGACACGCTGGAGGAGGGCCGGCGGCCGGCGTCGGACGATCCGGTCTTCTCCGCGCTGTGGCGCGAGGCGGGCGGCGAGGAAGCGATGATCGCGCGCACCGTCCAGCGCTGGCGCGCGCAGGGGCGTTAACCCTCGAGCAGGCGCAAGGTCGCTTGATCGGGCGTGTCGAAGAAGGCGTGCAGCGTCTCGCCGACCGCGTGCGGCGCGCCGGCGCGGTCGAACAGCGTCAGCGACGAGCGGAGCTTCACCGCGTCGATCCCGCCCATGATCGCCTCCGCCGACCGGCCCCGATGGCGGTCGAGCGCCGCGACGCAAGCCAGATAGCGCGGGCCGAGTAATGGATGGGCGATATAGGCGCGAGCCTCGGCAAGATCGCGGATCGCGAAATGGCGCGCAGTGGCGCTGTGGCCAAGTCCGGCGATCTGCGGGAAGATGAACCACATCCAGTGGCTCTGCTTGGTGCCGTGCGTCAGTTCGGCGAGCGCGGTGTCATATTGTGTCTCCTGCGCAGAGACGAAGCGATCGAGGTCCATGCAGCGCCAACGCCCGGGCGGGCCCGGCGGTCCCCCGCCGCGGTCAGATGACCACGGCGGTGACGGCGTCGACGTAGAGCAGCACGGCGGTGGTGGCGAAGCTGGCGGCGCCGAGCAAGAGCGAGCGAGCGAGCGTCGGATAGTTGGTCATCGGCACGCGCTCCGCTCAGGCGATCGGGGTGACGGGGACGGCGGCGCTGATCATCACGGCGGCGACGGCGAAGGCGGCGGCGACCGACAGCAGCGACTGGCGAAGCGCGGTGAAACGGATGGTCATGGTAGGAACTCCCTGGTCAGCGGCCGGTCGATCCGGCCGATGCCAAGGTCATTGCAGAACCCGTGCCAAATGCGTTCTCCGAGGGGAGTGCCGACGATTGCCGGCGCGGTTGGCGCGGATTGCCAGCCCGCTTCGGCGGAATTTGCCAGTTTACGGCGCGGAGTCCGAGGTGATCGTCCGGGCCCGTCCCTGATCCTTGGCGCGGTAGAGCGCGGCATCGGCGCGCGCCATCAGGGCGGCGCGTCCCTCACCTACGCGGCCCTCCGCGACCCCGGCCGAAAAGGACACGGTGCCGATCGATTCGCCGGTTTCCCGCACGCGCGGGCGACGTTCGGAAATGGTGCGGCGGACGCGCTCGATGATCTGCGCGGCGTCGTCGAGCCGCACATTCTCGAACAGCAGCGCAAATTCCTCGCCGCCATAGCGGGCGACCATCATGCCCTTTTCGCTGGCCAGCGTCTGCGCGACCATGCGGATCACCCGATCGCCGACCGCGTGGCCGAAATTGTCGTTCACCCGCTTGAAGTGATCGATGTCACAGATCGCGACCGTCACAGGGGTGTCGCGGTGGAGTGAGGCGAACGTCTCGTCGAAGGCACGCCGGTTCGGAAGGTCGGTGAGTGGATCGGTGCGTGCGGAACCACGCGCCTCGTCGAGCGCGGTGCGCAGTTCCTCGGTCTCCCGCAGGGCGGAATCGAGCTTCGACTCGGCGAGCTGGACACGCCCGATCATGTCGGCGGTAAGCTGCGTGATCGCTTCGATCCCTGCCTCCGCACCCATGTCGCGCATCGTGTCGGCAGAGCGTTGCAGGTCACGGCCAAAGTCGTTGGCCTCGGCATGGACGACGCGCATCGCATCGCCGAAACCCTCGAGCTGGAACATCATCCGTTCGAGCAGCGCCTGCTGCGTATCGACGTCGCCGCTCATCGCCGTATCTTCGTCCGCGGTGTCGATCGGCGCGCCGGCGATGCTGGTGCCACCCAGGCTTTCGATGTCCTGGCTGGTCAGGCGCACGCCGCCATCGGTCAGTTCGGCGACGCGCCGGGCGACAAGCCCGGTGGCATTGGCGACCACCTCATAGGCAAAGGCGTAGTGCGCCGGATCGGGGCTGAGGCGGTGCGCGGCGAGAAACGCGCCGATACGGGCGAACAGGCGATCTCCCCCGTTCGCCTGCCCGATATCGACCGCCTTGCTCGCCATCATCCGCCCCATCTTGCCCCCGAATCTCGGGAGCCAAGATTTAAGCGGCAACTGCTAAGATATGATAACCGGCGCTTTCAACGGCCTGTGAGCTTGTGCACCGCGTCGAGCGAGCGGGTGACATGCTCCGCCGGGTTCATGTCCGACCAGACCGATGCGATGCGACCGTCACGTCCGATCACGTAGCTGGTGCGGCTGGTGACCTGCCGCCCCTTGACCTCGCGGCCAAGCGCGACGTCATAGCCCGCGACGACCTTCGGTCCGGCGCTGGCGACCGCGAACTTGCCAGCGCATTCGCTGGACGAGAAGCGCTGCAGATCGGGGACGTTGTCGGCCGACATGCCAATGACGGTCGCGCCGGCGGCGCGGAACGCATCGACTTTCTCGGCGAAGGCGCGCGCTTCGGCATTGCAGCCGCCGGTGAAGGCGGCGGGGAAGAAATACAGCACCACCGGTCCGCGCTTGAGCTGTTCGGACAGGCGCACCGGCACCACCTTGCCGGCGATCGCGCCGCGGGTGGAGAAGTCGGGCGCCTTCGCGCCGGGCGCGAGCGTCGCGGCGGCGGGGGCGGCGAGGGTCAGGGCAGTAACGGCAGCGAGCAGACGGCGCATCGGGACGACTCCGGCAGGAGGAAGTTGATCCACAAGCCATATCATCGCCCGCCGGTTCCGCCAGCCTGCGTCGGGCTTCCGCAACGCACGGCAATAGGATAGCGCAAGCGTCATGCCCGCCACCCACAAATGCGACCTCGCGATCGTCGGCGGCGGCCTGTCCGGCGCGCTGATCGCGCTGGCGGTGCAGGCGCGACATCCGGCAATGGACGTGCGGCTGGTCGAGGCGGGCGAGACGATCGGTGGGAATCATTTCTGGTCGTTCTTCGGCGCGGATCTGCACGGCCCCGAGCAAGCGCTGGTCGCGCCGCTGGTGGCGCATGGTTGGCCCGACTATGACGTGCAGTTCCCCGGCCATGTTCGGACGCTGGCGCAGCCCTATTATACCGTCCGCTCCGCCATGCTCGACGCGCAGGTGCGCAAGATCCTGCCGCGACGCGCGTTGATGACCGGGCGGTCGGTGCTGGCGTGCAGCGCGACCGCGGTGGTGCTGGCGGACGGCGATCGGCTGAGCGCTTTGGGTGTCATCGATGCGCGCGGCGTCGGCGACACGTCGTTGCTGGACGGCGGGTGGCAGAAGTTCGTCGGGCATGAGCTGCGTGTCGCGGGCGGGCACGGGGTGACGCGCCCGGTGGTAATGGATGCGACGGTTGCGCAGCTCGACGGCTATCGCTTCGTCTATCTGCTGCCGTTTACCCCCGACACCTTGCTGGTCGAGGATACCTATTATAGCGATTCGCCGGTGCTCGACGCGGCGACGATCGCCACGCGGGTCGACGATTATGCGCGCGGGAAGGGGTGGCAGGCCGAGGTGATCCACCGCGAACGCGGCGTCTTGCCGGTGGTGAGCGGCGGCGACTTCGACGCTTATTGGCAGTCGACCGGCGCGAAGGTCGCCAAAGCGGGGGTACGGGCGGGACTGTTCCACCCGACCACCGGCTATTCACTGCCCGATGCCGCGCGGATCGCGGTGCTGATCGCCAATCAGCGCGATCTTTCGGGCAAGGCGCTCCACGAGCTGACTTTTCGCCACGCCGCGCGTTCGTGGCGGCAACGAGGTTTCTACCGGATGCTGGATCTGATGCTGTTCAAGGCCGCCGACCCCGACCAGCGCTATCGCGTGCTGGAGCGTTTCTATCGCCTGTCGCCCGAACTGGTCGCGCGCTTCTATGCCGCGCGCTCGACCGGGCTCGACAAATTGCGGGTGCTGAGCGGCAAGCCGCCGGTGCCGGTCGGCCGCGCGATCGCGGCGCTGGGAGGCCGCGCATGACCCGCCGTGCAGTAGTGGTCGGCGCAGGCTTCGGCGGGCTGGCGCTCGCGATCCGGCTCCAATCGGCGGGGGTGGCGACGACGATCGTCGAATCGCGGGACAAGCCCGGTGGCCGCGCCTATTACTGGCAGCAGGAGGGATTCACTTTCGACGCCGGGCCGACCGTCATCACCGATCCGGCGTGTCTGGAGGAATTGTGGGCGCTGTCGGGGCAGAAGCTGGCCGACGACGTGACGCTCGATCCGGTGCAGCCGTTCTACCGGCTCAACTGGCCCGACGGGACCAATTTCGACTATACCAACGACGATACCGTGCTGCGCGCCGAGATCGCGAAGCTGAACCCGGCGGATGTCGCCGGCTACGGCCAGTTCCTCGAATATGCCGCGGGCGTGTACCACGAAGGCTATGAGAAGCTCGGCACCGTTGCCTTCCTCGACTTCGCGTCGATGGTGAAGGCGGCGCCGGCGCTGGCCAAATATCAGGCGTGGCGTTCGGTCTATTCGATCGTGTCGAAGTACGTGCAGGACGAGCGGCTACGGCAGGCGCTGTCTTTCCACACGCTTTTGGTCGGCGGCAATCCGATGACCACCAGCGCGATTTATGCGCTGATCCACAAGCTGGAGCGCGACGGCGGTGTCTGGTTCGCGCGCGGCGGGACCAACCGGCTGGTCGCCGGCATGGTCGCGCTGTTCGAGCGGCTGGGCGGCACGCTGCGGCTGTCGGACCCGGTGACGAAGATCGAGACGCTCGGCGACCGCGTGACCGCGGTGGAGACCGCCAGCGGCTGGCGCGAGCCGGTCGACATGGTCGCCGCCAATGCCGACATCATGCACGTCTATCGCGACCTGCTGCCCGAATCGGGTGCGGCACGGCGGACGGCGGCGCGGCTGGAGCGCAAGCGCTACTCGCCGTCGCTGTTCGTGGTGCATTTCGGGGTGAAGGGGACGTGGCCGGGCATCCCGCACCACATGATCCTGTTCGGGCCGCGCTATAAGGGGCTGCTCGACGACATTTACGAACACGGGATGCTCAGCGAAGACTTTTCGCTGTACCTGCACCACCCGACCGTCACCGATCCGTCGCTGGCGCCGGAGGGAGATTCGACCTTCTACGCGCTGGCGCCGGTGCCGCATCTCGGCAAGTATACGGGCGATTGGGAGACGGTGAAGCCGATCCTGGAGAAGCGCATCCTCGACGAGGTCGGGCGGCGGCTGATCCCCGGCATCCACGACCGGATCGTGACGAAGTTCAGCTATGCGCCGACCGACTTCGCGCACGACCTGAACGCGCATCTGGGCAGCGCCTTCTCGCTGGAGCCGATCCTGACGCAGAGCGCGTATTTCCGGGTGCATAACCGGGATGATGCGATCCCGAATCTGTTCTTCGTGGGCGCAGGAACGCACCCGGGGGCGGGGATCCCGGGCGTGGTCGGGAGTGCGAAGGCGACGGCGGCGTTGATGCTGGGGGCGTAACGCAAGGCGCGTTGAGTCTCGGCGGACCGCTGTCCAGTTTCCTGGACGTGAACGCCGTCAGCTATTCCGAAGCCAGCGCGAACTTGAACGCGATGATCGACAAGGTCGTTGCCGACCGCGCGCCGTTGGCGATCACCCGCGAGCGGGGCGAAGGGGCGGTGCTGGATTTCGGCAAGCATTGGGCGCCGATCGAGGAGACGCTGTAGCTGTTGCGCTCGCCCGGCAGTGCGAAGCGCCTGCTGGAGAGCATCGCCGAGATGAAGGCCGGCGGCGGCGAGGAGGATGAGCTGATTCGCCCGCGAACGCGCAGTTCTCGTCCCGCTCGTGGGCCAAATATGTCGATTTACATGCTCACGACGCCAAGCTGTTCGCCAAGGTCAATGCGTTGGTCGAGGAATGTCGTCGGCATCCGTTCAAGGGAACGGGGAAGCCGGAGCCGCTTGGAGGGAATCTGTCAGGCTGGGGTCGTGCTGGATCAGCCAGGAGCATCGCCTGGTGTAGCGGGTGGCGGGAAGCGGCGGGGAGCAGGTGTTGCAGATAGCACAGTGCCGGTATCATTATTGAAGCCGGCGCTCTGACCGCCGGACTCCTGTAGCCTGTCTGATCTCGGTCATCCGAAGGAGCCGAGGAATTACTCCGCCGTCGGCAGGTAAACCTCGCTACCCTTCTCCCGGAACCGCTCGCTCATCGCCGCCATCCCGGCCTCGGCGTCTTCCGCCGCGACGAACGTCTCGACCGGGGCGTTCTGCTTCGCCGCAAAGTCCCTCACTTCCTGCGTGATCTTCATCGAGCAGAACTTCGGCCCGCACATCGAGCAGAAATGCGCGGTCTTCGCGCCTTCCGCCGGCAGGGTCTGATCGTGGTACGATTCCGCCGTGTCGGGATCGAGCGACAGGTTGAACTGGTCGCGCCAGCGGAACTCGAAGCGGGCGCGGCTCAGCGCGTCGTCGCGGAGCTTGGCGGCGGGGTGGCCCTTCGCCAGATCGGCGGCGTGCGCGGCGAGCTTGTAGGTCACCACGCCGACCTTCACGTCGTCGCGGTCGGGCAGCCCAAGATGCTCCTTGGGCGTGACGTAGCAGAGCATCGCGGTGCCGTACCAACCGATCATCGCCGCGCCGATGCCCGACGTGATATGGTCATAGCCCGGCGCGATATCGGTGGTGAGCGGCCCGAGCGTGTAGAAGGGCGCCTCGCCGCACGCCTCGAGCTGCTTTTCCATGTTCTGCTTGATCTTGTGCATCGGCACATGGCCGGGGCCCTCGATCATCACCTGCACGTCCTGGTCCCAGGCGCGCTTGGTCAGCTCGCCGAGCGTGTACAGCTCGGCGAACTGCGCCTCGTCATTGGCGTCGGCGACGCTGCCGGGGCGCAGGCCGTCGCCGAGCGAATAGGCGATGTCATACGCCTTCATGATCTCGGTGATCTCGTCGAAGCGTTCGTAGAGGAACGACTCCTTGTGATGCGAGAGGCACCATTTCGCCATGATCGAGCCGCCACGCGAGACGATCCCGGTGACGCGCTTGGCGGTGAGCGGGACGTAGGGCAGGCGGACGCCGGCGTGGATCGTGAAGTAATCGACGCCCTGTTCGGCCTGTTCGATCAGCGTGTCGCGGAAGATCTCCCACGTCAGCTCCTCGGCGATCCCGCCGACCTTCTCCAGCGCCTGGTAGATCGGCACCGTGCCGATCGGCACCGGCGAGTTGCGGATGATCCATTCGCGCGTGTCGTGGATGTTGCGCCCGGTCGACAGGTCCATGACCGTGTCCGCGCCCCAACGGATCGACCAGACCAGCTTGTCGACCTCGGCCGCGACGTTCGAGGCGACCGCGCTGTTGCCGATATTGGCGTTGATCTTGACCAGGAAGTTGCGGCCGATCGCCATCGGCTCGGATTCGGGATGGTTGATGTTGTTCGGGATGATCGCCCGGCCGCGCGCGACCTCGTCGCGGACGAACTCGGGCGTGACGTAATCGGGGATCGCCGCGCCGAAGCTCTCGCCGTCGCGGACATATTCCCTGAGCATCTCGCGGCCGAGATTCTCGCGCGTCGCGACATATTCCATCTCGGGGGTGATGATGCCGCGGCGGGCGTAATGCATCTGGCTGACGTTCGCGCCGGCCCTGGCACGCAGCGGGCGGCGGTTAACGTTCGGGAACGGCTGCACCCCACCCGAGCGGTCCGGGCCGAGCTGGCCATTGTCTTCGGGGCGGAGTTCGCGCGCGTCATAAGCCTCGACGTCGCCACGCGCCATGATCCAGTCACGACGCAACGCGGGCAGGCCGGCGGCGATGTCGATGCGAACCGTGGGATCGGTGTAGGGGCCGGACGTGTCGTAGACGTTGAGCGGCGGCTCGCCGGAGGACGGATCGAGATCGATCGCGCGCATCGCGACGTTCAGCGGGCCGACGTGCACCTTGCGGCTGCCGCGGATCGGGCCGGTGGTGACACCGATTTCGGTACGGGCGGGAATGTCGGCCATCACGTCTTCTCCTCTAGTGCGGGAGAAGGAAGGGTGGTCCGGAGACGCCGCATCCACTCCCTACGCCGGTGTCAGCCGGATCAGGTTCAGCGGGTCGAGGGCTGCGGCCCTCCTCTCAACCGCAGCGTCGGCGGTCCCCCGGGGAACGGTCGGTATACGCACGCCGACGCCGCGACACCAACGAAAAAGGCCGCGCTCCGACAGTTGCGGAGCGCGGCCCAGCCAACATCGGAAAGACGGATCAGCTTGCCTTGGTGAAGTCGCCGCTGGTGCGCAGTGCTTCGATCGAATTGTTGGTGCCCGCCGGGAAGAAGCCGCCCGACGTCTTGGCCGCGTCGGTCAGATAGACGATGTTGTGAACCTGCAGCGTCGAGCGGCTGAACGCGATACCGTTGCTGTCCGCCGGAACGATGTTGGCCACCTCCGCACCGTTCACCGTGGTGGTGATCCCCTGATCGAGATCCTTGCGATCGGTGGCGGTGTCGGTCGGCTTGCCGTCGAGCGAGTCGCGTGCGTCCGAAATTTTGTTCGCCTTCACCCGCGCTTCCGAGCCACGCCTGTAGAGTTCGGCGCGGATCAGCCCGGCATGGTACGCTTCGGCGGCGAGGATGCCCGCCGCCGCCTCCAGATAGATCGCGCTGCTGATCAGCGGCGAAGCGCCCTTGTAGGCGGTGACGCCGACATCCTCGAACAGATAGGCGGCGAGCAGGAAAGTGTCGTCGTTGAGGTAGGGATCGAATTCGCCATTGGCATCGGCGATCCCTGCCGCGCGCGCGGCCGCGCTGAACGCCCCGGTGGCTCCGCCGTCGATGTTGATCGCGGGCTGGTTGATGACCTGCGCGGCGCTCACCGAGGTGATGACGGCGCGTAGCGCGTTGACGTGCGCCAGTTCGTCGGCGGCGATCTCGCGCGCATAGCTGGCGATGATCGGATCGGAGAAGCCGACCTTGCGCCCGCCCGTCACCGCGCCGCGGGTGCCGACCGTGCCGGTGAGGCTTGCCTCGGGCAGCGAGCGACCGAAGGCCGCGAAGGAATAGAATTGCGCCTCGAGATATTCGAGGTTGAGCGCCAGCTGCAGGATCGCGACGTCGGTGGTGACGCTGCCGGTCGCGGTCGGCGTAGGGGTCGGCGTCGGGCTCGGGCTGGTGCTGTTGTTGTTGTCGCTGCCGCACGCCGACAGCAGCGCGAGCCCGCCGGCCGCGGCGGTGCCGGCGCCGGCCAGCTTGAGGAAGCGGCGGCGCTCGGCCCGGCGGGCCTCGGCGAGTTCGAGCGCGGCGAAAACGGAATCCTTGATCATGGCGTCATTCCCTTGTGCGGGGCGTATGGGGCAAAGGCGGGGAGGCGGTGAGACCGTCTCGCGTCAGGCCGATGCCGCGCTCGTCTTGATGTTGCCGTTGACCCCGGCCGGGAAGAAGCCGCCGCTCGTTACCGCCGCCTGGTTGAGATAGACGATGTTGAGCACCTGCAGCGGCGTGCGGCTGAACGCGATGCCGTTGGTGTTGAGCGGCGCGATGTTCGACACGTCGAGCGTGGTGCCATTGTCGACGACCGTGCCGGTCGCCAGCCCGCTGTCGTCGACCGGGCCGATGCCGCGCACCAGATCCTCGGTCGGATTGCCATCCAGCGTGTCGCGTACCCGGGAGATCGCGGTGGTCGCCTCGATGAGCTGGAGCGAGGGCGTCTGAAGCCCCTTGCGATACAGGACCGAGCGGATGATCGCGGCGTGATACGCCTCGACCGCGAGGATGCCGGCGGCGGCCTCCAGATAGATCTTGCTGTTGATGAGGGCGGGTGCCGCGCCCTTGTAGGCGGTGACGCCGACGTCCTCGAACAGATACGCCCCGAGCAGGAACGCCTCGTCCGAGGCATAGGGGTCGAATGCCACACCATCGGCCACCAGCCCGGCGCGCCGCGCAGCGGTGCTGAACGCGCCCGACACGCTGGTGCCGAGATCGATCGCAGGCTGCGCGACGAGCGACGACGTGGTGAATTGCGCGCGCAGGAAGCGGACGTGCGCCAGCTCGTCCTGATAGATTTCCTGCGCATATTGCTGGACGATCGGGTCCTTGAACCCGACCGCGCGCCCGCCGGTGGCCGTGCCCGCGGTGCCGATCGCGCCGCTGATGTCGGCAGCGGCGAGCCCGCTGCCGGTGACGGCGAAAGCGTAGTAATTCGCCTCGAGATATTCGAGGTTCAGCGCGAAGTTGAGCACGTCGACCTCGGTAAAGGTCGAGGTTGGGGTAGGTGAGGGCGAAGGCGAGGGCGTTGGCGTCGCGGTCTGTGCCTGTGCGGCGCCCGACAGCGTTGCGGCGGCGGCCGCGGCACCCATCGCGCCGGTGAAGAAGGCGCGACGCGAATCGCGGCGACGCACGCGCGCGTCGAGCGTCTCGATCAGCTGCTCGCTATCGGTCATGGCAGGCTCGTCCCTTCTATTACTCGCGCCAGTACGCGGCGTTGATGCGCGTGATAGGCCAGCAGCGCGCGGGGGGCAAAGACGGGATTCGGTTTTTTGATGTCGCCGTCACCCCTGACGTGATCCGAAAGCCCACTTCTGCCTGCCGGGGTTGGAAGCGAGCCCTCGGGGTTTCGCGGTCGGAATCACGCCGCGGCGCGGCCGCGTCGTCGGTCGGACGGGGCCCCGGCGGCCGGTCTTGGATGAGCCCTTGCCCGGCACGCGCAAGGCCGTCCTGCGACTTAAAACGTATATCCAACGCCCAGCGCGGCCAGCCACTGACTCCGCGAACCCGCAATCGACACCACCGGGGTATCGCCGAAGTCGTTGAGCATCTTCTTGTAGGTAACGCCGCCGATCGCTTTCCAGCCTTTCAGCAGGTTCCCGGTCAGCGAATAGGTGCCGGCCATGCCGACGGTCCAATGCTTCCATCCGCCACGCGTGCTGTATTGCGGCAGCCCGCTCGCCAGCGACTGCGCGGCGTCGACGTCGAAATAGGTGCGCGCGTAGCCGCGGCCGACACGCTCGGCGGAGGCGAACAGGCCGACACCCGCCTTCAGGCTGAGCGGCGTGAAGTAATTGACCGAGGGCGACCAGATGCCGCTGTCGTGAACGCCGCTGACATCGTGACGGTAGCTGAGCGAGGCGGACAGCTTGTCATAGGGGCTGGTGAGCACGCCGGTCTTGCCCAGCCCGACATAGCCGCCAAGCTCGACCGCGGTGCCGCGCTCACCCAGCGCGCGGACGCGGCGGTCATCGATCGCCTTGTTGTTGGTGCGGTTGAAGTTGATGACGCCGACCGGGCCCGCCTGTACGTCCCAGCGCGGCCCGGAAGGGTTCGGGACCAGGTCGATCGAGGCGCGGTTGCCGATCACCTGAAACGCGAAATTGTGGAACGAACCGATCGCCGCCGGGCCGGGGACGATGCGATAATGGTCCGAGCCTTCGTAATCGGGGAGATAGGCCGCTGCGACCGCCACCGTCGCCGTATCACCGACCAGCGCCGGGTCTGGCGTCGGATTCGGCTCCGCCGGGACCGATGCGCTCTGCGCCAGCGCCGGCATGGCGAGGCAGGCGAGCGCGGCGGCGAGCAGTGAGTGGACGGCGGAACGGTTGACGTGCACGTAAATTCCCCTTCGATCTGCGCGCCCAACCGTTCGCGGGGAATTTTGCTCCCGTGTTGCCGGTCAGAGCATGTAGCGCATGCGAATCTGTTGCTCTTCGGCATCAGTGGTCAGCGAGAAGCGTGCCGCCGAGAAGCGCGGCGGGCCGAAGCGGATCGCGGGATTGCGCGAGAAGCCGAAGCCTTCCTTCGGGATGCCTGCGAACGTATCCAGCTTCCGGTTGCTGTTTTCGTCGTGGATCACCGCCACCGCATAGTCGCCGCGCGGCAAAGCGGGAAAGCGGACGCTGGTCTGCCCGGCGGGCACCGAACGCGACACCGCATGCTGGTCGTCGACGCAATTGGGGAAGTTGTCAGGATCGGCGGTCAGGCACAGCCGCAGCATTCCCTTCGCCGAGCGCAGATGGTCGATGTCCACCTGCAGCGAGCCCACCGGCGCCGCGCCGATCAGCGGCACCGCCAGCATCGCCAGCCCCGCCGCGGCGAGCCGCTTGCGCGTGGATGCGCGTGAAGTCGCCGAGCCCGTCGTCGGTGCCACAGAGCCGATCCCAGAAGCGGAAGTATAGACCATAATTGCATCCGTACCGTTCATGGTGCCGTTGGTGATGGCTGGCGGTAATCAGCCAGCGGCCCACCCGTCCCCCCCACATGAAGCGCGGGAACATTTCCCAGCCCATATGGTTGGTCACCCCCATAATCGTCATGACCGTCAGTACCACCCCCAGTGCGGTGACATGGATCGGAATCACGAAGACCAGTAGCGGAATGGCCACAGCGCCGCTCAACGCCTCGATCGGATGGAAGGCCATCGCCGCCCAGGCGGTCGGCGGGCGGCTGGCGTGATGCACGGCATGCGCGAGCTTGAACACGCGCGGACGGTGCATCCAGCGATGCGTCCAGTAGAACCACGTATCGTGCGCGATCAGGTACAGCAGCACCGATACCGGCAGATACCATAACGGCCAGGCATGGACGTCGGCGTAGATTCGCGTCCAACCGCGGTTCTGCCAGCCCCAGGCGATAATGCCGGCGGGCACGCCATAGATGCCCGCGGAGGCGAGGCTCCACAGGATTTCGCGCCGGATCTGTGGATCGAGCCCGGCATATAGGCGCGGATGCCTGAGCCGCGTCGCGAGGGCGAAGCCGGCGCTGGCGGCGAGATAGCGCACCCCGACGATGACGCTCATCGCCAGCGCCGACAGCAGGATAGCGATCGTGGCGGACATAAGCGGCTTCTAGCGCATCGTCACCGGGCGCGATAGGCAGGGCCATGCCTGTACGCCCCGCTGACATCGCCCTCGCCCACCGCCTCGCCGACGCCGCCGGCGCGGTGATCCGCCCCTATTTCCGTCAGCCGGCCGGGCTGGAGCTGAAGGAGGATCGCTCTCCGGTGACGCGTGCCGACCGCGAGGCGGAGGAGGCGATGCGCCGGCTGCTCGACGCCGAATGCCCCGGCGATGGTGTGGTCGGCGAGGAACATGGCGTGAAGGACGGCGTCACGGGGCGGCAATGGGTGCTCGACCCAATCGACGGCACGCGCAGCTTCACCGCCGGGCGCGCGATCTTCGGAACGCTGATCGCGCTGGTCGAGGATGGCTGGCCGGTGCTCGGGATCATCGACCAGCCGGTGCAGCGCGAGCGCTGGACGGGCGTTACCGGACGTCCGACCCTGCTCAACGACGCGCCGGTGCGGACGCGGTCGTGCGCGGCGCTGGAGGGGGCGATCGTCGCGACGACCAGCCCGCATCTGTTCGAGGAGGCCGACGTGCCGCACTTCATGGCGCTGGTGACCGCGGCGAGCGGCGGGGCGCCGCGGCAGGGGCCGGTCTATGGCGGTGACTGCTATAACTACGGCCTGCTGGCGAGCGGGTTCCTCGACATCGTGTGCGAGTCCGGGCTGAAGCTGTACGACTTCGCCGCGCTGGCCCCGATCGTCGAGGGCGCGGGCGGGCGGATGTGCGACTGGAACGGCGATCCGTTGACCGCCGACAGCGCCGGGCATGTGCTGGCGATCGGCGACCCGGCGCGGACCGACGAGGTGCTGGAAGCGCTGCGCAACGTGGCGGGGCATGGGCATCACGAGCATTGAACGGTTCGTCAGAACTTCGATAGCGTGAACCGGTCGACGTCCAGCCATCCGCCTTTGCCTTTGGGGGTATAGCAGGACAGCGCGAACTGGACGCCCTGGAAGGTGCCGGTCTGCCAGTCGAACACCAGCGGCACCGTGCCGCCGACGGCGGTGAAGCGGCGGCCGTCCTCGCTGTAGGAGACGGTGGCGGTCTTCGCGGGGAAGTCCATCTCGGTGCGCAGCCACAGGCGCGTGCCCCGGAAGCGGCGGGCGGCTTCGCGGATTTCGACGTGCGGCCCGTCCTTGCGATCCTCGGTGACGCGCATCGTCAGCGTGTCCGTCCCGCCGAGCACCGATAATTGCGCGCTGAACTTGCCGAGCGTGCCGAAGCCGCAGACGTCGCCCGGCTTCAGCCCGCGCGTGTCGACCAGCACCTCGCCGCGCGCGCGCGGAGCCTGACCTTTCTGCACCAAGGTGTTGCGCGCCCACCAGAACTGGCTGCCGGGTGCGGCATGGAGGCGGAGCCAGCCGGGACGCTCGGTAAGGGACCAGAGATGGTCGAGCGGGTTGTGATTCCACTGCCACTGCCGACCGAGCGTGCCTGCGGTGAAATCGTCACTGGACGGCGGTTCGGTGAAGCGTTGGCCGGCAATCGGCTTGGGGGCCACGTCGGGAACGCGGCCGGGCGCCTCGGGGGTGCCCCAAATCGGCCAGTCGTCGCGCCAGAACACGGGGCTGATGTTGGTGACGCGCCCGATCGCGCCGGCGTCCCGCATCACGAAGCCGTACCAGCCGCCGCCCGGCAGATCGACCAGCGCGCCCTGATGGCCGCCAGTGGTGTCGTCGATTTGAGGACGCGTTTCCCACCGGCCGTCGAGTTTCCGCGCGCGCGAGACGGTGAGCGCGAGTTTGCCGGGGATCGCGTTGAACAGATAATAAAAGCCGTGGCGTTTAAGGAGCTTCGATCCTTCCGCGCCCTTGTTGTAGTGGATGACGCGTGAGGCGGTGATCCGGGTCACGTCGTGGTCGAGCGTGTGGAGCGTGACCGTGCCATCGCTGCCGATCGAGGTGGCGAGATAGACGGCGCCGTCATCGTCGAAGAACAAGGCGGGATCGAAGGCGGCGCGGTCGAGCGTGACATGCGTCCACGGACCTCTTGGATCGCGGGCGCGGTAGATGCGCGTGCGCAGCCCGACCGGCGTGACCACGACATAGAAGGTGCCGTCACGATAGCGCAGGCTGGGGGCGTAGATGCCGTGTCGGTACGAGGCGCCGTCGGCCATGTTGAATTTCGGCGAGCCGTCGAGCCGCGACAGCAGGTGCGACACGATGTCCCAGTTCACCAGATCCCGCGAGTGCAGCAGCGTGAGACCCGGTGCGTTCGCGAACGTCGTGCTGGCGAAATAGAAATCGTTGCCGACGCGGATGATGTCAGGATCGGGGTAATCGGCATTGAGCGGCGGATTGGCGTACGTGCCGTCGCCGCGATCGCTACGCCATACCTGCGCTGCGATCGGAGCGGACGCGAGGACCGCGAGAAGGCTCGTGATGGTGGTGCAACGCAGCAACAGCTCTGTCCTGACAATCATCCTCGATCCTCTAATTTATATGATGGTATACGGAAATTACCCTCTTGCCGCGCTGCTTATGAAACGATGCCGTATCCATGAAAGGCGGTGTTGCTCATCCGACACAGTTCACCCCGGGTTTGCGATAAATCAGCGTGTTGCGCGGCGTTAAGACCTCCGCAAGATTGACAGTCATCCCGACCCTGATAGCGATATCACCAATCATGTCGCAAACATGAACAAGACGGCAGGGTGCCGCCACGGAGGAGGGGATCATGAAGGGAAGCCATGTCATGGGTGCGCTCGCGCGCTCGTCGTCGGTGTGGGCGCTGGCGGTTGCGGCAGCGGTGCCGGGCATCGCGACGGCGCAGACGGGCGACCAGAGCCCGACCAACGCGCAGCCGGCTGACGGCACGCCGGTCGGTCAGGATGCCGCCCCGGGCGCCGAAGACATCGTCGTCACCGGCGTGCGCGCCAGCCTTGATCGCGCGATCGCGATCAAGCGCGACTCGCCGGGCGTCGTTGACGCGATCAGCGCCGAAGATATCGGCAAGTTCCCTGACACCAACCTCGCCGAGTCGCTGCAGCGCATCACCGGCGTGTCGATCAACCGTGTCAACGGCGAAGGCTCGCAGGTCGCGGTCCGTGGTTTCTCGGGCGGCTACAACCTCGTCACGATCAACGGGCGCCAGTTGCCGGCGACCAACATCGACACCAGCGGCGGCAATTTGTTCGCGCGCGGCGCAGGTCGTTCGTTCGACTTCCAGAACATCGCATCGGAAGGCGTCAGCGCGCTGGAGGTCTACAAGACCGGACGCGCTTCGGTGCCGACCGGCGGCATCGGTGCCACGATCAACATTGACACCCGCAAGCCGCTGAGTGCGCGCGAAAGCGGGGTCAGCGGGTCCATCGGCGCCAAGGCGCTGTACGACACGTCGGTCGAAAAGGCCGAGGGCAGCAAGCACCGCGTCACCCCGGAAATCTCCGGGCTGCTCAACTATCGCAACGACGACGACACGTTCGGTGCGGCGGTGTTCGGCAGCTACCAGCTGCGCTATTCGGCATCGGCGCAGTCGAATCCGAATTACTGGAACGTCATCAAGACGTCGGACTTCTTCAATCCAGGCACGTTCATCAATTCGACGACCGTGATCGACGGTGCGCGTCCGACCGCGCCCTATGTGCTGGTGCCGAACGACAGCCGCTACCAGTTCTCGGAAAACCGCCGCGAGCGTATCAACTTCCAGGGCGTCTTGCAGTTCAAGCCGACCGACACGCTGGAATTCACGGTCGACAGCCTGTTCGCGCAGAACCGCCTGCGTGAATCGCGCAGCGAGCAGACGAACTGGTTCAACCGCCCGTTCAGCGAAGTCCGCTTCGACGACAATCCGAACATGGCGACCGCGATCTTCCTGCGTGACTATCTGCCGACCAGCCCGAAGGATGAAGGCTTCGAGCAGCAGCAGGCCGCGACCAAGGCGCGGCTCGCGTCGGTCGGTCTGAACGCCAAGTGGGAATTCGCGTCGAACCTGACGTTGACGGTCGACGGGCACCATTCGGTGTCGACCTCGTCGCCGGACAACCCCAACGGCACCACCGCGACGACCGTCGCGCTCGGCGCACCGGTGATCCAGGGCCATTCGCTCGACTTCAGCACCGGGTTCCCGCAGCAGGCGCAGGTCATCAACGACTGCTACAAGTCCGATCCGACCGCGACGCCGAAGGGCAATTGCAACGGCGTGCTGGATATCGGTGATCTGGGTGCCGCACCGGCGCGCACGATCATCTCGCGCCAGACGCAGCGGATCGATCAGATCCAGGCACGGCTTGGCTGGGATCTTGGCGGCGGGACGCGCTTCGATGCGGGTGGCTCGTACACCGACTCGAAGATGCATTCGACGCAGACCCAGACTCAGCAGACGCTGGGCGACTGGGGCCTGCAGAACCCGGGCATCATCCAGCAACTCGCGCCCGAGCTGGTTAGCCAATATTGCCTGACCTGCAAATTCGACCATTTTAACCCGGCGTCGGAAGGCTCGTCGCTGATCGCGTTCCGTGGCAACGCGATCGATCTCTACAACGTGCTGAGCCCGTATTACTCGCAGCGCGGCGCGCCCCCGTTGCCCTCGGCCCCGGCCGACGACACCGTGCAGGAAAAGGTCTGGGCGGTGTTCGGCCAGTTCACCTGGAACGGCGAGTTGTTGGGCAAGGCGACCAATATCGTCGCCGGTGCGCGCTACGAGCAGACCCGCGTCGTGTCGGACGCCGTGCAGACCTATAACAATATTGTCTGGACTGCGGATAACGACTTCCGCGGCGACGCCAGCGGTGTGTTCACCGCGATCCAGCAGCGCGGTAGCTACAACAATTTCCTCCCCTCGCTCGATTTCAGCTTCGAGCCGGTCACCAACGTAAAGGCGCGCTTCTCGATCAGCCGCACGCTGGCCCGGCCGGATTACGGCAATCTGTTCGCCACCGCCTCGGCGGGTGCGCCGGGTCGCCCGACCGCACTGGGAGGTATTCCGACGGGCAGCACCGGCAATGCCAATCTGCTGCCGCTGGTGTCGCGCAACATCGATCTGTCGCTGGAATGGTACTACAAGCCGTCCAGCTTCGTCTCGATCGGGTTCTTCGACAAGAAGGTGAAGAACTTCCTCGGCACCGGCGTGGTCAACGGCAATCTGTTCGGGTTGCGTGATCCCAGCTCGGGGGCGGCCGGATCACGATCGGGTATCGCTTCGGCGTTCCTGCGTCAGAACGGCTACGACCAGAGCGATGTGAACCTGTTCACCTATACCGCGCTGCTGGTGCAGAATAACGGCAACCAGGCCGCGGCGACGCAGCAGTTCAATGCCAATTACGTGCCGGGTTCGGGGCTGCAGCAGACGTTCGTCGACCAGATCCTGTCGCAGATCGATGTCTCGTCGGATGCCAACGATCCGCTGTTCAACTTCTCGATCTCGCAGCCGATCAACAATCGCGAGGGAAGTATCCACGGCTTCGAGCTGGCGTGGACGAACTTCTTCGGGAACACCGGCTTCGGCTTCTCGGGGTCGTTCACCAAGGTGAGCGGCGACGTGAATGTCGATCCGTATGCCGATCCGACCGTCAACATCTTCGCGCTGACTGGCCTCGGCAATAGCGCGAACGCCACCGCGATCTACGATAAGAACGGCCTCTCGGCCCGCGTCGCGTACAACTGGCGTGACAAGTATCTCCTGAACACCAACCAGGGTGGTAATCGTAACCCGACGTTCGTGGCGCCGTTCGGGACCGTCGACGTCAACATCAGCTACGACGTCAACGATCAGGTGTCGGTGACGCTGGAAGGCATCAATCTGACCAGCGAGAGCGTGAAGACCTATGGCCGTACCGAGCGCAATCTGGTGCTGGCGCAAGAGCTGAAGCCGCGCTTCCTTCTGGGCGCGCGCTACAAGTTCTGATCGGTCGCGACGATCACTGAAGTGGAGGGCCATCGCTTGCGGTGGCCCTTTGCGTTTGGGACAAGGGCGCGATGACTTTCACGACTCTCGACAATGTCGATCATGCCGACCTGCGCGTCGCGGTACGCGCCGGGCCGGCGTTCGGCGACCACGCCAATCTGTTGCCCGTTTTCCCGATCGAGTTCGAGGAAGCGCAGCGCGAGCTGCCGATCGTGTTCCGGCGTGGAGACGATGGTGGCATCCGCGCCTACGTCCTGCTCGGGCTGGACCGCGGAGAGAATCTGTTTCTCGATGGGGATCGCTGGACGACGCGCTTCGTGCCGGCGATCCAGCGGCGCGGTCCGTTCGCGCTGACGCGCGGCGAGGATGGCGAGGCGGTGGTGCAGGTCGATTGCGACGATCCGCGCGTCGGCGTCGCAGACGGCCTGCCGCTGTTTCGCGATCACGGCGGCGATGCATTGTATCTGGAGCATGTCCGCACCGCCTTGATGCTGCTGGCGGATGGGGCGCAGAGCGAGCGGGCGATACATGCCGATCTCGAGGCGGCGGGATTGCTGCGCGGCGTGACGCTGCGGGTCGATCTGGGCGATGCTGGCGGCTATGAGCTGACCGACCTGCTGACGATTGATCAGGCGGCGCTCGCCGCGCTGTCGGGGGCGACATTGGAGCGGCTGCACGCCAACGGACTGCTGCGCGCGGCGACGATGGCGGCGGCGTCGCTCGGCAACATGGAACGGCTGATCGAACTCAAGACGATCAGGGCGGCGGCGTGACCGCGGCGATCACCGACCGGTGCGTGCCCGAGATCGCGGCGGACGACCCTGCGGCGCAGGATCTGGCGGCATTGGTCGCGGCGGGCGCGCCGGTAGTGGTGCGTGGACTGGCCGGCGACTGGCCGCTGGTCGCGGCGGGGCGCGAGGGGCCGGCGGCGGCGGTCGACTATCTGCGCCGCTTCTACAACGGGCAGCCGGGGGTCGGGTATACCGCCGCGGCGGCGCATGGCGGTCGCTATTTCTACGACGATACGCTGACGCGGCTCGACTTTGATGCCGAGCGTGTGGCGCTCGACGATTATATGGCGCGGATGCTGGCAACGCTGGACGATGACGGCGCGCCGTCCTTCTATATCGGGTCGACCGATCTGGAGCGGTTCTTTCCGGGGCTGATCGCGGAGAACCCGCTCGAACGCGCCGATTTTGCACGCGTGCTGCGCAGCATCTGGATCGGAACGCGGACCACCGCCCAGGCGCATTACGATATGTCGAACAACATCGCGATCTGCGCGGTCGGGCGCCGGCGCTTCACCTTGTTTCCGCCGGAGCAGGTCGCGAACCTCTATCCGGGGCCGCTGGAGCCGACGCCGGGCGGGCAGGTGGTGTCGCTGGTCGACTTCCGCGCGCCCGATCCTGATCGCTTTCCCGGCTTTGCCGAGGCGCGCGAGGTGGCGCAGGTCGCCGAGCTGGAGCCGGGCGATGCAGTCGTCTACCCGGCCTTGTGGTGGCACCATGTCGAGGCGCTCGCGCCGTTCAACGTGCTGGTGAACTATTGGTGGAACGATGCGGCGGCATTCATGGACACGCCGATGAACACGTTGCTCCACGCGCTGCTCAGCCTGCGCGATCGCCCGGCGGCCGAGAAGCAAGCGTGGCGCGCGCTGTTCGACTATTACGTGTTCGACGATGCGGCGCGTCCGGCGGCGCATCTGCCCGCAGCGGCGCAGGGCGCGCTCGCGCCGCTGGACGATGCGCGCGCGCGGCGGTTGCGGGGTGACTTGCTAAGGAAGCTGAACCGATGACGGGCGTGCGGCGGGTGGTGATCGCGGGCGGTGGTACCGCCGGATGGCTGGCGGCGGCGATGCTGACCAAGCAGCTCGGGGCGATGGTCGACGTGACGCTGGTCGAATCGGAGGAGATCGGGACGGTCGGGGTCGGCGAATCAACGATCCCGACCGTGCGCGCCTTTCATCAACTGATCGGGGTCGACGAGCGCGACTTCGTCCGCGCGACCGGCGCCAGCTTCAAGCTGGGAATTTCGTTCGAGGGCTGGTCGAAGCCAGACGAACGCTACCTCCATTCGTTCGGCTCGATCGGAACGTCGACGTGGATGGCCGACTTTCACCATTTCTGGCTGGAGGCGCGTGCACAGGGCAGCGCCGAGGAGATCGGCCGCTATTGCGTCGAGCATGAGGCGGCGCGCGCCGAGAAATTCGCGGGCGGCGCGGATGCGGGGCTCAACTATGCCTATCACTTCGACGCCGCGCGCTATGCCCGCTATCTGCGCGAGCGCTGCGAGGCGGACGGGCTGACGCGCGTCGAAGGCAAGATCGCGCGCGTCGAGCGCGACGGCGAAGGCGGCGATATCGCGGCGCTGGTGATGGAGGACGGCACGCGGATCGCAGGCGACCTGTTCCTCGACTGCACCGGCTTCCGCGCGCTGCTGCTCGGCGAGACGCTGGGTGTCGGTTACGAGGATTGGGCCGAGTGGTTGCCCACCAACCGCGCGATCGCGGTCCAGACGACGGCGACCGGGCCGGCGGTGCCCTATACCCGCGCGATCGCGCATGATGCGGGATGGCAGTGGCGTATCCCGCTCCAGCACCGGCTGGGGAACGGCATCGTTTATGCCAGCGACTTCCTGAGCGACGACGAGGCGCAGGCGCGCCTGCTGGGAAGCGTGACCGGCGAAACGTTGATCGACCCGCGCGTGATCCGCTTTCGCACCGGGCGGCGGGTCAAGGCGTGGGAGCGCAATTGCGTCGGGCTGAGCTTGGCGGGCGGGTTCGTCGAACCGCTCGAATCGACCAGCATCCACCTGATCATGATCGCACTGACGCGGCTGTTGCAGTTGTTCCCGTTCGATGGCGTGAGCGAAGCGACGACGGCGCGCTTCAACGACATGGCGCGTCGCGAGATCGAGGGCGTGCGCGACTTCATCATCCTGCATTACACGCTCAACCAGCGCGACGAGCCGTTCTGGCAGCGGATGCGCGATATGCCGCTGCCCGATTCCCTGGCAACGCGGATCGCGTTGTTCCGCGAGGGCGCGCAGGCGTTTCAAGCGAGCGACGAGCTGTTCACGATCACGTCATGGGTGCAGGTGATGCTCGGGCAAAAGTTGACGCCGCGTGCGCACAATCGCGTCGCGCGGATGATGCCCGAGGGGCGATTGCAGCAGACGTTAGGGCAGATGGCGGCGAACGTTGCCGGCGCGGTGCGCGGGTTGCCGATGCATCAGGCGTATCTGGACCGGGTGTGAGTTCGTCACCCGACCCCGTCATTCCCGCGTAGGCGGGAATCCAGAGCCTCGGACGTTGCGTCTCTACCGAAGGACCTGCGCGTCTGGATTCCCGCCTTCGCGGGAATGACGGAAGGTCAGCGTGGGCGCGTCCACAGCCGTGGGTCGCGCGCGGTGTCCGACAGCGACTGACGCCGGGCGGCTTTCAGCCCCGCGCGCGCGATCCATGCCAGCTTCGCGCCCTTCGAGGTCGTGATGCGATGATCCCACGCGCGCGGGCCGCGCGCCGCCACCGCGCGCGCGATGTCGCCGTAGATGCCTGCTGCCGCCAGCACCGCCCAGGCCGAGCGGAACGACAGCGCCTTGGTCCCGATCGCGGCGCTGTCCTCGTGCAGCTGCGCGCGTGTCGCCAGCCGCTTGGCCAGCACCGCCAACCGGTCGCGATACGGCGGCTTCATATGCTCGCCGGGCGGCATGTCCATTTCGACCAGCCAGTCGACGGGCAGGTAGCAGCGGTCGGCACGCGCGTCCTCCTCGATATCGCGCGCGATGTTCGCGAGCTGGAACGCAAGCCCCAGATCGCAGGCGCGGTCGAGCGTCGCGTCATCGTCGGGCGAGACCCCCATCACCACCGCCATCAGCAAGCCGACCGCACCCGCGACATGGTAGCAGTAGCGATACAGGTCATCCTCGCTGCGCGGGCGCCAGTCGTCGGCATCGAGCTGGAAGCCGTCGATCACGTCATGGACGAAGCGACGCGGCAGCCCTGTTTCACGCGCCACGACGCCGAGCGCATCGAACGCAGGATCGCCGGTCGGTTCGCCATCGAGCGCGGCGTCGCTGAGCGCCCGCACCCGCGCCACCCGCGCGCGGGCGTCGGTAACGATTGTGCGATCACGGCCATGATCCTGCCCGTCGACGAGATCGTCGCAGGCGCGGCACCAGGCGTAGAGCAACCATGCACGCTCGCGCACCACCGGCGCGAACAGTTTCGACGCGGCGGCGAAGCTCTTGGAGCCGCGCGCGATCGACAGCCGCGCGGTTTCGACCAGCGCCGCGCGCGTCTCGCTCACAGGTCCGAGGCGGCCATGCGCACGATCGGCTGCGTCGGGACGTGCGCCGCCATCCGGTCGAGCAGCCCGCCCAGCGTCTCGTCGACGATCAGCAGGTCGCGGTGCTGCGCACGCAGGAAGCCGACTTCGCCCATCTTCTCCCAGAAGGCGACGATCGCGTCATAATAGCCGCCGGCATTGAGCAGCCCGACCGGATCGGCATGATAGCCCAGCTGCGCCCAGCTGAGCGCCTCCCACAATTCGTCCATCGTGCCCGTGCCGCCGGGCAGGGTAACGAAGCCGTCGGCAAGGTCGGTGAACATCTGCTTGCGCTGGTGCATCCCCGTCACGACATGGAGTTCGCTGAGGCCGCGATGCGCGACCTCGGCATCGACCAGCGCCTGCGGGATGACCCCGATCACTTCGCCGCCCGCCGCCAGCGCGGCATCGGCGATCGCGCCCATCAGTCCGAGCCGCCCGCCGCCATAGACGACGCCGATACCGCGCGTAGCGAGCGTGTGGCCGACCTCGCGCGCGAGATCGAGGTAGAAGGGGTCGGCGGGCGTGGCGGAGCCGCAATAGATGGCGAGGCGCTTCATGGCGTCCGCGCTACGGGATCGGCGGGAAAGGGGCAACCGGGGTTGGTGATGCGCGTCGGATCGTGGCAGATCGCTGCGCACCAAAAGGGCGGGTGCGGGAGGATCGCGTGACGGCGGCGGGCGACGGCGACAGGCGGCGGGGGCTCATCCTGCGCACCATCTATGCGCTGTGTCTTCTCGGGGCGACGTACAATCATTGGGTGGTCATCGCCCGGTACGGGCTACTCTGGGACTATGACGGCCTGCCGATGGCGAGCGCGATCTTCTGGACGTCGCTGGCGTTTCTCGATCCGGCGGCGGTCGTGTTGCTGTTCCTCCGACCGCGCGCCGGCGTGGCGGCGACGATCGCGATCATCGTGGTCGATGTCGTCCACAACCTGTGGATCCTGGCACTATATTACGCGCCAGTATTGCGCACCCTGCGGGAGACGCCGGGCGTCATCGCGCAGATCGCGTTCATGGTGTTCGTGCTGGGAACCGCGCGCATCGCGTGCCGATTACGCTGACGTCAGCGGCGGGATGCTCCAGTCGATCGTGCCGCGGCCGTTTGCCGCCAGAAACGCATTGGCCTTGCTGAAATGCCCCGAGCCGAACCAGCCCTTGTACGCCGACAAGGGCGAGGGGTGCGGGGCGGTGAGGATCAGGTGGCGGTCGCCACCAGCGGCGGTGACGAGCGGCGCTTTGGCCTGCGCATGGCTGCCCCAGAGCATGAACACGGTCGGCGCTTCCTGATCGGCGACGGCACGGATGATCGCGTCGGTCAGTGGCTCCCAGCCGCGCCCGCGATGTGCGGCGGCGCGGCCCTCTGCGACGGTCAGCACGGTGTTGAGCAGCAATACGCCTTGGCGCGCCCAATGTTCGAGGAAGCCGTGCGCCGGCGGCGCGATGCCGCAGTCGGTCACCAGTTCGCGATAGATGTTGGCGAGGCTGGGTGGGGGCTTCACGCCCGGCCGAACCGAGAAGCACAGGCCATGTGCCTGACCCGCGCCGTGATAGGGGTCCTGTCCGAGGATCACCACCCGCACGTCGGGCAAGGCGGTGAGTTCGAGCGCGCGGAAGCGATCGGCGGCGGGCGGGAAGATCACTGTCCCGGCCTGTTCCTCTGCGGCGAGGAAGCGGGTAAGCGCGCCCATCGTGTCGCTGGCGAGCGGCGCGGCGAGCGCGTCGCGCCAGCTGGGATCGAACGTCGGCGTCATGCCGGTCAGCCGTCGCGGCGGTGTTCGAGCAGCCACGGGCGAGGGCGGCCGGTCGGCTTCGGCGTGCCGTCGAGCCGGATCGATCGCGTCACCACCACCGGGCGCAGCATCAGCGTGCCGTTCATCTGCTGGCCGGTCGGCTCGGCGAGGATGCGCTTGACCGTCTTCTGCCCGGCGACGACCCGGCCGAATGCGGCATAGCCGGGGTCGCGCGGGCTCCAGTCCATGTATGCGGCCGGACCGACGGTGATGAAGAAATTGCCGTTCGCCGACCCCGGCGGTCCCTTGCGTGCCATCGAGATTGTCATGTCGAGGTGGCGGATGCCGGTCTTCTTCGTCGATTCATGCGGGATCATGTCGAGGAAGCGCCGCGCGTCGGTGCGGATGCCCGACTGAATGAAGCCGGTGCCGGGCAGCTTCTTGCTGCGCGCGGTCCGATAGAAGCTCACGCCATCGAAACGCCCGTCATCGACGTAGCGCAGGAAATTGGCGGTGGTGAGCGGGGCGTGGCGCTGGTCGAGCGCGAGCACGATCGGGCCGTCGGCGGTTTCCAGCCGCACGCGGACCCAGCCGGGCGTGGCGCGGTCGGCGCGCTGTGCCGTGGCGGGTGCCGCGACGGCGAGCAGGGCGAGCAGCGGGAGAAAGCGACGCATCGCGCGGCTGTACGGACGCGCGCGCGCGATCGCAACGCCGTCAGAGGCCGAGCCAGACCAAAGGTTCGGGGAGCGCGGTTGCCGCATAATCGACCTGCAACACGCGGCGGCGGCGCTCACCTTGCGCGGCGGCGGAGGCGTGGAGGATCGGGGTGGCGTAGCACCAGACATCTCCCGCGTTCGCGAGGCAGGCGAGGGTGCCACAGCGCGCGACGACGTCGGCAATCGCGTCTTTCGGGATGCGGCCGAGGCGGTGCGAGCCGGGGGCGATCAGCAACGGTGCGTTGGCGGCGGGCGTGTCGTCGAGGTGGATGCGCAGCGTCACCATCGCCGAGGTGACCGCGAACGGCGGCTCGACGTGCTGGATGCCCTGCTTGGTTGACCATGGGCCGTAGCTGGGGACGTCGGCGCGAGCGCGGACGGCGATCGTGCGGTCCTGATGCCATCCGAGCGACCAGTTGGTGGTGGGGGTCTTGTCGAACAAGACCGCGCGGACCGGCTGCGCGGCGGGGCCGAGATAACACGCGGCGATGGCGTGGATCGGGCCGGTGGCGAGCAGCGCGGGCAGCGCCGGATGACCGTGAAGGCGCAGGCCGGCGCGCTCCTGCGGGAGATCGGCGGCGAGTTGGTGGAGTGCCGGGAGCAGCGGGGTGGCGGCGGCGGGGTGATGGGCCGCGCCGTCGTGGGACCAGTCGAGGGGCGGGGTGGCGTTCACGGGTTCAGGCGTAGCGAGCCCCTTCATCATTGCGAGCGTGGCGAAGCGATCCAGGGCGTCCTGGTCCGGCGCTGGATGGCTTCGCGGCGCTCGCAATGACGGTATCGCGTGAGGCCACGACGCGGGCGTGAAGCCCGCGTCGTCGGACGGCGCCGGGGCACCGCCGGTCGTGTCGGCGGACGCAGCATCGCTTTGCTTGCTGTACCGGCGGGCAGCTTGCCCGCCTCCCGCCTTACAGCTTCTCCGTCAGCTCCGGCACGACCTTGAACAGATCCCCGACCAACCCGAGGTCCGCGACCTGGAAGATCGGCGCGTCCTCGTCCTTGTTGATCGCGATGATCGTCTTGGAATCTTTCATCCCCGCGAGATGCTGGATCGCGCCCGAGATGCCGACCGCGACATAGACTTCCGGCGCGACGATCTTGCCGGTCTGGCCGACCTGATAGTCGTTCGGCACATAGCCCGCATCGACCGCCGCGCGGCTCGCGCCGACGCCCGCGCCGAGCTTGTCGGCGAGCGGCTCGATCAGCTCGTGGAACTTCTCGCCCGAGCCGAGCGCGCGACCGCCCGAGACGATCACCTTCGCGCTGGTCAGCTCGGGACGCGTCGATGCCGCGATCTCCTGATTGACGAAGGTCGACAGGCCCGTGTCGCCGGCTGCGGCGACCGCCTCGATCGTGCCCGATCCACCCTCGGCCGCTGCCTTCTCGAAGGCGGTGCCGCGGACGGTGAGGACCTTCTTGGCGTCCGAGGTCTTGACGGTGGCGATTGCGTTGCCGGCGTAGATCGGGCGCGTGAACGTGTCCTCGCCCTCGACCGACAGGATGTCGCTGATCTGCATGACGTCGAGCAGCGCTGCGACGCGCGGGGCGACCGCCTTGCCGGTGGTGGTGGCCGGCGCGACGAAGGCGTCATGATGCCCCATCAGCTCGACGACCAGCGGCGCAACATTCTCGGCGAGCTGGTGCGCATAGGCCGCGTCATCGGCGACATGCACCTTGCCGACGCCCGCGATCTTCGCCGCCGCCTCGGCCACCGCGCCGACGCCTTGCCCGGCGACGAGCAGATGCACCTCGCCCAGCTTCGCCGCGGCGGTGACCGCGGAGAGCGTGGCGTCCTTGACGGTCGATCCGTCGTGTTCGACCCAAACCAGCGTCTTCATGATCTACCTCTCCGGGGGCTTGCCCCGCTTGAACCGTTCGCCCTGAGCCTGTCGAAGGGCGTGTCCCGAAATCCGTGCTTCGACAGGCTCAGCACGAACGGCGGGAGGGATGCGTCATGCCTCCCCCTCGTGGCTATTTCGCGATGCCCATCGACTTCAGCCGGTTCACCAGCTCGTCGACATCGGCGACCTTGACGCCCGCCTGCCGCTTGGCCGGCTCGGCGACCTTCACGACGGTCAGCCGCGGCGTCACGTCGACGCCGAAATCGGCGGCGGTCTTGGTCGCGAGCGGCTTCGACTTGGCCTTCATGATGTTGGGAAGCGAGGCGTAGCGCGGCTCGTTGAGGCGCAGATCGGTGGTGACGATCGCGGGCAGCTTGAACGTGTCGGTCTCCAACCCGCCATCGACCTCGCGGGTGACGGTGACGCTGTCGGCGGCCAGCTCGACCTTTGACGCGAACGTGCCCTGGCCCCAGCCGAGCAGCCCGGCGAGCATCTGCCCGGTCTGGTTGTTGTCGTCGTCGATCGCCTGCTTGCCGAGGATCACCAGCTGCGGGTGCTCCTCCTCGACGATCTTGGCGAGCAGCTTGGCCACGCCGAGCGGCTCGACCTTGGTCTCAGAGGTGACGAGGATCGCGCGGTCGGCGCCCATCGCCAGCGCGGTGCGCAGCGTGTCCTGCGCCTTGGGCTCGCCGATCGAGACGACGACGATCTCGGTGACCGCGCCCTTTTCCTTCAGGCGGATCGCTTCTTCGACGGCGATTTCGTCGAAGGGATTCATGCTCATCTTGACGTTGGCGAGATCGACGCCCGAGCCGTCCGCCTTCACGCGGGGCTTCACATTATAGTCAAGCACGCGCTTGACCGGCACCAGCACCTTCATTGCGCTACCCTCCTCAATATGTCCGGGCTGCTACCTGACGTTTACGTAAAGATCAAGTAAGCGGCCGGATGCGGCCGGGTCGCGAACGGCCGGCATCCTCTGTGATAAAGCGATAAAGCGTCAGGCCGCGTAGATGTCCATCGCGATCTGCGGGACCGCGGCATGGCGCCGGATGTGCGAAGGGCGGGACCGGCGTGCCGGTCCCGCCCCTGCGAGTCTCCAAGGCGTTCCGCGATGACCGCGGCGCGCGTCAGGCGACCTTCTTGACCTCGGCGACGATCTTCTGCGCGGCATCGCCCAGATCGTTGGCGGGGACGATCGCAAGGCCCGAGTTCGATAGGATTTCCTTGCCCTTGTCGACGTTCGTGCCCTCGAGGCGCACGACCAGCGGCACCGACAGGTTCACTTCCTTCGCCGCGGCGACGATGCCCTCGGCGATGATGTCGCACTTCATGATCCCGCCGAAGATGTTGACGAGGATGCCCTTCACCGCCGGATCGGCGAGAATGATCTTGAACGCCGCCGTCACCTTCTCCTTGCTCGCGCCGCCGCCGACGTCGAGGAAGTTGGCCGGGAACATGCCGTTGAGTTTGATGATGTCCATCGTCGCCATCGCGAGCCCGGCGCCGTTGACCATGCAGCCGATGTCGCCGTCCAGCTTGATATAGGCGAGGTCGTACTTCGACGCTTCCAACTCGGCGGCGTCCTCCTCGGTCTCGTCGCGCAGCTCGGCGATGTCCTTGTGGCGGAACATGGCGTTGCCGTCGAAGCCAACCTTGGCGTCGAGCACCATCAGCTTGCCGTCGTCGGTGACCGCCAGCGGGTTGATCTCGATCTGCTCGGCGTCGGTGCCGAGGAACGCGTCGTACAGCTTCGCCGCGACGTTCGCCGCCTGCTTGGCAAGATCGCCGCTCAGCCCGAGCGCGCCCGCGACCGCACGGCCGTGGTGCGGCTGGAAGCCGGTTGCCGGATCGACGTCAATCGAGTGGATCTTCTCGGGCGTGTCATGCGCGACGGTTTCGATGTCCATGCCGCCCTCGGTCGAGGCGACGAACGAGATGCGGCCGGTGGCGCGGTTGACGAGCAAGGCGAGGTAGAATTCCTTCGCGATGTCGACACCGTCGGTCACGTACAGGCGGTTGACCTGCTTGCCGGCCTCGCCGGTCTGGATCGTCACCAGCGTGTTGCCGAGCATCTCGGTCGCGGCGTGGCGCACCTCGTCCTCGGTCTTGGCGAGGCGGACGCCGCCCTTGCTGCCCTCGGAAAGCTCCTTGAACTTGCCCTTGCCGCGACCGCCGGCATGGATTTGTGCCTTGACGACGTAGAGCGGCCCCGGCAGCTTCTTCGACACCTCGACCGCTTCATCCACGCTCATCGCGGCATAGCCGGCGGGCACGGGCACGCCAAATTTCGCGAGCAGTTCCTTGGCCTGATATTCGTGGATGTTCACGGGGGCTCTCCCAGGTGCAGCGATAAAATCCCGGCAGCCTAAAGCACAGGGAGGCGTGCAAATCCACCCTTTATCGTCCAGCAGTTGCGATGCAATTGCAATAAGAGGTTTTTTGGGGCGAGGTACTCTTGCACTGTTCGTGCTGAGCTTGTCGAAGCACGTGAGCAAACCGGAGCGCGGGGGGCACGCATTTCGACAAGCTCCGTGCGAACGGTCAGGGGGCATCGGCCACCCGGACAGTTGCTCTTTCGTTCTGGCAGCGCCATGTCACTGGATGTGATCCGGCTCCCGCATCCCGCGCTGCACGCGAGCCATTCCGGCATCTGGATGGCCGACGGCGATGACACCCGCGCCCTGTCGCGCGGCGAGGCGATCCGGCTGGCGGCGGATACGCCGGTGATCCTGCTCAACGCGCCGTTGATCGGGCAGCGCCTTGGCTATGCCGAGCTGTCGGGGCTCGACCTGCTGGAGCTGTTCGCGTTCCTCCACCCGGCGCGCTTCATGGTGCCGACACCCAAAGGGGTCGCCGATGCATGCGGGATGACGGCGCCGACGCGTGACGACGATGTGGCGGCGTTCCTGCGCGAGGCGACCGCGCGAATGCTGGCGGTGACGGAAGGCGAATGGCCCGAGCGCGAGGGGGCGTGGACCGCGGCGCAATCGCTGACGCGTGCGCGCTGGGCCTGGGCGCCGGTGGTGAGCGCACGGATCGCCAAGCCGCAGCAGAACGAGCGCTGGCTGTTCGCACGCCTGCCCGAATGGGAGGAGGTCGCGCCGCGCCCTGCGCCGCGCAGCGTCACGCTGGACGAACGCGCGGTGCTCGACCGGCTCGACCGGTTGACCGGTGCTGGGGCCGAGCCGCGCGCCGGGCAGCGCGCCTATGCCGCCGCCGCCAGCGCCGCCTTCAACCCGCGCGCCGCGCGCGACACGCCGAACCTGATGCTCGCCGAGGCGGGGACGGGGATCGGCAAGACGCTGGGCTATCTCGCCCCCGCCAGCCTCTGGGCCGAACAGGCCGGCGGGGCGGTATGGGTGTCGACCTATACCAAGGCGCTGCAACGACAATTGGGGCACGAGACGCGGCGGCTCTACCCCGATCGCGCGCTGCGCAAGGCGAAGGTGGTGACGCGTAAGGGGCGCGAGAACTACCTGTGCCTGCTGAACCTCGAGGATGCGTTGCAAGGCGGGTTTGCGGGGCGTGCGGCGATCCTCGCGCATCTCGTCGCGCGCTGGGCGGCCTATACTGACGATGGCGACATGATCGGCGGCGACCTGCCCGGCTGGCTGGTCGCGCTGTTCCGCCGAAACGGATCGGCGGCGCTGACCGACCGGCGCGGCGAGTGCGTCTATGCCGGCTGCCCGCATTATCGAAAGTGCTTTATCGAGCGCGCGGCACGCGCTTCCGCCGAGGCCGATGTGGTGATCGCCAACCATGCGCTGGTGATGGTCAACGCGGCGCGCGGGCGCGAGCTGGCGACGCGGCCGACGCGCTATGTCTTCGACGAGGGGCATCACCTGTTCGACGCCGCCGACGCGATGTTCGGCACCGCGCTGACCGGATCGGAGACGATCGAGCTGCGGCGCTGGATCGTCGGGCCGGAGGGGACGTCACGCGGGCGACGGCGCGGGTTGCAGGCGCGGCTGTCGGATGTCGCCAGCTATGACGAACAGGGTGGGCGCGCGGTGAGCGACATCGTCGGCGCGGCGCAGGCGCTCGCCTCGGACGGGTGGCTGTCGCGAGTCGCCGAAGGGCAGCCGTTCGGCGCGATCGAGGCGTTGCTGGGCGCGGTACGCGGGCTTGCTTATGCGCGCGCCGAGGAGCGCGGCGCGGATGCCGGCTATGGACTGGAAACCGAACTCGCCGAGCCGTCGCCCGAGTTGATCGAGGCCGCCGCGCCCGCCGCGCAGGCGCTCGACGCGCTGGTGCGGCCGATGGTGGCGCTCGGCAAGCGGCTGGAGGCGGTGCTCGCGGAGGGGCCGGACTGGCTCGACGGGCAGGCGCGGGCGCGGGTCGAGGGGGCGATCGCTTCGCTCGGCTGGCGCGCGGAGACGGTAGCGGCATGGCTGGCGCTGCTCGCGCGGGTCGGTGGCCCGGCGGACCCGCGCTTCGTCGACTGGCTGGCGGTCGATCGCGTCGAGGGGCGCGAATTTGACATCGGGCTGCACCGCCGGTGGCTCGATCCGACCTTGCCGTTCGCAGAGACGGTGCTGAAGGGTGCGCACGGCGCGCTGGTCACCTCCGCGACACTAACGGCGGGCGGCGACTGGGATACCGCCGAGGCGCGGGTCGGCGCGCCGCACCTGCCGCGCGCGGCAGGGCGGTTTCAGGTCGAGTCGCCGTTCGACTATGCGGCACGCGCCGAGGTGGTGATCGTCACCGACGTGAAGCGGGGCGACATTCCTGCGCTCGCCAACGCCTATGCGCGGCTGGTCGAGGCCAGCGAAGGCGGCGCGCTGGGGCTGTTCACCGCGATCCGCCGGCTCCGCGCGGTTCATGCGCGGGTGGCGGATCGGCTGGCGCGCGCCGGGCTTCCGCTTCATGCGCAGCATGTCGATCCGGTCGATACGGGCACGCTGGTCGACATCTTCCGCGACGATCCGCACGCCAGCCTGTTTGGCACCGATGCGCTGCGCGATGGGGTCGACGTGCCCGGCCACTCGCTGCGGCTGGTGGTGATGGAGGGCGTGCCATGGCCGAAGCCCACGGTGCTCCATGCCGCGCGGCGGCTGGGCGGCGGTGGCAGCGCCTATGACGATCGGATCGTGCGCGCGCGGCTGGCGCAGGCGTTCGGGCGTTTGATCCGGCGCGGCAATGATGCGGGGCTGTTCGTGCTGCTGTCCGCCGCGATGCCGTCGCGATTGCTCGATGCCTTTCCGCCGGGGGTGAAGGTGACGCGCGTGCCGCTGGACGAAGCGGTCGAAAGAGTGAAGCGGCGGCTTTCCACCGGGCTTAACATGGGGCATGACGCCCCTCGACGCCTGACGGAGACCGACGCCCCGTGAAGACGCTGACGCTGCTGCGCCATGCCAAGTCGGGTTGGGACGATCCGGTGGCGCGCGATTTCGACCGCCCGCTCAATGCACGCGGGCGGCGTGCGGCGGCGACGATGGGGCGGCATCTTCGCGACCTTGGACTGACCTTCGACCGGGTCGTGGCGTCGCCGGCGACGCGGGTCGATGAAACGATTGTCGAGGTCGAGCGCGGGCTGGGGCGTGCACTGGCGCCGGTGTGGGACCGGCGGTTGTATCTCGCCGCACCGACGACGCTGCTCGACGTGGTGCATGAATGCGAAGCGGCGTCGGGATCGCTGCTGCTGGTCGGGCATAATCCAGGGCTTGAGGAGCTGACGCTGCTGCTGATCCCCGATGATGCCAGCACGTTGCGGGAAGCGGCCGAGGAGAAATATCCGACCGCGACGCTCGCCGAGATCACCTTCGATACCGACGACTGGGCGGCGGTGGCAGCCGGGCGCGGACGTTTGACTCGCTTCATCCGGCCGCGCGACGTCGATCCCGCTCTGGGGCCGGACGGAAACTAGGGCTGCGCCGGATTCAACACCGGACGTTGGCGGGCGTCGCGGTGCGGATCGTGCATTGCGGATGACCGGTCATCGTAACCTGCGCGTCGGGGCCGGCGGTGATCCGGGCGGTGCTGCGCGCGGCGGCGCGGACGATCAGGTCGCCGGCGGCCTGAATAGTGACCCGCTCAGCGGACACGGCGGCGGTGTCGATCGTGCCGGGGCCGTTGCCGGCGACCCGCGCTTCAGTCACGCGACCGGCGGCGGTAAGCGTGCCTTCGCCGACCAGCGTCGCGTCGAAGCGCTCGGCATCGATGCGCCCGATCGTGACGTTTCCCGCACCCGCGATCGAGACGGCGGCGCGCGCGCCTTGCAACGTGTCGACGCGCACCGTGGCGGGGGAGAACAGCGCCACCGTGTCGAGCCGGGGGGTGGCGACTGTGAGATCGGCGGACGCGGTGCTGCCGCGCGGGGCGCGGATCGTCAGCGTATTGCCGTCGACGCGCAGGTCGAGCGCATCGAGCGTCGCCCGATCGGCGGCGGTACCGCGAACGCCGTTGCCGCCGCCGGTCACGACCCGTACCGTCACCGGCGCCTCAACTCGCAACCGCTCGATACTGCCGACCGGCCAGCGCCGTTCGGCAGCGTGCGCCGGCGACGCGAGCAGCGCGGCGAGCGCGATCAGCCCCCGCACCGTACCGTGCCGGAGCCGGCCTTGCGGACGGTGCAGCGCGCGCCGCCGCCGAGATCGATATCGCCGGAGCCGGCCAGCGACACCATCGCCGGGCCGCGCACCGTTGCGCGGATGTCCCCTGAACCGGCGGACTTGATCGCCGCCTCGCGCGCGACCAGCGCCGCTGCATCGACGTTGCCAGAGCCGGCGAGGTTGAGCGAGAACTGGCCGGTCTGACCCGCGGTGGCGATGTTACCCGACCCGGCGAGCGACAGGCCGAGCGAGTCGGTGGCGACCTGTTCGATCCGCAAATTGCCTGATCCGGCGAGTCGAGCGTCAAAACTACGGCCGCGCACCTGGTCGACGGTGAGATTGCCCGAGCCATCGAGCGAAGCGGCGGTCAATTGCGGCAGCGTCACGAGCACACGTGCCTTTCCGCGCTGCCACGTCGAGGAGCGTCGGCGCGAGATCGTGAGGCGATCGCCATCACGGGTCACGGTGATCTTGTCGAGCACCTGCGGATCGCCCTCGGCGCGAACGGCAAAACCGCCTCCGACCCGTACATCGACATCGTCGCTGCCCGCCAATTTGACAGCGGTGAAGTCGCGCACGTCATAGGTTCGCGTCGTGCCGGACCCTTGCGCCGGCACCTCACGACCTTCGATGATGGCGTTGTTGCCGCATGCGACCAGTGGCAGCAGCATCGCGAGAACCATCGTGCGCATCCGACATCTCTCCTTTGTGTATTGCTACTATAATACACGGGTAGGCCATGCACAAACGAAAAGGGGCGACCGTCGCCGGCCGCCCCTTCTGCACGCAACAGGGTGATACCACGTCAGGCGGGCACCTTGTCCTTGTTATAGATCGCGGCGGCTTTACGCAGAATTTCCAGGATCTTCTCCTGCGCGGCCGGCTCGTCGATCTGCTCCATCGCGGCGAGTTCGCGCGCTAGACGGCTACACGCTCCCTCGAAGATCTGCCGCTCGGAATAGCTCTGCTCGGGCTGGTCGTCGGCGCGGAACAGGTCGCGGACCACTTCGGCGATCGACGCGAGGTCGCCCGAATTGATCTTCGCCTCATATTCCTGCGCGCGACGCGACCACATGGTGCGCTTCACCTTGGGCTTGCCCTTCAGCGTTTCCATCGCCTCGCGCATCGTCTTGTCGGATGACAGCTTGCGCATGCCCACCGACTCGGCCTTGTTGGTAGGGACGCGGAGCGTCATCCGCTCCTTCTCGAACCGCAGGACGTACAGCTCGAGCTGCATTCCGGCGATTTCCTGTTTCTGCAACTCGATGACGCGCCCGACGCCGTGCTTGGGGTAAACGACATAATCGCCGACATCGAAATGCAGAGCCTTGGCAGCCATAGGTGGCCTTTCCAATGTTGTGGCCCCAACGGACCCGACCGTGGCGCAAACGCCGCGTTGCTGGTCGGGCTGGGGCAAAAAGGTTGGACGTCTCCGGCGGACGCTAAGGAAGCGCCCGTGCCGGACGTATATAATCCAACCGCAATAAAATTTCCAGCCTGTTTAGGGCAGCGACGCTGACGATGCGGAACTTTCTTACAAGGCGCGCGTGTCGTGTCGTGCAAGCCAGCCGCGGAGGATGCCGACGGTTTCGCGCGGACGATCGCTGAGCGTACCATGCGCAGCACCCGGAATTACCGCCACCTCCGCACCGCCGGGCACCTGCGCGGCAAAACCAAGCGCAGTGACGGGACGTGCCTCATCATACTGGCCGACCATGAACAAGGTGCGTGCGCCGTCCAGCTTTCGGAGCAGCGGCGTGCCGTCGTAATCGCGCAACGTGCCGGTTGAGACGAACTCGCTCTTGCCCCACATCGTCTCGTAAAGTTGTTGATTCGATCCGCGATTGCCGGCTGCATGTGCTGCCGCGCGCAGCGCGGGCGACGCATCTTCGCGGCGATTGTAGTGGCGGTAGAAGACGTCGGTGGCCGCGTCGCAAGTGGTGGGGCTCGGTGGCGACATACCCTCGCATGCGAGCAGCGTGTCGCGTGCGTCGCGAGGGAGCGTGCTGCGCAGCGCATCGGCGTCGGCAAGCCACGCACGCGTCGCGATCAGCGGCCCGCCGAGCACGGTGCTGACCAGTTCGGCGGGGCGGCGCGCGGCATATTCGAGTGCGATCGTTCCGCCCCAACTGATGCCACAGACGTGCCAGAGCGAAACCGCGAGCCCGCGCCGGATCGCCTCCAGTTCGTCGACGAAGCGCGAGACGCGCCAGTTGGCGGGATCCTGCGGCCAATCCGAGCGGCCGCTGTCGAGCTGGTCGTAGAGGATCACCGCCCGCTCGTCGGCAAGCGCGAGCGCGTCGAGCATCCCGGTGTGCGTCCCGCCCGGGCCCCCGTGGATCAGGACCAGCGGCGGGCGCGGGCCGTTCAGGTCGCCATTAACGCGGACATAGACCCGACCACCGGGAACAGCGAGCATCGCCTCGCGGGCGGGCGGCGGGTAGACGGCGTCGCGCGCGGTGGCCGGCAGCGGCGCCAGTGCGGCAGCCCCGCCGGCCAGCAGCGCGCGGCGCGACAGCCGCATCCGCGTCAGTCGCCCTTGCCGGGCTCGGGCGAGAAGAATTTGTCGTACTTACCCTCGACACCCTTCAGCTCGTCGGCGTCGGGCGGGGTCTGGTCGAGCTTGCGCGTGACGTTGGGCCACTGCGCCGAGAAGGTGTTGTTCAGCTCAAGCCATTGTTCCAGCCCGCTTTCGGTGTCGGGCAGGATCGCCTCGGCGGGACATTCGGGCTCGCACACGCCGCAGTCGATACACTCCGACGGGTTGATGACGAGCATGTTCTCGCCTTCATAGAAGCAGTCGACCGGACATACTTCCACGCAGTCCATGTACTTGCAGCGGATGCAGGCGTCGGTGACGACATAGGTCATGGTCGGCTAATTCCTCACTTCTCGCGCGCCGCTTTCGCGCCGTCGGTGTCGCGCGTCAACGCTCTGGTGACGAAACCGACCCGGACAGAGCCAGTTCCTGATAACAATCCCGCGCCTCCGGGGCCGGGCCGCGGCGCACCGGGAGCGCCTCGATGCGCAAGACGCGGACGCGGCCGGCGTGGAAGAAGGTCAGGATGTTGCCGACACGCACCGGCGCGTGCGCCCGGTCAATTGCGCGCCCGTCGATGCGCAGATGTCCGTCGCAGGCGAGCGCCTGCGCGACATCGCGGGTCTTGGCGAGCCGCGCGAACCACAGATAGCGGTCGAGACGCATCGTCGCGCCGTCCGATATCGCGCCGGTCATCGCCCCATCAGCCCGGCGAGCGCGGCAAAGGCATTGGCCGGGTCGGGCGCGGCAACCTTGGCGCGGGCGCGGCCCCGCCAGACGTAATGCGGGGCTGCATCTGGCTTGTCGACCGGGCGGAAGCCGAGTTCGGCCATCAATCGCGCAACGGTAGCGGATTCGAGCCCGATCGAGACCGCCAGCGCCGGATCGGGTGCAAAGGGGGCGCGGCCGTTGGCGCCGCGCGCGTCATGCGCGGCGCGCGCGACGCGCTCGACGAGGTCGATCCGCACCGCCTGTCCGCCGAGCGCGCGGTAGCCCATCAGCGGCACCGCCCCGGGTGCGCCGCGCGGCAGTGTCGTCGCACCCATCGCGGCAGCGGGCGGGGGCATGGTGCCGTACGCGGCAAGCAGCGCGCGCCGCCAAGCCTGCGCAGCGGGCTTGAGCAGGCGCGGGTCGAAGAGGTCGAGCGCCCCGATCGTGATACGCTGCCGTCGCAGCCACTGCCGCTGGCCGGGCGACAGTGCCTCGATGGCTTCGCGCAGGGGCAGGCGTGGCGCGAAGCCCGCGCCGGCTTCCATTGCTGCGGCGATGCTGCGCAGCGCGGGGCCGGCCTCGGACGCGCGCGTCGCCTCCGACAAGGCCGCCAGCGCCGGGAGCGTGCGGGCGATCGTGGCGGCGGTCCAGACCCGCAGGCGTTCGAGCACGCGGCGACGCAGCGATGGGTCGAGACAGTCGAGTGCTTCGTCCAGCGCGACCTGCGGGCGCGCGAGCGACGGGCCGCGCGCCAGCCGGGCGACGACCAATGCGTCGTCGGCAGCGAGCGTGACGGCATCTTCGGTTGCGACCGGGGTGACGGCGGTCCGTGCTTGTGATCCGCCCTTCGACAGGCTCAGAGCGGGCGAAAGGGGGGTGTCGGAAGCGGGAACGTGCCTCAGCCCGCTGACCGTGATCGTTCCGCCCTCACCCAGCGCGAATCGCGTGTCATCGCTCGCGATCAGTGCCTCGGCGCGGCGGCGACGCTCGCCCGCGAGCCGCTTCTCGGCGGTGGCGAGCAGCAGGCGCTTGTCGTGCGCGCGCGCATCGGGGGCGACAACGAAGCGGAAGCCGTCGAGTCGCCCGATCGTGTGCGTGTCGATCGTCACCTCGCCTTGTGCGTCGATCTCGACCGGCAGCGCGCCGACCCCGCCACCGATCTTCTTCGCCAGCGCCGTCGTGCGCTTGTCGACGAAGCGTTGCGTGAGGCTGAGGTGGAGCGCGTCGGACAGCCGCGCCTCGATCTCGAGCGTGCGCGCCGCCCAGGTCTGCGGGTCGGCGAGCCAGTCGGGGCGCTGGGCGATATAGGCCCAGCTGCGGATCGCGGCGATGCGACCCGCAATCGTTTCGACATCGCCCTCGGTCCGGTCGAGCCGCGCGACCTCATCGGCGAACCATTGGTGCGGGATGTACCCCTGCGACAGATAACCGAACACGCGTCCCACGAAGCGCGCGTGCGGGTCGAGCCCGAGCTTGGCGAAATCGGGGATGCCGCATGCCGCCCACAGCCGCGCCACATTGCCGCCGCGCGCACGGTCGCGAACGCCGGCCTCCTCGGCGAGCCGCTTGAGGATCTTGAGGTCGAGCGCTTCGGGCGCGGCGCGCAATGCGAGATCGTCGGGACGCTGCGACAGGCTGGCGACCAAGGCGTCGATGCTCGACAGGTCCGGGGTGCCGTTGCGCCAGTAGAGCCAGTCGAGCCGCGGGAAGCGGTGGCCCTCGATGGCGGCGACTTCCTCGGGCTCGAAGGCATCGGGGCCGTCCTCGGTCAGCGCGCCGAACGTGCCGTCGCGCTGGTGCCGCCCGGCGCGGCCGGCGATCTGCGCCATCTCCGACACGCGCAGCCGGCGGCGTTGCTGGCCGTCGAACTTTTGGAGCCCGGCGAAGGCGACATGCCCGACGTCGAGGTTGAGCCCCATACCGATCGCGTCGGTGGCGACGAGATAATCGACCTCGCCGTTCTGGAACATCGCGACCTGCGCGTTGCGGGTTCGTGGGCTAAGCGCGCCCATCACCACCGCCGCGCCGCCGCGCAGGCGCCGCAGCATTTCGGCGGTGGCGTAGACTTCCTCGGCGGAGAAGGCGACGATCGCCGAGCGGCGCGGGAGCCGTGACAGCTTCTTCGCGCCGGCATAGCTGAGTGTCGAAAAGCGTGGACGTTCGACGATCTCGATGCCGGGCACGAGGGCGCGCAGCACCGGGCGCAACGATTCGGAACCGAGGATCATCGTCTCCTCGCGCCCCCGCGCGCGCAGGATGCGATCGGTGAAGACGTGCCCGCGCTCGCGGTCGCTGCCGAGCTGCGCCTCGTCGAGCGCGACGAACGCGACGTCCTGTTGGATCGGCATGCTCTCGGCGGTGCACAGGAACCAGCGCGCGTCTTTCGGCACGATGCGCTCCTCGCCGGTGATCAGCGCGACTCGCTCGGCCCCCTTGATGGCGACGACGCGGTCATAGACTTCGCGCGCCAGCAGCCGGAGCGGGAAGCCGATCATCCCACTGGAATGCGCGCACATCCGCTCGATCGCGAGATGGGTCTTGCCGGTGTTGGTCGGACCGAGCACGGCCGTGACGCGGGGTCGGTCGAAAGCCACCATGACCGGCTCTACATCGGATGCGCGGCGCGGGGATGCAATCGCTGCATGTCAGGCGCCTCCAGTTCGCCGTCCCAGATTAACGCTCCACCGCAGCGCGACGCTCCGAAGTGGGCGGTTAATTTGACTTTAGCGAATCACGTCCACAACGCTGCGCCTGACGCAGGTCGCTCCGGCGGCATGATTTTCGAGAGCGGGGCAGAAGCCGGCGTGTTCTTGCGCGAGCAACAGGGACTGGAATGGGCGGGAGCGGGCGCGGGAGCATCCGGCCGGGTCGTCCTGCCCGCCGACGATCGCGCGTGGCTGCATCGCGCGCGCGCCGCGGCCCGCGAGGCCGATTGGGTGCCCGATCTCGGCCGTGACATCGGCAGCCGGACGTGGTGGCGCGGCCTCGCGACCTGCACCGCTTTGTGCGCAGGCGCTTGGTTCCTGTCACCGGGCATCCGGCCGCTGATCGGGGCGAGCGCGCCGGTGATGGGCGAGGCGGCGTTCGAGGAAGCGCGAACGCAGTCGTTCGCACCGCTCGCGCTGGGGGCGACGACTGGACGGCGGATGGCGGCGGGGGCGCTGGTGCGGCCGCTGAGCGAAACGCCCGAGCGTCCGCAGATCGAGCTGACCGCCGCGCTGGGCGACGGGGATACGCTGGCGGGTACCTTGCAGCGCGCCGGGGTCGGCGGCGGCGAGGCGGCGCGGGTCGCCTCGCTGGTCGGGGCCGCGTCGCTGCGGCCGGGGACGTTGCTGTCGCTGACACTCGGGCGGCGGCCGACCAAGTTCCAGCCGCGCCCGCTTGAGAAGCTGGATTTCCGCGCGGCGTTCGACCTCAACATGACGGTGCTGCGCGCAGGCGACGGGCTGACGGTGCTGCGCCGCCCGATTGCGATCGATCGCACCCCGCTCCACGTGCGCGGGATCGTCGGGGCGAGCCTGTACCGCTCGGCGCGCGCGGCGGGGGTGCCAGCGCGGGTCGTCGAGAACTATCTCAAGGCGCTCGGCGCGCATATGCCGATCGAGCGGATCGACCCAAGCGACACGTTCGACATCGTCGCCGACCAGCAGCGTGCCGCGACCGGTGAGGTTGAGGTTGGGCAACTGCAATTTGCCGGGCTCGACCAGGGGCGGCAGAAGGTGACGCTGGTACGCTGGGGCGACCGTGATGGCGACGGCGGCACGCTGATGGACCCGGGCGGACAGGTCGAGCGGCGCGGGACAATGGGGATGCCGGTCGCCGGGCGCGTCACCTCGACCTTCGGGATGCGGATGCACCCGCTGCTCGGCTTCATGCGGATGCATAAGGGCACCGATATCGGCGCGCCGTACGGCAGCCCGATCTATGCCGCAATGGACGGCGTGGTGCAGTCGGCCGGGCGAGCGGGCGGCTACGGCAATTTCGTCAAGCTCGCCCATGCCGGCGGGCTGACGAGCGGTTACGGCCACATGAGCCGCTTCGCGGTGCGCGCCGGGATGCGCGTCGCGCGCGGGCAGGTAATCGGCTATGTCGGGTCGACCGGCATCTCGACCGGGCCGCATCTCCATTGGGAGGTGTGGCAGAACGGGCGCCCGGTGAACCCGCGCAGCATCTCGATGAGCAGTCTGCAGGCGCTGCCCGCCGCGACGGTCCGCGCGATGAAGGCGAAGATGGCGCGGTTGCTCGACGCGCCGCTGCGCTGATCTTGCGGGCGGCCACGCGCCGACCCACATCGCTGTTTCCATGCCGCTTCATCTCACCAAAGTCGCGTTCGGCGCGGCGAGCGTCGATTTGCTTGCCGAACGGTTGCAGGCGCGTGCCGCCGCCGGGCCGGTGTTCCTGACCACGCGCTATCTGCCCAAGCGGCATGAGGAGGTCGCGGGGCAGGGGTCGTTGTTCTGGATCATCAAGCACCAGTTGGTTGCGCGCTCGCCGATCCTGTCGTTCGGCGAGGCCGAGGGCGGGCGGGTGGCGATCCATATTGACCCCGACCTGCGGCTGGTGCTCGCGCAGCCGCGCCGTGCGCATCAGGGGTGGCGCTATCTGGAGGCGGGCGATGCGCCGGTCGACCTGGGCGGCGACGTCGCGGATGGGTTGGCGGCAATGCCGCCGGTGCTGGTCGGCAAGCTCAACGAGCTGGGATTGATCTGATCCCCTTCCGTCATTCCCGCGCAGGCGGGAAGCCAGAACCTCGGACGGTGCGCTTCTTTAGATGAACCTGCGCGTCTGGATCCCCGCCTTCGCGGGGATGACGGGCGGGCGCGGGGTCAGTCGTGCCTGCGCCCGAAATCGGCTGCGGCGTCGTCCTGTCCCTGATCGACGATCGAGCGCCGGATCGCGCGGGTGCGCGCGAAGCGGTCGTGGAGCGCGTCACCGTCGCCCCAGCGGATCGCGCGCTGCAGCTGGCTGAGATCCTCGCTGAAGCGTTGCAGCATTTCCAGCACCGCTTCCTTGTTCGACAGGAACACGTCCCGCCACATCACCGGGTCCGACGCCGCAATGCGTGTAAAGTCGCGGAAGCCGCCCGCCGAGAATTTGATAACCTCCGACTGCGTCACCTGTTGCAGATCGTCGGCGGTGCCGACGATCGTATAGGCGATCAAATGCGGTAGGTGGCTGGTGACGGCGAGCACCAGATCGTGGTGATCAGGCGCCATTCGCTCGACATCCGCGCCGAGCCGCCGCCAGAAATCCTCGACGCGGATCGTCGCCGCCTCGTCGCTATCGGGCAGCGGCGTGACGATGCACCAGCGGCGGCGAAACAACGTCGCGAAGCCCGCCTCAGGCCCGCTCTGCTCGGTGCCCGCGACCGGGTGTGCCGGGACGACGCGCGCCGGCGGCAGCACCGCCGACAGCGCCTGCGCGACAGACGCCTTGCAGCTGCCCACATCGCTGACGACCGCGTCCGCGGGCAGATCGGCGGCGATCTCGGCGGCGACCGCACCCATCGCGCCGACCGGCACGCAAAGGATCACCAGATCGGCGTCGGTGACCGCCGCGCCCGCATGATCGGCGACATCGTCCAGCAGATCGATGCGGCGCGCGACCTCACGGACGTCCGCATCGGCGTCATGACCGGTCAGCCGCACGGTCGGCATATATTGTCGCACCGCCCGCGCGATCGAGGAGCCGATCAGCCCGAGGCCGATGATCGAGACGCGCGCAAACGGCAGCATCAGCCGCGCTCGATGCCCTTGTCGGGGGCATTGGCGTGCGCGGGGGCGGCGCCACGCTCGACCAGATCGCGCAGCGCCGCGGCGACACCGCGCGTCTCCGCCTCGGTGCCGATCGTGATCCGCAAGCCCTGCGCGAGCCCCTGCCCCGGGAGCCAGCGAACGATATAGCCCGCGTCCATCAGCCCCTTGTAGGCGGTTTCGGCGGTCAGTTCGCCCTCGAACACCACCAGCACGAAGTTCGCCTCGCTGGGGATCGCGCGCAGCCCGGCGTTGCCGAGCCTGGCGATTTCCGCGGCAAACCACGCACGCCATTCGGCGTTGTGCGCGCGGGTGTGCTCGACGAACGCGCGGTCCTCGACCGCGGCGACCGCGGCGCGCTGTCCGCCGATCGTGATGTTGAACGGCAGGCGGATGCGGTGCAGCGCCTGTACGATGTCGGCGTGCGCATAGCCCCAGCCGATCCGCTCGGCGGCAAGGCCGTGGATCTTCGAGAAGGTGCGCGTCACCAGCACGTTGCGCGCGGTCTTCGCCAGTTCCAATCCGCCATCATCGTCCGCGTCGGCGAGATATTCGGCATAGGCCTGATCGAGCACCAGCAGGACGGTGCCGGGCAGATGGGCGTGCAGCCGCGCGATCTCGGCGGCGGGCGCGAAGGTGCCGGTCGGGTTGTTGGGATTTGCGACATAGACCACGCGCGTCCGCGCGGTGACGCAGGCGAGAATAGCGTCCACGTCGGTCGCATAGTCACGATCGGGGGCGATCACCGGGATCGCACCGACGCGTCGCGTCGCGATCTCGTAGACCGCAAAGCCGTACCGCACGAAGATCACCTCGTCGCCCGGCCCGGCGAAGGCGCCTGCGGCGAGGTGCAGGATCTCGTCCGACCCATTGCCGTAGATGATCCGCGCGGCGTCGAGCCCGAAGCGCGCCGCAATCGCCTCGCGCACGATTGCGCCGCTGGCGTCGGGATAGCGCTCCAGCGTGTCGGCCGCCGAGGCATAGGCGGCACGCGCGGCGGGCGAGGTGCCGAGCGGGTTCTCGTTCGACGACAATTTGGCGACGGTGCGCCCGTCGTCGGTGGTCGAACGCCCCGGAATGTACGGGGCGATGTCCATGATCCAGGGCTTGGGAGCGGGCGCGTTCGTCATGGCCGATGCGGGTAGCGCGCGAGCGGCGTGGGGGGAAGGGGGCGGGTGCGCCTAGAGCGGCGCGTCGGGCTTGTAGCCGAGTTCGGCGATCGAGGTGCCATCGGGATTCCTCCCGTCGCGATACAGCGCGTTGACCTTCTGGCGTTGTGCCCAGGTGAGGCTGTCCCAATCCTCGCGGTCGTTGCTGGGGTGGCGTTCGCCGCGGGGCAGGCGGCGCGAGCCGCCGCTGGCCGCCTGCTGCCGCGCGCGTTCGTTCTGATTGACCTTTATCGCCTCGTCCAGCGCGCCGTCGTTCACGACCTGCTCGAGCTTGTCGAGGAAGGCCGCAAACATCGCTTCCGGAATATGGTTGGTCGGCGCGCCGTTGAGCGGCAGCGTCATGCCGCCCAGTTTGACGGTGAAGGCGACGATGCCGTTCTGCACCTGCCACCAACGGCCGCTGCCCTTGGTTGCGCCCAGGGAGCGCTCCGCGAATTGCTCACGCGTGCGGGCGAGCCCGTCGAGCAGCGGCCGGCGCGTCTTGACGGGATCGTCAGGCTTTATCGCAAAAGCTTCCGCCAGCCCTTCATTGTCGATGAAGCCGGCAAGTGAATCCAGTAATCCCATGTGCGCCTCCTTGCCTCGGAGGGCGAGCTAGGCGGGCGAAGTTACCGAACGGTCAACGCAGGGCGGCGAAGTGGGTAATTTGGGTCAGTGCGAATGGCCGCGCGGTGCGATCGGGTGAGGGCAACCGTCGTCGATCTCGACACTACCCCCGCATGGCGCGTAAAGGCGGCGGCTCGATGCTCACCATGCCTTCCTCGCTCGATCAGCGGTTCGGCCTGTCGCGGCGTGTCGTGCTGCCCGGGCCGCTGCGGCTCGATGGCGGCGCGCTGCTCGCGCCGGTCGAGATTGCCTATGAGACCTATGGCACGCTGGCGGCGGACGGCGGCAATGCGATGCTGGTCTGCCACGCGCTGACCGGCGACCAGCATCTGGCCAGCGCGCATCCGCGCACCGGCAAGCCGGGCTGGTGGCAGCGGATGGTCGGGCCGGGCAAGCCGATTGATACTGACCGTTATTTCGTGATCTGCACCAACGTGCTGGGATCGTGCATGGGCTCGACCGGGCCGGCGAGCGTCGATCCGTCCACGGGGCGACCCTATGCAATGGCGTTTCCGGTCATCACGATCCGCGACATGGTGCGTGCGCAGGCGTTGCTGCTCGATCATCTCGGCGTCGCGCGGCTGGCGGCGGTGGTCGGCGGGTCGATGGGGGGGATGCAGGCGCTGAGCTGGGCAGCGACTTTCCCCGAACGCGTCGAGAAATGCGTGGTGATCGCCTCGACCGCGCGGCACTCGGCGCAGAACATCGCCTTTCACGAGGTCGGCCGGCAGGCGGTGATGGCCGATCCGAACTGGCGCGGCGGCGACTATTACGACGGCGACCCGCCCGCGGCCGGGCTGGCGGTGGCGCGAATGGCGGCGCACATCACCTATCTGTCCGAGGCGGGGCTGACCGAGAAGTTCGGGCGGCGCTTGCAGGCGCGCGCGCAGAAGTCGTTTGGGTTCGACGCCGATTTTCAGGTCGAAAGCTATCTGCGGCATCAGGGGCTGGCGTTCACCGACCGGTTCGATGCCAACAGCTATCTCTACATTACCCGCGCGCTTGATTATTTTGATCTGGCGGAGGAGCATGGCGGGCTGCTCGCCAATGCCTTCCGCAACACCGCGACGCGTTTCTGCCTCGTCAGCTTCGACACCGACTGGCTGTATCCCACCGCCGAGTCGCGCAGCATCGTCCACGCGCTGATGGCGGCGGGCGCACCGGCGAGCTTCGTCGAACTGTCCAGCCCCTTCGGACATGACGCTTTCCTGCTCGACTCCCCCGAGCTGGACCGTGTCATGCACGGTTTCCTGAGCGCCGGACGATGAGTCTGCGTCCCGATCTGGCGATCATCGCCGCGCATTTGCCCACCGGCGCGCGGGCGCTGGACATCGGGTGCGGCGATGGCGAGTTGATGGCGGCGCTGCGCGACGAACGCGGCGCGGATGTGCGTGGGCTCGAACTCGACTCCGGCAATGTCGCCGCGGCGGTCGGGCGCGGGCTATCGGTCATTCAGGGCGACGCCGACACCGATCTCGCCGGCTATCCCGACCAGAGTTTCGATTACGCGATCCTCAGCCAGACGTTGCAGACCGCGCGCGCGCCCGACCGGGTGCTCGACGAATTGCTGCGGATCGGTCGGTTCGCCTTCGTCAGCTTCCCCAACTTCGCGCATTGGCGCGTGCGGCTGTCGCTATTGTGGGGCGGGCGGATGCCGGTGACGCGGCTGCTGCCCGAACGATGGTACGACACGCCCAATATCCACCACCTGACGATCGACGATTTTCGCGCGCATCTCGCCGAGCGCAGCGTGATCGTCGAGGGGGCGTGGTTCCTCTCCGGCGACAAGCAGACCGGCAGCGCGGCGGCAAACTTCCTTGCCGAACATGCGATCTTCCTGCTGCGGCGGGAACAAAGCAAAGTTGATCGCGGTTAAGGTGCTCGTGACGAGGATCCCGACATGACTGCGACAGCGCTGATCGTCGAGGACGAGATTTTCGTCGCGCTCGACCTTGAACGTATATTGGAAGATGCCGGCTACCGCGTCGCGGCCATCGCCGCCGACGCGCCGTCCGCATTCGACGCGGCGCCCGGGTGCGGGTTTGCGTTCGTCGACGTCAACCTGCGTGACGGCCCCACCGGCCCGGACATCGCCGAGCGGATCGCGCGAGATTACGGGATAAAGGTGGTGTTCGTGACTGCCAACCCCGGTCAGATCCCCAACCGCGACGCGGCGCTCGGCTATGTGCGCAAGCCGTTCAACGAGGAGGCGATCCTGGCGGCGGCGCGGATCGCGGCGCAGTCGGAAATCGACGGGGGCGGGTGCCCCGACTTCGTGCGCTGGACGGCGTCGTCGGCTGGCGGGACTGGAGCCGCACAGGCCGGTTAATCGCGTTCATCGCGGCGTGGGCATGGACGTCGCAACACCGCTGAACCGGCGTCGGTGCCTATCGGCTGAACGCGATCTTCGGCACGCGCGCCGTAACTTCCAGTCCGGCGACCGGCCACTCGCGGCTGACGGTTCCGCCAAGCTGGCGCGCGGCGCTCATCTCGATCAATTGCGATCCAAAGCCGTTTTGCGCCGGACCGCCCGACAGCGGCGGACCGCCACGCTCGCACCAATGCAGCACCACGTCGTCGGCATCGAGGCCGATCGTCAGCGTCACCTTGCCGTGCTCCGATGACAGCGCGCCATATTTGCTCGCGTTGGTCGCCAGCTCGTGGAAGATCAGCGCCAGCGGTGTGGCGGCGCGGTCATCGACGGCGACGTCATGACCCGTGACCCGGATGCGCTCTCCACTCTGCCTTTGATAAGGGGAGAACAATTCGTCGAGTAGCCCGTGGAGGCTGTCCTGGCGCAGCACCGGACGCGACTGCTCGCTGTGCGGTCGGACAAAATCGTGCGCCCGGCCAAGCGCCGTGATCCGCTGGCGCAGTTCGCCGAGCAGCCCCGACAGATCGGGGTGGGTGCGCCCGGTCAGATGCACAAGCCCGGCCACCACCGAGAAGATGTTCTTGATACGGTGGCTCAGCTCCTGGCTGACGATCTCGCGCTGCTCCAGCGCCATCTTCTGTTCGTGGATGTCGGTGCAGGTGCCGAACCAACGCGTGATCGCGCCCGCCGCGTCGCGGATGGGCAGCGCACGACCCAGCACCCAGCGATAGGTCCCGTCGTGATGGCGGAGGCGATATTCGATCTCATACGGGTCGCCGGTCTCCAGCGAGCGCCGCCACGCCGTCCAGGCGAGCGCCTGATCGTCGGCGTGGAACATGCCGTTCCATGCCTCGCCGTCGGTCGATCCCTCGGGCATGCCGGTGAAGGCGTACCAGCGGGCGTTGTAATAATCGTGATATCCGTCGGGCAACGTCGACCAGACCATCTGCGGCATGGTATCGGCCAGAACGCGGAAGCGCGTTTCGCTATCCGCGGCTTCGGTGCGGGCGCGGCGAACCGAGGCACGGCGGGCCACGCCCTCCCGTGAATCGCGTAGCCGGGCGAGGACGTTGGCTGCCAGCACCGTCAGCCCCTCGCGTTGCAGCGCGGTCAGACCCTCAGGATGCGGCACGGTATCGAGCACGCACAGCGAGCCCATTGGGAAGCCATCGTCAGAGATTAGCGGTGCACCGGCGTAGAAACGCAGGTTCATCTCGCCAGTCACCAGAGGGTTGGTGGCGAAATGCGGATCGGCGGTGGCATCGGGGACAACCATCAGCCCGCCGCCCCACATCGCGTGGCCACAGAACGAGTATTGGCGCGGCGGCTCCGGCCCGTCCGGATAGCCGGTACGCGCCAGAAAGGTTTGATGATCGGTGTCGAGGATGCTGACAATCCCGACCGGCACGCCGCACAGATGCGCGGCGAAGTCCGTGATCTGCTTCAAGGCCGCGGTGCCGCGCAGCGATTCGACATCGTAGGTGGCAAGCACCTGCGACCGCTTCGCCTCATCCAGCGCCTCGGGGCAGATTTCCAGACGGCCGGCAGGTTGCTCGGTCACTTAGAACGGCACATCGTCGTCGAGGTCGTCGGCGAAGCCACCGCCATAATTGCCGCCGCCGCTACGCGATCCACCGCCTGCACCACTGCTGCTGCCGCCACCGCGCGAGGCACTGCTGGCGCCGCCGCGGGATCCGCCGCCATAGCCGCCACCACCGCCGAAATCATCGCCGCCGCCGCCAAAGTCGTCACGACCCCCGCCGCCACCGCCCGCATTACCGCCGGGCCCGTCGAGCATCGTCAGGACCGAGTTGAAGCCCTGCAGCACGATTTCGGTGCTGTACTTGTCGTTGCCCTGTTGGTCCTGCCACTTACGCGTCTGGAGCTGGCCCTCGATATAGACCTTGCTGCCCTTGCGCAGGAAGCGCTCGGCGACGTTCGCCAGTCCTTCGTTGAAGATCGCGACCGAATGCCATTCGGTCTTTTCCTTCTTCTCGCCGGTGTTGCGATCCTTCCACGACTCCGACGTCGCGATGCGCAGGTTCACCACCTTGCCGCCGTTCTGAAACGAGCGCGACTCGGGATCGCGCCCGAGATTGCCGACGAGAATGACCTTGTTGACGCTGCCTGCCATGGGATCCTCTTAGAGACCGGCCAACGTGGCCAGCCAGAATGTGATCCCCGCCATGACATAGGCGGTCGCGAAAAGGTAGCCGAGCATGAAGATCGGCCACTTCCAGCCGTTCGTTTCGCGACGCGTTACCGCGATCGTGCTGATGCATTGCGGCGCAAAGACGAACCACATCAGGAAGGCGAGCGCGGTCGGTAGCGACCAGCGCCCGCGCAGATGATCGACGAGGCTCTTCGCGCCCGAAGCGTCCTCGGTGTCGTCGATCGCATAGGCGGTGCCGATCGCCGCAACCGCGATCTCGCGCGCCGCCATCGTCGGGATCAGCGCCAGCGCGATATCATGGTTGAAGCCGATCGGGCGGACGATCACTTCCAGCCCGCTCGCGATCCGCCCCGCGATCGAATATTCGACTTGGCGTTGCCCGGCCGGCGCCTGCGGGAAGCTGAGCAGCGCCCAGAGCACGACGGTGGTGAGCGCGATCGTCGTGCCCGCACGCTTCAGGAAGATCGTCGCGCGGCTCCACAACCCGATCGCGACATCGTGGAGGCGCGGCATCTGGTATTTGGGCATCTCCATCATGAAGCCCGAGCTTTCGCCCTTGGTGACGGTGCGGCGCAGCAGCAGCGCGGCGACGAACGCGCCGACGATCCCCATCAGATAGAGGCCGAGCAGCACCAGCCCCTGCAGGCCGACGAACGGTAGCACCTGCCGCGCCGGGATGAACGCGCCGATGATGATCGTATAGACCGGCAGCCGCGCCGAACAGGTCATCAGCGGCGCGATCAGGATCGTGGTCAGCCGGTCCTTCTCGTCGTCGATCGTCCGGGTCGCCATGATCCCGGGCACCGCGCAGGCGAAGCTGGACAGGAGCGGGATAAACGCCCGCCCCGACAGCCCGACGCCGGCCATCAACCGGTCCAGCAGGAACGCGGCGCGGACCATATAGCCCGATGCCTCCAACACGAGGATGAACAGGAACAGGATCAGGATCAGCGGTAGGAAGACGACCACCGCACCGACCCCGGCGATGACGCCGTCGGTCAGCAGCGAGCGCAGGAAGCCGGCGGGCAGCGCGCCCTTGATCGCCGCCTCCAGCGCGGTGAACCCGTCCTCGATCCAGCTGACCGGCGCTTCCGACCAGCTGAACACCGCCTGGAACATCACGAACAGCAGGGCGATCAGCAGGATCGGGCCGAACACCGGGTGCAGCGCGACGCTGTCGAGCGCGTGGTGCCAGCGGCGCGTCGGCGTCTCGCTGATCGTCGCGGCCTGTGACAACGCTCGCGCGCGCCGTTGCAGCGTCCGTATGTCTTCGACCGGTGCGAGCGACGCCACCGGTGTGGCGGCAACGCCGACAAGCCCGGTCAGCGTGGCGCGCAACGTGTCGATCCCGCGCCGTCGCACCGCGACGGTCGGGACGACCGGCACGCCCAGCTCGCGCTCCAGCACTGCCGGATCGAGCACCAGCCCGTCACGCTCGGCAAGGTCGATCATGTTGAGCGCGATCACCACCGGCAGCCCGAGCGCGATCAATTGCATCGCGAAGCGGAGATGATTGTCGAGATTGGCGGCGTCGAGCACCACGACCAGCGCGTCGGGGCGCCGCTCGCCGCTCTGCGCGCCGAGCAGCACGTCGCGCGTCACGCGCTCGTCGGGGGAAGAGGGTTCGAGGCTGTAGGCGCCGGGCAGGTCGACCAGCTCGACCGGGCGCCCGTCATCGAGCGCGAGGCGGCCCGAATGACGCTCGACGGTGACGCCGGGATAATTACCGACCTTCTGCCGCGCGCCGGTCAGCGCGTTGAACAGCGCGCTCTTGCCGGCATTGGGGTTGCCGACCATCGCGACCAGCGGGGGCATTTCCATCACGCGTGGCGCCGGAGGCGCGTCACTCGGCGGGGAGCGGTTCGACCGAGACGCGGATCGCACCGGCGACCGCGCGGCGCAGCGCTACCGTCATCCGCCCGATCCGGCACGCGACCGGCCCGCCGCCGAGCTGCGCGCGGTGGAGCACCTGTACCGGCACACCCGCGTCGAATCCGAGTTCGCGCAACCGTCGCGCCTCGGGCGTGGCGAGTCGCGACCAGTCGATGTCGTCGACGATGGCGGCCTGATGCCGCGGGAGCGTTTCGAGGCTGATGGGCGTGGTCACCCGGCTTCTATAAGCGCAGTGAGATTGATTATCAATTAGCGAGTAGCCGGGTCTGGCGCGTCACACCACCGGATAGCGGAGCCGGCCGACGAAGCGGCTGAGGCTGGGGCGATGCTGGGTCCGACGAGTGAATCGCGCCTTGGCCTTTTCAAAGTGCATGATCCCGTCGATCCGCCGTGCCAGGAAGGCGCGGGTGTCCGCCTGCTCCTCGCTGTCGTCATCCAGGAAGACGGTCGTGGTCGCGGTGTAGACCGCCAGCAGCATCGCACGCTTCGTGTAATGATTATAATCGGTCGCAGTATCACCGGCGAGCCGCCACATCGTATCGACGCTGCGCCAGCCGAGTCGCGCGGCGGCGACGACATTGGTGGGCAGCGCGAGAATGGCGCGCGCGCGACGCAGCGCCTCACGTTCGGGGGCGAGCATTGCCAGCCGCGCCTCGACCAATGCCGTGATCCGCTGCCGGACTTTCATTGTCGCGAGCGTCGCGGGAGGCAGCGCCGCGGCCATCGCCGCATCGACATGCGCGAACCACGCGTCGATCATCACCACCGGTCCGTCGGTGAAGGCGAGTCGCGCGACATCGGGGTCGATGCCCTCCTGCTCGGCGGCGAGATCGCGCGCCGTGTCGCCCCAGCCGTCGAACGCCGCATTGGCGGCGATCGCGGGGGCAAGCCGTGCGCGCACCTCGTCGAGCGTCAGGTCTTCCGGCGTCAGGTTCTCGGTCATCGCATTTCCTCCGGCACCGGATTGGCGGATGGCGGCTCTTTAGCAGCGCGGCGCGTGTCGCGCACCAGCACCAATGCCGCAGCGATCATCGCGATCCCCACAAAATCGGGGGCGCTGAGCGCCTCGCCGAAATGCGCCCAGCCGATCGTCGCCGCCACCGCCGGCTGGATCAGCAGCGCCAGCCCGATCACCAGGGGCGAGAGCCGGCCGAGCGCATAGATCATGCAGCCCTGCCCAAGCAGCTGGCAAACCAATGCCAGCGCGAGCAGCGGGGTCCAGTGTTGTGGCGCGATCTTCTCACCGAGGATCCAAGCAAAGCCGAGCAGCGGCAGCAACGAGGCGAGCGACGACAGCGCAAGCGCCGGCCACGGCGCCAGCGCGCGGCGGACGTCTGACATCAGGATGAAGTAGAGCGCGTAGAGCACTCCGGCGACGATGCACAGCAGGTCGCCGGCCAGATGCCGCGGATCAAGCTGGTACGATCGCCCCATCAACAGCGCCGCACCCGCAGCGGCGAGCAGCAGCGCGACACCCTGCATCCGTGTCGGCCACGCGCGCGCGACGATGAAGCCCCAAAGCGGGAACAGGAAGGTCGCCGAGTTGCCGAGCAGCGTGGCATTGGCCATCGTGGTATGAATGATGCCAAGGTGCCACGTCCCGAGATCAGCGGCGAAGGCAACGCCGGCCAGCGCGACAAACATCCACACGCGCCTCGACGGCGCGGCGGCTACGGGCTGGCGGGTAGCGAGCGCGATCGCCGCGAGCACTGGCACCGCGAGCGCTATCCGCCAAAACGCCGCCGCGACCGGCCCGGTATCGGCGACGCGGACGAACAGCGGCCCGAACGCGAGCGCCGCGTTGGCGACGACCACCGCGACAAGCGCGGGCGCGGTGCTGGTGGGGACGGGGCGGGTCATGATGTTCCTGTAAGGTCGCCATTGCGAGCGAAGCGAAGCAATCCAGGGCGTCCTGATCAGGCTCTGGATTGCTTCGTTCCCCTCAATATGACGGAGATTGGGTCGCCGCCTCTTACGCCGCCTCGGCGAGCAGCTTTTTCGCCTCCGCCCCGGTCCAGTCCATGTCGCCGGTCACGCGCCAGATTTCCTTGCCGTCCGGGCCGTACAGGATCGTGGTCGGCAAATTCGCGCCATAGCCGGTGCTCAGCCCAAGCTTGGGATCGAGGAACGGCCGCAGATGCGCGAACTTGCGTTCGGCAAGGAAGGCGGTCGCCTTTGCGGGCTCCATGTCCTGGCTGATTGCGAGCACCGGCAGCGTCTCGCCCAGCGTCGCGGCGGCGGCGTCGAGCGTCGGCATCTCCTTGACGCACGGCGCACACCACGTCGCCCACAGGTTGACCAGCACCGGCTTGCCCTTGAACGCCGCCAGACTGGTCGCCGCGCCGCCCGCCGCCGGGGTGAAGGCCACGTCGGGCGCGCGCTCGCCCTTGTGGCTGCGGTCGATCTTGTCGACCTTCGGCGCGGCGGTGGCGGCGACTTCGTCGCTGCTGGCGACCTCCGCTTGCTCGTTGCGGGGTGACGGCTTATCGCACGCGGCCATAGCCAGCGCGGTGCCGAGGAGACAGACGATCGCGACGCGGGATGCCATGAGCGGTTCCAACCAGATGTGGGGTGGGCGGTTCGCCGAAGGGCCAGCCGCGGTGATGCGCGAGATAAACGCGTCCATTCCCTTCGACAAGCGGATGTGGCGGCAGGATGTCGCGGGCAGCCGCGCGCATGTCGCGATGCTCGCCGAACAGGGCATCGTCTCGCACGCGGATGCGGCGTCGATCCGCGACGGGCTGGAGCAGGTCGCGGCCGGCTATGCCGCCGACGGCGTCCCCGACGATCTGGCGATGGAAGACATCCATATGCTGACCGAGGCGCGGCTGTCCGATGCGATCGGCGCGGCGGCCGGGCGGCTTCATACCGCGCGCAGCCGCAACGATCAGGTCGCGACCGACTTCCGGTTGTGGGTGCGCGATGCCACCGATCAGGTGCTGGCGGCGCTGGATGCGCTCGACGCCGCGTTGCTCGCGCGGGCCGAGGAACATGCCGGCAGCGTGATGCCCGGCTTCACGCACCTGCAATCCGCGCAGCCGGTGACGCTGGGTCACCACCTGATGGCCTATCACGAGATGGTGTCACGCGACATCAGCCGCTTCCGCGACAATCGCGCGCGCGGCAACCTCTGTCCGCTCGGTGCGGCGGCGCTGGCCGGTACCGGCTTCCCGGTCGACCGCCACGCCACCGCCGCGGCGCTCGGCTTCGACGGGCCGACGCGCAACAGCCTCGATTCGGTCAGCGACCGCGACTTCGCACTCGATTATCTGACCGCCGCCGCGCAATGCTCGCTGCACCTTAGCCGGCTGGCCGAGGAGTTCGTGCTGTGGGCGTCGCAGCCATTCGGCTTCGTGTCGCTCAGCGACCAATGGTCGACCGGCAGCTCGATCATGCCGCAGAAGCGCAACCCCGACGCCGCCGAGCTGGTGCGCGGGCACAGCGGGCGGATCACCGGCTGCCTCGTCAGCCTGATGGTGACGATGAAGGGGCTACCGCTCGCTTATTCCAAGGACATGCAGGACGACAAACCGCCGGTGTTCGAGTGCCACGACCTGCTGGCGATCTCGATCGCGGCGATGACCGGGATGATCGAGAGCGCGACGTTCCGCACCGACCGGATGCGTGCGCTGGCGGAAAGCGGCTTCGCGACCGCCACCGACCTCGCCGACTGGCTGGTGCGCGAGGCCGACGTGCCGTTCCGCGAGGCGCATCACATCACCGGCCGCGCGGTGGCGCGTGCCGAGGCGCTCGGCTGCACGCTCGACAAGGTGCCGCTCGCCGATCTGCAGGCGATCGACGCGCGGATCACCGACGCGGTGTACGGCGTGCTGTCGGTCGACGCCTCGGTGGCGAGCCGCAAGAGTTTTGGGGGCACCGCCCCCGACAACGTCCGCGCCGCGATCCGGGCGGCGCGCGCATGAGGGCGCTGCTGCTGCTCGCCGCGCTCCCGCTCGCCGCCTGTGGATCGACGCAGGCGTTGAAGCCCGCGCCGGGGCAGGCGATGCCGGTCACGCCCTATGGCGCGGCGCAACAGCCGGCGGTCGCCGACCTGCTCACTCCATCGGTGCAGGCGCGACCGCAACGAACCGGGGAAGTGTTGAAAAGCTCGCAGAAACGGGAGCCCGACCCGTTCGACCTTCCCCCACGCTGACGATTTTCTGCGAGTGACCATGGACCATTTTCATTACCGCGACGGTGCCCTCTGGTGCGAGGGCGTGCCGCTGACGCGCATCGCCGACGAGGTGGGCACCCCCGTCTACGTCTATTCCGCCGCCGCCTTTCGCGCGCAGGCGCGCGCGTTCCGCGATGCGCTATCGGGCGTACCCGACGTGCATCTCGCCTACGCGATCAAGGCCAATCCCAATCTCGCGGTGCTGCGCGTCGTCGCCGCCGAGGGCTATGGCGCCGATGTCGTCTCGGGCGGCGAGATGGCGCGTGCGCTGGCGGCGGGAATCCCGGCGAGCGGGATCGTCTTCTCGGGCGTCGGCAAGACGCGCGCTGAATTGCTGCGCGGGCTGGAGGCCGGGATCGGCCAGTTCAACCTTGAGCTCGAGGAAGAGGGCGTGGTCCTCGCGCAGCTGGCTCACGAACGCGGGCTCACCGCGCGTGCGGTGCTGCGGGTGAACCCCGACGTCGACGCGGGCACCCACGCCAAGATCTCGACTGGCCGCAAGGAGAACAAGTTCGGCGTACCGATCGATCAGGCGCCGGCGATGTATGCGCGGCTGGCGGCGCTGCCGGGCCTGTCGATGCAGGGCGTCGCGATCCATATCGGCAGCCAGTTGTTCGACCTCGTCCCGCTCGAGGCGGCGTACCGGCGTGTCAAGCTGCTGGTCGACGAGCTGCGCGCAGCGGGCCATGTGGTGGCGCGTGTCGACCTCGGCGGCGGGCTCGGCGTCCGCTACAAGGCGGGTGACGATCCGCGCACCCCTGCCGAATATGGCGCGATGGTCGAGCGGGTGACCAAGGGCTGGAACGTGCAGTTGATGTTCGAGCCTGGCCGCGTGATTTCGGGCAACGCCGGGGTGCTGCTGACGCGCGTGATCTGGGTGAAGCCGGGGGTCGTCCACCCCTATGTGATCGTCGATGCGGCGATGAACGATCTGGCGCGTCCGGCGCTGTACGACGCATGGCACGATGTCGATGCGGTGGTTCCAAGCGGCGCGCGGATGACGGCGAACGTCGCCGGCCCGGTGTGCGAGACCGGCGACACCTTCGCGATGGCGCGCGAGATGGACGCGGTGCAGGGCGGCGACCTCGCCGTGCTGCGCACCGCCGGCGCGTATGGGGCGACGATGGCGTCGACCTACAACAGCCGTCCGCTGGTGCCCGAGGTGCTGGTCGATGGCGATCGCTATGCGGTGGTCGCCGACCGCATCGCCGCCGAGACGATCCTCGCCGCGGAGCGCGTGCCGGAGTGGCTGTAGGTCTGCTGCTGTCCCGACCTGCCACCCGTCACCCCGGTGCACGCCGGGGTTCAGTTGGGGAACCGAAGCGCATCAAAGGTGCCGCCCGATGCTGGACCCCGGCCTTCGCCGGGGTGACGGCAAGTGGCGCGGCGACGGCGCGAAGAGAGATCGCATGACCCTCCACAGCCTCCCGCTGTTCGTCCGCCTGAACAATCGCCCGGTGATCCTCGTCGGCGAGGGCGAGGCGGCCGAACCGAAGCGCCGCTTGCTCGAACGCGCCGGGGCGATCGTCGTCGGCGAAGATGATCCCGACGCGCGGCTCGCGATCGTCGCCGATGACGACGAAGCGGTGGCGCGGCTCAAGGCGCGGGGCGTGCTGGTGAATGCCGTCGACCGTCCCGAGCTGTGTGACTTTACTCTGCCCGCGATCGTTGACCGTGCGCCGGTGCTGGTCGCGATCGGAACCGGTGGGGTCTCGGCCGGGCTGGCGGCGGCGGTGCGGCAGCGGCTGGAGGCGGTGCTGCCTGCGTCAGTGGGGCGGCTCGCCGAGGCGCTGCACGCCGCGCGTGCGGCGTTGCGTGCCGCGCTGCCCAATGGCGGCGAGCGGCGGCGCGCGATCGGCGCGGCGCTTGCCCCCGGCGCAGCGCTCGACCCGCTTGCCGACTATGATGGCCGCGATGCCGCCGAGGCGGTGCTCGCCGCGCAGGTGACGAACGGGGTCGTGCGGCTCGAACTCGCCTCGCGCGATCCCGACGATCTGACGTTGCGGCAGGCGCGGCTGCTCGCCGCCGCTGACCGTGTCACGCACCGCGCCGACGTGCCCGCCGCGATCCTCGATCGCGCCCGCGCCGACGCCACACGCGAAGCCTGCGATGAAGCGCCGACGGACGGCGTCGGACTGACCATCGATCTCGGGATGCGCGCATGAGCGGCGTGGCATGGCGCGTGCGCGACGACGGCACGGTCGAGAAGGTCGCACCGGCCGCGGCGCTGTCGGGCGAGGCGGCGTTCCTGTGGATCCACCTCGCCTCCAATGCCGCCGAAGCGCAAACGTGGCTGCGCGACGCCGCCGGGCTCGACACCTTCACCGTCGACGCGCTGACCGCCGCCGAGACGCGACCGCGCGCCGAGAAGATCGGGCACGGCGCGTTCATCAATTTGCGCGGGCGCACCGACGAACCGCTCGACACCTCGGACGTGCTCGCCTCGATCCGTATCTGGGCCACGAAAGGCCGCGTCATCACCGTGTCGCGCAAGCGGCTGGTGACGCTGAGCCGCGTCGAGGAAGAGATGGAGCGCGGCGAGGTGCGCGACCCCGGCGACCTGATCGCGGCGATCGCCACTGCGATCACCGAGGATCTCGACCCGGTGGTCGCCGATCTCGGCGACGGCGTGGACGATTGCGAGCAGCGGCTGAGCGCGCACCGCGTGTTCGAGCTGCGTCGCGCGGTGACGCGGATGCGGTCGGAGGCAATCAACTACCGCCGCTTCCTGAGCCCGCAGCGCGCCGCACTGGAGCGTCTGACGACGCTGCAGGGCGACTGGCTGGCGGAGGACGATCGCGCGCATCTCGCCGCCGCCGCCGATCGCGCCGCGCGCATGGCCGAGGAAGTCGAGGCGATCCGCGAGCGTGCCGCGCTGATGCACGAGGCGCTGACCGATCTGCGCGCCGAACAGCTCGATCAGCGCAGCCTGGTGATCGCGATGGTGGCGATGATCTTCCTGCCGCTGACGTTCCTGACCGGGCTCTACGGGATGAACGTCAAGGGGCTGCCCTATGCCGAGGAGCCGTGGGCGTTCGATGCGATCGCGGGCGTGTGCGCGGTGATCGCGGGGGGAATCGTCTTGTGGTTCGCCCAGCGTCACTGGTTCCGGGGGTAGACGTTTCATTCGTCTCGGTGAGGTCAACGATCCGACCACTTGAGTAGGGTGCCCGCGCCCGCTGTCGTTCGTCATCCCCGCGAAGGCGGGGACCCAGAACCTCTGACGTTCCGGCCCTTTCGACGACCCGCGCGTCTGGATTCCCGCGTTCGCGGGAATGACGATCGTTCTTCGGTGGAGGTTGGCAGCTTTCGTCTGGTACTACGCCGCGCGCGCCTGACGCCAGGCGCTGGCGATCTCTTCCAGCTCGGCGGCAACTGCGCGGAACGGCGCGCCGTCGGTGCCGATGCTCGCCTCGATCACCTGCCGCCGGCAGCCGCCGTAGAAACGCGCCAGCGCGCGCGAGACGTCGCCGCCCTTCTCGAAATCGAGATTGGCCTCCAGCGCGAACAGGATCGCGGTGGCGCGGGTGATGCGTTCGCTGCGCGTCGCGAACTGCTTGCGATCCGCCGCCCAGGCGGCGACACGCAGCGCCTGCGTCAGCTCCTCGTACAGCAGCTGGACGAGCGCCGGACCATCGGCCGCGGCGGTGCGGCCGGCGAGGTCGATTTCGCGATAGGTGCGCGCCGGATCGCGCAGCAGGGAAGAGGCGTAGGCCATGATCTGTCGTCTCTCCCGATCAGCTCGACTTGTACCAGCCGTCGATCTGCTGCTTCATGAACGACTGCGTCTGCTTGTAGGCCGACACGCGCGAGTTCATGCTGGCATATTGCTGCGTCAGCCGGGCCGAGAAGCGCGTCGATTGTTCGTCGATCTTGGCGCTTTCCTTGGTCAGATCGTCCTGGGCCTTGCGCAGCTTCAGGTCGGTCGCGCCCAGTCCGTAGAGCGTGCTGCCCGACGACAGCTTCAGCGATTGCATCGCGGCGTTGATCCCGGTTGCGCCGAAGCTATTCGGGGTAAACATCGCCTGGATCGAATCGGGCGAATCCTTCATCGCCTTGGTCAGCGCGGCGTCGTCGATCGTCAGCTCGCCGGTGGTCTTGTCGGTGGTCACGCCGATTCCGGCCAGCGTCGAGGGCGTGCCCGGAGCGGCGTCGGGAAGTAATGTCTTGCTCGCGAAGCCCTGCAGGTTGCGCAGCAGCTGCTTGGCGGCCGGATCGGCGCGCAGGCTGCCGTCGACCGCATTGGTCTGCTGCTTCACCTCGTTGAGCAACTGGTTGAAGGTCTCGACGAAATCCTTGACGCCGTTGGTCAGCGCGGTGTCGGGGCGGGTGCCGGTCAGCGTCATCGAGCCGGTGCCGGCCAGCGTCAGCTTCACGCCGGGGACGAGGTCGCTGATCTCGTTGCTCGGCCGCTCGACCGCGACGCCGTCGACCGACAGCTTGGCGTTGGCGGACTGACCGACGACCGCCAGCTTCGAGGTCGCGGTCGCGTCCTTGCCGATGCTGAGTGTGTCGAGCGTGCCGCCGGTGCCGGTCATCGAGAACGCCTGTGCGGTGCCGCTCTGCCCCTTGAGCGACAGGAACGCGCCGCCGTCGGCATCGGTGATGATCGCGGCGGTGACGCCGGTGTTCTTGGCGTTGATCGCGGCGGCGATGCCCGAGAGCGTGTCGTTCGGCGGCGCGATATCGACGTCGAACGACAGGTCACTGCCGTCGCCGGCCTTGCCGACCGCGAGATCGGTCATCTTGCCCGCGCTGTAGGTGGCGGTACCGATGTTGATCGTCAGCTTGCCGGTACCGAACTGGTCGGTTTTGCCCATCTTTGTGCTGGTGACGGTCTGCACGGTGGCGAGCGAGCTGACGGTGACGTTCGCCGACGCGCTGGCCGACATCGGCGCGCCGGAGATCGCGGTCGCGCCGGCGACCTTCGAGTCGCTGACGTTCGGCTGCGTCGCGAGCGTGCCGCCGGTGACCAGCGTATTGACCGCCTTGGCGAAGTCGCTGACGAAATTCTTGAGCGTCGCCGCGTCGGAGATCTGCGCGGTCAGCTTGTCGGTCTTGGCGGTGATCTGCGCGCGCTTGGCGGCGAATTGCGCGTCGACCAGCTGCGTAACCAGCGTATCGGTGTCGACGCCCGACCCCGAGCCCAGCGAGGTCAGGATCGAGTTGGCGGTCGACTTGTTGATCGAGGACGCGCTCGCCGTCTTGGTTGTCGACGACGCGGTTGTCGACGACGTTTTCGTCGTCGACGCCGTGCTGCTCGTGCTGGTGCTGCTGATCGTCGCCATGATGCTCTCCTAAACGGCCGCGCGCGGCGATTCTTTATGACTGGCGGACACCATTTTCGTCGAAACGTGCGGTGTCGGGCACGTCGACCGGCGGTTGCGTACCGCCGGCTTGCGCATTGAGGCCGAAGACAAAAGCCAGCACGGTGGCGATGGCGAGGTACAAATCGTCGCGCACCTCCTGGCCCTCGCGACTGGTATAGTAGACGGCACGCGCCAGCGCCGGATATTCGAGGATCGGCAGCGCGCGGTCCTTGGCGGCGGAGCGGATCGCCAGCGCCAGCGCGCCGCGCCCCTTGGCGACCACCACCGGCACCTCGTCGCGCCCGCGCTCGTAGCGCAGCGCCACCGCGAAGTGCGTCGGGTTGGTGAGCACGACATGCGCCTGGTCGAGCGCCTTGTGCATCCCCCCGGACAGCATCTCGCGCTGCTTCATGCGCATATGCCCCTTCATCTCGGGGTTGCCCTCGCTTTCCTTATGCTCGTCCTTCACTTCCTGCTTGGTCATGCGCAGCTTCTTGAGCAGCTGCATGATCTGGGTCGGCACGTCGATCATGCCGATCGCCACCAGCCCCATCGCCATGACGAGCAGGACATGCGTCAACGTCGATCCCAACCTGGCCAGCGCGACCGGCAGGTTGGAGGCGGCGAGCCCGAAGCTAAAATGCGCGGTCTGCCACAGCATCCACGCGCCGATCGCACCGAGCAAGGTGACCTTGAGCAGCGACTTGCCCAGCTCGATCCAGCCCTGCATGCCGATGATGCGCATGATTCCCGAGCCGGGATTGATCCGCGACGCTTTCGGCGTAAGCAATTTCGCGTTGAAGCTCAGTGACCCGAGCCCGGCCTGGCTGGCGATCGCGGCGGCGATCGTGATCGCGAACAACGTGCCGAGCGGTGCGGCGAGCTTCCACCCGGCCTGCACCAGCGGGCGCCACGGCTGAAAATTCTCGACATCGGCGCGGCCGAAATTGAAGCTGGCCGCCATCACCTCGCGGCACGCGGTGAGCAGCGCCGGGCCGAAGAACATGATCCATGATATGCCGGCCAGCACGACGAAGGCGGTCGCGAGGTCGCGGCTCTTGAGGACGTCGCCCTTTTCCCTGGCGTCGTCACGACGCTTCTGGGTTGGGGCTTCTGTCTTGTCGCCACCCTCCGACATCAGCCGAGCACCAGGCTTTGCGCGGCGGCGAGCCCTTCACGGACGATCACCTGCATGTAGTCGCCCATCGCGGGCAGCGCGATCGCGAGACTGATGACGCCGACCGCAAGGCTGGCGGGCAGGCCGATCGAGAACAGGTTGAGCGACGGCGCCGAGCGCGACACCATGCCCATGACGAGGTTGAGGCACAACAGCAGGAAGCCGACCGGCAATGCGAGCAGCAGCCCGGCCATGAACGCATAGCCACCGAACAGCGCGATGTCGCGCATCTGCCCCGCCGCCAGCCACGCCGCGCCGGGTGGCAGCGCGGTATAGCTCTTCACCACCATATCGACGAGCACGAGATGCCCATCGAGCGACAGGAACAGCAGCGTCAGCAGGATCGACAGGAATTGCCCGACCGCCGGACTGGAGCGACCCGAATTGGGGTCAATCATGTTGGCGAAGCCGATCCCCATCGATCCACCGATGATCTCGCCCGCCACCAGCGGCGCGGCGAAGGCGATCTGGACGATGAAGCCCATTGCCAGCCCGACCAGCGCCTCGGCCGCGACCGCGACGAAGGTGGCGAGCGCGAAGATCGTCGGCGGCGGCTGGATCGAGGTGGTGCCGAGCACCAGCACCCCGACCGCGCCCGACAGCGTGATTCGCACCGGCAGCGGGACCGAGACGTTGCCGAACACCGGCGCGGCGATGAACGCCGCCCCGACGCGGATCATCACGAAGATCAGCGCCCAGAGTTGCGGCTCGATGCTTAAGCCGAAGCCCAGCACGTTACGCCTCCGTCATTCCGGCGAAGGCCGGGGTCCAGAGCCACGCAGAACCGTGCTTGCGGCTCTGGACCCCGTCGTGCGCCGGGGTGACGCGAAGGGACCGGCGCAAGATTAGTGCACCAGATCCGGGATGCGCGCGAAGATCTCGGTCGTGAAGTCGCTCAGCAACCCGAGGATCATCGCGCCGAACACCATGATCGACACCGCGACGACGATCAGCTTCGGGACGAAGCTCAAGGTCTGCTCGTTGATCGAAGTCGCGGCCTGCACCATCCCGAGGATCAGCCCAGACAGCAGCGCCGGGATCAGGATCGGCGCGGAGACCAACGCCAGTACCCACATGGTCTGGTTGGCGACGGTCAGGAAGTAGTCGGCGTCGACGAGCGGTTGCATGGCGGTGTCACTCTTCTCTCTTCGTCATTCCCGCAAAGGCGGAAATCCAGACGCGCAGGTCCGTCGATGGAGGCGATACGTCGGAGATTCTGGATCCCCACCTGCATGGGGATGACGAAAGGCTAGGTGGCAAAACTGTTCGCCAGACTGCCCATCGTCAGCGCCCAGCCATCGACCAGTACGAACAACAGCAGTTTGAACGGCAGCGAGATGATCGTCGGGCTGAGCATCGCCATGCCGAGCGCCATCAGCACCGTCGCGACGACGAGGTCGATGACGATGAACGGCAGGAACAGCAGGAAGCCGATCTGGAACGCGGTCTTGAGTTCCGAGGTGACGAACGCCGGCAGCAGCACCGAATAGGGGATGTCGTTAGGCGTGGCGTATGGGCCGGATTTCGCCATTTGCGCGAACATCGTCACGTCCTTCACGCGCGTCTGCTTCGACATGAAGGCGTGGAGCGGCGCGGCGGCGGTCTGAATCAGCTGCGTGCCGTTGATCCGTCCCTGCGAATAGGGCTGGATCGCGGTCGTGTTGATCTGGTTGATCGCGGGCGCCATGATGAAGAAGCTGAGGAACAGCGACAGGCCGATCAGCACCTGGTTGGGCGGGGTCTGTTGCAGGCCCATCGCCTGCCGCAGGATGGACAGCACGATGATGATCCGCGTGAAGCTGGTCATCATCAGCACGATGCCCGGCAGCACCGTGAGCAGGCCCATGATGATGAGCACCTGCAGCGACAACGACAGCGAGCCGTTGTTGTTCTGCGCGCCCGCATCGCCGCGCGACAATTGCCCGAGCGCGCGGTCGACCGCGTCGCCGACGCCCGGCGCGGGGGCGGCCTCGGCACCCTGCACCGCCGGCTGCGCCGGGGCGGGGAAGTTCTGCGCCAGCGCCGGCATCGCGACGCAAAGCGCCACGACGATGGCGAGCAGCGCGAGGATCAGGTGCGACCGCTTGCCGGCGGTACGTGCGCGGATCAGCGTTCCGGTGTGCATCGCCGAGGTGTTCACTGTGCCGGCTCCACGGGTACGCGCACGTCGGAGCGGTCGATCAGTGTCACGCCCGCGCGGTTGACCGAGACGAGCAGGCGACGCCCCTCGAAATCGACCACCGCCAGCTTGACGCCGGGCGAGATCATCATCGTCTCGCGCACCGCGATGCCGCGCGTCGCCGGCTTGCCGGGCATCCGCGCCTCGAGCCGGCGCCAGAGATACAGGCAGCCGATCATCAGCCCGCACACCAGCGGGAGCATGACGACGAGCTTCAGAATATAGGTCCACATCATCGCGTGCGTACCCCTCAGCCGCGCTTCTCGGGCGAGACCAGTTCGGTCATCTTGACGCCGTAGCGCTCGCCGACGGTGACGATCTCGCCGCGCCCGATCAGCGTGCCGTTGACCAGCACGTCGAGCAGCTCGCCCGCCTGCCGGTCCAGCTCGATCACGCTCGATTCGCCCAGTGCGAGCAGTTCGCGCAGCGACAGGGTGGTCGAGCCGATCTCAACGGTCAGCTTGACGTCGACGCCCTGCAGAAGCCGCAGGTTGGCGGCGACGGCGGCGTCGATCGCGAATCCGCCGGTCATGTCGTTCATTGCAGGGGTCCTTCGAACTTTGAAATGCGGATGGCCGCGCGGCCGTTGGACGTGCCCACGGTGCCCAGCCCCAGCGCCATCCCGCCGACCACGATCGGCACGTCGGCGCCGAAGCTGATCGGGATGATGTCGCCTTCCTTGAGATCCATGAGCCGCGAGAGCGGGATGGTCGGCTCGGCGAGGACCGAGCGGACCGGAAATCGCACGCCCATCGCCGCGCGCGTCAGCTGGGTGCGCCACTCGGCGTCGACCTCGCTGGGCTTGGCGACGACCTTGCCGGTCAGCGCGACGGTGTGCGGCTTCAGCGTCGCGACCGGATAGAGGATGTCGACGAACGCCGGTTTGGCGCTGCCGCGCGCGATCGCGAAGCGGGTGGCGATCACCACCTCGTCGGCCTCGACGCCCGGGATCATGCTCCCGCCCAGCTCGAACGGCTCGGCGGTGAAGCGCGCGCGCGCCAGCGGCTCCCATGCGGTTTCCAGCGCGCGCGCCAACGCCTTGGCGATGCGCGCGACGATCACGTCGCAGGCGGGCGTGAACTCGAGCGCGAGCACCGGCGAGACGTCGCCGGTGCCGCCGAAGAACAGGTCGATGATCTCGACGACGAACTGGCTGTCGATAACGCACAGCGTCGGGCGCCCGTCCATCGACAGCGGCAGCCACGCGGTCAGCTTGTCGCCGCGCGCCGCGCGATAATCGGCGAGGCGCAGCACCTCCAGCGGCTCGGCCCAGGCGCGCGTTTCGGCACGCCAGTAACCCTCGAACGTCTGGCGCACGCCACGGGCGGCGCGCGCTGACAGATGCTGCAACGTGTGCAGATCGCCGAACGGATGCAGTTTGGCAGGCGCAGCCGTTCCTCCGCCCAATGCGGCAGCGGTGCCGATCGGGGTGCCGGAGTCGAGCCCGGCGTCGGTGGAGGTGCGCCTGTTAACCATGCACGTTCACTGAACCACGAAAGTGGTAAAGTAGACGTTACTGATCCCCCCAAACCCCTCCTTATCGCGCAGAACCTGGTTGATTGTTGCGACGAGCCGCTTCTGGAGCTGCGCCTTGCCGGCACCGGTGAACACCTGATCCTCGGGCGTGTCGCCCAGCGTCAGCAGAATCGCCGAGCGAATCGCGATGTCGTTGGTCTTAAGATTCGTGATGACCTTGTCGTCGTAGGGCGTCGATACCGCGAGCCCGATCTGGATGAAGTGCACCGAATCCTGAAGGTTGGAGGTGAACTCCTTCTCCATCGCGAAATAGTTGGAGGCGTAGGGCTCGCCGCCATGGCCCTCGGGGGTCGGCGCGCCGTGCGCCTCGCCGCCGCCTTCGCCACCCTCGCCGCCCTCGGCCGCCGCCTCGCCGCCGTCGTGACCGCCCTCGCCACCTTCACCGCCTTCGCCACCGGCGCCGGGATGCTTTTGCTCGCTCTTCGGGACGAGCTTGGGCTTGTTGGGATCTTCGTGCGCGGCTTCCTTGCCGCCGCCGCCGCCGCCGCCGACCATCCCCGAGCCCGCGGCATACAGACCGGCGCCGACGCCACCGCCCAGCAGGACGATGACGCCGACGGCGCCGATCACGATCATCTTCATTTTGCCCTTTTTCTTGGGCGCGGCGTCTGCGGCCGGAGCGTCACTCATCGTTCGATTCCCTCAATCACGCGAGTCGTTGGTCGGTGTCGTCGGCGTCCGCGGTGGCGGCGCGACGGGCGGACGGCGGCGCGACCGGAACCGGCGCGGCGCGTTGCTGCTGTTGTTGCTGCGATGGCTGGCGGTCGCCCTGGGCGGTCGTGCCGCCGGACTGGGCGTGGTGGAGCTTCAGCCCCCGCGCCTCGGCCATTTCGGTGAGGCGGGGCTGCGCATCGGCGAGCATCGCGCGCGTCTCCGGCTGTTCGGCGGTCAGCTGGACCTGCACCGTATCGCCCTCGCGGCGCAGCGCGACGTCGATCGCGCCGAGCGCATCGGGAACGACGCGGATGCGCATGTCATTGGCATCGGCCATGTCGCGCAGCTTCTCGATGTGCTGGATCATCGCGGCGGGCCAATGCGGCTGGCGCATGTCGAGCGTCTGTTGCTGCGCCTGCCCGGTCGCGGTGACGGCGGCGGCGGAGATCGCCGCGGTCGCCTGCGGTTGAGCAACCGGGGCGGTCGGATCGGCGGGGCGGGCGCGGTCATCGGCGGTGACGGCACGGTGAATCGCCTCGGCGAAAGTGCGTGCGGCGGACGCGATCACCGGCGCGGGGGCGGGATCGAGCGCGACCGGTACCGGCGCGGGCGCGACGCGTGCGGTTTCGTGAGGCGCCGGTGCCGCCTCGCCCGCGATAATAGGCACAGGCGTGTCGGCAACGGGCGCGTCGGTGGCCGGCACGGACGCGACCGGTAGCGGCTGCGGCGCTGCGGGTGACATAAGCGACGGCGTTGGGGAGGCAATCGCGAGCGGTGCCGATGCCGGAGCGGCGCCGCTCGCGGGCTGGGGCGTGACGGGCGTGATGACCGGGGCGTCGACGCGGACCGGGGCCGCGCTGGCGATCACCGGCGTCGGCTGCGCGGGTGTGGCGACCGGCGCGGATCCCGGCCTTTCGACGCGTGGCGGTGCGATGTCGCTGCGCGGAGTCGCCACGCGGGGTGTCGGTGAGGTGATCGTTTCGACCGCATGACGAGTCGCCTCCTGGCGCGGCGCGTCGACGATGACGGCGGCTGCGACCGGCGCATCGGGGGCGAGCGACGGTTGTGCGACCGGGACCGCTTCGACCGCCGCAGCCGACGACGGCACCGGTGCCGCGGCCTTTGCCGGCGGCGTGAGAGGCGTGAGGCTGGCTGCGGTGCGCGCGGGCGCGACCGACACCGGCGCGAGGGCGGCGGGGGCCGGCACGGCAGCTTCATTACGCTGCGGGGTGGCGGGAACGTCGATCGGGCGCGGGGATGCGGCTTCCGCCGGCGTGAGGGTCGCCGGGGCGGGGGTTCGGATAGCCTCCTGACGCGCGGCATCGGTGATGATCGCCGCCGCAGTGTCGGCGTTTACTTCAATGACCGGTGAAGTCGGCTCGCGGGTGACGCGCGGCGTGGTGACGGCCGCGACCGGTTGCGGCTGCGGCTGCGCGCGTGGTTGGGCCGGTGGCTGAGCCTCGACGCGCGGACCGCTGCGGGGGGAAGGTGGCGCTTCGGCGGCGGTTGGCTGTTCAAGCACCGTCGGCTCCACCGTCCGGGATGCCGGCGGGGGTGCGCCGCGCGCCGGATCGGCGATCGGCGTGGGAGGCGGGGCAACGGCCAGCGTGGAAGCAATCCTGGGGGAGGGCTCGCGGTTCGGCGTGGCGGCATTGGTGGCGCCGATCGTGGCGCTCGCGTCGGACGCGCCAGCGTCCGCAGCGACGAGCGGCGTCGCTGCACCGCGTGACGGGATGACAGGTGCCATTGGAGAGGAGGTACGGGCAGTGTCGACCGTGAGCGCGACCGCCGGCTGGTTGGGCGCCGTATCGGGAGCCGGCGCAGCCGGAACCGCAATCACCATCGCGACGGTCGATGGCGCGCCGGCGAGCACGGGAGCGGCCGGCGCGTCATGATCCTCGTGGATCGCCGGCGTGGCGTCCTCGGCGGCGTCGGGGAGCAGGTCGACGTTGTCGCTGCCCGGCACCTGCACCGGTACGTCGGGCGCGACGATCCGCAGCCGCGGTCGCACGGTCGCTGCCGGCTGGTCGGGCAGCGCATCGGTGACGACCGTTTTCGGTGTCGGGGCGGTGGCGACCGCAACCGGTTTCGCATCGAGGGTGACAGGGGAAACCTCGGGCAGGACGAGCGCGGGTGGCGGCGGCGGCACCGGAACCCCGGTTGCATCGGCGAGCCACGCCAGCGCGGCCTCACCGCTCGGCAGCACGGCCCCGACCAGCGGCAGCCCGGTGCCGGAGCCGGCAAGATCCTGCCGCCCCGTGTCAGCCGTCACGGGCGCGACACCGACAGCAACACCGTCGCCGCAGCCGGGCAGCACCAGCTTCAGGAAGTCGCCGGTCGTGCCCGCCACACCCGGCGTCGGAGAGGCCGCGCCCGGCAGCATCGCGCCCGGTGCCGTCGTCAGGAGAAGGCTTGCGATCGTGGTCAAGGGTCAGGCCGCTTTCGTGGACAGGGTTCGCCGGCCACGCTGCAAAGAGCGTGCCGTTTACTTCTTGGGGCGCGCGGGCACGTCCTCCAGCGCCTTCATCTCGGCGCGCAGATCGGCGGCGTGCTGGCGCTCCATCAGCTTTTCGACCGCGCTCTGATCGCGCCGCGCGCCGCGGGTCGCCTCGGTGCTGCGCTCGACCTGCGCCTCGGCGGCGCGGACGCGGTTCATCGCCGCTTCCGCCGAGCGGTGCAGCCGCTCGCGGAAATGCGCAGTCGCGGCGAGGTTGGCCGCGCCGGCAAAGGTGGAGGGGGAAGGGGCGACCGCATCGGCGAGCTGCGCGATGCGCTGCGCCAATTGCGTCTCGCTGGTCAGCTGCGCCTGGGTGCGGGCCTCGTCGGCGCGCGCCAGCCCGAGCTGGAGCGTGCGGACGCGGTGCAGGCGCTTGAGCCGCTTGGCGTCAGGCATCGCCGAAGACGCCGACCAGCTCCATCTCGGCATCCGCCAGTGACACCATCTGGTGCGTGTCCTGGCGGATGAACTCCATGATCGCGGGCTGATAGGCGATGGCGGCGTCGATCGCCGGATCGCTGCCGCTGCGATACGCGCCCATCAGCACCAGGTCGCGGTTTTCCTCATAGGTCGCCAGATGGCGGCGCAGGATGCGTGCGGCCTGCTGGTGATGCTGCGGCACGATGTCGTTCATCACGCGGCTGATCGACTTGGAAATGTCGATCGCGGGATAGACCGCGCGCTCGGCCATCGCGCGGCTCAGCACGATATGGCCGTCGAGGATCGATCGCGCCGAGTCGACGACCGGATCGTTGCCGTCGTCGCCGTCCGCCAGCACGGTGTAGATGCCGGTGATCGAGCCGCCGGTGTTGACGTCCGACCCGGCGCGCTCCAGCAGATTGGGGAGCATCGCGATCGCCGACGGCGGATAGCCGCGCGCCGACGCCGGCTCGCCCAGCGCCAGACCGATCTCGCGCCCGGCGTGCGCGACGCGGGTCAGCGAGTCGATGATGAGCAGCACGCTCTTGCCATCGGCGCGGAACGCCTCGGCGATCGCGGTCGCGCGCAATGCGCCGCGGATGCGGAGCACCGGCGAATGGTTGGCGGGCACCGCAACGACGACCGAGCGCTGGCGTGCCTCGCCCGCGACCTTGGTTTCGAGAAAGTCGGCGACCTCGCGGCTGCGCTCGCCAATCAGCCCGATCACGACGACATCGGCCTGCGCCGCGCGCACCATCATGCCGAGCAGCACCGACTTGCCCACGCCCGACCCGGCCATGATCCCGACGCGCTGGCCCTGGCCGACGGTGAGCAGCCCGTTGATCGCGCGCACCCCGACGTCCATCGGCGCGAGCACGCGGCCACGGTCGAGCGGCGACTGCATGTGCCCGGCGAGCGGCCAGCGCCCCGCGCCGCGGATCGGGCCGAGGCCGTCGATCGGCTGGCCCGCGCCATCGACGACGCGCCCGAGCATCGCCGCGCCGACCTCCGCCTCGCCCGGCGGGCCGAGTGGACGGACCGGTGCATTGGGGAGCAGGGCGGCGGGGCCGCCGAGATTCATCATCAGCGTGCGGCCGTTGCGGAAACCGATCACCTCGGCCTCGACCTGCTGCCCGCCGTCCGCGCCGATCTTGCACACGGTACCGACCGGCAGCGACAGGCCGACCGCTTCCATCAACAGGCCGTCATAGGACGACAGCCGTCCGGCGACGCGCGGCTTCGGCCGCGATCCGGCGAGGGCGAGCGTGCCGAGGTAATCCTCGGCGAACCGGTTCAGCACGCCGGCACCGCCGCGCGCTCGATGGCGGTGGAAAGCTGGTCGAGCCACATCGCCGGCCCGTCCTCGACGATCGTCGATGCCGCCTCCATGACGAAGCTGCCAAGTTCGACGCTCTCATCGGCGACCGGGAAGATCGTGCCGGGCAGGCGACCCTCGAGCAGCGGCAGATCCTCCGGATGGACGCGCAGCATCGCCGCTTCGCTGGCGTCGGCGAGCAGGTCGGTCGCGGCCTCGACGCGCGCGGCGAGCAACGGCGCGGACACGCCGATCTCGCCGACCAACTGCGTCACCAGCATCGTGACGGTGCGGCGCAGCGCCTCGGCCAGTGCGACGCGGTCGATCGCGCCGCCGGCCTTCATCGCCTTCGCGACCGCCTCCAGCAGCTCACGCTCACGCGAGACCACCGCATCGGCCGCCATCGCGGCGTCGGCGAGCCCCTCGTGATAGCCGGCGATCCGCGCCGCCTCGATCTGTTCGACGCACGCGGGTATCGGGGCGTCGGCATCCAGCATGTCCCAGCCGGCGGTTGGATCGGCGTCCGGATCGGCGGGTGAGAAATGGCGCGGCTGGTCGCCCGCCGGCACGTCCGAGCTTTCGTCCGCACCGGTCGGGGCGGGCGAGCGGGCGCCGAACGCCTGTTCGATCCGCGCGATCAGGTCCGCGGGCGTGAAGCCCGGCGCGATGTCGGAGCGCGCGCGCGTGCGGCTGAGCGCGGCGGCGTCCGCGCGCGAGGGCATACCACTGACGAAATCCGCCTCAGACATAATCGTCGTCGCCTGCTCCCAGGTTGATCGTGCCGTCCTTGGCGAGGTTGCGGGCGATCTGGATGATCGCCTTCTGCGCCTCGAGCACCTCGCTCAGCTTCATCGGCCCGCGCGCTTCCATATCGTCGCGGATGCCCGATGCGGCGCGTGCCGACATGCAGCCGAGAATGCGGTTCCGCGCCGTCTCGTCCACGCCCTTCAGCGCGCGGCCCAGCGTATCGCCGTCGACGTTGCGGATGAGCGTGCCCAACCCCTTGTCGTCCAGCTCCAGCAGGTTGTCGAAGACGAACATCGCCTCCTCGATCTGCCGCGCGATATCGCGATCCATCTTGAGCAGCTTGGGCATGACACGCTGTTCGGTCGACTTGCGCGCGCCCTGCAGGATCTTCGCCGCCTCGCGCGCGCCGCCCAGTTGCAGCGCGGTCGAGGACGCGCCACCGCCGCCGCTCGCACCGCCGCCGCCGGTGCGGCTGGCGATCAGCGTCCGCAGCGCGTCGACCGCGTCGGGGGTGATCGGCCCCAGCCGCGCGATGCGGTGCAGGATGTCGGGCTGCGTCAGCTCAGGGAGCAGTTCGAGCACCTGGCTGCCGATCGACGGATCGAGATTGGCGATCATCACCGCGCAGATCTGCGGATGCTCCTTGTCGAGCATCGCCGCGATTTCCTTGGCATCCAACCAGTCGAGCAGGTCGATCTCGCACACCGCCTCGGCCGGGGTGATCTGCGCCAGCACGCTTTCCGCCTTGTCGCGGCCGAGCGCACGGGTCATCACCGCCTCGACCTTCGGGCCGGGGTTGAAGGTGATGCCGGTCCGCTCGCGCGCCTTGCCGACGAAATCGTCGAGCACCAGCTCGACCTCCTCCTCGCTGACGTCGGCGACCGCGAACATCGCGGTGCCCAGCTTGCGGACCTCTTCGGGGTCGAGCTTCTGGAGAATCGCGGCGGCCTCTTCCTCGCCGACGAGCATCATCAGCACCGCGGCGCGTTCGACGCCGGTAAAGATCCGCGGGGCCGTGGCGACCTCGCTCACGGCTTGGCGTCCGCGACCAGCATGTCACGCACCGCCAGCGCCGCGCGCGCCGGGTTGTCGCGCGTGAAGCCGCGCACCGCGTCGATCCGCTCCTCGTAGCTCTGGCTGGTCTCGATCTGGTCGAGGCTGACCGGCGGCTGGACCGCGATCTGCTCGCCGTCTTCGCCCTTGCCCTCGCCCGCCTCGCCCGATGCATCGGTCAGCGCCGCGCCGTTGCCCTTGGCACCGTCCGCCAGCGCGGCGGCATCCTTGGCACTGGTGGCATCTTCGCGCTTCTTCATCAGCGCCTTGGCGATCGGGCGCACGCCGAGCAGCAGCACCAGCAGCGCGATGACGAGCGCGGTCAGGTTGCGCGCGAGCATCGGCACCAGCGCATTGTCGTACCATTTCGGCGCGGCTGCCGCATCGGCGCTCGCATCGGCGAACTTGCGGCTGATGACAGTGACATTGTCGTTGCGCGCCTGGTCGAAGCCGACCGCGCTCTTCACCAGATCGTTGATCTGCTGGATTTCCATCGCGGTGCGCTTGGTCTTCTCCGGGTCGCGCAGCAGCACCGCGACCGACAGCCGCTTGATGTTGCCCGGCGCGGCGCGCGTGACGGAGACTTCCTTGTTCAGGTCATAGGCGCGCTGGAACGCGTCGGTCTGCTTGGCCGGATCGGGCGCGGGGCCGCCAGCGGCGGGCTGTGCCGGGGGCGTGCCCGGGTTGCCGGTCGCGGGCTGCGGCGTGGAAAGCTGCGAGGCGGGCGGGGGCGTGTTGCTCAGCGCGCCGGGAATGCCGCCGGGCGGCGCGTTGGTCGCCATGTTGCCGGTCCAGTTGCCGGTCTCGGCGCGCAGCCGGCCTTCCTTGTCGTAGCTCTCGCGGGTCGCGCTGGTCTCGTCGAGATTGACGTCGGCCTGCACTTCGGCGGTAAAATTGCCCGCTCCGACCAGCGGCGTCAGCAGCTGGATCAGTTGCTGGCGGTATTTGTCCTCGACGCGACGCTGGAACTCGATGCGCTTGTCGTTGGCGCTGTCGGGGCCGTCACCCGACTTGGTGAGCAGCCCGCCCATCTGGTCGACGATCGTGACGGCGTCGGGCTTCAGCCCCGGCACCGACGAGGCGACCAGGTTGACGATCGACTGGACCTGCGCGTCGCTCAGCGAGCGGCCGCCCTGCAACTTGACCACCACCGACGCCGACGGCGCGGCATTGTCGCGCACGAACACGCTCGCCTCGGGCATCGCGAGATGGACGCGCGCCTCGGCGACTGCGTCGATCTCCTGGATCGAACGCGCCAGTTCGGTTTCGCGCGCCTGGCGAAGGCGCTCGCCCTCGACCGCGCGGCTGACGCCCATCGGCAATTCGTCGAGGATCGCGTACCCGCCCGGCGCCGCCTTGGGCAGGCCCTGTCCGGCGAGCAGCAGCCGCGCCTTGGAGAAATCCTCCTCGTTGACGGTCAGCGTGCCCGCCGAATCGTCGATATGGCTGGGGATGTTCGCCGCCGACAGCGCGGTGGTGACCGCCGCCTTGTCCGAGTCGGGCAGCCCCGAGAACAGCGTCTTCTGCGGCGGGGTCGACAGCGCCGACCAGGCGAGCCCGGCCGCGCCGATCAGCCCGATCATCAGCGCCATCGGTCCGGCGCGCCGCACGGCGGGCTGCGCCATCACGCCTTGGATCTGGCGCAGCGGATTGGCGAACTTCTCGGGCACCAGCGTGACCGGCACCGGGTTCTGCGGGGTGAGAGCGTTGCTCATATCAGACCGGCATGCTCATGATGTCCTTGTACGCGGACAGGATCTTGTTGCGGACCTGCAAGGTCGCCTCGAAGCCGACCGACGCTTCCTGACGCGCGAGCATCACCTTGGCGATGTCGACGGTCTCGCCGCGTTCGTACTGCTCCGACAGCGCCGAGGCCTTTTGCTGACCGTCGTTCACCTTGGCGATCGCCGACTGCATCGTGTCGGCGAAGCTGGTCGCGTTCGCCGCGCCGCCCGCCGCCGGGGCAGGGGCGGCCGAGGCCGCGCCGCTGGTGCGGTTCAGCGCGGCGTTGCGCTCCAGGATCTGCGCGCGCAGCGCCATCACCCGGTCGACGCCGCCGACGCCTCCGATCGCGCTCATGCCGAGAGCATCCGGCTGGTGCCGGCGGCGAGATCGTCACCCTGTTCGCGCGCCTTGGCGAGGCGGTAGCGGAGCGTCCGCTCGGAAATGCCGAGCCGCTTCGCGGTCTCGATCCGGCTGCCGCCGCACGCCGCCAACGTCTCGCGGATCGCGGCGAATTCGGAGAATTGCACAACCTGCCCGAGCGTATTGTCATCACCGCTGTTGGCGGGCGCGAGGCGCGGCGCGGCCGGACGATCGAACACGATGTGATCGGCCTCGATCGTATCGCCGGCGGCGAAGAGCAGCGCACGCTGGATGACATTTTCCAGCTCGCGGACGTTGCCTGGCCAGTCGTAGCCGACCAGCTTCTCGATCGCCGCATCGCTTGGCCACGGCACCGGACGATGGCCGGCGTGGCGCAGGATCATCGTCGCGGCGAGCGCGGGAATGTCCTGCGTCCGCTCGGCGAGCGCGCGGGTCGACAGCGGGAACACCGACAGGCGGTAGTAAAGATCGGCGCGGAACCGGCCCGCGGCCACCTCGGCCTGAAGATCGCGGTTGGCGCAGGCGACCACGCGGACGTCGACCGCCTGCGGCATCGTCGCGCCGATCGGCACCACCTCGCGCTCCTGCAACACACGCAGCAGCTTGGCCTGAAGGTTGAGCGGCATCTCGGCGATCTCGTCGAGCAGCAGCGTGCCGCCGTTGGCGGCGCGGAAGAAGCCTTCGCCCCCCGACGATGCGCCGGTGAACGCGCCCTTCTGGTGGCCGAACAGCATCGCCTCCAGCATCGTCTCGGGAAGGGCTGCGCAGTTGATCGCGACGAACGGGCCGTCGCGGCGCGACGAGTTCAGGTGGATGGTGCGCGCCAGCACCTCCTTGCCGGTGCCGGTCGGGCCGTTGATGAGCACGGTGATGTCGGCCTGCGCGACGCGCTCGGCCAGCGCGAGCAGCGCGAGCGACTCGGGATCGGCGGCGGTCGGCAGTTCCGGCCCGCCGATCAGCGCGCGCGCGAAGGCGTTGCCGACGGCGGCATCCTCGTGGCCATAGGCGATGCGCGCCGGTTGTCCGTCGCGGAACGGGATCACCTCGCGACCGGCGTTGCCGACGATCAGCGTGCGCGCCGGCGCGGGCACCGCCTCGCCGTCGGCGACCAGATAGGCGACGTTCGGCTGCGGGCGGACGGCGGGGGCCTGCACCGCAAAGCCCTGCGCGCGCAACGAGGACACGAGCGTCAGGTGCGCGCGCTCCACGGTGGCTGTCGGCATGATCGAACGCATGGCGAGAAATTCCCTCGAATCAGTGAAAGCGTGATGCGGCCGTGCTGGTTAACGCGCGGTATAGTTGCCGCTTTGCCGGCAGGTTTTTTCCGGGCGCGGGGAGCGCCCGCGCGCGCGTACACGGAGGGGAAGTGGGGAGAAGCCCGCGGACGGCGGTCGCGAAAATTCGTGCGAGAAAAGCGCTAAAGGTCCGTCGCGGGCAGCCGTTTGATGCGATGACGGCACGGCCACCTGCTCATTCGGGGGCGGCGGGACGGGCCGGTAAATGGAGCTTTTCCCATGACCGTGATCAACACCAATACCTCGGCAATGCGCGCCACCAACGCCTCGACGATGGCGAGCAAGTCGCTGGCGACCTCGATGGAGCGCCTGTCGACCGGCAAGCGCATCAACTCGGCGAAGGACGACGCCGCCGGCCTCGCGATCGCCAACCGCATGGCGAGCCAGACGAAGAGCATGGCGATGGCCGTCCGCAACGCCAACGACGGCATCAGCCTGGCGCAGACCGCCGAAGGCGCGATGGGCGAAGTCACCAACATGCTGACCCGCATGAAGGAACTGGCCACCCAGTCGGCCAACGGCACGCTGAAGGATACCGACCGCACCGCGCTGCAGTCGGAAATGACCCAGCTCACCGCCGAAATCGGCAACGTTGCCAAGACGACCTCGTTCAACGGCGTCAACCTGCTCGACGGCAGCTCGGACAACGTCAAGCTGCAGACCGGCATCAACGCCGACCAGACGATCTCGATGAAGCTGACCGACACCCGCGCCTCGACGCTGGGCCTGACCGCGCAGGTCAAGAGCACCGCCATCTCGGCGACCGCGTTCGCCGCTCCGGCCGGCACGCCGCCGGTTCCGAACATCACGATCAATGGCCAGGACATCGGCGCGGTCGCCGCGACCCCGAAGGACGCCAAGGCGATCGCTGCCCTGGTGAACGCGCAGACGGCCAACTCGGGCGTCACCGCGACGGCGAAGAACAGCGTCACCGCCACGGTCGGCTCGATCAGCACCAACGACGTGCTGACGATCGGCGATGGAACGACCAACACTGCCGTCACGATGACCAGCAGCGAGAAGGATGCGAACTCGCTGGCGGCCAAGATCAACAGCACGCTGAGCAACGTTGCCGGTAACCAGATCACCGCGGGCGTCGACAGCGACGGCAAGCTGACGCTGACCAGCAAGGACGGCAGCAACATCTCGTTCGCCAACACCACCGGCAGCATCATCACCGGCGCCAAGGACTCGCTGGGCACCACCGATCTGACGCCGACCGGCACGACGGCCAGCGTTGGCCGCGGCACGGTGGCGCTGGAAGGTTCGGGCGGCACCGGCGTCACGATCGGCGGCGCGGATCCCTCGAAGGCGGGCTTCACGGCCGGCAGCACCTCGGCGATCTCGATCTCCTCGCAGACCGGTGCCTCGGCAGCGATGGCGGTGATCGACGGCGCGCTCGACAAGGTCTCGGCGGCGCGTGGCACGATGGGTGCGGCGCAGAACCGGCTGGAATCGACGGTCAACAACCTGACCACCACCGCGACCAACCTGTCGGACGCCAAGAGCCGCATCGAGGACGCCGACTTCTCGACCGAGACGACCGCGCTCGCCAAGGCGCAGATCCTCGGCCAGGCCTCGACCGCGATGCTGGCGCAGGCCAACCAGTCGCAGCAGGGCGTGATGAAGCTGCTCGGCTAAGTCCGGCAGCCGATCACCGGCCTCTCGCCCCCGATCAGAGCGGGGCCGGTGCCGGACACGAAGACCCCCGTCAGCCGGATGGCTGGCGGGGGTTTTCGCGTTGATGAGCCACGAGGCCCGATCCAGCACCGTCGCCGCTGCGCCGACGGCGGCCCATGGCTGTATCGTCCGGGGGAGCGGCTAGACACAGGCGCGCCGTTCCCGGCGTCGGCGTTGCGCGCAACGAAACAGAGATAGGCCCCTGCCTCCGCAGGGGCGCCGGTGGAGGGCGAGGAGGTCGCCTTTCAGATGGAACCGTCGATCCACAATGCCGTGCCCACGCTCGCCCCCGCACCGCATACGAAAACCCCGGCGACCGCATCCGGCCACCGGGGTCCAAGTCATTCTTCGTCCGACACGGTCAGATCGTCGGGATTGTCGTCCGGCTCGCCGGCGGGCAGGTCGTCCGGGGCATCGCTGCCGTCGGGATCGCGCTGGTCTTCGCTCAGCGCGGGGTGGCTGCGGGGTTCGGTCATCGCTTCCTCCTCCTGATCGCCGCAACAACGCACGGCCACCGGCGAAGGTCGCACGATCAGCGCTGCAACATCGCCTTCTTCAGCTTGGCGTGCGCCGCGCTCTTGATCTGGCAGACCCGCGCCGCGCCGATCCCGAGCACCTGCCCGATCTCCTCGAGGTTCAGTTCCTCGACGTGATAGAGCTGGATCACCAGCTGCTCACGCTCGGGCAGCGCCGAGATCGCGGCGATCAGCCGGTCGCGTGTCTGCGTTTCGGCGAGCTGCTCGAAGGCGTCGGGCTCGTTGCTGGCGAACCACGGCTGGTCGTCGGCATAGACCTCGTCGATCGACTCATATTTGATCGCCTCGGCGGCGGCGTATTCGGTGCGCAGCTTCTCCGGCGTCACTTCCAGCCGGGTCGCCAGCTCGCGCTCGGTCGGTGCGCGGCCATATTCGTGGCTCAGCTGGTTGACCGCGCGGGCATATTCGCGCTTCCGCCGGATCGCGCCGCGGGTCATCGCGGCGTGGCGGCGGAGTTCGTCGATCATCGCGCCGCGCAGGCGAGTGACCAGATATTGCTTCAGCGTCACCTGTCCGCGATCCTCGAAGGCGGCGACCGCCTCGACCAGCGCGACCAGCCCGACCTGCACCAGATCCTCGACCTCGATCGCGGTCGAAACCGAGCCATGGACGTGCCACGCCAGCCGGCGGACCAGAGGGAGATGCTCGCGCACCAGCGCATTCTCGTCGCGCGCGCGTACGCGCGGCTTATAGGTGAGTGGCGCGCCGTCGATCGGCTGCGTGACGGGCTGGGCGGCGGTGAACGCCTGCGGCATCGGTTCCGCGCTCATGCCGCCAGCGCCTGCTGCTGCGGCTGGTTGCCGATGATCGCGACGACCTCGACGGCCTTGTCCTCGGGGACTTCGAAGAAGCTCATGACGGGCGTATCCGGTAGAACGGTGCGGATGAGTTTGCGGATGGCGACGCGAATCGCGGGCTGGACGACCAGCGCGAACGGCTTCGCTTCCGCGATGAGCGGCTGGGCCGCGGCTTGCAGCGCGTCGACGATGCGACGGCCGAGTTCGGGTTCGATGACGTGGCGGCCGGGATCGCTGCGCGCGGCCTGGCCGAGCAACTGCTCCAGCCCGCCCTCCAGCGTCATCACGCGCAAGGGTTCGCGCGCGCCGGCCAGCTTGGCGATGATGAGCGAGCCGAGTTCGGGGCGGATCAGCTCGATGATCTCGACCGGATCGACGCTGCGCTGCGCGGCGATCGAGATCGCGGCGGCGATGCGACGGAACTCGCGGAGCTGGATGCCTTCCGACAACAGTCCCTTGAGCACGGTCGCCAATGAGGTGAGCGGCAGCGGCGCCAGTGCGGCGACCAGATGCGGCGCACGCTCCTTCAGCTCGTCGAGCAGCGCCTGCACCTCGTCCGCGCCCAGCAGGTCGCCGGCATTGGCGCCCAGTGCATGGTTGAGGTGCGTGGCGATCACCGTGCCCGAGTCGACGACAAGATAGCCTTGGCCGGTCGCGACATCGGCGTCGCCGGTCGCGATCCAGGTCGCGTCGAGCCCGAAGGTTGGGTCCTTGGCCTTCTTGCCGATCAGCTCGCCAAAGCCCTGGCCGGTGTCGAGCGCCAGCATCTCGTCGGGCGAAACCTGATCCTCGCCGACGCACACGCCGCCCAGCATCACGCGATAGGTATAGGGTGCGAGATTGATGTCGTCGCGGACGCGCACCTGCGGCACCACGAAGCCGAGTTCCTTCGACAGCTGGCGGCGCACGCCGGTGATCCGGCCCATCAGCGGCGCACCGCGACGCTCGTCGACCAGCGGGACCAGCCCGTAACCGATGTCGAGGTTGACCAGCATCGTCTCCGACACTTCGTCCCAGCCGATCTTGGAGGGATCGGGTGCCTCGACCGGCGGCGGCGTCTCGACGATCGCCGGACGCTTGGCGATCTGGTGCAGCTTCCACGCGGCGAACCCGGCGGCGGCGGCGAGCGGCAGGATGACGAAGTGCGGCATTCCCGGCAGCACGCCGAGCAGCGTCAGGATCACCGCCACCGGCGTCCAGGTGCGCGCCGAGCCGAACTGGCTGCCGATCTGGCCGGCGAGATCCTTCTCGGACTTGACGCGGGTGACGATCGCGGCGGCGGCGATCGAGAGCAGCAGCGCCGGCACCTGTGCGACCAGCGCGTCGCCGATCGCGAGCATGGTGTAGGTCTGCGCGGCCTTGGCGATCGTCAGCGAATGGCTGACCGGGCCGAGGATCAGGCCGCCGACGATGTTCGCGGCGAGGATCAGCAGGCCGGCGACCGCGTCACCCTTCACGAACTTCGACGAACCGTCCATCGAGCCGTAGAATTCGGCCTCGGTGGCGACGTCGACGCGGCGCTTCTTGGCTTCGTCGGGCGTGATCAGCCCGGCGTTGAGATCGGCGTCGATCGCCATCTGCTTGCCGGGCAAGGCGTCGAGCGTGAAGCGTGCCGACACTTCGGAAACGCGGCCCGCGCCCTTGGTGACCACGATCAGGTTGATGATGACGATGATCGCGAACACGAACAGGCCGACGACATAGTCGCCGCCGATCACGAACGAACCGAACGCCTCGATGACGTGCCCCGCCGCCGCCGAACCGGTGTGGCCGTGGACCAGCACGATCCGCGTCGAGGCGACGTTGAGGCCGAGCCGGAACAGCGTCGCGAACAGCAGCACGGTCGGGAAGGACGAGAAGTCGAGCGGCTTCTCGGCGTTCAGCGCGACCATCAGCACCGCGAGGCTGATCGTGATGTTCATGATGAAGAACACGTCGAGCAGGAAGGCCGGGATCGGCACGACCATCAGGACGACGAGCAGCAGGATCGCGGCGGGCAGCGCGCCTTGGCGCACATGGGCGAGGATCTTCATCTTTTAGCGCCCCAGCCCGGCGAGCATCATATACGCGAGCCGTGCATTGTCGGGCGAGGGGCGCAGCAGGCTGGCGCCCGTGCTGCGCTGGCCAAGCGCCGACTTCGCCCAGTCGAGCGCGTCGGTCGCGCTCTGCCCGGTGCCGGTGACGACGGTTGCGTCCTCGCCCATCGCCAGCGCCTGCGCGGCGAACTGCCACTGGTTGTTCGCCTTGGCGGTCGCGGCGGCATCCGATCCGTCGCCGAGCTTGTCGGCGAAGCGCTGGTAGACCTCCGACAGCGAACGGGCGGAGCCGTCGCGCTCGAAGAACACGCTGCGGTTCGCGCGCGCCGCGGTCGGGAACACCGCCGCCGCGCTGCGATCGGGATTGCTCTGCATTGCCGACAGGAAGGTGCGCGCGCCGCCGATGCCGAGGAAGTGCGCCATATAGAGGTCGGTGCCGGTCGCCTCGCGCCCCGTTACCGCCTCGATCGCGCCCTTGTTGTCGCTGGCGTGCTCGGCGGCCATCAGCGCGGAGACTTCCGGGTTCTTGCGCAGCGCGAGGATCGCCTCGCGGTTACCGCCCGAAACGGTGTAGCGCCCTCCCGACTTCTGGATGCTGTCGGCGGCCCAGCTCAGACCGTGCTCGCCGCCATGCTGCTTGATGACCGCCAGCCAGCTCTGGTCGAGGAATTGGTACAGGCCGGTTGCGGACGAGGTGCCCGAGCGCGCATTGGCGTTCAGCCCGCTTTCCAGCCGCGCCTGACCCATCAGGTAATCGAAATCGACGCCAGTGCGCTGCGCGGCGCGCTGGATCGCGGACGTGACCCGCTGGGTGGCAGAGGTGATCGTGGCAACGGTCATGCCACGCATTACTGCAAGCGACGTGCCAAGAAGGGTTGGGTGGGTCAGAATCACAACGCCCCGGTGGTGGGCCGGGGCGTCGTCGTGTCAGCGGTGGTGCGGTCGGTCAGGCGTAGGCGACGGCGCCGCGGCCATAGGAGCTGCCGCCCTGACCGGAAAGAAGTTGCAGGCGGCGGCGAACATTTGCCGCCATCAGGTTCACATAGATGCGGCAGGTGTCGTTGAGGCGGTCCGCCTCCTCGACCAGCCCACGAAGCTCCGGGGTAGCGGGGCCGTCGCCCAGCTGCTGCAATTCCTCGATCGCGCGCAGCTTGTTCGCGGTTGCACGCTCCAGCGCGTTCATATCGTTGCTCTTCAGCGCGGCGATCTCGGCATGGAGCAGGTCGATCACGCGCACCAGCGCATCACGCCGGGTCATTGCGTGACACCCAATCGTAGCGCAGTGCGATGAACTGATCGGCGATCGTCGACGGCGACAGCGGGAAGGTCCCGTTGGCAAGCGCGGTCTTGATCTGCTGCACGCGGTCGGCATCGACCGGCGGCCTGGCGGCCATGGCGCTGGCCAGCGCACCCGGTGCCTTTGCGGCGTCCGTGCCGGTCTGCTTCGTGACCGGTGCCGCCTCGGCGACCGGCGCGGCCTTTACGGTCCGCTGGACGGTCGAGACGGAGGAAACCCCCGCCCTCGCCGTCGCTGATCCTATTGATTCCACCATGTCCACACCCGTAGGTTTCCGCTGACACCGGCAGAAACGACCGTTGGGGCTGAGGCTTTAGCACTTTTTTATTCCGGCCAGCCGGGCAGGGTCGCGCGACCCGCGTCGACCGCCACCGCCTGCACCGGACGCGCCGAGTCCGTGACGCGCACCATCACGCGCCCGCCCGGCGCGGCATCGGCCATCGCGACGCCCTCGCGCGTGATCGAGAAACCGTCCGAGCCGGCCTCGATCGTCACCGAATCGCCGCGACGGATCACCGGTTCGGCGCGGGGAGCGGGCGCCACCGCGCCGGCGCGCATCACCGCGGGCGTAGCGCTCGCGGCGCGCGGCGGTGCGATCACCGGCACGAAGATTCGCCACGCCGGGTCCGCGCAGGCGACCACCACGGCGTCATGCGCGTCGGTGCGCCACGACAGCGCCACCATTCCGCAGGTGGCGAGCCGCAGCCGCGCGTCGACCGGCGTGCGCGCACCGCCCTCGGCACCGATCGGACGGGTGGTGAAGGCGGCGACCGCGCGGTCGATCGCGGCGGTATCCTGAAAGGCCAGCGAGGCGGCGGCGAGCAGCGCGATCATTTGGGGGTTCCTTGCGAATTGGTCTCGCCGGCGAAGGCGAGCGTGACGGCGACCGCACGCGGACCATGCGCGGGCGTCGTCGAAAGGATGAGTCGCGCATCGGGCACGCCGCCCGCGGCCAGGGCAGCGGCAATCGTGCGGGCACGATCGGCGGCGAGCACCGTCGCGCTGTGCGATGCGGGGTCGACATCGGCGGCGCTGCCGTCGGTGCTGGCGGTGACGGTCAGCCGCACGCGCGGGTCACGCAGCTCGGCGTGCGCCCATTTGACGAGTGCCTCGGTCGATTGCGGCAGCACCGCCGAGCCGGGCGCGAACCCCGCGACGCCGTGACTGGCGACCGGCATTGCGGCGGGCGCTGGCTCGACGCCGAACCCTTCCGCGATGCCGCGCGCCAGATCGCGCGGGGTGAGCGTCTGATTGGCCTGGAGCAGCACGAAGAAGCCGACCAGCAGCAGCGCCAGATCGGCGAGCGTGATCAGCCACAGCGGGCGGCCGGGCTGGATGTCGAGCAACGTGTCGTCGCTCATGCCGCTTCGTCCTGCGCGACGATCGCCAGCGGCGTGTCCACGTCCTGCGCGCGCGCGCGGACGCGCGGCGCCTCGCGCTCGGCAAGCGCGGCGAGCGGCGCGACCAGCCGCTCGCGTTCGAGCAGTTCGGCGCGCGCGGCGGTGCGCAGCCGCGCCGCAACCGGCATCGCGACGAGGTTGGCGAGCAACGCGCCATATAAGGTGGCCATCAGCGCGACCGCCATCGCTGCGCCGATCGCCTGCGGGTCGCTCATCCGCGTGAACATCGCGACCAGCCCGATCAGCGTGCCGATCATCCCCATCGCGGGGGCCGTCTCGGCCATGCCGGTCCAGCATTCGACGACGATGCGGTGGCGCTCGGCGCGCTGGCGGCGCGCGGTGTCGAGCGCCTCGACCACGACCGCCGGCTGCGCGCCGTCGACGATCAGCACGATCGCGGCGGCGATATCGGTGTCGCGGATCACGCTGCGGTCGAGCGCGTGGACGCCGTGGCGTTGCGCGATCCGCGCCAGCGTCGCGATCTGCTCCAGCCGCGCGTCGGCGCGAAAGCGGCGACGCGGTAAGGTGGAGAGTGCGAGCAGCGCATGCGCCAGATCGCGCAGCGGGGTGCGCAGGACGGTCGCCAGCATCGTGCCGCCCAGCACGATCGCCAGCGCCACGGGGTCGAGAAGTAGCGCGGGAGTCATGCCCGGCCTGTTGCAAGCCGTGGGCCAAGTGAGTCCGGCCTCCATGCGGGCCGCCGCTCGTGGCACCGGCGGCAACCCGGATTGCCGGCAACCGGCAAGGCTTTGCCGCCCGGTCGCCCGCTCTTTCGTCATTGCGAGCGGAGCGAAGCAATCCAGCGCGTCCTGGCCCGGCTCTGGATTGCTTCGCTCCGCTCGCAATGACGGGGATTCAAGCCGTTGCCCGACCCGTTTGGCACGGCCTTTGCTGACTAGCCTCGTGCACCTGTCGTGCATGGAGGAGTTGGGGCCGATGGCCGAGGGATTGTTCGGAGTTCACGCCGCCGCGCTGGAGGTGCGTGCACAGCGCATGGGCGTGCTGGCGTCGAACATCGCCAATGCGTCGACGCCCAACTTCAAGGCGCGTGACATCGACTTCACGACCGCGCTCAATGCGGTCGAGAACCAGCCAGGCGGCGTCGGCGCCGATCTGGGTGGTGCGGTCAAGTATCGCGTGCCCACCAACCCGTCGATGGACGGCAACACGGTGGAACTGTCCACCGAGCAGACCGCCTTCGCCGAGAACGCCGTGCAGTATCAGAGCACGCTCGCCTTCCTCAATGGACGCATCGGGCAGATCACCCGCGCGCTGAAGGGAGAATAAGCCATGTCGGGTACCCCGATGACGGTCTTCCAGGTCGCGGGCCGCGCGATGTCGGCGCAGCTGACGCGGATGAACACCACCGCGTCGAACCTCGCCAACGCCGGTGGCGTCGCGGGCACCGAGGATGCCGCCTACAAGACGATGAAACCGGTGTTCCGTACCAGCTTCGATCAGGCGAGCGGCCTGTCCACGGTCGACGTGCAGCAGATCGTCACCGCGGGCGAGAAGCCCACCAAGCGCTACGATCCCAATCATCCGCTCGCCGACAAGGACGGCAACGTCTTCGACGCCGCGGTCGATGAATCGCGCGAGCTGGTCGACATGATGGAGACCGCGCGCAGCTACCAGAACAACGTCGAGGTGATGCAGACCGCCAAGACGCTGATCCTCGACACTCTCAAGATGGGTCGCTGACCATGACCAGCATTACCGCCAACACCAGCGGGGTCGACAAGGCCGCGCAGGACGCGATCTTCTCCTCGGCCGGTGTCGCGCGTTCCAACTCCGTCACCGGCACCACCGACGCCGGCGCGAACGTCGGCAAGTCGCAGCTCGGGCAGAAGGACTTCGTGCGCCTGATGACCGCGCAGCTGCAATATCAGGATCCGTTCAACCCGCAGGACAATACGCAGATGGTCGCACAGATGGCGACCTTCTCGCAGGTCGCGGGGATCAGCGAGATGAGCAGCACGCTGGCGGGCATCGCCAACCGGCTGGGCACGACCTCGTCGAGCGACGCGATGAGCTTCGTCGGCCGCACCGTGCTGACCGAGGGCAAAACCGCGTACGAGCGGTCCGCCGGCGGGATCATGGGCGCGGTCGAGCTGCCGAACTCGGCGACCGACGTCGACGTGACGATCACCGACAAGAACGGGCTGGCGGTCAAGAACATCCAGCTCGGCAAGCAGGAGGCCGGCTCGGTCGACTATAGCTGGGACGGCAAGGACGACGCCGGCAACAAGGTCGAGAACGGCCCGTACACCGTCACCGTCGAGGCCGCGAACGGCAGCACGATCGTCCCCGCCAAGTCGCTGGTGTGGGCGCCGGTCGAGACCGTCTCGCTCGCCGCGGGCGCCGAACCCGTCCTCAACGTCACCGGCCTCGGCAAGGTCGATCCTGCCGCGGTCCGCAAGGTCGCCTGACCCCATTCCTTTCCCGAACTTTCCGCAGGAGTACCTCCCATGTCCTTCTTCACCTCGCTGTCGGGCCTTCAGGCCATGCAGACCGACATGTCGGTCATCAGCCACAACCTCGCCAACGTCTCGACCAACGGCTTCAAGAAGAGCCGCACCGCGTTCGCCGACGTCATCTCGTCGAACGTCTCGACCGATCCGCGCAAGATGGTCGGCTCGGGCGTGTCGGTGAAGGGCACCGTGCAGCAGTTCTCGGACGGTTCGTCGAACCAGACCAAGAGCGCGCTCGACATGCAGATCCTCGGCGAAGGCTTCTTCGTCGTGAAGTCGACCGGTCTGTCGGATCAGGTCAACTACACGCGTACCGGTGCGTTCACGGTCGACGACAGCCGCAACGTGATCGACGCGCAGGGCAGCTACCTGATGGTCTATCCGGTCGATAACGACGGCAACGTCACCGCGACCGGCGACAAGTCGCTGACCAACCTGCAGATCCAGCCGACCAGCGGCTCGCCGAGCGCGACCAAGAACGTCGCCACCAAGGTGCAGATCCCGTCGACTGCCACCGTCAAGGACGCCTCGCTGTTCAAGCGCACCGACACCAGCACCTACAACAACTCGGTCGCGACGCGCGTCTATGACGCGAACGGCAATGCGATGACGATGACCAGCTATTACGTGCGCACCGCCGAAGGTGCGCCGACCGCGACGCCGCCGAACACCGGGACGTGGCAGGTCTTCACTTATGTCGGCGACCAGATGCTGACGCCCGACGACGGTGTCGCGACCGGTCCGGGTCCGGTTACGCAGAAGTATGACACGACCGGCGCGCTGGTCCCGCCGAACACGATCCAGTTCAAGCCGTTCATCCCGGCGTCGGGCGCGGCGCAGCAGACGATCAAGCTCGACCTGTCGGGCTCGACGCAGACCTCGGCTGCCGCGGCGGTCAGCAACCGCGTGCAGGATGGCGTCGCGGTCGGCCAGCTCGTCGGCATCACCGTCGACGACGCCGGCATCATCAAGGCCAGCTATTCCAACTCGGACATCGTCCCGCTCGGCAAGGTCGCGATCGCGAAGTTCTCGGCGCCGACCGGTCTGCGCCAGGCGGGCAGCAACTATTGGCAGGCAACGGGTATCTCGGGGAAGGCGACGCTCGGCTTCGCCGCGGCCGAGGGCTTCGGCAGCCTGAAGTCGGGCCAGCTCGAAGGCTCGAACGTCGACATCACCGAGGAACTCGTCAACCTGATCGCCGCGCAGCGCAACTTCCAAGCGAACTCGAAGGCGCTCGATACCGCGACGCAGGTGTCGCAGGCGATCCTCAACATCCGCGGCTGATGCACACGGTCGGGACGTCGGAGAGGATGTAAGTGGACAAGCTGGTCTATACCGCGGCGACAGGTCTGCGCGCGCATATGCAGTCGCAGGCCGCGATCGCCAACAACATGGCGAACGTCTCCACCACCGGGTTCCGCGCCGATCGCGTGGTGTTCGACCGGATCATCCTGTCCGATGGCTCGACGCAGCTTTCGGCGCGCCAGCCGACCTCGGAAGAGGTGCGCGACGCCGATCGCGCGCCGGGTGTCGTACAGCAGACCGGGCGTCCGCTCGACGTCGCGCTGGGCGATGCCGACAAATGGCTGGCGGTGCAGGCGTCGGACGGCTCGGAAGCCTATACCCGGCGCGGCGACCTGTCGGTGTCCGCCTCGGGCGCGCTCCAGACCGGCGACGGCTTCATCGTCATGGGGCAGGGTGGCCCGATCACCGTGCCGCCGTACGATTCGATCAGCATCGGCTCGGACGGTTCGATCTCGATCGTGCCGCAGGGCGACAAGACCGGGCAGGTCACCGTCGTCGACCGGCTGAAGGTCGTGTCGAGCAAGGGCAGCGATGCCGTGAAGGGGCTCGACAATCTGATGCGCGTGCGCGGCGGCGGCGTGATGCCCGCCGATCTCGACGCCGGTGTCACCAGCGGCGCGCTGGAAGGCTCCAACGTCAACATGACCCAGGCGCTGGTCGACATGATCGAGAACCAGCGCAGCTACGAAGTGCAGGCCAACTTGCTGAAAGAGGCCCGCTCCATGGACGAATCGAGCGCATCCGTGATGCGCCTGCCGGGCTGAGGAAGGACTGACCGATGACCACCGCCGCCATGCACATCGCGCGCACCGGGCTTGACGCCCAGGACACGCGGATGCGCGTCATTTCGAACAACCTCGCCAACGTCAGCACGACCGGGTTCAAGCGTGACCGCGCCGCGTTCGAGACCTTGTCCTACCAGGTCGTCACCGCGCCGGGCGCGCAATCGACCGGTGAAACCAAATACGCCACCGGGCTCAACCTCGGCACCGGCGTGCGCGTGCAGGGCACGTCGCGCACCGAGACGCAGGGGTCAATGAGCCAGACCGGGAACAGCCTCGACCTCGCGCTCGATGGCGGCGGCTATTTTCAGGTGCAGATGCCGGGCGGGCAGCTCGGCTATACCCGCGCCGGCAATTTCTCGCGCTCGCCCGAGGGCTTGCTCATCACCAGCCAGGGTTATCAGGTGATGCCCGGCATCACCGTGCCGACCAATGCGACGCAGATCACGATCGGCACCGACGGCACGGTGACGGCGACGATCCCGGGGCAGGCCGAGGGGCAGAATCTCGGGCAGATCCAGGTCGCCAGCTTCCCCAACGCGGCGGGGCTGGAGTCGAACGGCGACAACTTCCTTCTGGAAACCGCGTCGAGCGGTGCGGCCAACATGGGCGTGCCCGGCGAGGACGGGCGCGGCCGCGTGCGGCAGGGGACGCTGGAGGCGAGCAACGTCAACGTCGTCGAGGAGCTGGTCGACATGATCGAGACGCAGCGCGCCTATGAAGTCAATTCCAAGATGATCTCCGCCACCGACGACATGCTGAAAACCGTTAACCAGAATCTGTCATGACCCGGATCATGACGACGACATCTTCCTTTCGCCGGATTCGCACATTGCTGGGCGGGATGCTCGGCGCCGCCGCCGCCGTCGCGATGGTGCCCGCACCCGCGCACGCCAGCGTGTTCGGCAAGCTGCTCAAGAAGAAGCCGGGCGAGGATTTCAGCGCCGCCCGCGTCGAGCCTGTCGCGCCGGCGCCGACCACGCCGGTCGCCGACGGTGCGATCTTCCAGGCGTCGGCGGGTTATGCGGCGCTGTACGAGGGCTGGCGCGCGCGCCGCGTCGGCGATCCGCTGACGATCGTGCTGGTCGAGCGAACGGCGGCGTCGAAATCGTCGGCGTCGAAGATCGATTCCAAGGGCTCGTTCGGGTTGACCCCGCCGAGCACCGGCCCGCTGGGCGGCTTGCTCAGCCCCAGCGACGTTGGCGCCAGCGGCAATCGCGGCTTCAACGGCACCGGCGCGGCCGACCAGTCGAACTCGCTGTCGGGCGAAGTATCGGTGACGGTCGCCGAGGTTTATCCCAACGGCACGATGCTGGTGCGCGGCCAGAAGCGCGTGACGCTCAACCGCGGCGATGAATTCGTGCAGATCAAGGGCATCGTGCGTTTCGCCGACGTCGACCGCGACAACCGGGTGCAGTCGACCCGCGTCGCCGATGCGCAGATCGCCTATACCGGCAAGGGCGATGTCGCCCGCGCCAGCCGTCAGGGCTGGCTGTCCCGCTTCTTCCAGGTGGTGAGCCCGTTCTGATGCTGCGCACGCTGTTCATCGCGCTGGTCGCGTTGCTCGTCTCGGTGCCCGCGCACGCGGATCGCATCAAGGATCTGGGCGGCTTTCAGGGCATCCGCTCGAACCAGCTGACCGGCTACGGCGTGGTGGTCGGCTTGCCCGGCACCGGCGACGACAATCTCGAATATACCGTCCAGTCGGTGAAGGCGGTCGCCTCGCGCTTCGGGCTGCAACTGCCCGCCAGCGCCAATCCGGGGCTCAAGAACGCCGCGGTCGTGCTCATCACCGCCGAGCTGCCGCCGTTCGCCAAGCCGGGGCAGCGGATCGACATCACCGTCGCCTCGATGGGCAAGGCCAAGTCGCTGCGCGGTGGCGCGCTGGTGCTCACCCCGCTGCTGGGCGCCGACGGGCAGGTCTATGCGATGGCGCAGGGCAATCTCGCGGTCGGCGGGCTCGGCGCGGAGGGCGCGGACGGGTCGAAGATCGTCGTCAACGTTCCCTCCACCGGCCGCATCCCCGAGGGCGCCACGGTGGAGCGCGCGGTGGCGACCGGTTTCGCCGATACGCCGTTCCTCACCTACAACCTCGCGCGCGCCGATTTCACGACCGCGCAGAACGTCGCCGCGGCGATCAACCGCAAGCTCGGCTTCGGCTCGGCGCAGGCGACCGACGCGGTGTCGGTGGCGGTGCGCGCGCCGGTCGGCGCCGACGTGCGCGCGACATTGATGAGCGAGATCGAAAACCTGACCGTCGACAGCGCCGAGCCGCCCGCCCGGGTGATCGTCAACGCGCGCACCGGCACGGTGGTCATCAACTCCGCGGTCCGGCTCGCGCCCGCGGCGGTGACGCACGGCAAGCTGACCGTCCGCATCGACGAGAGCCAGCGCGTCAGCCAGCCCGCACCGCTCAGCAATGGGCAGACCGCGCTGGAGAACCGCTCGAACGTACAGGTCACGGAGGAGAAGAAGCCGATGTTCCTGCTGACGCCCGGCCCCAAATTGGCCGATGTCGTCAAGGCGGTGAACGCGATCGGCGCCTCTCCGGCCGACCTGGTCGCGATCCTCGAGGCGCTGAAGGAAGCCGGCGCGCTCAAGGCCGAACTGGTGGTGCTGTAATGAGCGACGCGATCCCTGCCATCTCGGGCCAGACCGGGCTCGACACCGGCCTGTCGCGCGCCGCGACCAAGCAGAACCTCGACAAGGCCGCGCAGCAGTTCGAATCGGTGTTCACCGGCATGATGCTGAAATCGATGCGGCAGGCGAAGCTCGCCGACCCGCTGATCGACAGCAAGGCGATGGACACGTTCCGCGACATGAGCGACCAGAAGGTCGTGCAGAACATGGCCGAGCACCACCCGATCGGAATCGGGCAGGCGATGAGCAAGTTTCTCGCGCAATCGCAGTCAGAGATGGGGGCGGGTCCGGACGGGACGGCGACGGCAACGCCGAAGCCCTGAGGTTCACTCGGGCCTGCCCCTCCGTTCGTCCTGGGGAGAGGCTGAGCTTGTCGAAACCTCGTCTCGAAGGACATGCGCTGGGCGGCGCTTCGAGACGGCAATTCGACAAGCTCAATGCCTCCTCAGCACGAACGGAGGGTGGGGTGAAGTCCGGCCACCCGAGGGGCGCGGCGTTCAAATACCCCTATAAACCCGATTTTAATCCGAATCATGCGACTCTCACCGCATGAGTGATCTGCTCTCCCTCGGCGCTTCGGGCGTGCGCACGTACCAGACGGCGCTGGCGACGACGTCGGAGAACATCGCCAATGCCGGCAACGCGTCCTACGTCCGGCGCACCCCCAGCATCCGCGAGATCACCGGGGGTACCGGCTTCAACACCTCGTCGCCGAACGGCATGGGGTCGTCGGCCTTCAACATCCTGCGCGCCGGCAACAGCTATGCCGACCAGACTTTGCGCAACGCCGCGTCCGATCTGTCGCGAACCGAGGCCGGATCGGTCTGGCTAGAGCGGATCGAGACCGCGCTGGGCAGCGGCGGCCTGTCGTCGCGGATGACCGCCTTCTTCGCCGCCGGCACCGCGCTGCAGGCCGATCCGTCCTCCACCGCGTTGCGTGCGGGAATGCTGAGCGCCGGTTCGTCGGTCGCCGATGCGTTCGGCGTCACCGCGCGCGCGCTCGACGATTCGGCCGCCGAACTCGACGGCCAGGCCGGGCAGGCCGCCGCCGAGCTGTCGCGGCTCAATCAGGCGATGCTCAAGGTCAACCAGGGACTGGTGCGCACCGCGCCGGGCACCTCGGCGATGGCCGGGCTGATGGACCAGCGCGACGACCTGCTTCAGCAGATGAGCGCGCTGACCGACGTTGACGTCAAGCTCGACGATTACGGTCGCGCCACCGTCCGCGCCTCTGGCCCGAACGGTCCGGTACTCGTCGACCCGCGCGACGCCAGCGAGGTCGCCTATGGCCGCACCGGCAGCAATGTCGCGCTCGCGGTGCGTCCGCCCAACGGTTCACCGACGCTGTTCGACCCCGAAGGCGGATCGCTGGCGGGGATGGTCGAGGGCGCGCAGCGGATCGCCTCGACGCGCGACGGCCTCGCGCGGGTCGCCAAGGACCTGACCGAAACGGTCAACACGCTGCAGGCCGCGGGCGACGACCTGAAAGGCAATCCCGGCACCGATTTCTTCGAGGCCAGCACCACCGACCCCACGCAGTTCAAGGTGATCCTGACCGGCGGCGACCAGATCGCCGCCGCCGGGCGCGCGGGCGGTTCGCGTGACGCGTCGAACCTCGCCGCGCTTGCCGGCAAGCGCAGCAGCGTGGGGTTCGAGGGCAGCGTTCAGGCGCTCGTCACCGACAATGCCGCGACGCTCAAGCAGCGCCGGCTGGTCGCGGAGGCGCAGACCACGATCCGCGACGGCGCGATCACCACCCGTTCCGAACTGACCGGGGTCAATCTGGATAACGAAGCGGTCGACCTGCTGAAATATCAGCAGGCCTACCAGGCATCGAGTCGCGTCATCCAGGTCGCCAAGGAAACCTTCCAGTCGATCCTCGAGATCAGGTAAGCGCCATGCAGATCTCCAGCAGCCTCCTGTTCGATCGTTCCGCGGCCCGCATGGGATCGCTGATGTCGAACGCGGTCAAGCTCCAAACCCAGCTGGCCACCGGGAAGAAATTCACCTCGCCGTCCGAAAACGTCGCGATCGGGCAGCAGCTTGCCGAGTTCGATCGCAAGAATATCGACGCCGCCGCCTATACGTCGAACATGAACATGTCGTCGTCGCTGCTGTCGCAGGCGGATACGACGCTCAACTCGATCACCACACAGATGCAGCGCGCGACCGAATTGACCGTTCGCGCCGGCAATGGCTCGTTGAGCGTGCAGGACCGCAAGGTGATCGGCGACGAGTTGAAGGCGGTGGTCGACACGCTGGTCGGACTGGGCAACGTCACCGATTCGAACGGCCGCTCGCTGTTCGGCAGCGCCAGCGGCGACGCGGCGATCACGAAAAACGGTGACGGCACCTTTGCCTACAACACCGCACCGTCGCTGTCGGAAGTGCCGATCGCCGACAATATGACGATCCAGCCGACCGAAACCGCCGCGCGGATCTTCCAGAGCCCGGCCGGCGACACGCTGGCGATCCTGTCGCAACTGGCGTCGGCGCTGCAAGCGGGCGACCAGACCGGCGAGTCGGCGCGCAACCTGCTCGACAAGGTCAACAGCGCAACTGATCAGGTGTCGATCGTGCAGGCCTCGGTCGGCGCACGCGCCGCACGGGTCGAGCTTCAGCAGACGTTGCAGGAGAATGTCTCCGCCGATCGCGAGGAGCTGCGCTCGTCGCTGGAGGATACCGACATGACCGCGACCGCGGCGGAGTTCGCCAAGACGATGACGATTCTCACCGCGACCCAGTCGAGCTTTTCCAAACTGTCGCAGCTGTCGCTGTTCAGCTACCTGCGCTGATCGTCTCCCTGACATCATCCGTCATTGCGGGCGCAGCGAAGCAATCTGGGGCGTCCTGATCCGGCCCTGGATCGCTTCGCTGCGCTCGCAATGACGTGTGAGGGATAGGGCGGGCCGCCGATCAGCACCCCACAACGGCAAATCCCGCACGACCACAACCGCGGTAACCACTTCTCCACCGCTGTCGGGTTAACCACTCCCCTCGAGAATCATCCCGCAAGCGAATTGGGGAAAGTGCCATGTTCCCGGCCATCGGCCTCGTTATCCTCCTCGGCATGGTGTTCGGCGGTTTCGCCATCACCGGCGGCAATCTCGGCCCGGTGTTCGAGGCGATCCCGCACGAGATGCTCATCATCGGCGGCGCCGCGGTCGGCGCGCTCGTCATCGGCAATTCCGGCAAGGAACTGAAGGCGATGGGCGGCGGCCTGGGCAAGGTCTTCAAGGGACCGAAGTACAAGAAGCAGGATTATCTCGACGTCATCTTTCTCGTCAGCAAGCTGATGAAGATGCTGCGGATGGAAGGGCCGATCGCGCTCGAGCCGCATGTCGAGGACCCGAAGTCCTCGGCGGTGTTCGCCGAATATCCCAAGCTGTTGAAGGACCATACGCTGGTCAACCTCATCGCCGACACGCTGCGCCTCGTCGTCGTGTCTTCGGGCACGCTCGACGTCCACGCGGTCGAAGAGGTCATGGACAACGCCATCAAGACCCACCACCACGAGGTCGAGGGGCCCGAGCACACCCTGACGAGCCTCGCCGACGCGCTCCCCGCGCTCGGCATCGTCGCGGCGGTGCTCGGGATCGTGAAGACGATGGGCTCGATCGACAAGCCGCCGTCGGTACTGGGCGGGATGATCGGCTCGGCGCTGGTCGGCACCTTCATGGGCGTGTTGCTGGCGTACGGCATCGTCAATCCGTTCGCGGGCCGGCTCAAGCAGGTGATCGCGGCCGACGCGGCGATCTATCACGTCGTCAAGCAGATCATCATCGCCTCGCTCCACGGGCATCCACAGCCGCTGGTGATCGAGGCGGCGCGCTCGGGAATCGACCACAAGAACCAGCCCGGCTTCGCCGAGGTCTTCGACGGCCTGCGCGGTAAGTAAGCGCGATGGCCAAGGCACCGCACGGCAAGAACGAGCCGCCCAAGATCGTCATCGTCAAGAAGATCACCATGGTCGCCGGGGGTCACCACGGCGGCGCGTGGAAGGTCGCCTATGCCGATTTCGTGACCGCGATGATGGCGTTCTTCCTGCTGTTGTGGCTGCTCGGCGCGACGACCGAGAAGCAACGCAAGGGCATCGCCGATTATTTCGCGCCGACGCTGATCGACAAGAAGCGCGTCGGGATCGGCGGCAACGGCATGTTCGGCGGCGAGTCGCTGACCTCCAAGGAGAAGATCGGGCCGAAGGCGGGCACGTCGGATCTGCACGCGCTGGCGCTGGTTACTACCGATCCGGTCGGCGAGGCCAAGGGTTTCGGCAAGAAAGGCTCGCTGCGCAGCAGCAGCGCGGTCGCCAAGGAGGACGCCAAGAACTTTGCCAAGCTGCGCCAGCAGGTGATGCAGAAGATCATGGCGCAGCGCGAACTGGCGAAGCTGGCCAAGCACATCCGCTTCACGATGACGTCCGACGGGATGCGCATCGACCTGGTCGACGACGCCGATTATTCGATGTTCGCGCTGGGCACCACCGCGCTCGCCGCCGACGCCTCGGCGCTGATCGGCTTGGTCGCGCAGGGTATCAAGGAAACGCAGAACCCGATCTCGATCCGCGGCTATACCGACAGCCTGCCGTACGGCGATCCGCGCGCGATGAACAACTGGATGCTGTCGTCGGGCCGCGCCGAGGCGACGCGCCGTCGGCTGGCGCTGGGCGGCATTCCGGAGACGCGCTTCAACCGGATCGAGGGCGTCGCGGATCGCGAGCCGATGATCGCTGACAACCCGCAGGACCCACGCAACCGCCGCGTCGCGATTACGCTGCTCTATCGTGCGGGGACCTTCGGGCAGTAGATGTCGTCACTGCGAGCGTAGCGAAGCAATGACGAGCTCCGCTCCGGTCAGGGCGCCCCGACCTCAGACGATCGCCGGCCGTGGATCGACGTGCGTCCGCCGCGACGCGTGCCGCCGCAGCCCGATCAACGGGCGCAGCGGCCCGATCGATCTCCCGCCCAGATAGAAGGCCCAGCATCCCGCCAGCGTCGCCGCGACCAGCACCGCGAACGCCGCCCCGCCCGGCAGCGCGAGCGGCGCCAGCCAGAAGGCGACCAGCACGATGATCGACTGGTGTATGATGTAGAAGGGGAATACCGCCTCGGTCAGCATCCGCCGCCACTTGCGATCGCGGTTCCAGTGCCCGTCTGCATAGCCGATCAGCGCCGCCACCGCCGACCAGCCCTCGATCGAGCGCGCCACCGAGAAGACGATCCCCCACGGATAGGGCATCCGGCTGCCCGGCCAGCGAATTTCGATCCCCGCGACCAGCACATAGGCGGCCAGCGCGATCGCCGCTGATGCCTTCCACCGTGCAACCAGCGCCGCAAGCGTCTGCGGCGCGCACGCCAGCGCATAGCCGAACAGGAAGAACGGGAAGTAGCTGAAATGGGCGACCCCGTCGTCGATCAGCCCGTGAGTCTCACGCCCGCCCGGGAAAAGCCAGAAACCGACGAACACCATCCATGCGATCGGAACGATCAGCAATGCCGGCCCGCGCATCGTCCACACGAATCCCGCCTGCATCGCGCGCCGGACCGCCAACGGCAGCAGCAGCGCGCCCGAAGCGAGCACGAGCGTGTAGACCCACAGATAGGCGACGAACCACAGATGGTTCCACGCCGGTACGAACAGCGGACCAAGCGCGCCGAACCGGAAATAATCGTGCCACCAGAAGTGCCAGAAGCCTCCGGTGTAGCCATGTTTTTCGACCAGCTCGACCCACGGCTGCACCGGAACGATCACCGTCATTCCGAAGATCAGCGGCACCAGCAGCCTGAGCGAGCGCTGCCGCGCGAATCGCCACGGCGCCTTGTTCCGCAGCATCAGCGCGCGACTGGCGTATCCCGAGACGAGGAACAGCAGCGCCAGCCGCCACGGGTTCGACGCCATCATCGGCACCGCCACCCACCACGCGCCGGGCAGCTTCGCATGAAAGTCCCACGGCACGAAAACCATGCCGACATGATAGAGGATCAGGATCGCGAACGCCCCGATGCGGAGCCAGTCCAGGCCGTAATGACGCTGCATTTTCGGTCGCCTAGCATTGCTTGGCCGATGCTGCGACTTTGAACTGTTACGCCACACGCGTATATGGCGGGCATGTCGATCCGTCCGTGGCGCGATATCGCGCGTCGTCCCAGCCGCCAGATCATGGTCGGCAATGTCCCCGTCGGCGGGGATGCCCCGGTCACCGTGCAGACGATGACCAACACGCCCACCGAAGACGCCGCCGCGACGATCGACCAGATCCGCCGCTGCGAGGAGGCCGGGGCGGACATCGTCCGTGTCAGCTGCCCCGACGTTGCGTCCACCGCCGCGCTCGGCCAGATCGTCCGCGCCGCGAAGGTGCCGATCGTCGCCGACATCCATTTTCACTACAAGCGCGCGCTCGAAGCCGCCGATGCCGGCGCGGCGTGCCTGCGCATCAATCCCGGCAACATCGGGTCGTCGGATCGTGTCGCGGAGGTGGTGCGCGCCGCCAAGGCAAATGGTTGCGCGATCCGCATCGGCGTCAACGCGGGTTCGCTCGAGAAGGATCTGCTCGAGAAATATGGCGAGCCATGCCCAGAGGCGCTGGTCGAATCGGCGCTCGACCATATCAAGCTGCTGCAGGATCACGACTTCCACGAATATAAGGTCGCGGTGAAGGCGTCGGACGTCTTCCTCGCGGTCGCCGCCTATCAGGGGCTTGCCGAGGCGACCGACTGCCCGCTCCACCTCGGCATCACCGAGGCCGGCGGGCTGATCGGCGGGACGGTGAAGTCGTCGATCGGGCTCGGCTCGCTGCTATGGTTCGGGATCGGCGACACGATCCGTGTCTCGCTGTCGGCTGAGCCGGAGGAGGAAGTCCGCGTCGGGTTCGAGATCCTCAAGGCGCTGGGCATCCGCAACCGCGGCGTCCGCGTCGTGAGCTGCCCGAGCTGCGCGCGGCAAGGCTTCGACGTGATCCGCACCGTGCAAGCGCTGGAGGAACGGCTCCAGCACATCCGCACCCCGATGAGCCTGTCGGTGCTCGGCTGCGTCGTCAACGGCCCGGGCGAGGCGCGCGAAACCGACATCGGCATTACCGGCGGCGGCAACGGTAAGCACATGGTCTACCTGTCGGGTGTCACCGATCACCATGTGCAGGACGCCGACATGATCGAGCACATCGTCAAACTGGTCGAGGCCAAGGCGGCCGAGATCGAGGCATCGGACGCGGCCGCGAAACTGGTGGCAGCGTAACGGCGGTGGGCTTTCGGATCAGCCTGCTGGCGGCGAAGGCCGACAAGGCCGCGGTGCTGTCGCAGCTGGGGCTGACCGATATCGGGCGGGTGGACGCGGCGAACGAGGCGCCGCTATCGGCGGCGCAATTGCCGAACGGCTGGACGATCGTCTGGGCCAATGACTGCGACTGGGCGGATGCGAAGCGTCTCGACGGCATGACGCCCCGCCCGGCGATCGCGACGCTGATGGTGCATGAAGGCGTGATGGCCGCCGATCTGCGTGTCGACGACGGCGCGGCACAATGGTCGGTCAGCTACGGCGTGGATGAGGAAGCGGAACTCGCCGGCGAGTGGCCGGCTGCCTTTGCGCCGATCGTCGCGGAGGCGCAGGCCCGCGAGCGCGAAGACGAAAGTGGCGAGGTTGATCACCTGTTCGATATCCCCGTCGCGATCATGGAGGCGATGACCGGCCACCGCTACGATGCGGTCAGCGACGCGACCTTCACGATCGTCACGGGCGCTGATGTGGTCGCCAAGAGGCCCTGGTGGAAGATCTTCTGACGACGGTAGCCGCCGGCGGCGCGATCACGATTTCACCCGATCTGCTGCACGATTGCGGCTTGGCAAAGGGCGACGAGGTGACGCTCGAAGTGATCGATGGCGGCATCCGCATAGCTCGCCGCGATGCGCGCGATCACGGGCCGCATGACTGATCGATGACCAACCCTCGCCACCTTTCCCCGGCGCTGGCGCTCGGCGTGGCGGCGGGCGGGATCGGGCTGTTCTCGGTCATGGACGCGTTCATGAAGTCGCTGGTACTGGCGATCGGCGTCTATAACGCTCTGTTGTGGCGGACGCTGCTCCAGAGCGTGACCGGCGGCGTGGCGTGGCGGGCCGGTGGCGGTCGACGAATCGGGGCGCGTGCGCTCAGGCTGCATGTGGCGCGCGGCGCGCTCACCACCGCGATGGCGCTCTTGTTCTTCTGGGGGCTGGCGCGCGTGCCGATGGCGCAGGCGATCGCGCTGACCTACATCGCGCCGCTGCTCGCCCTGCTGCTCGGCGCGTGGTTGCTCGGCGAGCGCGTCGGCGCGCGGGTGGTCGGCGCGTCGATCGCCGCGCTCGCGGGGGTGGCGGTGATCCTCGCCGGGCAGACGCGGATGACGCTCGGGCCGCAGGCACTGGCGGGCGCGGGCGCGATCCTCGCCTCGGCGATCCTCTACGCCGCCAATCTGATCGTCGCGCGGCTCCAGAGCCAGGCCGCGAGCCCGCGGGAGATCGCCTTCGTCCAGTCAACGGTCACCGCGACGCTGCTGCTGTGCGCTGCGCCGTGGCTGGCGGTGCTGCCTGCGCCCGAGCTGTGGTGGAAGATCGCGGTCGCCGCGCTGCTGGCGACCGGCTCGCTGTTCCTGCTCGGCTGGGCCTATGCGCATGCCGAGGCCGGGTTTCTGGCGACCACCGAATATACGTCGTTCGTCTATGCCGCGATGTTGGGATGGCTGTGCTTCGGCGAGCGGGTCGCGCCGACGACGCTGGCGGGAGCGGGCGTGATCGTCGTCGCGTGCCTGTATGCGGCGCGGCGGCGAAAGGTGCCGCAGGGCGCGCTGGAGGGGGCTGCCTGACCATCTTCCATCATTCCCGCGAAGGCGGGAATCCAGGCGCGTGGGTCTGTCGATAGAAGCGACAGGTGAGAGGTTTTGTGTCCCCGCCTGTGCGAGGGCGCGGCGAAAGCCCGGGAGCATGCCGCCTGTAAGCCGAGGTACAAGAAGGGGACTTTCGAAGAGGTTTCACCTTCCTCGGGATGGCGTGAGAGGGTTGGGCGAACGCGTCCGAGGCGATACACCCGCGCGCATGACGCTCACGATCCGCCCTGCCACCCCCACCGACGTACCCACGATGCTCGGCTTCGTCCGCGATCTCGCCGCGTTCGAGAAGGCGCCGGACGCGGTCGAGGCGACCGAGCCAATGCTCCATGACGCGCTGTTCGGCGCATCCCCCGCCGCCGAGGCGCTGATCGCCGATCTCGACGGCCGCGCGGTCGGGTTTGCGATCTTCTTTCTCACATTCTCCACATGGACCGGCAGGCGCGGCATCTGGCTAGACGACCTCTATATCGCCCCCGAAGCGCGCGGGCAGGGTGCGGGCGCGGCGCTGCTGAAGGCGCTGGCCGGGATCGCGGTCGATCGTGGCTATGCGCGCTTCGAATGGTGGGTACTCGACTGGAACATCCCCGCGATCGACTTCTATCGCGCGAAGGGCGCGGTCGCGCAGGACGAATGGACCGTGCAACGCGTCGACGGCGCGGCGTTGCTGGCGCTGGCGGGACGTGGCTGATGGCGTGGGTCTGGCTGATCGTCGGCGGGCTGTTCGAGGTCGGCTTCACCACCTGCCTGCGCAACGCCGACGGCTTCCGGCACATCGGCTGGACGCTCGCCTTTCTCGCCTCGGTGTCGATGTCGATGCTGCTGCTGGAGATCGCCGCGCGCAGCATCCCGATGGGCACCGCCTATGCAGTATGGACCGGAATCGGCGCGCTCGGCACCGTGCTGATTGGCATCGTCTTCTACGGCGAGGCGGCGACCCCGGTGCGGCTGCTGCTGATCCTCGGCGCGGTCGGCTGTATCGCGGGGCTCAAGCTGACCGCGGGGCAGTGAGATGGCGCTCGATCGGGGATTGATCGACTGGGTCGCGGAGGCGCTGGCGGCGGACGGCAGCGTCACGCATCGACGGATGATGGGCGGCGCGACGCTCTATCTCGACGGAATCATATTCGCGATCGTCGGTGGCGACGGCAGCCTGTGGTTCAAGAGCGATGCCGAGAGCGACGCGGCCTATGACGCGGCCGATTGCGCGCGCTTCACCCATGAGCGCGGCGACGGGACGGTGGCGTCGATGAACTACCGGCGCGCGCCCGAGGATTGCTACGACGATGGCGAGGCGTTGCGCAACTGGGCGCTGCTCGGTGTCGCCGCCGGGCGGCGGGCGCGGGTAAAAAGAAAGAAGAAAAACGTTTAGCCCTCTCCCCCTTGAGGGAGAGGGTTGGGTGAGGGGCGGGTGCCTCGCAGAGAGGCCCGTCTCGTCGAGACCTCGACCCCTCACCAGTGTTGGGTGAACAATGCCCCGCATCGTTCAGTCCATGCTGGGAGCATGGACGACCCGACACTCCCTCTCCCCCAAGGGGAGAGGGAGTATACGGTCTTATTCCCGACCCGGCACGTCATGATCGTGCGGCTCGACGCCCTCGGCCTTGGCGGCCTCGTAGCGGTCGATCGCTTCCAGGACGATCCGGCGCGCTTCCTCACGGTCGCCCCAGGTGCCGATGCGCACCCACTTCTTCTTCTCCAGGTCCTTGTAGTGGGTGAAGAAGTGCTCGATCTGCGCGAAAACGATCTCGGGCAGATCGTCCTTCTCGCCGACGTTGGCGTAGTAAGGAAAGGTCGAGTCGACCGGCACGCAGACCAGCTTCTCGTCGCCGCCGGCCTCGTCCTCGAGGTTCAGCACCGCGATCGGACGCGCGCGGACGACGCAGCCGGGGATGAACGGCGAGCGCGCCACGACCAGCGCGTCGAGCGGATCACCGTCCGGCGACAGCGTGTGCGGCACGAAGCCGTAGTTCGCCGGGTAACGCATCGGCGTGTGCAGGATGCGGTCGACGAACAATGCGCCCGACGCCTTGTCGAACTCATACTTCACCGGCTCGCCGCCGGTCGGCACCTCGATCACCACGTTCAGGTCGTCGGGCGGGCTCTTACCCACCGGGATCAGATCGATACGCATTCTCTTCCCCTCTTGAGGTGCGAACGCCCCGGATCAGCGGGGCGCAAGAAGACGATCGAGACCGGTTTCACCGGCGCCGATCTTCTGAAGGCGCGGGTAACGCAAGCCATTATGATAGTCGAGTGCTGCACTGCGGAAGCGGTCGCCTTGCTTCACCGTCAACGGGATAGCCGTTTTCGTGCCCTTTGCGGCGGTGATCGCGGCCTTCAGTTTATCGGCGCTATACGCCTCGCCATCGACCGCGACGATCTGGTCGCCCACCGTGAAGCCCGCCCTGAAGGCGGCGCTGTCCCATGTCACGCCGGTCAGCGTGCCCGAGGCGTCGAGCACCATCCCGCCCGAATAGGTCAGATTGGTGGACTTGGCCGAGGTTTCGGCGGCCTTGAACGACGGGGTCGGCGTCTCGCTATAGGACAATTGATAGCCGTTACGCGCCAATCCGTCGATCGGTGCGCCGGAGGCATGTTCGGTCAGCCGCCGGCGAAGATATCCCGCCCAATCCCACGGCACGATCCCGTTGAGTGTTTTGGCGACATCGTCGAACGTATAGGTGACCTCGCCCCAGTCGCCATCGCGGATCCCGAAGAACGCGCGCGCAAAATCGTCGATCGACTTCGCGCCGGCTGACTTCTCACGCAGCAGCGAGTCGACGTCCATCCAGACGAGCAGCCCTTCGTTGTAATAATCCTCGCTGCGCTGCCAGCTCGTCCAGCCCTTCGGCCGTCGCTGCGAGATGATCGGATCGTTGGTGGTATCGGCCAGCGACCGCCACTGCCGCGCCGGCTGGCTGTCGTAGAGCGCCATGATCGCGGCATATTGGTCGAGCGTGTCCTGCTTGCTGACCAGCCCCGAACGCGCCTGGAGCACATAGCCCCAGAATTGCGTCTGCCCTTCATAGACCCACAGCAGCGAATCGCGCATCGGCGTGCGGAAGTCGGGCGTCCACAGGTCCGCGCCGCGCCGGAACTTGCCGTCCCAGCTGTGCGTGAACTCGTGCGGCAACAGGTTGCGGCGGCCGGGGCCGTCGTTCCACTTGGTGAAATAGCCCGGCGTCACGCCATTCTCGCTCGACCGGTGATGCTCCAGCCCGATCCCGCCGAGCTTGTCGGTAATCGACAGCAGGAATTCGTATTTGTCGTAATGCTGCGCGCCGAAGGTCTTCGCGGCCTGATCGACGAGCCGCTGGTGCCCGGCGATCTGCTCGGGCGTCGCGGCCAGCTCGGCGGGATCGTCGGCGAAGACGTTCAGGTTGACGCGGGGGGAGAGCGGCCAGACCTTGCCGTACTTGCCCGCCAGAACCGGCGAATCGACCAGCACCTCGTAGTTGGTGGTGTCGTAGCTGTAAGTCGAACCTGCCTTCTTGGCCGGTACCGCGCCCGCCGCCGTCCAGCCCTCCGGGTATTTCACCGTCATCTGGATCGGGATCTGCCGCGTGAAGTAACCGGCCGGGTAGAGGCTGACCGAGTTGGGCTGGAGCGAGATCATCGTGGGGGTCATGACGATCCGACCCTGATTGGTCTGCGTCGCCGAGATAAATTGAAAGCGCGCCTCAACCGTCTTCGCGCCCGCCGGCACGTCGATATGGAAGGCGTAGACGTCGACCGGATCGCGCGTCCACTCCACACGCTTGCCGTTGGCGGTGATGATCAGCCCGGCCAGCTTTTCGATTTCGCCGCGTGGGCTATGCGCGCCGGGCAGCCACTTCGGGAACAGCAGCACCATATGCCCGGCCTGCGGCACCGGGATCGTCTCGGTCACGCGGAAGATCCCCTGCGACGGATCGCTGGCGTCGACGTTCAGCCGGAGCGTGCCGGGGAAGCGCACGTCGCGCGGCGCGGGGATCGTGTCGGTGAACGGCACCGGCTGCGGTGCGCTGTTGCCGGCGGGGACCTGCGCGGCGAGCGGGGTGAGGGCGACGGAGGCGAGCAGGGCGGCGGACGCGAAACGGGCGATCATCGGGGCTCCCAAAGGACAGCGTGACTGACCCGATTAACCAGCCCGCACGCCCCGCGTCCACCCCCCGCCCGTCAGTTCGCCCCCAACACGTTGATGCTGAACGCGATCACCCCGAGGTTGAACACGAACCCGGCCAGGCACTGCCCCAATACCGCGCGCCGCACCGTCCCTGACCGGATCGAGACGTCGGAGGTCTGGAAGGTCATCCCCAGCGTGTAGCTGAAATAGACGAAGTCCCAGTAATCGGGCGTGTCGGTCCCCGGAAAGTCGATCCCGCCCGCGTCCTTCCCGTCGTCGCCCGGCATATAGAACAGATGCGCATAATGCAGCGCATAGACCATGTTCGAGAACAGCCACGCCAGCGCGAGCGTGACGATCACCAGCAACCGTGTCGGGTTGCTCTGCCGCCCCTGCAATTCCTCGTGCACCGCGGTCAGGATCACCAGCATCACCGCCGCGGTGATCGCCAGCAGCAAGGTGCGGTTGGCGTCATTGGCCTGCGCGACGACGCGCATCTGCGCCGGGCTGTCATGACGTGGCAGCCGGATCATGCTCAGCAGGAAGACGACCGCGGCAATGTCGAACCCCGCCATCGCCGCGCGCCCGCGCCCGAGCGGTGGCCACAGCGCTGCGACGGCGGCGACCAGCACCACCACGAACAGCAGGAAGCGCGGCGGTGCGATCCGCCGTCCCAATCCCCACCAGCGCGCACGATCGTCCATGCGAACAGCCGCTAGCGCTTGGGCGACGCGCCGACTAGTAGCGCACGTTCTTATGGCCCGTATTCCCACCCCGCAGCGCGTGCGCGGCACGCAGGACATCTTCCGCGACGAGCAACGCCGCTTCGCGCATGTGCTCGACACGTTCGATCGCGTCCGCCGGCTCTATTGCTTCGAGCGTGTCGAGGTGCCGGTGTTCGAGGACACGCAGGTCTTCGCGCGCTCGATCGGCGAGACCACCGACGTCGTCTCGAAGGAGATGTACACCTTCCCCGATAAGGGCGACGACCTGCTGACGCTGCGGCCCGAATTCACCGCCGGGATCGCGCGCGCGTACATCACCAATGGCTGGCAGCAATTCGCGCCGCTCAAGCTGGTCACCAGCGGCGCAGTCTTCCGCTACGAGCGCCCGCAGAAGGGCCGCTATCGCCAGTTCCACCAGATCGACGCCGAGGTGCTCGGCGCGCCCGAGCCGGCGGCGGATGTCGAATTGCTGACGCTCGCCGATCAGCTTTTGCAGGAACTGGGCGTCGCCGACGGGGTGACGCTGCAACTCAACACGCTCGGCGATGCCGCGACCCGCGATGCATGGCGCGACGCGCTGGTCGCGCATTTCGCGGCGCATCGCGGCGAGCTGTCCGAGGACAGCCTGACACGGCTCGACAAGAACCCGCTGCGCATCCTCGACAGCAAGGACCCGCGCGACCGCCCGATCGCTGACGCCGCGCCAGGCATCGACGCCTATATGAGCGCGGAAGCCGGTGCGTTCTTCGAAAGCGTGCAGAAGGGTCTCGACGCGGCCGGCGTGCGCTGGACCCGTAACGAGCGGCTGGTGCGTGGGCTCGATTACTATCGCCACACCGCGTTCGAGTTCGTCACCGACCGGCTCGGCGCGCAGGGCACCGTGCTGGCCGGCGGGCGCTATGACGGCCTGGTCGAGAGCCTCGGTGGCCCGGCGACCGCGGGCGTGGGCTGGGCGGCGGGCGTCGAGCGGCTAGCGATGCTGCTGGAGGAGCCGGCGGCGGCGCGGCCTGATGTGGTGCTGGTGGTCGAGAATGACGCCGCGCATACCGAAGCGGTGGCGACGCTCGCCAGGCTGCGTCGCGCCGGCGTGTCGGCGGAACTGGTTGCGACCGGCTCGCCCAAGAAGCGCTATGACAAGGCACTCAAGCTGGACCCGGCCGAGACGCTGACCTTCGCGATGGACGGCGATACGGTCGCGACCCGCGGCCGCGTTTTGCGCGGCGACACGTCGCGCCTCGCCGAGGTTCTCGCGTGACCCTGCGCTTCCCCCGTCGCTCCGGCCTTGAGCCGGGACCCCGCTGCCTTTCCGACGTCGCCGCAGAAGCGGGCTCCCGGCTCAGGGCCGGGATGACGATCGAGGCGCAGGCATGACCAGCATCTCGATCGACCGCATCCGCCAGATCGAGGCGCGTCGCGACGAACTCGCCGCGCAGATGGCGACCGGCAATCTCGACGGCGACCGCTTCGTCGCGGTGTCGAAGGAATATGCCGAGCTCGAACCCGTCGCGCAGGCCGCCAGCGAAGTGCGCCGGCTGCGGCAGGAGGCCGAAAGCCTCGCCTTCATGGCCGGTGACGCCGATGCCGAGCTGCGCGCGATGGCCGAGGAGGAGTTGCGCGACAACCGCGCCGCGCTCGACACCGCCGACCGTCGGCTCGCGCTGGCGCTGCTCCCGCGCGACGCCGCCGACCAGCGTTCGGCGATGCTCGAGGTCCGCGCCGGCACTGGCGGCGATGAGGCGGCGCTGTTCGCGGGCGACCTGTTCCGCATGTACCAGCGCTTTGCCGAGGGGCAGGGCTGGCGCGTCGAGCTGATCTCCGGCTCCGACAGCGATGCCGGCGGTTATAAGGAAGTCGTCGCCAGCGTCACCGGCACCGGCGTGTTCGCGAAGCTCAAGTTCGAGAGCGGCGTCCACCGCGTCCAGCGCGTGCCCGCCACTGAAAGCGGCGGGCGCATCCACACCTCCGCGGCAACCGTCGCGGTGCTGCCAGAGGCCGAGGACGTCGACGTCCAGATCGACGAGGCGAAGGACCTGCGCATCGACGTCTATCGTTCGTCGGGGCCGGGCGGGCAGTCGGTCAACACCACCGATTCGGCAGTGCGGATCACGCACTTGCCGACCGGTCTGGTGGTGATCCAGCAGGACGAAAAGTCGCAGCACAAGAACAAGGCCAAGGCGCTCAAGGTGTTGCGGACGCGGCTCTACGAGGCGGAACGCGAGCGGCTGGCCGCGGAACGCTCGGGCACGCGCAAGGCAATGGTCGGCTCGGGCGACCGCTCGGAGCGTATTCGCACATACAATTTCCCGCAGGGGCGCGTGACCGATCACCGCATCAACCTGACTCTCCACCGCTTGCCGGAAATATTGGCGGGGGAGATGGACGAACTGATCGGGGCGTTGATCGCCGAGGACGAAGCGGAGCGGCTGGCGACACTGGAAGCGTAGCGCGCCGGCTGGCCTGTCGCATCCCGCGGCAGGACTCAGCCAAGCGCGGCCGGCGGGGCCATGCCCCGTCCGACGACGCGGCTTCGCCGCGGTGCTGTCCTACAGCCGCCCTGTCACGCTATCCTCACCTCTTTCGGTCAGAACGGTTCCTATGCCCCATCGTCATTGCGAGCGCAGCGAAGCAATCCAGGGTTGCCACCCGGGCGCTCTGGATGGCGTCGCTACACTCGCAACGACGGCTGGGTGGCGAATGTTGAGACGCCGCACCACCGTCTCAACATTCGCAACATTCGCGCTGCGCATCCCCGCATGACAACCCCTCGCGACGCCCTCCGCGCCGCCGCCGCGCGCTTCGCCTTCTCGGCCACCGCGCGACTCGACGCCGAGCTGCTGCTCGCCCATGCGCTCGGTATCGACCGCAACCGCCTGCTGCTCACGCTCGACGACCATCCCGTGCCGCCCGCCTTCGCCGCGCTCGTCGAGCGTCGCGCGCGCCACGAACCGGTCGCCTACATTACCGGTACTCGCGCCTTCTGGACGATCGACCTCGAAGTCGGTCCCGGCGTCCTCATCCCGCGCGCCGACAGCGAGACGCTCATCGAGGCCGCGGTCGATCATTTCGCGGACACCGCCGGGCCGCGGCGCATCCTCGACCTCGGCACCGGCCCGGGCACGTTGCTGCTCGCCGCGCTCGATCAATGGCCGCAAGCGAGAGGGCGGGGCGTCGACGCCTCGCCGGTCGCGGTTGACTATGCGCGCCGCAACGCCGCGGCGCTTGGCATGGCGGACCGCGCGCATTTCGTCCGGAGCGATTGGGCGGACGGCATCGCCGATATCTTCGACCTCGTTCTCGCCAACCCGCCTTATATCGAAACGGCGGCGGTGCTTCCCGACGAAGTTTCTCGCTACGAGCCCGCCGCGGCGCTGTTCGCCGGAAGCGACGGGCTCGACGACTACCGTCGCATCGCCGTGCAGCTCCCTGCCTTGCTCGGAACCGGCGCGGTCGCATGCGTGGAGATCGGCGCGACGCAGGGGCAATCCGCCGCAGCCTTGTTCCGCGCGGCGGGATTGTCGGTCACGTTGCGTCGCGATCTGGGTGATCGCGATCGCTGTCTGGTGGTCACGCCTTGAATTCGGCGGGGCGATACCCAATATTTTGCTTTGAGAACGACGGCCGTGCGTCTAGAGACGGCGCAGGGGCTCGCGAACTCACCGACATGCGTTGGATGGCGCGCCTGCCCTCCCTTCGTCATCAGCCGCTGCAGTCCGGTGGCCATGGCAGGCCCGCGTTACCGAAATGGTCGCGGCGCCGGGGAACGATTGCAACCCGTGCATCGGGAGCGAATGCCGGTTTTGGTTCCAGGACGAGGACAGTGAATTGATCAACAACCGTCAGAACGGTCGCCGTCGCGGCCGTGGTGGTGGCCAGCAGCGTCAGGGTGGCGGCGGCGGCCATGGGCAGCGTGACAGCGGCAACCGGATCGACAGTCGCGCGCGCGGCAATGCGGCTCAGCTGCTCGAGAAGTACAAGAACATGGCCCGCGACGCGCAGATGGCGGGTGATCGCGTCAACACCGAATATTATCTGCAATTCGCGGATCATTATTTCCGTGTTCTCGCCGACCAGCGCGGCCGGTCGGACGATCAGCAGCCGATGCGCCGGCAGCGCGACGATTTCGATCAGTTCGACGACGGCGACGACTTCGGCGACGAGGGCGATTCGATCCGCGCCGACGAGCAGCCGCGCGCCAGCGAGACCGAGAATAATGGTCGCGGCGAGCGCTTCCGTGACCAGCGGGCGCAGCAGCGCGATGATCGCCCCCGTGATGATCGTCAGCGTGATGATCGTCAGCGTGATGATCGTTCACGCGATGATCGTTCACGCGGTGACCGCCAACGCGACAGCCGTCCTGCGTATGTCGAGCAGCAGCAGTCCGAACAGGCTGTCGTATCCGAGCCCGACGTGACCATCGCGGCCGGTGAGGACGATGCCGCTCCGCGTCGCCGCCGTACCCGCAAGCCGCGCGAAGAGGCCGCGGCGCCCGCCGACCAGGCACCCGCGTTCGATGCGGATCGTCTCCCGCCCGCGCTTGGCGTCACGGCCGAGCCGGTGGTTGGCGAAGAAGGCGAGGCCCCCAAGCCGCGCCGTCGTCGCGTCCGTGCGACGCCTGCCGAGGCGGCCGCAGCCGAATAAGACTTTGCCCGGGCAGTCGATGTGCGGCCGGTGTTCCCAACGGGAGCGCCGGCCGTCGTCGTTTCCGGAGCCGCTTGTTTTTGCGCACAAAGAGAGGATGATGCCCCGGCGACGCTAGATCGCGGATATCATCGGAGGGGATCATGACGATCGCAGCCATCCTCGCGCAGAAGGGGACCGACGTCGTCTCCATCCCGACCGACCTTCCCTTGTCACAGGCGATCGCCGCTCTGGCGCGTCATCGTATCGGCGCCATACCGGTGGTCGACGAGGGCGGCGCGGTCCAGGGCATCTTTTCGGAACGGGACATGATCCGCCTGCTCGCCGACGCCGCCAACGATGCGACGGCGTTGCTCGCCACCCCCGTCGGCGCCGTGATGACCGCCGAGCCGCTGACGGCGACGCGCGACGATTCGATCCTCGCGGCATTGTCGTTGATGACGCATCGGCGGATACGACATCTGCCGGTGGTCGAACACGGCCGACTGATCGGGATCGTCTCAATCGGAGATCTCGTCAAACACCGGATCGACCGGATCGAAGCCGATGCCGCGGCGATGCGTGACTACATCCAGCAAGCGTGATTCGCGCTTCATGACGGAGCGGAGACAGAAACGCTGCGAAAATTTCGCTGTTTTCCGCGGTGTTGCGGTCGTGACGACATAAAATTGCAAAAAGTGTTTGACGGCTCCGCGGCATGCGCCTAGAGGGCTGTTCACCGACGGGGCGCACCTACTGAGGCGCGGTTTTGTTGGTCGCCACATGGACGGACAGCGGTCTTTCGCTAGGGATAGCGGGATTGATCGGTTGTCTGGTTTGTTGTCGGCGGGCTCTTTGACATTGTAGGTAAGATGAAGGGACATGTGGGCGGCGGCTCTGCGGGTTCTGTGCATTCAAGGTGCATGGGGTTCGTCAGAAGTTAAG